>NZ_CP175675.1:435000-1680000 GCF_030910025.2 Enterococcus sp. SB12 | reverse complement strand
AGCGGTAAGGCAAGGGACTTTGACTCCCTCATGCGTTGGTTCGAATCCAGCTACCCCAGTTATTATTTTTAAATTTGCCGGCGTGGCGGAATTGGCAGACGCGCTGGACTCAAAATCCAGTGTCCGTTGAGGACGTGCCGGTTCGACCCCGGCCGCCGGTATAATTATCAATATAGCAACTTTCTTATAGAGAGTTGCTATATTTTTTTTGTTTTTATGTAATTACCTCCAAATCAATTCGATACAAGTATTATCATAAAACGAGTAAAAAAGATATTGATAACGCTTTTATTATGTGTTAAACTATTTTTGTAAATTATGTAGGGTGCTACTATTCAATTAGGCACGACCTAAGAAAGGGTTCTTTCTTAGGTCGTTTTTTGTCTTTAAAAATTGTTTGGAGACAAAAATATGTATGAAGGAGTCTGCAAGTTGTTTTGTTTTATCATATAGAGGAGGTGAATTAACGGTGTATGTGATGAAAAAGCTGAATCATAATGCTGTATTGATCGATGACGATGGAATAGAAAAAATTGCGATGGGGAAAGGGATTGGCTTTTCTGCTAAAGTGAGTAAGCCATTTGATGTTGAGGATGCTGACAAATTATTTGTATTAGATTCTAAAGAAAAGATCAAACGATTCAGTGAGATAGTCTCGCAGATTCCAATCGAATTTATGGATTTTGCGGAAGAAGTGATTGAACTGATAACAGCTAGGATCTCCTCTCCATTAGATTCAAATATCTATATTACATTGACAGATCATATTTATTTTGCTATTCAACGAAAAAGAGAAGATAGAGATGTCACAGCAATTATGTTGCCAGAAATGAGATTCCTTTATCCAAATGAATATGATATAGCAATAGAAGTGGTCGAGCGAATCAATCATCGATATCAAACCGAGTTAGGGTCAAATGAAGTAGGATTCATCACTATGCATATCATTAATGCTGAGCTAGGAGAGCCTAATAGTTTAAAGAGCTTAAAAATAGTAGAAATGACGACCACGATTTTGTCCCATCTAGAAAAATCCTATTCAAACGTTTATGATAAAGAATCACTGACTTATCATCGCTTAATGGTTCATATCAAATTCCTGGTTAAACGCTTGATTTATCAGGAAGAAACGCCAGTAGAAAATATTGTTTTTTTTACTGAAACATTTAAACATAGCAAAGCGTATTGTACAGCACTAAAGATTAAAGATATCATCGAACAGCCATTTCAACTTGCCATTCAAGAAAATGAAATCATCTATTTGGCAATTCATCTAGCACGAATCTATTAAAATAAGGGCGTAACTATCTATAGGCGCAACCAAATGACACATAGTAAATGGACTATGATTATTTGGTTGCGCCTATTTTAGTAGAAAAAAGAAGGAGAATGAAATGGGAAAAGTGATTTTTAATTCGGATGATTTTGGCTATAGCCATGGTGTGAATTATGGGATTATGGATGCTTATCAGCGAGGAATTTTGACATCAACTACATTGATGGCAAATATGCCGGGTTTCGAGCACGCTGTGAAACTAAGAAAGGAAATGCCTAGGCTAGGTGTAGGAGTCCATTTAACATTGACGTATGGCAAACCACTTCTCAAAACTGTCGATACTCTTATCGAAAGCGGAGAGTTCAGATCCTTATCTTATTATCAGCATCCATTTAACATTGACAAAGATCAACTGTATCAGGAATGGAATGCTCAGATTCAAAAAATTTATCATGCGGGGATCATACCAACTCATTTAGACAGTCATCATCATACTCATACTTTGGATAAAAATCAGGAGGTAGTTGTTACATTAGCAAAAAAATATGATTTGCCGGTTCGGAGCAACTTTGAACGAAAAGATGAAGTTCGTCATGTCGATTATTTTGAGCCTTGTTTCGATGTCGTAGGAGAAACTGATGAAAAAAAACGACAAATCAATACGAGTGTGGAAGAATATTTGGCAAGTTTACTCATGATATTGAGAGAAGATAAAACGATCGAAGTCATGTGTCACGCAGCGTATTTGGATCAGGAATTGTTAAATGGTTCAAGTTTTGTGTATCCTCGTACCCACCAAGTCGAATTTTTAATTCATTCAGCATTTTCTCAAAAAGTGAAAAATGATTCTTTGATTGAGTTAGTAACATATGAGGATATTTAATAGAGGAGGAATAAAAATGAATGTTAAATCAAATGTGCAGAAACTTGGAAGAGCGATGCTACTTCCAGTTGCAGCGATGCCATTAGCGGGATTGATCATGCGTTTATCAGCTGATGATATGCTGAACATCCCAGTAATCGGTGCAGCTGGAAATGCCGTTTTTGGAAACTTGGATATCTTATTTGCTATAGGAGTTGCAATCGGTTTTGTCAAAAATAAGGACAAAGGAATACCTGCACTTACTGGTTTTTTAGCGATTGCTACCTTGAAAAAAGGCTTAGAAATTATGGACCCAGAAGTGAATATGGGGATTTTTGGTGGAATTATTTCCGGTTTAGTAGCGGCATGGACGTATAATCGCTTTAAAGAACAAAAATTACCAGTAGTTTTTTCTTATTTTGCGGGCGAAAAATTCCCATTGACTATGGTGATGATTCTACAAACAATCGCAGCTGTTTTTTTGGGCTTTATCTGGCCGCTCATCCAAATTGGGATTGATAATTTTGCAAAACTGCTCGTTGATATGGGGGCATTAGGTGTGGGGATATTTATGTTTTTGAATCGTTTGCTGATCCCCTTTGGACTGCACCATGTGTTGAATACGTATATTTATTACGATTTAGGAAGCTATACATCTCCTAGCAAGGAAGTTTTCAGAGGAGAGATGACACGCTTTATCAACGGAGATCCTCAGGCTGGACTGTTTTTATCAGGTTTTTTTGTAGTAATGATGTTTGGTATACCAGCTATATGTCTAGCTATCTATAAAGCAGCTTATAAAGAAAATAAAGAGATGGTCAAAGGAATCATGGGAAGCGGTGCAGGAACTTCATTTATTGCAAATATCACTGAGCCTGTTGAATTTAGTTTCATGTTTCTTTCTCCTATGTTGTACGTGATCCATGCACTTTTTGCCGGTTTAGCAGGGATTGTATGTTACTTATTCAATATACGAATTGGTTTTACATTCGGAGCATGTATTGTTGATTATCTCATCAATTTTCGAATCGCTACCAATGCTATTTTGATTCTTCCAATCGGAATTTTCTTTTTTGCCTTGTATTACGTTACTTTTTATTATTTGATCAATAAGAGAAACATTCAGACATTAGGACGTGAAGCTAAGGCAGAGTTTGGCAATGAAGTAACCTTAGAAGAAACAGAGTTAGGGTTAGCAAGTAAAAATTATGAATATATGGCAACAAAAATGCTACAAGCGTTTGGAGGAAAAGCCAATATCCTGGATGTCTATAGTTGTAATACACGCCTACGGGTAGAGGTAGTGGATCCCACCATGGTCGAGGAACAGCGAATCAAGCAATTAGGGATAAGCGGGATCATTAAACCAACTGAAAAAAATTATCAAATTATCATCGGCTTAGAAGTGACTTATGTTATGGCAGAATTCAATAAATTATTAGAAGAATAGAAAGGAAAAGATGATGATGAAAAAACAGATTATCACTATAGCTGGAGGCGGGAGTACGTATACACCAGGAATCGTTCAAGCCATTTTGAACAATGAAAAACGGTTGCCATTATCTGAAATACGTTTATATGATATTGATGAAGAAAGAAATATGGATATGTACTTGATTGTTAAATTTATGCTGAAAAGAAAAGGTTTTTCAAATATTCGCATTCGTGCAACGGATGATCCAAAGCTTGCTTTTACAGGATGCGATTTTGTTTTCTCACAAATTCGTGTTGGAGGATTGGAGATGCGAGAAAAGGACGAAAAGATTCCACTTAAACATGGATTAGTAGGACAAGAAACGTGTGGACTCGGAGGATTTGCTTATGGGATGCGCTCAATCAAAGGTTTATTGGAAATTGTCGATCATATACAAGACTATGCCCCCAAAGCATGGATTTTGAATTATACAAATCCAGAGTCGATCGTTTCTGAAGCTGTTCGTCGTAAATATCCGAATGTAAAAATGATTAATGCCTGTGATATGACTATTTCAATTGAAGAAACGATTGCAGTGAATTACGGTTATGATCGTAAGAATTGGATCGTTACGTATTATGGTTTAAACCACTTTGGCTGGTATACATCGATTTATGATAAAGAATTGCAACGAGAAATTATGCCAGAGATTATTGAAAAACTAATAACAAAAGAAATGCAAGTCGCCGATTTTAATATGGGAGACAAAACTTGGCAAAAAACATTTCAAATGATGTCAGTCATCACGAAAAATTTTCCAAGTAATATCCCGAATAATTACTTAGAGTATTACTTATATCCTGATATGGTCGTTGAGCATACTGACAAAGAGTATACACGTGCTAATATGGTCATGGATGGACGAGAGAAAAATACCAAAGAAATGGCTGATAAAATACGCCGCGGTATTGTGGAAGAAGTATTGAACTTTAATTTTGGGGAGCATGGACAATATATCGTCGATATAGCTATTTCCTTGTTGAATGATGATCGTCGTCGCTTTATGCTAATCGTTCCTAATCAAGGGGCGATTCCGAATCTACGGTCAGATGCAGTTGTTGAAATACCGGCATATGTTGGTGCAACTGGTGTGGAGCCAATTACACTAAGAAAACCAATCAGTGATTTTCATAAAGGATTGATGGAGGCACAAGTTGCAGCAGAGAAGTTACTAGTAGATGCTTACTTTGAAGGTTCTTATCAAAAAGCTTTACAAGCATTTACATTGAATCAAACCGTACCAAATGCCAGAGTCGCAAAAAAATACTAGATGAAATGATCAAAGTAAACAAAAAATATTGGCCAGCATTAAAGTAGAGGTGATAAAAAGTGCATTTCTTTAAAACAAGAAACATTCTAAAAGCTGTAGCTAGTGGTCAAATTATTCCATTAACAGCAGTAAAAGACGAGGTCTTTTCTTCAAAAATGATAGGAGTTGGATACGCTATAACGAATCATGATGGATATATCCATGCGCCAGTTAAAGGAATAATCGATAATATATTTCCTACCCGACATGCCATAACGATCGAAAGTGAATCTGGCAGAAAAATACTGATCCATATGGGTTTAGATACGGTTGAACTCGAAGGAAGTCCGTTTCAGATACGGGTTGAAAGTAACCAGGAGGTAAAAGAAGGGACACTGTTAGCTATTATAGATTTGAAGAAGTTGGAGCAAGCACAAAAAGATACGGTGATCATTGTAGTTTCTCCAGGCATTTTTGAAGGAAATTTATTAAAACAAAACCAAGAAGTAAAGATTAAAGATAGTTGTTTTGAATTTTAGTGTACGATGAAAAAAGTTAAATAGGGTGATATTTATGGGTGAATTTACAAAATTTTTTTGAAATGATATGTTTCAATCACTAGATTTAATCATTTTGATTTTTGTTAATTATCGAATTTTTTTGTTGCTCCTATGATTTAGAAAACTTATTTTCAGGATTCTTAAAAATAAATTTGATTATTTAAGAGAATATATTGAAATAAAATTTCTTAATTATATAATTAGTTATGAACATTCTTTGCGTTGTCATGCAATGAATGGTTCATATTTTATTGAAAAGGAGTGGTTTTAGTGGAAAAGCTGATGAAATGGGTCGAAGAGAAACTTGTCCCACCAATGGCAAAAATTGGTACACAGCGTCATTTATTAGCAATTCGTAATGGGGTTGTTTCAACATTGTCATTGATTTTGATTGGGACATTTTTTATGGTCTTTATCAATTTACCGTTTCCTGGATGGAATGAATTTATTGCCCCTTATTCGGCAACGATTGTTTTACCCTTTAGGATGACGATGGGATTGATGGCTATTTATGCAACTTTTGTTATGGGTTCGGATCTAGCTAAATCATATGGATTAGATAGTGTGACAGGTGGTATATTATCTTTAGGAACGTTCTTTATGTTACAAGTTCCTGTAAACGTTTTAACTCCTGAAGAGGCACCTCTTGGCTGGGTCTTACCTATGAGTTCTTTGGGAGCATCTGGGATGTTTGCGGGGATCTTATCTATGATTTTTGCAGTGGAAGTATATCGTTTCTTTAAAAATCGAAATATTACTATCAAAATGCCAGAACAAGTGCCACCTGCTGTTGCCCGTAGTTTTGAGGCATTGATTCCAGGTGCAGTCATTTTAACAATTACTTGGCTGATTCGAAGCGTCGCGGGCTTTGATGTAAACGCTGCCTTATTATCGTTATTCGAGCCTTTAACCAATATTTTAGGGAATAATTTGCTTGGTGTTTTACTACCAATGTTTTTGATCCATTTGTTGTGGTCATTTGGTATCCATGGCATGAGTATTGTAGGGGCTGTTGTTCGTCCAATGTGGCTGATCATGTTGGATGAGAATGCAAAGGCATTGGCAGATGGTACAGCTGCCACCCAATTACCCTATATCGCTCCTGAACAGTTTTATCAATGGACGGTAACAATTGGTGGTGCAGGAGCAACGATCGTGGTATCTGTTTTGTTTATATTCTTCTGTAAATCAAAATTCTTGAAAGAGGTTGGTCGTTTTTCTATTATTCCTGGTATCTTCAATATCAATGAGCCCATGATTTTTGGAGCTCCTATGATGTTGAATCCTTACATGTTCATCCCGTTCAACTTAGTTCCTTTAGTTTTGACTATTATCAGTTATTTTGCAGTCAAATTAGAAATGGTCAATAGATTTACTGTTTTGCCAACATGGACATTACCAGCTCCAATCGGCGGTTATCTTTCAGCAGGAAATGACTGGCGTGTTGTTATCTTGATCATGATCAACACATTGATAGCATTTATTATCTATTATCCATTTGTAAAAGCTTATGATAAAAAGATGCTGTCAGATGAACAAAGTCGTGGAGAAAACGAAGTCCAAACTGTCTAAGTTTGGTTTTTAGAAGGTGGGAAACAATGTATTGGCTGACTTTATTTTTTGTTTTTATCTTTTTATTAACGGCTAGTCACCTTATATTGAATATGCTAGCTACATATCATATTCAAATCAATCGATGGATTTGGGCACTGGCATCATTTTTAATCGTGATTCTTCCAAAGATCATTGTACCGCATATGAATGTTTTGTTTTCATGGGGGACATATGTACTCTGTGGAATTTTTGCTATCAATTTTATGATCGAGCAGCATAGATGGTTTGTCACATCGAAGCTTTAAATGTTCTAAAAGTGGTTGTGACAGAAGTGGTTAGCTTCAAGAAATAAGAAGAAATTTACGAAAATTGCTTCTTAAATTTTTGTGAAATGTTGGCTTATTTTTCGTTTGGTTGAACTTATTACCGCAGATGCAAGCTTTTGACCACCGTTTATTCGGAATATGGGACTGTGACAAGGCTTTTGTCACAGCCCTTTTTTACATAAAGATTATTATTGTTTTAACTGTTTTGGCAGAAAGAAGGAGGTAAAAATGAAAATTTTATCAGCAATGGATTTAGAATTAGTAGATCTACTACCAAAGTGATCAAGTCAAATATAGATTTGGGAGCTTACAACCATATAGTAGGGGCTGCAGTATGGTGTATGAATGGTAATATGTATGATGAGAGTGTTTATTCAAATCATGAAACGTGTATAGAAATAATTGCGCTGGGAATAGCAATCAGTCATGGTGAACGTGACTTTTAGTGTATCGTTGCTGACGACATAGAACATTCTGACATGATCTACTCAGCATGTGGGGATTGCTGGCAGTTTATATAGGAGTATGCATCGGATTGCGAGATCATTGTCTCAACAGAAGAGGGAGGTTGATTATTAAAGATAAAGTGGTAAATCCTACATTTGATTTAGTAATTGTTGAGGGGACTAGCAGCACAAATCTCTACAAAGCGATGCTTCTAGATCTATATGACACATTTTAAGAAAATGTATTTGCCTAATTATTATGGTCTTTCTTTTGAAGAAACGTTGAGATGATCCAACCAGAGAAAGGTGTCAAAGAATTTGACTAAGAATAAATGGCAGACGCTACCTATGCTCATTTGGATAGCGTCAGATCTTTTATTTTAAGGATGATTTTGTGTTTTTTAGACACCGTAATTTAAGTAACTCTAACTTTTCAATCCACTATTTACTTTTTTTGTATTTTCACTGTCTGGGTCTCGAATAGCGAAATTACTGATGAGTCTCTATTAAAAAAGCTTTTTCTACTTGAAACTATATTGGGTGGTTGCTCAGGAAGGTTTCAATTTCTTGAATTGCTTGTTGTGGACCATTTATTGGAAAAACGGCTTGCAGCGTGCGTGCCTGCTGACGAATCTTGGGTGAAGAAACTTCGCGCAGAGCAATCTGCAGTTTTCTTTCAGTCACTGGTTTTGTGAGGGCGATTGCGTTTCCGTATTTTACACAATAGTCAATATTACAGCTTTGCTCAAATTGCATCCCCACACCGATAAACGGTTTGCCGGATTCACAGGCAGTTTGGACGGTCCCTTCCCCGCCGTGGATAAAAGAAAAATCAATGAATTCATGCAAAAGATGACTAGACAGATATTCTGTTATTAAAAGATCTTCTGAGTCAGATTGAATGTCATCAAGCAGATAGTCAATAGGTGCAATAACCGCTAGATCCGGTTGTTTTTGTAAGAAGAACAAAATTTTGCGTAACATACGCGGATTGCCTGAACTACCCATTGCGAAATAGATAATACGTTTTCTTTCTTGTTGCTTTCGCTGTATAAAAGTTAGCACTTCTTCAGGCAAGGAAGTACTGAGCTTAGCAAAAATTGGACCAACGATTCGATAATTTTCCGGCAGCTGTTCTTCTTCCAAAAATAATTTAGGCGTTGTGATGAGATTTAGATCAGCATCAATCATTTGTAAACTTGTTTTTGGTAAAGGAAGCATTTCTTTTTGTGCAGCGTGTTTGAAGGCATTGGGGATCCATCGGGTATTTACTATACGCTTTTTTGTCCAGTGCCAAAGGGGATTGCTTAAAGGGCCGAAGAAACGTAACTCGTGGGGCATCAGCGCATGCTCTGATTGAAAAAAAGGTTCACTCAAAGCATAGGGTTTAACATATACTAAAGGAATCTTTTTACTGCGGGCCGATAAAAAAATTGTCACATTCGAACCTGTCACAATCAGTCGAGGCTCAAACTTAGCAATCAGACTCTGTTCACTAGTGATACGAGAGGCAACCATTTCTTTGGTAAAAGGGTTTTTAAGTGTACGCAACTGGTCAAATTTTATGATTTGTTCTTCTTGTTTTTTCGTAAGGATCGGCGCTAGTAAATGATACTCAAAGCCACTTTCTGTGATCAAAGGAGCAAAAGTTTTAGAAAAGCCAAAGAATACACAGTAATAACGGTCTTTCATAGCTTTGGCAACCTCAATCATTCGTGTTGTCTCAGCTAAATTGAATACTGCAGGAGCAAAAAGAATTGTCTTCATGAAATCCTCCTTATTGGAATGAGTCTATCCCTTCGTTTCTTACTAGTATACTAAAAAACACAGCGTTCGAGTAGCCTATGTATATTTTGAATATTAAACTGTCTCTCGCTGTTTTCACAACTTCTAAATTTAAATTTTGTAATCAAGTTGAAACTCCAATTTTCAAAAAAAACACGCAACAATTTTTTGATCGATTTATATGTTGTGCCAGATAAATACGAGAAGTTGTGTCATTAAAAATAAACATGATGATTGAGAACATAAAAAAATAAAATAATTATATTAATTGATAGGTGTGCTGTCGTCATTATACACACGTAAGAAAGAAATAGTTATGTTTAAAAATATTCTTAGACTTTCTCGCCATGACAATTTTCACTATGTGTTATAACTGTAAGCGATAATTATTCAGATAACACAAAAAGAAATCAAGGAACAGATACGCCAGTTGTTTAATTTGAATATTATTTTAAAATTAAAATTTTTATTCTGTTCTAAACATTTTTGGTTGTTTAGAACTTTTTTTTGTGTATGATATAAAGGAGAAATAATTTTTTAAAGGGAAGGAAATTGTTTTGATTAAAGTAGATGGAGCATTACTAAAAGAATACCGAAAGAAAAAGGGGTTAACACAAGTACAATTAGCAGAAGGCATTTGTGAACAAGCAACTGTCAGCAATATCGAAAACAAGAATATGTCGCCAGGCATCAATATCTTAAGTGCGCTTTGCAAAAAGCTGAATGTCGAGATCTCCGATATATTAGTAGAAACAGAAGAAGACAAAATCAGGAAAAAAATAAATGAGATTCAATCATTGAATTCTGTATCAAAATACCAAGAATCTTATAAAATTTTACAAACGATCGATCAGGAAAAAGTAAGTAATTCTGATCTTTTAAATCAAATTTTATTTTATCAAGGACTGCTTGATCATCTTTATGCGAAAAAACCAGATGCAGCATTATTTTATTTTAATCAAGTGTTGGAACAAACGACCGAAACAGATATCCATCACTTACAAGCAGCTGCAAACGTGGCAATGATCTACTTGTCAAAAGGAGAATTAGATTTTGCGAAAGTTTATGTGGAGCGTACACTTAAAATATTGAGTGAGACTGATTTTGATAATCTGATGGTCTGCATTGTATATTATGATATCGCCACCTATTACCGTAAAATCGAGGATTATGATAAAGCAATCCAATTATGTGAGAAGGGTATTGAGTATAATAAGAAACATAAATCGACTTATGCATTGGAATACTTGCTTTATGAAATTGCTTCTTGCCATAAGCAATTAGGAGAAGACGATTATTTAGAAAGATATATGGACGCAAAAAAAATAGCGCGTTTCAACGGAAATGATTACGCGGTAAAGGTGATTGAAAACGACCTGAAATAAAGTGGTTGTGAAATCAGTGTTCTGATTTGAATACCGTTTATTCGAAAAAAGGAGGTGTGACTTTTGTCACACCTCCTTTTTTCGATATTGTTTGATTCCTATTTAGGCAACATATAACGGTTATAAAAGAAGGCTCTTTGTCAAATGATGTTGGTAAAGAGAAATCTTAGAATAATTGGAGATCAAGTGGATCAGTTCCTCTTGATCTTTTTTAGTTGAAAATCAATGCGTTGCCATGACGAATCATGATGCGCAATTTGAAATTATAAAAGCTACGAAAGCCATATGCATTTCGTTTTAACACTTTGATATGGTTGTTCAGACATTCAAGTGGGCCATTTGAATAACTTTGTTGTAAAGCATTTTTGATTTGTGGCAGAAATTTCTGGAACGTTCTCAAGGTCGTCTGATAGCCTTCGGGAAGCATGATATTATTGGTAAGTAGTTCTTCAAACGATACGTAGTCTCGTTCCTTTACAGCGTAAAGAAAGTCTTGATATAACTGATAGCCTACACGCAAAGCAGGGCTCCCTTTCAGTAAGCGATCCACAATATCGGTCTCTGTTAAATGAGCTTTGAAGCCAGGTCGCCAAAGGCGTCGAGTATAATCAAGCTTGCGTTCATCTTTTTGAAGAAGTTTCCAGTATCTTTTTAATTGCTTACCTAATTGATAGTGTTTTTGTTCTTTGCTTTTTAATAGTTGGTTCGTTTCTTTGATTCGATGATTGCGAAAGGTACGACCAATATGTTGGACGATGTGAAACCGGTCAATAATCAGCTGTGCTTTTGGAAACAGCTTTTTAACGAGCGATACATAAGGAGCGTACATATCAATCACGATCCATTCGACCGCTTCACGAATTTCTCGTGAAAAATGACTAAAATAACGTTTTAAAAAAGGCAGTTGTCGGTTCTCGACAATGTCCAATAAGCGCTGTGTTTGTCCATCCATCATGATGAAACTCATAGCACCTGAAACACCCCGAACTGATTTGAATTCATCAAAACAAAGTACCTTAGGTAACGGTGTCCGAAAAGGATTCAACGGACGATAAAATCGCTTCATAATACGGTAAACAGAAGAGACCGATAGATTTTTCTGAGCGGCGATCTCTGTCATTGAGGTATTTTTTTTCAGACGAGTCACGACAGACCAGCGGACTTTCTCACTGATGAAACAATGTTTTTTCGCAACAGAAGTATCTGCGACAAAGGTCCGCTGACAAGCTTTGCATTTGAAGCGTTGCTTTTTCAATTCGAGGTAGGTACGGTATTCAGAAACATCGTTCATTAACAACCGGACGGTTGTTGTACCCCAACGCACAATATCTGAAGCAATCTGGTGTTTACAGTGGATGCATTCTTGGGCTGTATAAATCAAGTTTCCACGATAAATATGACAGATTTGCCCTTTGTATTTTTCTTTTGTGAGACAATTTTCGTTAAAAGTAACTGATAAGTCTAGAATATCTAATGTTTCTTTGATAAGGTGAGTGTAAGACATCTTGATTCCTCCTTTTGGGTTGGTTCGCCAAATTAATTCTAAAGGATTTCAAGGTGTCTTTTCTATATGTTTTGGAAAATAAAAAAGATGCTGGTGTCATCCACCAACATCAAAAAGTATAGAGCCTAAAAGAAGCAATAGATTATGATGGTATCGATTGGATGGATACATCTTGGGATTCCTTTATCAATTTGAGCGTAGCGTGTTTTTCATTTTTAAATAAACGAGCGGATACGAATGCATTGAAGAAGAAAATTGGGATCTTCTCTGAAAACTCTGTAATGGGATTCATTATTGGATTGGGGCTTGGCTTTGCTGCTGCGTATGGCGTTTCAGGTTCTCTTAATCTAGCGATCCAAACAGCTACAGCACTAAGTTTGTTTCCTATGATCTCTAAAATGTTCATGCAATCTTTGTCTCCTTTAGCAGACGCTATGTCAGAATTTATGAAAAAGCGGTTTAAGGATCGTGAAGTATATATCGGATTGGACTGGCCGATATTAGCTGGTCGTTCAGAAATTTGGGTTACTGCTATTTTACTTGTTCCTGTGTTTATTGGTTATGCCATTATTTTGCCAGGAAACCAAGTATTGCCATTAGCAGGGATTATCAACTATTCGATTGCGGTCGGCGGATTACTTTTAACAGGAGGAAACTTGGCTCGTATGCTGATCTTGGGAATCATCACGATGCCTATTTATTTGTACGGGGCCACTTACCTTGCGCCAATACTCAGTGATTTAGCAGAAAAAAGCGGAGCAGTCGAGGGAATCAAGAAAGGACAGTTGATCACATGGTCATCCATAGAAGGGCCGGAGTTCAGGGTTTTATTTGCGGAGGCATTTAATAGGAATATTCTCGCGATTGTAGGATGCGTGATTTTTCTAGGACTGTTTGTTCTACTTTATAAATATATGATAAAAGCGAAAGTACCGAGTGAACGTTATGCTGAACTACAAAAATAGCATTGAAATGGTGGGAAAGTTATGAAAAGAGAAGAGACAGATAAAATAAAATGGACAGTCGCTCTTTGTGGTACACTTCTGCTATTTCTATATGGACTCTTTACTCAGAATATCATCATCAATCTATTGGTCATTTTTTTCGCACTAGTGATCTATAAATATGGAAATCACGTTTTATTCAGAGAGTACGATGAAAAAAGAAAACGGAAAATAGAAGAATCAATAAAAATAAAAGAAGCTGCCAAAGAAATATTGAGAGAAAAAAGTTTTATAAAAAGATAATGGAGGGGTCATTATGTCAGATGGACGTATGTTATTTGAGAGAGAACGACAGGACATGGCACGTATCGTAAGAGTGATTTTCGAAAGGAAAAACACAAATGTCGCAGGAGGGAATTTTTCCTTTAAAACCACTGATGATCAAGGAAAAGACTACATCATCATGACGCCGACCATGATGTCAGAAGCCTATCTAGGAGAGATTTCTCCTGCACAGGTTCTAGTAGTAGAACCAAGAACGCGTAGAATCGTTGACGGAGTCGGTCATTTAACTCGGGAGATCAATATGCATGAAGCGATGTACGAGACTAATCCAGCTATCAAAGCTGTCCTCCATGCTCATGCGCCTAATGCAATGTTCTGGGCGACTACTGGGTTGCCTATGCCTAATTTGACAGAAGCCACAGCTAAAGTAAAAGAGATTCCTGTCATGGACTTTGAGCCTAATTGCTCTGAAGAACTTGCTGAATTGACAAGCGACTATGTAAAAAAACAGCATCTTGAATTACCGCATATGTTGCTGCTCAACTCTCATGGCGTATTGATCAACACAGGTGGAGAATCAGGAATCGAAGCTATCCATAAAGCACTGCAAATCCTTGATACAGTTGAATGGAATGCAGAAATTGCCTACAAGCAGACGATTTTTCAAGCATTAGGGATTACTGACGGTTTTTATTCAAAAGGTGAGAAAATCGGGGGATTGGAAGAGTTGAAACATAAAACGGCTATTTATAATAAATCTGTTATTGTAGCTGGTGGAGACTAACCTATCTGACACAAAAAACTACGACTTTCACAAAATCTGATCCAGATCGATATCTGCTTCAGGTTGTATTATGTAAGTCGCGTAGTTCTTTTCTTTTATTTAGTTAAGAGGTGGTCTGTCCATTCCCTCGCTTGCTCGATTTCGTCCATCGTCAACTGATGACCTGTTACAGTTAGCTGAATAGTCACATTTGCTTGGCGTGTTTCGAATTGATCGGCCAATTCTTTAAAGGAAGCAGGGGAAACGATTGGATCGTTATCACCATAAGAAAGCCAGACGGTTTTATCCTCTAATGTGGAACGGCTTTGATGAACACCTAGAGACATCGGATGGAAAAACAACCCTTTATTTAGCTCGGTCTCACGCTCCAATAATAAATGAGCAGAGATGTTTGCGCCATTTGAATAGCCGACAAGCAGCCAATCACTTAACGGTATCAGTTCTTTTTCGCTGATTTCTTTGATTTTTTCATGGAGTTTATCTGTTTCTTTTTCCAAACTGTCCAGGTCGAATTGATTCAATCCATTACGCTTGAAAAAACGATTCATCCCATCTTCTTGGACCGTGCCACGAAAAGAAAGCAATGTACTGTTTGGTGCAAGAAAGTGAGCGATATCCAGTAAAGAATGTTCATCGCCACCTGTGCCATGAAGTAAGATCAAATGCTTGCCACTTGTTC
This sequence comes from Enterococcus sp. SB12, assembly GCF_030910025.2. Classification (NCBI taxonomy): domain Bacteria; kingdom Bacillati; phylum Bacillota; class Bacilli; order Lactobacillales; family Enterococcaceae; genus Enterococcus; species Enterococcus sp. SB12. Next base: position 1,664,887 of record NZ_CP175675.1, on the reverse strand, counting down.
CTTTTTCAAAAATGTAGGTCATTTTGTTCCCTCTTTTCTGTTTCTATAGATGCAAAAAATGAAGTAGCATGAAGAGATTATTCACGTTTTTTATTTGCATCACTTGTATCGAAAGGACGGACATAGGCTTCAATGGCTTCACGACGTTCTTCTAAGAATGGAGGAAGAGATAGTTTTTCTCCTGCTGATTCTGCTGGTTCATCTTCAAGGAATCCAGGACCATCAGTTGCTAATTCAAACAGTACGTGATGAGCGGCTAGGAAGTACTCAGATTGGAAATAGAAACGATCGACGAAACCAGAATTTGGCAATTCAATCTTATTGATTACTTGAATCCAGTATTCCAATGCTTCTTTGTCTGCTACACGCAATGCTAAGTGATGGATATTTCCAAATCCTTCGATTGCTTTTGGCAAGTCTGTCCGATGTTCAATAATGATGCTTGCACCATTTCCGCCTTCACCGATTTCAAATAAGTAGAAATCTCCTGAATGGTCTGTTTCTTTGAATCCTAAGATTTTTTCAAGAATCAAGCGGATATGCTCTAATTGACTGACACGGACAAAGACAGGTCCAAGTCCTGTGATCGCAAACTCTGTCGGTACATTGCTGTTTTTCCAAGGAATGCCAGCTGCTACACCTTGATTGTTTTCGTCAGAGATCAATTGATAATACTGATTATCGAAATCTTCAAATTCGATATATTTTTTGCCGAAACGTTCATTGATTGCTGAATGAGTAACGTCATATTTTTCAAAACGTTCCAACCAAAAGTCTAAAGCTGCGTCACTTGGCACACGGAAAGAAGCACGAGAGATCGTATCTGTTCCTTTTTTTCCTTTTGGCTGATTTGGAAAATCAAAGAAAGTCATATCTGTTCCTGGCGCACCGGTGTCATCTGTAAAGTAAAGATGGTAAGTTTCAATGTCATCTTGGTTAACTGTTTTTTTGATTAAGCGCATTCCTAAAATATCTGTAAAAAAGCGGTAGATTTTTGTAGCGCTAGATGTCATTGCTGTGACGTGGTGAATTCCTCTAATTTGTGTATCCATGATAAATTTCCTCCTGTTAACTTACAAAAAGTAAGTGATCGATTTAGACATAGTATAGAGGGTGCATCTCTATTTTGCAATTAATTTGTCTTTTAAAGTATTAGGAAGGAATCAAGGATGGAAAAGAGAAGGAATGGATCAATAAAATAAAAAGACTTACGACTAGTTGCATCGATTTCAAAAAGCTAACTTTAGAATCATTGCGAGTGGTCATAAGTCTTTTTATGCTGAGTTATTTTTTTATTTTTGAGCTAATGCTTAGATAGAATGTTGATTTCACGATCTCTTCTTGTTACTTGAAACTGCTTACCACTGTCACGATCTCTTGGTAAACGTCTTTTTCACAACCTCTTCATTTAAGTTGAACGCACATCCAGCACAGAATAGTTCCGAACGTCAAATCGGTTTCGGCTGGAAGAATATTCAATCGGCTGTCCATCTTTGAGATAGACGACTTGCTGAACTTCCAGTACAGGATCGTTTTCTGCACAGTTCAAATATTGCTGATCATATTCATCACTTTTATCTGCAGAAATAGCACGATAAGCCCCTGCAAAATGGACATTCAATTCTTGATGAAGATGATCATAGATAGAGGCTAACAAATGTTCTTTTTTTAAACCCGGCACAAGATGGACTGGCATAAAGGTATGCTCTAAAACATATGGCTCGCCATCTAAGATCCTTAACCGGTGAATATTGTAGACAGGTTGCTCGGCATCGATCATCAATCGTTCTTGGATATATTGATTAGGGAATTCAACATCAAAATGAATGATTTGACTCTTCAAAGAACGATGTCTGCGTTTCATTTGGAGACTCAAACCTTCATACTCGTTAGCGGGCGATGTGTCTTTTTGCATAAATGGATGATTCAAGATTTTTGTTCCTGATCCTCGCTGCGAATAGACAAGTCCTTCCATTGCTAAGATATTGATGGCTTTTTTGATTGTCATCCGGCTCGCACCAAATTCTTTTACCAAGTCGACTTGATTAGGCAAAAAACTATTGGGAGGATACTCTTTTGAACGGATACGTTCTCTTAAAATATTGGCGATTTCTTCGTATTTTGGCACGTTATTCACCTCTTCTAGAGTATAACGAAAGATTATGCTTCCGACAACTCGAAGTAGCATCTGGAACATTGGTTATTCGAAAAAAGAGGATATGACAAGTTTCTTGTCACATCCCCTTAATGATCCATTAAGCAATATCTAAATCTGGTTGTTTATCTAATACTTTCAAGAACGGGTACCAGATAAAGGCAACGATGACAAAGTCGATGACTTGCAGCATACCACCAAGCCATGAATTTGTTGCTAAGACACCGCTTGCAATGATTGGCACAGTCCATGGAACAGAGACGCCAGTTGGTGCAGGGACAAGTCCAGCAGCCATTACCAAATAATTGAACGTCGTTACGATCAGAGGTGCCACGACCCAAGGAATAAGGATTGTTGCATTCAATACGATCGGTAGACCAAAGATCGCTGGTTCATTTACATTGAAAATACCAGGTGCTAAAGCTAATCGTCCAACATCACGATACTGTTTCTTTTTAAGAACAAAGGCCATCAATAAAACGACAGCTAAAGTCATTCCAGAGCCACCAATACCAACAGTGAAGGTTTCCATGAATGGTTTTGTGATGATGTGTGGTAATTCTTTTCCATGTTGATAAGCTTCTAAGTTATCAAGCATCAGTGTATTCCAAATCGGGTCCATTACAGAGTTGACGATGATTTGTCCGTGAAGTCCGAAGAACCATAAGAATTGGACAAAGAACAAAGCAATCAATGTTGCAGGTAAACTACTTCCCAAACCAGTTAATGGTTTTTGGATCACTTCATAAACGACGTCATGTAAGTTAGCATTGAAAATACCAGTCATCACAGCATTGATTACTAAGAAAATAGTTAGTGTCACTACAGCAGGGATCAAAGCGGCAAATGATTTTGTTACTGCAGGCGGAACTCCATCAGGCATTTTGATCTGCCAGCCGCGTTTCGTGATTCTGCAGTAGATTTCTCCAGCCAAGAAAGCAGCGATCATTCCAATGAACATTCCTTTTGCGCCAAGACGATCAAGTGAAAGCACACCAGTCACATCTTCACCGCCAGCGGTTTTCATTGCAAAAGGCGTAAGAATCAAGAAGCTGGCAAAAGACACGGCACCACCGAAAATACCTTCCACGTCATAAGATTTTGATAAATAATAGCCGATACCAAAAGTAACAAAAACCGACATGATGCTCATTGTTGCATTTTGCCCATTACCGAATAAGTTCGATAAAGTTCCCTTTGTTGCGTCACTGAAAAAAGGCAAGTTATTGATAACGACAACGATCGAACCGAACATCGTTAAAGGGAAGGAAAGCATGAAAGCATCCCGCAGCACTGTAAGGTAACGATTTTGCCCTAATAAATTAGCTAAGGGCATGATTTTCTCAGAAAGCTTGTCCATAAAACCGTTCATTTTTATTCACCTCAAATTTATTTGCAATCGATTACATACAAAGTATAACGCCAAAAATTTTAAATGTCTAGTCATTTTCATAAAAAGTATTGATTTATTTTTTAGGGTTCGTTATGATTACGGTATCAAGAAAAAAGAGAGGAAGTAAAAAAATGAAAACCTACACATTCCCAGAAAATTTTTGGTGGGGTTCTGCTGCTAGCGGACCGCAAACAGAAGGAAGAGTAAGTGATGATGGTAAAGGAGAAAATATTTGGGATCATTGGTATGAATTAGAGCCTGAAAAATTCTTCGATCAAGTAGGACCTGAAAAAACTTCGCAAGTTTACACAAAATACAAAGAAGATGTTCAGTTAATGAAAGAAACTGGCCATAACACATTTCGTACATCTATCCAATGGAGTCGTTTGATTCCAGAAGGGACAGGTGAAATCAATCAAAAAGCTGTTTCTTTTTATCGAGATTATTTTACTGAATTGCTGGATAATGGTATTGAACCTTTTGTGAACCTTTACCATTTCGATATGCCACTACCACTGCAAGAAAAAGGCGGATGGTTATCAAGAGAAACGGTCGACGCTTATGTTTCTTATGCAGCAGCGTGCTTTGAATTGTTTGGAGATCTGGTCAAAAAATGGTTTACTCATAATGAACCAATCGTACCTGTAGAAGGAGGCTACTTGTATCAATTCCACTATCCAAATCATATCAATATGAAAGAAGCGGTCCAAGTAGGCTATCATGAGAATCTAGCAAGCGCAAAGGCAATCAAAGCCTACCATGAAGGCGGACATGATGGTGAGATCGGAATCATCTTGAATCTGACACCAAGCTATCCGAGAGATGAAACGAACCCAGAAGATGTAAAAGCGGCGAAAATCGCTGACGCATTCTTCAACCGATCATTCCTTGACCCTGCAGTGAAAGGAGAGTTTCCACAAGAGTTGATCGAAATTGTCAAAGAATTGGCTATAATGCCAGAGATCCATGAAGGAGACCTAGAACTCATCCATGAAAACACGATTGACCTGCTAGGAATCAATTACTATCAGCCTCGTCGAATCAAAGCAAAAGAAACTCCAATCAATCACGAACATAGCCCCGTGCCAGATGATTATTTTGATAATTACGACATGCCTAATAAAAAAATGAATCCATATCGTGGATGGGAAATTTACGAAAAAGGAATCTATGATATTTTAACGAATACAAGAGAAAACTATGGTAATATCAAATGCTATATTTCTGAAAATGGGATGGGGGTCGAAGGGGAAGAACGATTTGTTAACAGCGAAGGAATTATTGAAGATGATTACCGGATCGAGTTTGTTACGGATCATTTGAAATACGTCCATCAAGCAATCCAAGAAGGAACCAATTGTGTGGGTTACCACATGTGGACATGTATGGACAACTGGTCTTGGACAAATGCTTATAAGAATCGCTATGGCTTTATCGCTGTTGATTTGGCACAAGACGGTAAACGGACGATCAAAAAATCAGGTCGCTGGTTTAAAACGGTCTCTGAAAAAAACGGATTTGATGCCTGATATTTTTTGATAAAACGTTCACAAAATGTTTGTTCTAACACTGTAATCGTGCTACACTAACAGTGAAGGAGGCGTTTACAATGGTAGATACTTATCGTAATATTTTAGTAGCAATTGATGGTTCTGAAAAGGCAGAAAAAGCATTTCTTGAGGCAATCACGATTGCCAAACGAAATCAGGCAACGTTGCACATCCTGTATGTCAATGAAGTAACAGGCAATTACTTTGGTGATTTTGCATTTGTTACAACAAGCCTTCAGGAAGAATTGGATGAGGTTGCGGAAAACCAGATGAAAGAACATCGAAACTTGGCAATTGAAAAAGGCCTGACAGATATCGAGACATATGTTCTTTACGGTTATCCAAAGACACTGATTGCTAATTTCCATGAATCGAAAGAACCAATCGATCTGATTGTCATGGGGGCGACAGGTCTGAATGCGGTAGAACGTGCACTAGTAGGTTCCACTACTTCCTATGTAGTCAACCACGCATCATGTAACGTCATGGTTGTAAAATAAATAAATTAAGGGAACAGAAAGCAAAAAAGCATAACGCTTCTTTTGCTTTCTGTTCCTTTTATTTTTTTGTAAAAAATTACTTTACCTGATGAAGTAATCATGCTATTCTAATTACAACGACAGATGGAGTAATATGGAGGAAAGAAAATGATTTCAAGTGATGGAATACGCGGATACAATGATGCGATTATTTTATCGATCCTTAACAAAAACGATTCTTATGGATATGAAATTTCTAAAACGATTCGTGAGAGGACAAATGATTCCTATGTGATCAAAGAGACAACACTTTACTCCGTTTTTGCCCGTTTAGAAAAGAATCAACTGATTGTTTCGTATCCTGGAGAAGTGACTCATGGAAAAAAGCGGACATATTATAAAATCACTGAAATAGGGCGTAATCTTTTAGAAGAAAAAAAGCAAGAGTGGCTGACGACGAAAGACGTAGTCGATCAATTTTTGGAGGGAAATTAAATGGATACAATCCGTAATTATTTAGACAGTCTTTTTATCGGAGTACCTCAAAGTACCGAGATAGATAAGCTGAAAACTGATTTGTTGGCAAATATGGAAGACCATTATCATGAATTGATGGGAGAAGGAAAAAATGAACAGGAGGCCATCGGTACAGTAATTTCGACATTTGGTTCAATCGATGAATTATTAGAAGAACTAGATGTCGAAAAAAAACATCAAGCTGACGAGACGGAAACAAACACAGCTTCTATTTATTTAAGCGAAGCAGAAAACTACTGGAAAGAATACAGAGCGGCAAGTCTCCAAGTGGCATCAGGTGTTCTATTCATTAGCTTATCTTTTGCAAGTATTTTTTTCTTTTGTTCAGCAGGATATGTGTTCATGGGTATTTCTTGTCTGATTTTCGGTATAGCATTAGCTGTCGGTTTTTTTATTGCTTCTGGTATGAAAATCACACGTTTAAATCACTTTTTGCACCATCGGAAAATACCTGAAAAAGTATTAGCAGAAGCAAAAGAAAAAGAAGAAGAGTATCAGCGAAGTTTTGGCTTCTCACTGATTGCAGGAATCGGATTATGTATTTTTTCACTTTTCCCACTTTTGGCTTCTTTAATGTGGTATATGGATGGTAGTATCGGTGCCTCTATATTTTTTGTTACGGTAGGAACGGGTGTCTTCTTGATCATTTATGGCAGTCTGGTCCGTCATTCTTATCGTCAATTCACTCAAAGTGCTTATTACTGGTGAATGTATTCAGATTTGTAAAAATATTCTATTTATCCGGCGTAGAAAAAAAGACTGTGACACGCTTTTGTCACAGTCTTTTTTATATATAATAATTTAAAAATTCATCATCTAAATCCGTAGAATTTTCTAGATTGCTTACCCATGTAAAATCGTTATAGACAGATTTCAGTTGACTTCTGCGCCATTGTACAGGGATAAAAAGACGCATGCTATCTTCATTGAATCCGACTAATAATTTCTTTCCGTCAGTAATGATGGGACGTTGTAACAAAGTAAAATGCGAGACGATCAGATCGACAAGCTCTGAGGTCGTACATTGGTCGATTTGATCTTTCAAATTTTTATAATCAATCGAGCGTTTAGCTAATAGATCGTCAAATCCGTTTTCTGTTAATGACAATAAATAAAATATCTCTTTCCTTGTTAAAGGCTGTTTAGGTGTGAAAATTCGTTCTCTGTAAGGCATTTGATGGTCTTTCAGCCAGTTTGCCATCAGATGGTAACTATGTGTGCGAGAAGAATAGATCGTAAGCATAAAAAAACTCCTTAAATAGTCCATTAATTTGTTAGATCTGTTGAGATAAATAATAGGTAAGGAGCTGTGCATAATCATTGATCAAAACAACCCAAACATCATTAGAAATAACTTTCTAAAGTCTTAAACTTGCGACGAGAAACAACTAGACTAATAGAAAAAATGTCTTAGCCATTTGGCTTCCTGTTTGTTTTTTTGCTTATGCTGCAGCTCCTCGGGAAAGGGTTCTAACAATTTGAAGAAGGTTGATGATTGATCTAGTTTAAATTGTGTGAAATTTGAAATCTGGTGTTTTTACTAGATGAATCACCTAACAACCATGATTATAACTTATAGAACTTCTGTTTTGTATTCGTTTTTGTTATAGTTGTTATAAAGTTTTATTTTATTACAGAACATTTTTAATTAATAAAGAACAGTTAGAAGTTAAAATTGCTGATTCACATAGAGTTTATGACTTCTTGGAAATTCTTTTTCAATCAGTTTTTTCATCTGTTTATGAAATTCTTTTTTTTCAGTAAACATAAAGGTTTGGGTATCGTAACCTTCTTCATGCAGGAAATAGATTATTCCTTTTTCTGTGTTTTGCGTATAAGCTTTTATACTCCTGTTTTTTTTGAAAGAACAGATCGTATAGCCATCTATTTGGTCTGGTAGTCGTTTGATTTTCTTCAAAATGACTTTTTTATCCTCAAGTTTCATTTTTTTCACCTGACTTTATTTTTTTCATATGGAAATCATAGCGCCTTTGGTTATATGAAAACAAGAAGGATACTGAAATATATATAAATCAAATAGTGGTTATTTATTATTAGAATAGCGAATACAAACAAATGACAACTATTTTCTGATTTATTACAAATGTTTTTCAAATAAATTTGATTACCAAGAAAAGGTAGTGGTATATTTACTGAGGGATACTTTGAAAAACATATGATAGAAACAGTAACAGCATTATGAAAAATCTTTTTATAAAAATGGAGGAATCGATTTGATGGAAGATCAGTATGTACAAGCAATGACGATCGCAGGATCAGATAGCGATGGAAGCGCAGGGATGCAAGCAGATATGCATACATTCTTTACAAGAAATGTTTACGGTGTTTCTGTCATGACCGCATGTGTTGCAGGTAATTCTTACGGAATCGGAGCAAGTGTGACATTGCCAACAGATTTTATCGACAAAGAATTTGAACTGATTGCGAAGGACTTTCAAATACGTGCAGCTAAAACAGGTATGCTAGCAGATTCAAAGTTGATTGAGACAGTTGTAAAAAATTACCAAAAATATGATTTTGGACCATTAGTCGTGGATCCCGTAATCGTAACGAAACATGGAAATCTTTTACTAGAAGAATCTGCTTTGCAAAGCTTGAAAGAAAAGCTTGTCCCTTTGGCCAAAGTACTGACACCTAATTTTTATGAAGCAGAAAAGCTGACTGGACGGACATTAGCAGCTGAAGAAGATTTTGTGCAAGCAGCAAAAGAACTGCAAGATATGGGTGCAAAAAACGTTATGATCAAAGGACATCATGCTAAAAATGCGCAGCAAGAAACAGTCAATGACTACGTATTGCTCGAATCAGGAAAATCATTTTGGTTAAATGCACCATTTTATCCTACCGACCGGATCAACGGAACTGGCGATTCGCTATCTGCATGTATTGCAGCTGAGTTAGCGAAAGGAAAAACAGTTGAACAAGCGATCCGATTGGCAAAAGACTATGTAAACCGTGCAATTCGTGAAGAAATAAATGTAGGGCACAAATATGGACCCATCAATCATTGGGCAGCTGGTGAATTAGAGTAAAAGAAAGAAGTTGTGAGATCAGCGTCCTGTTCTGAGTATTAGAGAAACAAACGGAAAAATAGTTCTCATGTTTTGCCGTTTGTTTCTCTAATACCGAAGGTCAGCTGATTGAACACCGTTTAGTGAAGAGGTTGTGAAAAAGTTGCCCTGCATCAAGTAATAAGAACAGCCAAGTAAAAACAGCTTCTTATATTTTTAACTTGGTTGGACTTATTACCGCAGATGCAAGCTTTTGAACACCGTTTAAGAAAGAGGTCGTGAGCCTGCCGTCCAGCTCCGAGTCACAAGGAACAAGTTCAAAAAACAGCTTCTCATGTTTGTTGAATATTGTGACTTGTGACCGAGGAGTTGGCAGGAGAACACCGTTTGTTCGGAAGAAGGGACTGTGACAAGATTTTTGTCACAGTCCCTTTAATCTTAGTATATTTTTCTCTACTTGAATAAAAAAATTATAGGATTGGAGAAAATAATCGAGAAATTTGTTGCTTGAATAATAGCCAGCTAGACATTTCCTTGACTGTTTCAGTTGTCATGGATGAACAATGTGTCTCATCTTCTTTGAACTGAGTAGCAAGTTCTTCTAAAAACTCAGGATCGTAAATGACAGCACTTGTTTCAAAATTCAATCGGTAGCTACGAATATCTTGATTTGCTGAACCTACCATGCAGATTTCATCATCCATTATCAATGTTTTTGCATGGAGGAAGCCGTTCTCATAGACAAGGATTTGTACATTTTCCTTGATCAGCTGCCGAGCATAATATTGTGTTGCTCGATAAATAAAAGGATGATCCGGTTTGTTGGGAATCATGATTTTCACATCTACACCAGAGGCAGTTGCGATTTTTAAAGCAGCAATGACACTTTCATCAGGAACAAGGTAAGGTGTCTGTATCCAAACACGTTTTTTAGCAGAAGTAATCAATTTGATAAATGAAAGCTTGATTTGTTCCCTTTCGTTATTCGGTCCGCTTGAAACAAGCTGGATGGATGTATCAGCAAGCTTAGATTCATCTCGATCTGCTTTTTTAAAGAAATAATTCAAATGATAGCCGACCTTTTCTTCTTCAGGTACCGAGACGTTCCAGTCTGTTAAGAAGCGAAGCTGGAGCAAAGAAGAAGCGGCACCGAAAATCCGTATATGCGTATCGCGCCAATAGCCGAATTTTTTTGTTGTATTTACATATTGATTGGCAATATTGAAACCACCTGTATAACTAATCTTTCCATCGATCACAACGATTTTTCGGTGATCATGGTAATTCAATCGGAAACGAAGTAATGCCTTTTGTGAGGTAACAAATGTATGGACATGTCCACCATTTTTGATTAGACGATTGAAATCTTTTGCTTTTGTGCCATGAGAGCCAAATGCATCATATAATATTCGAACTTCCACGCCTTCTGCGGCTTTTTCTTCTAAAACATGTAAGACTTGCTGGCCGATATTATCTGTCACAAATGCGTAATATTCGATATGGATCGAATGTTTGGCTTTTTTTAGATCTTGAAGCAGTGAATCCAATTTCTCTTGTCCGTCTGTGAGAAGAGTGACAGAATTCATTCTTGTCAGCGGCATACGATTTAATGAAGAGAAGAAGTCGACAAATTGCTGTTTGTCTTTATCGCCCATGTCAGGATCATAATGTTCAATGGTATCTCCTCTAAAAGACTGAAAGTTTTCTAATTCTTTCAAGTCACTTTGTCGGAGATAGAATTTTTTCTTATCCGTTAATCCACGTCCGAAAAATAAATATAATACAAAACCCACCCCAGGAAGGGTAAACAATACTAAGAGCCATGCCCAAATGGCTGCTACATCTCGGGGTTTGATCAAAATAGCCACCAAAGCAATAAGTGCATTTAATAGATAAAGGGCGGTTATAATACTAGATACCACAAAAATGTTCCTCCTTACATACAATAACATTAGTATAGCATGATAGAAGAAAGAAGCCTACCAAGGTGAATATACTTTTCACTCCTTTCATGAAAATGTAGGTAAATCGGGCTAAAGTAGTTGCTTTTTGTAGGTTAATAAGGTAGGATATTAGTACAGTTGAATATCTCCTTAGGGGAGTAACCGGCAACGTTTGTTGCGATAATATCAACAGTAAGTTAACCAAATGGTTTTCTGGTATTGTATGAAATGGTGAGACCTAAGACAAATGCGTATTTGTCTTAGGTCTCTTTTTTTTCAGACAGGACTAGGGCCAAGATCAAAAAATGGGGGATGAAATTTGGAAAACAAGGAACAAGCACAACAAGCGGTCTATAAAGAAACGATCGACTCGTTGATGCAGCAAACGCAGAGCTCAACCGATGGATTGAGCACCACGCAAGCGAAGGAAAAATTAGAAAGAGATGGCTTGAACCAGCTAAAAGAAAAGCCGAAGAAGCCAACTTGGAAATTGTTCTTAGAAACTTTCAAAGATGCAATGGTTATCGTATTGCTGATTGTCGCACTGATTCAGATGGTCATGGGTGACTACATCGAATTCTTAGTTATTTTGGCAGTATTGATGTTGAATTCTATAATCAGTGTTGTCCAAACAAAAAAAGCAGAAGGTTCTTTAGAAGCGTTGAAAAACCTTTCAGCGCCCGATGCTCGAGTGATTCGTGATGGTAAGAAAAAAACGATTCCGGCAAACGAACTTGTGGTAGGAGATATCGTGTTGTTAGACGCAGGCGATTATGTACCTGCTGATGGACGTTTACTAGATGCGGGATCATTAAAAGTAGATGAAGGTATGCTGACAGGAGAGTCGACTTCTGCAGAAAAAGAAGTAACGGATATCACAAGTACGGTACCAATCGGAGATCGTACAAATATGGTATTCAGTGGAACGATCGTAACTTACGGACGCGGTAAATTCTTAGTGACTTCAACTGGGAATAATACGGAGATCGGACAAGTTGCTGGCCTTTTGGAATCAACAACTGAGCAAGTCACTCCGTTACAACGAGGTCTGGATAAATTCAGTAAAAAACTAAGTTTGGCTATTTTGGCATTGTCTTTATTGATTTTAGGTATCCAACTGTTTCGTATTTATCTTGGAGAAGGTACAGGAGATATGACTGCAGATATCGTCAGCGCAGTGATGTTTGCCGTAGCCGTAGCCGTAGCTGCTATTCCAGAAGCATTACAGTCTATCGTAACAATCGTGTTATCTTTGGGAACGAATAAAATGGCAAAACGTCATGCCATTATCCGAAAACTTCCAGCAGTTGAAACACTTGGTTCGACAAGTATCATCTGTACAGATAAGACTGGTACATTGACACAAAACAAAATGACAGTTGTTGACTACTTTTTAGGTAATGGCGATACTGGGGATTTCACAAATGACCCTTCAAAATGGACAGCTGACGAACGTCGCTTGATCGAAATCAGTGTTTTAGCGAATGATGCATCGATCAGTGAAGACGGTACTAAATTGGGCGACCCTACGGAAGTAGCGTTTATCGATTTTAGTGAAAAATTAAACCAGCCTTATCAGGAAATCCGAAACAACTACCCAAGACAAGCAGAACTTCCTTTTGACTCAGATCGAAAATTAATGTCTACTGGACACACAATTGATAACAAAAATTACTTGTTTGTTAAAGGCGGACCAGATATCGTCTTCCAACGCAGTAAAAAAGTATTGCTAAATGGTGAAGTCGTTCCGATGACGGATGAATTGATGAAAAAATTCCAAGAGCAAAATGAAGCTTTTTCAACACGCGCATTACGTGTACTAGCTTTTGCTTACCGTCCACTTGATAATTTTGATTTATCATTTGAAGATGAAGACGATTTGATCCTTGTTGGTTTGCTTGCTATGATCGATCCTCCACGTGCTGAAGTGACTCAGGCGGTAACAGAAGCAAGAAGTGCAGGAATCAAAACAATCATGATTACTGGTGACCACAAAACAACAGCTGTTGCTATCGCAAAACAAATCGGGATTTTTGAAGAAGGAAACCTGGCTTTGACCGGGACGGAACTAGATGAATTGACAGAAGATCAACTAAACGAAGTTTTAGAAAAAGTCACTGTTTATGCACGTGTTTCACCTGAGAATAAAATTCGTATCGTTCGTGCTTGGCAAAATAAAGGTCATATCTCAGCTATGACAGGTGATGGCGTAAATGATGCACCAGCATTGAAACAAGCAGACATTGGAATTGCTATGGGAACGGGTACAGATGTGGCAAAAGATGCAGCAGCGATGGTATTGACGGATGATAACTTTGCTTCTATTGTCAGCGCAGTAGAAGTAGGACGTAATGTGTTTGATAATATCAAGAAAGCTATTTCTTATCTATTTGCAGGAAATTTAGGTGCGATCATTGCGATCATCTTTGCCTTAGTTGCTGACTGGTCCAATCCATTTACAGCATTACAACTGTTGTTCATCAATTTAGTCAATGATTCACTGCCAGCAATTGCATTAGGTACAGAAAAAGCTGAACCTGCTACGATGAACCGCCCGCCAAGAGATCCAAATTCAGGAATCTTTACGGACAAAACATTGATTTCTGTAACGTATCGTGGTGTGCTGATTGGGATTGCTGTTATCTTCGCTCAATGGCTTGGCATGCAGCATTCACCTGAATTCGGTGTAGCCATGTCATTTTCAACATTGATTTGGTGTCGGACATTGCAAACATTCCCAGCACGTTCAAACACACAAACAGCTATCCAAGCAGGGTTCTTCTCTAACAGAAGTGTCTTACTAGCTGTAGTTGTATGTAGCGCGCTTTACTGCTTAACAATGATCCCAGGACTGAAAGAAGTCTTCTCTATCCCATCAGCATTTGGATTGACAGAAGTCTTTACATGTATGGGAATCGCACTTGTGACAATTGTTTTGATGGAAATCACTAAATTGATCATTGTACGAGTACAAGGAAATAAATAAAACGAATCAACGAGATTGTGAGCCTGCCGTTTAACTCTGAGTCACAAGGAGCAATTTCAACAAACAGCTTCTCATGTTTGTTGAATATTGTGACTTGTGACCGAAGAGTTGGCAGGAGAACACCGTTTAAGGAAGAAGTTGTAAAATCAGCATTTTGAGCTAATACTGAGGGTCATCTGATTGGACACTGTTTATTCGGAAAGAGGGACTTTGACACGACTTTGGTCACAGTCCCTTTTTTTATTTATGATAGACGGAAAGCCAATCATTTTATTATTCATCAAAAGAGATAGAATAGATAAAAGAGGAGAATAATTTATTCCGAAAAGTGAAAACATATAACAAAAAATTAGAGGAAATCAAATGAATGAAAAAGAATGGGATGAATTTGCTGAAGAATATTATGAAATCCAGCAAGAATCGCAAGTAACTATTGCTGAAGATGTAAGAAATTATCTGAAAACGGAGAAAGTCCTGCCTGCTGAAACAGCAGCAGACGTTGCTGGAGGATCTGGCAGATTTCTTTCCTTAGCAAAAGAAATTAATCGCTATGATTTGATCGATTTTTCTTCAGGAATGCTAGAAAATGCAAAAAAAGAAGCAGAAAAAAATGAGTTGCCAAATGTTTCCTTTATCAAACAGTCGTTAGAAGAATTTATCCAATCAAATGAGACATATGAAATGGTTTTTACAGCAGCAAATCCAGCATTGGTACATCTTATTCAATTAGAAAAATTGATGAAAAAGTCAAGCAAATGGTGCGTGATAATCAGAGTAGTGGAATCAATCGATGATGTTTTTTATCCTATCGAAAAGCAACTAGGAATGATAGAAGAAGATCCTAATACATCGCCAGTTGTAATGGATCAATTTGAAACATACTTAATTGATGAAGGATTCAAAGTGAAGAAAAAAGATTTTACTTATTTTACACAGGAATCAATTACTGAAGAATTGATGAAGCTATACTATGACGCGTACGCAAAAGATCCTGTTGTGACTAGGTACATTCGCAAACTATTCAATGAAAAACGAGAAATCCTTAGTACGACTAAGCTGACCTATAGACTGCTCCTTTGGTCCGCAGATAAAAAAAGAACCTTTCACGACTCGTGAAGGGTTCTTTTTATGATTTTATTATATTTTGTAGTAACGAATATCATTTTCGATCTTTGTAATCGAAAAAGGTACATCTGAAGTATATTCTGCACATTCTCCGTGTTCAGGAAGCGTCTCACTGAAAATCGTTTCATATTCGTCAACAGTGATCCGTGTTCGAGAATCTAGCATCTCTTGATGAGATTGTGCGAAGAGATATTCTTGATAGTTTTCTTCCAGATAACCTGTAAAAAATTCACTTACTGCACCAGAACCGTAGCTGAATAGACCGATGCGATCTCCTGGCTGTAGTGATTTCGAATTTTCCAGTAGAGAAGTTAGCCCCAGGTATAATGAACCAGTGTAAAGATTACCGATTCGTCGGCTGTAACGGATGCTTTCTTCATAGCGAGCCATAAGACGTTCCTGATTTTCTTCGTCTGTTTGGTCTAATACGCTTTGCAATGCCTTTTTTCCCATCTTAGTATACGGAATATGGAAAGCAATCGCCTGATAATCTTCGAGTCCTCGACCCGACAATTCTTTATGTCGATTCCAAACTTTTTGGAATGATTCGATATACGTAGAATTAGATAAAGGACCATCAACAACAGGAAATTCGCTATAATCTGGACGCCAGAAATCATAGATATCTTCTGTCAGAAATACGCTGTCGTCTTCAATCGATAAAATACGCGGGTTTTGAGTGATCATCATCGCAACAGCACCGACACCTTGCGTCACTTCACCACCGCTTGCCAAGCCGTAACGAGCAATATCACTTGCTATGACTAGTACTTTTCGTTCTGGATGATTTTTGACATATTCTTTCGCCATGTGCAAAGCTGCGGTGCCACCGTAGCAAGCCTCTTTTACTTCAAAAGAACGAGCAAAAGATTGGATTTTCAGTAAATGGTGGATAATTACCGCACTCGCTTTTGAATGATCAATCCCGGATTCTGTTCCGACGATGACCATGTCGATTAGCTCACGGTCTTTTTCTGTTACGATTTTGCTGGCAGCATTTGCTCCTAGTGTAATGATGTCTTCATTTGCACGATTGACTGCCATTTGGTCTTGACCAATCCCTATATGGTATTTTGCAGGATCATCCCCACGGCTTTCTGCCAACTCTGTCATATCTAAATATAAATTAGGAATAAAAAAGGAAAGACGATCAATCCCTATTTTCATTTCAACACCTCTTTACTTATGATAAAAGACTTACTTTACTAAGGTATCATAAAAAGATTAAAAGAAATATAAAAAAGAGAATATTTAAGGATTGTTAAAATTTAATCTTAGAAAAAAACAACTGGAACAAGAGCTATTTGTTTTTACAGCAAAGAATGGTATATTTTTGTAGGAGGTGGCTTACTTGAAAGAAGTCGTTATGATAGATGCTGCAAGAACGCCGATAGGAAAGTATCGCGGAAGTTTAAGTCCATTTACTGCAGTTGAATTAGGCACACTTGTGACTAAAGGATTATTAGATAAAACAAAACTGAAAAAAGATAAAATCGATCAAGTAATATTCGGAAATGTCCTGCAAGCTGGTAATGGTCAAAATGTTGCCAGACAGATTGCTTTGAACAGCGGTCTCCCTGTAGATGTCCCAGCAATGACGATCAATGAAGTTTGCGGATCTGGTATGAAAGCAGTGATCTTAGCACGCCAGCTGATCCAACTAGGTGAAGCAGAACTTGTGATAGCCGGCGGAACAGAGAGTATGTCTCAAGCACCTATGCTGAAACAGTATCAGTCAGAAACAAATGAATATGGTGAACCAATTTCCAGTATGGTCAACGACGGATTGACTGACGCATTTTCAAATGCACATATGGGATTAACCGCAGAGAAGGTTGCAACACAATTTTCTGTGAGCAGAGAAGAGCAGGATCGCTATGCCTTGTCGTCCCAGTTGAAAGCAGCACATGCTGTCGAAGCCGGTGTATTTTCTGAGGAAATCATCCCAGTCAAGATTTCTGATGAAGACGTTTTATCTGAGGATGAAGCAGTTCGTGGAAATAGTACATTGGAAAAACTGGGCACGTTACGTACAGTATTCTCAGAAGAAGGAACTGTAACAGCAGGAAATGCTTCCCCGTTGAATGACGGTGCCTCTGTGGTGATCCTTGCATCCAAAGAATACGCAGAAAATAATAATCTGCCTTATTTAGCAACCATCAAAGAAGTAGCGGAGGTCGGTATTGACCCAAGTATCATGGGAATCGCTCCAATCAAAGCCATTCAAAAATTGACAGATAGATCAGGAATGAATTTATCAACAATCGATCTTTTTGAGATCAATGAAGCATTTGCAGCTTCTTCTATCGTAGTTAGCCAAGAACTGCAGTTAGATGAAGAAAAGGTCAATATATATGGAGGAGCAATCGCATTAGGCCATCCAATTGGTGCAAGCGGTGCACGTATCTTGACTACATTAGCTTACGGATTGCTTCGTGAACAGAAGAGATACGGTATTGCTTCATTATGTATTGGTGGAGGTTTAGGCTTGGCAGTCTTGTTAGAAGCGAATATGGAGCAAACACATAAGGATGTGCAAAAAAAAAAGTTTTATCAGCTTACGCCATCTGAACGGCGCAGTCAATTAATAGAAAAAAATGTATTGACACAAGAAACTGCGTTGATTTTTCAGGAACAAACACTTTCTGAAGAGCTCTCCGATCACATGATCGAAAACCAAGTGAGTGAAGTGGAAATCCCAATGGGCATCGCGCAGAATTTTCAAATCAATGGCAAGAAAAAATGGATTCCGATGGCAACAGAGGAACCATCAGTCATTGCAGCTGCAAGTAATGGTGCAAAAATCTGTGGAAATATCTGCGCAGAAACACCTCAGCGGCTGATGCGAGGGCAAATCGTTCTATCAGGAAAATCGGAGTATCAAGCAGTGATCAATGCAGTTAATCATCGAAAAGAAGAGCTGATTCTTTGTGCAAATGAAAGTTATCCTTCAATCGTGAAACGCGGGGGCGGTGTTCAAGATATCTCTACTCGGGAATTCATGGGGAGTTTCCATGCATACTTATCTATTGATTTTTTAGTGGATGTAAAAGATGCAATGGGCGCTAACATGATCAACTCGATTCTTGAGAGTGTGGCAAACAAGTTACGGGAGTGGTTCCCTGAAGAAGAGATTCTATTCAGTATTTTAAGTAATTTTGCTACAGAATCATTGGCTTCTGCCTGTTGTGAAATCCCATTCGAACGCTTAGGGAGAAACAAAGAAATCGGTGAACAAATTGCCAAAAAAATCCAACAGGCAGGGGAATATGCGAAGCTTGACCCTTACCGTGCAGCAACGCACAACAAAGGGATCATGAATGGTATAGAAGCTGTAGTGGCAGCTACAGGAAATGATACACGTGCGGTTAGCGCTTCGATCCACGCCTACGCGGCAAGAAATGGATTATACCAAGGATTAACAGACTGGCAGATCAAAGGGGATAAACTAGTTGGAAAACTAACGGTGCCTTTGGCTGTTGCCACAGTAGGCGGAGCTTCCAATATCCTGCCAAAAGCAAAAGCATCTTTAGCTATGTTAGATATTGATTCAGCCAAGGAACTAGCACAAGTAATTGCTGCAGTAGGGTTAGCTCAAAACCTGGCTGCTTTGCGTGCATTAGTTACAGAAGGAATCCAAAAAGGCCACATGGGACTTCAAGCTCGTTCATTAGCGATCTCAATTGGGGCTATTGGTGAGGAAATCGAGCAAGTTGCGAAAAAATTACGTGAAGCAGAAAAGATGAACCAGCAGACAGCTATACAAATATTGGGAAAAATCCGGGAAAAATAAAAAAGCAATATCTTTAGAAGAATAAAGCAAGATTTACAGTTATTTTATTTACTGCAGATCTTGCTTTTTTCTCTATCAGAAAATATGT
This sequence comes from Enterococcus sp. SB12, assembly GCF_030910025.2. NCBI lineage: Bacteria > Bacillati > Bacillota > Bacilli > Lactobacillales > Enterococcaceae > Enterococcus > Enterococcus sp. SB12. Next base: position 1,645,806 of record NZ_CP175675.1, on the reverse strand, counting down.
TTATTATTAGAATTTTTTATAGTTAAGGTTAGGCATCTTAAGAAATCAGGCAACTCCAAGATATCTTCAGGTAGAAGAGAAGTCGCCTAACATTGTAGGATCATAGGTAATTTGTTGGACAGGTCAAGCTGATATTTGAGCCTGATGTTAGAAGGAATTTCTTTTTACTTGCTGTAGAAATTATTATATGACTAAAAAGGCTGGGATTTTAAATCCCAGCCTTTTATGACAAATAGAATTTTTATCGATCAGTAATCGCTGTCGCTGCAAATTGTTCGATCAAAGGAATCAAAGTCAATTTGACTTTGTATTTGCGTTCGAGTGCTTTTTCGATAACGAACTCATTTTCAGTAGTCATAGAAATAGTTGCTAATTTACGAGGTTCATCAGCATTTTTTTCATTAATAACTACTTCATGTTCATTTTGTTCTGTGTAAAATTTAGGATACTCAGCAACGGCTTTTGAAAAATCAGCAAAACTTAAAGCGGCATTCGTATCAGTTGAGCGTGTATTTTCAGTTGTGTCCGCTTTTGGTTTTTCCGTTTTTTCTTCTGGCACACTGACTGTTTCTTCTGTAACTGGTGTCGCAACAGCTTGCGCAGTTGGTTCATCGTTTTTCAATCGTTGATCATTCCAGTAAGACACGATTTCAATAAGAAGATTGTCACGGAATCGTTCGAAAATCCCGTTTTCTCCTGAACGAATTCTCTTTAGTACAGTATTGAAGTTGTCATCGATTGGCACGTTGATCCGTGTATCTTCATTTGTTTTCCCAGCTAATCCGATCGTTAAGATTTGACGGTTTTTGGGATCAAGCATGACTTGTAACGGCAAACCATAACGTCGCAAGCTCTCTTCTTCTAGAGAACGGAATAATTGTCCTCTTACACCATCCAATGAAGGACGGAATTGATTTAATAATTTTTGTTTCTGTTTTTTCTTCATATGTTCTCTCCTTCGCTCATACCCTTTCGATTATAAGAAAAAAACAGCCAAATGAAAAGGAGTAATGCAAAAAAACTTGCGTATACGCAAATTACAACAGAAAAATTTGCGTATTTTCCCGTTTTTTGAAAGAAAAATAAAAAATGGAACGGATTATGTATATATACATAATCCGTTCCATTTTTTCCATTTTTTCTATTTTTTCGGTATCAAGGCAAAAACAGGTAGTTCAGGTGAATAAATGACTTCATGTTCGTGCCAGGGTTTGACCATTAGCGAATGATCTAACCGTTTTTTCAGTTCTTCGATGATTTGATCATGTGTCCAGTTTCTTGCAGGAAAATGTTGGATTTTCTCTGCATCGATCAAAAAGACAAAATCGGAATGAAAAGTCTGGGTAACTTCTTCCGAGAGAGAATTCAAGCGTTCGATTGGATCCATAAAATCACCTTTCGACTTAAAATTGGGTAGTATCTGGGTCTTTTGCTTTGCCGACTACACCATCTAACTGATCGATTTGTTTCATTTCTTCTTCTGTTAATTCAAAATCAAATAATTCAGTATTTTCTTTGATTCTGCTTGGTGTCACTGACTTAGGAAGAGGAAGGAATTCGTGTTGCAGCGACCAACGCAAAGCAACTTGTGCAATCGTCTTGTCATGTGCTTCAGCGATTTGTTTCATTTCAGGCACATCGAAGATTTTACCAGTGCCTAATGGACTATATGCTTCGAGGATCATATCATGTTTTTTTGCATACTCAACTACAGTTGGCTGTAATTCGCCTGGTGCAAGGAAAACTTGATTGACCATCGGCATAATTTTTGCTGTTTTTGCTAGTGTATCTAGATGGTGGGGTAAGAAATTGCTCACACCGATTGCTTTGATTTTACCTGCTTCATACAGTTCTTCAAATGCTCGCCATGTATCTGCATTTGCTTGTTCCCAATTATCACGAAAAGCAACAGGGTTTGGCCAGTGGATCAAAAACAGATCTAAATAATCTGTTTGGAGCTTCTTCAATGATTCTTCAAAAGAAGACATCACAAGTTCATAGCTGTGGTTTGCATTCCATAATTTTGTTGTCAAGAATATCTCTTCTCTAGGAATTCCACTTTCCTTAATCGCTTGGCCGACACTTTCTTCATTCTTGTATCCTTGGGCAGTATCGATATGGCGATAACCTGCAGCCAGCGCTTCTTTAACAGAGGAAACAGCGACATCCCCATCAGGTGTTTGCCATGTGCCGAATCCTACTACCGGGATTTCGTAACCATTTGATAGACGATAAGTGCTTGTTAATGAATTCATACTTTCAGCTCCTTTTTTATTCGTTCAACTATAAGTGTAGCGCATTTTTTGAAAAAAAGAATCCATTTTGTTTCTACTCTTGAAATTTTTGTTTAAAAGAAAATGATTTTGATTCTGGTATTTTTGATTTTTTTTCCGTAAACTAAGACAGAAGGGAATGAGAAAATGGATATCTATTTAAAAAAAGCAATTCTGCATATTATTGACAGAGAAACTGGTTCTCCAGTCTTTTCACAAAAAGAGCTGGATCTGACAAAAGAATATATTCGTGATTTTCTTCAAAAGAAGATCCAAAAAATCTCTTCTGCTCAAACAAAAACTGGACAACTAGCAGAAGAAAGCATGATCGTTGAATCACTTAAAATCGCTCAAGAAAATTTTGTGGAAGCAAGTGAAGCAATCGTTCAGCGGTGGTTCGATATCTACCAAGAAAGTGAAGAAGCACCTAGTGCAGATGTATTTGTTGTTTTGTATGAATTAGATACAGTGATGTACTTATCTTTATTGAAAGTCAATTATCGTGAGGCTTACACTCACTTTGTTGAAGCAGACGAAGCAGGGATCGACAACCGCTTGATTTTGAATCGAGCAATTCTAGGGGCGAAAACACAAAAAGCAGATGAAGCATTCGCTGTGAATTTGACTGATTGGACCTACGAATTAATTGAAAAAAAATATGAGTTTTCTGGCAAAAAAGAGCTTTATTTTTCTGGAAGAGTGATCGAAAGTGTTCCTGCACCTTCTTTAGAAGAAAATGTAAAAGTGATCCAAAAAGTAGCCAAGCATCTTGGAAAAAAATTTGAGACAGAAGAATTTGATATCATGGCTGATTTGAAAGAAGCTGTCTATGATACGATAGAAGAAAAAGGTCGGTTGGATCATGAGATGATTGCGGAAAAAGTCTTCAAGGAAAACATCACAGCAAAAATGGCTTTTAAAGAAGAAGTACAAGAGCAAGGATTTGTCCCAGAAGCACCTCCTGTAAAAGAAGTGCAAGAAATTTCTGAGAAAAAATTTGGAAAACAAAAATTCAAGCTATCAAACGGGATCGAACTGATCGTACCAGTAGATGTATATCGCAACCCAGATTTGATTGAATTTGTGAATAATCCGGATGGTACGATATCCGTGATGATCAAAAATGTGGATGAAGTATTGAATCGTTTATAAAAATGACTAGAACATTAGGTGTTCAAGTACCAGTGATCAGTTGAATGAATTGTGTCAAGAGAAGGATCGGAAAAGACGAATATAACAAAAAAAGAGCGTGAGACAAAAGTGTTCTTTACTTTTGTCTCACGCTCTAAACACGTATAAACGGCGGAAGCAGAAGCAACTCCTTCGGAAATAAGCTGAAATTCACAAAAATTTGAAAAGTAATTTTCGTGAATTTCTTCTTATTTCTTGGAGTTAAACGCTTCTGTCCCAGCCTCTTTTTATCTAATAAAATTTTAAGACCATTTACTAATTATCGATTTTTTCTGCCGCATTTTTAGGCACTTCAGAAGCCTTTATTTCTTCCCAGCTTAATACACCTTTACGAGGATTGACTTTGAGTTTAAGATACGCATTCATCTTTAATGGATGTTCTCTTTCTTCGCGAAGCGTCACCTGTTCTTTTTCACCATCTTTATTATAAGCCGCTTGCTTGTAGGTATAAGTCGTGAATTTCTCTCCGTTATCTGCTTGGGTAGCTGACATTTCGCCATTCGTCGTGATTTTTGTATAATAAGCTTCGCCGCCGTAAAAATAATGATAAGCTGCAAAACTTCCGCCGAGAAATATGCCTAAAACGACAAGTACGCCAATTAATTTTTTCATGTACTTCACCTCTTTCCTTATTATTAACGAAATAGAAGATTTCGTCTATTGAAAGTTGTTGGCAACAGCTGAATTTTAAACTTTTCCTCATTTTGTTCTTATTGCTTCAAAAGAAAGTTAAGGACTATCTTGAAGTTTTTCTCAAAAAACACATTTTTTTATTTATAAAAGGTACTTTTTTCGCGTATAAGACAAGCGAGTGCTCTTAGTTGACTTTGACCAATATTGACGTATAATAAGCTTAGTTCGAATCTTACAAAAAGTAAGTCGGACGTATTCTTTTTGATTTAGTCAAAAAAAGACTATAATAAAAAGGTGAGAGCTGAAATTTTTCAGTGATCTATATTATTTAGGAGGTTTGTAAATTATGGCAAAAGAACATTATGACAGAAGTAAACCACACGTTAACATTGGTACGATTGGACACGTTGACCATGGGAAAACTACTTTAACTGCTGCGATCACTACAGTATTAGGCAAAAAAGGCCTAGCAAATCCTCAAGACTATGCTAGTATTGATGCAGCTCCAGAAGAACGTGAACGTGGGATTACGATCAATACCGCACACGTAGAATATGAAACAGAAAAACGCCACTACGCGCATATTGATGCACCAGGACACGCGGACTATGTGAAAAACATGATTACAGGGGCAGCACAAATGGATGGTGCAATCTTAGTTGTTTCTGCAACTGACGGTCCGATGCCTCAAACACGTGAACACATTTTATTGTCACGACAAGTTGGTGTAAAATACCTGATTGTTTTCTTGAACAAAGTTGATTTAGTCGATGATGAAGAATTGATCGATTTGGTAGAAATGGAAGTTCGCGAGTTATTGAGCGAATATGGTTTCCCAGGCGATGACACTCCTGTGATCAAAGGTTCCGCATTAAAAGCATTGCAAGGCGATCCAGATGCTGAAGCTGCTATTATGGAATTGATGGATACAGTAGATGAATATATCCCAACACCAGAACGTGATACAGATAAACCATTACTATTGCCAGTGGAAGACGTCTTCTCAATTACAGGTCGAGGAACTGTTGCCTCAGGTCGTATTGATCGTGGTGCTGTTCGTGTCGGTGATGAGGTAGAGATCGTAGGGATCAAACCTGAAACACAAAAAGCAGTTGTAACAGGTGTAGAAATGTTCCGTAAAACGTTAGATTACGGGGAAGCTGGGGATAACGTAGGCGTGTTGTTACGGGGGATCCAACGTGACGATATCGAACGTGGACAAGTACTTGCTAAACCAGGTTCCATTACTCCACATACAAAATTCAAAGCAGAAGTGTACGTGTTGACAAAAGAAGAAGGTGGACGTCATACTCCATTCTTCAACAACTATCGTCCACAGTTCTACTTCCGCACAACTGATGTTACAGGAACAATCACATTGCCAGAAGATACAGAAATGGTCATGCCTGGTGACAACGTGACGATTGATGTTGACTTGATCCATCCAATCGCTGTTGAAAACGGAACGACATTCTCAATTCGTGAAGGCGGACGGACAGTAGGTTCAGGTATCGTTACAGAGATCGAAGCATAAGAAACGCGACTCGAATATTTTGGTAATGAAAAATGTTTAAAATAAAAGAGCGGTCCAAACAGGATTTCTGTTTGGACCGCTCTTTGTTCTTCAATTGTATAAGAAGAGATTGTAGAAGCATGAACTTTCGTTTTACTTCAGTCTCTTTTATTCATCATGAGAGTGTTCATCTATCGGTATGCAGTTTTTAATACTTTTTTCGTATCCATTTTTTCAAACCGCTTATTCTACCTTGTGTCTGCTCAACTGGCGCATTATCAATAATCAGCAAAGCAATCATAACATATGCAATCCAACTATCTCTAGAATATAGAGTATAACGTGAGACCCAGTTTGTAGCGTACTTGCTTTTATATTCTCTTAATCCATGGAAAGAATAAAAATGAGAACCAAACTCGTAAACCAAGTATGCAATCCTTTCCTGTAAAAAACTCTTTCTGGAAGTTCCGACATTTGAAAGAGGGGCCATCCCTAAATTGAACCATTGGATATGTTCTTCTTTCATATAGGCAAACAAATGCAAGAACAAGAAATCCATACTGCCAGAAGGTGCTTTTTTAGGATCATATCGCATCAGATCAATCGTTCCTACTTTATTGTTCGTGTAAGTAGGCATGATCGTTGCAAAAGCGACAATTTCTTCTTGGGTATTTTTGACAACTGCAATAGGCGCTCTTTGTAGATAATCTTCAGAGAAAAAGCCTAAAGAAAACCCTTTTTCCTTTCGTGAACCCAACCAATTATCAGAGATATTTTTGAAAGTACTCATTTGCTCAGTAGAAAATGGTGGTTGTAAGACATCAAATGTAAATCCTTCTCGTTCGATCCGATTCAAGACAGCACGAGTGCCCTTCATTTTTTTCCCTGAAGTTGTAAAACTATTCAGGTCTACATAAGCTTCTTCCCCCATCTTAATGAAATCGTAGCCGAATTCATGCAAAATCATAACAATCTCTTCGCTTGTTTCGTAGAAAACTGGTAAATAGCATAGTCGATCTGTTTCTTCGATAAAAGCTTCGATTGCTTCTGGAAAATCTTCTTTCTTACCAGAAGGATCACCCATTACAATACATTTATTATTGAAGCAAGCGAATTGGAGAAGAACAGTTGGTTCACCGTCTTTTTCATAGGCAAACATCCGCTTATCTTTTAAGAAGATCAATTGACTATCGGAGTTTCCTCCATAAGTTGTAAGGATCTTCAGGGCCTTTTCTTCATTAAAGGCTTCGCCAATCTGTTTCTTTTCTCCTTGAAGGAAATGAACAAATAGAACGATCATGAAACTAACAGCGATGATGGCCAACAATCCCGAAAACCAAATCTTTTCAGAAGGAAATAAGAAAAAGGAAATAAAATGGTGACGCCGATGAGGGAAATCCGGCAGATTGTATACCCCAATAACGATGTAAAGCAAGGACAGTGCACCAATAATGATTCCATCGATCGTACGCCACTCCCATGAATAGATCAATTGTTCCCGAAATAATTCGTTTTTAGAAGCAAGAATGATCAGAAGCAGAATAGACAAGAAAACCACCGGTGTGAAACTAAAATCACTTAATAAAACATAAAGTAAAGCTAGAACAATCAAGAAGATTGTAGGCAAATATGCTCGTTTCACACGTGCTGCGATCCCTCTGCCCATAATGATTAAAAGAAATCCCAATAGTATACTAGGAAATTGGATAATAAAATGAAATTTCAATGGGTTCAAACTATGAAGCCAGCGAAACTCTGTAAAAGCTTGCGGGATAGTGGCAGAAAGTACTAGCATGATTCCAGAAAAGTATAATAAGACAACCACGATTTTATGCGCAATTTCTGTTGCTAATTGTTTAGGGATACCAGAATAACGCTGATCAAAAGTGGAACCGATATTTTTGAAGAAAAAGACGATTCCAATCAAAAACGGAATGATGTAGTAGAACAGGCGATAGAGCAAGATCCACACAACGACTATTTCTCTTGGCACACCAATAGCGGACAACCCGATAATCATCATTACATCGAAACTCCCAATTTCTCCTGGAATCATAGACACGATTCCTATCACTGAAGCAGCAATGAATAACGGAATTGTTTGCCACAGATCAATCCGGATTTCCATTAAATAACCAACAGAAAGGAAACTAAACAGGACACCGGTCCATTCCAACAATGAAACTAGCAATAGCTGTCCTTGAGTTTTAAGTGAGGTACCACCAAGGAATCCTTTCTTTTTGAAAGTAGTAAATAAAAAGACGACAGGAAAATATAGACCGCCGCCGATCAACCATATCCAATATTGCTTCAAAAAAGGAGCAACTGGCGTGAAGACTACAAGTAAAAAAGAAAGCAGACTGTAAATAGAAAGTCCAGCCATCAAAAACAAGAAAACTTTCGATAATGCTTGGATCACGTTTCTGCTCTCTTTCTTTTGTCCATATAATTCAGAGCGAAGCCCCACACTAACAAACCCGCCGAAACCGGCAATATTGTTGATTGTATTGATCAGCCAGCTTGTCTCAAACAAGTAACGAGGATTCTGCTTTTGTTCAAGCATCCGATTCAAAATAATATCATAACCAATCATAGGTAACACAGAGACAAGACCAATCAATAGCATTAGTCCGCTTTTCCATACAGGTATAGTGGCAAACGTTTCTCCTAATTGCTGGATAGATAGAGTTTTACCGATGGACATCAATTCACCGACAATAATGACAATGACAGAAATCAAAAAGATTGTTTTGAACAGTCCTAGGTGGTTTTTCAGCCATTGTATGGTATTTTTTAACAAATAAATCACCTTCTATTCCTAATAGTTATGTTTCAGAAAGAAATTGAAGAACTTCTCGATTGAAGCGTTCAGGATCTTTTCTAGCTAATTCATGTCCTTGTTCTTTCACAAGCACAAAGGAAGCTTTTGGTATAGTTTTAGCTATATACAAAGAATGTTTTAGCTTGATTACATCTTTTTTTCCCACGATGATCAAAGTGGGGGAGTTGATTTTTTTTAAATCATTTTCTGTAAGCCCGATGTCATGCAGCAAAAGTTTGATAACTAAAAGATTTTTGCGAAGACTTGGGCGAAATAAAGAGAGTAACCATACCCATGCATAATGAATATTACTGATGACTCTGGCAGAAAAACGAACGCCTTTAACAAGCGTGTTTCCAGAATTTAAAATCAATCGATGAACTTTTTTAGGGAAGCTGCTGGCAAATACCAGTGCTAGATTTGCTCCATCACTAAATCCAAGAAAATCTGCCTGATCGATTTTTTCCAGCAACATGATCGTATTCAGATCCTCGGCCATTAACTGAAAATTCAACATAGATGCTTCGTTTGTCGAACGACCATGTCCTCGGCTATCTACTAGATACACGGTATAGTAGCGTTCGAGTACAGGGACCTGTTCTGAAAAAAAGCGGCCGCTGCCGTCATTGCCATGCAGTAAAAAGAGAGGGAAGCCCTGACCGCTCTTTTCATAGTAAATTTCGCTCCCATCTGGCATTTTTGCATATTTCTTTTCTTTTTTCACATAATCACCTACTGTGTAAAGTATAACGATTATATCAGTCATTGGGCAATTGTTTTTACTGAAAAACAACGATCATTTTCGTAAGATGACAAAAAATACAGGAAAATTCATTTTTTCTTAAGGCGTACACAGAAATCAAGGAAGAAATAGCCAAGAAGATAAAGAAATAGTAAGATAAAAAAAGATGTCAAAATAACTAGGTGATGAAATGAAGCGAAAACGATTATCTATTATCCGTATTCTTTTTTACATGATCATTCTGACGGTTATTGGTGCGGTGTTGTTTTTAGGAGGAAGAACTTATCGTTCGGTAAAACGAGTGGAAAGCTATCAAATAGAAATAACAACAGCTGCAAAAAATTATCATATGGAAAACTACGAGAATTTGATCAAGGCGATAATATTGACCGAATCAAAAGGAAAAGGGACAGATCTCATGCAGAGCTCGGAAAGTCTGCATGGAGAAGCTGAGATCATTGATAATCCAGCTGACAGTATTGATCAAGGTGTCAAATATTTGGCGGAAATGATAGTAGAAGCAAAGAAACAAGGATGCGATTTATGGACAGCTGTCCAAGCATATAATTTTGGGAAAGATTATATTGCCTATGTAAAAAATCATGGCGGAGAAAACACAGTAGAATTAGCAGAAGCGTATTCTAAAGATGTGCTGAGCCCACTTTTAGGAAATGAGGAAGGGAAACAATACCGATATTGGCGGATCCAGTCCTTGCTTTACAATGGCGGCTATCTCTATCATAATGGAGGTAACATGTTTTATCCTGATATTGTCAAAATGAATGAAAAAATAATAGAGACCTATGAAAAAGTCTTTAAGTAAAATAGCAGGAAATGTTCAATCATGAATAAAATTAGTTGAAAGAAGGAGTGCGCAAATAGTGGAAAAAAGGCAAAAAATGGAAAATCAAAAAGTGGGGTACACAACCAAAGACTGGATGTTACGGTTTGTGAAGGGAATGTTTATCGGTTCAGGATTTATCTTGCCAGGAGTCAGCGGTGGTGCATTAGCAGCTGTCTTTGGCATGTATGAGCGGCTGATTTCTTTTTTAGCCCACCTTACAAAAAATTTCAAAGAAAATGTTTTGTTTTTTCTGCCTGTTGGTCTAGGCGGAGTGACAGGCATCTTTCTACTTTCTTTTTTAGTCAGTTTTTTATTAGGTGCGTATGAAACAACGATATTATGGTTTTTTGTCGGATGTATCGCTGGAACTGTTCCTGCGTTATGGAAAGAAGCAGGGAAAAAAGGAAGAGATACTTCTGATGTGATCATCATGGTTGTTACTTTTGTTCTGGCTTATTTATTTTTATTATACGGCGCTCAATTATTTGACGGGCAAGTCGATCAGAATTTTGGAACATGGCTGATTGCCGGCGGATTGATTGGTTTGGGTATGATCGTCCCAGGATTGAGCCCTTCTAATTTTTTGGTGTATATGGGATTGTATAAAGCGATGGCTGACGGATTTAAAGAAGTACGACTTGAAGTGATTGTGCCGATCGGAATTGGTGGGATTCTTTGTGTTCTTGGATTGTCAAAAATCATGGATTACATTTTCTCAAAGGCATATAGCAAGCTATTCCATTTCATTTTAGGTGTAGTTTTTGCTTCAACGATTATGATCATTCCTACTGATTACGCGGGATTGGGAGTTGCTGGGGTACTAGCTTGTCCTGTTCTTTTTATAGCCGGTACAGCGCTAGGTTGGTGGATGAGCCGTTTGGAGGAACAATATAAGTAAAGATAGATTGATAATAAAAACAGCACACGGGTGATTCAAACAAAAAGGTTGGCATCTTTTTTGTAAAATCATTCGTGTGTTTTTCTATAAATTTTATAAAAACAAGTTGTTTTTAATCTTGGAACACGCTAGACTTAAACACGTGATTATTTTTGAAAGTTGGCGGGAAATGGAGAAAAAGAAAATGAATGGACTTACACAGCAAGAGGTAGTTCAGAAAATGGCTTCTGGCCAGCAAAATGACTACCAGGAAGATGCATCAAAAAGTACAAAACAAATATTCAGCGATAATATATTGACGTTATTCAATTTTCTGAACTTTGGTATTGGGATTTGTCTGTTATTTGTAGGTGCGTATTCCAACATGGCGTATTTAGCAATTATTGTCGTCAATATCGTTATTGGAATTTATCAAGAAATACATGCAAGAAATCTTGTACGGAAATTATCGATTGTTTCCCAATCAGAAGTACTAGTGATCCGGGACGGTAAAGAACAATCGATTTCTACTAAAGAGCTGGTATTAGGAGATTTGGTAAAAATCGGAGCAGGAGAACAGATACCAGCCGATTTACAGGTTATATCTGGACGGGCAGAAGCAAATGAAGCTCTTTTGACAGGCGAATCTGATTTGATTGTCAAAGAAACTGGAGCTGAATTGCTTTCTGGAAGCTTTTTGACAAGCGGTTCTGTCATGGCTGAAGTTATCCGAGTAGGTGCAGATAATTATGCTGTCCGCTTGACTAGCGAGGCAAAGACTCACAAAGCTATTCGTTCTGAACTTGTAGATTCGATTCGCAAAGTATCCAAATTCACTAGTTTCGTGATTATTCCTTTGGGGATCATACTATTTTTGGAAGCACTGTTCATCCGCGATGCTTCTATCAAAATTTCTGTTATTGCATCTGCAGCAGCTTTGTTAGGCATGCTTCCAAAGGGTTTGGTATTGCTAATAAGTATTGCATTAACGACAGGGGTAACCAAACTGGCAAAAAAACGAATCCTTGTTCAAGACATGTATTCCATTGAAACGCTGGCCCATGTCGATACATTATGCTTGGATAAAACAGGGACCATTACTGAAGGAAAAATGAGTATCCAGCGGGTAGAAGCACTGCATCCGCTGTACGAGAAAGCCATCCCAGAAATTATGGGGACGTATCTGGCAGAAAGCAGTGATAACAACATCACTATGCGGGCTATGAGAGATTATTTTGAGCTTTCTAATCGGTATGATGTGACAAACAAAGTCGCATTTTCTTCTGATCGCAAATGGGGCGCGATGGAATTTCCAGAACTGGGAGTCGTGTACGTAGGAGCGCCTGAACGTTTGGTGGAAGAAGATCGGCTTCCGGACAGTCTAAAAACAGCCCAAGCGAATGGCTATCGCGTACTTATGTTGGGGATCGCTCCAGATCAGCAATTGAACGAAGAAAAAACAGCATTTGTTGAGCCGGTTGCTCTGTTTGAAATCGATGATCCAATCCGAAAAAACGCTCAAGAAACACTAGCTTATCTTCATGAGGAAGGTGTGGATCTGAAAGTGATTTCTGGAGACAATCCTTTTACTGTCTCCAATATCGCTAGACGTGCAGGATTACCGAATTATGATGCGTATGTCGATCTTTCTCAAATTACTGAAGAAATGGAAGTGCGAGAAGCTGCTCATCGCTATACGGTTTTTGGACGAGTGAGTCCTCAGCAAAAGAAATTGCTGGTAAATGAATTGAAAGAAAGCGGCAGAACGGTTGCAATGACAGGCGACGGTGTGAATGATGTTTTGGCGTTAAGAGAAGCAGATTGCAGCATTGCTATGGCAGAAGGTGATGGAGCAACACGTCAGATTGCGAATCTGGTATTGTTGGACTCTGATTTTACTACATTGCCAGAAGTCCTGTTTGAAGGACGCCGAGTGGTCAACAATGTGACGAAAGTCTCAGGCATCTTTTTTATCAAAACGATTTATTCATTTATTTTATCGATTATATGTGCCGTTACAGCAATTGGATTTCCGTTTATCCCTATCCAAATCACGCTGATTGATTTAGCGATTGAAGGGTATCCTTCCTTCTTTTTATCTTTTGAACAAGATAAAAGAAAAATCACTTACCGTTATTTGCCTACAGCACTTATTAATGCTTTACCAAATGCCTTGCTTGTAGTAGTGAATATCATTGCGGTGTATCTACTTGGAAAAACATTCGCATGGGGAAATGCTGAAACTACTACTTTGATGTATTACTTGCTGATTGGGATCAGTTGCATGGCAGTTGTAAAAGCTTGTTATCCCTTCAACCCATTGCGCATCTTCCTAGCAGTAACGACGATCGTAGGGATATATGTAGCTGCAATGCTGTTCCATGGAATTTTGGAAGTAAACTTAGGGTTGGGAGAGAGCGTAGGATACTTCTTTGTATTCATGCTCGTAAATATTGTTCTTCGAGTATTGTACTGGAAGGCTGATATTCAAAATCAGTTACTGAAAAGAGTAGCAAATTGATGCTTAATGAGATAGAAATGTGTTATACTTGAAAAAGCAATGAAATATGATACAATCAAACATGTATAATTGTGTCCTTTAAAATCGCACTGATTTCAGTTAGTGCGATTTTTTACCGGTTATTCTCCTGAAATATCTTCTGTTAAACCCAAAAGATATCAATAGAGCAGGGGGTGAAAAAATGGCTCAACGGATTCCTCAAGAGGTTATCGAAACAGTACGCAGTCAAACGAATATCGTTGAGGTGATTGGACAATATGTCCAGTTGAAAAAGTCTGGTAAAAATTACTTGGGGCTGTGCCCTTTTCATGAAGAACGTACACCGTCTTTTTCTGTTGCAGAAGACAAGCAGATTTTTCATTGCTTTGGTTGTGGTAAGGGCGGAAACGTGTTTACTTTTCTTCAAGAACTAGAAGGTCTAAGTTTTCCAGAAGCAGTGGTAAAAGTGGCAGACTTCGAACAGATACCGTTAGAAGATCAATGGCGTCAGCGTACTATAGCTGTCCAAAATCCTGAATCTGCTACGGGGAAACTGATTGCTGCTCATGAAAAAGCAGCGGAAATCTATCATCACATGCTATTGCATACAAAAGCTGGACAGCCAGCTTTAGAATATTTGCAAAGTCGTGGGTTGTCTTTAGAATTAATTGAAGAATTCAACATAGGTTTTGCACCTAATGAGCGTTCTTTTCTTCAGCAAGTATTCAAGAATGAATCAATTTCAAATGAATTGTTAGAACGCTCTGGATTGTTTGTCACGCATGATGATGGCCGTAAGTCTGATCGTTTTTATCAAAGAGTGATGTTTCCACTTCGTAATTCTCAAGGCCAGACGATCGGTTTTTCAGGACGCTGGCTTGCACCTGAAAAAGGGCAGGAAAAAGATCAGCCCAAATACTTGAATAGTCCAGAAACAGAACTGTTCAATAAAAGACAAGTTTTATTTAATCTTGATAAAGCAAGAAGCGATATCCGGAAAAACGGAGAAATTTTGTTGTTCGAAGGCTTTATGGATGTGATTGCTGCATGGCAGGCTGGTATCAAAACTGGATTAGCTTCTATGGGGACAAGTCTAACAGCTCAACAGATCCAACAAATGGAAAAGCTGACGAAAGAATTGGTCTTTTGCTATGACGGAGACAACGCAGGTTTTGAAGCAACCAATCGAGGGATTGAATTGCTTCGGCAAAACAGTCGATTAGCACTTTCTGTCGTAGTCGTTCCAGAAAAGCTTGATCCTGATGAATATCTCCGTAAGTATGGAGAAGCATCTTTCCAAGAATTAGTGGCTCATGGGCGCGAAACAGTCTTTACTTTTAAATCACGTTATTTAAAACAAGGGAAAAATTTAGATAATGAAAAAGACAAGATCGAATACCTCGAAGAATTACTAGTTGAACTTAGCCGAGTTGTTTCACCAATCGAACAAGATATGTATCTATCTCAACTGTCAACAGAGTTTCAGATCGGCAGAGAGACGATACAAAAACAACTGCGCGATCTTCGAAGGACAAATCAGCAAAATCGTCAAGAACCTCAGGAAAGTCAACACACTCAGGTTACGAGACAAGAAACTGCACGGAAAAAGAGACCTTTGACGCAAGTAGAAAAGGCAGAGCAGATTCTATTATATCGTGCATTTAAAGAAGTTTCTGTCCGTAATATTTTAAAAGAACGAGAATTTCAGTTTATTCATGATGCATATGCAGAAGTTTATTTTTTATTCGATGCATATGTCTCACAACATTATGAATTCAACCTTGCAGAGTTTTTAGACTTTTTGCAAGATGAAAATTTAAGGCGGTTGGTGGTGGAAATCGAATATTTACCGGTGGCAGAAGAAAGTTCGCCACGAGAAATCCAAGACTTGCTAGATGTGATCAGCAAATCTGGCTTAGCTGATGAAATAACATTAAAAAAACAAATGCAGCAAGAAGCCAGACGAACTGGAAACAAACAGCTTGAGCTTGAATTGACGATTGAAATCATCAATTTAACGAAACAGTTAAAACAAGCCAAATAGCTACTCAAGGGGGGCCTTCTTTTATGGCAAATGGAACAGATAAAAAAACGTATGAAGCAGCAGTAGCAGCTTTCATCAAAGAAAACAAACCCAAACGACAAGTTGTATATGATGATTTATCCAATCAGCTTGCTACACCATTCACTTTGAATGCAGATGAAATGGACAAATTGATCCAAAAGATTGAAGACGCAGGTATCAGTGTGGTGGATGAAAATGGTGATCCATCAATTCACAGCTTGAAGAGTGCTGAGAAAAAAGCTGAACAAGCAAAAACAGAAGATCTATCTGCGCCAACCGGTGTAAAAATCAATGACCCGGTTCGTATGTATCTGAAAGAAATTGGCCGTGTCTCCCTTTTAACTGCGGAAGAAGAAGTAGCGTTAGCATTGAAAATCGAAGAAGGCGACCAAGAAGCGAAACAGCGTCTGGCAGAAGCAAACCTTCGTTTAGTAGTAAGTATCGCTAAACGTTATGTAGGACGAGGCATGCAGTTCCTTGACTTGATCCAAGAAGGAAACATGGGACTGATGAAGGCAGTTGAAAAATTTGACTACCGCAAAGGATTTAAGTTTTCAACCTATGCTACATGGTGGATTCGTCAAGCCATCACTCGAGCAATCGCTGACCAAGCACGTACGATCCGTATTCCAGTTCATATGGTTGAAACAATTAATAAATTGATACGTATCCAACGTCAATTGCTGCAAGACCTTGGAAGAGAACCTACGCCAGAAGAAATCGGTGCGGAAATGGATCTTCCAACAGAAAAAGTCCGAGAAATCTTGAAAATCGCGCAAGAACCTGTTTCCCTTGAAACGCCAATCGGTGAAGAAGATGACTCTCACTTAGGTGATTTCATAGAAGACCAGGAAGCAACAAGTCCAGCAGAACACGCAGCTTATGAGTTACTAAAAGAACAATTGGAAGATGTACTAGATACATTGACTGACCGGGAGGAAAATGTCCTTCGCTTACGTTTTGGTTTAGATGATGGCCGGACGAGAACATTGGAAGAAGTAGGGAAAGTATTTGGTGTTACTCGGGAACGTATTCGTCAGATCGAGGCTAAAGCATTAAGAAAATTGCGCCATCCTTCTCGTTCAAAACAATTAAAAGATTTCTTAGAATAAGCGTGGACTATTGACCAGAAGAGAAATCAGTAAAACTGTTTGGTTTATTTTAAAAGAAAAAAAGCTTGAGACTACGCAGTCTCAAGCTTTTTTTTCTATAGGAAGGAAATTCATTCATTATTTTTAAGTAAATCCTAAAAATAAGCTATTGGCGTGACGTATAGAATATGATAGATTAAATGGTAGCGTAAACCTAGTAAAGGAGCCGATCGCTAAGTGATGAAAAAATGTCCAAATTGCGGATCGAAAAAAATGGAGCAGAATACTATCTGTCCAGACTGCGGTCATCAAATAACTGCAGAAGATCAGCAAATAAAAGAATCAATTGAAGAAACAAATACAGATGCAACTATGCAGGATGAATCAACTGAAGATGCAGTCTTTACTGATACAGAATTAAACGATCCAATCGAATGGTCGGAATTGAAAGATTTACCTCTAGAATCTGTAATGGAATTATTCGAAAAAGCAGAACCAGAAGACGAAGAACCACCTGCTCACGATCAAGTAACTAATATAGAGAAAAATGAACAGAAGAAAGCAACTGTTCATGAGACTTCGGAAGAATCAGGAAAGAATCAAGAAGAAACGCTTGAATCAAAACAAAAAAGAAGAGTAGCTGAACTGAAAGAAATCGTCGATAATGAGGAAGAAAATTCGATACTATCCGCTTATATCAAAGCACATCGTGAAGATACAAAAGAAGAGCACGCGAAAGAGCTGCTCAAAATGATCAGTGAAAAAATTGCACAGGAAAACAAAGTAGAGCCAGAAAAGGAACAAGAAACTGAAATAGACTCTGATAGAGAAAACGCCACAGGTAAAGAAACAGTAAAAATAAAAGACGTAAAAACGGATATCCCAGAAAAAACTGAAGTATTTACTGAAAAACAATTAGAAGAGGAAAAAACGAATAAGCTGCCGGAAGCAGAGAAAAAAGAAATACTCGAAAACACAGACAAAAAGTCAACAGAGCCCGATGAAATAAATAGTGAATCCGATGCTGAAAATCAATCTGTAAGCAAAGAGGGTACTGCTCTTGAAGCAAAAATAGAAAAAGAAGAGAACCAGCCTAAGCTGTTTGAAGCAGAAGCAAAATCAATAACAATCGTGCCAGATACTGAAAAAACACATCAAGAATCAAACTTAGAAAAAACAGATCTAGATAAAGCGCAAAAGAAAAAATCAAAAAAAGTACCTTATCTCGTTTTAGCAGCAGTACTTCTACTCGGTGGAGGAAGCTGGGCTTATTATGACCATCATCAAAAAGTAGAAGCCGAAGTAGCTGCGGAAGCAAAAAGACAGCAACAAATGGAAGAGCTTCGTGGGGCACTTGCTTCATTTTATACGGATGATCACCATCAATTCATTCGTTCAGGCATGATCCATCAAGATTTATCAAAACTAAAAAATGATTTATCCAGTCTTAAGAATGAAAAAGGATATTCAGAGTTAGAAACAACTTACCAAGATATCCAATCTAAGATCCGAGATATCCAAAAAGTGAATGAGTGGTTCATAGCACCTGCCATCGTCGATGATCATCTAGCAGATGACATCAAGTTGAAAGCAGATAAAGAGATCCAAGCAATCGAAACGGATAACACAGATTTTGGAAAATTGATTCAACAAGCACAAACAGAAGCTAAAAATCAATATGCTGAATTGCAAACAGCTAAAGAAAAAACAGCTATAGTCTTTAAAGACGGAAAAGTAGTGGATTCAGCAACACGCGACCAATACAAGACGGCAAAAGAAGCAGTTGAAAAGGTGAAAAATACAGATCTATCTGCTCAGTTGAATGAACAATTGAAACAAGTAGATAAGATGCTCACTGATAAAGAGAAAAAAGAAGAAGAGGAAAAGAAAAAAGCAGAAGAAGCGAAAAAAGCAGCTGAAGAACAAGCAAAACAAGCGGCTCAAGCAGCAGCTGCCGCTCAAGCCGCTCAACAAGCTGCGGTCGCACTAGCAGCACAGCAAGAAGCTGCTTCAGCGACTCCTCCCTCTTCAAACTCAGCGAATCAGCCAATCAAATCAGCCAGAGCAAGTGATATTGCCGATGCGTCTAATCCTGCGTGGACTTGGGCACCAGGTGTCCAAAGCAAAGTAATTGCTACATGTATCCAACGTGGATATATCGTTGAAGGAGGTTACAGATTAGAAAAAGCCAGAATCGAAAATGGGGAAGGCTATTATAATCTATATGCCACTTCAACAAAATCTGCATTGATGAAAGGCATTGGAGAAAGTGCTTTGCCATTTTACATCGTAACCATCAACTGTAAAACTGGATGGTTCGGAGGAAATGGGAGCAATTAATTTTAGGCAAATGAAAGAGGCTGTGAGCCTGCCGTTTAATTCTGAGTCACAAGGAACAATTTCAAAAAACAGCTTCTCATAGTTTATGACTGACTATTGTGAATTGTGAGTCAGAGTTGGCAAGAGAACACCGTTTAAGAAAGAGATTGTAAAATCAGCATTTTATTCTGAGTATTAGAGAAAAAAACAGGAAAATCAGCTTCTCATATTTTCCCGCTTTTTGATCTAGTACCGAAGACTAACTGATTGAATACCGCTTGCTCGAAAAAGGGGAATGTGACACAATTTTTGTCATACTCCCTTTTTCATTTCCCTTAAGCAAGGGTCAGCTATTCAATCAGAAAACATTATGTTATGATAGCAAAGAAATGTATTAAGAAAACCTTTCACTATAGAGGGAGAAAAAAATGAACGATTTATTAGCAACTATATTTACAGGTATTATTATTGATGAAAATGAAAAAAACTACTTTGTCCAAAAAAACGGACAAACCTTTGGCTTAAGCAAATCAGAAGGTGAACACAAAATCGGTGAAGCAGTTGAAGGATTCGGTTACCAAAATCAAAAACATGAAAATCGGATCACTACACAAATTCCTAAAAGCCGTATCGGTCATTACGCTTTTGGAATCGTTACTGCTACACGAAAAGATTTAGGTGCGTTTGTCGATATCGGTCTTCCAGATAAAGACTTTGTCGTATCTCTTGATGAATTGCCGACAATGACAGAGCTATGGCCTAAAAAAGGGGATCGCTTGATGATTTCCCTTAGAGTTGATGCAAAAGACCGTATTTGGGGCAGTTTAGCAGATGAAAAAATATTCAAATCTTTAAGCAAATATGGAACAGAAGAAATGAAAAACAAAGATGTGATAGGAACAGCATACCGCTTGAAATTAACAGGTACGTACGTTTTAACGGAAGATTTCTATCTTGGGTTTATCCATCCTTCTGAACGATATAATGAACCTCGTCTAGGCGAGCAGATAAAAGGTCGAGTGATTGGTGTCCGACCAGACGGTGTACTGAATCTTTCATTGAAGCCAAGAGCATATGAAGCTATATCAGATGATGCACAAATGATTTTAACCATTTTAGAACGTTCTGCAGATCAGCAAATCAACTTTACAGATAAATCGGATCCAGAAGAAATCATGAAAGCTTTTGGTATCAGCAAAGGAGCATTTAAGCGCGCATTAGGTAATCTTTTGAAACAAGGATTGATTACACAAGAAAACGGTGTGACAAAACTAGTCAAAAAATCTAATTGAGAATCCCTTGCATGTTTTTCTTAACTAGCTTATAATAATTTTAATTAACATAGTGTTATATCTTTTTTTATTTGTAATTATTATAAATTGTTGGGGTTGAGTAAATGGTCATGAATGCTATTTCGGCGATGAAAAAAACAAAACAGCAGCTACATGAAGCGGGGTTTAAGCTGACACCGCAAAGAGAAGCTACTCTGCTTGTGCTTTTGGAAAATGAGAAAGAGCATTTATCTGCAGAAGAAATCTTCTTTTTAGTGAAAAAAAAGAGTCCGGAAATTGGACTTGCTACTGTTTATCGAACCCTTGAAATCTTGACAGAATTGAAAATTGTCGATAAAGTAAGTTTTAATGATGGATTAGCCCGTTATGATTTGAGAAAAGAAGGCGCCAAACATTTCCATCATCATTTACTATGCTTGAACTGCGGCACGATCGAGGAAGTAGAAGAGGATCTTTTACTTGAAGTGGAGCAAGTAGTAGAAGAACGTTATCATTTTTTAGTAAAAGATCATCGGCTGACGTTCCATGGAATCTGTCAGGAATGCTATGAAAAAGAAAAAAGAAACCAGTCCGTCTGAGTGTCTAGACGGCTTTTTCTGGCTCTTTGTCAAATGATGTTGGTAAAGAGAAATCTTAGAATAATTGGAGATCAAGTGGATCAGTTCCTCTTGATCTTTTTTAGTTGAAAATCAATGCGTTGCCATGACGAATCATGATGCGCAATTTGAAATTATAAAAGCTACGAAAGCCATATGCATTTCGTTTTAACACTTTGATATGGTTGTTCAGACATTCAAGTGGGCCATTTGAATAACTTTGTTGTAAAGCATTTTTGATTTGTGGCAGAAATTTCTGGAACGTTCTCAAGGTCGTCTGATAGCCTTCGGGAAGCATGATATTATTGGTAAGTAGTTCTTCAAACGATACGTAGTCTCGTTCCTTTACAGCGTAAAGAAAGTCTTGATATAACTGATAGCCTACACGCAAAGCAGGGCTCCCTTTCAGTAAGCGATCCACAATATCGGTCTCTGTTAAATGAGCTTTGAAGCCAGGTCGCCAAAGGCGTCGAGTATAATCAAGCTTGCGTTCATCTTTTTGAAGAAGTTTCCAGTATCTTTTTAATTGCTTACCTAATTGATAGTGTTTTTGTTCTTTGCTTTTTAATAGTTGGTTCGTTTCTTTGATTCGATGATTGCGAAAGGTACGACCAATATGTTGGACGATGTGAAACCGGTCAATAATCAGCTGTGCTTTTGGAAACAGCTTTTTAACGAGCGATACATAAGGAGCGTACATATCAATCACGATCCATTCGACCGCTTCACGAATTTCTCGTGAAAAATGACTAAAATAACGTTTTAAAAAAGGCAGTTGTCGGTTCTCGACAATGTCCAATAAGCGCTGTGTTTGTCCATCCATCATGATGAAACTCATAGCACCTGAAACACCCCGAACTGATTTGAATTCATCAAAACAAAGTACCTTAGGTAACGGTGTCCGAAAAGGATTCAACGGACGATAAAATCGCTTCATAATACGGTAAACAGAAGAGACCGATAGATTTTTCTGAGCGGCGATCTCTGTCATTGAGGTATTTTTTCAGACGAGTCACGACAGACCAGCGGACTTTCTCACTGATGAAACAATGTTTTTTCGCAACAGAAGTATCTGCGACAAAGGTCCGCTGACAAGCTTTGCATTTGAAGCGTTGCTTTTTCAATTCGAGGTAGGTACGGTATTCAGAAACATCGTTCATTAACAACCGGACGGTTGTTGTACCCCAACGCACAATATCTGAAGCAATCTGGTGTTTACAGTGGATGCATTCTTGGGCTGTATAAATCAAGTTTCCACGATAAATATGACAGATTTGCCCTTTGTATTTTTCTTTTGTGAGACAATTTTCGTTAAAAGTAACTGATAAGTCTAGAATATCTAATGTTTCTTTGATAAGGTGAGTGTAAGACATCTTGATTCCTCCTTTTGGGTTGGTTCGCCAAATTAATTCTAAAGGATTTCAAGGTGTCTTTTCTATATGTTTTGGAAAATAAAAAAGATGCTGGTGTCATCCACCAACATCAAAAAGTATAGAGCCCTTTTTCTTTGCTCAGATTA
This sequence comes from Enterococcus sp. SB12, assembly GCF_030910025.2. Taxonomy (NCBI): domain Bacteria; kingdom Bacillati; phylum Bacillota; class Bacilli; order Lactobacillales; family Enterococcaceae; genus Enterococcus; species Enterococcus sp. SB12. The sequence continues at coordinate 1,623,530 of NZ_CP175675.1, read as the reverse complement.
TGGAAAAAGACTATCAGAATGAAGCGGTATCTGATATGATAGAGAGGCATGAGGGGGATTATTATGAAAGAGCAAATCAACGATTATCTCCACTACTTGAATATTGAACGGGGATTGTCCGCCAATACACGACAAAGCTATGAACGTGATTTGGAACAGTACTTGCATTTTCTACAGGAGCAGAAAATTGCTTCATGGCAGGATGTCGATCGCTTTTTAGTCATCCGTTTTCTGGAGAAGTTGCATGAAGAAAAAAAAGCGACAGCAACTGTTACTCGGATGATCTCAAGTCTCAGAAGATTCCATCAGTTTTTACGGCAAGAGCGTATCACTGATCATGATCCGATGCAACATATCGATACGCCGAAGAAAGCACAGAAATTACCAAGTACATTGACTCTGACAGAAGTAGAAAAGCTGATTGAAGCACCTGATACGACAAAAACGTTAGGGATAAGAGATCGTGCAATCTTGGAAGTCATGTATGCTACTGGGATGCGCGTCAGTGAATTGATTGGATTGAAATTGGGAGATCTTCATCTTTCTCTTGGACTGGTACAGACAGTTGGAAAAGGAGATAAAGAGCGGATCATTCCTTTAGGTGATTATGCGATCCAATGGCTGGAACGCTACTTAGACGAAGCACGTCCATTACTTGTAAAGGACGCATCTGAAATGCATGTATTTGTCAATAATCATGGGAAAGGTCTTTCTCGGCAAGGAATCTGGAAAAATCTGAAGCAGCTAGTACGAGAGGCTGGGATTTACAAAGAAGTAACACCACATACGCTGCGACATAGCTTTGCCACACATCTGCTAGAAAATGGAGCTGATTTGCGGACAGTACAGGAATTGTTAGGTCACGCGGATATCTCTACGACTCAGATTTATACACATATCACGAAGAAAAGAATGACGGATGTTTATAAGCAGCATTTTCCAAGGGCTTAGTCATAGGAAGGTGAGAAGATGTTAACACATTACCGGAAAGAAAACCGTAAAATTGCTATGGGACTATTGAGTTTCCATAAGAAACTGACAGGTAAAACTTCTTTGTTGAAGGAGATTGATACGTACGAATCTGAAGACGATTATGAACTTTTTTTCTTTACGCCAGAAGGTTCAACCAACATTCAAGGGATTATTGGTGTTTACTGGGCAACGAACGATCAGCTGATCATCCATGACATTTCTTTGAATCCGTCTTATCGCGGTGAGAATATGGGCTTTCAAATGTTAGATGAATTACAGGAAAAGTACCCGGATGTCTCCATCCGTGCAACTGAAATCACAGAGCCTTACATTGGAAAATGGCTAGCAAAGAAAAAGAAGAAAGAGTGAATGAGTTGACGGAGATCAATATTAAATTAGATGTATTCGAGGGTCCTCTCGATCTGCTGCTTCATCTGATTCAGCAAATGGAAATCGATATATATGATATACCGATCGCTACGATCACGGAGCAATATATGAATTATATCCATACAATGAAAACACTAGAACTAGCTGTTGCAGGAGAATACTTAGTGATGGCTGCTACATTGATGGCAATCAAAAGCAAGACATTGCTTCCTGTCCAAGAATTCATCATAGATGATGAAGAATTATGGGAAGAAGATCCTCGAGAAGAATTGGTCACTCAGCTTTTAGAATACCGTAAATATAAATATGCAGCTGAAAGACTGACAGAAAAAGCAGAGGAACGAAGTCTTTATTACACAAAAGAACCTATGAACATCGATGGGTTAGCGGATGTTGAAAAGCCATTGAAGCGAGGACAAGTCAAAAAAATCGATTTGATCCGTGCCATGCAGAAAATCTTAGAACGTAAGAAATTTTCTCAAAAAGTGGAAAAAACGATCACGCCCGATGACACAACGATCGAAGAACGAATGGTATTTATCGAAGAGCATATAAAAAGAAATGCGCATGGCTGTACTTTCGATTCTTTTTTTGAGTCACCTTCTAAAAGTGAAGTTGTCACTACTTTTATGGCTTTGCTAGAATTGATGAAAAAAGGGCAGATCATTGCGCAACAAAAAGAAAACTATGAATCAATTATGCTTTATCCAGCAGTAGGAGATACCGAACATGACGAAATTAAGTGAACTTGAAGCCCTTCTTTTTATTGTTGGCGAGGAAGGGATCAGTAATGAAGAATTAAGCGGACTGTTAAATCTCAGTGAAGTAGAAGTCACAAGTTTAGTGAAAGAATTAAAAGAATCTTACACTCAAAACTCGCACTCAGCTTTGCATATTTTTGAAACAGAAAGCCATTATGTATTAACGACTAAAAAAGAGCTGGCTCCCTTACTTAAGCGATATGCGCAAGGGACATCAAACACATTATCTCAAGCCGCTGTCGAAACCTTAGCAATCATCGCTTATAAACAGCCAATCACAAGAGCTGAAATCGAGCAGATTCGAGGAGTTCAGGTTTCAGGAGCGGTACAGCGTCTGGCTGCCCATAAACTGATTGAAGAAAAAGGTAGAGTAGAAGGACCAGGTCGGCCGATATTATATGGAACAACTGGCTACTTCTTAGATTATTTTGGTTTAAAATCATTAGAAGAACTGCCTGATACACAAGAAATGGAAATTTCACTTGAAGAAGACGTGTCACCAGATCTATTCTTTGATGGAATGAATAAAGGAGAATAATTGTAATGGAGAGATTACAGAAAGTAATTGCCCACGCTGGCATCACTTCTCGTCGAAAAGCAGAAGAATTCATCCTTGCAGGACGTGTAAAAGTAAACGGACAAGTTGTAAGGGAATTAGGGATAAAAGTTGGGAAACATGACACTGTGGAAGTGGATGAAGTCCCAATTTATCAAGAAGAATACGGTTATTATTTATTGTACAAACCTAAAGGAGTTATTTCTGCTGTTGCAGATGACAAAGGAAGAAAAGTTGTTACGGATCTTTTGCCGATGGTAAAAGAACGTATCTATCCTGTAGGTCGACTGGATTACGATACTTCGGGGATCTTGCTACTGACAAATGATGGAGATTTTGCTCAGCGCCTGACACATCCAAAACATGAAGTGGATAAAGTTTACGTTGCAAAGGTAAAAGGGATCGCTACAAAATCGATGCTTGCACCTTTGACAAAAGGAATAAAGATCGAAGGACGAAAAACATCTCCAGCTAAATTCCAAATTTTATCAGTGGATCCTAAGACAAACCACAGTATCGTGGAATTGACGATCCACGAAGGACGTAATCATCAAGTGAAAAATATGCTTCAAGCAGTTGGTCTTCCTGTGCAAAAACTAAAACGTGAAAAATACGGAGATCTGACTTTACAAGGCCTACGTCCTGGGGATTACCGTGAACTGAACAAAAAAGAAGTCAGCAGTTTGCTGAACCACTCAAAATGAACACTTACTTTTTATAAGTGTTAGATGTTGCGTTTTTTGAATAGATATGTATAATGAATATGTAAACAAAAATTATATAAGGTTCGTCTTCAGGGGCAGGGTGAAATTCCCGACCGGTGGTTATAGTCCACGACCTATTTTGCAAAAAATAGCTGAATCGGTGAAATTCCGATACCGACAGTATAGTCTGGATAAAGAAGATAGAGCTTATTTGACGACGCTTGATCAAATAACTCTAACTCTATTTTCCCTGGAAAATAGAGTTTTTTCATTTGGAGAGAAACGTCAAAAAGTTCGCTGAAGAGGAGTCCTAACAGGAGGATTTCAAATGAAGAACACCCGTGTACAGAAAATGGTTGCAGTAGCGATGTTTGCTGCGATCGCATTAGTTTTACAGTATTTTGCTTTTCCGATCATGCCGGCTTTTAGTTTTTTGAAGATCGATTTTAGTGATATCCCGGTATTGATCAGCATGTTCTTATTCGGTCCAGCGGCCGGAGTTGCAACAGCGTTCTTGCGTTCAGTATTACATCTGCTGACTACAGGTTTTTCTCCGGATAATTTGGTAGGAGACACTGCTAGTTTCTTATCAACAACGATCTTTACATTCCCGATTTATTATTTCTTTAGTGTAAAGAAACAGCATAAAGGAAGAAACAAATTTTTAGGTGTCATTACAGGAACCATCGCTCTAACTATTTTTATGAGTATCGCAAATTATTTCGTTATTACGCCTCTTTACTTAATGTTTTTAGGACTGAACGCAACACAGATGCTGGGCATGTCTTTAGCAAACTATGTACTGATTGGGATCGTTCCTTTCAACTTGATCAAAGGATTCATCGTGAGTGCTGTCTTTTTAGTGCTGCATGCGCAACTTCTTCCATGGTTAAGTCGAAAACAACATCAGTTCGAACAACGTCATACAGCAGTCAAATAAATATCAAAAAGATCAAGAAATTTCTTGGTCTTTTTTTTTGGAAAAAAATACAAGATATGCAATAATGTAAACGTTTTATTTGTTTGTTTTGAGTATTTTTTTGATTTATGCATAAAAATCAATCAATTCTTTACAAATGTGAAATTCTTCTCCTTTTAAAAGACGAAAATGTTTGTTTATAAAAAAAAGGAAACGCTACAATGAAAAAGAAGAAAGCTTTAAAAACCTGTAAAAAGAGGAGGGAATAGGGAAAAACGAACTTTTTGAACAAAAGTTTTACAAAATGCGTGTTATTATTTTTGTTCTGATACTCTTTTTGATAAAATAACATTAGAGCCAAAATTGTTGTCTCTAACGGAAAAGAAAGGAAGAAGAAGATGGAACAAACAAAAAAGAAAAAATTTCAAATGCCTTCAGCGTATACGGTCTTATTTATTATTATTGCAGTAATCGCTGTACTTACTTGGTTTATACCAGCTGGGCACTATAGTGTAGACGATGCAGGCAACATCGTCGCTGGATCATATGAACGAGTACAACAAAATCCTCAAGGGCTGTGGGATATTTTCATGGCGCCAATCAATGGGATGCTAGGTGTACCAGCGGGGGAGCTAACTAAAGAAACACCTGCTGCAATCCCAATCTCTTTCTTCATTTTGGTTGTTGGTGGATTTTTAGGTATTATCAACAAAACAGGGGCACTAGATGCCGGGATTGCTTCAGTTGTGAAGAAATTCAAAGGAAAAGAAAAAATGCTTATTCCAGTATTGATGCTGTTATTTGCATTAGGCGGCTCTACTTACGGAATGGCAGAAGAAACGATTCCATTCTATGCTTTACTGATCCCAGTCATGATGGCTGTAGGCTTTGATACAGTAGTAGCTGTAGCAATCGTATTAGTAGGGTCTCAAGTAGGCTGTCTAGCTTCAACGGTAAATCCTTTTGCAACAGGCGTAGCTTCACAAGCTGTTGGGATTTCGATGGGTGAAGGTATTGGTCTTCGATTCTTGATGTTCGTTATTTTGTTAGCTATTTCTATTGTATATGTGTATCGTTATGCATCAAAGATCGAAAAAGATCCAACAAAATCATTAGTATACAACCAACGTAAAGAAGATATGAAGCATTTCGATATTGAAGCAATCGGTCGTCAAGAAGTAATCACGAAAAAACAAAAACATGTTAATATATTGTTCTTTATTACTTTTGGTATCATGATCATCAGTTTGATTCCTTGGACAACCTTGAATGCGAATTTCACGATTTTTGAATCATTGACAAACTGGTTAACAAACCTTCCGGTACTAGGTACGGTTCTAGGTAAAAGCATGCTTCCATTAGGTGACTGGTACTTCCCAGAAATTACTATGTTATTCTTAGTAATGTCCATCGTAGTAGCAATCACTTATGGCATGAAAGAGTCTGAATTTGTCTCTGAATTTTTAGCTGGTGCTTCTGATTTGATCGGTGTAGCAATCGTAGTAGCTGTTGCTCGTGGTATCCAAGTGGTTATGAACAATGGATTAATCACAGACACCATCTTACATTGGGGCGAACAAGGATTAAGTTCATTATCTTCAAGTGTATTCATCATTATTACATTTATTTTCTATATCCCTATGTCATTCTTGATTCCTTCAACTTCCGGCTTAGCTGCTGCAACAATGGGAATCATGGGACCTATGGGTGAATTTGCCGGCGTCGGTAAGGATTTAGTAATCACTGCTTATCAATCTGCATCTGGTTTAGTAAACTTAATTACACCAACATCTGCTATCGTAATGGGTGCTGTAGCAATTGCTCGTTTCGATGTTTCAGTGTGGTGGAAATTTACCGGTAAATTAATTGCGATATTATTTGTAGCCATCTGTGTGATCCTAGGTGTAGCAGCAATGTTCTAAACCTAGACAAATACAGGTACAAGGTCTATCATAAGAATGAAGAAACCGATAAACGGCTATCGATAAGCACGTGGACAAGTCAATAGCTCCATTCAGTGAGTGTTTTTTCTTTCATCATTTGTTAAGAACATTCTGCTTGCTGATGGAGCAGGCTTAAAACGTCATTATTTGAGAAGAAGAGGTTGTGTCGGAGGAATTTGACATGACCCTTTTTAACATATTAGGAGGATAATATCATGAAAAAATTTGTGACAGAACAACATCATGAACAAGCATTAGAATCATTGAGCGAATTGATCCGAATTCCTTCCGTACTAGATGAAGCAGATTCAGGACAAGGACATCCCTTCGGTAAAAAAGTGATTGAAGCTTTGGATAAAGTATTGGAAATCAGTGAAAAGCTAGGATTTAGAACATTTAAAGATCCAGAAGGCTATTACGGTTATTCAGAGATTGGCTCTGGAGATGAATTATTCGGTATCTTGTGTCATATGGACGTTGTTCCAGCAGGGGACGAAAATAATTGGGAAACAAAACCATTCGATCCAACTATAAAAGACGGCTGGTTAGTTGGTCGCGGATCCCAAGATGACAAAGGTCCTTCTATTGCGGCAATGTATGCCGTCAAAGCTTTGATTGATGCTGGCGTGGAATTCAAGACACGTATTCGTTTTATCTTTGGTACAGATGAAGAAAATTTATGGCGTTGTTTAGAAAAATATAACGAAAAAGAAGAAGGAATTACGCAAGGATTTGCGCCAGATGCTGAATTTCCTTTAATTTATGCAGAAAAAGGCTTATTGCAAGCTTACTTGACAGGACCAGGAACGAACGAGTTTTCTGTAAAAGCTGGAGGAGCGTTGAATGTTGTTCCTGATGCAGCTCCTTACTCTGGAGAAAAGCTTTCTGAAGTAAAAGAAGCATTGAAAAAACACGAATTCGATTTCGAAGAACAAGGTGAAGGCATCGTCGTTCTTGGTAAAAGTATCCACGCGAAAGATGCAGCACAAGGAGTGAATGCTATTTCTCGTCTGGCAATTGCTCTTTCAGAAGTATTCGATTTTGGCCCAATCAATTTCTTAGGAAAATTAGTTCAAGAAAATGCAACTGGTGAAGCTGTCGTGGGCAAAACAGAAGATGAACAATCCGGCGAGCTAACGATGAACTTTGCAAGTTTGGAAATCACACCAGAACAAACAAAAATCGGTGTAGATATGAGAATCCCTGTTACATTCAAGAAAGATGATTTAGTAGCTAAATTAACTAAAACAGCAGAAAAATATGGGTTGACTTATGAAGAATTTGACTTCCTTGATTCATTATACGTGCCACTAGACAGTGAGTTAGTGAAAAATCTATTGGGGACATATCGCGATATTACTGAAGACATGACTGAACCGTTTGTATCAGGCGGCGCTACTTTTGCTCGTACGATGAACCAGTGTGTGGCATTCGGTGCGATGTTCCCTGATACTCCTGACTTTATGCACCAGGCGAATGAACGATGGGAATTAAGTAGTATGTATAAAGCAATGGAAATTTATGCAGAAGCTGTGTATCGTTTATGTGCTAAATAAAAATAAACATACAAAAAGGGCGGATATTCAAATGGATATTCCGTCTTTTTTTATTTGATGCTGGAAAGTTTGCATTTCTCTCTTATTTTTTTTAAGGTATAATCATACTTGATTAAGAAAAAGGGGTCACTCAGATAGAAAAGGTGGGAGAAAGTGAAAATATTTAGACGAATACTAATTGGCTTAGTCATCATTTTAGGATTACTTGGTGGAGCCGGTTATTACTATATACAGCAAAATACGTACGAACCATCGTCAGAAGCGCAAGTGTTGGTAAAAGAAGGAAAAAACAAAGAAGATTACTTATTTTTTGAAGGAGAGAAAAAGAATCATGGAAAGTCTCCATTACTTATTTTTTATCCTGGTGCTCTCGTAGAGCCAGAAAGTTATAGTATTTGGGCGCAAGATTTAGCAAAAAACGGCTTTTCAGTCGCTATTGTCAAAATGCCACTTGATCTAGCAGTGATGGGCGGAAACAAAGCGGATAAGGTCAAAGAAGATTTTCCAAATTCCGATTATGTAATCGGTGGCCATTCATTCGGTGGCGTAATGGCAAGTCGTTATGTCAATAAGAATCATTCAGACAAACATTTAAAAGGGGTATTCTTCATGGCAAGTTATCCCGACAAAAAAGGAACATTGACAGAATCAGCTGTTCCTGTTTTATCGATCACGGCGACAAAAGATAAAGTATTGAATCAGGAAGCTTATCAAGAAGCTAAGCAGTATTTACCGGAAAGAACAGAGTATGTATCAATCAATGGCGGAAATCATGGAGGTTTTGGCAGCTATGGTGAGCAAAAAGGAGATGGAGAGGCAGAAATTTCTAACGCAGACCAGCAAACTGTGATCGTCAATACATTGGAAAACTGGCTGAAAAAGTTGAAATAATATAAATGGGTCCTATAGGGTCCGTGAAAAAACTAGTCAATTAACTATAGATAGCAAATGAATCTTTCAAAATAAGTCGGGATTTCACGGAACAAGAGAAACAGATCCCGGCTTATTTTCAAGTTTAGAGAACTTAGTGTACGTTTTTAAAGTTTCGTTTATATTTATATTTTATTTTCTAATAAAATCGCTCGAACTGGACATTTTTGATACGCTTTTTTTACATATGTTTCTTCTTCCGGAATCACGAACTGTTGATGAGCCTCTGGTTCTTGGGCAAATAAAACGATTCCTTCTTCATCATAATCGAAAATATCTGGCGCTTCGATTTGACAAAGACCGCATGCAATACAGCGTTCAGGTACAAGTTTACATAGTAGTGACATTTCTAACCATCCTAACTTAAGGAGAATAATATGATTGTTTTTATTTTATCGCTATTTTCATCAGGACACAAGCTGCGGATTAGTTCTCTTTACCAACTCCTTGTGGGAAAACGAACGACTTCAGTACTTATTTATGGATTTACTCACGAACTTTTGTTTATCCATAACAGTTTTCCAGAATTGAAGCAGGATAAGTTTTATCAAATTTTGCAAAAAATTGCGCAGCAAGGTTGGATCGAAATAAATGAAAATGAAGCAAAGCTAACGCCTGCAGGGGCTGATATGTTGTCCGAACATCAAATAGAACATACTGGTTTGCGTTTTGACCGCTATGGCAGAACTGGGGAAACTAGTTGGCGGCTCATTAAATTTGCTGTTCAAGTAATTTCTAATCTGGCAACGGGTATTCAAGACTATCTTCCAGCAGAGACAAGTCCTTTTTATACTTTTCAACTAAAAAAATGGCTTAGTGAAAGCCAATTGCCACGTGAAATTTTGATTGATACTGCGTATGAGAGTTTGGTGCAGCTGTTTTCGGAGATACCAGAAGAAGCAGCAGATTTTTTAGCTAACCAATTATCTGGAAATGAGCGAACAGGGCTGCTTCCTTATCAGCTGGCAAAAAACAATGATGAGTCAGCGGTTTATCTGCAACAAAGCAGATGTATCCACCTTTTGTTAGCACAAATCGAAAAACGGCCAGATTCGCTTTGGCACGCTTTGATCGATTCATTATTACAGCAAAATTTCAATCAAAGCATGATGATCACCAAGCAGATGTTTATGAATGGTCAGACAATTGACCAGATCATGGCAATCCGTCATTTAAAAAGAGGAACAGTAACAGATCATCTTATTGAGTGGGCCTTGTTTTTTGATGATTTTCCATACGAGCGGATTCTCTCTGCAGAAACAATCGGACATTTGGAACCAAATAAGGATTCCGTGCGAGAGTGGCGCTTTAGCGAATGGAATGTAGATGGACAATTAGATTATGGAGAATTTCGTTTGTATCAAATCTATCTATTGAGAAAGGAAGCGATACAGAATGTTAATAAATGAATTAAAAAAATATTTTGGATTTGATTCATTTCGACCCGGCCAAGAAGAAATTATTCAGGCGTTGCTTGATGGAGAAGATACTCTCGCTATTTTGCCTACAGGAACGGGAAAAAGCCTTTGCTATCAATTGACGGGTTATTTAATGGAAGGTCTGGTCATCATCGTGTCACCGCTGCTTTCCCTAATGGAAGATCAAGTGACGCAATTACAAAAACGAGGGGAGAAACGAGTAGCTGCTTTCAATAGTTTACTTTCGCAATCTGAAAGAAGATACGTCCTCCGTCATCTATCGCAATATAAATTTTTGTTTTTGAGTCCCGAAATGTTGACTAATCCTTCTCTTTTAGAGCATCTGAAAAAACAAAATATTGCGTTATATGTAGTAGATGAGGCTCATTGCGTGTCTCAATGGGGAGTTGATTTCCGTCCAGAATATCAACAGTTAGGAAAAATCCGAAAGCTTTTAGGAAACCCGGTCACACTGGCACTAACGGCGACAGCAACAGATTTAGTAGCAAGAGATATACGTCATGTACTATTTGATCGACCACCAAAAGAGATCAGACAATCAGTCAATCGGCAAAATATCTCGCTTTTTGTTCGGAAAACGCAGCAAAAAGAACAAGAACTTGAACACTTCATGGAAAGAGCACAAGGAGCGGCAATCATTTATTGTGCAACAAAAAAAGAAGTCGAACGCTTGTATCATTTATTCAGGGAACGTTTTACAGTTGGATACTATCACGGTGGTCTTGATGCAGCTCAAAGAAGACAACTTCAACAGCAGTTTGTAAAAAATCAGCTGCAGTTTCTCATTGCTACGAATGCATTTGGTATGGGGATCGATAAATCTGATATCCGTTATGTGGTCCATTATGATTTGCCAGACAGTCTAGAAAACTATGTACAAGAAATCGGTCGAGCAGGCAGAGATCAGGAAGAAAGTGCAGCAATTCTTTTTTATCAAAGTGGGGATGAACGTATCCATTATTTCTTTAATCAACTTTCTAGAGAACAGCGACAAAGTTTTGAGCTTTATTTGGAATATGCCACAGAGCAAGCTCCCTTTGATGAGCTGCAAAAAAAATGGATGGAGCTGATCCAGCAGTCTGAAAAACCAGAAAATTGGGTGGAACGGCTCAAACGTCAGGAAAAAGAAAAAGAATTCCGCCTGCAGCAGATGCTTCGCTATATTAATGAAGAAAACTGCCGCAGAAAATTCATCTTAGCTTATTTTGGCGAAAAACTCTCCGAAAAGCCGCAGAATTGTTGTGATATTGATGGAGCAAAAGCAGAACTTCTGCCAAAGAGGAAGCTTTTTTCTAAGACTGAACAACTTCATTGGGAAACGATTTTACTAAATTTATTTAAAAAAAACATGGAACATTGATTTTTTAGGACAAGACACTTTTTCCTATGGTATAATACACACGATAGAGTTTAGGAGGTAAAACAGTGAGCAGAAAAGATAGACATCAATCTACAGAAAATAACGAAACACAAGAACCATGGGAACAACCAATCTACGATACAGATGATGAAGTTTCATCAAGAAGTTCTCAGAGACAACAAAAGAAAGGAAATACATTATTTCTTTCGCTATTTTTGATTTTACTGGTCTTATGTATCGCTATTCCAGCAGGTGCTTATTTCTGGATCAGAAATGGATCAAGCAACAATGCAACAGCAGCAACTTCTTCTGAAACTTCGACATCAGTAGTAGAAAGTTCTACAAGTACAACAAAAGAGGAGTCAACTGAGACTTCAACAGTAGAATCTAGTACAATCGCGGAAGAATCTACTGTGTCTCAAGATACAGGTGTAACGTCAGAAAGCAGTATTGCAGCAGAGACAACACCGACTTCCTCAAGTGAGGCAACTTATCAAGCAGGGGATTCAAGCAGCAATGCAGCAGAAACAACACCTTCTTCATCAGCTGCAGCCGGTTCAACAACGACTGTTCAAGCAGGCGAAGGTCCAAAACAAGTGGCTGAGCGTGCAGGGATCACCACTGATCAATTGTTTGAATTGAATGGCTTAGATCCAAACAACTTTATGCTTTACCCTGGTCAAGAATTAAGAATTAAATAATAATAGCCGCGCTTTGCGGCTTTTTTTTTGAGAAAAAGGAGTTATATCATGACACAAATCAGTATTGCAATCGACGGGCCTGCTTCATCTGGGAAAAGTACCGTTGCCAAGATATTAGCAAAAGAATTGAATTATATTTATACAGATACCGGTGCCATGTATCGCGCAGTAACTTATTTAGCTATTACGAACAATGTATCTTTTTCAGATGAAGAAGGGCTAGTTTCGCTGATCAAAAAGTATCCTATCTCTTTTTCGCAACAAGAAGATGGACAGCATGTATTCATAGCATCAAAAGATGTGACATTAGAAATCCGTCAACCAGATGTCACAAAAGCTGTTTCTGAAGTCTCTGCACATGGAAAAGTCAGAGAAGAATTAGTTGCTATCCAACGAAAAATAGGGGAACGCGGTGGCGTTGTCATGGACGGAAGAGACATCGGGACAGCTGTATTACCGAATGCAGAAGTGAAAATCTTTTTAGTAGCAAGCGTAAGTGAGCGTGCAGAAAGACGTTTCAAAGAGAACCAAGAAAAAGGAATTCCGACTGATCTTGAAACACTGACGAAAGAGATACAGGAAAGAGACCATTATGATTCAACAAGGGACGTCTCTCCGCTGAAGCAAGCAGAGGATGCTGTTCGTATCGATACGACTGGCAAATCGATTCCAGAAGTCGTTGCAGCAATAAAAGCTGTTGTTTTGAAAAAAGGTTATCTTCTTTTTTAAATCGCGAATTGTAAAATTAAGTTAGAAAAATAAAAAGGCATTTATGGTACACTCAAATTGTATTTCCGACGAAAGAAAACAAAGGAGTGTAACCATAAATGACCTACAAACATCTTACCATAGAGGAACTGACAATGATAGAATCATATTATCTTCAACATAATAAGCCGGTTGAAATCGCTAACCGAATGGGACGTGCTATACAAACTATTTATAATGTAGTCAATAAGTTCAAGCAAGGCAAGACTGCTCTTGATTATTGGCACCAGTATAAAGAAAATAAGAAAAAATGTGGGAGAAAAGTCATTCAATTACCTGCTCATGAAGTAGATTACATTAAAGAGAAAGTCACTCTTGGTTGGACGCCTGACGTCATTATCGGGCGAAAAGAAAGGCCTGTTTCATGCGGTATGAGAACACTTTATCGTTTATTTTCTAAAGGAATATTTGATATTGACACACTACCGATGAAAGGTAAAAGAAAACCCAATGGCCATCAGGAAAAACGGGGAAAACAACAGTATCAGCGCTCAATCCATGATCGACCTGATAATTATCCTGATTTCAATTCTGAGTTTGGTCACCTTGAAGGTGATACGATCGTTGGCATTCATCATAAAAGTGCCGTCATTACTTTAGTTGAAAGGTTATCTAAAGTCATTATCACGATTAAACCCAACGGCCGTAAGGCATTAGATATTGAAACTGCCCTTAATCAATGGTTTTCTCGCTTCCCTAAAAACTTCTTTAAATCTATTACGTTTGACTGTGGAAAAGAATTTTCTAACTGGAAAGCCATTAGTAACCAACATGATATTGATATATATTTTGCGGACCCTGGAACACCTTCTCAACGCCCATTAAACGAGAATTCTAACGGGATTCTGCGTCGTAATGGACTGCCGAAATCAATGGATTTTAGAGAAGTGAATCAGACATTTATTTCCAGTGTCAGCAATCAACGTAATCATATTCCAAGAAAATCATTGAATTACAGAACACCAATCGAAATATTTTTGAGCTATGTACAAGAAGCATTTTATTCTAGCTTAATTTGACAAATCATAAATTAAGAAAAAAAATGAAAAACAATTGTTTTTTCAAGGAAAACGAACGAAATCGCTTTATTTTTTTTGAATAATCAATTAAACTAAAAACAGTACCGTACTTACGGCAGAATGTTGGTTAGGAGGACAAGTGTTATGACAGAATTTGATCAAAATCAAGAGAACAACCAGTCAATGGAAGACGCAATGAAAAGCGTACAAGAAGTAAAAGTTGGCGATGTTGTTAAGGGCGAAGTTTTAGTCATTGAAGACAAACAAGTGATTGTCGGAATCGAAGGGGCTGGAGTTGAAGGAGTCGTTCCGGCAAAAGAATTATCAACTTTGCCGGTAGAAGATATCAGCGAAGTAGTAAAAGTCGGTGATGTATTAGACTTAGTCGTTATCAGTACGATCGGCAAAGATAAAGAAAACGGCAGCTACCTACTTTCAAAACGCCGTTTAGATGCTAAAAAAGTTTGGGAAGATATCGAAAGAGATTTCCAAGAGGGCAAGGTGATCGAAGCACCTGTTACAAATGTTGTCAAAGGCGGTTTAGTCGTTGACGTCGGTGTACGTGGTTTTGTCCCTGCATCAATGGTGGAAGATCATTTTGTTGCAGACTTTTCAGACTATAAAGGCAAAACATTGAGCTTTAAAATCATCGAAATCGAACCATCAGAAAATCGTTTGATCTTATCGCATAAAACGGTAGTGGAAAACGAAAGAGAAGAAAAGAAAAAAGAAATTCTTTCAACGATTCATGAGGGAGATGTTCTCAGCGGACGTGTCGCACGTCTTACTGATTTTGGCGCATTTGTCGACCTAGGCGGAATTGACGGTCTAGTCCATGTCTCAGAGATTTCACATAGTCATGTAGCAAAACCAAGTGATGTATTGGCTGTCAATGATGATGTAAATGTCAAAGTGTTGTCTATCAATCCTGAACAAGAACGTGTTTCCTTGTCAATCAAAGACACACAGCCTGGACCTTGGTCAGAAATCGATACAAAAGCTCCAGTTGGCACAGTATTAGACGGAACAGTTAAACGTTTGACAAGCTTCGGTGCCTTTGTTGAAGTGTTCCCTGGAGTAGAAGGGCTAGTCCATATCTCTCAAATTTCACATAAACATATTGCGACACCACATGAAGTGCTTCATGAAGGTGACGAAGTGAAAGTGAAAGTATTAGAGATCCATCCAGAAGAACATCGTATTGCATTGAGTATCAAAGCTTTAGAAGAAAAACCAGCTTCAGAAGAAGAACCAAAAAATGTTGAGTCTTATGAATTACCAGAAGAAAATACTGGATTTACTATGGGAGACATTTTAGGTGATGCGTTGAAAGAAGAAGTAGAAGAAAAAGCAACCGATGATTCTGAAAAATAATTGATTTTGTATCTGTGACTGAGATGAAAGCAGCTGCTTTTGTCTCAGTTTTTCTTTTGAAAAGCGATTAGTATTTCAATAAGGAATAAAAATACTTCGTTTAATTGACAATCTATGCTTGAAAGTTGGCAATGCATTCGTTAAACTAAGTGAGATTGGAAACTTGTGAGGAGGAAATAATATGGCAAATCCAACAATTGCAATCGTTGGCCGCCCGAACGTCGGTAAGTCTACGATTTTTAACCGCATCGCTGGTGAGCGTATCTCGATTGTCGAAGATACTCCTGGAGTAACTCGTGATCGTATTTATGCAAAAGGTGAATGGTTAGGTCGAGAATTCAGCGTGATCGACACAGGCGGAATTGATCTTGGCGATGAACCTTTTATGGATCAGATCAAGCATCAAGCAGAAATCGCGATTGAAGAAGCAGATGTAATCATTTGTGTAGTCAGCGGACGCGAAGGCGTGACAGACGCAGATGAGATGGTTGCGAAAATTTTATACAGAAGTAATAAACCAGTGATTTTAGCAGTCAATAAAGTAGATAATCCAGAAATGAGAAACGATATCTATGAATTTTATTCCTTAGGGCTAGGCGATCCTTATCCTGTTTCAGGAAGCCATGGACTAGGGATTGGTGATATTTTAGATGAAGCAGTGAAGTATTTCTCTGAAGAGACTGAAGAAGAGGACGACGACACGATTAAGTTTAGTTTGATTGGTCGCCCAAATGTTGGTAAATCCTCTTTGATCAATGCGATTTTAGGAGAAGAACGTGTAATTGTTTCGGATATTGAAGGAACGACCCGAGACGCAATCGACACCCACTTCGTTTCTGAAAGTGGTCAGAAATTCTTAATGATCGATACAGCTGGTATGCGTAAACGCGGAAAAGTATACGAAAATACTGAAAAATACAGCGTGATGCGTGCAATGCGTGCCATTGACCGTTCTGATATCGTTTTGATGGTACTGAATGCTGAAGAAGGGATTCGGGAACAAGACAAGCGAGTAGCGGGTTACGCCCATGAAGCTGGTCGTGGAATTATTATCGTCGTGAATAAATGGGATCTTGTAAAGAAAGAAACCAATACAATGCGTGATTTCGAACAAGAGATTCGTGATGAATTCCGGTATCTTGATTACGCTCCAATCGTTTTTGTTTCTGCAGTGACTAAACAACGGTTGGAACGTCTGCCTGAAATGATCGAACAAGTAAGTATGAACCAAAATCTTCGTATCTCTTCGGCTGTGTTGAATGATATCATTATGGATGCTGTAGCAATCAATCCAACACCAACAGATAAAGGAAAACGCCTGAAGATTTTTTATGCTACACAAGTCGCTGTCAAACCACCTACATTTGTCGTTTTTGTCAATGAAGAGGAATTGATGCATTTTTCTTATGAACGTTTCTTAGAAAATCAAATCAGAAAAGCATTTACTTTTGAAGGGACATCCATCCGAATTATCCCTCGTAGGAGAAAATAGGCATTTTACCATATCGACGTTTTTTTTTCAAAAGAAAAAGACAGTTTCGTTTGTTACGTTTCTATGACTAAAAAAAGCATGTGAAAATTGGTAAAAACCTTGCTATTAAGCGGTTCATATGATATCGTGATAACAGAATATTGAAGTTAATCAATATTTCTTTTTAAACTTCTGGACCACTCAGAAAGTTTTAACTAAATGATATTTCTATCATATCTCTTGTGGAGGAGGTGAATCTATCCATGGCAAACAAAGCAGAATTAATCGAAAAAGTTGCTTCAGCTACTGATTTAACTAAAAAAGATGCAACTGCAGCAGTAGATGCTGTATTTTCAACTATTCAAGATGCTTTAGCTAACGGCGAAAAAGTTCAATTAATCGGTTTTGGTAACTTTGAAGTTCGCGAACGCGCAGCTCGCAAAGGTCGCAACCCACAAACTGGTGAAGAAATCGAAATTCCAGCTAGCAAAGTACCTGCATTCAAACCAGGTAAAGCATTAAAAGACGCTGTTAAATAAGACAGTTGAAAAAGCGCTTGTGGCTCTAGGGCTACAAGTGCTTTTCTTTTTATTTCCTAGCAGAAAAGGAATAAATAAGAGACAGAGATTTCGAATCCGTATGTCATACATAGAAAACACATGTATTTTATTTAATTTTTATTTATTTCCAAGTTATGAGGTGAGCTTTGCTCTTATCTTTTCTAGAATTTGCTTACTAATGGTAAAATAAAATAAGAAGAGGAGGGATGCGTATGGAACTTGATTATCAAGTAGAAGATGCGTTGACGAAAGTGTTTTACGGGGAAACGCTAGTCAGCCAGCTAAGAGAACTTTCCATTGATCAGCCAATCTTATTTTTAACGAATCAGCGCTATTATGATTTGTTTGCAGATAAGATCAACCCGTTATTTGCAAATCAAGCAAACAATGACTGGTATATTTGTGCCAACACTCAATGCAATCATTTAACAGAATTAAAGAACCTGCTTGATTTCGTCAAACGCTATCCCGAAAATCAATCCATGTTTATCATCGGATTTGGAAATGAAGGGATCATGGATCTGGCAGGTTTTTTTCAAAAACATACAACCCTTGATTCATCACTATGGATGATCCCTGTATCGATCCGTTCTCTAAGCCGAACATTAACACCGCAGCGGACGATTTTGCAGCTACCAAATCGTGTAGTGCTGCAAACCATCAATCTGCCAGAACGCATCGTTTATGATCAAACAATCAGCGAGCGGCAAGTGGACGGAAAGCAGATTGACTTTTTGACTTTTATCTGTTGCGGAATGATTTGTGATCATCGTTTTTTGCAAAATCTGTATAAAAACTATCCAAATAAAAAGCAATTAACGACTCGGCCGTTTGCCGGGATGATCGAAGAAATGATCTATTTTTATCAATTAGAGGCAGAAAACCTGTCAAATTATGGTAAACTGTTTGAACAAGCTTTTTATCTGACCGAAAATGGCCATCTACTTTCTGCTAGTATGAAAAAATTTTTAGGAATGATGTTTCATTTCGTGTGGAATCTCCAAGCATATCCTTTTGATTTCCAACTAAAAAACTTTTTTGTGTGGCTGGACTTGCTTGGCTATCCAATCCACTGGCTGGAACAGATTTCAAAGATGGAGTATTTGGAAAAAGTTCTTTTTTTGGCAGAAAAAAGCAAAAAAATACTTGTTTTAGAAAAAATAGGTATAATAGACGGATACCAACGTCCAAACGAAAAAGAATTATTGAGAACAATGACGGTATTTCAACAAATCGTCAGTGAGATAAGAGGGAATTGAAATGAATACAAATAGCGAAAAAATGTTGCAAGCTTTATCAGATGAAGACTTGTCACAAGCACAAATCTTTTTAGAAAAAGCATTAAAAGAAGACCCAGCAGATATATTAGCTGAACTAGGCGAAGAATTGCTGGCTATTGGCTTTTTGATCGAAGCAAAACAGATTTTTGAACAACTGATCAACCAATACCCAGAAAATGACGGACTGAACATCCCGTTAGCAGAAATTGCAATCGAAGATAATGAGATCGACTTAGCTTTTGAATACCTGGAAAAAGTGGATAAGCAAAGTGATTACTATCCGCAAAGCTTATTGGCGATAGCTGATTTGTACCAAGTTATCGGAATCCCTGAAGTGAGTGAAGCAAAATTGAAAGAAGCAGCTGGGTTGCTTCCTGATGAACCATTGATCCAGTTTGCGCTAGCTGAATTGTATTTTTCAGTTGATCGTTTCAAAGAGGCAGCAGTGGTTTATGAAACATTGTTGGCAAGCGGGATAAATGAAATTTCAGGAATCTCGATGCAGGAACGTTTAGGACAATCCTTAAGTATGCAAGGAGAATTCGAAGCAGCTATCGCACCTTTAGAAGAAGCACTGAAAGAAGAAAGGACAGATGATCGACTGTTCCAGCTAGCTTTTACGAATCTTCAATTGAAAGAAAATCAGCAGGCAATCAACTATCTGGAAGAACTTCGAGAAGTTAATCCGCATTATCAATCGTTATATCTATATCTAGGACAAGCTCTTCAAGAAGAAGAAATGATTGAAGAAGCACAAACAGTGTTAGAAGAAGGAATCAAAGAAAATCCTTACCAAGTCGAACTTTATCACCTGGCCTCGGAAAATGCTTTCCGTCTGCATGATAGACAGCGAGCAGAAGAACTTTTACTGAAAGCTTTAGAAGTAGGAGACAAACAAGATGAAACATTACTTACTTTAAGCAATCTTTACTTGGATGATGAAAGATATGAAGATGTGATACAAGTGATCAATCAGATGGAAGAAACTGCTAATCCTTATGCAGAATGGAACCTAGCCCATGCTTATAATGAATTAGAAGACTTTACCGTTGCAGCTGTACACTATGAACAGGCTTATCATGAACTATCACATGAACCAGATTTCTTGAAAGAGTATGCCTTTTTCTTAAGAGAAGAAGGGCAGCTGAAAAGAGCGCAAGAATTATTGACTTATTATTTAACACTTGAACCAGGAGATATGGAGGCACTGTCATTATTAGATGACCTAACAGAGAGGTGAGAAAAATGCTAATTGATGTACGGGAAAAGAAGAATTTTTTAACGTGGATGGTCAATCATGTATCTTTTAGCCGAAGAGAAGTTTTTTGGATCTTGAATTATCTTGCCAATCATGAAGCGATTTTAAGCAATGTCCACTTTGTTGAAGGGGCGAATTTTGCGGATCGAGGACTGCAGATCAGTGATCTATCTGTTGAAGGGGAACCCATGAAATTGTTTTTGCAGGGAAAAGAATTTACGGACACAGACCAGATTTTTCATGAAATCCGTTTGAATTGGAAAAAGCCTTTATATGTGGAATGTATATTCGAAAATGCTTGGCAGACAAGAGAATATCTATCTATCTTAGAAGACAATCCATTTTCTTCTTGGGATTCTTCAGTCAGTGAAGAAGATACTGAATTAATCGAACGATATTTTCAAGAAAAAGAAGAAGAGGCAAAACTAAAAATGCTTTATGCTCAAATCGATCAAGCACTAGAAGATGGAGATAGGGATGCTTTTTTGAAATTATCTGATGAAGTTAACCGAAAGATCCTTTTGCAGACACAAAAGAAAAGTAACCGGGTAAGTGAACATAACAATTAGTTAAAAATAGTATAGTACTAAAAAAGACAAAGGTCAGCTGGATGTGGAATCTTTCCTCATAGCCAATCTTTGTCTTTTTTCTTATAGTTTTTTCAGTAATCTTGTCTGTGGCTTCAAATAAGTAAAGCCTTGCCCTTCCACTTCATGCACATTGATGATTGAAAGGAAAGCTTTTTCGTCAATCTCATGGACGATCCTCTTAGCTTCAGTTAATTCACTAGAGCTAACGACCATATAGATGATTTTTTTTGAATTACCAGAGAATGCGCCTTCTCCAGAAAGGAAAGTCACACCTCTTTGCAGACCGGTCATCAGTAGTGGTGCAATCTCTTCGCTTTTGTTGGAGACGACAAGTAGACCTTTTGCAGAATATCCGCCATCTAAGATCGAATCAATCACACGACTGAAAACATACGAAACAATCAACGTATACATCATAAGTTTCAAGTCGATATAGGTTAATGAAGCAAGTAAGACGATGATATCAAATGCCAATAGGGAACGCCCCATAGTGATGCCGTAATTTTGTTCTAAAATCCGAGCGATAATATCACTGCCGCCTGTTGTTCCACCCATGCGGTAGACGATCCCGCTTCCTACACCTGCAACTAAACCCGCAAGTAGAGAAACGATCAGTAGATCATGCTGTAAATTGATTTCTAGTGGAACCCTTTGCCAGATCCATAAAAAGAATGACAAAGAAAGTGTACCTAGAACAGTATAGGCCAAGGAACGTTTACCCAGGATCTTTCCTCCTAGTAAAATCAATGGGATGTTGATTAATAAAGTCGTATAAGCTGGATCAATACCAAATAAAACTCTTAAGATCAAGGTGATCCCTGAGACTCCCCCTTCTGCTAAATGATTAGCGATGTTCAAGTAAACAAGACCAAATGCATAAATACTTGTTCCTATAATGATAAAAAGAACTTCTTTTACTGTTTTTCGTTTGACCATATGAATTCCAGCTTTCAATTATGTATT
Source organism: Enterococcus sp. SB12 (assembly GCF_030910025.2). Taxonomy (NCBI): domain Bacteria; kingdom Bacillati; phylum Bacillota; class Bacilli; order Lactobacillales; family Enterococcaceae; genus Enterococcus; species Enterococcus sp. SB12. The sequence continues at coordinate 1,602,016 of NZ_CP175675.1, read as the reverse complement.
TTCACAGAATTTCCATTTAGAAATTCCTTCCTAAATGTAGCATGGAAATTCGATTTTCTCAATTGCTCTTATCTAGGATTTGCGTTAAAGTTTTGGTAAGATAGTTTTGGAGGGGAAAAGATGGATAAAAAGCGTTCTTTATACAGTATGCAGCAGGAAGTGGATGAATATATCCAGCAATTCAAGGTGGGGTATTTCTCTCCATTAGCTCAGATGGCTCGATTAACTGAAGAAGTAGGTGAATTGGCAAGAGAAGTCAACCACACTTATGGAGAAAAAAGCAAAAAGGCTTCTGAACCAGTTAACTCGGTAGCAGAAGAACTTGGTGATGTTTTATTCGTTACGATGATCATGGCTAATTCATTGAATATCGACTTAACTGAAGTTTTTGAAAAAAACATGGAAAAATTCAATCAAAGAGACCATAATCGCTTTGAGCGTAAGGACGAGTAAGTCCTGGCCTTGAAGACTCTGAAACGGACTTGTCAAACAGTCACCATGCAACTGAGTCTTTATCTCAGTACAAGAAACACGCAGGAAAGGTTGGAAAAATGAAATTAAAACAATTACCTCTGGAATACCAAAAGGCAATTCCAGTTCTGAAAAAATTAGAGAATGCAGGATATGAAGCTTATTTTGTAGGTGGAAGTGTTCGTGATATCTTGCTGAACCAGCCAATCCATGATGTGGATATCGCAACAAGCGCATTTCCAGAAGAAATCAAACAGCTTTTTCCAAAAACGATAGATATTGGGATCGAACATGGAACTGTGTTGGTATTAGAAAATGATGAACAATATGAGATCACCACATTTCGGACGGAATCAACTTATCAGGACTACCGCAGACCAGATCATGTCGAATTCGTTCGTTCGTTGGCAGAAGATTTGAAAAGAAGAGATTTTACGATCAATGCGTTTGCTTTGAAAGAAGATGGAGAAATCATCGATTTGTTCGATGGTCTGCAAGATCTAGAAGAACAGATCTTGCGAGCTGTAGGCAATCCTCATGAGCGGTTCCATGAAGATGCCTTACGAATGATGCGCGGGTTGCGTTTTGTCAGTCAACTAGGGTTCAAATTAGAGGAAGAAACCTTCTACGCCATCAAAGAAAACCACGAGCTATTAGGTAAAATATCTGTAGAACGTATAAATGTGGAATTCATCAAGATGCTCTTGGGAAATGAACGAGCCGCGGGAATCCATGCATTTATTGAAACAGAGTGCTACATTTGCTGTCCCGGTTTGAAAGAAGAAGGCGAAGCACTTTTACGTTTTGCTGAATTACCATCCGTCACATTGAAAGAAGAGAGCCAAGCATGGACATTATTGATCAGCCAACTGGATTTAAAAGAAAATGAGATTCGTTCCTTTTTGAAATCGTGGAAGTGTTCTAACCAAATGATTAAAGACGTTCAAGCACTTGTCCAAGGACTACGACAACGAGAAACTGGAGCTTTGGAACCATTCGAATTGTACTTCTTAGGCAAAAAACATGCACTGCAAGTAGAAGAATTGATGATCTATTTTGACGAAACACCTCAGATGGATGCCGTAGGAGAATCCTATGATCGTTTACCTATCAAGTCATTAAGCGAATTAGCAGTAGATGGTAAAATCTTGCTAGAAGAAACTGGAAAAAAACCTGGTAAGTGGGTTAGTGAAGCTTTGCAATTAGCTGAAAAAGCCGTCGTAGAACAAAGAATAAAAAATGATAAAAAACAGGTTTTGGATTTTTTATCGAAAGAAAAATTGATTTAAAAAACACTAGACTGTATCTGCTCAGCTTTGTTGGCTACTTAAAGTGGGCAGATACGTCATTAGAAGAAAAAACATAAGATGTGACCACTTACATAAATTTGTGCTAAACTGAGGTAGTACAAGAATAAATTACATCATAAAGGAGTCTTTTTAATGAGTAAAGAAATGACAGCGCTAAAATTTTATTTTAGAAATGGAGAAACCTGGACGATCAACCGCCGTCATATCGGCGATCTTTGGATTAAACAAATCACAACAAGTTTTGGACGAATCAATGGCAGTGAATTTGTTGAAATCCATCCGTGTGCTGGATTTAAAATCGAAATCTTCCATGAAGGGGACGCAGTTGCGACACATGATATCAACCTAGGCGGACTGGAAATGGGCATGTTTAATCGCGCATTGAAATACGAAGATATCGAGCGAATGGAAATCCTTTACCGAAATGGCACACCTGATCTTGTGTACTTCCCATATCTAGATAAAGGAACAGAAGGATTAGACAATCAATATCAATCAACAAAAATCAGCGAAAAAACAGGTAACTTGTATATCGTGATCAATCCAGATCAACGTGTAGAAGATGTATACGGGGAATTTTTCGAATAAATCGATTTTTACGCAAAAATGAGGCTGTGAAAGAGATGTGTCTTATTACTACTGATAGGCTGTCTCTTGCACACCGTTTATTCAGAATAAGGGACTGTGACAAGATTTTTGTCGCAGCCCCATTTTTTTGTTGTGATAAAAGAACAAGAAAGGCAGGAATGGAAAAGTAAACATCCTTTTGTCAGAAACTTTTATCTTTCTTAAGTTTTACTTGATATCTGATACTATTTGGAATAGAATGAGGCGTTGAAAAATTTATGGAAATTTCTAACTAGCAATAAACGATGAAACAATGAAATATTTTTCATCCAAAAAGAACTTTGCTATAATGATGGAAGTTTGTGTATAGGAGATCTGGAAAATGAGAGAGAGTTTTGAACAACAAAAAAAACTGTTGCATGATCGCTATGGCGCCCTTTCGATGGATGACCGCCGTCAAATACTTTGTAAGTTGCGTAAAAGAAATATATTGATGTATCGTCAGTTGGAACGTCTGAAACATGATCTGCTTCGTTTGGAGTCAAAACGTGTACAGTGTGAATTAGAGGGAAACCAAACACAGGTTGAAGTAGTCGAAACCAAAATCTTAAAGAAAAAAGAACAATTTTTAAAAATGCTTACACAAAATAAAAAATAAAGGGGATGGACGATGGAATTTGCTGAGTTAGTTATTGTATTTGCAGTAACGATCACCTTATCGAACATAGCTAGCCGCATTTTGCCAATGATTCCAGCTCCACTGATCCAAATTTTCCTTGGAGTGGTATTAGGTCTGACAGAGTGGGGACAATCAATCGATTTTGAACCTGAATTGTTCTTAGTTATGATTATTGCACCATTGTTATTTAGAGAAGGAGAAAAAGCAGATATTTCTTCGATTCTCAAAAATTTCGGGACAATTTTGTTTTTGGCATTTGGAGGAGTCATTTTGACCCTTGTCGGGGTAGGTGCGACATTATCATTCCTGTTGCCAAGTGTCCCACTTGCTGCCTGCTTTGCTTTTGGAGCAGCGTTAGGTCCGACAGATGCGGTAGCAGTCAGTTCTCTTTCTGGACGAGTGAATATCCCTAAAAAGGCGATGCATATTTTGGAAGGAGAAGGTCTTTTGAATGATGCATCAGGTGTTACTGCCTTCCAGTTTGCTCTTGGTGCGCTGATCACCGGATCTTTTTCAGCAGTAAACGCGGGGATGAGTCTAGTAGTTTCTAGTATTGGGGGAGCTTTGATCGGCTTTTTGCTTGTCTGGTTCAAACAAAAAATAATTCATTTGATCGAAAAAGCATCAGCACAAGATGTCACAGGGTATCTGCTGATCGAACTTTTGCTTCCTTTTCTAGCCTATGTATTGGCAGAGGCATTTGATGTATCTGGAATCATTGCTGCAGTGGCAGCAGGTATTCTCCAAGCTTCTGGTTTTAGGAAAATCTCTGTGTTTGATGCAGAATTGTCGAGCTTGTCCCACAGTACATGGACAACTATTGCTTTTACGCTGAATGCATTAGTATTTATATTTTTAGGAATCGAATTGACGCAAGTGTTCTCGCCAGTATGGGGAGACGGTTTATATCCAAACGGTCTTTTATTAGCGATTATCGTATTGATCTCTGTCATGCTTTTTGTGATCAGATTCATTTCTATCAGTCTTTTTTATGTATTCAAAGATGGCAGCAAAAAGTTCAAAAAACAGTTGAACGAGATCTTGATCTTAACATTTGGCGGTGTAAAGGGAACAGTCAGTTTGGCTACGATTTTTATTTTGCCATTTTCAATCAATAATATGATGTTTTACCAGCGGTCTTTGCTTTTGTTCCTGACGGCGGGTGTTATCTTAGTGACTTTGGTCATAGGGATCATTGTCTTGCCTATGCTGACGGAAACAGAGGAAGCGAAAAGCACGGATTTGAATGCTTTGATGATTTTAGAAGAGGTCGTTGAAGTTTTGCGAAAAGAAATAAAGGAAATTGATCGTAATACAAAAGAATTTTTAGCCACTGAAGCAGTGATAGAAAATTATCAAGAACGGATACGTGATCTGTACTTGGAAGATTTAACCGATGATGAAAAGCAAGAAGTACAAGAAATACAAGCACTGATTTTGTCGATCGAACGGGATGGATTGGATGAAAGTTATCGTTCGGGCAAGCTTTCTTCTAATGGTTATCGTTTTTACTCCCGTTTTCTTTCTCGATTCGAACATTCTATCACAAGCCAGATTTTGTCTTTTATCGGCTTTTGGTTCATTGTTGTCCGTAGGTTAATGCGAATCGTTCTCCATCCGAAAATGTTTTGGCAAAGAAGATATGCTGATCGTCAGACATTTATTAGTGATGAAGATATCCAAGAAATCAGAGAGACATATCAAAAAAATACTCAGTTGATTATTGAAAGTTTAGATAACTTGACTGATATTTATGATGAAACGATGGTTCAATTTTTTATCCAGCAACGCAAACTTGAAGGAATAAAAATGAACTCGGGGAATTTGATTTCTTCGTGGATGATCCAGCAAGATAGTCTGTTTACGAAAAAAATGCTAAGAGGTTATTATCTTGAAAGAAAAATCATTGATGAATATGAAGTTGCTGAGAAAATCACGACGTTTTCTGCGAACAGCTATCGCAGGAATATCAATTTGTTAGAATCTTATACGATGAACAAACCATCTGATAACTTTTCTTTCCGATTTGCTTTTCGAGCAAAGTCAAAAAAACGAGTCCATTAAAATAAAAAGGTAAAAATTTTCAAGTTTTATAAAAAACAAAACATATCAGAACAGGATCGAATCGGTCCTGTTCTTTTTTTGAGAACACAAAAAGAACAAATACCAAAAAAATTTTCCTGAAGTTCACTATTTTTATGATACAATATCCAAGATAAGGAGGGAACATGTTGAAAGAATTAAAAGTAACTGACCTCAAAAAAACTTATGGTGAAAAAGATTTGTTTGACCAGATTTCTTTTTTGGTCCACGAAAAAGACCGTATCGGGTTGATTGGGACGAACGGGACGGGTAAAACAAGTCTCTTAAATATTATTGCCGGTATCGATAGCGGCGACGGTGATCGGCAAACAGTGTTTTATCCAACTGATTACCGTATTGGTTATCTTTCTCAAGCAGCTGAATTTTCCGATGAATTAACTGTTCTCCAAGCAGTCTTTCAAGGAAACAGCCCCTTGATCCAAACTGTTCGAGCATATGAGGAAGCATTGATCGAACTAGGGGAAAACGGAGAAGACCCTGATGTGCAAAAACGTTATGCTAAAGCAGAAGAACAAATGAATAAAGAAGATGCTTGGACTACAGATACCAACGCAAAGATTATTTTGCAAAAATTAGGAATCAGTGAATTAGATAAAAAAATCAGTACTTTATCAGGTGGTCAGAAAAAACGAGTTAGTCTGGCGCAAGTGTTGATTGATGAACCCGATTTACTATTACTAGACGAACCAACAAACCATTTAGATTATGAAGCGATCGAGTGGTTGGAAAACTATTTGAAACAATACCGTGGCGCCCTATTGATGGTTACCCACGATCGTTATTTTCTAGATAGAGTAGCAAACCGAATCTTCGAACTTTCATTTGGAAAATTATACGAGTACAAAGGAAATTATGAAGCTTACGTCTTAGAAAAAGCAGAACGTGATCGTGTAGAAGTAGAACAAGAAGAAAAGCGCAAGCGGCTTTATAAACAGGAATTAGCTTGGATGAGGGCTGGCGTACAGGCACGTGGCACCAAGCAGCAAGCACGGATCAACCGTTTCGAAGATCTAAAGGAGAACTTGTACCAAGTAAATCAAGAAGATGATTTAGAGCTGAACCTAGCGACACAACGTTTAGGGAAAAAAGTACTGGAAATCAAAGATGGCAGTTACCGTATAAATGACCAAACACTGCTAGAACATTTAGATTTACTGATTCAATCTCGGGAAAGACTAGGTATTACTGGTAAAAATGGTGCGGGAAAATCGACATTGCTTAATATTCTAGCTGGCAGAATTCCCCTGGATAGCGGTACAATGTCTATCGGTGAAACGGTTCATCTTGCGTATTATACACAAGAAAATGAAGAAATGGCACCAGATAAACGGATGATTGCTTACTTACAAGAAGCTGCTGAAGAAGCAAAAACAGCAGATGGCAGTCAAATCGGAGTAGCAGAATTACTTGAACGATTTTTATTTCCAAGATTTATGCATGGGACACTGATAGGCAAACTTTCAGGCGGAGAAAAACGCCGGTTATTTTTGTTGAAACTGCTGATCCAGCAACCTAATGTTTTATTATTGGATGAACCGACCAATGATTTGGACATAGCAACATTGACGATTTTGGAAGATTATTTTAGAAGTTTTCCAGGTGCTGTGATCACTGTTTCCCATGACCGTTATTTCTTGGACAAGGTAGCAGATAAGTTATTAGTATTCCAAGGAAACGGAAAACAAGAACTTTATTACGGAAACATGTCCAGTTATTTACTGAAGCAAAAAGAGACCCAGCAGCCTGCTGAAAAAGCGAAACCAAAAATACAGAGCAAGGAACCTGCTGAAAAGAAGAAATTATCTTACATGGAACAAAAAGAATGGGAAACGATTGAAGATGAGATTGCAGAACTTGAAGAAAAAATCTCATTGCTCCAAGAAGAGATGAATCATCAAGGAGATAATTTCACTCGATTACAAGAATTGCAAAACGACGTATCTGAAACAGAAGCACAACTTGAAGAAAAAATGGCACGGTGGGAATACTTGAGTGAATGGGTAGAAGATTAGGAGGAAAAAGGATGGAACAAGCGTATCTTGACTTAGGAAGAAAATTGTTGGAAGAAGGGCATCGTAAAGAAGACAGAACAGGCACAGGCACATTAAGCTTATTCGGATACCAAATGCGGTTTGATCTGCAAAAAGGGTTTCCTTTGTTAACAACGAAACGAGTACCTTTTGGATTGATCAAAAGTGAATTGCTTTGGTTTTTAAAAGGAGATACGAATATCCGCTATCTATTACAAAATAAAAACCATATTTGGGATGAATGGGCATTTGAACGCTACATCAAAAGTCCAGACTATAATGGACCAGATATGACTGATTTTGGCCATAGATGTTTGACAGATCCTGAATTCAATGAAGAATATAAAAAGCAGAGCAAGCTTTTTTGCGAGAAGATCCTAACCGATGATTCCTTTGCTGAAACATACGGCGATCTTGGACACATCTACGGCTATCAATGGCGACACTGGGAAACAAAAGACGGTGGCTTTATCGATCAAATCAAAGAAGTGATCGAAGCAATCAAAAAGACGCCTGATTCTAGAAGATTGATCGTTTCTGCATGGAATCCGGAAGATGTTCCTAGCATGGCTTTGCCTCCTTGTCATACGATGTTTCAATTTTATGTTCAAGAGGGACGGCTAAGCTGCCAATTGTATCAACGCAGTGGGGATGTGTTTCTAGGCGTTCCGTTCAACATTGCAAGTTATGCGTTGCTGACTCACCTAATTGCACATGAAACAGGTTTAGCGGTTGGCGAATTTGTTCACACATTAGGAGACGCTCATCTTTATATCAATCATATCGAACAAATGAAAGAACAATTGAGCCGAGAAATACGCGCATTTCCGACTTTAGTTTTGAATCAGGAAAAGCAGTCAGTATTTGATTTTGAGATGGAAGATATCCAATTAGAAGGATATGACCCACATCCGGCGATCAAAGCTCCTATCGCTGTTTAGAATCAGAAAGGATGAGAAAATGTTAGCTGCAATTTGGGCACAGGATGAAAACGGATTGATTGGAAAAGAAGACCGTCTTCCTTGGCGTTTGCCAAATGATCTGAAATTCTTCAAACAAATGACAGAAGCAAATACACTAGTGATGGGACGAAAAACTTTCGAAGGGATGGGTAGCCGTCCGTTGCCGAATCGTCAGACGATTGTTTTGACGAGAGATTCTTCCTATAAAGCAGAAGGCGTGCATGTCATGCATAGTGTGGAAGACGTGCTTGCTCTGGAAAAAGAAACAGATGGTATCTTTTTCATCGCTGGAGGGTCAGCTGTTTATCAAGAATTTCTGCCATTTTGTACGATATTATACCGTACAGTCATCCATCATGTATTCGATGGAGATGCTTATTTTCCACCTGTTGACTGGTCTGATTGGTCACTGATCAATACTAGTCAAGGAGAAATAGATGAAAAAAATCGTTATCCGCATCAATTTGAAACGTATCAGCGTAATGAGAATCCTGTAAAAAGCGGGACAGGCGAATTGACGATATAAAAAAGCTATGGATAGACTAGCTGTTATTTAGAGCTGTCCCATCCATAGCTTTATTTTTTTTATTAAGTAAAGAATAAAACAGAGAAGTACATAAAACCTGCACCTAACATAACAAACAAATGCCAAACAACATGCATATAGCGGATAGAATTCAAGCTATAAAAGAATGCGCCTATCGTGTAAGAAAGCCCGCCTGCTACCATCAAAATAACACCAGTCATTCCAAGAGAGTGATAAAGAGGAACAGCAGCCACGACACAGAGCCACCCCATAAAAATATAGATGATCGTAGATACTTTTGATACTCTCTCCCGTTTATGCAACGTCAACGCTTTATATATAATGCCAAGAATCGCAAACAACCAGATTAATACAAATAAAGTCCAACCTAGCCATCCTCGGATACTCAGCAAACAAAAAGGAGTATAACTTCCTGCAATCAAAAGAAAAATCGAACTATGATCGAATACTTGGAACACCTTTTTTGCTTTTGTAAAAATCAATGAATGAAACAAAGTAGACGTTAAAAATAAAAGAATCATCATCGATCCATAGATAGCATAAGAGACAATATGGAGGGAGGAATGCAAGTGGGCACCTTTTACTAAAAGAACCACTAGTCCCGCGATACTCAATCCAGTCCCAATTCCATGGGTGACTGCATTAAACACTTCATTTAATATTTCATACGTTCGATTAAATTTCGTTTTTTCCATGAAAACGGCTCCTTTACTAGGTGTAATTAATGAAAAATCATTATTTGTCTGTTATACTAAAAATAGAAATTGTCTTACATGTAGTTTAACATGAATAAGGCATCTTGTTAAAGAAAGAGAGAGAGAAAATAATGACAAATGTAAAAATCGTAACAGATTCTTCATGTACGATGGAAAAAAATGTACGCGATGCTTTAGGCATTCGTGTCATGCCGCTATCCATCATGATCGACGGAACAGTATATCCCGATGATGACCAACTAGACGGCGAAAGATTTATGGAAATGATGGCGAAAGCAAAAAATCTGCCCAAAACAAGCCAACCACCGATTGGAGAATTCATCTCGATGTATGATGAGCTAGGAGAAGACGGCAGTGAAGTGATTTCGATCCATATGACAAAAGGCTTGAGTGGAACAGTAGAAGCAGCAAGACAAGCCAGTAATCTAACAAAAACGAAAGTAACGGTTATCGACAGTGATACCACTGACCAAGGATTATCTTTTCAGGTAATTCGAGCAGCTGAATTAGCAAAAGAAGGTAAAACAGTAGAGGAAATCCTTGAAGAAGTCAAAAAAGTACAAGACAATACAAAATTATACATCGGAATATCCACACTAGATAACTTGGTAAAAGGTGGAAGAATCAGCCGAACAACTGGTTTGCTGTCTAGTGTTTTGAACATACGCGTGGTGATGAATTTCGCCCATTCTGAATTAATCCCTGTAACTAAGGGGCGAGGAAAGAAAACGTTCGATAAATGGTTTAATAATTTGAAAAATGAACTGAAAGAATTGCCAAATGTGCGACAAATCGGTATTTCACATGCGGATGCAAAAGAATTGGCGCAAGAATTCAAAGAGGGTTTGCAAGAATTATTCCCGGACATGCATATCCCTGTACTGCATACGAATCCGGTTATCGCTACGCATACTGGTAAAGACGCGTTTGCAATCATGTATTATGTAGATTAGTCGAAAAGAGGATAAGCCCTCAGCCTGAAAGGCTTGCAGCTTATTCTCTTTTTCTTTATAAAATTAGGAAAATAATTGTTTTCTTTTTTCATAAAGACTACCTTTTTGATAAAATTTTTGATAACATTAGAACCAATCGAATACAAGAGGTGAAAAAATGAAATTAACGAAACGACATTTGATCCTCGTTTTGTTCCCATTATTAATTGCGATCATCATCTATGCAGGTTTAGCTGCTTCTATACCGAAAGCTGGCCCACTAATGAAACCAGTAACTACTGTGAGAGAAAATCCAAATAAAAAAGAAAAACTTCACTACATAGCTATCGGAGATTCGCTGACTGAAGGAGTAGGAGATCAAACCAAGCAAGGAGGATTCGTTCCCCTTGTCGCAAATGATCTAAAAGACCGTTATAATTTGACCGCGGTTGAAACAGAAAACTATGGTGTAAATGGTGAACGAAGTGACCAGATCTTAAAGCGAGTAAAAACAAAAGAAGAAATTCGAAACAATATCAAAACAGCTGATTTTATCACACTGACTGTTGGCGGTAATGATTTGATGAAAGTTATCCAAAATAATTTATTCGGGTTAACGGTCAATTCCTTTAAAAAGCCACTGAAAAACTATCAGGAAAATGTCACAGAACTATTGGAAGAATTTCGATCCCTCAATAAAACCGCACCTATTTACATTTTAGGCATCTACAATCCATTTTATTTGAACTTTCCTGAGATCACTGACATGCAGACAATTGTTAACAATTGGAACAAAGGAACAGAAACGGTGACGAAAAAAATGCCGAACTGCTACTTTATCCCAATCAATGATTTGCTTTATCAAGGATTGAATCAGGAAGTAGGTGTCACAGAAGAAGGAACAGATCAAACAACCAGCACGACAGAAAATCTAAATGGCATCAAAAATAATGTGCTCTATGAAGAAGATCATTTCCATCCAAATAATTTAGGTTATCAATTGATGGCAAATGCAGTGAGAGATCAGCTGATCGAGACACAAAACCAATGGCTAGAGAAGGAGGATGATCAATAAACATGAAAACAAGATCTGACGTATCTTCAAACAAAACAAAGAAAACAAATTACTGGAAATTCGCCTTCCTTATCCTTCTTGGGGTAGTACTTGGTTCGACCGTATTTTTAGGCAGCCGTATTTTTGCTAATCGGGAACCAGAACTCCCAGAAATACCGGCTCTTACGGAAAGACAAGGAGATCCTGTCTTAACGATCAATTCAAATAAAGAAAAAGTCAATCAAATCATCAGCTTTTTCCTTAGTGAGTATCAAAAAGATAGTGATATTGAATATAAATTTTATTTGGAAAATGAAGCACTACTCAATGGTACTTTCGAAGTACTAGGTTTTCCTATCGATTTCTATTTATATTTTGATCCGTATGTGATGGAAAACGGAAATGTCCAACTAAAAGCTAGAAGTCTTTCTATCGGAACATTGAGTTTGCCAATCAAAGATGTGATGAATATGATCAAGAGAAACTATAAATTACCAGATTGGATCGAAGTCAATACAGATGATCTGACTATCATGCTTAGGTTGGATCAATTCCGAATGCAAAACGGGATGTATATTAAAGCAGATAAAATCGACTTAGTAAATGATGACATTCGGTTTAGTCTATATTTGCCAAAAGATACCTCTGATGCTTCAAATAACTCAAATACCAACAAAACTAGCACCAGCAGTACTGAAAGCAAGACAAAAGAAAATAAAAAATCATCGGATGAGTAGTATTAGAGGGGGAATCATAATGGAAAGAGCAATATTTGCAGGAGGCTGCTTCTGGTGTATGATCCAGCCTTTCGACACGCTTCCTGGTATCCATACAGTGATGTCAGGATATACTGGAGGGCATGTACCAGATCCGACTTATGAACAAGTAAAAAGCCAAACGACTGGACATACAGAAGCAGTGGAGATTATCTATGATCCAACATTGATTTCATATGAACAATTAGTAGAACTTTACTGGCAGCAAACTGATCCAACTGACGCTTTCGGACAATTCGAGGATCGCGGTGACAATTATCGCCCGGTGATCTTTTATTTGACAGAAGAACAGCGGATCATTGCTGAAAAAAGTAAGAAACAGTTAGCTGAAAGTGGACGTTTCGAACAGCCAATCGTTACAAAAATCGAACCAGCCCAACCATTTTATCTAGCAGAAGAAGACCATCAAGAGTATTATAAAAAGCATCCTGAAAATTTTAAAAGAAACCATGCACGCCGGGCTGCCTTTATCGAAGAAAATTGGAGGAACGAAGGGTGAATCGAAGCTTTTTTCATTATTTAATGACACTGCGAGGCGGTGGCATACATGATGCTTTATCTGTTTTCGCTACAGAAGCCGGTAAAGACATCCAATTTCCTAAGCACAGCTCTAGCTACGAAGAAATTTCTAATTATCTGGAACTGAATGTCGACTATTTGCCATCCATGGATATCTTTGACGAAGCATGGGAAAAATATTTAGAAAATAATCATGACATATAAGAGATAGTTTTGTACTTTATGATCAAAAAGTTTTTTGTCCAATAGCCTAATTGAAAGAATTATTTTTATTTCAGCTATCTAGTCGCATTTTTTTGATATTTTTCTTATAATAAAGAAAGAATGAAAAAACGAGGGATGGATTGATAGAGATTGACAAAAAAACAACGCTATATTAATCGCTTCTGGCTTATATTCAAATACTTACTTGTTTCTGTATTCCTTGCGTTCATGTTGCGGGGATTTTTATTCATCCCGGTACCAGTGGAAGGCAATTCAATGGAAAACGTGTTGAAGCAAGGTGATATGGTTGTGATGGAAAAATTTTCGGAGATCAGACGATTTGATATTGTTGTTTTTCAATTAGCAGATGGCACGATTTATATCAAACGAGTAATCGGTCTTCCAGGAGAAAATGTCAGCTACCAAAATGATCAATTGAAGATCAATGGGAAAGTAGTTAAGGAACCTTATCTAACTAAAAACCTGAAATCAGATCATGCAAATGCATCCTATACGACGGACTTTACACTACAAGAGCTAACGGGACAATCCAAGCTTCCGGAAGATAATTATTTTGTACTTGGAGATAATCGAAGAGTTTCAAAAGATAGTCGTTCGTTTGGCACGATCAATAAAACTGATATTCTAGGTAAAGCAAGATTTGTCTATTATCCACTTGATGAAATAAAATGGATCCAGTGAGAAACAATAAAGCGTGCAGTCTGTTGAGACTGCACGCTTTATTGTTTAATCCAAAATCAGTTTACTACCTTAGTACGTAAAATCAAACAGCTCGTTTAAACACTTTTCTAGCCTCTAAAGTTTTGATAAATGAATAAACAACCATTATTTGAATAGGGATTTGGATCATATTCCTGATGACTCTACCTAGAAAAATCACTTTGAAATCTGCACCAAACAAAACAGACATCAGCCAAGAATTGATAAAAAGGCTGACTGGGATCATAATCAATAATTGGGCAGCGATGACGGAAGGCAGGTTTATCTTTTTATGATATAAAAATAAGCCATTAATAAATCCACCAAGGAAAGCCGTGATAAGAAAAGCAGCTTGAAACGTTCCTGAACCAAATATCGTGAAATTTAAAGTGTTCGACAACATTTCAAGCAAACCAGCCCAGATCGGTCCATATAGATAACCCATAAGCGCCATACTTAAAAATCCGAATGTGATTTGAAAATAAGCAGGACCAATCGCTATCTTGTATAAGATGACATCAAGGGCTAATAAAAGAGCAGAGGTCGACAACAATCTTGCATTCATTTCGGGCAATCTAAAAACGTCTTTTGCAATCAAAGTGTTCAAAATATTCTCTCCTTTGTCAGTTAATAATAAAAGGATACCATAAAACCACCAATGTGTCATGACACATTGGTGATTTACATACACTGGCATCTAATAATTAAAAAAAGGGTGAGAAGACTGCTTTTATAAACTGTAAAAAAGAGATTGTACGAATGAAAAAAATAGAGGCGGAGAATACTTATCGTATCATCCGCCTTTGTTTTTTTGTTATAAAAAACGTCAGATTAGTTATCTGCTTACATCTTCATCCATACGGGTTCTAATGTATTTCCGTCTAGATCTTGGACTTCTAATGAAAACATTTCTTCTTCAGGCATTCCCATATCTACTTCGTGGAAAGTACCACCATTTTCTTTTGCAATTTGAGCAAATTTTTTTACTTCATCCGCGTTTTCAACACTAAACGAAATCAAAGCACCACTTGTTTTTTTATTATCAGCTATTTCTTTATCTTTTATAAATTTTTTATAAAAATCATGAGAGAGAAGCATTACCCAAAAAGTGTCATCCCATACCATTGAACCAGCTTCTTCAGTAGAAAATTCTTCATTTTTTTTAAAACCCAGCTTTTCATAAAAAGCAACGGAACGATTGACATCAGCAACAGGAAAATTAACAAAAACCATACTATTCATTTGTTTCGTCTCCTTTCTGTTTTGTTCGTCTATCATCTCTTATTTAGGAAACGCTGTCAAAAATTTAGATTCATATATAGAAACCAAAATAAAATTTACATCATCAAAAAAGTGAAGATGTGATAGAATGAGGACTGGTTCACTTTCTCTTAACTAATAGATGGAATTTCTTTATAATAAAAAAGTGAATTTATATTGAAAAAGAAAAAAACAAGTAAAGCCGGGGAATATTCCGGTATGAAAGGAATGGAGAGAACAATGACCATCCAATGGTTTCCGGGACATATGGCAAAAGCCCGACGAGAAGTTTCTGAAAAAATGAAATATGTGGACATCGTATTTGAATTGGTAGACGCACGATTACCTTTATCTTCTCGTAATCCAATGCTAGATCAGATCATTCAGCAAAAACCTCGCCTTGTTTTATTGAATAAAGCGGATCTGGCAGATCCACAACAGACAAAGCTGTGGCAAGAATATTTTCGTAAACAAGGCCATCTTGCATTAGCTATCACGGCACAAGAAAGTAAAGGAATTAAAGGTCTAGTACCTGCGGCTAAAGAAGCATTGAAAGAAAAACGGGCAAGAGATGCTGCTCGGGGGATCAAGCCTCGCGCTATTCGGGCAATGGTCTTAGGTATTCCAAATGTTGGGAAATCTACGTTGATGAATCGACTAGTAGGCAAGAAAATTGCACAGACAGGAAATAAGCCTGGCGTAACAAAAGGTCAGCAGTGGCTTCGTTTAGGTAATGAGTTGGAATTGTTAGACACACCAGGGATTTTATGGCCCAAATTTGAAGATGAAGAAATCGGCAAAAAACTAGCGCTGACAGGCGCGATCAAAGACCAGCTTGTCCATTTAGATGATTTAGCGATTTACGGATTAGACTTTTTTGCCCGATATTATTCAGGAAGAATCAGCGATCGTTATGGTTTATCAATCGAGCAAGAAGAAAAATTGGCACCGGAATTACTGATGGATATTACAGCAAAACGTGGGTATAAAGAAGACTATGACCGCGGCAGCGAATTAGTCGTGCATGATATTCGCCAAGGAAAACTTGGACGATACACACTGGATCGTTGCGAAGAAATGGAGCAAAAAAGTGATGACTGAATCCATCCAAAGTATCAAAGAACGATTGAAAAGCATACAGAGAATAGATGATCCTACACTAGAATCATTAAGAAATGATCCACGCAAAGGCGTGCAGCAAGCACTGGCTTCTTTTGAACGACGATTGAAAAAGGAAGCATTAATTAAGGAAAAATATGAAGAAATGTTTTGCTTTGAAAAGCAAGGGTACGCACAAGGTCACCAATGGATCGCCGGCATTGATGAAGTAGGAAGAGGACCATTAGCTGGACCTGTCGTGGCAGCTGCAGTTATCTTGCCGAAAAATGAGATCATATTAGGGCTGAATGACTCCAAACAATTATCAGAGAAAAAGCGAGAACTTCTTTATCAACAAGTTCAAGAAAAAGCCCTGGCAATCGGGATCGGGATCGTTGATCAGCAGACAATTGATGATGTGAATATTTATGAAGCAAGTAAATTAGCGATGATCCAAGCAGTAGAAAAATTGTCCATTGTACCAAGCTATTTGTTGATCGATGCGATGACCTTGGATTTGCCTATTCAGCAGGAAAAAATAATCAAGGGGGATGCACGATCTGTGTCGATTGCTGCTGCAAGTATCATTGCTAAAGTATATCGAGACCAATTGATGAAAGAATATGACGTGCTTTATCCTGGATATGGTTTCTCGCATAATGCAGGTTATGGAACAAAGGAACACTTAGAAGGACTTGAACGACAAGGAATTACGCCAATCCATCGTAAAAGTTTTGCACCTGTAAAAAAATATTTACAATAAAAAACAGCCGCTTTTACGTATCTTATTAGAAAGAGAGACGAAAGGCGGTTTTATGATGTATCAAATAGAAGAGAATTTATTGAAACTTGCTTATACAAAAGGAATCAGTAGTCAAGGAAAATGGGCACTTGCTAACTGGATGATGCAGTATCCTTATAAAGAAATCGGATTTGAAGACATCATTAAGATAGGTAAAATAACCACACATCGGGAGCTGTTTCGCAAAAGTTGGCAGGAAATTCACGCTAACTGGGGCAAAATCCAATCGAAACAGTCGTTTATCACTTGCTTTGATCCCAAATATCCCCCTCAGCTGCTTCACTTGACCTATCCGCCAATTGTACTGTTTTATAATGGTGATCTATCTTTACTTTCTTGTAACATGTTAAGCGTTGTTGGTGGAAGACACACTTCTGCTTTAGCCAAAAAAACAGTTTATTATTTACTAAAACCAGTGGTAGAAGCTGGATATGTGATCGTCAGTGGCTGCGCGAAAGGGATAGATACATACGGTCACCAAGCAGCAATCTCTCATGGTGGACGGACAATCGCAGTCATTGGAACAGGGATAGAGCAAGTCTATCCTGCTGAAAATCGTGACTTGCAAGAGGTGATTGCAAATGATCATCTTCTTTTGAGTGAATATCCTCCTCAATCCGGCCCGAAAAAGCATCGTTTTCCAATGAGAAATCGGATTATCGCAGCTTTGTCTAAAGGAACATGTGTCTTTGAAGCCAAGAAAAAAAGCGGCTCTCTGATAACAGCACAGCAAGCATTGGATCTTGGAAGAACAGTTTTTTCTGTTCCAGGAAATATTTTAACAGAACATTCTACCGGATGTCATCATTTGATCCAAGACGGTGCAGTTTGCACGGTTTCGGGTGAAGATATCTTGGCAGAATTTAAAGAATAACACCATACTTTTCATTTGCTTTTCTTGACAAACGTTTTCTGAATGGATATGATTAGCTACGATTTGTATGAATCCTCTTTTAATAGTAGGAACACGACAATGGAAAGGAGTCCATTCAGTAATGGCGTATAAATATTTAGTGATTGTAGAATCACCTGCAAAAGCCAAGACAATTGAGAAATATCTTGGACGAAACTATAAAGTAATGGCCAGTGTTGGCCATATAAGAGATTTACCGAAAAGTAAAATGGGTATCGATTTTGAAAACAATTATGAACCCCATTATATTTCTATACGCGGAAAAGGCGATGTCATCAAAAGCCTTAAAGCCGCAGCAAAAAAAGCTCAAAAAGTTTACTTGGCAAGTGACCCGGATAGAGAAGGAGAAGCGATTGCTTGGCATTTAGCGTACCTACTTGGGTTGGATCTGAAAGAAAAAAATCGGGTGGTCTTCAATGAAATCACAAAAGACGCAGTCAAAGCAGCTTTTAAGGAACCAAGAACGATCGATGTAGATTTAGTAGATGCACAGCAAGCTCGTCGTACCTTAGACAGAATCGTTGGTTATTCGATCAGTCCTATTCTCTGGCGTAAGGTCAAGAAAGGGTTAAGTGCAGGACGTGTCCAATCTGTCGCTTTAAAAATTATTATTGACCGTGAAAAAGAGATCCGAGAATTTGTTCCAGAAGAATATTGGAGCATCGACGGTAATTTTAAAAAAGCTCGCAAGAAATTCAAAGCAAATTTCTGGGGAATCGACGGTAAGAAAAAGAAATTACCAGATGCACAAAGTGTAAAAGAAGTCACTGCTAGAATTGATGGAACAGACTTCGAAGTTAAAAAAGTAGAAAAGAAAGAGCGCAAAAGAAACCCTGCGAATCCTTTCACTACAAGTAGCCTGCAACAAGAAGCTGCCCGTAAGTTAAACTTTCGAACAAGAAAAACCATGATGGTAGCA
Source organism: Enterococcus sp. SB12 (assembly GCF_030910025.2). Taxonomy (NCBI): domain Bacteria; kingdom Bacillati; phylum Bacillota; class Bacilli; order Lactobacillales; family Enterococcaceae; genus Enterococcus; species Enterococcus sp. SB12. The sequence continues at coordinate 1,583,434 of NZ_CP175675.1, read as the reverse complement.
CAGCAATTATATGAAGGAATCACTTTGGGTAAACAAGGAACAGTCGGCTTGATTACATACATGCGTACTGATTCTACCCGGATTGCCGATACAGCAAAAGCAGAGGCCGCAGCATTTATTGAAGATACGTATGGAAAAGAATTTTCTAGACATGATCACCGAAAGATCAAAAATGCTCAAGGCGCACAAGATGCCCATGAAGCTGTGCGTCCAACGAGTGTGCTTCGTACACCAGATGAACTCAAACAATATTTAGATAAAGATCAATTGAAACTTTATACATTGATCTGGTCACGTTTTGTGGCTAGTCAGATGACACCAGCTATTTTAGATACAATGAAAGTGACATTAGAACAAAATGGTGTCATCTTCATTGCGAACGGTTCAAAAATCAAATTCAAAGGATTCATGCAAGTGTATGTGGAAGGTAGAGATGACGGCAAAGAAGAGAAAGAAAATATTCTTCCAGAACTTGAAGAAGGCGATGTAGTCCAATCTGTTGATATTGAACCAAAACAACATTTTACTCAACCACCAGCACGTTTTAGTGAGGCTACGTTGATTCGTGCACTAGAAGAAAACGGGGTAGGGCGACCTTCCACTTATGCACCAACACTTGATACGATCCAAAGACGCTACTATGTAAAATTGACACAAAAAAGATTTGAGCCGACTGAACTAGGAGAAATTGTCAATTCACTGATTTGTGAATTCTTCCCTCAAATCGTCGATATCCATTTCACAGCAGAAATGGAAGGAGATTTGGATAAAATTGAAGAAGGCACGGAAGCGTGGGTCAAAGTGGTTGATCGTTTCTATAAACCGTTTGAAAAAGAACTGACGAATGCGGAAGAAAAAATCGAAAAAATTCAAATCAAAGATGAACCAGCAGGATTCGATTGTGATGTCTGTGGACATCCGATGGTGATAAAATTAGGGAAATATGGGAAGTTTTATGCTTGCAGTAATTTTCCTGATTGTCGGAATACGAAACCAATCGTAAAAGAAATCGGTGTGACTTGCCCAGTATGTCATGAAGGACAAGTCATTGAACGAAAATCTAAGAAAAACAGACTATTCTATGGTTGTTCTCGTTTCCCAGAATGTGAATTCACTTCTTGGGATAAACCAGTGGGCAGAAATTGTCCAAAATGTGACGGATATCTGGTCGAGAAGAAAGTCAAAGGCGGTAAACAAGTAGTCTGTGTAAATGGAGATTACGAAGAAGACATTCAAAAATAATAGAAAAGAGGTTCTTTCATTGAAAATGGTAAATGTTGTTGGAGCAGGGCTTGCCGGAAGTGAAGCTGCTTGGCAAATCGCACAAGCAGGAGTCCCTGTCCGTTTATATGAAATGCGTCCAGTCAAATCGACTGAGGCGCATCACACAAGTAATTTTGCTGAACTAGTATGTTCCAATTCATTAAGAGGAAACAGTTTGGCTAATGCAGTAGGGTTATTGAAAGAAGAAATGCGCCGATTGAATTCAGTAGTAATCACTTCGGCAGATGAAACAGCAGTGCCAGCTGGTGGTGCCTTAGCTGTTGACCGCGATTCTTTTTCTGAAACAATTACCCGAAAAGTCAAAGAGCATCCATTAGTAACAGTGATAAACGAAGAAATTACTGAAATACCGGAAGGAATCACCGTAGTAGCAACAGGACCTTTGACTTCTCATCCATTAGCAGAAAGCATCAAAGCATTCAATGGTTCAGATGGTTTTTATTTCTATGATGCAGCTGCACCAATCGTAGACAAAGCTACGATCGATATGGATAAAGTATATTTGAAATCCCGCTATGACAAAGGAGAAGCAGCTTACTTGAACTGTCCGATGACAGAAGAGGAATTCAAAGCTTTTCATGAGGCACTAATCAATGCCGAAGTGGCGGAACTTAAATCTTTTGAGAAAGAAAAATATTTTGAAGGATGTATGCCAATTGAAGTAATGGCACAGCGAGGATTCAAAACGATGCTTTTCGGACCTATGAAACCAGTTGGATTGGAAGATCCTAAAACTGGCAAACGTCCTTATGCTGTTATCCAGCTGCGTCAAGACAATGCTGCAGCTTCTTTATACAACATCGTGGGCTTTCAGACTCACTTGAAATGGGGCGAGCAAAAACGTGTTTTCCGGATGATTCCTGGGTTGGAAAATGCTGAATTCGTTCGCTATGGTGTGATGCACCGAAACAGCTTTATGAATTCGCCAGAATTGCTGAAACCGACTTACCAATCAACGAAACGCGAAGATCTGTTCTTTGCAGGTCAGATGACTGGTGTAGAAGGCTATGTTGAAAGTGCAGCGAGCGGACTACTTGCTGGAATCAATGCCGCACGCTTAGCAAAAGAAATGGAACCAGTCGAGTTTCCACAAGAAACAGCTATTGGGAGCATGGCTTACTACATTACTCATGCGGAAGGAAAACATTTCCAACCGATGAATGCCAACTATGGTCTGTTTCCTGAACTGCCAGAGCGCATTCGAGACAAAAAAGCAAGATATGAAGCAATTGCACAACGAGCTTTAAAAGCTAATGAGGCAATAAAAACAGAATTAGAAAAAACTGCAGTCCCAAATGAGTAAGGAAACTCCATGAAGAGGGTGAGACGGATAGTCTCGCTCTTTTTCTTGCGTTTTTCTTAAGAATTTCTCAAACAAAATGTGAGGAATTGCGCCAATTGTGAACAAACTTAGAAATATTGTTTAAATTCTGACAATTTATTTGTCTTTTTATAAACGCTGTGCTAAATTATTCTCTGGAACAAAAGGAAGGTGAGAAAATGACAGAAGCCACGTGGGAACAAAAATTTTTGCGTTATTTGATTGTCGAAAGAGGATATTCAGAAAAAACGAAAGAAGCATATGAAGAAGACATTCTCCATTTCAAACATTTTTTGGAGGAATCTGGAGACGCTGATCTGCTGAAGGCGGAATATTTTACGGTTCGTGTCTATTTGAGTGCATTAGCTGATCATCGTCCTAGCTATAGCAGAAATTCTATCAGTCGCAAGATAGCCAGCCTACGTTCGTTTTATCAGTATCTTCTCAAAGAAGAAGTGATAAAAGAAAATCCATTTTCTTACGTTCATCTCAAAAAGAAAAATTTGAGACTGCCACGCTTTTTTTATGAAAATGAAATGCAAGCACTTTTTGACAGCGTAGCAGGAGATAGTCCTTTGGATTTGAGGAACCGCGCTTTGCTGGAAGTCCTTTACGGGTCAGGCATCCGTTTAAGTGAGTGTAGCATTTTGTCAGTATCAGACATTGATTTTGATTCAGAGGTCATGTTGATCCATGGTAAAGGGAACAAAGAGAGATATGCTCCTCTAGGTTCTTTTGCTCAAGATGCTCTGCAAGAATATTTCAGGGAAGGCCGCCAGGTATTGATGACAAAATATCACGAAGAGCATGATATCGTTTTTGTGAATCATCATGGAAAACCAATCACGCCTACTGGAATTGAATATGTCTTGAATCAAATGATCAAAAAAAGCAGTTTGGATAGTGATATCCATCCTCACATGCTGCGCCATACATTTGCTACTCATTTATTAAATAATGGGGCAGATTTGCGGACAGTCCAAGAATTGCTAGGACATGCCAATTTATCGACTACCCAGATCTATGCCCATGTAACAAAAGAAAGTTTACAAAAAAACTATCGTTCTTTCCATCCAAGAGCGTAAAAATAAGGAAAAGAACAAATTTAGGAGGAAACAAACATGGTCGAATCACCATTTCATTCAACCACTATCTGTGCCGTCGAAAAAGACGGGAAATTTGCTATGGCTGGAGATGGCCAAGTAACAATGGGTGAATCTGTTGTCATGAAAGGCACTGCAAAGAAAGTACGACGTATCTACAATGGAGAAGTTGTTGTAGGTTTCGCCGGAAGTGTTGCAGATGCGTTTACTTTAGAAGAAAAATTTGAAGGCAAACTAAACGAATATAACGGGAATCTACAACGCGCAGCTGTCGAATTAGCTCAAGAATGGCGGACACAGCAATCTATGCAAAAACTTGAAGCGATGTTGATCGTAATGAATGATAAAGAAATGCTTCTTGTTTCAGGTACAGGAGAAGTTATCACACCAGATGATGGTATCTTAGCTATCGGATCAGGCGGGAATTTTGCGTTGGCTGCAGCCCGAGCAATGAAAAACTATGCTCAAAACGACATGAGTGCGAAAGAAATTGCAGAAAATGCGTTAAATATTGCCGCAGATATCTGTATCTTTACTAATCATAATATTATCGTAGAAGAACTGTAAGAGGTGAGTAGATATGTATGAATTAAAACAAACACCAAGACAAATCGTAAGTGAATTAGATGAATATATCGTAGGACAGCACGCAGCAAAAAAATCTGTTGCCGTTGCTTTGCGTAACCGCTATCGCCGTTTGCAGTTAGATGAAAAAATGCAACAAGATATTACACCAAAAAATATGCTGATGATCGGACCTACAGGGGTCGGTAAAACAGAAATCGCACGACGTTTGGCAAAAATAGTCAATGCACCATTTGTCAAAGTCGAAGCAACAAAATTTACTGAAGTCGGTTATGTCGGAAGAGATGTAGAATCAATGGTTCGGGATTTAGTAGAAAATGCGATCCAAATCGTAGAAAAAGAGCAGTACAGCCGTGTATACACAAGTGCTAAAAAAAATGCAGAAAAACGTTTGGTAAAAATCTTGGTACCTGGTATCAAAAAAGAACAGAAACAATCCACTAATCAATTTGAACAAATGATGAATCTTTTTAATGCTAGTCAGCAAAATACCGCTGAACCGCAAGAAGAAGTGACAGAAGATATTCGAATCAATCGCCGTACAGTCTTGGAACAACTACAAAAGGGTTTACTGGATAGTCGTGAAGTAACCATTGAAGTTGAGGACCAAAAGAAACCTGCACCAATGATGAACAATGGATTGGAGCAAATGGGGATCGACCTAAATGAAACTCTAGGTGCTTTGACACCGAAGAAAAAAGTGGAACGGACGGTAACAGTCAAAGAAGCTTTAGAGTTATTGATCAAGGAAGAATCAGCAAAATTAGTCAAGGATGCTGATATCCATAGTGAGGCAATCAAATTAGCGGAAGAAAGTGGAATTATTTTTATCGATGAAATCGATAAGATCACTTCTAAATCACAGCAATCTGGAGAAGTATCCAGAGAAGGCGTTCAAAGAGACATATTACCAATCGTCGAAGGTTCACAAGTAAATACAAAATACGGGATCATCCAAACAGATCATGTCTTATTCATTGCTTCAGGAGCGTTCCATTTATCTAAACCGAGTGATTTGATTCCAGAACTCCAAGGGCGTTTCCCAATACGGGTAGAATTAGATGATTTGACAGCTGAAGATTTTGTGAAAATTCTGACTGAACCGAATAATGCTTTAATAAAACAATACGTCGCGTTGATCGGTACAGAAAATGTGTCAGTTACGTTTACAAAAGAAGCAATTGAACGGATCGCTCAAATTGCTTTCGATGTCAACCGTGACACAGATAATATCGGCGCACGCAGACTGCATACCATTTTGGAAAAACTACTAGAAGATCTATTATTTGAAGCACCAGATATGCAAATGGGAGAAATAACGATCACAGAAGCATATGTGGATGACAAACTTGGCTCAATTGCGGCAAATGAAGATTTAAGTCGCTATATTTTATAAAAAATCGGAGGACGACAATGACAGACTTGCTAACGAAAACCCGCAAGATAAACACACTTTTGCAGCAAAAGAATACTTTTGACATGCAAGCAGATTTGCCTTACGATAAAATGGCTGTCACACTAGGTGGTATTCTTGACAGCAACACCTATATCATAGGAAGTGACGGAGTATTACTAGGTTATAATGAACGTCACGATGTGAACAATGAACGAATCAAAACAATGTTTGTTGAGAAACAGTTTCCTGAATCTTATACTGATACAGTGGCACAGTTGATGAAAACTGAAGCTAATATCCCAATTACTAGTGATATTACTGCATTTCCGGTAGAGTCAAGAGAGAAATATCCATTTGGTCTGACGACTGTCGTTCCGATCTTTGGAGCTGGCGAACGTTTGGGTACGATTATCTTATCTCGTATGGAACAATCGTTTGCAGATGACGATCTAGTCTTAGCAGAATATGGAGCTACGGTTGTCGGTATGCAGATCCTTTATCAGAAGTCTCGAAGCATCGAAGCAGATGTACGGAGTGCAACGGCTGTCCAAATGGCAATCAACACATTATCTTATAGCGAATTGAAGGCTGTACAAGCTATCTTTGAAGCATTGGATGGAGATGAAGGTCGTCTGACTGCTTCTAATATTGCCGATAGTATCGGCATCACTCGTTCTGTGATCGTCAATGCTTTACGAAAATTGGAATCAGCTGGAATCATTGAATCTCGTTCGTTAGGCATGAAGGGAACTTATTTAAAAGTATTGAATTCCCGTTTTAAAGACGAGTTAGCAAAACACAGTTATTAGAAGTAAGGGGACTGGGGCAGATAGAAATGTTTGTTCCAGCCTTCCCATTTTAAAAAGTAAGTCGAAGTTGGAGGAATGGCAATGACTGTTATTATTCAAAATGACCAGCTGATCGCCGAAATCGCTGAACACGGTGCGGAATTGATCAGTCTGAAATCAAAAGAACATGGTTTAGAGTATATCTGGCAAGGTGATCCAGCGTATTGGGGCAGACATGCACCGGTTTTATTCCCTTTTGTTGGACGTTTAAAAGATGATCAGTATGTTTATCAAGGGAAAACATATCAAATGGGGCAACACGGATTTGCTCGGGATATGGATTTTGAAGTCATTGAACATGGACAAGAAATGGCTAGTTTCATCTTAAGGAGTACGCCGGAGACATTAGAAAAGTATCCATTTGATTTTGAATTAGTGATCAGCTATGAATTAGGAGGAGACGGCATCACGGTTCATTATCAAGTGGCAAATACCGGTGAAAAAGAAATGTTCTTTTCTATCGGTGGACATCCTGCTTTCAATGTACCTCTTGAAGAAGGATTGTCATTTGAAGATTTCTATCTGGCATTTTCTCCATTGAAATCAAGATTACGCCTACCATTGAAAGGCCCATTCATCGATATGGATCAAAAGACGTTAGGTCAGACAAATACGAATCTGGCTTTGAATCGTGAACTTTTTGAGCAAGATGCCTTGGTTTTTGAAACAAGGGGTCTAAATGCGTATGCCATTCGAAGTGAAAAATCTTCCCATAGCGTAACTTTAAGCTATAAAGATATGCCTTATGTAGGGATCTGGTCTCCTTATCCAAAAGAAGCGCCTTTCGTTTGTATCGAACCGTGGTGCGGAATCGCTGACACGGTGAACAGTAGTGGAAACTTGATGGAAAAAGTAGGGATCAATCAACTAGGTGCCCATGAAATCTTCAAGACAAAATATTCCATCACAGTGAAGTAAGAGGTTGTGACCGAGAAGTTAGCAGGGAACACCGTTTACCAAGGTGTGTAAAAAAGCTATCCTGTAAGTAATAAGGGAGTGTGACATCGATTTGTCACACTCCCGTTTTATCTCTTTGGAATGAAAAAGTATCAGGATTTTTTCTTGCTGCTGTTCAAACCAAACGGGATTCGACTTTCTGTATGGTTTCTGATACGCTTGATATTGTCTTTATGCCGATAAAAGATAAAGGAAGAAACTAAAAAGGCAATGATCGTCAGTAACCAATTGGGCTTAGCCAAAATCACAGGAGCTACATAAGGAAGGACGATCGTAGATAAAGTGATCAATACTGCACTGATCATACTGCTCAAACTCACCATACTTGTACAAAATAAACTAACGATAAAGATGATACAAGAATAAACAAAAAATACAGGATTAAATCCTAAAAGCATTCCTGCACTTGTCGCAACAGCTTTTCCTCCTTTGAACCCAGCAAAAATCGGAAATGTATGGCCAAGAATGGCGCATACCCCAAACCAAAGAGGGTTAATCCCAGAAAGGTGGAAGATCATCGGCAAACAAGTAGCCAATGTACCTTTTAAAATATCCATAAGCAGGACAACAATCCCGGCTGTTTTGCCTAATACACGAAATGTATTGGTCGTTCCAGTATTACCGCTCCCGTGTTGTCGGATATCTTTTTTGAAAAACAATTTGCCAATCCAGACACCGGAAGGAATAGAACCTAAAAGATATGCTAAAATAAGTAATAAGATCAATTTCATTTTTTACCCTCTTTCAAGTTGAAAACTATCCTTTATTTTAGCATGAATAGGTAACAGGAACAATTGAAAAAATGAAAGATACAAGTATAATAGATGGAATAAAAAGAAAAGCAAGGGGTGGCAGAAATGTCTGTAAAAAATCCAACACAAGAAACGATTTTCAACTATTTGGAAGAAGCAAAAAATATTGCCGTCGTAGGCTTGAGCAATAAACCAGAACGAACAAGTTACATGGTTGCACAGGCATTGCAAGACAATGGATATAAAATCATACCAGTAAATCCATTATTGGCTGGTGAAGAAATTCTAGGCGAGAAAGTCTATGCGAATTTGACAGAAATCGATGATCCAATCGATATCGTAGATGTATTTAGACGGAGTGAATTTTTACCTGAAGTAGCAGATGATTTTTTGAAAACTGATGCTAAAGTGTTCTGGGCACAATTAGGGATTGAAAACAAAGAAGCAGCTGAGATGCTAAGAAAAGCAGGACGTACAGATATCGTGATGGATCGTTGTATTAAGATTGAACTTGGTAAGTTGAAAGAAAACCAAAAATAAAAATGACCACAAAGAAGAGATGATCGATAGAGGGGAATGTCGAAAAAGCGGTTAGGAGATAATTAAAATTGATTTCTCGTCTACCCTCTTTTTTTTCACGACCTTTTCTAGTATGATAATCGTGGTGCGGTTTTGCCGCAAAGTATTATTGAAGGAGCGTTTGCCTTGGCAAAAAAAGTAAACAACGAATACAATGACTCGTCCATCCAAGTATTGGAAGGATTAGAGGCAGTTAGAAAAAGACCAGGGATGTACATTGGATCCACTGACAGCCGAGGCTTGCATCATTTAGTCTATGAAATCGTCGATAATGCAGTTGACGAAGCATTATCAGGTTATGGCAGTGAGATTGATGTGACCATCCATGAAGACAATAGTATAACTGTTGCAGATAGCGGACGTGGGATGCCTGTAGGAATGCATGCTTCCGGAATACCAACAGTTGAAGTGATTTTTACTGTGCTGCATGCTGGCGGAAAGTTTGGTCAAGGAGGGTACAAAACTTCTGGTGGACTGCACGGTGTAGGAGCCAGTGTGGTAAATGCCTTATCGAAATGGCTAACTGTAACGATCGTTAGAGATGGCGTAGAGTATCAGCAGAAATTTAAAAACGGCGGTAAACCTGACGGTACGTTGAAAAAGATAGGAAAAACAAAAAAAGCAAACGGGACGACTGTCCATTTTTTACCAGACGATACAATATTCAGTACAACGAAATTTTCATATGAAATTTTAGCTGAACGGTTAAGAGAATCTGCCTTTCTTCTAAAAGGCGTTAAAATCTCTCTTTCTGATCTTCGTGGAGAAGAACCAGTCAAGGAAATTTTTCATTACGAAGAAGGAATCAAAGAATTTGTTGATTATCTGAATGAAGAAAAAGATACATTGACACCAGTTGTTTATTTTTCAGGAGAAAAAGAAGGTATCGAAGTAGAGGTCGCTTATCAATACAATGACGGGTATTCAGAAAATGTTTTATCTTTTGTCAATAACGTTCGGACAAAAGATGGGGGAACCCATGAAGCTGGTATGAAAGCGGCGATGACGAAATCTTATAATGAATATGCGAGAAAAGTCGGCTTGCTGAAAGAACGGGACAAGAATCTGGAAGGTAGTGATTTCAGAGAAGGATTAGCTGCTGTTCTCTCTATCCGTGTACCTGAAAATCTTCTGCAATTTGAAGGGCAAACAAAAGAAAAACTTGGTACGCCAGTTGCTCGTACCGTAGTAGATAACGTCATCAGTGAACAGATGGGCTTTTATTTGCAGGAAAATAGCGAAATGAGCCAGATGTTGGTCCGTAAAGCAATCAAAGCCAGAGAAGCGAGAGAAGCAGCACGTAAAGCCAGAGAAGAAAGCCGAAATGGGAAGAAGCGTAAAAAAGGCGAATCTCTTCTTTCAGGAAAATTGACACCCGCACAATCCCGAAACCCTAAGAAAAATGAATTGTATTTAGTCGAAGGGGATTCTGCTGGCGGATCTGCTAAACAAGGAAGAGACAGAAAGTTCCAAGCAATTCTACCTTTACGAGGAAAAGTCATCAATACCGAAAAAGCAAAAATGCAAGATATCTTGAAAAATGAAGAAATCAATACGATGATCTATACGATTGGTGCAGGAGTCGGCCCTGAATTTTCTATCGAAGACTGTAATTACGACAAAGTAATCATCATGACCGATGCGGATACTGACGGCGCCCATATTCAAGTATTGCTGCTTACTTTCTTTTATCGTTATATGAAACCGCTGATTGAAGCTGGGAAAGTATATATCGCGTTACCGCCTTTATATAAAGTATCCAAAGGACAAGGGAAGAAGCAAGTCATTGAATATGCGTGGACAGATGACGAATTGGCAGCAATGATTAAAAAAGTCGGCAAAGGATATATGCTGCAGCGGTATAAAGGACTTGGAGAAATGAATGCGGAACAATTGTGGGAAACAACGATGGATCCAACTTCCCGTACGTTGATCCGCGTCCGTATCGACGATGCTGCGCAAGCTGAGCGTCGAGTAACCACACTAATGGGTGACAAAGTAGAACCTCGAAGAAAATGGATCGAAAATCACGTACAATTTACGCTCGAAGAAGATGGCAGTATCTTAGATAAAAAAGAGGATACTGAAATCTCTCCTTCAGTTTCTAATGATTTATTAGATGAAGAACGAGCAGATAAAAATGAAAAAAATCAGTTATTTGAAGTAGAATAGGAGGTCACCTGATGGAAAATCGACAAGAAGTACAAGAATTAACTTTAGAAGAAGTGATGGGTGACCGCTTCGGACGTTATTCCAAATATATTATCCAGGAACGTGCACTGCCTGATATCCGTGATGGATTGAAGCCAGTGCAACGCCGGATATTATTTGCCATGAACAAAGATGGCAATACGTATGACAAAGGATTCCGTAAATCAGCAAAATCTGTCGGAAATATCATGGGGAATTATCATCCTCATGGTGACAGCAGTATTTATGAAGCGATGGTCCGCATGAGCCAAGACTGGAAGTTGCGGGAAGTACTGATCGAAATGCACGGGAATAACGGGAGTATGGACGGTGATCCACCTGCTGCGATGCGTTATACTGAAGCCAGATTATCCAAGTTAAGTGGAGAGATGCTAGCAGATATCGAAAAAGAAACAGTCGATCTCGTGTGGAATTTTGATGATACAGAAAAAGAACCAACAGTCCTTCCAGCTCGATACCCAAACCTTCTCGTCAATGGATCGACAGGTATATCTGCTGGATATGCAACAGAAATCCCGACTCATAACTTAGCTGAAGTGATCGATGGCACAATCTATATGATCGATCATCCACAAGCGAGCCTTGAAAAATTGATGGAATATATTCCTGGACCTGACTTTCCAACAGGAGGGATCTTGCAAGGAAAAGATGAAATCAAAAAAGCTTATGAAACAGGGCGAGGAAAAGTTATTCTTCGTTCGAAAACAAAGATAGAAGCAATGAAGGGTAATAAACAGCAAATCGTGATCACAGAAATCCCATATGAAGTAAATAAAGCGACCTTGGTGAAAAAAATGGATGAGATCCGTTTGAATAAGAAAATCGATGGAATAGCTGAAGTACGAGATGAAAGTGATAGAACAGGTCTGCAAATTGTCGTCGAATTGAAAAAAGACGCCAATGCTCAAGGAATTTTGAATTATTTGTTCAAAAACACTGAGCTACAGATCAATTACAATTTCAATATGGTCGCTATCGACCATATGACTCCGCATCAAGTTGGACTGAAAGACATTTTAAGAAGTTATATCGAGCATCGAAAGCAAGTCATAACAAAACGTAGTCAATTCGATTTAGCCAAAGCTCAAAAAAGACAGCATATCGTAGAAGGATTGATGAAAGCTTTATCGATTCTGGATGAAGTAATCGCAACGATTCGTGAAAGTAAAGACAAAAAAGACGCCAAAAAGAATTTAGTCGACGTCTTTCAATTTACAGAAGAACAAGCAGAAGCAATTGTCACATTGCAATTATACCGTTTGACGAACACGGATATCACAGAGCTTCAAAAGGAATCCGAAAGCTTGATTGCGCAAATCACAGAGTTGAATAAAATCCTTTCAAATGACAAAGAGCTTTTCTCTGTTATGAAAAAAGAATTGCGAGAAGTGAAAAAAAATTATTCTTCCGCTCGTCTAACGACAATCGAAGACGAAATCGAAGAAATCAAAATTGATACGCAAGTCTTAGTGGCACAAGAAGACGTAATTGTCAGTGTAACGCGAGAAGGCTATGTGAAGCGAACAAGCCTTCGTTCTTATAGTGCTTCCAAACCAGAAGAAATCGGGATGCGAGAAGGCGACTACTTGCTATACTCAGGTGAATTGAGTACATTGGACCATGTTCTTCTGATCACAAATAAAGCAAATGTGATCTACCGCCCTGTCCATGAACTACCCGATTTGAAATGGAAAGATGCTGGTGAGCACATTTCTCAAACAATCTCCAATCTGTCTGTAGACGAATCGATTTTAGCTGTTTTCCCATACCAAAAAATTCAAGCAGAGAAAACATTTGTATTCATCAGCAAGAATGGATTGATCAAGCAAACACGAATGACAGAGTTCGAACCATGGCGCACCTATAAGAGCCGTCCGCTCAGCTGTATGAAGCTAAAGGCGGAAGAAGATGAACTGATTGCTGTGTATCTGAAAGAAGATCAGCCAGGCTTAGATGTTTTCTTAGTAACGCATCAAGGAATGGGTTTGCGCTATCCTTTAACAGATGTTCCCGTTGTTGGAGCAAAGGCAGCTGGAGTGAAGTCTATGAATTTGAAAGATGGAGATAGGATTATCAACGGGCTGCTTGTGTTAGCAGAAGGTGATACGCCGATCGTAATCGTTACTCAGCGAGGAGCTGTTAAACGCATGCTTGCTCAAGAAATCAGCCAAACTTCACGTGCGAAGCGGGGAGTGACGGTCATGCGTGAGCTGAAAAAAAATCCGCACCGTATTATCTATATGTCGGAAGGAAGATCAAAAGAAATAACCTTGATGAATCAAAAAGGGCAGCAGTTAACGATTGACCCAACTGATTTCCCTATAGGTGATCGAACATCGAATGGATCATTTGCGATGGATGAGAAAAAAGGTGGAGAAGTCATCGAAGTTATCGATGCTCCTGAGATTTTCATCGAGTCGTAACTGTTGTAGTATTTTAATGAAGAGACGACGTCTGTATTAATACAGATGGCGTCTCTTTTTCATTCATTTTTAATAAATCCTTATACGTTTGAAAAAAAAGATGAAAGTGTTCACAATGCTTAAATGTTGGTATGTCAACGTTTATTTAAATATATGTAAATAAAACATAAAAATTGTTAAATAAAAAACAAGAAAACCCTTGCAAAGATAGGGTGCTGTGTTATACTAATCACGTAAAAACTGTTACATAAAAAAGAAATTTAGGAGGTCCATACAATGGAGCAATGGAATGGATTTAAAGGTACCAAATGGAAAGAAGGCGTAGACACTAGAGACTTTATTCAAAATAACTACACTGAATATCGCGGTGATGACAGCTTTTTGGAAGGCCCAACAGAAGCAACAGAAAAACTATGGGATGAATTGCAAAAGTTAAATGATATCCAATTCGAACGTAACGGTGTCTATGATATGGACACAGAAATCGTATCAACTATTACTTCACACGATGCAGGCTATTTGGATAAAGATTTGGAAAAAATCGTCGGTCTACAGACAGACAAACCTTTGAAACAAGCATTCATGCCGTTCGGCGGAATCAATATGGCTAACAATGCGCTAAAAAGCAATGGCTATACACCAAACGATGAATTGACACATATTTTCACTGACTGGCGCAAAACACATAATCAAGGTGTATTTGACGCTTATACTGCTGAAATGCGTGCTGCTCGTAAAAACAAAATCATTACAGGGCTTCCAGACGCTTACGGTCGCGGACGTATCATCGGTGACTATCGTCGTGTGGCATTGTATGGAATCGACTATTTGATGGAACAAAAGAAAAAAGATCATGATATGACTGGTTATCATACAATGAGTGAAGAAGTGATTCGTTTACGTGAAGAAATCACTGAACAATATCGTGCATTAGCGCAAATGAAAGAAATGGCTGCGAAATATGGCTATGATATTTCTAAACCAGCTGCAAATGCAAAAGAAGCTGTCCAATGGCTATACTTCGGATATTTAGCAGCAATCAAATCACAAAATGGTGCTGCGATGTCAATCGGACGTATCTCAGCATTCCTTGATATCTATATCCAACGTGATTTGGATAATGGAGTAATCACAGAAAAAGAAGCACAAGAATTGATCGACCACTTAGTAATGAAATTACGTATGGTCAAATTCGCGCGTACACCTGAATATAACCAATTATTCTCAGGATTCCCTATCTGGGCTACTTTATCCATTGCAGGTATGGGGTTAGATGGTCGTTCATTAGTTACAAAGAATGATTTCCGTCTGCTTCATACATTAACAAATATGGGACCTTCACCAGAACCAAACTTGACTGTTTTGTATTCTGAACACCTTCCAGAAGGATTCAGAACATATGCTAGCAGAATCGCTATCGAAAGTTCTTCGATTCAATTCGAAAATGATAATCAGCTTCGTGAACAATGGGGTTCTGATGATTGTGCGATTGCTTGCTGTGTATCAGGAACAGTTGTCGGAAAAGACATGCAATTCTTTGGTGCTCGTGCTAACTTGGCTAAAACACTATTATATGCCATCAATGGCGGAGTCGATGAAGTGACTGGCGCCCAAGTTGGACCAGAATATCGTCCAATCACATCAGAAATACTAGACTTTGAAGAAGTGAAACATAACTTCATGAATATGATGGATTGGTTAGCAGAACTATATGTCAATACGTTGAACATCATTCATTATATGCATGATAAATATTCTTATGAAGCAGCTCAGCTGGCTTTGATGGATTCTGACTTGCAACGCACATTTGCTACAGGTATTGCTGGGATCTCTCATGCGGCAGACAGCTTGTCAGCGATCAAATATGCAAAAGTAAAAGCAATCCGTAATGAAAAAGGAATAGCAGTTGATTTTGAAGTGGATGGCGACTTCCCTAAATACGGAAATGATGATGACCGTGCAGATGAATTAGTTTCATGGATCTTGGAATACTTCATGGGACAAATCAAACGTCATAAAACTTACCGCAACTCAAAACCAACAACTTCATTATTGACGATTACTTCAAATGTTGTTTACGGTAAAAATACAGGAAATACTCCTGATGGCCGTGAAGCTGGAAAACCACTTGCGCCAGGAGCAAATCCAAGTTACAATGCGGAACAAAGTGGGTTATTAGCTAGCCTGAACTCAACAGCTAAAATGAATTACGGCTGTGCATTGGATGGAATTTCAAATACCCAAACAATCAATCCTTCAGGTCTTGGAAAAGAACAAGATACAAGAATCGAAAACTTGCGTAATGTCTTAGATGGATACTTCTCAAAAGGAGCTTATCATTTGAATGTCAATGTATTCAGTAATGATTTATTGCGTGATGCAATGGAAAATCCAATGAAATATCCGAACTTGACGATCCGGGTATCTGGTTATGCAGTTAAATTCCGTGACTTGACAAGAGAACAACAATTAGATGTCTTGATGAGAACTTCACACGACAGAATGTAAAAAGTTCGTGAAAAAAGTTTTTCGACTTAGCGTCGAAAGGACGTTGAATAGCCATCGCATCAAAATCGAATAATCAGTATGCTTATTTGAAAGAAACGATTTACAGGGGCAGGACTTGTATGTTCCGTCCCTGTAAATTTTACACATAACGAAGCGGCAATTGCGAAAAATTTTGTTCAGAAAGCTTCGCTTCGACAGCTAACTTGTACTTAAAATGAAATCAAAGAAAAGATGTGAACTTAAATGGAAGAAAAAACAATCGGCTATGTTCATTCTATCGAAACTTTCGGTTCAGTAGACGGACCTGGACTGCGCTTTGTCGTGTTTATGCAAGGATGCCGCATGCGTTGCCAATTTTGTCACAATCCAGATACTTGGAATATTGGCGGAGGGAAAGAATACACAGCAGATGAACTTTTAGATAAAGCAGAACGCTTCAGACCTTACTGGGGAGATAAAGGTGGTATTACTGTTAGTGGTGGAGAACCTCTATTGCAGATCGATTTTTTGATCGAACTATTTAAAAAAGCAAAAGAGCGGAAGATGCATACTACATTGGATACATGCGGAAAACCTTTTACGTATGAAGAACCTTTCTTTTCACGTTTTCAAGAATTGATGAAGTATACAGATTTACTGTTATTTGACATCAAACACATCGATAATGAAGAGCATAAAAAACTAACGCATTGGGACAATGAAAATATTTTAGAAATGGCTCAATATTTGTCAAAAATCAACAAACCGGTTTGGATTCGCCATGTACTAGTTCCTGAGCGAAGTGATTATGATGAATATTTGATCCGACTAGACAACTTTATTCAAACCTTGTCAAATGTAGACAGAGTAGAGATTCTTCCTTATCATACGATGGGAAAATACAAGTGGGAAACACTTGGTTTGAAATATCCATTAGAAGGGATCGAACCACCTACAAAAGAACGTGTCGAAAATGCTAAACGATTGCTTCATACAGAAGAGTATACAAAATATTTAACGCGATAGGTCGCATCGGAAAGAAGATAAGTATTGCTTCTTTCCGTTTTTTTGCTATTATTAAATAGGAGAAATCACAAAGGAGCGAATGACATGTCAAAAATTTTAGTTTTTGGTCACCAAAATCCAGATACAGATGCAATCGGGGCAGCCATTGCGTTTTCACACTTGCAAAATGAATTAGGTAAAGAAACAGAAGCAGTTGCTCTAGGTACACCTAATGAAGAAACACAATACGCATTAGACCACTTTCAGCTATCTGCACCACGAGTAGTAGAGTCAGCTAAAGCAGAAAATGCAGATGTCATGCTTGTGGATCATAATGAATTCCAACAAAGTATTTCAGATATCAGCGAAGTAAATATTTTAGCTGTAGTAGACCACCATCGTATTGCAAACTTTGAAACAGCTAATCCATTGTACTATCGTGCAGAACCAGTTGGATGTACAAGTACGATTATTTTAAAACTATATAAAGAAAACCAAGTAACAATTCCTAAAGAAATCGCAGGAATCATGCTCTCAGCTATCATTTCAGATACATTGTTGTTCAAATCACCAACATGTACGCCTGAAGATGAAGCAGCTGCAAAAGAACTTGCAGCAATCGCTGAAGTCGATCTAAACACTTATGGACTTGAAATGTTGAAAGCAGGAACAAATCTAAGTGATAAATCAGCTGCGGTTCTTCTTGATTTGGATGCAAAAAGTTTCCCAATGGGCAGTTCCAACGTTCGTATCGCTCAAGTCAATACAGTGGACCTTAATGAAGTGATGGATCGACAAGCAGAGCTAGAAGCAGCAATGGAAGATGAAATGAAAGCAAATGGCTACGATCTGTTCGTATTAGTTGTCACAAACATCTTAGACAGTGATTCAGAATTACTTGTTGCTGGTAAAGGAAAAGAAAAAGTAGAAGAAGCTTTCCAAACAACTTTGACCAACAACCGTGCTTTGCTTAAAGGTGTCGTTTCACGTAAAAAACAAGTCGTACCTCAATTGACGGCTGTATTTAGCTAATCAAATGGTAGTATGAAGCATTCAAAATGAATGGATAAGCGATTGATCTAAAAAGAAACATAGAACATACTAAAGGCCGAAGAAATGGAGGAGAATAACAGTCAATTATGACTCTTGTTCTTCCTCCTTTTTACGTAAAAGCCTTTTAAGTAAAATAAAACGGATAGAAAAGAGAACATATATGAACTATTATTATTCAAAAAATAAGGAAAACTTTTATCAAAAACTGACCGATGATCCGCTTTTTTCTTCATTGACCGATTATCTATATGAACATCGAGAACAAGAAACGATTCTAAGAGAATTGAAAAAAGAATTTTCGCAAAATAAATTTTCCCATTTTCTTGATCTATTGATCGATGCAGGATTAATCAAGAGGGAAGAACGAAGATATCATTTGAACTTTCCAATATTTGATCCTAAAGATTACTTGCAACAAACCATTTCGGCTGCTGTAACCATAGCTGAACAATTGAAGAGACTCTCTTTTGATGAACAAAAATTAGCAATGGGAGAAGTTATTTGGGCGTATTGTTTCGAAGATGAACGGAAAGAAGCGTATTTTTATGGAGTAAGAAACAGCCGAGAGACAGAATTGCTGAGGACAACTGCAGGAAATGAGAAGTACCGTTTTATCACACTTTCCTCTATAGAACACTTCCCGCTTACTTTGGCTAATTACTTTTTTGTACAGAAGAATCAGCTTCCTGTAACGAAGGCATTCAAAGAATTAGCCGAACTTATTGGAGACGTAAATGAAGCGTACTTTTTTGATCAAATAGAAGTTATCGTTGACAGGATACGTAAGAATAAATATAAAAATCGCCGACCTAGTATTTTCCACCAGTCTCTACTTGTGACGAATACTATAAAGGAAGAAGAATCATTCACATTAGAATTACCTATTGTCGAAAAAAACAATTTTGAGATTGAATTACCAACATTGGATCCTTCATTGACAATGGAGGAAACGGCCTTTCTTAAACGACAAATCTTTTCTGAGCTGAGCAAGAAATTTATACCGCATGCATTTTCTTATATCAAAGAATATGGAACAATATATAACAGCTTTAGTGCGTAAAATTTAAGAGAGCAGTAAGCAAAAATTATACTGACTCTTGCAGGAGGAGCCTTTCTCTTCCTTTATGGTTAAAAGAATTATTTGAGTATTTTGCCTATCTACCACCTATTGGATTCACTACATGGTCTGGAAACAAAGGAATGCAAAAAAATGGTGAGAAATGTGGAATGACAAAGGAAGTAGTGATAAGAAAAGTTAGATTTTTAAATAATCAATATTATGATTCAGTCAAGTATGGCATTTTATGGGAAGAACTAGCTGATTAGATTAGGAAGTCCATTTGATGATCCAGAATCACTAAGAAACGAATGGCGAGTCATTAATAATTTATCCAATCTTGGGTTATTCTTTTTAGATTGAAGTGTTTAAAACTAAAAAAGCATTTATGAAGTCGTAATAGTTAGGCTTCAAAATGCTTTTTATTTTGTTTGTTTTTTCTTTGCCACATAAATACACCTAGACTGACGATGAAGAGCATATCCAACAGATTTCCTGCGACTTGGATCGTAGAAGGGTTGGTCAGTGGCATTAAAGCAAGGACAAAAAAGGAAAACAAGCTGTAAATAAAACAGGTGACAGGAACTAATCGAAAGAAGAGTGGACATTTCAATTGGCTAAAAATGAGTGAAAAAATAAAATAAGTAAAAATGGATAAAATCACGACTAAACCATTCACGATAAAGAAGAAAAGCGTATTGTGATTAAACGAATAAAAAAGAATTGCTAAAAAAGAAAACGTTTTAAATGCAATCAATACGCTTGAAGCTTCGTTTAACGTACCAGGATGTCGATGAAAAAAATAGGCACCAAAATAAACAGAAAACAGTAAGCCGCAAAGAGAAGACAAAATCAAAAAAAACGGATTTTCTTCGGCTTCTGTGATATCAGAATGATCCAAAAGCAACCAGCCTAATGCACTAGAAGGCGCATGTGAGGTCTTAAGGTATGAATAACATAGAAAAAATAAGATCGTCAAAGTTGCAAAAAAAGAGCCTAAATGTAAAAAATTAGTGGTTCTACGTTGAATTTCCATAATATCTCCAAATTAAATTGATAAGTATATAAAGTATAATAACAAATTGATGAGTATATGTCGATGTTTTTTAATCAAAATAATAAATAAAAACTGTCTAACATTTAAAATTTAATTTAGATATTAGACAGTTTTTAAGTTTGTGAGTTATTTTCCTTGTCGTTTTCTCACTTTTTTAGTCCAGAAACCACCTGAAATATATTTTGGCTCATAAGAAATGATAAAAGCACGCTCTTCAATTTCTTTGATCAGGCGATACAGTTCACGTTCGCTTTTTCTAGGAGAAAGTATTTCGAGAACTAGCCGCTCACCTTCCAGCCCCATTGCAGAAGTCTGTGTCACACCATAACCGTGTTCTCTCAGTATACCCGGCAAACTTTTATCTTCTGCGCTATTTGCTGGCAAAATCGTTGTGACCATGATGTATCCTAATGCCAATTTGTCTTCAATCAAAATTCCGACACTGATACCTACTGCGTAACCTAACGCATAGACAAATAAATTCAGTGGATTATCTAAACGATCTAAAACAAGGGATAAGCCGACGATATAAATCGTGATCTCGACCATACTGACAAGTGGAGCAATCAGTCGATAGCCTTTCATTGTCAACATGAAACGTAACGTGTTCAGAGTGATATAAGCAAAATTAATGAGGAAGATCATCCCCAACATTTTTGGATCAATCATTTATAAAACTCCTTTCATTTATATAACAACAATATCAAAAAAAATCGTAAGTGAAGAAAAATTGAAACTTTATACATACAAAAAAATGATAAAATGATTATAATAGAATTATAAAGATAGGTTAGGTGATTAAAATGAAAACGGTCAATCGTGTGTTTTGTGCCAGCCACGTGCTAAGTCTCCTTCTCAGTATATACTTAGGTGTCTATTCGATTCAACAGCCAATTGAGGTAGAGAACATTGTTTTTCAGATGTCGCTGACAGATGGTTTAATTTTAAGCGTTTTTTTCTTTTTGATACTGTTTATTGGTAATATTTTCGGTAGCGTTGCCAGTTTTTTGAATTTTTCTATTTATCCACTCCTTTCGCTAGCATTAGGAGTGGTGGGACTTTGTTCTCTGTGCTTATTTCCCGAGCCATTCAGTCCTGCATTTATATTATTTGGTACACTGAACCTGTTCCAGACAACTGTTGGAGCGTGGTTGCTATGGCGATCAGGAAATTTAATGAAAATAGGTGAGTAACAATTGAATCCAATTATATTGAAACGTTCTGTCCATCATATTCCAGTGTTAGAAGTTGTTCTGAAAGAATTAAGAGAGGAACGTATTCCCGTTGTCATCTATTATCACGGATGGCAGACAAGTAAGGAGTTAGTTTTGACGCAAGGAAGAAAAATTGCGCAGCAGGGCATTCGTGTGATCCTGCCAGATGCGATGAATCATGGGGAGCGCAAACAGCCGGTTTCTTCTATTCCATCCTATACATTTTGGGATAGTATCTACGGAAATCTGTTTGAATTTGACACACTTATCAAGCATTTAGAAAAAAGAGGTCTTCTACATGATCAGCTTGCAGTTGGCGGGGTTTCGATGGGGGGAATGACAACATGCGCCTTGTTGGCTAAACATCCTCATATAGTAGCGGGCGTGTGTTTGATGGGTTCCCCTGCACCTTTGGAATATGGAAAAGAAATCGTAAGGCGCGCATCGGAATATAATTATGTCGTACCAAAAGACTATTTTGATTTGATTTCATGGGTTAAGAGCTATGATTTGTCATTGCAGCCGGAAAAGTTAGCTGGACGTCCTCTGTTCTTTTGGCATGGACAAGCTGACGAAAAAATTCCTTATATACAAACGGAACGATTTGTAGAAAAAAACCGGCATAAGTCTTACGGAAAAGAAATTGTTTTTCGTTCCTCAAAAACACAGCGACATATGGTACAAATACCACTAATGGAAGAAGCTTCCACTTTTTTAGCAAAAAATTTGATAAAAAAGTATAAATAATTGAAACGGAAAATCACTCATGACGATAGAGGATTTTCCGTTTTTTATTTTGGGCTATAATGAACTCTGTTAGGAAAATTTGGTATAATTGATAGTAAGAATGACAACATGTTAGAAAGGAAGAGAGCATGCCCACTTTAGCAGATGTTGCAAAACGTGCCAATGTTTCAAAAATGACGGTCTCTCGAGTCATCAATCATCCGGAACAGGTGACTGACGAATTGAAAGAGTTAGTTTTCTCAGCAATGGCTGAACTGGATTACCGTCCAAATATTGCTGCAAAAGCACTTGTCACGAATCGGTCGCAGATCATCAAATTATTTATACTGGAAGAAATCGACACAACTGAGCCCTATTACATGAATTTGTTGATGGGAATCGCTAAACGGATCGGTAAAGCGCATTATTCTCTCCAATTAGTTACAAATGATGCCTTCGACGTCGGTTCTTGTGATGGATACATCATCACAGGTGTCAGAAAAAAAGACTTCGATTGGATCGACCGTTTGGAAAAACCAGTTGTCTTGTTTGGGGAAAATTCTGAAGGATATGATTATGTAGACAGCGATAATGAATATGGTACAGCAAAAGCAACGCAATATGCCTTAGAAAGAGATTATCAAACGATTATTTATATCGGTATCGAAGTGGACGAGCCTTTTGAAATTTCAAGGGAAACTGGTTATTTATCTGTGATGAAGGAAGCTGATCTTCCTAGTAAAATCTTGCGGTTTCCAAATCATTCGACAGAAGTAGAAAGATATATGACAGAAAACTGGGCAGATTTTACAGATAAAACTTGTTTTGTATGTAGTTCAGATCGGCTAGCACTAGGAGCAGTAAGAGGGATTATAAATGCTGGAGGACACTTGCCCGAAGAATTTGGTGTGATTGGATTTGATGGGGTATTTTTAGACCAAATCAGTTCACCTAAATTGACAACGATCAAGCAAGATATTATACGCATGGGTGAAGTATGTGGAGAAATGTTGTTAAAAAAAATAGAAGAAAAAGGGGCGAGTCAAGGTTATCGTCGTTTTTTTCCTGAACTAGTTATCAGAGAGACAACGAATTAAGTCTTATTACTATATACATTTATGAAATTCATCGCTATTTTCTTAAAATAATCAGCGCATTGCTACTGAAAACAATGAAACTGTGCTATTATTGAGAAAAGTTCCATTTTTGAGAAGGATGGTTTGAATGAAAGAAATCAGACGAAAACATTTCCGTTTTCCTGCGTACGATGATGAGTTAGGCGTAAAATTAACCAACGACAAGAAGCGAGTATTATTTGACGGACAAGAAGATCTTTTGACTGACCAGAATCAGTCCCCGTTTGAGCAGATGAAAGAATTTCATTTCACGAACACGAACACCGAGAAAATCCGTCGCAAGCGTCGTGCAACAAATGGATTGAAGTCAGCTCCGCGTAAGGAAAATTTGGAAAAGCATAAAGGAAAATTACCGGATTATACCGGCCATTACCAATCAGAAATCACATCGACAGGACGAAAAAAACTTTTTGGTGATTCCTCTCGTTCTGTCAGACAAAGTGAAACAAGGACAGAGTCCAAGCATACTACACGAAACGCATCTGTTGACACGAAGGTGCGGGAGCGTTCTTATTTTGTTCCTAAATATGTACCCGCATCGATTATTCCAGACCCTAGAGAAAGCAAAATTTCTGAGGATCATTTAATCGAATCGATGAAAAAAACGGATGACTCTTATCTGTTGTTCGATACAGAACCGACGCCGTATCAAGAAAAAAGAAATGGTGAGCCGTCTGTACGGACATTCAATCGAACAAAAACGTTAGAGGAAACAAAGCAGTCAGAAGAAAAAAAATCGAAAAAAAGCCATGGTATCTTAGAACGCTCATTACAAGGATTGATCGATGATCAAGGAAACTCTTTGGAAGAAAATAGCTATTTTAAAGGCTCTTTGTCAAATGATGTTGGTAAAGAGAAATCTTAGAATAATTGGAGATCAAGTGGATCAGTTCCTCTTGATCTTTTTTAGTTGAAAATCAATGCGTTGCCATGACGAATCATGATGCGCAATTTGAAATTATAAAAGCTACGAAAGCCATATGCATTTCGTTTTAACACTTTGATATGGTTGTTCAGACATTCAAGTGGGCCATTTGAATAACTTTGTTGTAAAGCATTTTTGATTTGTGGCAGAAATTTCTGGAACGTTCTCAAGGTCGTCTGATAGCCTTCGGGAAGCATGATATTATTGGTAAGTAGTTCTTCAAACGATACGTAGTCTCGTTCCTTTACAGCGTAAAGAAAGTCTTGATATAACTGATAGCCTACACGCAAAGCAGGGCTCCCTTTCAGTAAGCGATCCACAATATCGGTCTCTGTTAAATGAGCTTTGAAGCCAGGTCGCCAAAGGCGTCGAGTATAATCAAGCTTGCGTTCATCTTTTTGAAGAAGTTTCCAGTATCTTTTTAATTGCTTACCTAATTGATAGTGTTTTTGTTCTTTGCTTTTTAATAGTTGGTTCGTTTCTTTGATTCGATGATTGCGAAAGGTACGACCAATATGTTGGACGATGTGAAACCGGTCAATAATCAGCTGTGCTTTTGGAAACAGCTTTTTAACGAGCGATACATAAGGAGCGTACATATCAATCACGATCCATTCGACCGCTTCACGAATTTCTCGTGAAAAATGACTAAAATAACGTTTTAAAAAGGCAGTTGTCGGTTCTCGACAATGTCCAATAAGCGCTGTGTTTGTCCATCCATCATGATGAAACTCATAGCACCTGAAACACCCCGAACTGATTTGAATTCATCAAAACAAAGTACCTTAGGTAACGGTGTCCGAAAAGGATTCAACGGACGATAAAATCGCTTCATAATACGGTAAACAGAAGAGACCGATAGATTTTTCTGAGCGGCGATCTCTGTCATTGAGGTATTTTTTCAGACGAGTCACGACAGACCAGCGGACTTTCTCACTGATGAAACAATGTTTTTTCGCAACAGAAGTATCTGCGACAAAGGTCCGCTGACAAGCTTTGCATTTGAAGCGTTGCTTTTTCAATTCGAGGTAGGTACGGTATTCAGAAACATCGTTCATTAACAACCGGACGGTTGTTGTACCCCAACGCACAATATCTGAAGCAATCTGGTGTTTACAGTGGATGCATTCTTGGGCTGTATAAATCAAGTTTCCACGATAAATATGACAGATTTGCCCTTTGTATTTTTCTTTTGTGAGACAATTTTCGTTAAAAGTAACTGATAAGTCTAGAATATCTAATGTTTCTTTGATAAGGTGAGTGTAAGACATCTTGATTCCTCCTTTTGGGTTGGTTCGCCAAATTAATTCTAAAGGATTTCAAGGTGTCTTTTCTATATGTTTTGGAAAATAAAAAAGATGCTGGTGTCATCCACCAACATCAAAAAGTATAGAGCCATTTTAAATAAGTGATATACAAATTTATATTCGGCTACAGTTGGAAAGGAAACGCTGCGGCGTTTCCTTATTTTATACTCTATCCGAAAGTTTATATCGTATCCTCAGATTTTTTTGAGTTTAAGCGAATTTTTTCTCCCAATAAGTAAGAAAATAATGACAAAATAAAAAAACAAACTATTTTCGCAGATCGTTTGCAAAAATAGTTTATTTTTTATTTTTATAAAGAAGATTTTACTGAATAATATCATTTTAGTTTACATAATGATATTTCTATAAATTAAATAAAGTAGTGAAAAATAAGAATCAGTGCTCTAACTGTTCAAGAGGGTCAAGTGGTTCAAATGTTTCTGTAGTCTGTTTTGCTTCCAATTGGGGCAAAACAGATCCAATTTCCAGATACTTCACTTTATTCAATGTATAAGATAGAATAGAACAGCTAAGTAATGTATACAGAAAATGTGTGAGATCCAAATAAAGCAAGGAGACAACTAAAATACCAAAAGTAATCAAGAAAAGACTTTTGCCAATCTTAATATGAAAATATTTTTCAATGGCTTGATAAATGATATCTGTTCCGCCTGTGCTTCCGCCGAATCGAAAGACGAGACCGCAACCAATGCCAGAAAGAATACCTGTCATCAAACTATTGATCAGTAGACTATCTACAGCAAAATGTATATGAAGGCTCTCCCATAAATGTAAAAAGAAAACTAGCGCAAATGTTCCAACGATCGTCCGGAGAAAAGCGTGTTTTCCAAAAAGAAACAATGAGATAAGCAATAAAGGTAAATTAAAAAGCAGTGAAGTGACAGAAGGAGCGAATCCAAAAAGATTATGCAAGAGCAAAGCAATACCAGTAACCCCACCATCTGCCAGCTTAGATGGAATATTGATTCCTGTCACAGCTAATCCGTAGATTCCTGCGCCTAAAATGATTCCGCACAATTCTGTAAATAAATTTAATTTTTTCATTTCTAGCCTCTTTTCTTTTGAAAATTTTCAGCAACTTCTTTATTATACTGACTTATACTCTTACTTCAAGAGGAAAATGAAAAAAAATTATTTTTGGCTGTTTCTTTTTATTTATCAAATAAGGAGTGGAAAAATGCGAGCAGCAGACTTATTGACAATTCTTACAAAATCACCCAAAAAAACAGAGTATCAAGGAGTTTTTTTGGCTCAAGAACAAAAACTGGTGCCTGTGACAATGGTCCAGATAAATAAAGCAAATCAATTTATCTTTTTATTTGAACACGGCAAAGCACCACTTGCTATGAAAGACATCTTTCTTTTTTTGATGAAGAACCGTGAGAAAGCTGTTTATTATCAGTCAAAAGAAGAACTCATTCCGCTTTATGGAGTGAAAGAGATAGAAAATAAAGTGGTGATATAAGTAAAAATAAGAAAACAAGACGTTTATGATGTCAAAACAACCGTTTTTTACATTTTTGGCAAAAAAGTGTCATGATACAGTATAATATTCGTTGAATAGGCCAATAAAGGTGTTCTCCCCCACGAGATTTCTACTTTATTGGCTGTTTCTTTTTATTAAAATAAAAGTTGTGTGTGTGTAAAAAAGATATAGCTGATTCCAAGTGACAATTTCGTATAGATTTTTATGGTATTCGTAGTGAAAAAACGAGAACCAAAAAGTTGATCCGACTTTGTTGCTTGGATTCTTTTTTGTCCGCATATTTAGAGGTATTTTTTCCTTTTTTTTGTTCGTGCTGTAAGGTTAAGGCAAGACAAGTTAGTTGGGAAAAAGGAAAGAAATGTTTATACTTAAAGAATAACAGAAAGGAAGGTCGCATGAATAATTTTATACAAACATTAAGTGAAAGAAAAGGCGAGTTGCTGGAAGCTGCATTTCAACATCTGTCCATTTCTCTCATTTCTTTGCTGATTGCAGCACTGATTGCTATTCCTTTAGCGATTTGGGCAGCCAATCATAAAAAAATGGCAGAAGTCTTATTACAGATCACGGGTGTGCTCCAAACGATTCCTTCACTTGCCTTATTAGGTTTACTTATCCCATTTGTAGGGATCGGAACTGTTCCAGCATTGATTGCACTTGTTATTTACGCTTTGCTTCCGATTTTCCAAAACACGTATATTGGTCTAGCTGAAATTGACCCGTCTATTGAAGAAGCAGCGGTAGCATTTGGTATGTCCAGAATGAGACGCTTGCTGAAAGTAGAGCTTCCAATCGCATTACCTGTCATTATCTCAGGTATCCGAACTGCCTTAGTTTTAATCATCGGTACGGCTACTTTGGCAGCATTGATCGGAGCAGGTGGATTAGGGACATTTATTTTGTTAGGTATTGACCGAAATACACCTGTTTTGACATTGATTGGTGCGATCAGTTCTGCCTTGCTTGCCATTATATTCAGCGGACTGATTCGCTGGTTGCAGCATAAGAAACCTCGATATTCCAT
The DNA here is from genome assembly GCF_030910025.2 of Enterococcus sp. SB12. Lineage (NCBI taxonomy): Bacteria > Bacillati > Bacillota > Bacilli > Lactobacillales > Enterococcaceae > Enterococcus > Enterococcus sp. SB12. The sequence goes on along the minus strand of NZ_CP175675.1, from coordinate 1,555,477 downwards.
CATTACTTTAGCAGCAGTGGTGTGTTTATTTGGCGGCGTTTCTTTATATCAGTCTGCCTTGTTTAAAAATGAAACCATCACGATTGCTGGAAAATTAGGAGCGGAACCTGAAATCCTGATCCAAATGTATAAAGAATTGATTGAAGACAACACAAAAACAGAAGTTGAATTAAAACCGAATTTTGGCAAGACGAGTTTTTTGTTCAATGCACTGGATCAAGGTCAAATCGATATCTATCCTGAGTTCACAGGTACTGTCCTAGAAAGCTTGGTGAAGGTACCTGAAGCAATGAAAAGTGCTGATTTGACAAAAGAAAAAACATATGACGAAGCAGAAGAATTATTGAATAAACAATTCGATATGACATTATTAAAACCAATGGCTTACCAAAATACGTATGCCTTGGCAGTCAAGAGATCTTTTGCGAACGAACATCAACTTAAAAAGATTTCCGATTTGGCAGCTATCTCTGATCAGATCAAAGCGGGATTCACACTGGAATTTATTGATCGTTCAGATGGATATAAAGGAATCCAAGAAGCATATGGCTTGAATTTTTCAAGTGTACAAAGCATGGAGCCAAGTTTGCGTTACCAAGCAATCAATAATGGAGATGTCAATATTGTGGATGCCTATTCCACAGATAGCCAGCTCAAGGAGTACGATCTAGTGACTCTAGAAGATGATCGAGGGTTATTCCCAGCTTATCAAGGCGCACCGCTGATGAAAAAAGATTTTGCTAAAGAACATCCTGAAATCGTTAAAGCACTGAATAAATTAAGCGGAAAAATAACAGAGGATCAAATGATTGATATGAATTACCAAGTCAATGTCGAAAAGAAAAAGCCGACAGAAGTAGCACGAATCTTCCTGAAAAATGAAGGATTAGTAAAGGAGGAAGATCAGTGACTAAATTAATCGAGTTCAAACATGTGCAAAAAAAGTATGATGGAAAGTATGTCATCGATGACCTAAATCTGGCAATCAAAAAAGGAGAAATCTTTGTTTTGGTTGGTCCTTCCGGTAGTGGAAAAACAACTACTTTGAAAATGATCAATGGATTATCTAAACCATCAGCAGGAGACATCTACTTCAAAGGAAAATCGTTAAATGAATATAATCTGCAGAAAATGCGGTGGAATATGGGATATGTGTTGCAGCAAATCGCTTTGTTCCCGACCATGACAGTCAAGCAAAATATTGAAGTCATCCCTGAAATGTTAGGTTGGGAAAAGCAGAAAAGAGCAGACCGTGTAGATGAACTTCTTCAAAAAGTTGGCTTATCTCCTGATATTTATCGAGATCGTATGCCTAGAGAGTTGTCTGGAGGAGAACAGCAACGGATCGGGATCATCCGAGCTATTGCTGCAAGCCCAGATGTGATTTTGATGGACGAGCCATTTAGCGCATTAGATCCGATTTCAAGAAACTCATTACAAGAATTGGTTTTGTCCTTACACGAAGAATTGGGCACGACCATCGTTTTCGTTACGCACAATATGGAAGAAGCAATCAAGCTAGGTGATCGTATTGCATTTATGAAGGATGGAGAAATTATCCAATGTGACACACCAGAGCAGTTATTGATGAATCCTAAAAACGACTACGTTCAGCATTTCTTTGATGAACCGAAACAGACGAAAGAGTGGCGAGTAGAAGATTTAGTCGTCAATGGATATTTCTTAAATGAAATACCAGAAAATGCTCGTCAACAAGTTTGCTTTGATACGCCTATGAAAGAAGTATATTCGCTTCTTTCGGTGTATCCAAGCATTGTGATAGTAGAAAAGCAAAGAAGTATTGGGTCGCTGACAAGTAAAGAAATCTTTGCTTTTTTAAGTCGAGAGGAGGAAGGAAATGAAAACATATGATGCAATCGTCATCGGTTCAGGTGTGAGCGGCTTAAGTGCTGCTTATGGATTGAAAGAAGCAGGTAAAACAGTACTAGTGGTCGAAGAAGATCTATGGGGCGGGACTTGTCCTAACCGTGGATGTGATCCTAAAAAAGTCTTGTTAAGTGCAGTAGAGGCACGTAATCGGGTAAAACAATTGAGTGGAAAAGGTTTTAACGAGATCCCAACTGCCAACTGGGAAGAACTTCAAAAATTCAAACGAACATTTACGGATCCAGTCCCAGAAAGCCGAAAAAAACAATTAGCAGAAGCTGAAATCGATCATCTTTCAGGAACCGCTCGTTTTTTGGATGATTCATCTATTGAAGTCAACGAAGAAGTCTTCCATGCGGATTACTTTGTTTTGGCAACCGGGCAAAGACCTACGATCTTACCAGTGGAGGGAAAGGAATACTTGAAAACTAGTGCAGACTTTTTATCATTGCCTGTACTGCCTAAAGAAATCATTTTTATCGGTGGTGGTTATATTGCTTTTGAGCTAGCTACGATTGCCAATGCTGCAGGGAGCAAAGTAACCATTGTCCATCATAATCAACGGCCATTAAAAGAATTTGAGGCGTCTTTGGTAGAGGAAGCCGTCCATCAAATGGAAGCATCTGGCATTCAGTTTGCTTTTGATGTTGAAACCCAAAAAATCATTTCAGAAGGTACTCGCTATCGTTTAGTCGGAAAAGAGACGGAATTAGTAGCAGATATGATTTTTTGTGCGACTGGGAGACAGCCGAATACAGAATCTTTAGCACTTGAACAAGCGAATGTCGTCTTTGATAAACACGGAATTGCAGTCAATGATTATCTACAAACGAGCAATCCAAAAATTTTTGCGTGTGGAGATATTGTTTCAAGGAAAACACCCAAATTGACACCAGTCGCCACTTTTGAAGGAAATTATGTAGCTAAGCGGATAACGGATGCAACAGGCGACCCTATCAAATATCCAATTATACCCACGATCGTCTACGCTAGTCCTAAACTTGCTGAAGTAGGAGTTACAAAAAGTCACGCCTCTTTGTCAGATCAAGTGGTAGAGATGGATCTTACCAATTGGTTCACCTATCATCGTGTCAATGAACCAGTTGCTAAGGCTGAATTGACCTTTGACCAGCAAAATTATTTGATTGGTGCTGCAGTGATTAGCGAGCAAGCAGACGAATTGATCGATGATTTGACACTAGTCATCAATCAAAAATTGACTAAAAAAGAGTTGGATAGCTATATCATGGGGTATCCAACATTGGCAAGTGATCTCTCCTATTTATTGAAATAATCAGCATGATGACTAAAGCGCTTGTTGCTTTTTCCTTCTTGTGCTACACTTTAAAAAATGAATACCTGTTTCTGGGGATGTCGTAGACGACATGAGAGTAAGTTGTGAACTTAGACCCATTGAACCTGTCAGTTAATACTGGTGAAGGGAGAAACATAGCAGACGCTTGAAGCGGGTTACTATGTCGTGCCCATTTCAAGCGTTTTTTGTTATCCATATTAGAAGAAAGGAGGTAACAAAATGAAGAAAAATCTTTATCCAGCAGTCAGTATGGCATTCATTTTAATTATTTGGCAGATTGTTGTCATAGTTTGGAAAATACCCGCCTTTATCTTACCCGGACCTGCTGCTGTATTTTCTGCATTAGCGGCAGATGCACAAGTATTACTTTCCCATTCTGTCACGACATTAAATGAAGCAGTGCTTGGTTTGGTAATAGCTAGCGTTCTTCCTTTTATTACTGCCTTGGCAATGGATTATTGGAAGTTTTTAGAAATGTCTTTTTATCCGTTACTAGTGATTTCACAAATGTTGCCAATCATGGTGTTAGGGCCATTACTTACCCTATGGTTTGGTTTCGGTATGCTTCCAAAAGTGATTCTTGTTGTCTTGATAAGTTATTTTCCGATCGTAGTCTCTTTTTCCGATACATTGAGGAAAGTATCGAAAGAGCAAGTCATCTTTTTGAAAACGATGGGAGCAAACACATGGAAGATTTATCAAATATATAAAATACCAGAGGGGTTATCCGGATTTTTTTCCGGTTTAAAAGTAGCCGCTACTTACTGTGTCAGCGGAGCAGTCGTTGGAGAATGGCTAAGTGCTCAAGCAGGTTTGGGTTATTATATGATACGCGTAAAAAACAGCTACCAGATCGATAAAGTTTTTGCTGCGATCATTTGTGTTATTCTACTGAGTTTATTGCTCAATGGCGCTTGTTCATTATTGAAAAAAGGGTATTATCGTATGCTTTATATTTTGTAAGAGAAGGGGATCAAATGAAAAAAATATGGCTTTTATTACCGCTACTGTTGCTTCTATCAGCTTGTGGCACAGCAAAAGAAACGAGTAGCAAGCAAGAAACGAAGGATCTGAAAAAAGTGACACTTGTTTTGGATTATGTACCGAATACTAATCATACTGGTATCTACCTAGCAAAAGAAAAAGGCTACTATAAAGAAGCTGGTTTAGATGTCCAAATCATCGAACCAGGAGATAATTCGACAAGTATTGGTCTAGTAGGTGCTGACAAAGCACAATTTGGTGTAAGTTATCAAGAAGACGTCACTTATGCTCACGCAGATGGACAGAATATACCAGTCAAAGCAATTGCTACAGTGATCAAACATAATACTTCTGGGTTTGCTGCCTTATCAAACAGTAATATCCATTCACCAAAAGATTTTGAAGACAAAACATATTCAGGTTGGCAGAGTCCAAGTGAAGAAGCTGTCTTAAAAGCTGTGATGGAAAAAGATGGTGGCGACTTTTCGAAACTGACAATGGTAGGAAGCAATGGAGAAGGGCCAGAAAGCTTAGGAAAATCCTCAGATATCCAATGGTACTTTGAAGGTTGGGATATGATCAAAGCAAAAGAAGCCGGTATCAAACTCAACTATATCCCATTGAAAGAATTAGATGAACGGTTAGATTACTATACTCCAGTAATTATTACGAATGACCAGCTAATCAAAGGTGATCCAGAATTGGTACAGTCTTTTATGAATGCAACGAAAAAAGGCTATCAGGAAGCTATTAAGGATCCAAATGACAGTGCTAAACTGTTGCAAAAATATGCAAAAGAAAATGAATTGTCATTTTTAGAAGAATCACAAGCATTCTTGTCAAAAAATTATACGGATGATCCTGAGAAATGGGGAATGATGGAAGAAAAAGTTTGGGGCAATTATACAGATTTCATGCAAGAAAACGGATTGATCAAGCAAAACGTACCTTCGCAAGAACTATTCACTAATCAATTTGTAAAATAGGAGTGATAGATATGTCAATCCAAATCAGCCACTTGAATGTAGTCATTGAAAAACTGAAAATATTAGAAGACATCCATTTCACTATCCCTAAAGATACCTTTACATCGATTGTCGCGCCAAGCGGAGCCGGTAAGTCAACATTGCTGAAGACTTTAACAGGAGTCCAGCCTATGACTTATGGAACGATCAAAGTAGACGGTCAAAAAATAACTGGTCTTCATACAGCATTTAGTTATATGCCACAAGAAGATATGTTACTTCCTTGGCTGAGCGTCTATCAAAACGTTACGTTATATCAAAAAATCAATCATCTAGCAATTGATGAAGAAGAAGTAAGGGATTATTTGGATATCTTTGGGTTAAACGGCTATGAACATTTTTTGCCGGAACAATTATCTGGCGGGATGAAGCAGCGAACGGCCTTGTTACGAACAATCATGAATCCTTCTTCTTACTTGCTTCTTGATGAACCATTTGGAGCGTTAGATGCTATGACCAGAGGGCAGATGCAAGATTGGATGCTGAAACTGCCTAAAAAAGCAAAGCGGACTACTTTGCTCGTGACACATGATATTGAAGAAGCAATTTATTTATCAGACAGGATTCTTGTGCTTTCTGCCCGTCCGGCACATGTGATTGCTGAGATTCAAGTGCCTGAAAAACGACGGTCACGTGAATGGCTGCTACAGCAATCAGAGTTGAAGCAAACGATTTATCAGTTATTGGCAGGTGAATTAGATGTTAAGTGATGCTCATTGTCATTTAGATGGGAGTCAGAATTTAGCACTCCTTCAGCAGGAACACACGATTTTGACGATCATCAATTGTGATTCGCCAGAAGAATGGGAGGAAAACATACAGCTTGCAGCAAGTAAGAATCAAGCCTTAAGTTACGGTATCCATCCTTGGAAAGCAGATAGCTATACGTTTGAACAAGTTGAGCCTTTTTTGAAAAAAACAAGAATAATCGGTGAAATAGGGTTAGATAATATTTGGACGAATGTACCGATGACTACACAAAAAAAAGTATTTGAGCGACAGCTTGCTTTTGCAGCCGTAAATAAGAAACCTGTTGTACTGCATACAAAAGGATGCGAAAAAGAGATCTTAAGTTATATCCAAGCTTACCCTAATCACTATTTGATCCATTGGTATTCTTCTTTGGACTATCAACAAGACTATATTGATTTAGGCTGTTATTTCAGCATTGGTCTTGATTTGAAAAAGAATCCAGCAGTCTGGCAACTAGCTAAAGCAGTCCCAATCGACCACTTACTTATTGAAACGGATGGACTACATGCAGCAGAGTGGGCATTAGGGGGGATTTTTTCAGAAAAAGATTATGTCTCACTGCTTGAAGAACAGTTAAAGACAATCGCTGAGATCAAAGAGCTATCAGTTGAAGAAGTTAAGAAAAATACTTATCAAAACTTGGAACGTTTCATTAGATTAGGTAAATAAAAAGGAGGTGTGACACTAGTTGTGTCACACCTCCTTTTTGGCTTTCTTTGTATAAAAGTAAACCGTTCGATTAATAAATGAATCTTAGTACCAACCGTTTGCTTCCCAGAATGCTTTCGCCGCTTCCCAAGAACCATAACGTGAAGTAACATATTGTTCTGCTACTCTTTCTTGGTTTGCAACAGAGTAGTCACCATTTAAGTAAGAAGAATCTAATTGGTAACGACCGATGTAACGTCCGTTCGTTGCTGTGTAAGAACCGCTTGATTCTTTTTGTGCGATCCATTCTTTTGCAGAGCTTGTGCTTGCTGGAGTAGCAGCAGTTTCTGTTACAGCAGGAGCAGGTTGTGTTTCAGCTACAGGCGCTGCTTGTGTTTCCGTTTGAACCGTTTCTTGTACAACAGGTTGTTCAGCTTGAACAGGTTCAGCTTGGACGGGTGCTTCTTGAACGGCTGCTTGAGGTTCAGCAGCTGCTTGTGCAGAGCCTTCTGTTGGGATTGTTAATTGTTGTCCTGAGTAGATCAGGTTAATATCAGAAATTGAATTTGATTCTGCAATGGCATTGATCAAGGAGTTATCACCAACGTATTTTTGAGAAATCGTTGATAGAGTATCACCTGATTGAACGGTATAAGCTTCGTCCGCATGAGCAGTCGTTCCCATGAAGAATGCAGCGCCGGCAGCCAAAGTTGTTCCAAAAAGTAAAGTTTTAAGTGATGTCATGAAAAATCTCCTTTATTCGTTAAAAAGTTTTATTTGTTGTGTTCAACGAGGAATACTTTAACACGTGAAAATATTTCATAGGTAAAAGAAGCATGACAATTTATGACAAATCCACGTTTTTTGTAATAAATACAGTAATCTATGAAATGAAAAGGGTTACGTTTAATAAAACTTGCTTTTTTGTTTTTGTTCACCATAAATATTTATTTAAGAAAGTATTAACCTGCATTTTTCTCTATAAAAAAGGAGGATTAAATGAGTATTTGATAGTATTTATATTAAAATTACATATGTAATTTAAAAACACTTGACATTGTGTTTGAGATCACTTACTTTTAGTATGTAAAAGTATTGGATTAAGGAGCTATGCAAATGAAAAAGAAATTTATTACTGGTGGGATTGTCGTTGCATTTCTATGTCTAATTGGCTACACAGGCACGCGGTACGCAAATGAAATTATTTTGTGGGGTGGAGAGACAGATATTGATACAATCAATGAGAATCTGACACAGCTTGATCATACATTGACAGATAAAGAGCAAGCGATTACAGATCTTACCGCTCGACTAGCACAAAAAGAATAGACATTGCAAGATTCAAAGGCAGATGTCCAAGAATACCAAACAAAAGTAAATGAATTAGAAAACCAAAAAAATCAATCGGCAGCAGAAAAACAAAACTTAGAAAGTCAATTAGTCAGCAAGGATGCACAACTACAAAGCAAACAAAATGAAATCAATGCGAAACTAGACGAAATCAACCAAAAAAATGATGAAATCAATCGTTTGAATGCAGATTGGACTGCAAGACTACAAGAAGCACAAGCAAAATTTTCAGAATTACAAAATACTGTAAATGGTTTGAACCAACAAATCACAACACTTACACAAGAAAAAACAAATGTAGAAACTCAGTTAACAGATACACAAAAGAAATTAGACGAAGCAACTGCTGAAAACTCAAGCTTGAAACAATATATTCAAAAGTTAGAAAAAGCAAAAGATGAAGTGGAAGATACAGCTGATAAATCTCAGCAAATTGTTGAACAACATTTGCGTAAATAATCTTTCTTAACAAGTAAACCTGAATTAGTAAAGAAGCAACAGTAATCTATACTGCTGCCTCTTTTTTTAGTACATGTCCTTCATCTTCGCAGGAAGTGCCAATATGATTTTAAGAAAGGTAATAGACAAAAAGTCAACAAGATAAAACAGAGTTTCTTCTTTACAAAGGGAATGTATGTTCGTATAATGGTGTTGAGGTGAAGGTTATGGAGAAAAAATATGGAACAGTAGATAAGATCCGTACTTTGCAAGTCAGTGCCAGACCGTTGATCCGTTTCAGTTTAAATGGGGTCAATTGTTTGATTGCTTCCCATAGTTTGAACTTCCTAGCTGAAGTAGACGAAGGGATGAAGTTAGTCGTTACAGGTTATTATAATAATAGAAAGCAATTTGTTGTGAGATCCTATCATGTGTTAGGGAAACCCAAAATTGTGGTAGAATATGAGAAAAGTCTATACCCAAGAAAAAAGGTCCGACAAGATGAAAGAATAAACTAGAAAACAAGCGGCTGAGACAAAAATGTCCTAGCCGCTTGTTTTGGAAAGATGGATGCAGATGATGGGACTCGAACCCACACGAGCTAACGCTCACATGACCCTCAATCATGCTTGTCTGCCAATTCCAACACATCTGCTCGATATAAAACCACAGATTTACTAATAGAAAGTGGCGTGTCTGCCATTCCATCACGTCTGCGTAATAATAACACAATAATGATAGCGAGGTTTTACATAGTTGTCAAGCTCAAAAATGGGAGGACTTATTAAGATGGAGAAATATGACGGAGAATTTTCAGGACTGGGAATGATCTTAGGTATATTGATTGGACTTGCATTCGGACGTTTTTTGCTTGGTTTTATGCTAGGAATCATTTGTGGAATTGCAATGGATTGGGCAGCGAATCTATGGAATGACTATCATGACAATTAAGTTCTCAACGCTTGTTTGTGTTTTTTTAATACTTACGTTTTTCCTAAATAAGTGGCAAAAATTTCTAGGATGGAGTATGATATTGAAATAGTAAATAACAAAAAATTTGGAAAGTTCTAACTTTTTGAAATGAGGGATTGGCTAAGTGATGAGAGAATTTGAAAAATCCAACAAATTAGAAGGTGTCAGTTACGATGTTCGCGGTCCCGTTCTAGAAGAAGCGGAGCGGATGCAAGAAGAGGGCATTAGTATTTTAAAATTGAACACGGGAAATCCCGCACCTTTTGGATTTGAAGCACCAAACGAAGTCATTCGTGATTTGATCATGAATGCTCGTGATTCAGAAGGCTACTCAGATTCCAAGGGGATCTTTTCTGCTAGAAAAGCAATTGAGCAATATTGCCAACTGAAACATTTTCCGAATGTGACGATCAATGATATCTACACCGGCAACGGAGTGAGCGAATTGATCACGATGTGTATGCAGGGGTTGCTGGACAATGGAGATGAAGTACTGGTTCCAATGCCGGACTATCCTTTGTGGACGGCTTCTATTGCATTAGCTGGAGGCACACCTGTTCATTATATTTGCGATGAAGAGGCAGAATGGTATCCTGATATTGATGATATCAAATCAAAAATAACGAGTCGGACAAAAGCTATTGTTATCATTAATCCTAATAATCCTACTGGGGCACTTTATCCAAAAGAATTATTAGAAGAAATCGTTGAAGTAGCTCGACAAAATAACCTGATTATTTATTCCGACGAAATCTATGACCGCTTAGTGATGGATGGTCTAGAACATATTCCGATTGCTACATTAGCGCCTGATTTGTTCGTTGTTACGCTGAATGGTTTATCCAAATCTCATCGTGTAGCAGGATTTCGAGTAGGCTGGATGGTCCTAAGTGGAGATAAGTCACACGTCAAAGGCTATATAGAAGGGCTGAATATGTTGTCCTCCATGCGTTTGTGTTCCAATGTATTGTCTCAGCAAATTATCCAAACCGCGCTAGGCGGTTATCAAAGTGTCGATGAGCTGCTCCTGCCAGGCGGAAGGATCTATGAACAAAGAGAATATATCTATAATGCAATCAATGATATTCCTGGTCTTTCAGCCGTAAAACCAAAAGCTGCTTTTTATATATTCCCAAAAATTGATACAAAGCGATTCAATATTTTGGATGATGAAAAATTCGTTTTGGACTTTTTACATGAACATCATATTCTACTTGTACATGGTGGTGGATTTAATTGGAGCCAGCCAGATCATTTTCGAATCGTTTATCTTCCTAAAATGGATGATTTGAAACAAACAGCTAAGAAAATGAGAGAATTCCTAGCAACCTATCGCCAAAAATGATTTTAAAAACCAAATTTTTCAGTAGGAGGGCCACAGACAAACACACTGAGGCTCTCTTTCTAGTGGAGTTTTCTTAAATAACTAAAGTATATTATTTAGTTGCAAGTCTTTTCTTGAAGTTTGCGACTTCCTAAAGTAAAATACGAATAGAATGCGAATACGCATATTTTGGGGAGGATACTTATGGAAACGTTAATCGAGTCCTTTGGAACGATCATTAAAGAGATTCGAAAAGAACAAAAAATGACGCAAAAAATGCTTTCGCAAGATATTTGTTCACAAAGTGTATTAAGTCGGATCGAAAATAATGAGGAACTGCCGAATGTATTGGTGATGATGCAGATTTGTCAACGGCTAGGGGTAACGATTGATCATGTGATGAATCTCTCTCGAAAAACTACTCGGACAAACGATAAATTATTTGAACTGTTGGATAGTTGTTTCCAAAAACGTGATTATCGGAAATTAGAACAAGTACTAAAATCTTCTGATATTTCTGAAAATCTGTATCAAGCAACTGACTTTCAACGCTATTATTATTATCTCGGCGTTTGCGAATTCACGTTGCGTCAAAATATCTCTCAGTCCCTTTATTATTTGAAAGAAGCATTGAGTTACTCTAGCCAAAAAGAAAGAATTCATGTCTCTGACACAGAAATACAACTGATCAGTTGCATTGGAAAAATATATGGTGTTGCAGGAAAAACGGCTGAAGCACGCTATTATTTGAGCCGAAGCATCCAGCTGTTGCACCAATCAGCTGACGAACGATCAAAAAGTGAATTTTCGCAAATTTTTTATAATTATGGAAATTTCTTATTTCATCAAAATGAAATCGACGAAGCGTTAGAACAGGTGAATCAAGGAATCTATTGGGCTCAAGAGAAGAATAGCTACTATTACCTCAATGATTTATTTGTGCTTAAAAGCTTAATATACAAGCGTAAAGAAGAACCAGAAAGAGCAGCATTCTATGAAGGTTTAGCACAAGCTGTGAAACAAATTTCAAAAAATTTGTAAATGGTGTAGACCATTCTTGACTTCTTCTCTAAATAAGAGTACTTTAGAGGTAGAAAAACAAAGGGAGAGAATAGAATGAGAACTTTTATCTATGCTGACAAATTCTTTTTAGCGTCAGGTGTCAAACATGCAGGCTATCTTGAAATTACCGATGGACGTTTTGGTGAATACACTAAAGAACTACCTGAGGGAGAAGTCAACATTATTGACCAAAGCGGCAAATGGATTGCTCCTGGTTTGGTAGATACACATATTCACGGCTATATGAATCATGATGTAATGGATAATGATGCAGAAGGCATCAAAGTGATGTCTGAAGGTCTGTTATCTTGTGGAGTGACATCATTTTTACCAACAACATTAACGTCAAGCAAAGAACGTTTGAAAGATGTAGCTGAAACAATCGGTAAAATTTATCAAGAAGCACCTGGAGCTAAAATCAAAGGAATCTATTTTGAAGGTCCTTTCTTCACGGAAGAACACAAAGGCGCACAAAACCCAAGTTACTTTGGTGATCCTGATTTGGATACTTTCCATGAATGGCAAGAAGCTTCAGGCGGTTTGATCAAAAAGATTGCTTTAGCACCAGAACGTCAAGGTGTGGAAGAGTTTGTCAAACAAGTGACTGAAGAAGGAGTAGTTGTTTCTCTAGGACACAGTAATGCTACACTAGAAGAAGCGCAAAAAGCTGTTGAAGCAGGCGCAAGTGTATTTGTCCATGCTTTCAATGGTATGCGTGGATTGAATCATCGCGAACCAGGTATGGTGGGTGCGTTATTATCTTTAGAACATGTCTTTTCTGAATTGATTTGTGATGGCCATCATGTACATCCAAATGTTGCGGGAATCCTAATGGAAAAAGCAGGACATGATCATGTCGCATTAATTACAGACTGTATGATGGCAGGTGGGATGCCTGATGGAAATTACAATTTAGGCGAATTTCCAGTAGTAGTAAAAGAAGGAACAGCACGTCTAGAATCTGGCAACTTAGCTGGAAGTATATTGAAATTGAAAGAAGCAATTAAAAATGTTGTAGACTGGGGATTAGCAACACCAGAACAAGCAGTCATGATGGCTAGTCTGATTCCAGCAATCAGCTGTAAAATCGATGATACATGTGGAAAAATCGCTCAAGGACGCGATGCAGACTTTATCGTATTGAACCCTGATATGACATTGGAAGCAACTTATCTAGATGGCGTAGAACGTTTCCACGCATAATATAATTTAAGTTAACCTTAAAACTAAACTTCTTAAGTTTGGTTTTAAGGTTTTTTTTGCGTTCTAGTAAAAATCACTTTACATAAGTTTCAAAAGTTTCTTTAATTTCCTATTGTTCAATAAGTAACAATATAAAGATAAAATTAAAAATGTTAATACGTATTAGCAAAATAAAAGCGTTTTTTATTGTGAATAAATGAACATAATTGGGAGGAGAAAGATGAACTTATTTGACATTTTTCGATCGACTTTGACAGATATGTCGATTGTCAGTGCAATCACTTCAACAGTTTTTATTATATTATTAGGGTTTGTTTGTAGAAAAAAGGGGATTTTTTCTGAATCTGTTGGAAAAATTCTATCGAAAGTCGTCTTAACAGTGGCTTTGCCAGCACTGGCATTTCGAGCTTTCATGCAAGATATCAATACAGAATTACTGATGCAAGGAATCAATGTCTTGATTTGGGGATTAGTTATTTATATTATTCTTATTCTAGTTTCAAAACCTTTTTTCTTAAGCTATAAAGGGGATAAGCAAACAACGTTGCGTGTCCTGACGATCTTTGGTTCTACGACCTTTTTCGGAACGCCTATCGTCAGTGCGATTTATGGTCCTGTCGGCGTGATGTATTCCTCAATTTTCAATATTGGGTATCGAATCTTTTTGTATTCTTATGGATACATAAAAATGAGTGGCTTGAAGATGGAAGCTAAAAATATCAAAGCGATGTTCGTCAATCCAATCATTATCGCTACTTTTGCCGTCCTTTTCATTTGGCTGTTCCAAGGGTATCTGCCACAAGTGTCAGTTATAGGTGCAGAAGGAGAGATAAGCCAAGTAGCGTTTTTGCGAATTGACCAGACTGCACCGTGGCTATTTCAGCCGATGGATTATTTAGCTGGTTTAAGTTCACCATTGGCGTGGCTAGCAATCGGCGCAACATTAGGTGAAGTAAGCTTCAAAAAAGCTGCATCTGAAAAAACTTCATGGTATTACAGTCTAGTCAAAGTGGTATTTGTACCTGCATTGAATATCGTGATTCTAGCAGTTTTGACGGCAACGAATATTCTACCAGTCAATTTTGAAGCACTGGCAACAATCGTTATCATGATGGCTACACCAGCTGCAACAGTGGCAGCAGCCTATGCTATCAGTTTTGATAGGGAGGCACTTTTAGCCTCCAATGCATCCTTACTGTCAACTATTTTTGCTGTGGTACTGACACCTGTATGGATCGTTGTATTACAAATGATTCATGGCATAGGTTTGTTTTCATAAGAAATGGAGGAAGAAAGTATGAGAATCGCATGTTACGGTGTTCGTCCGAACGAGATAGATTTTTTTGAAAAATTGAATATTTACCATTATGATCTCAGTCTTTATGAAGAACTGTTGACACATGACAATATCGTGTCAGCAAAGGACCATGATGCTGTATTGTTGAGGGGAAATTGTATAGCAGATGAGACCAATCTTGCAAAAATACAGGAATATGGGATTCGTTATGTTTTTACACGGACTGTGGGAGTCAATCATATCGATCTACAAGCGGCAGCTGATTTTGGTATGACAGTAGCCCGTGTACCATCGTATTCGCCAAATGCGATAGCAGAGTTATCTTTGACTTTTGCCATGATGCTTTTGAGAAATACTGCGTATACGACGATCCGAACATCTTTCAAAGATTTTCGAGTGGATGAGCAAATGTTTAGTCGTGAAATCAGAAATTGCACAGTAGGGATCATAGGAACAGGCAGGATAGGGTTGACGGAAGCTGTTTTGTTTAAGGGACTAGGAGCCAAAGTGATCGGCTACGATATTCATCAGACAGAAGCTGCTAAAAAAGTATTGACGTTCCACTCGCTTGAAGAGTTATTAGCCAAAAGCGATATTGTCAGTATTCATGTACCTCATATCCCAGGTGAAAACGATCAAATGATCAATGAAGGATTTTTAGCTCAAATGAAAAAAGGCAGCATCTTGATCAATACAGCCCGTGGAGAGCTTCAAGATAATGAAGCTATTTTAAGAGCTTTGAAAAGCAATCATTTAGCTGGTTTTGCAACCGATGTTTTTGCAAATGAAACAGAGGTTTTTTTCCGATCCTTCAAGCCATGGGAGACGATTCCAGACCCTGCTATCCAGCAATTAGTAGAAATGTACCCTAGAGTTCTTGTAACCCCGCATGTAGGTTCAAATACAGATGAGGCATTATCAAATATGATTTCGACAAGTTTCGAGAACTTTCGTGAAATAATAGAAACTGGAAAAACGAAAAATGAGGTATCTCTTCCTAAAGCCCGTCAATTAAGATAAGAAAACATGGATATTCGTCAATAAAATGTTTAAAAATAGTCCAAGTAAACAGTTGTTACTTCTTTATACTTGGACTATTTTGTATGGGATAATTCGATGACTCAACAGTAATCTGTGAGCTTTTTCCGCCCATTCTTTGTCAATTCATAACAGGTTAGCGGCCGGCCGATTTCCAAATATTTGATTCTTTCGTTCAATATATCTTGTTCTACTAAAAAATTCAAATATTTCTTGACGGATATACGTGACAGTGAGCTTTTTTGAGCCAGTTCTTTTGTTGAAAAAATAGTATCTTCTTTTAGAATAAATGCACTTATTTTTTTTAAAGTCAGTTTTGACAGACCTTTAGGCAAATCGATGAATGCTGGTATTTCGTGAATGGGAGTGGTGTGGTTGAATACTTGATCGATCAATTTCTGATCGGCTTTTTCAGTCGTTTGGATTGTCTGAGAGAAAGCAAGATACTTTTCGATCGCCAGCTGAAAACGTTGCAAAGTGAACGGTTTGATCAAATAATCTAAGGCACCGTAGCGGATCACATTCTTTATGGTTTCGATATCATCTGCAGCAGTGATCAAAATCACTGGGATATCATTTCCTTGCTGTCTAAGCCAAGATAAAAAATGGATACCACTTTCGCCAGGCATGTATACATCAAGCAGCAGCAGATCTGCGTTTTTTTGTCTGAAATATTTTTTTCCTTCTTCTACATTTCTGAAACTTTCGATTACGTTTATATTAGGGATACTTTCCACAAAAGTACGATTCAATTCTGCAACCATTGGATCATCTTCGATTATCAGGACATTTGTCATCATTTTGATCTTCCTTTTTTGGTAATTCTAGATAGACGATTGTACCGCCATTTGTTTGTTTGGAAAATTCTAAAAATCCACCGTGGCGTTTGACGATTGAATGGATGAGATTCAACCCAAACCCACGATTGATTCCCTTCGTCGAAAAACCTAGCGTAAATATTTTTTCTGAGATTTCTTCTGATATCCCGACACCGTCATCGCAGACGGTCACGATGAATACTTCAGCTTCTGTGTCATAGTTTAAATGAATCCGGACCTGTCCGTTTCTTTCATGTTTTTGTAGCACGGCTTCTTTTGCATTATCAAGTAAGTTCCCTAACACTTGCAAAAGTGAATGGATGGAGTCATCCATCTCCATTTTAGGGATAAAAGAATCGCTTTCTAACAGCATTTCAACAGATTGTTCTTTGGCTTCATTTATTTTGCCTAATAAAAAACCGGCAATTGCAGGAACTTTGATCAGACTTGAGACTTGGCCAATCTCTTTTTTATAATTTTGATTTAGCTGCTGGATAAAATGGGTGACTTCTTCATACTTCTTCAAATCAATAAAACCAGAAATGACATGAAGTTTATTCATGAATTCATGGGTTTGAGCTCTCATGGAGTTTATATATTGTTTCGTCCCCCCAAGCTCCTCCATTAATTTCATTACTTCCGATCGGTTCCGCAAAGTTGCTACTGCTCCTAAAAACCGGTCATTGCTAAAAAGAGGTGTAACGCTAGAAATAGTTTCTATCCCATTTAAATACATGGATTGAGTGCGAACGGTCGTTTGATGCTCAATCGTCTCTTTAAACAAAACGTCATATAGATTATCACTGATTTTTTTTCCTACTTCGAAATCCAATAGCTGCTCTGTTTGGTAGAAAATGTTTTTTGCAGGTGTATTGATCAAGAGGATAGTTTTATCAGAAGAGATGGCTAAGATTCCTTCATCTACTTCATTTTCAATAATCGTTTTTTCGCTTAACTGCTCCGCTATTTCTTGCGGTTCAAGTCCAAACAGTATTTTTTTCATTTTTTGGGCAAGAAAAACGGCGCCTATGATGCCTACGCTAAGTCCGATGATCAAGGAAAAAACAATCATTTTCTGTCCATCTTTGACTTGATTGTCAATCGTGTTGTTTGTTAAGCCAACACAAACCGCACCAATGATTTCTTGATTGTAATAGATAGGAACGAAATAGCGGAAGCCGAACCCTAGCATTCCTTCTTTTTCAGAGAAAAATTCTTGTCCGCCAATTACTTTCTTCACATCTTCATGACTTGAGAAAGGAAGACCAATATAACTAGGATCCGCATGAGAATATCTAATACCTTTAGGGTCCATGACAACGATAAAATCTAAATTTGATGCAATCATGATTTCATTTGTTATTCCTTGAATCGCATGTGTCGGGTCACCAGTCTGCAGCTTTTTTTGGATGAGTTTATCATTGGCAACGATTTTAGCAATGCTAGAGATTCTATCTGACACACTAGATCGGTTCATCGAAAGAATAAAATTCCTGATCAATATGGCAGAAACAATCAAAGAAACGAATGTGGAGAAACAAACGACAAGGATGATCGTGTTCTGGAGCTTTAATGGTTTTTTCTTAAAAAAAGGAAACATAGGCTACCTCGAAAGAATTTATTGTGAAAATTTTAACATGAAAACAAAAAATTAACAAATTGTCAGCGATAAACACAACCTTCCTATAAAAAACACCACTGAGTCGGTAAAAGAAGCTATACAGAATTTTCAAACATTGGTATGATAGACGTAGAAATGGAAGGAGGCGTGTATATGATAGGGGGGATCGCACTTGAGACGATTTATTGGTATACATTGCTGATTTGTGCAGGATTGGCAGTCCTATTGATTATTTTTGGAGATGTATTCGATTTTGATGGCCCGCTTGATCCGATGCTTATTATCCCTTGGTTAACTTTCACAAGCTTGTTTGGTTTTCTAGGTGAGCGTTTAACAGATCAATCATCTTTATTTTTATTTATTGCTAGTGGAGGCATATCGATAGTGTTGGTATTTTTGCTTAATTTCTATATATTGATGCCGATGAAACATGCCGAATCAACGATGTCGTCTTCTGAAAAAACTCTGGAAGGACAAGTAGCTGTTGTGATCACACCGATCCCTGTACGAGGTATGGGAGAAATTCAGTTGAAAAGTGTTACCGGTTCCATTAGTCGTCCAGCTTGTTTTTACAGCCCCCAAGAACAGACAGCTGAGCGGGGAACGAAAGTATTGATCATTGAGATCAAGGAAAGAATCTGTTATGTCATGCCTTATGAAAGCATGATAAAAGCTTAAAGGAGCGTGTGTTGAATGGAAATACCAGTTGTTTTTATCGCGATCGCAATTGCAGCTTTGATTTTACTGATGTTGCTGATCGTCTTTGTAGCGAAGTACCAAACAGCAAAACCGGATGAAGCGTTGATCATCAGTGGAAGTTATTTAGGAAGCAAAAATGTGCACATTGATGAAAGCAATAACAAAATCAAAATTGTGCGTGGAGGTGGCGCATTCGTCTTGCCGGTTTTTCAACGTTCGAATCGGATCAGTCTATTATCGAGTAAATTGGACGTCTCCACCCCTGAAGTGTATACGGAACAAGGCGTACCGGTGATGTGTGATGGTACTTCGATCATCAAAATCGGTTCATCTGTAGAAGAGATTGCTACAGCAGCAGAACAGTTTTTAGGCAAGACAAGAGAAGAACTGGAAAATGAAGCAAGAGAAGTATTAGAAGGACACTTGCGCTCGATTCTTGGTTCTATGACTGTAGAAGAAATCTATCAAAATCGCGATAAGTTCAGTCAAAGCGTACAAGAAGTCGCTTCTGTAGACCTTGCAAAAATGGGGTTGATCATCGTTTCTTTCACTATCAAAGAGGTCAGAGACAAAAACGGTTATCTTGACTCTTTAGGGAAACCAAGAATCGCCCAAGTCAAAAGAGATGCAGATATAGCAGAAGCGGAAGCTCTAAAAGAAACGCGTATCAAAAAAGCTCAAGCAGAAAAAGAATCACAAGCAGCTGAATTACAACGACAAACAGAAATCGCAGAATCATTGAAAGAAAAAGAACTGAAATTAGCAACCTACAAACAAGAACAAGATGTTGCTAAAGCGAAAGCAGACCAAGCCTACAACTTGGAAAGCGCCAGAGCACAACAACAAGTAATCGAGCAAGAAATGCAAATCAAAATCATAGAGCGTCAAAAACAAATCGAATTGGAAGAAAAAGAAATTACACGTCGAGAAAAGCAATACGATTCGGAAGTGAAGAAAAAAGCAGATGCCGATCGGTACGCTAAAGAACAAGAAGCACAAGCTCAAAAAGTCAAAGAAGTGACTGAAGCCGAAGCAGAACGATTCCGTGTGGAAGCACTGGCAGAAGCCGAAGCCAATAAGACACGTTTAGCTGGACAAGCAGAAGCCGAAGCAGCACTAGCAAAAGGAAAAGCAGAAGCCGAAGCAAAACAAAAGATCGCCAATGCCTTCAAGGAATATGGCGAAGCAGCTGTCTTGAGCATGGTTATCGATATGTTACCGCAATTGATGCGCGAAGCAGCACAGCCGCTAGGAAATATCGAAAAAATCTCTGTTGTCGATACAGGAAGCAGCTCAGGAGAAACCAGTGGAGCGAACCGAGTGACAAATTATGCCACAAACTTGCTTTCTACTACTCAAGAAACATTAAAAGCGACAACAGGACTTGACTTGAAGGAAATCGTAGAGAATTTGTCGACACGTGGGACTACTAGCCAAGTAAATATGTATGAAGCACCAAAAGAGGCAGAACAAAACTCGATGAAGGAAGAATAAAGTAGTACACTTCACCGTTCAATCAAAAATGGAGGAAGACTTTTTAAAGTTCTTCTCTCCATTTTTTTATTTTATTGCAAAAGAAAATTAGTCCTCGCTATTTTTCTTTTGTTTTTGGATCTTAGCTTCTATCTCTTGTAAATTTGTTCTTAGCAATCGTTCTTTCTTTTGGAGTTCGACCAAATCTTCTGATAGTTCTTCCTTCTTTTCTGTTTCCGGAGGACGAAGAAAGAAATTGATACCGATTGCAATGAATGTCCCTATAAAAGTATCTAGTACACGTTGGATCGCATACAAAGCGGATTCGCCTTGAGGGATGCTCAACGCAATCAGCAACAACGTAGCGATTGCGGAAATGATACCGGAATTATTGTTAATACCATCTGACACGACGATCACAATAATAACTAGAATAGGAAGCAAGATCAATTCTACCAAAAAATCATTGTGAAAATAGCTTTTGACAAAAAAATAAATGATAGCTAATGTACCACCTAATGTATTGCCGATGATCCTAGACTTTCCAAAAGAAACGGTTGTAGTCAAGTCCTGACGCAAAGAAAAAACAGCAGATAATGCAGCAATCATCGGGATTCCTCGTTGAGTCAAATGAAAAAACAAGATACATAAAAAAACAGCTAAGGCACTTTTGATCGTACGCATACCTAGTCGAAAACGGCCAAATTGCATAGAGATTCTCCTTTTTGGTCTTTTTACTATCATACCTAAACTTTTGTCTGATAGCTAGTTTTTCATTATTCAAGTATAATTAAAATAAAAAAAGGGGGAAGTAAATGCGTATAGGAATGCGAACAGTCAAAACAGTGATCAGTGTCTTCTTTTCGATGGTCACAGCGGGTAGCTTATCGCTGTTGTATTGGCCAGCTGCAGGGATCATTGCATTATTAAGTGTAGGAAATACCAAGCGCTCTACATTGCGTACGGGCATGAATCGAATCGCAGCCTTTATATTAGCTACGGCAACAGCACTGTTCAGTTTTTTTGCTGTTGGGTATACTATTTTTGGCTTTAGTCTTTTTTTATTCCTGTTCATCCCGCTTGCCTCTCGCTTCAAATTAACCGAAGGGATCGTAGTAAATTCGGTTTTGGTCACTCATTATTTAGTGGAGGAAAACATGTCTTGGCAGCTAATCGGCAATGAAGCGGGATTAATGGCGATTGGATTAGTATTTGCTTTGCTTGCAAATGTCTACATGCCAGATCGTACGAAGGAGCTGAAGGAAAACCAAATACAGATCGAAAAAGAATTTCGAAATATTTTGAGACAAATGGCAGAATTTCTTTTATCAGAAAATAAAGAAGATGTGCAGATCAAGTGCGAACATTTACTGACATTCATTCGCGAAAGCCAAGAAGATGCCAGAGAACATCAAGAAAACTACTGGCTCAGACAGCCGCTATACTACGAAACTTACTTCTCTATGAGAAGAGCACAGGCCAATGTGATTAAAGACATGTTGGAAAACCTAGAGAGAATCCAGCAACCAGCTTATTATGGAAAACATATCTATGGTTTATTGATTTATACTGCAGAAACATTTTCAGAGTCAAATGATGGCAGACAAATTTTAGCACGTATTGAAGAAGTTTATGTATTGTATCGGCAAATGCCTCTGCCGACTAGCCGCCCTGAATTCGAGGATCGAGCAGAATTGTTCCAGTTTTTGCAGTCTTTTAAAAGTTTTATTGAAATCAAGGCAGAATTCTCCCAACAAAAAATCCAAAAATAGAGGTTGTGAATTCAGCTAATATTCAGGTCAAAAAGCTGATTTCACAACCTCTTCTTTAAACGGTGTTCTCCTGCCAACTCCTCGGTCACAAGTCACAATATTCAACAAACATGAGAAGCTGTTTTTCGAAATTGCTCCTTGTGACTCGGAGCTGAATGGCAGGCTCACGACCTCTTCCTTAAACGGTGTTCTCCTGTCAACTCCTCGGTCACAAGTCACAATATTCAACAAACATGAGAAGCTGTTTTTTGAAATTGCTCCTTGTGACTCGGAGCTGAACGGCAGGCTCACAACCTCTTTCTTAAACGGTGTTCAAAAGCTTGCCTCTGCGGTAATAAGTCCAGCCAAACGAAAAATAGGAGGAGCTATTTTTGTTTGGCTGTTCTTATTACTTGATGCAGAACAGCTTTTTCACAACCTTTTAAAATTACATCTTTTTCCATAGAACTTGCATTTGATCCAAGATTTCGATGACATCTTTTGTCAAGAAGAGAGAGCGATTGGGCAAGTCACCTTCAATCATGTGTACCATATTCTTTATTTCGTAATTCATTGCTTCAGATGTATTCCCGCTTTCGATGAATTCTTTTGTACCGTCTGTAAATAAGATCTCCGCACGATCAGCACGCGGGTAATCAGCAATCGTCACATAACCGTTCTCAAAGGCAACGATGCCGACTTTTGGCATTTTTGCCTGAAAAGTCAAGCTGACAGCAGCAAGTTCATTTTCTTTGTTACGCAAGATAGTGACTGATTGTTCGTCCACGCCTGTTTCAAAAGGAACCATTGTAGAGGCAACTACTTCAGGTTGAGAGCTTAAAAAGAAACGAGCGAAAGATACAGCATACGTACCGATATCCAACAGAGCTCCTCCAGCTAATTCTGGGTTGAAGAACCGGTTTTTGGGGTATGGTTCTTTGTAACTGCCGAAAGGTGCTTGGATCATTTTTAAAGTCCCTAGTTTTCCTGTATCCATTATTGAGCGTAACTGCTGATAAAGTGGCATGTTGAAGATTGTCATCGCTTCTGCTAAGATCAAATTCTTTTCTTCTGCTAAGCGCATAGCGTCAGCCAGTTCTTTTTTATTCATCGTGATGGCTTTTTCACATAGAACGTGTTTGCCTGCTTCCAAGGCTGCCAAGATATGGTCGATATGCTGTCTATTTGGTACAGCAATGTACACGATGTCGATTTCAGCATCGTCTAACATTTCTTGATAGCTTCCGTAAGCTTTTGGAATATTGTAACGGTGAGCAAAGTTTTCCGCTTTTTCTGAAGTTCTGGAAGCAACTGCTGTTAGTTCGCTCGTCTCTTGATTGAAGCTTTCGGCAAACTCATGTGCGATGGTACCAAGACCAACGATTCCCCATTGATATTTTTTCATCTGAAAACGCTCCTTCATAGTTGGATTGAGTTTCTTGTCTGTCTATTATTATAACAAAAATCACGAAGAATAAAGGGGAGAGGACTTGAAACATTAAAAAAAATGAAAGCAGCGATTTAAGAGGTGCTTTTTGATCAAAACTTAAGTAGAATAGTTAAAAGGAGGGGATAAACGTGCATCAAGTATATATTGATCTTATTATGAGTGTATTATTAGAACAGTTTGAAACTGAAAAAAATTTTTTAGATGAATACTTGCTGATCAGTCCAGAACAATGGCAAAAATGGAAAGATGGCGAGAAAAACCTGCCATCTGAAGCGATGCAGAAAGTAAAAAATCTTTTCACTGATTATGAATGGATGCTAACGCAAAAGATTTTGCGTCAAACGATTATTTTTCCCGAAAAACGAAACGTTGCCGTTGCAGAGTACAAGCAAATCAAAACACGCATCGCACAAAAATGGCTTAGCAGCAAAGCAGCAAAAGTCGAGCTGATCCCTTTGAAAAATAATCAGCAGGCTGGTAGATACCTTGACTTGAAAGTAAGTATTCAATATGATGAATGGGGCTATGATGATATTTTGAATTTTCGTCTGCCAGCAGATGTTCAAAAACAGATTGAAGGAGAAAAAATCGAACTTCTCGATTGGGTGAATGAAAATCTGGAAGAAACTTACGTTCATGAGGTGAACGGGGAACGTGAAGAACAACGAAAGGATTTTTCAAGTGAATAAATTTTTAGGATTTGGAGCAGTTGTGATTATGATCGCAGCAATGGGCTATGTTATTTTTAGCGATGATGATTCGCATGTTCAAGCCGGTAATCAAGCAGTCGAACGAACAAGCACCAAAACAACTGCTAGTAAAGAAAAGAACAGTCAAACAACCAGCAGCAAGGTAAAGGACAAAGAAACAAAAGATCGTACGTCCAAACAATTGCCAGATGTTAAAACAGACGATTGGAAGCTAGTTTTGGTTGGTCCAGATCACAAATTAGAAAAAGAAATCGATGAGTCTACTCAATTGGCATCATTAAGTAACGGATACTTGATCGACAAACGCATTGCTCCAGAATATGAAGCATTTGCTAAGGCTGCTGAAGCAGCTGGATTTCCATTAGTGATGGTCTCAGCTTACCGGTCTGTATCATCCCAACAACAAGTTTTCGAACAAAATGTCCACGATGTGATGAGTCGTCAAGGTGTATCAGAAGAGGAGGCGACAAAGATTACTAAAGAGACGATTACGGAGCCAGGATACAGCGAACACCACACAGGTCTGGCAGTCGATGTCGTCGATCAAAACTGGTACAACAGTTATCCTTCTACTGTATTGGATGCAAGTTACGGAGATCAGCCTGGAGCTAAATGGATCGCAGATAATGCTGCGCAGTATGGATTTATCGTTCGTTATCCAAAAGGACACGAAGATATAACT
Source organism: Enterococcus sp. SB12 (assembly GCF_030910025.2). NCBI lineage: Bacteria > Bacillati > Bacillota > Bacilli > Lactobacillales > Enterococcaceae > Enterococcus > Enterococcus sp. SB12. The sequence continues at coordinate 1,530,977 of NZ_CP175675.1, read as the reverse complement.
AAGATCACATATGAACCTTGGCACTTACGTTATGTCGGTAAAGAAAATGCTGAGTATATCACCAAACACCAATTGACGCTAGAAGAATATCTGAATGAATTAAATGAAAAGTAGGAATTGATCATGGCGAAAAAAAAGTGGAAAAAGCAAAAGCGCAAGAATATCCGTTGGCCAGCAGTGGTTGCCGGTGTAGCAGTGATACTCTTAGCCTTTGTTTTTTCCTTGAAGAATCTGTCTTCTCCTTTTACTGATAATCAGCAAGAAAATGAAGCGCAATCCCATCAGCAATTTATTGAACGGCTTGTTCCGCATGCCCAAGAACTACAAGATGGTTATGGAGTGCTTCCTAGTATCATTTTAGGACAAGCTATATTAGAATCAAATTGGGGAAAAAGTACCTTGGCTAGCAAATACAATAATCTTTTCGGGATCAAGGCTTATGGGGATCAGAAGAAAGTAAGCCTGGAAACAAAGGAATTTGTTAACGAAGAATGGATAACTATCCAAGGAGACTTCAAAGTGTATGATTCATGGGAACAGTCCATGGATGACCATACACAACTGTTCGTTCAAGGAGTAGATTGGAATCCTGCGCTGTATGAAAAAGTGATTACGGCCACCAACTATCAGGAAGCCGCACAAGCATTGCAAGATGCAGGTTATGCGACAGACCCCGGTTATGCGCAAAAAATCATCCAGGTCATCGAGACGTATCATTTGAATCAGTATGACCGGAGATAGCAAAGGAGAAGTGGCTGATGGCAGAACAATTTACGCCAGAAATCATGACGGAATTGAGAAAAGATATCGTAAGAGTACCGGAAATCATTTTAGAAGCAAGCGGGATCAAGATATTTGGAAAATTGATCCGTTCGATCATCTTTACTACGGATATTGCGATCATACGTAATACAAATGCGAATGCAGTAATTGCTGTGTATCCTTTTACACCTCATCCAGCGATTACTAAAAGCATTATTGAGGCAGCTGACATTCCAGTTTTCTCCGGTGTAGGTGGTGGTTTGACACAAGGTACTCGTTCTTCCTACATGAGCATGTTCGCAGAAGCGCAAGGTTCGTTAGGGGTCGTTTTGAACGGTCCTACGCCTTTAGAGACAGTAAAAGAAGTTTGTCGAGTAGTTGATATTCCAGTTATCAGTACGGTAACGTCGAAATATACAGAAATAGATGAAAAGTTAGCAGCTGGTATTTCGATTATCAATATCAGTGCAGGTAAAGAAACTGCAGAAGCAGTACGCCATTTTCGTAAAAAATATCCTGAACTTCCTATCATTGCGACAGGTGGTCCAACGGAAGAAAGTATTGCTGAGACCATTCAAGCAGGAGCAAATGCCATCACATATACGCCACCAAGTAGCGGAGAGCTTTTTAGTCGTAAAATGGAAAAATATCGGGAAACTGAGAAAAAGAATCATGAATAACAGGTGAGAATCAAAAGACGAGGAAGAGCAGATAGTGGTTCTTCCTCGTCTTTTGTACTCCAGTACTATTTGTTCAGAATTCAAAAAAAGAGAAATTTTTTTGTTTTTTTATCTGTAATGTACATAAGAAGAGTCAAAACCTTTTGTTATTATTAGCATTCTAACAAAAAAATGTCTTGATTTATTGAAGCGCTTTCTATAGAATGAAAAACGAATAAAAACTAAAAAAGGCACCCGACAATTTAGTAGCAGCTAAATTGTCGGGGCTTGAAAAGTCAGCGGGAACTGACCAATCAAGTTGCCATAGTCAATGCTTGTGCATCGACGTGTATATTGTACCTAATTTCATAAAGAATTACTAGTTATTTTTCTGTTTTTTAGGGAAGAGCGTACACGAAGAAGCATGCTTATTTAGCTATGTCAAGGATATTGGACAGTTGTCTGATATCCTTTTTTCTTTGCGTAATTATCCTCCCATCCTTGAAGCAAGAAGTGTTTTTAGCGATGAAAGAAGAATCAGCACGATCTAATTTTCCTTGAAAGTATTGAGTTGTTCATCCTAGGCAGAACGATAGGGCAAGTCTTGGTTTTTATTCCCCTTAAAAAAGATCGTTTAATAAATATGTTCTGTATAAAAATACAGTATATTGAAAAATAACAATGGAAGTAGAGGTGCAGAGAATGAAGAAAAGAATGAGAATCATCTTAGCTTTAAGTGTTATGTTATTCTTCTTGACGGCTTGTGGGCAAGAAGATGACAAAAAAATCACGCTGAACATGGCTTGGTGGGGTTCGCAAGTCCGACACGATGCAACAGTAAAAGTAATCGAGCTTTATGAAGAAAAAAATCCCCATGTGACGATCGATTATGAATTTTATGATTATGAAGGATATTACACAAAATTAGGTACACTAGCAGCATCAGATGATATCTGGGACATTTTCCAACTGAACAATCAATTTCCTCAATACATCAATCAGATTGAACCATTAGATGAATATGTGGAGCAAGGGATAATTGATATTTCTAATGCAGATGAATCCTATTTAGCAACGACGACTTACGACGGGCAATTAGTTGGATTGTCTAACGGGGTGAATTCGTTTGCGATTGCTTACAATAAAAATATATTTGAACAATTAAATATCCCTGAACCTGCTTCAAATTGGACATGGGATGAATTTGAACAAATCAGCTATCAAATCACTGAAGAATTAGGAATCTATGCTATTTCAAGATTCGAAGATTTTATAGCTGGCTGTATTATTCAAATACCACAAGTTGAGAAAGGATTGAATTTTTATAATCGGGAAGATCTATCTAACAGCTTGGGATTTGAAAATCCAGACTATCTAACAGATTTTTTCCAGCTGCGTAAAAATCTGGTAGACAAAGGGGCCCATCCGGAACCAGGTGGTGGAGCTGCAAGTACGACGGATCTGTCTTTTCAGGCGGTTAGGGATAGAGAAGCGGCAATGGTGTTTCTATCAAGTAACCAGTTGACAGAAATATTGTCAGGGGCTCCTGAAGATATGGAGATCCAGTTGATTAATCCACCTCGCAGAAAAGCAGATGGAGAATCTGGTATCCCTTTGCGTTCTTCGCAAATGCTGAGTATGGCAAAAAGCTCAGCACATAAAGAAGAAGCTGCTAAGTTTATTGATTTCTTTCAAAACAGTGAAGAAGCCAATGAAATTTTAAAAGGAGAACGTGGTGTACCAATCATGTCGAATATTCGAGAACAGCTCGCTCGTACAGATGATGCAACTTTGCAAGCGATATTTGACTATTTAGAAATGATTTCCGATATGGATAACGGTAAAGTGAATGTCTTTGATAGTGCTTTGAATCCGGAAATTCAAGACCAATACAATCTTTTAGTTGAAAAAGTCATTTATGAAGAAGTAACAGCAGAAGCAGCAGCAGAGAGTCTTTATGAGTTTGCGTCAAACATTCTAGGATAGCAGCAGGAGGAAGGCATGAAAAAAGAAAAACTAAAACGGTTCTTGGATCAAGACAATGTGGTTGGTTACGTATTTGCTTCTCCCTTCATCCTAGGATTTCTATTGATAACAGTGATACCGATGATCTTGTCACTTTATTATTCGTTCACCGATTATCGTTTGGGAAATCCAGTCTCATGGATCGGCTTGGATAATTATATAAAGATGCTGAGTGATGCCCGTTTTTTGAACTCCATCCGAGTCACTTTTCTCTATGTATTTGCATCTGTACCTGTGAAACTGATCTTTGGTCTATTGATTGCTTATCTTTTAACGAGAAATATCAAAGGAACGACTTTCTTTCGTTCTTTGTATTATGTGCCTAGTTTGATTGGTGGCAGCATTTCTATCGCTCTAGTTTGGCGGGAGTTGTTTTCTAAAAACGGGTTAGTGAATATTTTTCTGGAACGATTAGGCGCACCTGCGCTTTCCTGGTTTAGCGATCAAAAACTGGTCATGATCCCTCTTGTTTTGATGTCTGCTTGGCAATTCGGTTCGGCAATGATCATCTTTGCTGCAGGTATCAAAGAGATCCCAGGCTCGTATTATGAAGCGGCAGAGATCGATGGAGCGAACAAATGGCAGACGTTTTACAAGATCACGTTACCTCTTCTTTCGCCGATCATTTTGTATAACTTGGTCATGCAGACAATCGCGGCGTTTATGACTTTTACGCAGGCATTTATCATTACCCAAGGTGGTCCGAATGATGCCACGAACTTTTATGCTCTTTATGTGTATAACCAAGCTTTTTCTTTTAATTCTATGGGGTATGCTAGTGCTATTTCGTGGATCATGCTGTTGATTATGGGAGCTGTCACCTTTCTGATTTTCAAATCATCAAAAAAATGGGTCGTTGTGTGAATGAGAGGAGGAAGAAATGAATAAAACAGTAACGAAATGGTTTCAATACGGTTTTATTTTGCTATTAGGTCTAGTCATGATTTATCCGGTCTTATGGATGATCGCAGGTTCTTTTAAAACGGATCAAGAGATTTTGAGTGGTTCGCTGAATTTGATTCCAGAGACTTTTCAATGGGAAAATTACGCAAAAGGATGGGCAGGGTTTGCTGGAATTTCATTTTTTACTTTCTTTAGGAATTCGTTTGTCATCTCTGCAGTTTCGACGATAGGGACAGTTCTGAGCTCGACTTGTATTGCTTACGCATTATCGAGAATCGATTTCAAAGGAAAAAGATTCTGGTTCGTCGTCATGTTAGTAACGATGATGATTCCTGCACAAGTGATTTTGATTCCGCAGTTTATTATTTACAATCGGCTGAATTTGGTTGGGACGTATGTGCCGCTGATTTTACCACATTTTTTTGGACAAGCATTTTTCATTTACCAGATCATGCAATTCATGGTCAGCATCCCCAAAGAGTTAGATGAATCAGCGATTATTGACGGATGCAGCAAGTATAGTGTCTTTACCAAAATTATTTTTCCTTTGCTGAAACCTTCGATCATCACGACGATCATCATCCAGTTTTATTGGAAATGGGACGACTTCATGGGACCATTGATTTATTTAAACAAGCCGAGATCTTACACGGTATCGATTGCCATCAAATTATTTGCAGACGCTGGATCTAGCACGACTTACGCCAGTATGTTTGCGATGTCTACGCTGTCTCTGCTACCGGTTTTTCTGATTTTCTTATTCTTCAATAAATATCTCGTCCAAGGAATCAGTACAAGCGGTCTGAAGGGCTGAATATGAAAAAGCCAATAGAAGAGATGTTTCTTTACAAGCTCAACTACTATTTCTGTCGGATTTTTTTAACCAGTCTTATCAGTAATGCTCTTTTCGCTTTAGTCCTAGGATGTTTGTTCACTTTAGGATTAGTGCTGTCTGCTCGTGTTGTCTATCTGATTTATTTTTTGATGATGTATCCTTCTTATTATCTATCTGTCCATTACTTGGCAGAAAAAAGGTATGTTGGAGGAAAGAAAAAATCAAACGGATGTGTTTCATCATTACGTTGTTTCAGCTGTTTGTCATTATTTTTGCAGTTGATTGGTATTTATTAGTGGGAAAGATTGGAGCTTGGTATCTGATTCCTTTTCTATTGTGTCTGTTGCTTTTTGTATCCCATAGTTTTTTTAGTACGCTAATTGATATCTGCAAAGAAGATAAAGCAGATAGTCTTGTTTATTTGATCAAAAGGAATATCTGGCTGTTGTCAAAAAACGTCAAAGGGTTTCTGTGGTATTTATGCCTTTTGTATGGACTGTTCTGGTGTATACAGCATGATTTTTTACTCACTGCATTACTGTATCCAGGGCTGCCATTTGTCACAGTATTTTGCTTAAAAGAAAAGGAGAATGACTTTAAATGAAGAAAAAATATGTACAAGTCGGACTTGGTGGGAGAGCGCGTTTTTTTTATGAGGCAATTGCCTCTACGTATCATCAAACTTGTGAACTAGTCGGTTTTTGTGATGTATCTCAAACAAGGATGGATTATGCAAATCGGATACTTGTGAACAAGTATGGACAGAAAAAAGTAAAGACATGTATGCCATCACAATTTGAGCAACTACTGGATGACGTACGGCCGGCTGAAGTCATTATTACGTCAGTAGATCGAACGCATCATGATTATATCATTCGTGCAATGAAAAAAGGATATGATGTTATTTGCGAAAAACCTCTGACTATCGATGAGGAAAAAGCTCAAGAAATAATAACGGTCCAAAAACAGACGGGGAGAAGCCCGCGAGTCACTTTCAATTATCGTTATGCACCGTATCACACGAAGATAAAGGAACTGATAGAAAGTGATGTGATTGGTGATGTGTTTTCTATCCACTTCGAATGGCTGTTAAATACGCAACACGGGGCAGATTATTTCAGAAGATGGCATCGAAATAAGCACAATAGCGGCGGGCTTCTTGTTCATAAATCTACCCATCATTTTGATCTAGTGAATTTTTGGTTGAACAGCCGTCCCAAAAAGGTATTTGCATTCGGTGGATTAAACTTTTATGGGATGCATAATGCGGAGAAACGCGGAGTAGAAACATTTTACAGTCGATGCTATGGAAGCGAACTAGCTAAAGCTGATCCATTTGCTATAGACCTGTCAGCCAATGAGGAATTGCGAGAAATGTATTTAGAAGCAGAAAAAGACAGTGGATATATTCGTGACCGCAGTGTATTTTCCGATGATATCTCTATTGAAGATACACTAGGCGTAACGGTCAAATATGAAACTGGTGCGATTTTGACGTATTCGCTAAATGCGTATATGCCGTGGGAAGGATTCAATGTTTCTTTCAATGGCAGTAAAGGACGGATCGAAATGAAAGTGATCGAAAAGTCTTACATCAATGCAGGTGGAGATAAAAAGGATGAAGGAGCAGCTGTTCTTCAGTCCATCCATGTCTATCCGATGTTCGGTGAGCCATATGAGGTAATCGTCGAACAAGAAGCGGGCGGACATGGCGGAGGAGATCCGCGTTTATTAGATGATCTATTTGGTGAAGAAAAAGAAGATTCGTGGAATCGGGCAGCAACTCACGTAGATGGTATTTTGTCGATTTTGACAGGAATCGCAGCAAATCATTCTATTGCTTCAGGAAAAGCAGTAGTGATTGACGAGCTTGTCAGCTTAAAAGAATAAGAATAGATTTACGGAAATTACTTCCCGTAGTTTATAAAATCTTGCCTTATTGCCGATAGGCTGTCTTTTGAACACTATTTATTCGGAAAAAGGGGCTATGACATGCATTTTGTCATGCCTTCTTTTTATGTGGGCTGCTTTTTTAGATAGGAGAAAATAAAAATAACTATTTAAACCCGAACAAAAAGGAATAATGCATTAAAAATCATTAGATTTTACAAAAAAATAAGTAAACCACGTTGTCAGTTTCAGAAAGTAGTGTTAGACTGTTTTCAATATTTGAAACAACATTTTTTATTCAAATATGGCAAACTGCCTTCACGTGCAAAACAGTTGCAAGAAAATGAATTTACACTATTATTAGTTTTACATACCTACTTATATATCGTCATAATATGGATGACAGTTTCTAGCCAGTACCGTAAATGCTGGACTATAAGTAAAAGATTGGCTATTTCACCCTTCTTTTCTTATGATAAAGTGGAGGGTGTTTTTCTTTAACAGAAACATAGTAGGTTTTTGCACAAAAGCGGTTATTTCGGTATTAATAAATGATAAAGGAGCAAATAAAGTGAAAGAATTAGTTGAACGTATTCAAAAAGACGGACGTATATTAGGCGAGGGCGTATTAAAAGTCGACAGCTTCGTCACTCACCAAGTAGACCCTGTATTGATGGAACAAATGGGAAAACGGTTTGCAGAAGTATTTAAAGAACAAGGAATCACGAAAGTTGTGACCATTGAAGCTTCTGGGATCGCACCAGCTTTATTTGCTGCAAAAGAATTAGATGTTCCAATGATCTTCGCTAGAAAAGCAAAAAGTTTGACGATGGATGAAGAATTATTGACAGCTTCTGTTTATTCTTTTACGAAACAAGTGACAAGTACGATTTCTATTTCTCGTAAATTTTTATCTTCAGAAGACAAAGTATTGATTATCGACGATTTCTTGGCAAACGGACAAGCGGCAAAAGGATTGATCGAATTATGCCAGCAAGCTGGAGCTCAAGTAGAAGGAATCGGGATCGTCATCGAAAAGTCTTTCCAAGATGGACGTCAGTTACTTGAAGAAATGGGATTGAGAGTCGTTTCTCTTGCGCGTATTGCTTCCTTGACGAATGGACAAGTTGAGTTTCTTGAGGAGGACGCATAATCGTGGAAAAAGAAACACAAAATGGAAAAGCTGCGGTTTTAGGGCTGCAGCATCTGCTAGCGATGTATGCAGGAGCAGTAGCGGTGCCTCTTTTGATCGGTACAGGACTAGGCTTTAATCAAGAACAGATGACTTATTTGATTTCAATTGATATCTTTATGTGTGGATTAGCGACATTATTGCAATTGACAGTTAACCGATTTTTCGGAATTGGCTTGCCTGTCGTTTTAGGATGTGCGATCCAAGCAGTAGCTCCACTGATCTTGATCGGAACCAATGAAGGAGTAGGAGCTATCTACGGATCTATTATCGCTTCTGGGATCTTTGTTGTGTTAGTTTCTGGTGTCTTTTCTAAAATAAAAAAACTATTCCCTCCTATAGTAACAGGAACGGTTATCACCGTTATTGGTTTGACTTTGATTCCTGTAGCAATCGAGAAAATGGGTGGAGGTAATGCAACAGCAGCTGATTTTGGTGACAAAACAAATCTGCTACTTGCATTTGTGACGATTCTCCTAATTGTAGGCGTGCAAATGCTGGCAAAAGGGTTCATTCGTTCAATCGCGGTACTGATTGGTTTAGTCGGAGGAAGCATCTTAGCTGCTTTCATGGGGATGATTGATCTGAGCGCGATTGGAGATGCGCCGTTGTTCCATGTTCCACAACCCTTTTATTTTGGTAAACCAACTTTCGACGTATGGTCGATTTTACTAATGATCATCATTTCCATGGTCAGCATGGTAGAATCAACAGGTGTATATTTTGCACTTGGTGACATTACTGGGAAAAATGTTGGAGAAGAAGAATTGAAAAAGGGATATCGTGCAGAAGGACTTGCCGTTATCTTAGGCGGTATTTTCAATACATTCCCTTATACTGGCTTTTCTCAAAATGTCGGATTGGTTCAACTTTCGGGAATCAAAACAAGAAAACCCATCTATTTCTCTGCATTCTTCTTGATTGTTTTAGGTTTATTCCCTAAAATCGGTGCGTTAGCACAAATCATCCCTGAGCCGGTACTTGGTGGAGGAATGTTAGTCATGTTCGGGATGGTGGCAGTCCAAGGAATCCGTATGCTGTTGGAAGTTGATTTCAGCAATGATAAAAATCTATTGATCGTTGCTGTTTCTGTTGGATTTGGGCTAGGTTTCAATGTTACGCCGACATTATTCAGTCAAATGCCGCAAACATTGCAAATGTTTACTGGAAATGGCATCGTAATGAGTAGCATTACGGCTATCATATTAAATTTGATCTTTAATGGATTGAAAAAAGATGAAGAAATATTGGAAGAAGCCTTCAAGAAGTAATAGAGCAAAAGAAAGGTTGTGAAATCAGCGTTTTGACCTGATTATTAGAGAAACAAACGGAAAAATAGTTCCTCGTATTTTGCCGTTTGTTTGAGCTAATACCGAGGGGCAGCTGATTGAACACCGTTGAAGGAAGAGGTCGTGAGCCTGCCGTTCATCTCCGAGTCACAAGGAACAATTTCAAAAAACAGCTTCTCATGTTTGTTGAATATTGTTCCTTGTGACCGAGGAGTTGGCAGGAGAACACCGTTTATCCATAAAAAGGAATGTGACCTAACTTTTGTCACATTCCTTTTTTTTATCTTTAATAAACACGAACAATAAAATGTTTTTCTTTGTTAACATTCGAAATTTCTTTGACATAAAAAAAAGTGATTGTTAAAATATGAATGTAGAAAAACTGGGAGGAAAAACAATGACAGCAAAAATCTCTGTGATTATGGGGAGTACTTCAGATTGGGAAACAATGAAAGAAGCATGTCAAATATTGGATGAATTCGGTGTGTCTTATGAAAAAAAGGTCGTTTCTGCTCATCGAACCCCAGATTTGATGTTTGAATATGCACAAAACGCTCGAAAAAAAGGAATCAAGATCATTATTGCAGGGGCAGGGGGAGCCGCGCATCTGCCGGGTATGGTCGCATCAAAAACAACTTTGCCGGTTATCGGTGTACCGGTCCAATCACGAACATTAAATGGTTTGGATTCGCTTCTTTCGATTGTCCAAATGCCTGGAGGAGTACCTGTAGCTACTACAGCAATCGGAAAAGCGGGAGCAATTAATGCTGGACTACTTGCGATACAGATGCTTTCCATGTATGATTTAGAATTGGAGGCTAAATTGGCTGAAAGACGTTCAATGTTGGCTAAAACTGTTATAGAAAGTAGTGATCAACTTGGTTAAACCTTTGTTGCCTGGTTCAACGATCGGGATCGTCGGTGGCGGTCAATTAGGTCGTATGATGGCGATTAGTGCAAAAGAAATGGGCTTTAAAGTAGGTGTGCTGGATCCTGTGAGCGATTGTCCAGCCGCACAAGTTGCAGATTGGCACATTGAAAGTGTCTATGATGACACCTTTGCGCTGAAAGAGCTTGCCAGAAGAACAGATGTCATTACCTATGAATTCGAAAATGTCAGTGTAGAGGCGTTAAATGCGATTTTACCCATGTCATTTATTCCTCAAGGGACAGACTTGCTTGCGATTACGCAAGACCGCCTGTTAGAAAAATCTTTTTTGGAAACGAACAACATCGTGATTGCTCCTTATGCAACGATCGTCAGTCCGACGGATATCCAAGATGCGATTGACGGGATCGGCTATCCTTGTGTTTTGAAAACCACTCGAGGTGGCTATGATGGCAAGGGGCAGTATGTTTTGAAAAGTCGGGCGGATCTAGCTCCTACCATGGACCTTTTAAGAGAAGGAACCTGTGTTTTAGAAGCATGGATCCCGTTTGAAAAAGAGATTTCGATCATGGTGGCAGGAAATGGTCAAGGAGATTTCACGACTTTTCCGGTCGTGGAAAACATCCACCACAACAATATTCTTCATGAAACGATTGCTCCAGCTGCGATTGATCAGGATGTGATTGAAGAGGCTGAGCGTATTGCCCGTGTGATTGCAGAAGCAGTAAGCCTTTCAGGTGCTTTAGGGGTAGAAATGTTTTTAACAAAAACAGGCGGGCTATATGTGAATGAATTAGCTCCTCGTCCTCACAATTCTGGACATTATTCTATTGAAGCTTGTTCTATGAGTCAGTTCGATGCCCATATTCGAGGTATTTGCGGTTGGCCATTAGGAGAAAAAGTACGTTTGACAAGCAAAGCAGTAATGGTCAACGTTTTGGGAGAACAACTGCTGGAAAGCTATCGCTTGATCGAGAATAAGCCAGACTGGCAATTTCATTTCTATGGAAAAAAACAAGCAAAAAAAGGTCGCAAGATGGGACATATCACTATCTTGACAGAAGATATCCAGCAAACGCTGGAAGAAATCAAACAAACGAATATTTGGGATTAGAGGAGAAAAAACATGTTAGAACGTTATACACGCCCTGAAATGGGGAATATCTGGACGGAAGAGAACAAATACCGTGCGTGGCTTGAAGTCGAGATTTTAGCAGATGAAGCTTGGGCAGAACTTGGTGAAATCCCGCAAGAAGATGTGAAAAAAATTCGTGAGCATGCATCATTTGATATCGATCGGATCTTGGAAATCGAAAAATCAACACGCCATGATGTCGTTGCGTTTACACGAGCGGTTTCTGAAACATTGGGAGAAGAAAGAAAATGGGTCCATTATGGTCTAACAAGTACGGATGTCGTAGATACTGCTTATGGCTATCTCATCAAGCAAGCAAATGATATTTTACGGGAAGACTTGAAACGTTTTACGGAAATCATTGGCGAAAAAGCAAAAGAACACAAATATACAGTGATGATGGGTCGGACACACGGTGTCCATGCTGAACCAACTACTTTTGGATTGAAACTTGCCACATGGTATTCAGAAATGAAACGGAACATCGAACGATTTGAACATGCGGCAAAAGGAGTAGAAGCAGGAAAAATCTCAGGAGCAGTGGGGACGTTCGCAAATATCCCGCCATTTATTGAAGAGTATGTATGTAAACAATTGGGGATCCGTCCGCAAGAAATCTCTACTCAAGTTCTCCCTCGGGATCTACATGCTGAATATTTCTCAGCGATGGCGCTTATTGCTACAAGTATTGAACGTTTTGCAACAGAGATACGCGGATTGCAAAAATCCGAAACACGTGAAGTAGAAGAATTTTTTGCGAAAGGTCAAAAAGGTTCTTCTGCTATGCCGCACAAAAGGAATCCGATCGGTTCAGAAAATATGGCTGGTCTAGCCAGAGTGGTGCGCGGACACATGGTCACTGCCTATGAAAATGTCACATTATGGCATGAAAGAGATATTTCTCATTCTTCAGCAGAACGAATCATCTTGCCTGATACCACGATTTTATTGAATTACATGTTAAATCGTTTTGGCAATATCGTTAAAAATCTAACGGTCTTTCCTGAAAACATGAAGCGGAATATGTCTGCAACATTTGGTTTGATTTATAGCCAGCGCGTTATGCTGAAATTGATCGATAAGGGAATGACAAGAGAAGAAGCTTATGATCTTGTTCAGCCAAAAACTGCGTACGCTTGGGACAACCAAGTGCAGTTCCGCCCGCTGTTAGAAGAAGATCCAACCATCACATCGGTATTATCTAAAGAAGAAATAGACGATGCCTTTGATTATCATCATCATTTGAAAAACGTTGACGTGATATTCAAACGAGTAGGTTTGGAATAAAGAAGAGTGAGTTGCAAAATTCAATTAAAATAGAATAGCAAAAATAACCAAAAAAGAAGCAGATCCGTTAGCGGTTCTGCTTCTTTTAGTTTATTATGTTTTCTTATCAATGATAGGAACCTGACTTTAAAAGCGACATACTACTGCTTTATCGTACCTTTATCTATACAAAATGTAGGAGTCAAGCATAAATGGCGTGACTATTATAACTAAAATGCTCGTTATGGAGATGTTGCAGCAAGTTTTCGAGAAAAGCGTATTCCATCTCTTGTCCATTGAATAAGATCTGGATACGATAATGATTTTTGAAACGCTTCTGTTCATGAATCTGACTGATTGAAAGTTCGCCTTTGTGTTCTGTCTGATAAAGAAAAGTCCTTTTACGGCATTCAGCACAGCGCTTGGTTGCTCGGCGGATTTTTCGGAATGTATAAAAACTAGTATCTTTATTGCATAAATAAACGTCTTTGATCGACAGCAAATCATTATATAGACAGGAACGTTCTTCAGCTGTTAATTCTGATAAAAAAAGCTGACCTTGTTTTATTGCATCTTCCATCGGCAAGTGCCTCCTCGAACCCATTATCCAAATTTTTAGTTAATTCTAATATACCATCATTAAGTATAAATGTAAACGCTTGTTGATGGTATAAGATTTTCGTTTCTGATAAAACACGAACATTAAAAGAATCTAATGCCTTAAATGTACATATTTTTGTTGATTTATAAAAAGATGATTGCTAAAATTTAAAGTGAAAACACGAACAAAAAACGATGTATTTGCTTTTAATGTAAATAAAAAGGAGAGACGTACATGGAGAAGAAAGAACTTTTGTATGAAGGAAAAGCCAAAAAAATATATCTTACTTCTGATGAGAACTTGATTTGGATAGAATATTTAGATCAAGCAACTGCGTTGAATGGCGCGAGGAAAGACCAGATAAGTGGAAAAGGAGAATTGAATAATCAAATCACAAGTGCAATTTTCCGTTATCTGACTCAAAGAGGAATAAAAAATCATTTTATTGAACAATTGTCTAAAACCGAACAATTAGCAAAAAAAGTACAAATTATCCCTCTGGAAGTGGTTATCCGAAATATTGCAGCAGGAAGTTTCTCAAAACGTCTAGGTGTTCCCGAAGGTAAAGAATTCATCAAACCAATCATTGAATTCTACTATAAGGATGACCAGTTGGATGATCCATTTATCAATGAAGAGCATATCTATTTCTTACAACTTGCAAAACCGGAAGAAATCAGTGAGCTGAAAGCCCAAGCGTTGGCTATTAATGAAATTTTGACCGAATTATTTGCTAAGGTCGGTTTGGTTTTAGTAGATTTCAAGCTAGAATTTGGCCGGTCGAATGGACAAATTTTGCTTGCGGATGAAGTAACACCGGATACTTGCCGATTATGGGATGAACGTACGAATGAACATATGGACAAAGACGTTTACCGCAGAGATCTAGGTGATTTGATCCCAGTCTATCAAGAAGTATATAACCGTCTATCGGAACTAACTGAAGAAAAGGAGCGAGTATGATGTATTTCGTAAAAGTATATGTAACCTATAAAGATTCAGTGTTAGATCCTCAAGGGGAGGCAGTAAAAAAAGCAGTCCATCGTATGGGATATGAAACAATCGAAGATATCCGAATAGGAAAATACTTTGAGATACAACTTGCTGATGCAGAAGAACCAATCGATACAGTGATTGAAACGATTTGTGACAAGCTGCTTGCAAATGTAAATATGGAAACATACCGATATGAAATCAAAAAAATGGAGGAAGTATAACATGAAATTTGCGGTCATCGTTTTTCCAGGTTCAAATTGTGACGCAGATATGTTATGGGCAGTTCGCGAGATCATGGGCGCTGATGCCGAATTTGTACGGCATGATGAGTCCTCTTTAGAAGGATTTGATGGGGTTTTACTGCCGGGAGGATTCTCCTATGGTGACTATTTGAGATGCGGTGCGATTGCTCGGTTTTCTACAATCATGGAAGAAGTGATTCGTTTTGCTGAAGAAGGGAAACCGGTATTCGGTACATGCAATGGATTCCAGATATTGACAGAAGCAGGACTTTTGCCAGGTGTACTGAGACGAAATGAGTCTTTGCATTTTATTTGCAAAACTGTACCATTGAAAGTCAACTCCAAGACGGCCTTTACTTCAGAGTATGAAGCCGACGAAATAATCTATCTTCCAGTTGCTCATGGGGAAGGAAATTATTTCTGTGACGAAGAAACACTTCAAGAACTAAAAAAAAATAATCAGATTGCCTTTACTTATAATGACAACATCAACGGCAGCGTGGAAAACATTGCAGGGATTACGAACAAAGCAGGGAATGTGTTAGGAATGATGCCTCATCCAGAACGTGCAGTAGAAGACTTGCTAGGATCAGAAGATGGGAAACGGTTCTTTGCTTCCATTTTAAAAAACTTCGGAAAGGTGACCGTATAGATGAAAACATTGAAAGAACCGACAGCTGAAGAGATCAAGAAAAAAAGAATCTATGCCGAATGGGGATTGACTGATGAAGAATATCGAATGATCGAAGAAGATATCTTAGGAAGAATGCCTAATTATACGGAAACTGGACTGTTCTCTGTTATGTGGAGCGAACATTGTTCCTATAAAAATTCTAAACCGGTTCTACGCAAATTTCCTACTAGTGGACCTCATGTGTTGCAAGGCCCTGGAGAAGGCGCAGGCATCGTCGACATCGGTGATGGACTAGCAGTTGTCTTCAAGGCAGAAAGTCACAATCATCCTTCAGCCGTGGAGCCTTATGAAGGAGCTGCGACAGGAGTTGGCGGAATCATCAGAGATATTTTCAGCATGGGGGCTCGTCCAATTGCGTTGCTAGATTCATTGAGGTTCGGCGAATTAGATAATCCAAGAACGAAATATTTACTAGAAGAAGTAGTTGCAGGTATCGGCGGATACGGCAATTGTATCGGCATACCGACTGTAGGCGGCGAAATTGCATTTGATCCTTGTTATGAAGGAAACCCATTAGTCAATGCAATGTGCGTAGGTTTGATTGAACACAAACATATCCAGAAAGGGCAAGCCGCTGGCGTCGGTAATTCGATCATGTATGTAGGCGCAAAAACAGGTCGCGACGGTATCCACGGAGCAACTTTTGCCTCAGAAGAATTTAATCAAGAAGAAGAACAGCAACGTTCTGCTGTACAAGTAGGCGATCCTTTTATGGAAAAGCTGCTGCTTGAAGCGTGTTTGGAATTAATCTTGCATCATTCGGATTCTCTAATAGGTATACAGGATATGGGAGCAGCAGGACTTGTTTCATCTAGTGCGGAAATGGCTTCAAAAGCTGGTTCAGGACTTATATTGACATTAGATGAAGTCCCACAAAGAGAAACTGGAATGACGCCTTATGAAATGATGCTATCGGAATCACAAGAACGGATGTTGATTTGTGTCAAATCAGGAGAGGAAGAAAAAATCCAAGAACTATTTCAGAAGTATGATCTAGATGCAGTCACTATCGGGAAAGTAACAGATGACGGGCAATATCGGCTATATCATCAAGGAGAAGAAGTAGCAAATCTGCCAGTCGATGCATTAGCTGAAGATGCACCAGTCTATCATAAAGAAATGAAAGAACCAGCTCGAATCGCAGAATTTCAGCAGTTAGCTCCTTATCAGCCAGTTATCGAAGAACCTGGACAAGTATTGCTTGATCTGCTGCAGCAACCGACGATTGCTTCGAAACGTTCAATCTATGAAACTTATGATTCACAAGTACAAACCAATACAGTTGTCCGTCCAGGAAGCGACGCTGCTGTGATGAGGGTTAGAGGGACGAATAAAGCGTTAGCTATGACCACAGACTGCAACGCGCGCTATCTGTATTTGGATCCAAAAATCGGAGGACAAATAGCAGTGGCAGAAGCTGCTAGAAATATTATTGCTAGCGGTGGCAAGCCCTTGGCGATCACCGACTGCCTGAACTATGGTTCTCCTGATAAACCAGAAGTTTTTTGGGAATTATCGACTTCAGCTGATGGAATTGCTGCTGCGTGTGAAACGTTAGGAACTCCTGTTATTTCAGGAAATGTCTCTTTATATAATGAAACGGATGGTCAAGCAATCTATCCAACACCAATGATTGGTATGGTCGGATTGATTGAGGATCATAAACATATCACTACTCAGGAATTCAAAAAATCAGGGGATCTAATCTATATATTAGGTAAGACGTTTGCAGATTTTGATGGCAGTGAATTACAAAAGATGCAGCTTGGAAGAATCGAAGGTGTGATCCGAAACTTTGATCTATCCATTGAAAAGAGAAACCAAGAGTTAGTATTGACAGCCATCCAAAACGGATTGATTGAAAGTGCTCATGACTGTTCAGAAGGTGGCTTGGCAATTGCACTGGCAGAATCAGCTTTCAAACATCAGCTAGGGATATCTGTACAGTTTGAATTGTCCTCTGCTCAGTTATTTGCAGAAACTCAATCAAGATTTGTATTGACAGTCGCACCGGAAAATAAGACACGATTCGAAGAAATGATGGGAGATGCTGCTGTTTTAGCAGGTAAGGTGACGGATGAAGCGATAATCGAAATTTCAGCAACTGACGGTCAGATCAAAATAGAAACTGCAGTAGCAAGAAAGTGCTGGGAGGATCCAATCGTATGTCTTATGAAGTGAAGAGTTTAAATGAAGAATGCGGGATCTTCGGCGTTTGGGGTCATCCGGATGCCGCTAGTGTGGCATACTTCGGGCTCCATAGTCTTCAGCATCGAGGACAAGAAGGTGCGGGCATCGTGTCCAATGATCGAGGAAAGCTTATGGGTCATCGAGATCTGGGTCTACTTTCTGAGGTATTCAAAGATCAAAGAAAATTGCAGCAGTTAACAGGAGAAGCTGCAATCGGACATGTACGTTATGCAACAGCAGGCAATGGAAGTGTGGACAATATTCAGCCTTTTCTATTCAAATTTCATGATCAGTCGATCGGCTTAGCGCATAACGGCAATTTGATCAATGCTCGTTCACTTAGAAAAGAGTTAGAGGAAAATGGGGCGATCTTCCATTCTAACTCCGATACGGAGATATTGATGCATTTGATCCGACGAAGTGAAGAAACAGATTTTTTAAATAAATTGAAAAGTGCTTTAAATGAAGTCAAAGGTGGATTTGCCTATTTATTAATGACAGAAACGGCAATGATTGCCGCTTTGGACCCAAATGGTTTTCGTCCATTAGCAATCGGACAAATGAAAAACGGAGCATACGTGATTGCCTCGGAAACTTGTGCATTAGAAGTTATCGGGGCACGTTTTATAAGAGATGTCCAGCCTGGAGAGATAGTGATTATCAATGACGAAGGAATCCAGATTGATTGCTTTACGAAGAATACGCAGCTTTCCATTTGTTCGATGGAATATATCTATTTTGCCAGACCAGATTCAAACATCGCAGGGATCAATGTGCATACTGCACGGAAAAATATGGGACGGAATTTAGCGAAAGAATCGCCAGTAAAAGCAGATATGGTCGTCGGCGTACCTAATTCTTCTTTGTCAGCCGCAAGCGGTTATGCGGAAGCTAGTGGAATCCCTTATGAAATCGGATTAGTAAAAAATCAATACATTGCCCGAACATTTATCCAGCCAACGCCTGAGCTAAGAGAGCAAGGTGTTCGAATGAAATTATCTGCTGTACGAGGAGTAGTGGAAGGTAAAAAGGTGATTATGGTCGATGATTCAATTGTTCGGGGTACGACAAGCAGACGGATCGTCCATCTTTTGAAAGAAGCAGGAGCAAAAGAAGTCCATGTGAGGATTGCTTCTCCTCCTTTGAAATATCCATGTTTTTACGGGATTGATATTCAAACGCGTAAAGAACTCATTGCGGCAAATCACACGATTGATGAAATCAAAGAATGTATCGGTGCAGATTCTTTAGGATTTTTAAGTGAAGAGGGTCTGATCGAATCGATTGGACTGAAAAAGGATAGCCCGTATTCAGGATTGTGTATGGCTTATTTCAACGGAGATTATCCAACGCCGTTATATGACTATGAAGAAAAGTATCAGGAATCGCTAAAAGAAAAAGTATCGTTCTTTTAAAAGCAGACCAAGAAGGGAGTATATGAATTCAATGGCAAATGCATACGCAAAAGCTGGCGTAGATGTCGAAGCTGGATATGAAGTAGTAGAACGGATCAAGAAGCATGTTAAAAAAACGGAACGTTTAGGTATGATGGGCGCTATAGGAGGATTCGGCGGTTGTTTTGATTTATCGGTCTTTCAATTAAAAGAGCCAGTCCTTGTCTCGGGGACCGATGGTGTGGGGACGAAATTAGCAGTGGCAATCGAAGCAGACAAACACGATACAATCGGGATCGACTGCGTAGCGATGTGTGTCAATGATATCTTAGCACAAGGCGCAGAGCCGTTATATTTCTTAGACTACTTAGCAACGGGGAAAAATGATCCGTTACGTTTGGAAAATGTAGTAAAAGGTGTAGCAGATGGATGTGTTCAAGGAAATATGGCGCTGATTGGCGGAGAAACAGCTGAAATGCCTGGTATGTACTCAGGTAATGATTATGATCTAGCCGGATTTGCTGTAGGGATAGCTGAAAAATCTCAATTATTGACAGGAGAAACGATCAACCCAGGAGATGTGTTGCTTGGAATAGCATCTAGCGGGATTCATTCAAATGGGTACTCTCTTGTTCGCAAAATTTTCTTTGAGCAGCAGCAGTTTTCTTTATCATCAAAACTGCCAGAATTGAAAAAAACACTTGGCGAAGAATTGCTTGAGCCAACGAAAATCTATGTTTCTTCCTTGCTTCCGCTGATCAAAGAAAAGAAAATAAAAGGAGCTGCACATATCACTGGTGGAGGGTTTGTAGAAAATATCCCGCGAATGTTACCAGAATCTATGGCTGCACAAATCAAACTTGGCTCATGGCCGATTCTTCCAATATTCGGCTGTTTACAAAAATATGGTGAAATTCCTGAGATGGAGATGTATGAAATCTTCAATATGGGCATCGGTATGGTCCTGGCAGTCGAAGAATCGAAAGTAAAAGAAATAGTACACGAAATTGAGCAAGCTGACGAAAAAGTTTATGAAATCGGGAAAGTGATCGCCAAAGAAAAACATCGTGTGGTGTTTACAGGAGAAGAACGATGAGAATCGCTGTTTTTGCTTCTGGAAACGGAAGCAACTTTCAAGCGCTAGCCGATTATCTATCGAAAAAAGGATTGGAATCATCGATTGACTGGTTGTTTTGTGATCAGCTTGAAGCATATGTTTTGAAACGTGCAACTGCGTTGAGTGTACCGGCAGATTGTTTTTCACCTAAAGAATTTGATTCAAAAAAAGAGTATGAAGAAGCAATTTTGCATAAATTGAAAGAAAAAAAGATCGATTTGATTGTATTAGCTGGATACATGCGAATCATTGGACCAGTATTGCTGGAAAATTATGATAAAAGAATCATCAATATCCATCCATCTCTTTTACCTGCATTCCCTGGTTTGCATGGCATTCGTGATGCATTTGAAGCTGGAGTAAAAGAAACGGGTGTCACAATTCATTATATCGACCAAGGTGTAGATACTGGACCAATCATCCGGCAGGAAAAAGTGAGAATTGAACAGGAGGACACGTTCGATTCTTTAGAAGAAAAAATCCATAGAGTAGAGCATCGAATCTATCCAGAAGTGATTAGTGAAATTATTGAAAATGGAGGCTATCTGAAATGACAAGAGCATTGATCAGTGTATCGGATAAAACTGGGATTGTAGCATTTGCCCAAGGTTTGATTGAACAAGGAGTAGAAATCATTTCAACAGGAGGAACAAAGCATGCATTGGATAAAGCTGGGATCAAAACGCTTTCGATCGAAGAAGTGACAGGGTTTCCTGAAATGATGGATGGCCGTGTCAAAACACTTCATCCTAAAATCCATGGTGGTCTTTTAGGAAGACGCGATCTCCCTAGCCATATGGAGGCAATGGAAACGGAAAATATCCAACCAATCGACTTTGTTTGTGTCAATTTATATCCTTTCAAAGAAACGATTATGAAACCAGATGTCGAAATAGCAGAAGCTATTGAAAACATTGATATCGGTGGTCCTAGTATGCTCCGTAGTGCAGCAAAAAACCATGAATTTGTCACCTCTGTTGTTGATCCATCTGACTATGAAGAAGTACTTTCAGAATTACGTCAGTATGGGCATACTTCACTTTCTTTCAGACAAAAACTAGCGGCAAAAGTCTTTCGTCATACTGCGGCATATGATGCACTGATCGCTCAATACTTAACGGATTGGGTGGAAGAAAAAGAACCGGAAAAATTGACACTTATGTATGAACGAAAACAAACGCTTCGTTACGGTGAAAACAGCCATCAAGCCGCTGCCTTTTATCAGTCCGCTCTTCTGGAAAAATATTCGATCGCAGCAGCAAAACAGCTCCATGGGAAAGAACTTTCTTATAATAATATCCGAGATGCAGATGCTGCGCTACGGATCATGAAGGAATATGACGAGCCAACGGTAGTCGCCTTGAAACACATGAATCCTTGTGGTATTGGGACAGCATCTACGATTTTAGAAGCGTGGGAAGCAGCGTATGAAGCAGATCCTGTTTCAATCTTTGGTGGGATCATCGTTTTGAATCGAGAAGTAGATCTGCCAACAGCAGAACAGATGCATAAGCTGTTTCTAGAAATCATCATTGCCCCTTCTTATACACAAGAAGCTTTGGAATTACTGCAAAAAAAGAAAAACATCCGATTACTGACAGTAGACTTTGCGCAGGAAGAAAATCAAAATCGAGAAGAAACGGTCTCAGTCTTAGGTGGACTTCTTGTACAAGATCAAGATCTGGCAATAGAAAATGAAGAAGAGTGGAAAGTCGTGACAAAACGTAAGCCGACTCCAGCAGAAGCAAAAGCATTAGCGTTTGCTTGGAAAGCTGTCAAACATGTGAAATCTAATGCGATCGTACTGGCAAACGAACGTCAGACAGTAGGAATCGGAGCCGGGCAGATGAATCGAGTCGGTTCAGTAAAAATTGCGATTGAACAAGCGCAAGAGAAAATGGAAGGTGCAGTTTTAGCTAGCGATGCTTATTTTCCAATGGATGATTCGGTTGAATATGCAGCCAAACACGGTATAAAAGCAATCATTCAGCCAGGAGGAAGCATCAAAGACCAAGATTCTATTGATATGGCGAATAAATACGATCTAGCAATGGTCTTTACTGATGTTCGGCATTTTAGACATTAGAGAGGAGTCGGATAAATGAACGTTTTGGTAATCGGTGCAGGTGGTCGTGAACATGCAATAAGTAAAAAACTTTTAGCCAGTCCGAAGGTGGATACGGTGTATTGTGCGCCAGGAAATCCGGGGATGACAAAAGATGGTATCAATTGTGTCGCTATCAGTGAGCGAGATCATTCAGCGTTAATCGATTTTGTTAAGAAAGAGGCTATTGATTGGAGTATCGTTGGTCCTGAAGTTCCTTTGTTAAATGGGATCGTCGATGATTTTATGGCGGAAGGATTGAAAATCTTCGGTCCGACAAAAGCAGCAGCTCTGATCGAAGGTTCGAAAAGTTTTGCTAAACAATTAATGGATACTTATCAAATCCCGACAGCTAAATCCAGAAGTTTTGAATGTTACGAAAAAGCAGCAGCGTATATCAAAGAAAATGGTGCGCCAATCGTAGTGAAAGCGGACGGCTTAGCAGCTGGGAAAGGTGTAGTCGTGGCTACCACAGTGAAGGAAGCGCTGGATGCGGCAGAACAAATGTTGAACCAGCATCGATTTGGGGATAGCAGCAAAAAAATCGTCGTAGAAGAGTTTTTGGCAGGAGAAGAATTCTCCCTTTTGGCGTTTGTCCGTGATACCAAGGTGTATCCGATGGTCATTTCGCAAGATCATAAGCGGGCATTTGATAACGATAAAGGGCCAAATACAGGCGGAATGGGTGCTTATTCACCAGTACCGCAAATTTCAAAAAAGATGATTGAAAAAGCTGTGGAAGAAGTTTTAAAACCAGCGGCTTTGGGAATGAAAGAACTAGGACGCTCTTTCACGGGTGTTTTATATGCGGGTTTGATTGCTACGAAGGAAGGACCAAAAGTGATCGAATTCAATGCGCGTTTCGGTGATCCTGAAACGCAAGTCGTTCTTTCTCGGTTGAAGAGTGACTTTGCGCAAGTAATCGATGATTTATTAGAGAATCGTACAGTAGAGTTAAAGTGGCAGCAAGAAGGATACAATGTAGGCGTTGTGGTTGCAGCTGCCGGTTACCCCGAAGAATATGAGACAGGAATGGTTCTACCAGATTTTCCGGAAGAAGAGCTTTCTGTTTACTATGCTGGAGTTTCCTCAAATAACGGCAAACTAGTTGGAGCAGGAGGACGTCTTTATTTAGTAGAAGCATACGGTGAGACGATCAAAGAAGCACAGAAAAAAATCTACACCGCGTTAATGGATAAAACGACAGATGGAACATTTTATCGTACAGATATTGGAGAAAAAGCTGCCAATAGCGAACTGATCGTGAAGTAAATCAGCTGCTTCCATTTATAAAAAATACAACAAACATAATCGGAAGCGCCGATTTTAGTGAAGCCTTTTCATAAAGAGTGTGGTACACTTTTGTTGTGTATATAAATAAGGAGGAGTTCAGATGAAAAAAATTCAATTAGGTACTTCTGATCAGAAAGCAGCTGCAGTGATCTTAGGCTGTATGCGTATCAACAATGCGGAAGATCCAGTAAAAGTGATTGAGACAGCTTATGAAAACGGCATTGATTTTTTTGACCATGCAGATATTTATGGAAACGGTGAATGTGAAGAAATCTTTGCAGATGCTCTAGCAAAAACATCAATCAAACGAGAAGATCTTTTTATTCAAACAAAATGTGGAATCGTTCCAGGTGTGATGTTTGATTTTTCTAAAAAACATATCATTGAATCTGTAGAAAAAAGTTTGACCCGTCTGAAAATGGATTATGTGGATGCTTTACTTCTTCATCGTCCAGATACATTGGTAGAACCAGAGGAAGTAGCTGAAGCGTTTGATGAATTGGAACGGTCAGGAAAAGTTCGTTATTTTGGCGTCAGCAATCAAAAACCAATGCAAATCGAATTGCTGAAAAAATATGTTCGTCAACCATTAGTAGCTAATCAGCTGCAATTTGGCTTGAAACATACTGGAATGATCGATCAAGGGATTCATGTCAATATGACAGATGAAGCAAGTATCGATCATGACGGTAGTGTACTTGATTATTCCCGATTGCATGATATGACGATCCAAGCATGGTCACCATACCAGTATGGATTTTTTGAAGGTGTATTTATCGGGAACGAAAAATTCCCTGAATTAAACCAAACATTAGAAGAACTAGCAGCTAAATATCAAACGACACCAACTGGCTTGGCTTCTGCTTGGATTTTACGCCATCCAGCCAATATGCAAGTGATCGCCGGTACGATGAACGTAGGGCGAATCAAGGAAATCGCTCAAGCTTCAGAAATTAATATGTCTCGGGAAGATTGGTACGAATTGTACCGTGCTGCTGGAAACATTTTACCTTAAAGATTGTCATAAGCAGGTCAAAAGGGCTATAAATTAAAAAGACAGAATAACTTGAAAGCTGTTTTCAGCTTCGAGATATTCTGTCTTTTTTAATTGCAAATGGAAAGAGTATCATTGTACGGATTTCGTTTATTAGTTATTTTTGTTTTTAAGGAAAAGCTGTGTCCGATATTCTTTTGGAGAAATCCCTTGTTTTTTCTTAAATAAATAACTGAAATAGTTAGGGTCATTATAACCAATTTCAAAAGCAATATCTGAGATACGATAGTCTGATTGCTGCAATAATTTTTTTGCTAATTCGATTCTTTGTTCTGTCAGATAATCGATGAATGTTTGGTTAAACGATTGAGAAAAAATCGTACTGAAATGAGAGGGACTTAATGCAACTTGTTGAGCGACCCAAGTTAAGGACATATCTGGATCGGTAAAATTTTCTTTGATAAAATCCAATGCATGGTTCAAAATTGGCTGATATTTGTTCCTTGAAGGCTGTGAGGGCAGAGCAGTTAAGAAAGAAATGAACATATAAACAGTCGAACGGTAAAACGAATCGTCGGCGCTGATTGCTAAGCGTTGACTGGTGGATGTGCAATGAACCATTTCTTGCGGGATTTTCTTTTCTTTCAGGCAGACATGCTGGAGTAGCTTAGTCAAGACAAATAAACGATATAATCGTGTTCGAGTTGGTGTACCTTGTGGTTTCGTCAAGTGTTCGATGTACTTAGATACTTCGTTTTTCGATAATGAAGACAAATCAAGTGAGAGATCAAAGTAAAAGACAGAATCAACTGGAAGTTTCGCTTCTTGAATCAAATCCTCATAGCTGATAATTTGTTCTTTAAGGGAACTGGCGGTTTCAAGTATCATCTGCGTGATCTCAAAAGATGCAGGTAATTCGCTGATTCTTTCTGCGACAGGACCAATGGCGACAGAAAAATTATTTTTTTGTCCCTTTTCTAATTCATGGACCAACGTTTGGGCTACCTGATAACTGGTCTCGATCACATTTTCTTTAAGAGAATCAACTATTAAAAATTTGATGAATCGAGAGGAAACAGCAGAGAAGATCACTTGTTGATTCTCCCTAAATAAAAACTTCAAATAATCACTGAGATGAGCGTAATCTTCAAAGTCTGTACTGACTTGGTTTGCTGCTAATAATACGGTCATTTTTTTCCCTGCTAAAGAGCGATTGAAAGATTCAGCAAGTTTCAATGTTTCACTGATCGTAAGTGAGCCTTTGAACAAACCGTTCAAAAAATGATTTTTTTTCAATTCGAAAACAAGATCAGAAGAAGTGTGCGTTTCTTTTTGCTGCAAATCTAAAGCAGTTACTGCTTTTTCTATTGCTTGTTTCAATTCGTTACTTTTAATCGGTTTAAGCAGATAATCATCTGCCTGTACCTGGATTGCTCCTTTCATATAATCGAAATCGTCGAATCCACTAATAAATATGAGACGAGTCCAAGGAAGTAGTTTCCTTGCTTCTTTTGAAAAAGTCAACCCGTCCATGAAAGGCATTTGGATATCAGTCAGAATGATGTCGGGCTGTAAGTCGATAATTGAAGACAGTGCCATCTCACCATCTCCAGCTTCGCCGACATAAGTGATTGGATAATAAGAACCAAGGACAGTTATTTGTTCCCGCCAGTTATTGCGAATGAGGTATTCGTCTTCGATGATAAAAACTTTATACATGTTTGTTTCCTCCAATTGTTTTGGGAGATAGAGGGATCATCAGTGTGACAGTTGTTCCTTCTCGGTATTTGCTGTCAATCGTGATAGGTTTTTGATCATTTCCGTAATAAAGAAGGAGACGCTTGTTTACGTTGTAAAGTCCGTAGCCGATACTGAAATCTGAATCGATCCCTTTGGCTAACTCTTTACGTATTTCTTCCAGTTTTTCTGCAGGGATGCCAATCCCGTTGTCTATGACTTTGAATTGGATCATCTCATCGATTTTGCATGCGGTAATACGAATAAATCCTTTGTGACGGACGTACTTCGTTCCATGGTATACAGCATTTTCAATCAATGGCTGCAAGATCATTTTTAAAATAGAAACAGGAAAAAGTGTTTCTGGTATATCGATCTTATAGTCAAGCATATGGCCGTATCTTATTTTTAAGATGACTAGATAATCATTGATATGGCTAATTTCTTTTTCAAGAGGAATCCAGTCTTGTCCTTTGCTTAAAGACGTACGAAAAAAGCCGGAAAGTGCATGGGTCATAGTCAGAGCTTCTTCAAAGCAGTCTTGTTCGATCAAAGAAATAATGGCATCCAAACTGTTATAAATAAAATGGGGAGTAATCTGAGCTTGCAATACACGAACTTCACTTTGTGCTAAATGGTATTGTTTCAAAGCGTTCTCCCGTAAAGACTGGTTTAGATCTTCCGCCATTTTATTCATGCTAGCGGTAAGTGTTTGTAATTCCAGTGTTTCCGGCAGGGTTAAACGAAAGCCAAGGTTCCCTGAAGAAAGTTGTTCTGACATCTCGATCAGCTGATTGATCGGTTCTTGGACCTTTCTCTCTAAAAAGCGACGATTCTTTTTCGCATAGAAAAAAATGGTACTAAGAACTCCAAGTTCCACTATTGTTAATAGAATGAGCGAGCGGACAAGTGTCGTATTTTTTTTGCTTGCTAAGTCGATCTCCACACGAACAAAATCTTGTAAGATATCTGACAGCAGTTGAGTGACAGAATCTACCTGATTGATGATCTCTTCATTGGTATCCATAAAATCTTTTGCCAAGATATTATTGATCAGCTCGTTTTGATAATCTTCCAGTGTATCGATCGTACGTAGCGATACATCTAACGTACTAATTTCTTTAAGTGTATTTGTATTATTTTTGATCTCTCGAATATCATTCCTAAGTTCTTCTAGGATATTTTCCTCATTGAACTCATCTACGGTTACTTGGCCAGAAATCAAGTCCCACATACTTTCCAAAACTTTTTGATCAACCTTCAAAGCAATTGCATCTGCTTTTTGGATATTTGCGATCGTCTGTTGATAAATCAAAAGCTGTTGCGAATATAACAGTATGCTCAGTAGCAAAGGGATAACAGCAAATAGAAGCATGGCTTTGTTTGCTTGGGCAAAAATCTGTTTTATGCTTAAATTTTTTGTCATGATACTTCTCCAGTCAATAATTTCTGGTTGGGATGTTAGCTATATTCTGCTGGGAAAAGACAGTCTCGGAAATAAAAATATCTTTAGGTAATGTTTTTCCTGTTTGAATATTTCCAAAATAACGAGTAACGGTATTGGCTACATACCAGCCGACATCAGGTTTACACTCGACTACGCAATTGACGATTCCTGACCGCAGCTTCTCGATCATATCTTCTTGTCCATCAATCGTTACAATAATCAAATCTTTTCCAGGTTTAACCGATGTTTCTTTTATCGCAGCTAAAGCACCGTGGGTCATTTCATCACTATGGCTGTATAATACATCGATTTCGGATAAATCATTTGTTTCTAAATACCGTTTCATCTGGTCTTTTCCTTTCATCCGAATAAAATCACCGACAATTCGGTGAACAATAGTCATTGGAGGTTTATGGTCGATGGTTCCATCTTTTTTTAGGGTTGGTTTACGATTGATTGATTCCAAAAATCCTTCGGAGCGTAGCTTGGTCGGTGTGGAGTTCTCTGAACCAGCAAGTTCTAGGATTCTGATTTCCTGTTTCTTTGAATTTGTGAAGTGATTGCTGACAAATAAACCCGCCCGATTTCCTTCTGCTTTGAAACTGGGGCCAATGTGGGTGACGAAAAGCTCGGGATCATTCGTTTGAATATGTCTGTCGACAAGTATGACAGGGATCCCTGCTCGCTTTGCTTCTTTTAATACAGAGTCCCACCCGGATTCTTGCAAAGGAGTAAAAATGATCATATCCACTTTATAGGCAATGAACGTCCGTATATCTTGGATTTGCCGTTCCTGATTCATGTAGCCATTTCGGTAGAGAACTTGGTAATCTTCTTTTTCAAGCGCAGTGATAATTGATTCAGTATGCTTTTTCCGCCAGCTACTCTCCGTTCCTGATTGCGAAAAACCAACGACTAGTGGGTCAGGTGCTTCCTTTGTATTAGGTGTACACCCCATCATTCGGTAAGCGATTACAACAAGGGCTAAAAAAAATAAAACACGTTTCACTTTAAATCACTCCATCTGGATTTGTTAGTACTATCTTATCAGATAAAAGGGAAAATCAAAGTCAAAAGGAATCAATCGAAAAAAATCCAAGAAACTTAAAAAAATCCAAGACAAAAAAAGTACACCTAAAAAATTTAAAGTAAATCCCATAAAAAAATCAATGTTAACGCTTTCTTTATTAGCTATACTCGGTGTATCAATTGGAATGGGGGATAAAAAATGAAAAACAAATTTAGAAAGATTCTTGGGAGTATGGCTATTTTGACCGCATGCATTCTATTAAGTGCGTGTGGCAATTCAGGATCTGCAGATGATAGTACGGGGTATGTAGGAATTGCTATGCCGACCAAATCAGCAGAAAGATGGATCGCTGATGGGAACAACATGGTCTCGGAATTAGAAAAACTGGGTTATAAAACAGATCTTCAATATGGAGAAGATAAAGTAGAAAATCAAGTAGCACAAATCGAAAATATGATTACAAAAGGGGTAGATACACTTGTGATTGCTTCTATCGATGGTTCGGCTTTAACTGATGTGTTAGCTAAAGCAAAAGAAGCAGATATCAAGGTAATCGCCTATGATCGTTTACTGATGAATTCAGAAAATGTCGATTATTACGCGACTTTTGATAATTTTGGAGTAGGTGTATCGCAAGCAGCTTATATTGAGGAGCACTTAGGATTGAAAGAAGGAAAAGGACCATTCACGATTGAATTATTTGGTGGTTCGCCTGACGACAACAATGCACTAATTAATTACAACGGAGTGATGTCTGTTTTACAACCATATATGGACAACGGTCAGTTGGTCGTGCCATCTGGACAGACGAGTTTCAGTCAAATCGCTACGCTTCGCTGGGATGGTTCTACGGCGCAAGCAAGGATGGATAATCTGTTAAGCGCAAATTATACTGACCAAACATTGGATGCTGTTTTGTCGCCATATGATCCAATAAGTTTAGGGATCATTTCGTCATTAAAAGGCGTGGGGTATGGGAGTGAAAGTAAACCTTTACCTGTGATTACTGGACAAGATGCGACAGTTGCTGGCGTCAAATCGATCATGGCCGGGGAACAAACACAAACGATCTTTAAAGACACACGTATCTTAGCAAAAAATACGATTGAAATGATCAAAGCAATCAGTGATGGAGAAGAGGTTCCGGTCAATGATACTGAAACTTATGATAATGGGGTGAAAACTGTTCCTACGTATTTAGCAAATACAGTATCTGTCGATAAAGATAATTATCAAGCTGAGCTGATCGACACCGATTATTATAAAGAATCCGATCTGAAAAATTAAGAGGAACCAAACAAGGAACTAAAGAGATCTAAGTCAGAGAGAGGATAAGAATTATGGCGGATTGTATTTTAAAAATGGCAGATATCACCAAAAAATTTTCTGGAATCCGAGCGTTAGATTGCGTGAATCTGATGATTGAACGTGGGGAAATCCATGCATTGTGCGGAGAAAACGGAGCGGGAAAATCAACATTGATGAATGTCTTGAGCGGCTTGTATCCATATGGCTCCTATGACGGGGAAATCTTTTATGATGGAAAGCTGTGTCAATTCAAAGATTTGAAAGATAGTGAAGAAAAAGGCATCGTCATCATTCATCAAGAATTAGCACTAAGTCCTTATCTTTCAATAAAAGAGAATATTTTTCTCGGAAATGAACAAGCAGAAAGAGGCGTGATTGATTGGGAACTGACAGAAAAGAAAACGTATGAATTGCTGAATAAAGTCGGTTTGTCTATCGACCCGAATCTTCTAGTATCTCAGATTGGCGTAGGGCAACAGCAACTAGTTGAAATAGCTAAAGCGTTATCAAAATCCGTCCGTCTGTTGATTTTGGATGAGCCTACCGCTGCATTGAATGAAGAAGAAAGCACGAATTTGCTGAGATTGATCCGGGAGTTGAAAGAGCAAGGTGTAACCTCCATCATTATTTCACATAAGCTGAATGAAATCGTGGATATCGCAGATCGAATCACCATTTTACGGGATGGACAGACGATTGAGACACTAGAAAATGAAATGATCAGCGAAGAGCATATTATTCGCGGGATGGTGGGCAGAGATTTAGTTGATCGTTATCCTGAAAGAAAACCGGATATTGGAGAAGTTTATTTTAAAGTAGAAGACTGGACGGTCTATCACCCTCTTGATCATGAGCGAATCATAAACGACCACATCAACTTGCATTTGAAAAAAGGAGAGATTGTAGGAATAGCTGGACTGATGGGAGCGGGCAGAACTGAATTCGCTATGAGTCTATTTGGACATTCTTATGGAAGCAAGATATCCGGACGTATATTAAAGGAAGGGGCAGAGATATCAGTTAAGACCGTTCCTTCAGCCATTGCAAACGGACTCGCTTATGTCTCGGAGGACCGAAAATCTTTAGGACTGAATCTGCTGATGGATATTCGGGAAAACGTGACGCTGAGCAGTTTGGATAAAATAAGTCAAAAAGGAGTATTAGATAAAGAAAAAGAAGTAACTGAGGCAGAAAATTTCCGGAAAAAGATGCGTATAAAAACAAACTCCATCCATCAAATTGTCAGTAGTATTAGTGGTGGGAATCAGCAAAAAGTCGTTTTATCCAAGTGGCTGATGACACAACCCGATATTCTTTTTTTGGATGAGCCAACCCGTGGGATAGACGTTGGAGCAAAATATGAGATCTACACGATTATCGAAGAAATGGCAGCAAATGGCAAAGCTGTCTGTCTTATCTCTTCTGAACTTCCTGAAATATTAGGGATGTGTGATCGAATCTATACGATGAACGAAGGACGTATTACAGGAGAAGTCTCGCGAGAAGATGCAGATCAGGAAGTCTTGATGAAATTAATGACGAAAGAAGAGGTGGGTTAAGTTGGAACAGGCAAAAAATCTTACGGATAAAAAAGAGAAAAAACTAAATTTGAAAAGTAGAGCAGCTGATCTTTTTGGTCGCTACAGCATGGTGATCATTTTAGCGGGACTACTTATTGCGTTTCAATTGATGACGGATGGTATTTTCTGGCGTCCATTGAATATAACTAACCTTGTTCTGCAAAATAGCCATATATTAGTACTAGCTGCAGGGATGTTATTAGTTGTGCTCTTAGGTCATGTGGATTTGTCGGTAGGGTCAGTGATGGCGTTTGTTGGTGCAATTGCGGGCATGATGATGGTCAATCGCCAAATGAACCCGTGGATGACAGTTATCGCATGTCTTGCAGTAGGCGGGCTGATCGGCGCATGGCAAGGTTTTTGGGTAGCTTATGCAGGGATACCGGCGTTTATCGTGACTTTAGCAGGATTGCTGATGTTTCGTGGACTGACACAAGTTGTTCTAGGAGGCCAATCTCTAGCACCTTTTCCAGCTGTTTTCCAAAAAATGTCTACGGGTTATTTACCAGACTTAAGCGAAGGAAGCAGCCTTCATTTCTTGACATTGATTTTAGGAATGATCATCACGATCGTGTTAGTTGGTGGTCAATGGCGAACAAGAAATCGTCGGAAAAATCATTTATTTGAAGTGGAATCTCCAGCAGCTTTCTTGGTAAAGGCGGTATTTACAGCAGTCGTTGTACTAGGAATAACTTATATCTTTGCCTCTTATCAAGGGTATCCGATTATTTTGATCATTCTTGGTTTGATCGTTGCAGCATATGGGTTTTTGACAAATAAAACAGTAGCAGGTCGACAGATTTATGCGACGGGCGGAAATCGAAAAGCGGCTGAATTATCAGGAATCAAAACAAAGCGGATCACGTTCTGGGTTTTCGTCAACATGGGAGTCATGGCAGCTTTAGCCGGATTAGTTTTAGCTGCTCGGTTAAATGCGGCGACACCTCAAGCGGGTACTTCGATGGAACTAGATGCAATGGCGGCAGTATATTTTGGTGGTGCTTCGACTTCCGGCGGCATTGGAACAATCATGGGTGCGATTGTCGGTGGCTTGGTCATGGGTGTATTGAACAATGGCATGTCGATTTTAGGCGTCGGGGTAGATTGGCAGCAGGCAATCAAAGGATTGATCTTGCTTTTAGCCGTTGTGCTAGACTTGTATAATAAGAAAAAACGAACAACGTAGGAGAACGCCGGTTATTCAGAAAAAAGACTGTGACAAGACATTTGTCACAGTCTTTTTTTCGCTAAAAGCGAACATTTGTCACTTTGTTAAAGTAGGTTAAAAATAATATTTGTTTTTTTATTATTCGTATAATTTGTCTTTTTTTCTCTTGATTTTTTCGCTTAATTGAGTTAAATTACATAGGGCGCTAAAAAAAGCCTTGATTAAATTAATAATGTTCGTGTTTTGCTGGATGTGAACATCAGGAGGATAATGTAATGAAAGTATTTGATTACGAAGATATTCAATTAATTCCTAATAAATGTATCGTAAATAGCCGTTCTGAATGTGATACAACGGTCACATTAGGTAAACATACATTCAAAATGCCAGTAGTGCCTGCCAACATGCAGACGATTATTGATGAAACAATCGCAGAATTCTTAGCGGAAAATGGTTATTTCTATATCATGCATCGGTTTGATGAAGCAGCTCGAATTCCGTTTATCAAAAAAATGAAAAAGCGTGGATTGATTACCTCAATCAGTGTTGGCGTCAAGAAAGAGGAATATTCCTTTATAGAGAAGTTGGCAGAAGAATCGCTAAATCCTGATTATATCACTATCGATATCGCACATGGACATGCTAACTCAGTTATTGATATGATTCAGCATATTAAAAAATATTTGCCTGAAACTTTTGTGATTGCCGGTAATGTTGGTACGCCGGAAGCCGTCCGTGAATTGGAAAATGCGGGCGCAGATGCAACAAAAGTCGGGATTGGTCCAGGAAAAGTATGTATTACAAAAATCAAGACAGGCTTTGGGACTGGAGGCTGGCAACTGGCAGCTCTTAGATGGTGTGCGAAAGCAGCTCGCAAGCCGATCATCGCTGACGGTGGGATCAGAACACATGGCGATATTGCAAAATCTGTCCGTTTTGGTGCGACAATGGTCATGATTGGTTCATTGTTTGCCGGTCACGAGGAATCTCCTGGCGAAACAAAAGTCGAAAATGGAATCGTGTATAAAGAATACTTTGGTTCTGCTTCAGAATTCCAAAAAGGCGAAAAACGAAATGTTGAAGGAAAGAAAATCTGGATCCAGCATAAAGGATCTTTGAAAGATACACTAGTGGAAATGCAACAAGACCTTCAATCATCTATTTCTTATGCTGGAGGAAGAGATCTGGAAGCCATTCGAAAAGTTGACTATGTCATCGTGAAAAATTCGATTTTTAATGGAGACACAATCTAAAAAAATAAATAAAATATTAGGACGTTGTGAAAAAGTTGTCCTGCATTAAGTAATAAGAACAGCCAAACAAAAATAGTTCTTTATATGTTTTGTTTGGCTGGAATTATTATCGCAGATACAAGCTTTTGAACATCATTATTCAGAATAAGGGACTGTGATAAGATTTTTGTCACAGTCCCTTATGTTTTGCAAAAAAAGTTTTTCTTTTTTCTCGTAAATTCGGTAAAATCAAAAGAAAAAATAGACAATAGAAAAGAGAAGCTTATGTGGGAAAAAGTAGAGAAAAAACAAGGACCGATTTATCGTCAAATTATGGAACAGATTATGAGAGAAATCGAAAACGGAAGGATCAATCCTGGAAGTCAACTTGAATCAGAACGAAAACTAGGGCAACTTTTTGGTGTGAATCGTTCCACCGTTGTCCATGCATTGGAAGAGCTTAGGGAGCTTGGGGTACTAACGAGCAAACGTGGCAGCGGATGGTTTGTTAATCAGACTGAATGGGGGAAATTCGCTGTTCCAAGAATCGATTGGCGGCAAATGATCTCTCCTCGTTATGAGCAGACGGACTGGTATGAGCAAAAAATAAGAGAAGCAAAGCAGATCCAAAAAACATCGTTTCTTGATTTACACGCTAGCGAGATGCCAGATGAGCTTTTGCCGAATTTTGAGTTTCCTTCTTATTCTCTTGAAGAAATCTTAGCGGAAGAAAAAGAAATGGATCTTTTAGGCTATACTCCGTTACGTAACAAAATCAAACGGTATTTGGAAAGTAAATTTGAATTGGCATTTTCCCCCAACCAGCTTCTTGTGACTGGTGGCGGCCAGCAAGCAATCTTTTTGATTTTACAAACGATTCTTTCAGCTGGAGAGGGGATAGCTGTAGAGTCACCTTCTTTTTTTTACCGATTACCTCTTTTCAAAGCTTCAGGAACGCGTTTATTTGGGATACCGATGGATGAAGAAGGGATCGACTTAGAAAAACTGAAAGAATCGATCCATAAAAATAAATTGAAAGCAGTGCTTATCAACCCGAATTTTCAAAACCCTACAGGAAAAGTGATGAGTCAAAAACGACGAGAAAAGCTAGTAGAATTGTGTCGACAGTATCGGCTTCCAATTATTGAAGACGATGTATTTACGGATCTTTCATTTCTAAACCAAGAAGAAGTCCTTCCTATACGAACGATTGATCCGGATAATGTGTTATACGTCGGTTCGTTATCTAGGGTTTTAGGAAAAACAACGAAAATCGGTTGGGTGATAGGACCTGAGACTTTTATCTCGCAACTAGCTCAAGCGCAAGAAATGATGGAGTTTTCGATGAATATCCTTACACAAATCACAGTGGCTAATGTATTTAATGAAGCAATTGATTTGAAAATGCAAGATGTAAGAAAAAAGTTGAAAGAAAAAAGCCGACTGATAAGCACTTGGGGAGATTCACAATCGTTTTTCAAGCTTCATTCAATTTTAGGTGGTTACTATGCCTGGATTACTTGGGATGGGAAAAAACTAGACCCCAAACTAGCAGAAAAAGTAGTAGATATGGGTCTTGGAATTGCACCAAGTCTACTTTTTGGGCAAGATATAAATGGAATCAGAATCAATTACAGTAGGCTGGATGAAAACCAAATACCGTTGTTTTATTCAAAGATGAAAATTCTAGAAAAGTGGTTAACAGAATAATTTCACAAAGTAAATAGATTAAAGAATATAACAGCTTGGATTTAAATTTCAAGCTGTTTCTTTTTTTTTCGGAAAAAGAATACGATATAAAGAAACTAAGAAAAAACCATTATTTGTACGTCCGTTCACGATGTGTAAATAAAATAAATATTTGCAACAAAACTGTATAACACCAACGTTTCTAAATAGAAACAGATGGTTGTAAGTTTGATTAGAAAATAGAAAAAATGCAGATGAAATATAAAACGCTTTCCTTATTGTGATTTTATTCACTAATGCTGTTAATATGCGGATTGGCATAATTTCCTTTCATCGTGAAAATTTGTGCTTTTAGCTTGTATTTCTCATAAATCCATGATAATTTATTAATGAAGACGGTTAAATAGTGATACAGTTTTATTCGCTGTTTCAATCGCAGAATGAAGAGATTTTCTTATAGATGAGAGAGGAATGTGTGACAAATGGCAAACAAAAAAGCACCGATCGACTTCCAAGCACTGCTAGATGAAGTCAATGCAGATTTCCCAGTATATCAAGCACTTGATCAAGATGGAAACGTAGTTAACAAAGATTTAGTACCTGATTTATCCGATGATGAACTCGTTGAATTAATGACTCATATGGTATGGTCTCGTGTATTAGACCAACGTTCAACAGCGCTGAACCGCCAAGGACGCCTAGGCTTTTTTGCACCAACTGCTGGACAAGAGGCAAGTCAGCTGGCTAGTGCTTACGCATTTGATAAAGAAGATGTTCTTCTTCCAGGTTATCGGGATGTACCTCAACTAGTAAAACATGGTTTACCTTTATCTCAAGCTTTTTTATGGTCTAGAGGACATGCTGCAGGTAATTCTTATCCGGAAGAATTGAAAGCTCTACCACCACAAATCATCATCGGTGCACAATATGTACAAGCAGCCGGTGTTGCATTAGGTTTGAAGAAACGAAACAAGAAAAATGTCGTCTTCACTTATACTGGTGATGGCGGTTCATCACAAGGTGATTTTTACGAAGCAATCAATTTCGCTGGCGCTTACCATGCAAATGCCGTATTTTATATCCAAAACAACGGGTATGCGATCTCTACACCTCGTGAAAAACAAACTGCAGCAAAAACACTTGCACAAAAAGCTGTCGCAGCTGGGATTCCTGGTATTCAAGTCGATGGAATGGATCCGCTTGCAGTATATACTGTATCTAAAATGGCACGGGAATGGGCGATCAGTGGAAATGGACCAGTCCTAATCGAAACACTGACTTATCGTTATGGACCACATACACTATCTGGTGACGATCCAACCCGCTACCGTACAAAAGACACAGATGACGATTGGCAGAAAAAAGATCCATTGATCCGCTTCCGTAAATATTTGACGGAAAAAGGACTTTGGTCTGAAGAAAAAGAAGAACAAGTCATCGAAGCAACTAAAGAAGAAATCAAAGCAGCTATTGCTGAAGCCGACAAAGTACCAAAACAAAAGGTTTCAGATTTCTTGAAAAACATGTTCGAAGTATTTCCACAATCAATCAAAGAACAAATTGCAATTTATGAAGCGAAGGAGTCGAAATAATCATGGCACAAAAAACAATGATCCAAGCAATCACAGATGCCTTAGCACTTGAACTAGAAAATGACGAGAATGTCGTTGTTTTTGGTGAAGATGTTGGGAAAAACGGAGGAGTTTTCCGGGCAACTGAAGGATTGCAGGAAAAGTTCGGAGAAGACCGAGTATTCGATACTCCTTTAGCTGAATCTGGAATCGCAGGATTGAGTTTCGGTCTTGCGTTAGAAGGATTTCGTCCAGTTCCTGAAATCCAATTCTTTGGTTTTATTTTCGAAGCAATGGACGAAGTAGTAGCTCAAATGGCTCGTACAAGATATCGAATGAGCGGCACTAGAAATCTACCCATCACAATTCGTTCGCCATTTGGTGGCGGTGTTCATACACCAGAATTGCATTCGGAT
Organism: Enterococcus sp. SB12; assembly: GCF_030910025.2. Classification (NCBI taxonomy): domain Bacteria; kingdom Bacillati; phylum Bacillota; class Bacilli; order Lactobacillales; family Enterococcaceae; genus Enterococcus; species Enterococcus sp. SB12. The sequence goes on along the minus strand of NZ_CP175675.1, from coordinate 1,493,329 downwards.
AATTTAGAAGGTTTGATCGCTCAGTCTCCTGGTATTCGAGTAGTGATTCCTTCCAACCCTTATGATGCAAAAGGACTATTGATTTCTTCTATTAGAAGTAACGATCCGGTTGTTTTCCTAGAACACATGAAACTATATCGCTCATTCCGAGAAGAAGTGCCGGATGAAGCTTACGAAGTTCCTTTGGATAAAGCAGCAGTTACTCGTGAGGGAACAGATGTATCTATTATCACATACGGAGCAATGGTGCGTGAAGCAATCAAAGCAGCAGACAATCTTGCAAAAGAAAATATCTCTGTTGAAATCATTGATCTTCGTACTGTTGCGCCATTAGATGTAGAAACGATCATTCAATCCGTGGAAAAAACTGGTCGCGTAGTTGTTGTCCAAGAAGCACAACGACAAGCGGGCGTTGCCGCGCAAGTAGTTTCTGAGATCTCAGAACGCGCTATCCTTTCATTAGAAGCCCCAATCGGACGAGTTTCTGCACCTGATACAGTCTTCCCATTTGGACAAGCAGAAAATGTCTGGTTGCCAAATGCAAAAGATATCGAAGACAAAGTAAAAGAAATCGCGGAATTTTAAGAAAAGAAGGGACGAAACAAAGTCATGGCTTATCAATTTAAATTGCCGGATATCGGTGAAGGAATCGCAGAAGGTGAAATCGTCAAATGGTTCGTCAAACCAGGAGATACGATCAATGAAGATGATACATTACTAGAAGTTCAAAATGACAAATCAGTAGAAGAAATCCCGTCACCTGTTACAGGAACGGTTAAAAATGTGATTGTTCCAGAAGGTACCGTAGCAAATGTTGGGGATGTATTAGTAGAAATCGATGCGCCAGGACACGAAGACAATGAAGGGGACAGTGGTGTAGCCGCAGAATCCCAAACTCCAGCTAAACCGGCTGCTGAACCCACTGTTGATACAGAATCAGCTGGATCGTCAAGCGAAGGAGTCTTCCAATTTAAGTTACCGGATATCGGTGAAGGAATCGCAGAAGGTGAAATCGTCAAATGGTTCGTCAAACCAGGAGATACGATCAATGAAGATGATACATTACTAGAAGTTCAAAATGACAAATCAGTAGAAGAAATTCCGTCACCTGTCACAGGGACAGTTAAAAACGTGATTGTTCCAGAAGGCACTGTAGCAAATGTTGGGGATGTATTAGTAGAAATCGATGCTCCTGGACACAATAGTGCACCGTCAACTAGTGCGCCATCAGCTGAAGCACCAAAAGAAAAAGTGGAAACATCAGGTTCAGCAAGTGTCGTTGAAGCTGCCGATCCAAATAAACGTGTATTGGCTATGCCATCTGTTCGTCAATTTGCCCGTGAAAAAGATGTAGATATCTCACAAGTAACTGCAACTGGAAAAGGTGGCAGAGTAACAAAAGAGGACATCGAAAACTTCTTGGCAGGAGCTCCAAGCAGCGCACCAGCGAAATCAGAAGCGCCAGAAGCGGCAACTCCGAAAGAAGCAGCTCCTGCAGCAGAAAGCAAACCCGCTGAACCAGCAAAACCATTCAAGTCCAACTTAGGAGATTTGGAAGAGCGTGTAGCAATGACACCAACACGTAAAGCTATTGCTAAAGCAATGGTCAATAGTAAGCATACAGCTCCACACGTGACATTGCATGATGAAGTAGAAGTGTCTAAACTATGGGATAATCGGAAACGATTCAAAGAAGTAGCTGCTGCAAATGGTACGAAACTTACTTTCTTGCCATATGTCGTGAAAGCTTTAACAGCGACTGTTAAGAAATACCCAGTATTAAATGCATCTATTGACGATGCAAACCAAGAAATCGTTTATAAACATTACTACAATATCGGTATTGCAACAGATACGGATCACGGATTATATGTACCAAATGTAAAAGATGCAGACCGCAAAGGAATGTTTGCTATTGCAGATGAAATCAATGAGAAAGCAAAATTAGCTCATGACGGCAAACTATCTGCAGAAGATATGCGCAATGGAACAATTACGATCAGCAATATCGGATCTGTAGGTGGCGGTTGGTTTACACCAGTCATCAACTATCCAGAAGTAGCTATTTTAGGTGTAGGAACGATTGCGCAACAACCAATCGTAAACGCTGAAGGCGAAATCGTTGTCGGTCGTGTGATGAAACTATCACTAAGTTTTGATCACCGTATCGTAGATGGAGCAACTGCGCAACAAGCAATGAACAATATCAAACGTCTTTTAGCTGATCCAGAGCTATTAATGATGGAAGGATGATAAACAAATGGTAGTTGGAGATTTTGCTGTAGAATTAGATACAGTTGTAATCGGTGCGGGACCTGGCGGCTATGTAGCTGCCATCCGTGCTGCTGAAATGGGACAAAAAGTAGCAATCATTGAAAGAGAGTATATTGGCGGTGTTTGTTTGAACGTCGGCTGTATTCCTTCAAAAGCATTGATAGCTGCGGGACACCATTATCAAGAGTCACTAGATTCCGAAATGTTTGGAGTAACTAGCGAAAATGTCAAACTAGATTTTGCGAAAACACAAGAATGGAAAGAAAACAAAGTTGTCCATACGTTGACTTCTGGTGTTGGTTTTCTATTAAAAAAACATAAGGTTGAAACAATCGAAGGCGAAGCGTTCTTCGTAGATGATCACACACTACGCGTCATTCATCCAGATTCAGCTCAAACTTATTCGTTCAATAACGCAATCATTGCAACAGGTTCCCGTCCAATCGAGATTCCAGGATTTAAATTCGGCGGACGTGTGTTAGATTCTACTGGCGGATTAGCATTGAAAGAAGTACCTAAGAAATTTGTGATCATCGGTGGCGGTGTGATTGGTGCCGAATTGGGCGGAGCGTACGCAAACTTAGGAGCAGAAGTAACGATCCTTGAAGGCTCACCACAAATTTTACCAACTTACGAAAAAGATCTCGTAAAATTAGTAGAAGATGATTTCAAGAAAAAAGGTGTAACAGTCGTAACGAATGCGATGGCAAAAGAAGCAGTCGATAACGGTGACAGTGTGACAGTGAAATATGCAGTGGACGGGAAAGAAGAATCTGTTACTGCTGACTATGTGATGGTCACTGTAGGACGTCGTCCAAATACGGATGATATGGGCTTAGAACAAGCGGGTGTCGAAGTAGGAGAACGTGGATTGATCACAGTAGATAAACAAGGACGTACGAACGTACCTAATATCTATGCCATCGGTGATATCGTTCCAGGGGCGGCATTAGCGCATAAAGCTAGTTACGAAGCAAAAATCGCTGCTGAAGCAATCTCTGGCAAAAAAGTAGCTGTAGATTATAAAGCAATGCCAGCAGTTGCCTTTACTGATCCCGAATTGGCTTCTGTAGGTATGACGATCAAAGAAGCAAAAGACGCAGGTATCGAAGCGAAAGCATATAAATTCCCATTCTCAGGGAACGGTCGAGCATTATCGCTAGGTAAAACGGAAGGATTCATCCGTTTAGTCACGACGATTGAAGATAACGTGCTTATTGGGGCGCAAATCGGTGGAGTCGGCGCAAGTGATATGGTTTCTGAATTAGCTTTAGCCATCGAATCAGGAATGAATGCTGAAGATATCGCTTTGACGATTCATCCGCATCCATCTCTTGGCGAAATCGTCATGGATGCTTCGGAATTAGCATTAGGTTTACCAATCCATATTTGATTTGAATAGTACAGGCGAAACGCAACTGAAAAATCAGTTGCGTTTTGTTTTTTAGAATTATCAATAATATTATTATGTAAACTTAAAAATATGACAACTTCTTGGTTTATTACCACTTCCTATGCTACACTGAAGAGGAATATGAAATAGGAGAGTTGAAGATGCAAGAATATCAGTATCCACTTGATTTAGATTGGACAACAGACGAAATGGTCATTGTAATGAAGATGTGGGAAGATCTGGAACGTGCGAATGAAAAAGGGATAAACAATGAAGCTTTTTTGAAGACTTATCAGCAGTTTAAAACTGTTGTCAAATCCATTGGTGAGGAAAAACGATTGGGACGGGAATTTGAAAAAGCTTCCGGTTATTCTTTATATCGTACAGTGCAGCAAGCAAAAAAAAATCCAAACAAAACTTTGAGAATGAACGGGTGAGATAAATGGAACAGATGATTGATCATATCAAGTCCTGGCTTGAAGAAGCTGGTGAGAAAATCAAATCTTCTCAACAAACATTAACGATCTCGCAAAAATCAAATCGAACGGATCTAGTGACAAATGTCGACCGAAACATCCAGAATTTTCTAATCGAAAAAATCCATTCCTTTGATCCAGAGGCAAAAATATTGGCAGAAGAAGAAGGGTGTAATCAATTATCGGATCTCGATGGAAGAGTCTTTATCATCGATCCTATTGATGGCACCTTGAATTTTGTGATTGAAGGGGAAAATTTTTGTATTATGCTCGCTGTTTATGAATCCGGCGTTGGAAAGCTTGGTTTCATTTATGACGTGATGAGAAATGAACTTTTTTGGGGTGGAAAAGGAATAGGCGTTTATAAAAATGATGAGCCATTGCCTAGACCAGCAAATAAATCCTTATCGGAAGGCTTACTTGGTGTGAATAGTTATCTTTTCGGTCATAATAAATATGGAATCCGAGAAATTGCGGAAAGCAGCATGGGGACACGTATGTACGGATGCGCTGGTCTTGAACTAGTGGCAATCTTGAAAGGAAACCACATTGCTTATATTTCAAACCTTAGCCCTTGGGATTATGCAGCGGGAAATGTCTTATTGGAAGAGTTTGGTATGGTAACAAGCGGTCTTTTTGGTACTCCTTTGACATTTGAAAAAAGGGAATACTATTTAGCAGGGACTTCTTGTGCATATGCAGAAATCGCAGACCTTTTGAAAAAAGAAGGCTGAAAAAAAGGTAGAAATCATTCACAAAAATGATAAAAACGGGCAAAAGATTAATTTTCTCGAAAAAATGAAAACATTTTACTATATTTCATGAAAAAAGTCTGCTATAATTAGCAGTCGAGTAAAATTTGCCCTGTCATAAAGAACCAATAAAAAAGGAGTTAGTTACATTGAATTATAGAAACGATATCCGTAACGTCGCAATTATTGCCCACGTTGACCACGGAAAAACAACATTAGTTGATGAACTATTAAAACAATCAGATACATTAGACGCACATACGCAATTGCAAGAACGTGCGATGGACTCAAATGCGCTAGAAAAAGAACGTGGTATCACGATTTTAGCCAAAAACACAGCTGTAGACTATAAAGGAATTCGCGTAAACATCATGGATACTCCAGGACACGCGGACTTCGGTGGCGAAGTAGAACGGATCATGAAAATGGTTGACGGCGTTGTGTTGGTCGTAGATGCGTATGAAGGAACAATGCCTCAAACACGTTTTGTATTGAAAAAAGCACTGGAACAACATATCACACCAATCGTTGTCGTAAACAAGATTGACAAACCTTCTGCTCGTCCTGAGCATGTCGTAGATGAAGTTCTTGAACTATTCATCGAATTAGGAGCAGATGATGATCAGTTAGACTTTCCTGTGATTTATGCATCTGCACTAAATGGTACGTCAAGCTTGTCAGATGATCCAGCAGATCAAGAACCAACCATGGCGCCTATTTTTGATACAATTATTGAAAAAATCCCTGCTCCTGTCGATAACAGCGACGAACCATTACAATTCCAAGTTTCATTGCTTGACTACAACGATTATGTAGGTCGTATCGGAATCGGACGTGTATTTAGAGGAACAATCAAAGTAGGAGACCAAGTAGCATTAATTAAATTAGACGGAACAGTTAAGAAATTCCGTGTAACGAAATTATTTGGTTTCTTTGGACTAAAACGTCTAGAGATTCAAGAAGCAAAAGCTGGAGACTTGATTGCTGTCTCGGGTATGGAAGATATCTTTGTCGGTGAAACAGTTACTCCTGTGGATCATCAAGATGCGTTACCTATCCTTCACATTGACGAACCAACATTGCAAATGACTTTCTTAGTTAATAATTCACCATTTGCCGGTCGAGAAGGTAAATTCGTAACCGCTCGTAAGATTGAAGAACGTTTGATGGCAGAACTTCAAACAGATGTATCCTTACGAGTTGAACCAACAAACTCTCCAGATGCATGGACAGTTTCTGGTCGTGGAGAATTGCATTTGTCTATCTTGATTGAAAACATGCGCCGTGAGGGATACGAATTGCAAGTATCTCGTCCAGAAGTTATTGAAAAAGAAATCGACGGTGTAAAATGCGAACCGTTTGAACGCGTGCAAATCGATACACCAGAAGAATATATGGGTAGTGTTATCGAGTCCTTGAGCTTACGTAAAGGTGAAATGCAAGATATGGTCCATACAGGAAACGGACAAATCCGTTTGACATTCTTAACACCTGCCCGCGGTTTGATTGGTTATTCAACTGAATTCCTTTCAATGACACGTGGTTACGGAATCATGAACCATACTTTTGACCAATATCTGCCAATGCTTCCTGGTCAAATTGGCGGACGTCACCAAGGGGCGCTTGTTTCGATCGATACAGGAAAAGCAACGACTTATTCTATCATGAGTATCGAAGAACGCGGTACAGTCTTCGTAGAACCAGGTACAGAAGTATATGAAGGAATGATTATCGGGGAAAACAGCCGTGATAATGATTTGACCGTCAACATCACGAAAGCAAAACAAATGACAAACGTACGGTCTGCTACTAAAGACCAAACATCTGTCATCAAAAAACCAAAACAATTGACGTTGGAAGAATCTTTGGAATTCTTGAATGATGATGAATATTGCGAAGTAACACCAGAAAGCATTCGCTTGAGAAAACAAATTTTAGAGAAAAATGCTCGTGAAAAAGCATCTAAAAAGAAAAAATAATCTGTAAAAGGATGAAGAGAGAAACCAGCTTGTTATAAAAAATAGCTGGTTTCTTTTTTTGTCCAACTCTTTTCTGTGGAGAAGTCATCTTTGTCAATGGACATAAATTCAGAAAATACGCCAAAAGACGTTTGAAAGACTTTTAAAAAACTTATTTCTAGAGAGTTTTTGTTTCATAATAAGCGAATGTTTCACGAAAGGAGATCAACTTGTCCTTCGAAGAAAATCGAAGTAAAATGGCAAGAGAAAGGAGCGGGAAGATGAACGACTTATTAAAACAATACTTTGGTTATGATGAGTTTAGACCTGGTCAAAAAGAAATTATCCAGAAAGTCATTGATCAGGAAAATGTATTAGGAATCATGCCTACCGGAAGTGGGAAATCAATCTGTTACCAGCTTCCAGCTTTACTATTAGATGGGCTTGATGTGGTTGTGTCCCCTTTAATCTCTTTGATGAAGGATCAGGTGGACGCGGCGAATCAATTAGGTATACCCGCCACTTTTATCAATAGCTCGTTAGATGGTTACGAAACAGCTAGACGCTTCCAAGAAATCGATAGACAGCAGTACCGTTTACTTTATATCGCTCCTGAACGTTTTATCATGCCAGATTTTATCCAAGCAATGAAGCGATGGAACGTCCGTATGATCGCTATTGACGAGGCACATTGTATCTCTCAGTGGGGGCATGATTTCCGCCCAAGTTATTTACAGATGGCGAACCAGCTAGATCAACTGCCAAATCGTCCTGTAATTGTTGCTTTGACAGCTACAGCGACTGTACAAGTAGCTACTGACATAAAAAGACTTTTAAAAATTCCAGAAAACAACCATATTCAGACTGGTTTTGAACGAGAAAATCTACGATTTCAAGTAATTAAAGATCAAAAAAAAGAACAATATCTAATCGAATATTTAAAGATCAACAAAAATCAATCTGGTATCATTTATGCAGCAACGAGAAAAGAGGTAGACCGTCTCTATCATTTGCTTAAAAAATTCGATTTTTCCGTGGGTAGATATCATGGTGGTCTAAATGAGAATGAGCGAACAGAAATGCAAGAAGCCTTTTTATATGATCGCTTGCAGCTGATTGTAGCGACAAATGCATTTGGTATGGGTATAAATAAAAGCAATGTCCGTTTTGTTATCCATTATCAAATTCCTGGCTCTCTAGAAGCATACTATCAGGAAGCTGGTCGGGCGGGAAGAGATGGTCTTTCCAGTGAAGCCATCCTGCTTTTCTCTCCTCAAGATATCCAAGTCCAAAAGTTTTTTATCCAGCAGTCCCAAAGAGAAGAAGGGCAAAAGCAAAAAGAATATGAAAAATTAAAAGCGATGACAGAATACGTGTATATTGAGTCCTGTCTTCAGCAATACATCCTAAACTATTTTGGCGAGACAAGCAGTCCGTGCAACCGTTGTGGTAACTGTTTAGATGACAGAGAAATAGTAGAAGTAACGACAGAAGCACAGATGGTTCTTTCTTGCTTAAAACGTATGGGTGAGAACTATGGTAAACAAATGCTGATGAAAGTCTTAGCAGGATCGAAAGAACAAAAGTTGCAAGCTTTAAGTTTTGGACATTTATCTACCTATGGACTGATGAAAAACCAATCGCAAAAAGAAACGATGCAGTTAATTGAATATTTGATATCGAATGGCTATCTTCTGACCATCAATGGCGAGTATCCTGTTTTGAAAGTAACAGAAAGAGGGATACAAGTATTGAAAGGACAAGAATCTGTTTATCGAAAGGAACCCAAGAAAGTCCAGCAGCTATCGGATGAAGAAACCGATACACTATTTGAAGTGCTGCGGGAACTGCGAACGGATCTAGCATCAGAAGCAGGCGTTCCCCCGTATGTCGTATTTTCAGATTCCACATTGAAAGAAATGAGCCGAATACGTCCATCAAGCAGATTGGAGATGCTTCAGATAAAAGGAGTTGGCCAAAGCAAGCTTGATAAATATGGCGAAGCCTTTTTATCTCGGATAAAAAATGCGGACTCTAACGTTCTGGATAAGTAGAAAGAACGAATACGTAAAAATGAATAAAAACAACTGGTTAAATCTGTTTTTTTTGCTCCTTATGAAAATCAAATATGTTATAATTAAGGAATTAGAATGGGAGGTAAGCACAGATGGATTCTTTGTCGAAAAAACTTGCGATCCAAGTATTAAATGATGAAGCAGAACGGATCAAACGATTAATCCGAAATCAAAACAACAGTCTCTGTATCTCACAATGCAAAGCCTTCGAAGAAGTGGTAGATACACAGATGTACGGCTTTTCCCGGCAAGTCGGTTTTGCTGTCCGTATAGGAGTAATCGGAAAGAACGAGGGTCAGCTGATGTTAAGTGAGCTAGAACGAGAATTGAATCAGTTATATAGTGAGGTTTACCAAGAAAATTATGATAAAAAAGAAGTTGGCAAGGAGGAATAGACTTGCCTAAGAAAGTGAAAAAAAGGCATCTATTAGACTATAGCATCTTGATTCCCTATTTAATTTTATGTGTATTGGGGTTGATCATGGTATATAGTTCTACGTCGTATCTATTATTAGAAAACGGACAAAATCCGTCCGCATCAGTCATTAACCAGAGTATTTTTTGGGTGCTTAGCTTGATTGCTATCGCACTACTTTATAAAATGAAAACAGATGTTTTGAAAAACCAGCGTTTGATCATGGCAGTCATCGCAGTTTTGACGATTTTGCTGCTGATTGTTGTGTTTTTCGGTAAGGAGATCAATGGGGCGAAAGGTTGGCTACAAATTGCAGGATTCACGATCCAACCTGCCGAATACCTAAAAATCATTTCTATCTGGTATCTGTCTCTGACTTTATCTAAAAGACAAACCAGTGTACAAAAAGATTTTCTTGGGACTGTGAAACGTCCACTTGCAATGGTTATCGGACTTACTGCATTAGTCGCTATTCTTCCCGATTTTGGTAATGCGGCAGTTATCTTTTTGATTATTTTGGTTCTGCTTTTAGCCAGCGGAGTCAATTATGTGTATACTTTGATTGTAGGAGTAGGAGGCTTTTGTTTAAGTACTTTTACGATCTGGCTGATCAATATCACAAACGGAAAGATCTTACCTGGACGTTTACAGTATATCTATAATCGATTTGCTATTTACCAAAATCCTTTCTCAGACGAATTAAATAAAGGGCATCAACTAGTCAACGGCTACTATGCCATGTTCAACGGAGGACTATTTGGCAGGGGATTAGGTAACAGTATCCAGAAAAAAGGATTTTTACAAGAAGCACAAACCGATTTTATTTATGCAATCGTAGTGGAAGAACTTGGAGTGATTATGGGGATTTTGATATTAGCGTTGCTATTCTTTATGATTGTGCGCATTGTCCTTGTAGGTATCCGTTCAAAAGATCCGTTCAATTCGCTTTTGTGCATAGGGATCGGCGCAATGTTTTTGATCCAAGTATTTGTCAATCTTGGAGGAATCACTGGTGTTATTCCTTTGACAGGGATCACGTTCCCATTTTTAAGTCAAGGAGGCTCCAGTTTGCTGATGCTTTCGATTTGTGTCGGCTTTGTCCTCAACATCAGTGCGGATGAAAAACGCAAGAGCTTAGGTTTATAATAAAAAAAGATGTAGGAGTGGTTCGATGAAAAAAGTTTTAGTTGCTAACAGGGGTGAAATCGCTGTACGTGTATTTCGTGCTTGTACAGAATTAGGAATTAAAACTGTTGGAATCTATGCAGAAGAAGATGAATATTCCGTACACCGTTTCAAAGCGGATGAAGCATATTTAGTAGGACAAGGAAAAAAACCGATTGATGCGTATCTAGATATTGAAGGGATCATTTCTATCGCGAAAGAATGCGGAGCTGACGCCATTCATCCGGGTTACGGTCTTTTGTCGGAAAACTTGAATTTTGCGCAACGGTGCGAAGAAGAAGGCATCACTTTTGTTGGACCCAAACTGCATCATTTAGATATTTTTGGAGATAAAATCAAAGCAAAAGCTGCAGCTATCGAAGCAGGGATTGCTTCGATTCCAGGCACAGATGGACCAATCGCTTCTATAGACGATGCCTTGGAGTTTGCGAAACAATACGGTTATCCGATTATGATCAAGGCAGCTCTAGGCGGCGGCGGACGCGGCATGCGTGTAGCTCACGATGAAAAGAGTGCAAGAGAGGGCTACGAACGTGCGAAAAGCGAAGCAAAAGCAGCCTTTGGTAGTGATGAAGTGTATGTTGAAAAATACATCGCTAATCCTAAGCATATCGAAGTACAGATTCTCGGGGATACGCATGGAAACGTCATCCATCTTTTTGAAAGAGATTGTTCTGTTCAGCGCCGCCACCAAAAAGTAGTAGAAGTAGCGCCTTGTGTCTCTATGAATGAACAGCAACGTCAAAAAATCTGCCAGGCAGCTGTCCAATTGATGAAATATGTCGGGTATGTCAACGCAGGTACAGTAGAATTTCTTGTTGAAGGAGACGATTTTTACTTTATCGAAGTCAACCCTCGCGTCCAAGTGGAACATACGATCACAGAAATGATTACAGATATTGATATCGTAACAACGCAACTGTTGATTGCTCAAGGTTTGGATCTGCATAAAGAAATCGGATTGCCTCAGCAAGAAGGAATCAAATTAAATGGTTCAGCCATTCAATGCCGAATCACTACAGAAGACCCGTTGAATAACTTCTTACCAGACACAGGGAAAATCGATACGTATCGTTCACCTGGTGGTTTTGGCGTACGTCTGGATGTCGGAAATGCTTACGCGGGCTATGTAGTGACACCGTATTTTGATTCATTGTTAGTAAAAGTATGTACGCATGGCGCTACTTTTGAAACAGCTATTCAGAAAATGGAACGTTGCTTGAAAGAATTTAGAATCCGTGGAGTGAAAACAAACATTCCATTTATGCTCAATGTCATCACACATCCTGAATTCCAATCAGGAAATGCAAAAACAACCTTCATTGATAGTACAGCAATATTATTTGAATTTCCTCGACTACGAGACCGCGGAAACAAAACGATGAAATATATCGGTGAAATTACTGTGAATGGTTTTCCAGGTATCGAAAGTGGCGAAAAACCATTTTATGAAGAACCACGTGTGCCTAAAGATTTAATCACAAGAACTGATTACGTAACGGCTAAGAACGTATTAGATGCGAAAGGTGCAGATGCTTTGGTCGAATGGATCAAAGGCCAGGAAAATTTATTGCTGACGGATACGACATTTAGAGATGCTCATCAAAGTCTGCTAGCAACTCGTGTTCGGACAAAGGACTTCAAGCAGATTGCACGTTTGACTGGAGAAGGTCTTCCTGAACTCTTTTCAAGTGAGATGTGGGGGGGAGCAACATTTGATGTGGCTTACCGCTTTTTGAATGAAGATCCTTGGCAACGGTTGAGAAAAATTCGTTCTTTAATGCCTAATACGTTGCTGCAAATGCTTTTCAGAGGTTCAAATGCCGTTGGGTATTCTAATTATCCTGACAATGTATTGGTGGAATTTGTCAAAGAAGCAGCAGCGCAAGGAATCGATGTATTTCGAATCTTTGATAGTTTGAACTGGACTCCACAAATGGAAAAAAGTATCCAAGCTGTACGGGATACTGGTAAAATCGCAGAGGCAGCTATTTGCTATACTGGCGATATCAACGATCCAAGTCGGGCAAAATACAATGTTCAGTATTATAAAGACATGGCAAAGGAACTAGAACAACTGGGTGCGCATATCATTGCAATCAAAGATATGGCTGGGCTGCTTAAACCGCAGGCAGCTTATCGTTTGATTAGTGAATTGAAAGAAACGACAGATCTGCCAATCCATCTGCATACTCATGACACCAGCGGGAATGGAATCATCACTTATTCTGCTGCTTCAAAAGCAGGAGTAGACATCGTTGACGTGGCAATGAGTGCAATGAGTGGGAATACTAGTCAGCCTAGCATGAGCAGCTTGTATTATGCACTGGTCAATGGTCCACGGCTGCCAGAAATCACGATTGAAAATGCACAGAAATTAAACCATTATTGGGAAGATGTGCGCATGTATTACAAACCGTTTGAAAACGGCTTGAATGCTCCTGAAACAGAAGTATATATGCATGAAATGCCAGGAGGACAGTATTCGAATCTACAGCAACAGGCAAAAGCTGTCGGATTAGGTCATCGCTGGGATGAAATCAAACAAATGTATCATACTGTCAACTTGATGTTTGGCGATATCGTTAAAGTAACTCCATCATCTAAAGTAGTTGGAGATATGGCACTATTTATGGTCCAAAATGATCTTACAGAAGAAGATATTTATGAAAAAGGCGAAACACTAAGTTTCCCTGAATCTGTTGTGACTTTCTTCCAAGGAGAACTAGGGCAACCCGTTGGCGGATTTCCTAAAAAATTGCAAAAGATTATTCTTAAAGGCAGACCTGCATTGAATGAACGTCCAGGTCTTTTGGCTGAATCAGTCGACTTCAACGAAGTAAAAAAAGAATTGGCAGAAAAAATAGGCTATGAACCAAAACAAGACGAAGTATTAAGCTATTTGATGTATCCGCAAGTCTTTTTGGACTATCAAAAAGCATATAATCAATTTGGCGATGTTACATTACTGGACACACCAACATTTTTCCAAGGTATACGTTTGGGTGAAACAATCAATGTACAAATCGAACGCGGAAAAACGCTTATCATTCGTTTAGATGAAATCGGAGAACCCGATATCGAAGGGAATCGCGTACTGTTCTTCAATTTGAACGGACAAAGACGTGAAATCACTATCAAAGATAATTCGATCATCAGTACGGTCCAAACCCGATTGAAAGCTGAACCGACAAACCGAGAACAAATTGGAGCAACGATGTCTGGTTCTGTTTTGGATGTATTAGTGAAAAAAGGCGATAACGTTAAAAAAGGTGATACGTTGATGATTACTGAAGCGATGAAAATGGAAACGGCCATCGAAGCACGTTTTGACGGAGAAGTCGCACATGTATATGTGTCTTCAGGAGACACTATTTCGTCTGGTGACCTTTTGATTGAAGTGACTGAGAAATAATAAGCGAAAGGTGGGGAAACATGAAAAGACTGGGTTTGTTTTGGCTGATTCTGCTATTAGTTATTGTGGCATTCTACATGGAACCAGTCTTGTTTCCGCCAAAACTTGAAGTGAAGGAAAACTCTGATCAACAAATATCAAATCAAATGACAACGTGGAAATACCAGGAGCTTAAAGCAACTGGTTTTTCTACTTATATCGGAAAACCGATCGATCAGCTGGAAAAGGATTTTGGCCAAGCCTATGATCGATTAACTAGCGGATTTGGTTTTGAAACAATATATTATGAAAATAAAGCTAGTCATCTCACATTTGAAGCGAACATCCAAGACAGCAGAGTCACAACTGTTAAAGTACTGCAAACAGGGCCTGCTGATATCGCGCCGTTTTATTTAGGGATGACGATGCAAGATCTTACGAAAATCACTACTATCTATACTAATTTCACTTTTGAGTACCATGATACAGAAGTTGGAATCGAACTAATGGAAGAGGATATGAATTACCGTCCGCTAATTGCTTTTGATAACGACACTTTTGCTATTTTATTTTTTGATCAAACAACAAACGGCCTATTTTCAGTTGTGTATTTAGATAAAGATAGTCTTTTGAAACTATTGCCATATCAAGTGTTTGGTGAAGGCCTTCCACATTATCAAGCAGATAAATCGGCTGATTGGGAATCAATCAATCGCGTTAAAGAACGAAAAAGTACGACTTTATTAAATATGCTTAGAAGAGAAGACGAACTTCCCATATACAATCAAACGCTTGCCTTTCAAAACCACAGTCAGCTGCTACTACATGATTTCTTGACAAGGCCTGAGGAAATATTGTCAGAGGAACGTATGGCTGATTGGCAAAAATCGCTAGGCAGTGCTCAAACGACAGTGAAATTCTCACTGACGAATGATGAATTGGAGAAGTTAATCAGTAAACAAAAATTAGAAAATACTAGTGGGCTATTTATTCATCCGGCGATCGACGCTACTTTTTCGTTTTTATATTGGTACAGCGATCCTTACAACCATGACCGTTTCATGGACCCGGGAACGGATTCTGTAGGCATTGCTTTTTCTAAAGAAAATATGTTAGTCTTATTGCAAGAAGAAAACGGAGAAAGTAGTGATAGCAGTGATCGTTAACGAAGAGCTGTTTCAACTGGAGGATCAATGCCTCCGAGTCGCTGAAATGATAAAAAAGAGTAAAACAATGGCTTCTTATCTTGAACATAAACAGTCAATGGAAGAATCTGCAAAAGTTTGCCAGTTGAAAGAAGCGTTCTTGTCTAAGAAAGAAGCATTTGAAAATGTAGCGGCATATGGTGAGTATGCACCTGATTATCGTGAAAAAAAACGAGCTGTTCGAAAAGCAAAAAGACAGCTTGATATGGATGAGCATGTTGCAGCTTTCCGATATAGTGAAACACAGCTGCAAAGTCTGTTGGATCAAATTGTCCAAGTACTTGCCGAAGAAGTTTCTAATGAAATCAAAGTAGATGCAGGTAGCCCGTTTTTTGAAACGAAAAAACACTTTGGATGCGGAGGTAATTGTCATGCAATTAGACAATAGTGAATTTGAAATAACAAAACGACGCGGGCTGATCGTATGGGTCTACAGCTTAAAACAATTAAAGAATCTGAAAAAGTTCGGCTTGTTGCATTATGTCTCAAGAAGAATGAAATATGTCGTGCTTTACTTAAATGAAGAGACATTTGAAGAAACAGAAGAACGAATCCGTAAATTACATTTTGTTCGAAACGTAGAACGTTCTTACCGACCGGATATCGAAATGAATTTTGCCGAAAAAATAGGAAACAAAACAGTATTAAAAGACGAAGGTTTCGAAATCGAAGAGCTAAATACAGAAATCCGATTAGCTGAACATCTTTAAAAATCTCTTATGAGCAGTTTTTAAATAAAAAATAACTTGGATAACGATCGATTTTTGATCATTGTCCAAGTATTTTTTTGTCTTTTTTTTGGTATACTAGTACCAGTACCATTTCTAAGGAGTGAGTAGATGCGGATAATATCAGGAAATTATGGCGGGCGCCGTTTAAAAAGTTTAGCAGGGGCGAACACCAGACCAACTACAGATAAAGTAAAAGAATCCATATTCAATATGATTGGACCATATTTTGATGGAGAGACAGTATTGGATCTGTTTGCAGGAAGCGGTGGTTTAGCTATCGAAGCAGTATCTAGAGGCTGCAGTCATGCGGTATGCGTAGACAAAAATTACCAAGCGCTAAAAATCATCAAAGAAAACATCGAAATTACGAAAGAACCAGAGAAATTTACCACAATAAAACTTGATGCGGACAAAGCAATCGAACGGCTAGCAGAGGAGGAACAACAATTCGACTACTTGTTTCTTGATCCGCCATATGCAAAACAAAAAATAATCGATCAAATCCATAAAATGGAAGAACTGGGACTTTTTTCTAAAAACGCGGTTATCGTATGCGAAACGGATAAAACAGTCGAATTGCCAGAAACTGTGGCTGGATTCCATCAAATAAGAAAACAGATTTATGGCATAACGGCCGTAACTATCTATAGAAAAGAGGGAAATCAATGAAACGTGCATTATTCCCAGGAAGTTTTGATCCTTTTACAAAAGGTCACTTAGATACGGTGGAACGTGCGGCTAAATTATTCGATGAGGTAGTAATTGGTGTTTTTATCAATACTTCAAAGAAAAGTTTGTTTCCCCCAGAAGAAAGAATGACATTGATCACAAAAGCTGTTTCTCATCTTCCTAATGTAAAAGTCATGCATCAAGAAAATCAATTGACGGTAGAAACAGCAAAAGAGATTGGTGCAGATGCGTTGATCAGAGGCATACGAAGTATCAAAGACTTTGAATATGAACGAGAGATTGCTCAGATGAATCATCATCTATATAATGAATTGGAAACTGTCTTCTTATTGGCAAAACCAGAATATAGTCACGTGAGTTCCAGTATTTTAAAAGAAGTACTGCACTTTGGCGGAGATGTGAGCAGCTACTTACCGCCAGTGATCAACGAAGCTTTAGCTGGAAAGCGTGAATCAAATGAAAGCTAAACAATGGTTGAAAACAGTACTAATTATCATATTTGGAATGTTGATCATTGGATTTGTAGTAGTTCCCTTGCCGTATTATGTAGAATCACCGGGAGCCACGATCGATCTGAAAGAACTAATTACGGTCAATGATAAGGAAGACAAAGGTTCTGGGTCTTTCTCTCTTACCTCTGTTGGTATCAGGCAAGCTACAGGTTTCTTAGCTTTAAAAGCTAAAATGACCCCTTTTGAAGAATTGATCAGTGAAGAAGAATTGACTGGTGGGGCGACAAATGAAGAATATAATAAAATGCAGCAGTATTATATGGATTCTTCCCAAAATGCAGCAATCGAACAAGCGTTAAAACTTGCAGACAAGCCTTATAAAATGGAATTCAAAGGCGTATATGTCATGAGTGTAGAGAAAACATCGAATTTCTTTGGCAAGCTTTCAGTTGGAGATACAGTAACAAAAGTAGACGGGAAAAGCTTTCAAAGTACAGAAGCATTTATGGATTATGTAAAAAGCCAAAAAGTTGGACAAACAATCGAAATCAGTTATTTGCATAATGGTGAAGAAAAAACAGCTTCTGGTGATCTGATCGAGTTACCAACAGATAAAAAGGCAGGAATAGGTATCACGCTTACTGACCATACCGAGATCGAATCAGATACAGATGTTCGTATTAATTCTGGCTCTATCGGTGGGCCATCAGCGGGATTGATGTTCACTTTAGAAATCTATGAACAAGTCACTGGTAAAAACTTGCGTCATGGTAAGCAAATTGCAGGAACTGGAACGATCAATAGTGAAGGAGAAGTTGGCCGAATCGGAGGAATCGATAAAAAAGTGGCAAGTGCGGATAAAGCTGGCGTAGAGATTTTCTTTGCACCAGATGATACGATTTCAGACGATGTTAAGAAAGAATATCCTGAAATAAAAACCAACTACGAAGAAGCAAAAGCTGCCGCTAAAAAATTGAATTCCTCAATGAAAATCGTACCAGTAAAAACAGTACAAGAAGCGCTTGACTATCTAGAGAAAATGAAATGAAACTAAATAATTAAAGAGGGGTTGTGACACGAGTTCTGTCACACCCCCTCTTTTTCGTCAAAAATCTTCACGATAAAAATAAAAACAAAAGAAAAAATTGACGTAATTAGATGTTGAAGGGACGATTTTGCCAGAGCTCACCGTTTCTTCAATTTCAAATGAAAGGAGTAATGAATGATTTTTACTGGTCATTCTTTGGAAAAAGAACAATGATAGAAAAAATCAGCAAGAAAATACTAGCTTCACCGAAATTGATCATTTGGATGTCTATGTTAGTTCTTATCTTTTGTATCGCAAGTGGTTTTTTATTATCAAATCTGCTATTTTATAGAGAACCAGAAGAGACTGCTGCAAAAGAAATACTTTCTCCGTTTAGTTCCAGTGGAGAAGATCCATCAGCTGAAGGAAACGATGTAGAAGAGGATGCTCGTCCAAAGGTCATGTACACCGATATCAAAGGAAGTGTGAAGGAGCCTGGTATCTATTCCTTTTCTTCAGAAGAACGGGTCCATGATGTACTAAAGCGTGCAGGTGGATTATTAGAAGAAGCGGATAGCGATCGAATCAACTTTTCTGCGAAGATAGAAGATCAGCAAGTCCTATATATCCCTGCTGTAGGTGAAGAGCTGCCAGAACATCTTGATCAGTTGGCATCCTCGGAAGGAAAACAGCCTACAGCAGATTCCGAGCCTCCCAAAATAAATATCAATACAGCCACTCCATCAGAACTTCAGCAGATTCCTGGGATCGGATCAGTCAAAGCGCAAGAAATCATTCGATTTAGAGAAGAAAACGGATCCTTCCAGAAAGTGGAAGACCTGCAGGAGATTTCTGGTATCGGTGAAAAGACAGTTGAAAAACTAAAAAACTTCGTTACAATTAAATAGAATGATTCAAAATCGACTGGCACGAGCAATAAATGGACGCTAATGGATACTAAGAATAATCCAATTCTAAGAGCTTGGCAGGACGAGGAGGTAGTATTTTTGGATAGGAAATAGCTTGATTGTTCGCAAAGAAACATTAAAAAAACCAATGCTGAATGTCTATCTCCAAAATAAAATATCTGGGATTCATATTATGAATACGGCTGTCAGCGGCAATAACAGTCAAGCTCTACGAGAACGCTTTGCCAAAGATGTACTTAGCTATACAGCAGATAAAGTATTTATTCTCATTGGGACGAATGATCTAGCAGAGCATAAACAACTTTCTAAAGAAACGTACCAAAAAATCTGCAGTGGATGATAGTTGAGCTGAAAAAAGACTATAGTTCTGATCATGCTTTCTTTATCACGCCACCAGCAGTCGATGAGACAAAACAAAAATATCGGAATAACAAGTTGATCAAAGAATATATCTCTGTTCTCGCAGAAGTAGCAAAACGCCATGATTGTGAAGTATCGATTTTTATACGGAATTTCTTGAACAAATGGATTCGAAGAATTTTTATAATGGGCTAATGGATGACGGACTTCATTTCGGCAGTGAAGGGTAGGATCTTTTGTCAGACAGGATGATTCGTTATATTTGAAGAATATTTTGTTTAAGCAATGAGTACTTTTTAATCAACTTGAAAAAACGGAGGAATATAAAACATGTTAGAAAAATCTTCAAAAGCATGCGATACGAATAAAGAAAAAGTTACTGATAAGTCACATAATGAACGCATTCCTTGGGACCAGTACTTTATGGCTCAGGCAGTACTGTTATCTTTACGTAGTACGTGTACACGTTTAGAAGTAGGAGCGACACTCGTTCGAGAAAAAAGGATCATTGCTGGCGGCTATAATGGAGCAGTCAGTGGAGATGTCCACTGCATAGATGAAGGGTGTTACGTCGTGGATGGACACTGCTTGCGAACGATCCATGCAGAGATGAATGCACTCCTACAGTGTGCAAAACTTGGTATCCCGACGGAAGGTTCAGAAATCTATGTCACACATTTTCCATGTTTGGCCTGTACAAAGGCTTTGTTGCAAGCTGGTGTGAAAGGGATCAATTATCTCCATGACTATCGAAATGATCCTTATGCCCAAGCGTTGATCGAACAATTAGGTGTATCTGTACACCAAGTTGCTTTAGACTCACAGCATTTTTCAAAACTTCAAAATGAATTAACAGGAAAACATGTCTAGCGTTTTAGAAAGGCATGTTCGAAATCGGTTGATTTTTCCGGCAATTACGTCGATGATTATCTGTTTGTTGTATTACACTGACAATTGGGGTTATCGTTTGCTTCTTGCCGGAATTTTTTTATGGTTTTCGCTAAAAGAAGGGCGTTTTATCGCGTACTTGTGTATTTTGTGTAGCATAACGGTATCCATTTCTTATTGGCTACAAGAGTATTCATTTTTAGAGGAAAAAACAACATCTGCGCAAATTACTGTATTTACAGATACGATTCGTGCAAATGGTAATTTTTTGACAATGGAAGGAAGGTTATCAGAGAATAAACAAAAGCTCCAGCTTTCTTATCAAGTAAACACAGAAGCAGAATTGAAAACATGGCTTAACTTCCGAGGAAAGGGAATAGAATTGACTGCTGAAGGCGAGTTCATTTCTCCAGCAAAAAAGCGGGATCTTTATAATTTTGACCAAGAAGCTTACTTCAGGAACCATAGAATCTCTGGACGGTTCCAAATTCAAAAGATTGAACAGATCACCATGCAAAATCACTGGGGAAACTGGCTTCAGAGAAAAAGAGGATCTTTTATCTCCTTTATCCAATCTGAATTTCCGCAAAAAACAAGTGTATATATTAATTCTTTATTATGGGGCTATAAAGATGCAGGATTCAGAGAATCAGAAGAAATTTTTAGGGAGAGTGGTTTGCTGCATCTGTTCAGTCTATCGGGTCTACACATCCAATTTTATTTAGGGTGGCTGTATTATTTATTTCGACGTATCGGATGGCCACTACACGTCAGTATTATTCCGTTGAGTCTACTAACTATCTGTTATGTTTCTATTGCAGGAAGTTCTATTTCTGTTTTGCGTGCTAGTTTGCTGTTTTTATTGCGATTGCTAGTCAAATTGCTGAATAAGCATTATTCCACCATGGACTTATTTGCAGTTGTCTTTTGGCTTCTTTTACTATTTGATCCTCGATTTCTTTTTCATGCGGGTGGACAGCTTAGTTTTTTCATGAGTTTTTTGTTTATCCTGATTTCTTTTGATGGAGATTGGTTGAAAAAAACGGCCTCTCACGTCCTGTTTACTATGATCACGATGCCGTTGATTGTATGGCATTTTTATGAGTGGCCTATTTTAGGTAGTCTTTTTACATTACTGATTGCACCGGTATTCAAGTTTCTTTTTCTTCCTGGTGTGTTATTTCTCACACTCTTCAATCGCTGGCTGCCGGAAACTTTACTTTTGCTGATAGAAGAGGGATTAATCTTATTTGAGCGAATAATCGATTTTTCTTCAGGGGCGTCTCTCATTATAGGACGTTTGCCCCTTGTACTATCTGGGATGTATATTTTCGGATTACTGATTTGTACGGATAGGTTGAAAGAACAACCTGTGAAACACTTGTTTTATGTTGGTCTTTTTTCTTTTATTTTTTTGACTTTGCCATTTTTACGCTTTTCTTCAACGATCGCTTTTATCGATGTCGGTCAAGGAGACAGTATCTTTTTGCAAAGTCCTTTTCGAAAAGAAACGATTTTGATCGATACTGGAGGTCAGTTACACTTTGAAAGAGAAAAGTGGGCGCAAGGTATGATACGTCCTCCTGCTGAAAGAAATATCGTTCCATATCTAAAAGGTCAGGGGATAAGTGTAATCGATAAACTCATCTTGACACATGACGATACGGATCATGTGGGAGAATTACCCACGTTATCTCAGCATTTTACTATCAAAAAAATTTATATCGGTTGGGGCGCTGGACGAAATGAGCCATTACAAAGGCATTTATCTGAAGCTCAAAAAAATGGTACTGAGATCATTGAAATCAAACATGGGGACAGGATCAGCGGTTATTATGATCTTTATGTATTGACTCCTTTTGAAAAGGGAGAGGGAAGAAATGAAGATTCGATTGGTCTATGGATGGAATATAACAATAGGCGCTTTTTATTTTTAGGAGATTTGAATCAAGTAATGGAAAAACAATTGCTTTTGATTTATCCTAATCTGAAAGCCGATGTAGTCAAATTAGGTCATCACGGTAGCCGTACGTCAAGTAACACAGATTTTCTTTCCCATATTGAAGCAAAACATGGGATTATATCCTGCGGCGTAAATAATCGTTATGGTCACCCGCACAGCGAAGTATTGGAGACACTAGAAGAAAATCAGATAAAAACATGGCGAACGGATCAACAAGGAATGATCACCTATCGCTGGCATCCAGTTTTTCATCCTCATGGGCTAGTGGAAACAATGATAGACTAGTAATTCTCATCTGCTCATGGTAGGATAATTTTTGAAAGTGGTGAGTAATTTGAGTATACAAGCAGAGTTACAAAAAATACGTAAAGAAAAACTTGCATCTTGTTACTTGATTTTAGGAACAGAAAAGTTTCTCCAAGATCAAGTTCGGACAGAAATTGTCAAAAAAATCCAATTAGAGGGCGAAGATGACTTAAATTTTTTAAGTTTTGACATGGAAAATGCAAGTTTAGATGAGGTAGTAGCTGAAGCAGAGACGTTGCCGTTTTTCGGAGATCAACGGTTAGTATTCGTAGAGAATCCTTATTTTTTAACAGGTGAAAAAGTAAACAATGGAATCGAACAAAATACTGATTTATTGACGGATTATTTGAAAGAACCATTAGAATCGACTGTATTAGTATTCTTTGCGCCATATGAAAAGTTGGATGAACGGAAAAAAGTAACGAAACAATTGAAAAAAGCAGCAATCATCATCAATGTCCAACAGTTGAATGAAAAAGAAGTACGTCAATATCTGATGAATACCTTAGAGAATTCCTCAATCAAAATGGAACGAAGTGCAATTGATTTATTCTTGAGGTTGACCGACTTAGATTTATCCAAAATGATGAGAGAGTTACAGAAATTGGTCCTTTATGGACAAAATCAACAGCAAATCACGGTAAGAGAAGTAGAAGAATTAGTTCCTAAAACGTTAGAACATAATATTTTTGACATGACCCAATATATTTTAAAAGGGAAGACGGAACAAGCTTTGCGTTTATACGAAGATTTAGTTATGCAAGGGGAAGAAACAATCAAAATTAATGCGATTTTGCTTTCTCAATTACGTTTATTTTTACAGACAAAATTTCTTGTAAAGATTGGTTATCAGCAGGCAAATATTGCTGAAACATTGAAAATCCATCCATATCGTGTAAAACTTGCCATGCAGGAAGTAAAAAAATTCGATGAACATTTGCTGGTACAGTTGTTTGATCAATTAGTTGAGATGGATTATCAAATCAAAACGGGACAAATCGAAAAAGAATTAAGTTTTCAACTATTCGTTTTGCGCACAGGGCAGTTGTTAAGAAATCGATAAGAAGAAAGACGAGGGCAAAGCATGCGGGAAGGTCGTTTGTTTTTGTCCTTTTTTTGACAAATAAAAAAATCGGCCGAAGCCGATTCTTTTATTTAGCGATCTTTTTGCTTAAACGAGATTTGTCGCGGTTAGCTTTGTTTTTGTGGATTAGACCTTTTGATTCAGCCATATCAATAGCTTTAACAGCTTCTTTATATAACGCATCTACGTTGTCAGCACCTGAAGCTACAGCATCTTCAAATTTTTTGATTGCAGTACGCATAGCGCTTGTTTGAGATGAATTTTTCACATTAGCGTTTTCGCTTGTACGAACACGTTTGATTGCAGATTCAATGTTTGGCATTAGTTTCACCTCCGATAACTTAAGTTCTTACGCGTGTTACCGCATAATTCAACATTCATTATTATACCTAAAGGCAGCGTGCTTTGCAATATGAACATGACAAGTTTTTTTCCTTAACAGTCTTTTATTAGGATTTTTTTTCAGTAAAAACGGATAGTACAAGCTGAAAAAAATCAAAAAGACGCTATTGTGGGAGGCAATAGCGTCAAACCAAACTAGATTTTTATTTATCTATTTAAACAAATTTTGAATGGGAATGTTTGGTACTAAGTTATTATATAACAAAGAGAACCGTTTGCAAAGTTTTTTTTGAAAAGGGATACGATTCCCTGTTGTTCTTTGTTTTTCTATTAAGAAACTGCAGTTATTTTATAACCAGTATCCTTTGATCAGTAAAGGCTATTCTGGTGTACCGATTATTTTAATGTATTCATCGATATTTTTTATCAACATTTTTTTTATGACCAACTGGTTCCGACGGTTCCATTTGCCACTTACTTCCAGCACATATTTATTTAGGGGCAAACGTAAGATATATTTTGCCAAATAGCGATCTTTAAGCAGGCCATTGATCACACGGTCCTCAAGCTGCAAGTTGATCCCAGTCAGCATCATTGGCTGTTCTTGTAAAACGTACGTATCAATTAAAAGACCTTCAAAAGTTTCCACAAGCGTCTTCCTTTCTTTTCAAAGTAACCTGAAAACAGGCACTAATTCTTCCATTTTGATATTCGTTGAAGTGGATGCGATCATTCTTTCTTTTGTCCACTGTAATCTAGTATAACAAAAAAGAGCAGAAGAGCCAAAAAGAAAAAAGAGCATCGAATTCTATAGGAAGTCTCATTGGCATGGCCTAAATTATTACAAAACATTGATTAAAAAAAGCCCCTGCATCGCAGGAGCATCCCCTATATCGTTTTAATAGGTCAATCAAAAAGCAGTATCAAACACATTTTGTATCAAATCAGGAAATAATAGATAAGCTAAGCCCAGAATCAAAAGTACCGCTAGAAGAAACCAGCCGATTGTTCCTATGAAATACTTTAATTTTTCG
Source organism: Enterococcus sp. SB12 (assembly GCF_030910025.2). Taxonomy (NCBI): domain Bacteria; kingdom Bacillati; phylum Bacillota; class Bacilli; order Lactobacillales; family Enterococcaceae; genus Enterococcus; species Enterococcus sp. SB12. The sequence goes on along the minus strand of NZ_CP175675.1, from coordinate 1,468,396 downwards.
AACATTGTATCACCTCGTTGTCAGTATATCACGGATCAGTAAATTGGGGGTGTTAAGAATCTCCTAAAATAGACAAAATTTGTTCTATTTTCCTAAAGCAAATACTTGTAAGATACAGTAAGTGATACCAGAAGCAATGACCGGTCCGGCGGCGATTCCTCTTAAGAAGACAACACCTAAAATCGTGCCGAAAACAAGTGCAACAGTGATTTGTGGATCAGAAGCAATCAATCCTACACCCTTGGAAGATAAGACAGCCACTAGCCCACCGCAAAAAACAGCTACCCAGCCAATAGGGGATTTAAAGGCTTCTAATAGATCACGTAGACCGATTTCTCCTGTTGCGATAGGGATTAGAATAGCCGCTGTGATGATCGTCACCCCAATATTGATTCCTTTGCCTTGCAGCCAAGGGAAAAAGGAACGGGAGGCTGGTATGAACTTCATAATCAAAACAAAAGCTGCCGCTATCAACAGACTTTGATTCTTAGCTAAAATTGCTACAAGTAAAATAATTCCTAAAAAAAGCCAACTTTCCATGAAATATATTCCTCACTTTCTTCGAAACAATCATAACATGTTTTTAGAAAGTTGCAAAAGTAGGAATTCATCCTTCAAGACCTATTCATAAGCTGTTTTTTTCATAAAATAAACAAAATCATAAAAAAACACTTTGCTTATTTGACAGAAGACAGCCGCGCTTTGTATAGTGGACAAGACTTACATTTTTTTGAAGAATCAGAAAGATCAGGTAAAGGTCTTAGTAAACGCAAGCCATTCAGAATAACCAATATTGTGCTTCCTTCGTGTCCTACAACTCCAAGAGGTAGATTTAAAAATTGCAGGAAGTTAGAAACAATCAACAAGAGAATAACAAGAATCGAAAAAATAATATTTTGTTTGATGATCCGCCGCATTTTTAAAGATAGCCGATGACTGTAGACAAATTTATTTAAGTCGCTTTTCATTAAGACGATGTCTGCGATATCCATAGCGGCATCTGTCCCTTGCCCCATAGCGACACCTAAAGAAGCGGCTGCTAAAGCAGGCGCATCATTGACTCCATCACCAACCATCGCATTTACTTGGTAAAGTTCATTCTCTTTTTTGACTAGTTGTGTTTTTTCTTCCGGAGTACAGCTTGCATAGTAATGTTCAATCCCTACTTGTTCAGCAATGGCCTTTGCTGTGCCAGAATGGTCGCCGGTTATCATACTTGTATGGATGTTTTGGGATTTAAAGTAGGAAATTACTTGTTGGGTATTTGCTTTTGGAATATCTAGCAGACCTAAAACAGCAATTAACTGCTGATCTTTAGAAAGATAAATCACGGTTTTACCTTGATTTTCTAAACGTTCGATCATTTCCGCAATCTCTTTGCTGATTATCATCGTCTCAGGATCATATGCGTGCTTGCCAACTTTCCATTGCGCACCTAAATGGGTAGTTTGTAATCCAAAACCAGTAATTTCTTCTATTGGTAAGTATTGGATTTCTTCAGGTATTGTGCAATCAAAATATTGCAAAATCGCATGAGCAAGTGGATGCGTCGTTTTTTGTTCCATAGCAACAAGAAGTTGTTGTGCCAAATCCTTTTCATCAAAGAAAAAGCTGTCAGTTACAACTGGTTTTCCTTTAGTGAGCGTTCCTGTTTTATCAAAGGCAATCGCTTTTAATTCAGAAAGCTTTTCTAAATGGATACCGCCTTTGATTAAAATCCCATTTTTTGCAGAATTTGAAAGAGCAGCTAGAGAAGCTGGTGTAGCAGATGCGACAAGCGCACAAGGAGAAGCCACAACTAATAATACCATTCCTCGATAAAAGCTTTCATCCCAACTCCAACCTAGGAAAAAGTGGGGGAGAAGGATCATTAGAGGAACAGCAAGCAAAATCAATTTTACATAATTATTTTCGATTCTTTCGATAAATGAAGCTGTTTGAGTTGGAGTATTCTGCGCTTCTTCTACTAATTGGATAATCTTAGCAAAGACAGTTTCGGAACTCGTTTTTGTTACTCGAATCGTGATGGGATTTCCTTGATTCAGCGTTCCTGCATACATCTCATCGCCTAAATATTTTTCTACAGGCACAGATTCACCGCTTAATGCAGACTCATCGATCGTTGCCTGTGTGCTTTCTAAAAAGCCATCTATCGGAACAGCTGCTCCTTTAGCGACAAATACCAAGTTATCTACCTTTAGTTGAGAAACATCTACTTCTTGCATTTGTCCATTTTCTTTTAATAATTGGGCTTTTTGTGGTTGAAGATTCATCAAAGCAGTAATTTCTTTTTGACTTTTATTAGTTGTGTATTCCTCTAATGCACCGCTTAAACAAAAGATGAATGTCAACATTGCTCCTTCAAAATAATTACCGATCAAACAGGCACCAATAGCAGCTAAAGCCATCAATAAGTCCACATTCAGTGTCCGATCATTCCACAATTCTTTCAAGCCTTCCGATGTTTGTTTGTATCCACCGATGATAATGGCACTGATATAAAAAAGTGGGGTGATGGTAAGAGAGAATCGGTCGAAGATAAAACCGAAGATCATAAATAAAAGGCAGCCGATTGTTGCTGCAAAAGCTTTTTTCTGATTAGTCATCGTTATCAGACCTCCTTGTCAAAACAAGGATAGCATAATAAAAATGTAATTGATAATAATAACGGCTAAATGAGAACGATAATGGTTATCATTTGGTGATTAAGCTTGATGTTGTTTTTATTATTTATAATGATTGTTATTAAAGAAAATAAAAAACCAGAACATTTCTCAAATAAGAGAAGTGTTCTGGTTTTTTCTACATTGCAATAAACCAATAACCAATCAAAATGATACCAAGGATAATACGATACCAGCCAAAAGCGGTAAAGTCGTTTTTCTTCAAATAGCTTAGTAAGAATTTGATAGCTAAGACAGAAACCACAAAAGATACGAATGTTCCTACAAGAAGAACAACAGTTTCTTCCATTTTGAATGAATTCCCTTCAGCTAAATATTTGACGATCTTCAAGCCGCTTGCGCCAAACATGACAGGAATCCCTAAGAAAAATGAAAACTCTGTAGCGACAAAACGCGAAGCACCAATCAAGATAGCTCCTAGGATCGTTGCGCCAGAACGGGATGTTCCGGGAACAAGTGCCAAGACTTGGAATAACCCAACAAGAAGAGCTGCTTGGTACGTAAAATCATTCAGAGAAGTCCAACGAGGTGTTTTGTTTTTGTTGCGTTTTTCGACAATAATAAAGGCAATACCGTAAACGATCAAAACAATGGCAACTGGTAAGAACTTGTGGAAATTTGCTTCTAACCAATCATCCAAAGGCAAACCAATGATGATGGCTGGTATGCAAGCAACGATCACTTTAAACCAAAGTGTCCACGTATCTTTTTTTTCTACCGTTGATTTACTTGGAGAAAATGGGTTTAACTTGTGAAAATAAAGAACGACGACAGCCAAGATCGCCCCTAATTGGATAACGACATTGAACATCGACATAAATTGTGAACTGGCATCCAGTTTGATGAATTCATCTGCTAGGATCAAATGACCAGTACTACTGATGGGCAGCCATTCCGTTATTCCTTCAATAATACCGAGAATCACTGCTTTGATAATATTTGCAAAAAACATAAATTCCTTCCTTCCCAATTAAGATACATCTTATAGTATACCGTTATTTTTTGAGAAACCCAATCTGTTTTTTAATATTAAGAAAAACTTGAGAAATAAAGTAGATAAGTACACGAAGAGAAAAAAGAAGACAAAGCCCTCGTTCAGACTTTGCCTTTTATGATTCTCTGGTAAAAATTAAAATATCCTCATTATAGAAACGAGTCGCGACTATGTGTTTTCCCGTTATCGATATAAGACGTATCATTGATTCCGTGGATAGAAAATCGACCGTTTGCATAAGTGACCTTTGTTACGCTGCCATTTAAAAGCCCAGCACGAACAGGCTGTTTAGGATCGATCAGATTAAGCAAAAAGGCGATCGTCAAACCATGAGATACGACTAAAACATTTCCGCCACCATTTTTTTCGCAGTGATGGGCGATATCTTCAAATCCTGTCCATACACGGTCTCGCAATGTTTCATAAGTTTCCGCCCACCCAGCGGTATCTAAGTTGTATACAGCATTAGCAATTTGTTCAAAAGAAACTTCTGTGGTAAACATTTCATCATATGTTTTAAAATTCAATACACGAGGGATCACACCCCACATTTCCATGTCATATCCACCTTCAAGAGACCCGAAACACCATTCTCTAATCCTTTTTTCAATAAAATAAGGAATTTCTTTTCCCTTAGAATGTTCTCTTAGAATAATACGGGCAGTTTCGATTGCACGACCACTGTCACTAGAATAAGCAAATGAAAAGTCGACATCTTTTAACCCGCGACCTAAATAATGAATGCCTTCTTGTCCTTGCTTTGTGAGGGGTGTATCACACCAGCCTTGCACTCGTTCAATTGTATTGAACATCGTTTTTCCATGTCGTACGATATAAAGTGTAGTTTCTGTCATTTTATTCTCCTCCTAAGTCGTTTTAACGATTGAAAAAAGGATTTGTCCTTTTTTCCTGTTCAATCGTCGTTGCATCGCCATGTCCTGGATAGACTGCAAATTCATCAGGTAAAACAAACAGCTGGGTCCGAATACTATGAAGTAATTGTTCTAAATTCCCTGTATACAGATCGGTTCTACCGATACTTCCTCTAAACAGGGCGTCGCCAGAAACGACAAAATCATCAAAAATAAAGCTGACGCTTCCTATAGAGTGCCCTGGGGTAGGGACGACGCGAAAAGACATGTTTCCTAAAGTATAAGTTTTCATTTCAAATTCATATTCTGCAGGCGAGACAATAACATCAGCAATATCATCATGTCTACCGAGTCCAGAAAGATTCAAAATCGGATCACCTAGCCATTTTTGCTCTAGTGGGCTGACATAAACTGGGATTTGATAATACGCGCGTAAAGGTTCCACTGCACCGATATGATCGTAGTGGGTATGGGTAAGCAAAATCGCTACCGGCTGTTGGTTTGTTTTTTTGATTTCTTGTTTGATTCGTTCCGCATCTTCTCCAGGGTCAATGATCAAAAGTGCTTCTTCGTTGTAGACCAAATAACAGTTTTCTTCAATCATTCCTGTTTTTAATCTTTCGATATGCATGTGCATTCCTCCTTGATAGACAAAACTTCTTTCATCCATTAGTATAACGCATTCATTGCTAGGAAACAAAAACAGGTACTTATTTCTCTTTACTTATCTGAATTATCAGAATATATGAAAAGTATTTGGATATTCTAAAGAGAAGGAAAGTAAGTTTTCATAGCATTTTAATATGTCCTTGTTACATTAGATTCATCCAAAAATCCAAATTCTATATCCTATATCCCTGCCTAATCAGCAGGGTGTTTTTTTATGTTTGGAAAGAGAGCTCTTTTTGCTAAACTAGGTTTTTTCAGGTAATCTTAGAAAGAAAGAGGTGGTGGAAATGATCAAACAGTCAAAAATATCTGTGCGGCACTTAGTAGAATTTATTTTGCGACGTGGAAGTATCGATAATCGTAAAAAAAGTAGCCATACTGCATTAGAAGGAGCGAGAATCCACCGCAAGCTCCAAAAAGACGCGGGAGAAGACTATGAAAAAGAAGTCTTTTTAAAAACAACAGTTCAATTAGATGAATATCACCTGATCGTTGAAGGCCGTGCAGACGGTATTTTCAAAAGAGACGGTATTTATTATATAGATGAAATCAAAACATCCGAACCACGGTTTGAAGATTTAGAACCAGAACAAGTGGAACTTTTCTTTCATCAAGCAAGGGTATATGCCTATATCTATAGCCAAGAACATGATTTACAAGAAATAAATCTGCAATTGACTTACTTCCAGACGGCAGAAGAAGTGATCACGAGAAAGGTTGAACATCAGACAAGAGAGCAGTTAGAAACTTTTTTTAAAAAGCTGACTGAAGATTATAAAGAATGGCTTGTTTTTCAAGAAAACTGGCGCACTGTACGCAATGCCTCTTTGATGGCTTTGAAATTCCCCCATGATGAGTATAGGAAAGGTCAGCGTGAACTAGCGGTAGCTGCTTATAAAACGATCCGTACGAAACAGAAATTGTTTGTAGAAGCACCTACCGGAACAGGGAAAACAATCTCTACGTTATTCCCCGCTTTGAAAGCTGTAGGGGAAAAAGAGGGAGAAAAGATCTTTTATCTAACAGCTAAAACAATAACTAGACAAGTAGCTGAAGATGCTATGACAGCATTAAAAGATATAGGAGCTGAAGTAAAAAGTGTCACTTTGACGGCGAAAGACAAGATCTGCTTTTTAGATGAGACGACCTGTAATCCAGATCAGTGCCCATATGCCAATGGTTATTACAATCGGATTAATGAAGGTTTATGGGATCTTTTGAATCATGAGAATCAGATCACTCGTGAAGTCATCGAAACTTATGCAAGAAAGCATACACTTTGTCCTTTCGAACTATCATTAGATGTCAGTATCTGGTGTGACGTAATCATTGGGGATTACAATTATTTATTTGATCCGACTGTTTATTTAAGACGTTTTTTTGAAGATGAAAAAAACGAGGACTATCTGTTTTTGATTGACGAAGCACATAATTTGGTGAATCGTTCCCGAGAGATGTATTCGGCAGAACTATCTTATGAAAAAACGAAACGAAGTAAGGAAGCTATACCAAAGGAATTCAAAAAACTTCATCGCCGTTTCAACAAACTATTGAAAGAATTTGGTTCGATCCGAGAAATAGCAAAAGAAGATCATTGGGATTATCATCATCAAAAAGCACCGGCTGAATCTTTAGTAAAGGCAGGTCATCAATTAAGCGAAAAAATTAAAGAATGGCTGGCAGAATTTCCTGAGCACCCATCACAAGAACAATTGCTTCCTTATTATTTTGATTTGCTTCATTTTTTGAAGGTCAGTGAATTTTATGATGATCACTACGAAACAACAGTCGAAAAAACGTATCGCGATCTGATAGTAAAAGAGTTTTGTATTGATCCAAGCTTGTTTCTTGAGCAGTCGTTGGATAAAGGAAAAAGCAGTATTCTTTTTTCTGCTAGTTTTTCACCACTCTCTTATTATCAGGAAACACTTGGGGGACAAAAAAGTCTGGCTTACAAACTGCCGAGTCCTTTTCCAGAAGGAAACCAGCAAGTTTTCATTGCAAATTACTTAGAGACGACTTATCGAAAAAGAGAACACAGTCTGGCAAAATTAGTAGAGACGATTCATGCTTTTGCTGATGGAAAGGTTGGGAATTATTTCGTTTTCTTTCCTTCTTATCAATATTTAGATCTTGCGGCGGAAGCATTCAGACAGCAATATCCCGACAGCAATGTGCTAATCCAAGAAACTTACATGAATGAGGAAGAACGCGAACGATTTTTAGCAAAATTTCAAACAAATCCCGCTGAAACATTGATTGGATTTTGCGTACTTGGCGGGATTTTTTCAGAAGGAATCGATTTGAGAGGAGACCGATTGATCGGCAGTATGATCGTAGGTGTAGGTTTGCCGCAGATGAATCATGAGCAGGAACTGATCAAATCATATTATGATGAGAAGGAACACCTTGGATTTGCTTACGCTTATCAGCTTCCTGGAATGAACAAAGTCTTGCAAGCTGGTGGTCGAGTGATTCGTGGCATGGCGGATCAAGGAATCGTTGTATTGGCAGATCAACGATTTTCTAGTTTTTCTTATCGACGTTTATTCCCACAACATTGGCAAACAGCAAGAGAAGTACGAAGTGTTGGGGAATTAGAAGAAGGAATACAGCGTTTTTGGTTATCAAAAGAAGCAGTAAATCAAAAAAACGAGGAATGACAGACGTCAGCCTCGTTTTTTGATTAACGATAGTTAGTAAATTGCAACTCAATTGGTAAGTCAAGTTTACGTAATAAAGCAATCACAGCTTGTAGATCATCACGGTTCTTACCTGACACTCTAATCTGATCTTCTTGGATTTGCGCTTTTACTTTCAGTTTTTCATTTTTGATAGCTGTAGTGATTTTCTTCGCGTTTTCACGATCGATTCCGTTGACCAAATCGGCAGTTTGTCGAGCTTTGCCACCTAGAGCGTGTTCCGATTCAGAAAAATGGATATTTTTGATTGGTACATTTCTTTTGATCAGCTTACCAAATAATACATCTTTGATCTGTTCGATTTTGAAATCATCATCGCTCAATACAACTAGATTGCTGTTCTCTAATTTGATTTCTACTGTAGAATCCTTGAAGTCAAAGCGATTGGACAATTCTTTTGTTGTTTGCTGAATCGCATTTTTTACTTCTTCTGTATTGACTTCTGATACAATGTCGAAGCTAGCATCTTTTGCCATAGGAACCCTCCTGATATACATATAAATATTTACCATACATCTATCTTATCATAGGATTAGGCAGATTCTTACCTGTTTGCTAAAATTCTTCTCATTTGAGTTCGAAGTATTTTATTTTAATAGATAAACTGTTATTCTTACATTTGGAATACCAAAGTAGGGGAGAGGTGCTTGTGAGTAAAATTATGACTGCGTATCATAAAAATGAAAGATTAAAGAAAATAGTGGTTATTTTGATAACCGGATTGACCGCTGCGGTCGCTTTAAATTATTTTTTGATTCCAGCCAATGTCTTTTCTGCAGGGATGAATGGGATCGCTCAAATCATTTCCTCGCTTTTATATGAATGGTTTCATATCAAGATAGACACAGGAACATTTATTTTTCTTTTGAATATCCCTGTGTTTGTATTAGGGTTTCTCAAAGTAGGAAAACGAGCAACGATCCTTAGTTTTGTGAATGTTGTATGTGTATCGGTGATGACGATGCTGCTTCCAGTCGGACAGATCACTGATAATATTTTGATGAATGCCCTAGTAGGCGGTGTTTTATTAGGTCTTGGCGTAGGATTATCTTTAAAAATGGGCTTTACAACTGGTGGGATGGATATCATCTCTCTTGTACTTTCACAAACAACTGGAAAAACAGTCGGAAACTACATGCTGATTCTAAATGGTATCATTGTAGTCATCGCAGGCTTCTTCTTTAACTGGGAAAGTGCCTTGTATACGATTATTTCCATTTATGCAATGACTCAAGTAATTGATGCCATCCACACGAGTCATCAAAAAGTAACAGCAATGATCGTTACCGTCAAGCCAGAAGAGGTAACAGAAGAACTAGCAAAACGGATGGTACGTGGAATGACATTACTGCCGTCTGTCGGTGGCTATTCAAAAAAACAAGGGAACATGATCATGATGGTCATCACCCGCTACGAAATGTATGATCTTGATCAGATCGTTCATGAAATCGACGACGATGCATTTATCAATATTTTACCAACTCATTCAGTATTTGGCCGGTTTGCAAATGAAAACGAACAAAAAATGTATCGAACAACTGGCGTATTGCCAGAAATAAAAAATCGTTCACAAAAAAAATGAGGAATCAGGTTTATTTTAGAATAAATTTAATCTATTACATCTAATAAGAACATTTTTATAAATTTAAACGAGAATCTTCCTTCTAAATTCTCATTTACAAGCAGCTAAAAAAAGAGTATGATAAATAAAAATCGTGTTAAGGAGTGTCGTACGATGAGCGAAGCAAACCAAGAACGGTCTGGACAAGAAATAGAACTAATCAAAGAACGTATTCTTGCTGCCTTGGAAATGGTGATTGATCCTGAATTAGGAATCGACATCGTCAATTTAGGCTTGATTTATGATATAGAATTCAATCCTGAAAATGGAGAAACAGTCATTAAGATGACTTTAACAACTATGGGCTGTCCATTAGCAGATATTTTAACAGAATCTATCCATGACGCATTAAAAGAAGTGCCAGAAGTAACGAAAGCAGAAGTCAAACTAGTCTGGTATCCAGCATGGACGACAGATAAGATGAGCCGTTATGCACGGATTGCGTTGGGGATACGATAGGAATCTTGGCTGACTAGCTATGAGAAGCAAATAGGAAAAAAAAAGCCTTTTATCCTTTCTAGAAGAAAAGAGATAAAAGGTTTCTTTGTTTATAAAATTTTGTCTGCTATATTAGAAGTTAATTAAATAAATGTGTTCTATTGATAAAGGACATTCAAATCCCTTTCCTTTTGCAATCCATCTTTTTTACATCAGTTTGATTTTCGTATAGTATTCTTTCTCATCTTCACGATAAATCGTAGCCCCATTTTTTTGTTGTGCTTTAAGACTGCCAAGATTTTTTTTATTTACAGACAAAAGTGCCTCATCAATGCCGATTTTTTTTGCCTCTTGTAGTACTAATGCTAATCCTTGTGTGGCATATCCTTTTTTACGATAATTAGGGGAGATGCCGTAACCAATATGGCCAGCGCCGTTTCTTAATGTTTCGTTCAGTTTATGGCGCAAATTAAAAATTCCTACATACTCATGTTCATCACTTTCTAAAATAAAGACGGTTGCGGGAACGTAACTCTCAGGAAGATCGATTCCTAAAGACGTTTTTTCGCATTTTTTTACATAATCTAAAAATTCAGCAAATGTATAGCTATAAGCATTGTTGATAAATCCATTCTCATTTGGTCCAAAGCTAGTTTGTAGCTGATAAGCTTTCTTTAAATCTGCTTCCCATAGTTTGATCAGTTTCATCGTATTCACCTCTTTAAGTAACCTTATTCATTTGTTTTCTACTATAGCACTATTGTTGTAAATAGCCATGCCTATTTTTATTTATTGTGTCATATCGTATTAAGAATCATCGAACAATATAAATATGAATTACAATAAAAAAATTATTTGAAGTTCGTTCATTCGTTACTTATGATCTCTAGAAGAAAGAAAACGTGAATTACTTCAGCGTCTAGAATTCCAGAAGGATAGTAACCAACAGAAGAAATAATCAATATCCAAATGAAAGAAGATAGCTGAATCGAGAAAAAGAGGAAAAAAGAAATGAAGAAAAAAATAAAATAGTTACTAATCCCAGAGTCGTTCGTTTAACATTGAAATCGATCATATGGATAAAACAGATTTTTTCACCAACCCTCAATAGATGATGGAGTTGCTCGGATGAATTATTTGTGTAGATGGCATAAGGGAGGGCGTACAGAAATGAAAAAGAACAAAAATATGTTCTTGACAAAAAACACATGTAATCCTAAACTAAAAGATGTGATGCGGCTATGGCGGAATTGGCAGACGCGCTAGCTTCAGGCGCTAGTGAGGGTGACCTCGTGGAAGTTCGAGTCTTCTTAGCCGCATAATTTGTTTTTTTGAGAAGGAAAAAAGATATCGACGGAGTTTCTCTGTTGATATCTTTTTTTATAAAGAGAAGGTACACCTGGAGCGATGAGAAAGAAAATAACATATTATCTAAAAGAATATAGGAAAAATTTTAAACAACGGAACCAGATTCAAATAAATCAAAAAAAATTTGTGTGAAGGTGGGACAGTTTAAAACCTAATAGATTGATTCAAATAGTAGATTTATAGATTCTGATACAAGAAATACTGGCAAACGATAGTTAAGGAATAAAGACTAAACTTAAACTCAAAAAGAGGTCATGCGAAAGAATAAATCGCATGACCTCTTACTATATTTTGAATGTGTTTAAACGTTCAAATAATGAATCTTAGTACCAACCGTTTGCTTCCCAGAATGCTTTCGCCGCTTCCCAAGAACCATAACGTGAAGTAACATATTGTTCTGCTACTCTTTCTTGGTTTGCAACAGAGTAGTCACCATTTAAGTAAGAAGAATCTAATTGGTAACGTCCGATGTAACGTCCGTTCGTTGCTGTGTAAGAACCGCTTGATTCTTTTTGTGCGATCCATTCTTTTGCAGAGCTTGTGCTTGCTGGAGTAGCAGCAGTTTCTGTTACAGCAGGAGCAGGTTGTGTTTCAGCAACAGGCGCTGCTTGTGTTTCCGTTTGAACCGTTTCTTGTACAACAGGTTGTTCAGCTTGGACTGGTGCTTCTTGAACGGCTGCTTGAGGTTCAGCAGCTGCTTGTGCAGAGCCTTCTGTTGGGATTGTTAATTGTTGTCCTGAGTAGATCAGGTTAATATCAGAAATTGAATTTGATTCTGCAATGGCATTGATCAAGGAGTTATCACCAACGTATTTTTGAGAAATCGTTGATAGAGTATCACCTGATTGAACGGTATAAGCTTCGTCCGCATGAGCAGTCGTTCCCATGAAGAATGCAGCGCCGGCAGCCAAAGTTGTTCCAAAAAGTAAAGTTTTAAGTGATGTCATGAAAAATCTCCTTTATTCGTTAAAAAGTTTTATTTGTTGTGTTCAACGAGGAATACTTTAACACGTGAAAATATTTCATAGGTAAAAGAAGCATGACAATTTATGACAAATCCACGTTTTTTGTAACAGAATGATGTTCGCTCGATGTGAAAAATGATGAGGAATTTCACATAATGCAGAAATAATGGGATTAGAACGGGTGTTCTGATGAGAAAAGAAATGTATAAATAACTTGAAAGAAATTGCTTTTGTTCATCATTTTATTTACATATTGCGTATATTTTTTGTATTTTTGCTTGAGATGTTACAATAAAAGAAAAAGGAGGCGGTTCCAATGAGTAAAAGATACCTGAACATCATGGTAGCAGTTGACGGATCAAGACAATCGATCAAAGCGTTCGCTGAAGCCCTTGACTTAGCAAAGGACAATGAAGCCCACTTATTTATCGTGTCAATCATCAACAAAGTTGAGCTGACCCATAGTGCCTATGCCTTTTCAAAAATCTATGCAGATGAAAAACAAAGAACAGAAGTAGCCATGCTGAAAAAAATCAATGATGCCAAAGAGTTCGGCATTGCTGAGATCCACGCAATAGTTGAAACTGGAGATCCAAGAAATTTGATTGCCAATGTCATCCCTGGACAAGAAAATATTGATTTGATCGTTATGGGAGCGACAGGAAAAGGTGCTATACAACAAGCATTAGTTGGATCGACCGCTTCTTATGTCGTTTCACATGCCCCTTGCAGTGTGTTGGTCGTGAAGTAATGAGATAAGGGAGGAATAGAAGATGGTTCGTCCTCAAGAAGTCCGTGCGCCAAAAGAAAAAATAGAAATTTTAGCAATTATTGAAGACGGCACACAAACAAAAAAGGGATACTCGATCGCTTTAGTAAAGTGGAAAGGAAAAAAAGGTGTTGCTCTGAGATGGAATGGAGATAACCAACAAGATAAAGGATTCCCTGTCACAGCTAACGGTTATCCTCCAGCGTGGTTTGTTCTGCCTGATAAATTTATGGAATTATACAGCTATGATTATGCAAGAGCCGCAGCATCAATCAAAGCATTAGATAAATTAACAGAAGAGCAAAATGAAATGGAGGAAAAATAAAAAAGACGAACCAATCAGCCTTTAGAAAACTGATTAGTTCGAGGAGTAAAAATGAAAAAAGGTTATTTGGGATGAAACTAGAATAATGCGTATAACTTAAATAAAACTTAAAGCAATAAAATGGCAAGAGGGTGAGGCAAATGGAAGCAGGAAAAGTATTACAGGAAGTAAAAGCACTATGTGCAGATAAAAAATATGAAGAAGCGAAAAGCCTGATCGAAAAGAACAAAGAAAATTTGGAAGAAAAGTACCCGATCGCACAAGAATTTATAGAATTAAAACAAGGAACGATCCTTCACCGATTCAAACATTTTTTTTGTATAACAGAATAGAAAAAACGATTAAAGATCGGCAGAAATTTGCTGCATCTTTAATCGTTTTCTTTTTAAACATGCGAGGGATTCAATTCTGATTCTTATATAAAAAATAGATCCAAATAATAAGAAAAATTACTGAAAGCGTCAATTCGATGATGTGTGTTATTAATACAGACGTTGTTTCCCAATGCCTAAAAGAAAAAATTTGATAAGTAAAATATACAGCAGGTAAAGAGGCCAGTAAAACTGAAAACTTCTTTTTTGTCCATTTTATGTAATAGAAAAGAATGCTTATCATAATAAAAAAAGGAATATAAAAAACAAATTGACCGATCGCGATCATACTATTGCCTCCAATAAATAAAGTCCATGATACAAAATAACACTTTGTGCGAAATGGCGCAAGCAGTTTTGTGGATTTATCCGGTAAAATCTGTATCGATTTTGAAATTAGAGGAGAAACTTGCTATAATCAAAGTGAAAGAAGGAGTGAGATTTTCATGGATCATGTAGTGTTAGAAATCGATTTGCATTTAATCAATAATATTCGGGTGATTTACTATGTTGTAAGTAACAGTGTCGAACAACGTGTACTGACGAATAAAATAAATGGTATTTTAGCAAAGAAAGACGTTCACCGATTCAATAATGGTGAAGGAAGTTATTATAGTATCCCAGTAGAAAAAATTATTTATACGACAGTCAAAGTCAGAGAAGATCTAGATACCAAAAAAGCATATGAACCTATTTTTACAACTTATTGATTGACAGCAGATGGAGGAAAAAAATGAATCCATATGAACAACTTATTCAAGATTTGATCGATGGAAAAATCGAAAAGATCGATGTAAAAAGAGAAGAATTAATGGCTTTTCGAGAAGCGTGGCTGAAGTTGGAGAATCGTAAATATGTGGTGGGAAAAGCCTCACTGAACGGCAATGTGACTTATCATTACGATCCGACACGTTTATTTTAGTATGAAGTATTCAGAAAAGAACCAAAGGAGGACGATGCAGCAGCATTGTCCTCCTTTGATTTTACAAAAGTGAAAGTTTTACTTATTTGAATAGATTTTTAAATTTGTTTTTGACACTGTCGATATTTACATCTTTTAAAAGATTTTGGGCTTTCTCTTTATAAGGTCCTAATTGTTCTTTATGTTCTTCGATAAATCGTTTTGCGCCATCGAAATTGCCGTTCTTAATCATTTCCTTGACTTTTTGAAATAATTCTTCTTGATTCATTTTGAACACATCCTTTGCTATCAACGTGATTTTTTACATGGACAAAACGAGAAAAACTGATTTATCCACACGTCAATAATATCAAATAACGATCATTTTTACTAAAAAAACACTCGATTCTCGCTTCTAAAGTAGGAGAAAAATCTCCAACTTGGGACGGATGGAATTTCTTTAACTGACCCATATACTGAATATATAACAAGGAGGTAGAAAGATGAAAGTGATTAAATATTTGATTGGACTGGCGGCGATTAGTGGTATTTTGCTATTTGGACTGAAATATTATACTGAAGGAAGTTATGGAGAAATCCCTGGTATACTTGATCAGCTAAATCCATTAGTTGAAAAAGGAGAGGTCTATGTAAAGACACAAAAACCAGAGGAAGTAAATGAATATGGTACAGCAAGGTATGTGCAGAAAGCTGCTGATGCCAATGGGAAAGAACGAACGGTTGAATTTAATGGTCTTTCTGTGTTAAAAGAAAATCATTATTTGAAAATCAGCAATAAAGGAGCACACATAGAAACGTATGAGGAAGTTCCTAGAGAAAAAGTTCCGGAGAAAGCATTAGCAATTATTGGGTAAATCAGTTTTTGTATTAAGAATACGCCCGATTTTATTATTCATAATTTAATTATGTAAACTAAATAGAAGTAGTAAAAATAATACAATAATCCCCCTGCAAAAAGATTGTTCTTTTACAGGGGGTTCATTTTTTCAGCAAGCACATCAAATTGGGATGGCAGGGTTCGAACCTACAATTGCTTGATTCAGAGTCAAGTGCCTTACCAGTTTGGCTACATCCCATTTATTCAACAAAATAATCATAGCACTTTCCTAAAAAAACGCAAGTTATTTTTCTTGATCGGATAGTTGTTGCTTTACTCGTAAAAGGCGGCGTACTAGTTTCTTTTCTAATCCAGCAGGAAGGGCAATCAGTTCTGCTACTGACAAGACGGTGTCCAATAACTGATATTCTTTGACAGGTTCATTCATAATATGATAAATGTTTGCTAAACGTTCAATATATTCAAAGCGAGTATACTCTGTTCGAGCAATCAGAAATTTCAATAAATCGGTGGCTTTCTCGTACTCTTGATCTGCGTAATAAACAAGAGATTGACGATACAATTTGATTTCCAGTTCATTGAGGGTAGCAGGTCTGCGACGCTCGTTCCACTCATTAATAGAGACTTTACCTTGAACATTTCCCTTGCAGTCACGGACAAAAATAATCGGAATTTCATTTGGATCCATTTTTTTATGTGTGAATTTTTCCATTATCTACGCTCCCTTCAAAGGTTTGGTATCTTGAGTATAAGGGATTTTTGTTTGAATTACTAGCTTTTCTCCAAAGTTAGCATCTGTCCACCCATTGCAGTGAAAATCGCCGAAAAATCGTTGATCGGTACTGCTCGATTTTTTACTTCATAGGGATCGTTGACATAAATATTTTCTTTGTCATATCCAGTGACTACACAAGCATGAACAAGAGGAGTGACTCTTACTTCTCCATTATTTGTGGTCCAAGTCATAAAATCAGTTTCATCTGGGACTTCAAAGTTGATAGTCACAGAAGTCCAGACAGGATTTCCTTTAGATAGTGCTTTTTTGATATCATCGAGTTGAGCATCGGTTTTTGGAAAAGTGTGATAATCCGTTTGGACGATTTGCTGAGCAAGGGAGGCAACTGGGGGAACATAGATGCCCATAGCCCAGTCTCCGCCACTGATATCACCAACAAATCCTTCATTAGGATCGCCATGAGTCCCATCTGCATTGAAAACAGGGACGTAATCCAATTGCTCAGCTAACTGGTTTTTAGTTGTTTCATAACCATAAAAAGATAAAAGCATAGAAAGCGAAGTGACTTCACAGCCATTTTCTAAAGAAGGAGAATCAAACTGGCTCTCTAATGGAACATCTAGCAAAACTTCTGCTTTCTCTTTTGTCTTTTTCGTTTTTTGTGTTGAACTTTTTTGTGCAGTGTTCATTGTATGTTCTGGATAATGGATATGTAGGTAATAACTTGTACCGCTTAATAAAAGAGCAGCTGTGCCCCCTAGAAACAATAGTTTTTTGAACGTTTTTTTCTTCATTTGAAATCTCCCTTTTCAGCTGTTTATCTTTCCTATTATAAATGTATTTTTATTGGAAATGGAAGTATTATATTTTAATATGTAGGAAATAATTAGTTTTTAAGGAATATGTTTTAATTTTTTGAAAAAAATTCTTCTAAATACAACAGCTGTTTTAATTGTGAAAACGAAAACAGTACGCTATAATGCCTGTAAGGTTGATTTTTAACTGTAAATAAAAATCAATGAGTTAAATCTCCAAAGAAATAGCGGTGGTAATGTGGAGAAAAGTTCCAGCAGTTTAGGAGGATTTTGATGACGGAAGAAATGATTAATTTAGGAGAACAATATGCATGCAAACCAATTGGTTTTACAAAAACGGTCATTGGTGAAGTTGTATCAAAAATGACAAACTGCGCCGTGGTCAAAGTTGCCCAATGTGCTGCAGAGGACCAAGAATTATTAGATGAAAAAGCAAGCATGGTTGTTGCAAAATATGATACATTTGAATAAAGAAAACAATTGGACGTGCGGCGTGCTGCAAGTCCAATTTCTTTGAGAAGGTAAATCAGTATTCTTTTCCTATTTTCTGGAGAAGAAAAAGCGAGGCGAGTTGTCATGGTAACATTCTTTACGGTTCTATTGTTTTTATTCGTTGTTGTGATGTTTTTATTTCTTTGGCTGGTTCGAAAAGAAATTATTTATCGGACTGTGCGAAATCGATGGGTCTACTTGGTGATACCCTTCTTAGTGTCACTAGTCATTTGGTATACACTCATCAGTCATCCTACAGCAGATGAATTGGCAAAAGGGATCTTGTCAGCAATGATTTTTATTAGTTTTTTGTTGGACAGTAGAGGAATCACAGAAGAAGGACTTGTTTTGAATAGCTTTGACAAAAAAGGTGTTCCTTTTTCTGAGATCAATAAAATTGTATTATATCAGCCAAAAGGTTCTAAAATCGTAAAAATGAATTTTTTCCGAAACGGATGGCGAGGACCGATGCTGAAATTTTCTGCATCATTAGAAGAATTAGTTCCATTTTTGTCCCAACGCTTAAACGATGAGGCAGAGATTGATATTATGATTGATCCAGAATAAAAACAGAGGTTGCGACAAGATGTTTGTCACAACCTCTGTTTTTTATTTCAAATAAAATTATCCGAATACGCGGAAGCGATCGGCATCGTTCATGTATTCTTTTTCCCCAGCCGGTGTTTCTGGTGAACCGAATACTAATTGCGAACGTAGTTTCCAGTTTGAAGGGATATTCCATTCTTTTGCAACTGCTTCGTCAATAACTGGGTTGTAATGTTGCAAGTTTGCGCCCAATCCTTTATCAACTAATGCTACCCAAGTATTAGCTGTTGCGATTCCGTTTGATTGTTCTGACCAATCTGGGAAGTTGTCTGCATATAATTCAAATTGTTCTTGTAGACCTTTTACCACGTCAGTATCTTTGAAGAATAATACTGTACCATAACCATTTTTGAAACCAGCTAATTTGTTTTGTGTATTTGGGAAAGCTTCTGCTGGAGTCAATGGGCGAAGTGCTTCTTCAGTGATTTCCCAAAGTTTTTCATGTGCATCTCCGAAAAGGATAACTGCGCGTGTTGATTGAGCATTGAAAGCAGTTGGGCTTTCTTTAATTGCTTCTTTGATCAAAGTTGTCAATTCTTCATTAGAAAGTGAAACATTACGTCCTAGATGATAGATTGAACGGCGGTTTTTTAAAGTGTCAGTAAAAGTTGTCATAATAAAATTTCTCCTTTGATTTGCGTTTTGCATTTTTTTAATTGATTACGAAATGAAGTATAGCACCTTACAAAAAGTAAGTAAACAGATATGCTCACAAAAAATAAGCGAAGTTCAAAAAACAATTTTAATAAGAAAAATCGTTATGAAAGGATTTTTCTTAGTTATCGCTTTCATTATTGTGTTTTAGGAATTTTTGCTTATTTGAAAAAAACAGCTGATATATAATTATTAAATCTCTATCTTCTTTTTTTTATGATATTGCCATTAAAAATTACTTGTTTTTATAGAAAATTAGTTTATATTTCTTAAATAAGTTTTTTAGTTAAATTTTTCGGTAAAGATGTATAATATTTTCTGAAAATTTAAAGAATTGGGGTATAGATTATGGAAAAACAGCAAGACAAGGGCTTCTTCGGGCAGCCGAAGGGATTGTCAACTTTGTTCTTCACTGAGATGTGGGAACGATTTAGTTATTACGGTATGCGTGCATTACTTATCTATTATATGTACGATACAGTTGCCAACGGGGGACTTGGATTACCACGAGCAACAGCATTAGCTATCATGTCGATCTACGGATCTTTGATCTACATGTCTAGTATCGTCGGCGGATGGGTATCTGACCGAGTGTTAGGAGCAAAACGCACTGTGTTCTTCGGTGGAGTTTTCATTATGCTTGGCCACATCGTCTTGGCTTTACCATTTGGTGTAAGTACATTGTTTGTTTCGATGGCATTGATTATTATCGGAACCGCCTTTTTGAAACCAAATGTTTCTGGCATGGTCGGACATCTTTATTCAAAGACTGACTTGCGAAGAGATGCAGGATTTTCGATTTTTTACATGGGTGTCAACTTAGGGGCATTATTAGCACCACTAATCGTTGGGACAATCGGTCAAGAATATAACTATCATTTAGGGTTCTCTTTAGCTGCTATTGGGATGTTCTTTGGATTATTACAATACATCATCCAAGGACGTAAGACATTAGATGGAGTGGGTACAACACCGCCGAATCCTTTGACAACTGAAGAACGTAAAGGACTCATCCGTAACTTGATCATCGCACTTGTTGTTATCGCTGCAGTATTCGGTGGGGCACAACTAACTGGTCATCTGACAATTGACTTTTTTGTCAATACAATCAGTGTATTGGGGATTATCTTACCGTTGTATTACTTTATCAAAATGCTGACTTCAAAAGATGTAACTGCTGAAGAAAAACCAAGAGTATGGGCTTATATCCCATTATTCCTTGCAGCAATCATTTTCTGGTCATTACAAGAACAAGGTTCATCTATCTTAGCTTTATTTGCTAGTGAACGTACACAATCTACGCTATTTGGTGTAACGATCCAAGCAAGCTGGTATCAATCATTGAATCCAATTTTCATCTTTATTTTGACACCAGTATTCGTAACGATGTGGACGAAACTTGGTGAACGTCAACCATCTACAGTAGTAAAATTCTCTCTTGGACTTTTATTTGCAGGATTATCGTACTTGCTATTGATGTTGCCGGGTATGCTTTATGGTACAAGTGGAAAAGTAAGTCCATTGTGGTTGTTGGGAAGTTTCTTCATCGTGGTTATTGCTGAATTGTGTCTTTCACCAGTTGGTTTGTCTGTGACAACAAAATTAGCACCACGAGCATTTGAATCACAAACAATCGCTATTTGGTTCTTAGCTGATGCTTCTTCACAAGCAATCAATGCACAAATTGCACGCTTCTACACACCGGGAACAGAATCTGCCTACTTCGGTATTATCGGTACAGTAGCAATCGTCGGTGGTATCTTGCTATTTACTGTGAAAGAACCAATCAAAAAACTAATGGGCTCTATTCATTAATCAATGAACATAAAGACAGGAATTGCTTATTTGCAGCAGTTCCTGTTTTTTGCGTATACTTAAAAAAGTAGAAATATCAGAACCTTAAAAGGATATAATTTGAAGAATATAGAACAAATGTTCAGTATTTTTTGATATAATAAAGGAGCACCGTATCATGTGTTGAAGGAGGAAAAGCATGTCTTTACAATTTATTCTTGGAAACGGGAAAAAAGATCACCGTCAAGTCTTGATCGACGAAGCATCCGCTTGGCTCGACCAGGATGCAAGTAACCAAGTATTTTTCCTTGTTCCCAACTACAGCAAATTCGAACAGGAACAAGAAATTTTAGCGGAGATGCGAAGAAGAAGCGGAAAAAAAGCTTTCAGCACAACAAACGTTCAAGTATTTAGTTTTTATCGTCTGGCTTGGTATTTGCTGCAACAGACAACTCTTCTTACAGGAAATGAATTATCAGAATCAGGATCTGCAATGATCTTGCGACAGATTTTAGAAAAAAATGAGGAAGAATTAACAATCTTTCGCGGAGAAATCAATAAAAGAGGGTTTACTCGTCAATTACAAGAACTCTACAGTGAATTGCGTACAGGAAATATTCAACCAGAAGACCTGATGCTTTTATTTGGTGATTCACCTAATGCAGAAGACCAGCAACTTAAAATGAAAGACTTGAAGCTGATTTTTTCAGCTTATGACAGCGAATTGACTCAACGTGCACTAACAAATGAAGATGCACTATCTATACTAGCAAATTATATGCAGACACAAGATTTCAACAACGTCAAATTTATTGTCAGTGGTTTTTCTCGAATCAATGGTCAAGAGTATCAATTACTGCAGGCAATGATGGAAAAGGGGCAATTGGTTGTCGATTTATTGCTGGATCGTCCTTATACAGCGGATCTTCCAGAAGTACTTACGCTCTTTCATGAGACTGGAAAGCTTTATTTCCGTCTTTTTCAAAGTGCAAGAGAACGGAAAGTCCCTATATTAGTGGACCGATTTGCACCAGAGCAGACTCGTCCGACAGAGCTTCAACTGCTGCAAACAATGTGGGAAGAGACATCTAGCCAAAAGAAAGCGGCAGTACACAAATTAGGGGGACAAGAGCATCTCCATTTGTGGGAAGCTGAAAATCCAACTGAAGAAGTCCGACAATTAGCTGTTGAAATCAGACGACTAGTCAGTGAAGAAAACTACCGTTATCGTGATATCCAAGTGCTGACAAAAAATATGTCTTTATATGGAAATATCCTTCGGCCGATCTTTCAAGAAATGGCAATTCCTTTTTATATCGATGAAGAACAAATGATGGAAAATCATCCGCTGATCGAATGGATCAACAGTCTGTTCGCTCTTGACCGCTATTCTTATCGGCTAAGTGATATTATGCGTTTTTTCAAAACTGAATTATTTCTGTCGACGGAAGCAGAAACCGAACTTGATGAATGGAAACAAGAGCGAGATGAATTCAGGAAAAAACTGGACATCACTGAAAATGTAGCACTTGCTTACAATTATCAAGGAACTTATTGGACTCGTGAAAAAGACTGGCAGTTTGTGGCGTATGATTTTGAAGCAGAACAGATTGAAGACGTACAGTATTTGGAAGAACAGTCAAATACGATTAGACGATTATTTCAGAAAGCTGTACCAGTATTTTTGAAAAAAATAAAGAAAAGCAAAACAGGACAAGAGGCCGCAAATGTTTTTTATCAATTTTTGATCCAAAGTGGCGTACAGCAACAATTATTGTTTTGGCGTAATCAGGAAGTAGACAGAGGAAACCTAGAAGCGGCAAGAAACCATGAGCAGACATGGGGAGCGCTGATTGATCTGTTGGATGAATATGTAGTAATTTATGGTGAATCGGCTTTTGACTGGTCACTGTTCCAAGAAATCATTACGAGTGGTCTAGAAAATCTAAGTTATGGTAAAATCCCTACCGCAATCGACCAAGTGCGAATCAATCGTTTGGAATTAGTTCGACCAAATCAAGCTGCCGTCACTTTTGCATTAGGGTTGAATGATCAAGTGTTTCCAGACCGCAAAGAGACAAAAGGATTGTTGTCCAGTGAAGAACGAGAAGTATTAAATCAGGCCTTGCCAGATGGACAGTTTTTATTCGACCCATCAAAGGAAAGTATCTCTTTTGAGCCTTTCCAAGCCTATCTTGTTTTTCTTTCCGGAACAGATCGATTATATCTTAGTTATGCACAAAGCTATGACACAGATGGTTCGCTGAAGATGTCTCCTTATTTGCGTAGAATCACAGAATATTTATCTGTTCCCGTCGAGAGAAAAGAGCATTTGACGATCGAAAGCGACCCTAATTGTTATGTAGGGACTTACAGAAGCGGAATCAATACAGTCAATAGGATTTATCGATTAGCTTTAGATGAAAAGAAACCTGTACCAAAGCACTGGCAAAAGCTCAAAGAATTAGTACTGAATTCGTCATGGCGAAATTTTGCTTTACAGATTTTTGAAAGTCAGGAACATTTAAATGTTCCTGTTTCGATGCCAGAAAAAATGGCGGAAGAGCTTTATGGAAAAGAAATCTATACTTCAATTTCACGTATGGAGAATTTTTATAATTGTGAATACAAATACTTCATGCAATTTGGTTTGAAATTGAAAGAACGAACTGTTTATGGTTTAACTCCAGCAGCAACAGGTGATTTTTATCATGAATCATTGGATCGTTTCTTCAAGCTACTGTTTTCAAACCAATTATCCTTAGTGAATATGTCCGATGCGCAGCGTAGAGACTTTACTGAAAAAGTGCTGCAGGAAGTATTCGGAGAACTTCGGTTTGAGATATTGGATAGTTCTGCAAGAATGAACTATATTCGCTACCAGTTAGGACAGACGATTCAAAAAGTGGCATGGGCTTTGCAAAAACAGAGCAAAAATACAGGCATGCATCCTCTTCAGACGGAGATCTTATTTGGTCAGATTGCTGGAGCAAAAGGTATCACAGGTCTGGAATTACCGTTGAGTAATGGTGGAAAACTCCATGTTCGAGGGAAAATCGATCGAATCGATGTAGCTTCTGAACAAGAAGATACTTGGCTAAGCGTCGTTGATTACAAATCTAGCGGACGTTCATTCGATGTCACAGAAGCTTATTATGGCATGGCTATGCAATTATTGACGTACCTGGACGTAGCATTGATGGATGCAGTGCGTTTAACAGGAAAAGCGGCTGTTAAACCAGCAGGATCATATTATTTACATGTTCATAATCCTGTATTGACGGAGACAGATGATGTAGAGAAGAATACATTGAAAAAATTTAGTTATGATGGTGTTTTTGTCGATGACCCCGCTCTTTTAGAGGTATTAGACCATTCATTGGAAGCAAAAGAACAATCACTGATCTATCCAGTGAAGAAAAATGCGAAAGATGAATACCAAAAAGGCGGTTTTAGCAAAGATAAGTTTTTTACGGAAGAAGAACTGCAACTATTCATGGCGCATAATCGGGAAAATATGCGGTTAGCTGGAGATGCGATTACTTCCGGAGAAATCAAACTAAATCCAGCTTATAAAGATAAACAGCGGATTGCCTGCGAATTTTGTCCATTCAGAAGCATCTGTACGTTTGATGTGATGCTGAAAGAAAATAATTACCACCGTCTGGAGAAAATAGATAAGGAAGAAGCACTGCGTAGAATATTGAAAAGGAGTGAAGAAGAGTGAATCAAATTCCTTTAAAACCGCAAAATGAACGATTCACAGATGATCAGTGGCAAGCGATTTTTGATCAAGGAGATAATCTATTAGTCTCTGCGTCTGCCGGATCAGGTAAAACTACAGTGCTTGTTCGAAGAGTGATTGAAAAACTAAAAATGGGTTTTGGTATCGATGAATTATTGATTGTGACATTTACTGAAGCTGCCGCAAGAGAAATGAAAGAAAGAATTCAAGAGGCATTACAAGAAGCCGTCAATAGCGAAAGTGACCCTGTACGTAGACAGCATTTTACTAAGCAGTTAGTTTTATTGCCCACAGCGAATATCTCAACCTTACATGCTTTTTGCCTGACAGTTATTCGACGTTATTATTACTTAATTGATATTGATCCAGTCTTTCGCATGTTAACAGATGAAACAGAAACGATCTTGATGAAAGAGGATGTGTGGGACGAGCTGAGAGAAGCACTTTATGCAGAAAATGATGAACGATTTTTCCAATTAACAATGAATTTTTCTAATGATCGTTCAGATGACGGCTTGACGAATCTGGTGTTTTCTCTTTATGAGTTTGCCCGTGCCAACCCTGACCCCCAAAAATGGCTAGAACAGTTAAGCGATAATTATCGTTTGCCTGAGGGGCTAGCGAAATCTCGATTATATCAAGAACAAATCCGTCCTTTAGTTTTGGCAGATATATACCAATGTGTACAGTTATATGAACAGATGACTCAGTTAGCACAAGGTGAAGGATTAGAAAAAATGCATGAGCAAGTAGCTGGAGAACAACAGCAGATCAAGAATATCTATGAAGCGTTCTCGCAAGATCGGTTAGAAGAAGCTTATGCTGGTTTGGAACAACTAACTTTTTCAACTTTTAAGAGCAGTCGGAAAGCAGAATTGAAAGAAATTTCCAATGAAGTCAAGGGCATGAGGGATAAAGCAAAAAAACTGATTCAGCAGATAAGTAAAAGTTATTTTCCTGTTTCCCCAAGCCAAATGGAAGAATTAACGGACAAAGCACTACCGTTAGTCGAAGAAATGACAAAAGTCACGCAAAGCTTCATGGACGGTTTCAGTATGCGTAAACGGGAAAAAGGTGTGCTGGATTTCAATGATCTGGAACATTTAGCGTTGCAGATTCTCACAGAAAAAACGAAAGATGTATGGCTACCAAGTGAAGCTTCAAAACATTATCGAAAAAAATTCAAAGAAGTAATGGTAGATGAATATCAAGACGTGAACCAATTACAAGAAGCCATTTTATACTGGCTAAGAGAACCTGATGATACAAAAGGAAATATGTTCATGGTTGGGGATGTCAAACAATCCATCTATTCTTTCCGTTTAGCAGATCCTAGTTTATTTATCGGGAAATACGAGAATTTCTCAAAGAAAGAAGGCGGACGTCGAATCGTTTTGGCTGAGAACTTCCGCTCTAGAAAAGAAGTCCTTTCTTTTACGAATCTTATTTTTGAACAACTAATGGATCCAGCAGTGGGTCAAATCAATTATGACGAAGCAGCCAAACTGATCCAAGGATTTTCAGACTTTCCAGAGAATGAACAGTTTGAGCCAGAAATCATGATCTATGAAAAAGAACAGGAAGAATCAGAGATTGAGATTCCGACGGATGATATACTGGAAGACAAAACAGAAGGCGAACTTTTTATGACAGGACTAAAAATTCGTCAATTAATTGATTCCACCTTTATGATTTATGATAAAAAATCAAAAAAAAGTCGTCCGATAGAGTACAAAGACATTGTTCTCTTGACACCTACAAAGAAGAACAACTTAACGATTTTAGAGATTTTCAAAACATTGGATATTCCATTGGAGATGAATGATGCTCAAAACTATTTTCAAGCGACAGAAATTCGCACGATGATCTCGCTGCTACAATTAATCGATAATCCCTATCAAGATATTCCGCTTGCGGCTGTATTGCGCTCACCGATCGTGGGTCTGATTGAACCAGAATTAGCCAGCATTCGATTAGCTGACCGTGCACATACTTACTATGATGCTGTGCTTGCTTATCAAGCATCAAACGAAAATGAATTAGTAGCTAAGCTGGAACATTTTGGCAAGCAACTAGAGCATTGGCGAGAACTTGCTCGCCGTTCTTCGATCACTGACTTGTTATGGGATATCTATTATGAGACGGGATATCTAGAGTATGTGGTCGGTCTGCCAGCAGGGGCACAGAGACAAGCCAATCTTTATGCATTGGTTGATCGTGCCAAAGCTTACGAGCAAAGTTCTTTCAGAGGATTATACCAGTTCGTACGTTTCATTGAAAAAATGCAAGAAAAAGATAAAGACTTAGCAGAACCAGTCATTTCAATAGAAGATAATGCTGTTCGCGTTATGACGATCCATGCAAGTAAAGGCTTGGAATTCCCAGTTGTATTTTTGTTAGATATGACAAAGGAGTTCAACTTACAAGACTTGCGCAATCGGTATGCTTTTGAAGAAAAACTTGGAGCAGGAATTCGCTATATGGATCCTGAAACACGAGTGTTATATGATACGTTACCGTTTCAAGCCATCAAATTGGCAAAGCAAAACAAATTATTGTCGGAAGAAATGCGTAAATTGTATGTAGGATTGACTCGGGCAGAACAAAAGCTTTTCATTGTCGGTTCCTATAAAAATAAAGAGCAAATGATCCAAACGTGGTCTGAAGCAGCTGATCATGAGGAGTTGGTTTTTGATCCTGCGCTACGTTTGAAGGGCAGAAGCAGCTTGATGAATTGGATTGGTTACGGATTGATCCGTCATCCTGAAATGCAGAAATACTTAGAGGAAGAAATTTCGACTTCTCTTCTTCAACATTCAAATGCACAGTTTTCTATTTCATGGATGAATCAGCAATCGATCATTGAACAAAGACAGTTGCTTGCTGAAAAAGAACTGGTTAACTTAGATCAGCAGATGAAAGAAGATGAAACTGTATTAGCAGATTCGTTACAAAAACGTCTGGCATATGAATATCCTTATCAAGCTTCTTCACAAACCACAAGTTATCAATCTGTATCTGAAATCAAACGATTATTCGAAGATCCAGATGATACACAAGAATCACGTTTGACTCTGGAAAGCAGTCAGAACAAAGCAGCATCCCGTCAATTTCGTTATACGCAAGAACAACTAGCAGAACCAAAATTTTTGCAAAAAGATCGGCAAGTGTCAGCAGCTGCTGTTGGAACTGCTACGCATGCTTTGTTACAATTACTGCCATTAGAGATGCCAACTACAGAGAGTATCCATCAAAAATTACAGGAATTGGTAAGGAAACGGTTAGTAGACGAAAAAGTCGCGAAAAAAGTAGATGTTTCTTCTATTATATGGTTCTTTCAAACAGAACTTGGTCAACAGCTGATTGCCAACAAAGAAAACGTAAAACGAGAACAACCTTTTTCCATGCTGCTTCCTGCTGACGAAGTATTTCAAGACTATCCAAATCAAGAAGATGAACTATTAATCCACGGAATCGTCGATGGATACCTAGAAGAAAAAGATCATCTCAATATCTATGATTTTAAAACAGATTTTATTTTACATCCGGATGATCCAGCAGAAATAGATGCAATCGTCCAAAAATATCAAGGACAGCTAAGACTTTACCAACAAGCAATGTCAGAAGCTTTGAATAAGCCAGTAGAAAATGTTTTCCTAATTTTGCTTCGAGTGAAACAAATTATAAACATTAACAAATAATTATAATTGAGCAAACTTGACTTATGTTTTGTAAGGATTATGCTATACTCTGGGAAGAGGTGAGTATGATGGAGCTAACACAGACAGAATTCGTTTTATGCCCTAAATTTGAAAAAACATTCTCTATTTTAGGAAAAAAATGGAACGGATTGATTATCGATGTACTACTCGAAAACGGTCCGCAACGCTTTGTTGAGCTTGCGGCAAAAATCCCGATGGTCAGTGATCGAGTATTAGTCGAACGCTTGAAGGAATTAGAAAAAGAAGGAATAGTCACTCGAAACTTTGCCTGTAGCGAAAAGAGCCGTTCAGAATATCTCTTGACTGAAAAAGGAGCAGACTTGCAAAAAGCGATGCGTCAAATACAAGTTTGGAGCGAAAAATGGGTCACAGAGGAAGAATGCGGTTGATTTTGTAAAAAAAATCTTGTAAACTATAGTCCATACGAATAAGTAAAGAACGATGACGAAAAAGAGTAGTTTGGCTAAACCAGTTCAGGGAGATCTGTCGCAGACTGAAAGCAGATCCTGTGTTTGAAAAATGAAGTTCACTTTCCGAGTTCGTCTGATAAAATCAGACCGGCAATTGTCGTTAACGAAGTAAGAGTGCGGTGTAAGTCATTTATCCGCAAATTAGGATGGTAACGCGAAGACCTCGTTCCTTAACAGGAATGAGGTCTTTTTGTTTTGTATTTGGAATTTAAAGGAGGAACAAGCACATGTCTCTACAAGCACAATTAGAGAGCTTGAAAGAAGCAACGCTCGTCAAAATCACAGCGGCACAAGATTTAAATGAATTAAATCAAATACGTGTTGAAACGTTAGGAAAAAAAGGACCGATCACAGAAGTATTACGTGGGATGAAAGATCTAAGTCCAGAAGAGCGACCAAAAGTCGGAAGTTTCGCAAATGAGATCCGAGATCTTTTGACAGAAGAGATCGAGCGAAAAAAACAAGTATTAGAAGAAGAAGCGTTGAATGCAGCTTTGGCAAAAGAAACAATAGACGTGACACTACCTGGTAGAAAAGTAAAACATGGTACACGTCATATCGTGACACAAATCATGGAAGAAATTGAAGATATTTTTGTGGGTATGGGCTATCAGATCGTAGAAGGATATGAAGTAGAATCTGATCATTACAATTTCGAACGGATGAATCTGCCAAAAGATCATCCAGCACGGGACATGCAAGATACTTTCTATATTTCAGACGAGATACTCATTCGGACACATACTTCACCAGTCCAAGCACGGACAATGGAAAAACATGATTTCTCTAAGGGTGCTCTACGAATGATCTCGCCAGGGAAAGTTTTCCGCAGAGATACAGATGATGCGACCCACAGCCATCAGTTCCATCAAATTGAAGGGCTAGTTGTTGATAAAAACATCACGATGGGCGACCTTAAAGGAACATTAGAAGTCGTAATGAAAAAAATGTTTGGGGAAGATCGTGAAATCCGTTTGCGTCCAAGTTATTTCCCATTTACGGAGCCATCAGTAGAAGTAGATGTCAGCTGTTTCAAATGTGGGGGTGCCGGTTGTAACGTATGTAAATACACTGGCTGGATCGAGATTTTAGGAGCTGGCATGGTGCACCCGAATGTGTTGAAGATGTCAGGAATCGATCCAGAAGAATATTCAGGCTTTGCTTTCGGCCTTGGACCAGACCGCGTAGCTATGTTGCGGTATGGAGTGAATGATATCCGTAATTTCTATCAAAATGACTTACGTTTCTTAAGTCAGTTCAAGGGGGAGTAAGAAAATGTTAGTTTCATATAAATGGCTTAATCGTTATGTGGATTTATCGAATGTAACACCAAAAGAATTAGCGGATAAAATGTCTGTAACAGGAATCGAAGTCGAGGGAATCGCGGTTCCAGAAGAAGGCTTGAAAAAAATCGTTGTCGGTGAAGTCAAGGAATGCGTACCACATCCAGATTCTGATCACCTTTCTATTTGTCAAGTCGATATTGGCGAAGACGAACTGTCTCAAATCGTTTGTGGAGCGCCTAATGTGAAGGTTGGAATCAAAGTGATTGTTGCACTTCCTAACTCACGTATCGCTGGTAATGTAAAAATCAAAAAAGGAAAAATGCGTGGCCAAGTATCAAATGGCATGATTTGCTCATTACAAGAAATTGGCTATTCAGATAGTGTTATACCGAAAGAATACGCTGAAGGTATCTATTATATGCCACAAGAAGCTGTAAATGGCGATCCAGTTTTTCCTTATTTGGATATGGATGATTCGATTATTGAATTGTCTATCACACCGAATCGTGCGGATGCATTGTCAATGCGTGGCGTAGCTTATGAAGTTGGGGCAATTTATCGTCAGACTCCTACATTCGATGACGAAAAGCTGGTAGAATCCTCACGTCCTGCTAGCGATAAAATTCAAGTGGAAGTTGAAGATAAAGAAGCAGTTCCTGCTTATCAAATCAGAATCATTGAAGGAGTAAGAATCCAGCCAAGTCCTCAATGGCTGCAAAATCTTTTGATGAACGAAGGCATTCGTCCAATCAACAATGTAGTAGATGTGACGAACTATATTTTGCTTTTATTCGGACAACCACTACATGCATTTGACTACGACAAATTGAAATCAAAAGAGATCCTTGTCCGCCGTGCAAAAGAAAATGAAACATTAGTAACACTAGATGGAGAATCTCGGGAATTGACAACTGACAATCTCGTCATTACTAACGGCAAAGAACCAGTTGCTTTAGCTGGTGTCATGGGAGGGTTAGACTCAGAGATCACGAATGAAACAACAACAGTTGCACTAGAATCTGCTTTATTTGATCCAATTTCGATTCGTCGTACAGCAAAACAATTTAATTTGCGTAGTGAATCCTCTGCACGTTTTGAAAAAGGAATCAACCATGCGACTGTTGGAGAAGCCAGTGAGGTTGCTGCAGCAATGATCGTTTCTCTTGCGGGTGGGGAAGTTCTACAAGGCGCGGTCAAAGGTTCAGAGATCAAAGCAGAAGACGTATCAGTGAAGATTTCACTTGAACGCATCAATCAATATTTAGGAACATCTCTTGTCGTTAAAGAAGTAAATGAGATTTTTGAAGCACTTGGATTTAGCTATGAAGAAAAGGATCATGTTTATTCCGTAGTAGTACCACCAAGACGCTGGGATATCCAAATCGAAGCAGATATTATCGAAGAAATTGCTCGTATTTATGGATACGACCAGTTGCCATCTACACTTCCAAGTGGAGAAACGGTTGCTGGAAGCTTGTCAAAAGAACAAGAAACTACTCGTAAAATTCGTACAATCTTTGAAGGAAGCGGATTGAACGAAGCAATCAGTTATGCATTGACAACAGAAGAAAAATCAAGACAGTTTGTTATAAATGAAAGTAATATTACACGTTTGGACTGGCCAATGAGCGAAGAACGTTCTGTATTGCGAATGAATTTGATCAGCGGACTATTAGATGATATCAGTTATAACACTGCTCGAAAAAATACAGAGATTGCTTTATATGAAATTGGGCGGGTATTCTTCCAAGAAAATGATCCACGTACACATCTGCCGCAAGAAGTAAAACATGCAGCAATCGCTATTTCTGGTATTTGGAAAGAAAAAGATTGGCAGACGAAAGCTCAAAATGTAGACTTCTTCACCATCAAGGGTCTTTTAGAAAACTTATTTGAACAACTAGGCATCACTGAAGATATCCATTATCAAACAGTGACAGAAATGAAGGAAATGCATCCTGGAAGAACTGCTGCGATTTACCTTGGCGAACAATTTATTGGTTTTGTCGGTCAAGTGCATCCAACGATTGCAAAAAGTTATGATATTCCAGAAACATATGTTGCTGAGTTTGATTTATCTGCTGTAGTGGAAGCTGCTCAAAAAGGGATCGTTTTCGAAGCAGTGACAAAATTCCCAGCAGTCAGCCGGGACATCGCTTTGCTTGTAAAAGAAACTGTGACAAATCAGGAATTAACAGAAGTTATCCGTTCTGCTGCCGGAAGATTTTTAACAGATATCCAATTATTTGATGTCTATCAAGGAGAAAACATTGAAAAAGGACATAAATCCATGGCGTATAGCCTGACATTCGTCAACCCAGAAGCAACATTGACAGATGAAGAAATCAATAAAGCAATGGAAAAAGTCGAAAAAGCGTTGGTAGAAAACCTAGAGGCAAGTATTCGCTAAGAGGGAAAATATAGTAAGTAACGATCAAGTAGCTTTTGAAGACCATACATTTGAAAAAGAGATGTGACACAACTTCGTCACATCTCTTTTTTTGATTTTAAAAAAGGAATAGCACAGAGACGAGATAAAAAAACAGGCCTTTACAGCCTGTTTTTTTAGAGTAAATGAATTAATGGAAGTAATTGATTCCCATTGCTGATTTTACTTCAGAAAGTGTTTGTGCAGCTACTTTAGCAGCTTCTTCACTACCTTTACGTAAGATTTCCATAACAGCTGAAGGATCTTTTTCCAATTCTTCTCGGCGCGCACGGATCGGTGCAAATTCAGCTTCCAATACATCAATGAGGTATCGTTTGATCTTTACATCACCAAGTCCGCCGCGGCGGTAATGAGCTTTCATTTCTTCAATTGCTTCTTTATCTGTTCCGAATACATCCAAGTAGGTGAAGACCATATTCCCTTCTACTTGTCCAGGATCTTGTACATGGATGTGGTTTGGATCAGTATACATACTCATGACTTTTTTCTGTAAGACATCGGCAGGATCGGAGATATAAATACCGTTTCCTAACGATTTACTCATTTTGCCATTTCCATCGATTCCAGGTAATCTACCCATTCCTTTTGGTGGGAATACGCCTTTTGGTTCCACCAAGACTTCACCATATGTATGATTGAAGCTTTGTACGATTTCCTGTGTCTGCTCTAGCATTGGTTTTTGATCCTCACCAACAGGTACAAGATTCGCTTTGAATGCAGTGATATCTGCTGCTTGAGAAACAGGATAGATAAAGAATCCTATAGGCACGCTTTCACCGAATTTTTTTTGTTCGATTTCTGTTTTGACAGTCGGATTGCGCCGAACACGTCCTACGCTGACTAAGTTCAAATAATACATGGTTAATTCAGCTAATTCCGGAATTTGTGATTGGATAAATAAAGTAGATTTTGCAGGATCTAATCCCACGGCTAAATAGTCTAAAGCAACTTGCAAGACATTTGATGAAACCTTCTCAGGATTTTTAGCATTATCTGTCAGTGCTTGCATGTCAGCAATCATGACAAACAGTTGGTTGTCTTCATCTGCCTGCATAGCCACTCGGGTTTTTAGAGAACCGACGTAATGCCCTAAATGCAGCTTCCCAGTTGGTCGATCTCCCGTTAAAATAATATTTTTCAAAAAAGACACCTCTTTACGATTTGTAAGTCTGAGCACTTAATATCTTACCGTTTTTCCTGAAAAGAAACAACAGTTCCTAAGGAAAAAACAAGGAAAGAGGATAAAATAACTAATAGATTAGAAATGGAAGAAATATTTATGGGAGAATAAACGTTCTAAGAAACTTTACAAATTACTAAACTATCAGATATAATGTATTTTATTATACATCTTTAAAAGAAATCTTACTAAATAATAATGGGAGTGTAATTCTATGGCAATGATTAAATTTGATCACGTGGATAAATATTATGGCAAGTTCCACGCATTAAAAAATATCAATCTCGAATTCGAGAAAGGAGAAGTTGTCGTTGTCATTGGTCCTTCTGGTTCAGGAAAGAGCACGATGCTTCGCTGTATCAATGGATTAGAGACGATCTCTTCAGGTAAGCTGCTGATTAATGATACTGACTTGCATGATAAAAAGACAAAACTGACAGAAGTCCGAAAAAACATCGGCATGGTTTTCCAACATTTCAATTTGTACCCAAATAAAACTGTTCTGGAAAACATCACATTAGCACCAATCAAAGTGTTGAAGCAAGACCAGGCAACTGCAGTCAAAAACGCTGAGAAATTTCTGAAAACTGTCAATATGTTAGATAAGAAAGATTCTTATCCTTCCATGTTATCCGGTGGACAACAGCAACGGGTGGCAATCGCCAGAGGTTTAGCAATGAATCCTGAGATGCTGCTGTTTGATGAGCCTACTTCTGCTTTGGATCCAGAAATGATTGGTGATGTATTAGACGTTATGAAAAAATTGGCTCATGACGGTATGTCAATGATTGTCGTGACACATGAAATGGGATTTGCCAAAGAAGTTGCGGATCGTGTCATCTTCATGGCTGATGGAGAAGTATTGGAAGACAGCAGAAATGTGAGAGACTTTTTCGAAAATCCAAATGAAGTCCGAACACAGCAATTTATCAGTAAAGTTATCAATCATTGATAGGAGGAAAAAGATGCGCAGGTTAAAAAAAATACGCCTGATTTTCCTTTTAGGCATTGCTTTTCTTGCACTAGCCGGATGTAAAGGAAA
Source organism: Enterococcus sp. SB12 (assembly GCF_030910025.2). Lineage (NCBI taxonomy): Bacteria > Bacillati > Bacillota > Bacilli > Lactobacillales > Enterococcaceae > Enterococcus > Enterococcus sp. SB12. Next base: position 1,433,867 of record NZ_CP175675.1, on the reverse strand, counting down.
TGGGTTGGCAAATGAAGATATTTTAGAGAGAAGCAAATCTACCAATGAAATCATCTGGGGTGTCAAGTATGATACTCGATTATTTGGAATGATGGATATTGAGAGCAGAACTGTACAAGGATTTGATGTAGATATTGCAAAAGCAATCACTAAAAAGATCCTTGGTGACAATGGAAAAACAGAATTTGTTGAAGTCACTTCTAAAACTCGGATTCCATTATTGAAAAACGGAAATATCGATGCAATTATTGCAACGATGACGATCACAGATGAACGAAAAAAACAGGTCGACTTTTCAGATGTCTATTTCGATGCTGGCCAAGCTTTGTTGGTAAAGAAGGGAAGTCAAATCAAAAGTGTAGATGATTTGAATGCTTCTACAACGGTTCTAGCAGTCAAAGGTTCTACATCGGCTGCGAATATCCGACAGCATGCACCAGATGCAAAAATTTTAGAATTAGAAAACTATGCAGAAGCATTCACTGCTTTACAATCTGGTCAGGGAGACGCGATGACTACAGATAATGCGATTTTGTTAGGGATTGCAGATGAAAATCCAGAGTATGAGTTAGTTGGTGGAACATTTACTAATGAGCCTTACGGGATTGCGATCAACAAAGGGCAAGAAAACTTCTTGAAAGCTGTTAACCAAGCGCTAGAGGAAATGCATGCAGATGGCACATACGATAAAATCTATCAAAAATGGTTTCCAAATGAAACTGAAGGAAAAGTAGAGTAAGGGGGAGAGGCAATGAGCGAATTGATACAGACTTATGGACCAATCTTTGTCGACGGGTTCAAGATCACATTGTTTTCGAGTGTCTTAGCACTTGTGTTTAGTTTGATTATCGGAACGTTAATGGCAATCTTCCAATTATCAAAGAATAAAGTAGTGAGCGCCTTAGCAAAGGCATATGTAGAATTTTTTAGAAACATTCCATTATTAATCATCGTGATGTTTTTTTATGTTGTCGTACCGATTTATTGGTTTAATCTAGATGGATTCCAAGCAGGTACGATTGGATTAACGATCTATACATCTGCTTTTATTGCTGAAACAGTACGTTCAGGGATTCAAACCGTACCAAAAGGTCAAACAGAAGCAGGACTATCTTCTGGCTTTACCTATTCAGAAATCATGCGTTATATTGTTTTACCGCAAGCATTCAAAATTGTTATTCCGCCATTAGGCAACCAATTTATCAACCTCGTGAAAAACTCATCTATTTTAGCAATCGTAGCTGGTTTAGATTTGATGTATCAAGGAGACTTGATCGCCAGTGAAACATTCAATACCTTCGATACGTATATCATCGTTGGGTTATTTTACTTAGTTATCACGCTACCGTTATCTTACTTAATGGTTTATCTTGAGAAAAAATGGGCGGTTCGTTCATAGAAGGAGGGGAAATACATGGATTTTAGCGGCGCTTTTTCATGGATGAATATCCGTTTTTTATTGGAAGGATTAAAGGTTACTGTTGAAGTTTCATTGTTTTCGATCATTTTTAGTTTCTTGATCGGTGGTCTGACAGGTGTGATTCGTTTTGCGAATATCCCTTTCTTTTCCAAAATCCTTGGTGTAGTGATTGACATTATACGGAATCTTCCATTATTATTGATCATTTTCTTCACTTACTTTGCCTTACCTCAAATCGGCATTCAGATGAACATCTTTTGGTCTGCTGTTGCAGCATTAACGATTTTTGAGTCAGCTATGTTGTCGGAAATTTTCCGAGCTGGACTCAATGCTGTTCCAAAAGGACAGATGGAAGCAGGATTATCAACGGGACTGACTTATGTAGAAACGATGCGAACGATCGTGTTACCGCAAGCATTTAAATCAATGATCCCGGCAATTGTGAGCCAATTGATTTCACTGATCAAAGATACTTCATTAGCAGTAATCATTTCTTTACCTGAACTTTCTCATCAGGCACGTATTATTTATGGACAGAACACCAATTATGTGCTTCCGATGTTCATCATCATGACACTTATGTACTTCGTGGTATGTTACGCGCTTTCTCTGCTTTCCGGTTACTTGGAAAAGAGACGGTACAGTTATTAATAGATGATTCTTTTAGCGGTTGTGGCAAACTAAAGTCACAACCGGCTTTTTTTCTTTAAAATTAGAAAAGCAGAGGTTTTGATTATTTTAAAAAAGGGAGAGCACTTGAAAAATCACGCTAAAAAGTACACAATAGGGAGGATAGAATTTATTGAAAAAAAGGATGATACGATTGACAGATAATCGCCCTATCGGATTTATTGATTCAGGTGTCGGTGGCTTGACTGTAGTAAAAGAAGCCCTGAAACAATTACCGAATGAAAATATTTTATTTGTAGGAGACACGGCACGCTGCCCATATGGCCCGAGACCTGCGGAACAGGTAATCCAGTATACTTGGGAAATGACGGATTATCTGGTGGATCAAGGAATCAAGATGCTGGTGATCGCCTGCAATACCGCAACTGCAGTGGCTTTAGAAGAAATCAAAGCTGCTCTTTCTATTCCAGTCATCGGTGTGATCCTTCCCGGTACTAGAGCGGCAGTAAAAAAAACACAAAATAAACAAGTTGGCATTATTGGTACGATTGGTACGGTAAAAAGTCGAGCTTATGAAAAAGCACTGAAAGAGAAAGTACCAGAATTGACTGTGACAAGTCTTGCTTGCCCAAAATTTGTTTCAGTTGTCGAAAGTAATGAATACCATTCATCGGTGGCGAAAAAAATCGTAGCAGAAACATTAGCTCCCTTAACGACTAAAAAAATCGATACATTGATTTTAGGATGCACCCATTATCCATTATTACGCCCCATCATTCAAAATGTAGTGGGTGAAAATGTTCAACTGATCGATTCTGGAGCAGAAACAGTAGGTGAAGTATCTATGCTGTTAGATTATTTCAATCTGAGCAATTCACCGCAAAATGGTCGGACATTATGCCAGTTTTATACAACTGGCTCTGCCAAACTTTTCGAGGAAATAGCTGAAGACTGGCTTGGAATCGGACACCTAAATGTAGATCATATTGAATTGGGAGGAAAATAAGGATGCGTCATGACGGGAGAAAAGCCCAAGAGCTTCGCAAACTGGAGCTTCAAACAAATGTTTTCAAATATCCAGAAGGATCGGTTGTGATCCGTTTTGGTGATACAACAGTTATTTGTTCTGCAACAATAGAAGATTCTGTTCCCCCTTTTTTGAGAGAAACAGGAACAGGATGGGTGACAGCAGAATATAGTATGCTGCCTCGAGCAACGAGTACGAGAAATCGTAGAGAAAGCAGCAAAGGAAAACTTTCTGGTAGAACAATGGAAATCCAGCGTCTTATTGGTCGTTCCTTGCGTGCAGTAGTAGACTTGGAAAAATTAGGAGAACGTAGTATCATCGTAGACTGCGATGTGATCCAAGCGGATGGCGGTACTAGAACAGCAAGTATCACTGGGGCGTTCGTGGCATTGAAATTAGCCATTGAAAAACTTTTAAGAGAAAAAGAATTGTCAGAAGATCCAATAAAAGAACATCTTGCTGCAGTTAGCGTAGGAATCTTACCAGATGGGACTTGCGTCACAGATTTGGATTACCAAGAAGATTCCGCAGCACTTGTAGACATGAATCTTGTAATGACAGAATCTGGAAAATTCGTGGAGATTCAAGGAACTGGAGAAGAAGCAACGTTTGATGGTGAACAGTTGAATGAAATGCTCTTTTTTGGAAAAAACGCGATTGAAGATTTGATCAAAGAGCAAAAACATGCTTTGCTAACAGAGTTTGCTCAAAATGATGAGCGGATAGAAGAAACAAAAACAATCATCATTGCGACAAGAAATCCAGGAAAAGCAGAAGAGTTTCGAAATATGTTCAAAGAAGCGGGATATCATGTAAAAACATTACTTGACTATCCTGAATTGCCAGATGTGGAAGAAACTGGCAGCACATTTGAAGAAAATGCCCGATTAAAAGCAGAAACGATTGCACAATTGCTTGATCAGCCAGTCTTAGCAGATGATTCAGGTTTGAAAGTGGATGCTTTAGGCGGTATGCCAGGAATCTATTCTGCACGTTTTGCAGGGGAACAAAAAAGTGATGCGGGGAATAACGCAAAATTATTATATGAATTGACAGATGTGCCGGATGAAAAAAGAACAGCACAATTCCATTGTACATTAGTATTCGCGGCACCCAAAAAAGACAGCCTTGTAGTAGAAGCGGAATGGCCCGGTCGAGTAGCCCGTATACCATCTGGCGAAAATGGCTTTGGGTATGATCCTTTATTTATCCCAGAAGGTAAGAAACAAACAGCAGCAGAATTATCGAGCGAAGAAAAAAACAAGATCAGTCATCGGGCTCAAGCAATGAAAAAATTGAGTGCCGAGTGGAAACAATGGCTGGAAGGAGAGAGATAGATGCGGTATTTAGTAGTAAGTGATAATCATGGAGACAGAGATATCCTCGTTGACTTAGTAGATCGTTATCGTTCTGAAGTGGATATCTTTTTCCATTGTGGTGATTCGGAATTAGAAGCTTCTGACCCATTATGGGATACATTCCAAGTGGTTCAAGGTAATTGTGATTATGGACCAGGATTCGAACAGAAAAAAGTGATCCAAACTGGTCAGGATACAGTATTTATGACTCATGGTCATTTATCGAATGTCCGATTTGGTTTGACACAGTTAGCAATCGAAGCTCGAGCTGCAACTGCCGATATGGTGTTTTTTGGTCATACCCATCAAATAGGCTGTGAGATGGATCAGAAAATCCTGTTTTTGAATCCTGGTAGCATTTCTCAGCCTAGAGGCCCGATCCAAATCCCATCATATGCTCTTATCGAAAGTTTAGATGACCAAATTTCTGTTCAATACTATAACCGTGCCCATCAGGCAGTTGAAGAGTTGGCCTTTTCTTTTTCGAGAGAGCGCTGAATAAAAAAACTCTAATTTTTAATAAAAATAAGCTTTATTTTATGAATTTTGCATCCGGTTTCGGTAAAATAGTAGTGTTGAATGAAATAGAAATGGAGGCCATCAGATGATTGGACCTATAGTAAGAGAAATGCTGCTGGAAAATCAGGAAACGTTTTTGATTCCTGCAGAAAATGTGGCAAATGTTATGTATCATCATCCATTATCCCATGGTTTACTTGTGTTATCGAAGGTCGGTTATTCCAAAATTCCTGTATTAGGAAAAGATGATCACTTTGTAGGACTAGTAAGTTTATCAGATGTGGTCAATAAAATGATTGACTTGCAAACAATCAGCATGGACCCGTTAGAAGGACTAACGGTTGCTGATGTGACAGAAACAGATGTTCCGACAATTGATGAAAATTGGGAACTAGAAGAAGTACTCCATTTGTTAGTCGATTCGCCTTTTTTACCGGTTGTCATAGAAGATCGGATTTTCAAAGGAATCATTACAAGAAAAGAGCTGCTTAAAGCCGTAAACTTCATGGTGCATGAATTAGAACGTCGTAATATATTGTCTCCGAAAATCGAAGAATTAAAAGAACAAATCGATATCGTGAGCTAAAGAACGAGAAACTAAAAGATAATCAAAAAATAAGGAGAAAAAACAGCGTACCAGTTTTGACTTTATCTTGAAAAAGAGGCTGGGACAAAAGCGTTTAACTCCAAGAAATAAGAAGGAATTCACGAAAATTGCTTTTCAAATTTTTGTGAATTTCAGCTTATTTCCGAAGGAGTTGCTTCTGCTTCCGCCGTTTATACGTGTTTAGAGCGTGGGACAAAAGTGTTCTTTACTTTTGTCCCACGCTCTTTTTAGTGAGATTCGTTGCATCGTTTGTCCAAATTATTTTCCGACAGCAATTGGACTGTTCGGAATCGTGAAACCAGAAGCTGTCAATTCTTTGACATAGGAGCTCAAGAACTCTTCTTTTAAGGCATATTGTTTTCCGTTCAATGCGTAGCAGACCGTACGAATCGCAAAATTGCTGTTTCCAAGATCCACTAATCCAAAGATGGAAGGTTCAGTTTGAAGCTCTTCTTGGTATTTTTCAGCTAATGTATGATTTACTCGATCAATAATCTCATAGATTTTGTCATATCCTTCTTCAGGAACGATCCGGATATCTAAAAGTACTTGCATATTTGCACGAGAGAGATTGCTAATCGTGGTGATGTTTCGATTCGGGATGAAATGGACAGTACCATCCGTTGCTTTTAGCTGAAGGGTACGGATACCAACAGATACGACGGTTCCTTCAATCGTTAAGTTTGCTAGCTTGATGTAGTCCCCAACATCCATCTGTTGTTCCATGATAATAAAAAATCCGGTAATAACATCACTCATGAACCCTTGGGCACCAAGACCGATCGCCACACCTGCAATTCCGGCACCAGCCAAAAGTGATCCGATCGGCACACCTATAGCAGATAAAATTGCATAGATAAAGAAGAAACCAAGAGTATAATGAAAAATAGTATTTAAAAGACTATGTAAAGTCTTTAAGCGGCTCTCGTTTAGAATGGCTTTTTTAGAATATTGATTGAAAGACTTATCAATCAGATATTTTCCTACACGGTGAAGAATCCAAAAAAGGACGATCAAAAAAACCAAATATAAACTTTTTTGGATAAAGGCAGCCAAAATGGCGTCCCAATCAATCCCGTCCCAAAATCGCTGAAACGCATTTACTTTGCTGACAGCTTGATCTGTCAATGTCTCGCCAGAAGAGTCTGTCGTACCGGCAGTTGCTAATAATGAAAACATAAAATCCTCTTTTCTAAAATTTGATTCTTTCTGTATTGTACCAAGAAGTTTTCAAAAAAGGAAATAGCAAAAATAACTATAATGAAGGAAAAAAGCTGAAAATAAAATGACAAATAATATGGATAATGATAAAATGTGGAGAAAATAACGAAGGTGGTAAGTATATGCAAATCGATTGGAACAATCTAGGTTTTTCTTATATCAAAACTCCTTGGCGTTTTATTGCCAAATGGAAAGACGGACAATGGGAAGAAGGAGAATTGACAGAAGATAATTACCTGACGATTCATGAAGGCTCTCCAGCGCTTCATTATGGTCAGCAATGTTTTGAAGGTTTAAAAGCTTATCGTCGAAAAGACGGCAAGGTCAATCTCTTTCGACCTGAACAAAATAGTCGACGGATGAATCAAAGTGCTAGACGATTGCTGATGCCAATGGTCCCTGAAAAAATGTTCGTTGATGCTGTCAAGCAAGTAGTAAAAGCAAATGAAGATTTTGTGCCGCCCTATGGAACAGGCGCTACATTATACTTGCGCCCTTTACTGATTGGGGTCGGTGAAAACATTGGTGTCCATCCTGCTCCAGAATACTTATTTGTCGTCTTCTGTACGCCAGTAGGAGCGTATTTCAAAGGTGGGCTAAAACCAACGAACTTTATTGTATCTGATTACGATCGTGCTGCTCCTAAGGGAACAGGCGCAGCAAAAGTCGGCGGAAATTACGCAGCGAGTTTACTTCCAGGAACAGAAGCAAAAGAACTGGATTACTCAGATTGTGTTTATCTTGATCCAGCCACACATACGAAAATCGAAGAAGTAGGTGCAGCAAATTTCTTTGGGATTACGAAAGACGGAAAATTCATCACTCCACAATCGCCATCTATCTTACCAAGTATCACGAAATACTCTTTGCTGCAATTAGCCGAAGAGCGACTAGGACTTCAAGCAATAGAAGGAGATATTTTCATTGATGATCTAGATCAATTTGCAGAAGCTGGTGCATGTGGTACAGCGGCTGTTATTTCTCCAATCGGTGGGATTTATCACAATAACAATCTTCATGTATTTTATAGTGAAACGGAAGTAGGACCAGTAACAAAACGGTTGTATGATGAATTGACAGGTATTCAATTTGGAGACATAGAAGCACCAGAAGGCTGGATTGAAGTCGTGGAATAATTTCAAAGTAATGAGTTGAAAAAAACGTAAAAAAGAAAAAATCAGGAAGAGACTTTAAAAAGTTTTTTCCTGATTTTTATATGTTTTACTTTAAAGAATGCAACAAAAGTTTATGAAAGATGGACACCTTTGTCAACGTAGATAATATCACCGATGATTCCGCTGGAAAGAGGACTGATCAAGAAAGCACAAGCATTACCGACTTCTTCGATCGTTACACCTTGCTGATCAGGCGTACGAGATTCAGATAACTGGATCAGTTTTTGATAGTCCTTAACCCCTGTAACAGCTAATGTTTTGATTGCTCCAGCTGAAATACCATTGACTCGGATGCCTTTAGGTGAAAACTCAGCTGCCAAATAACGGATAGCTGCTTCAAGAGAAGCTTTCGCGATACCCATCATGTTATAATTCGGGATTGCGCGCTCTGAACCTAGATAAGTCATGCTAACGATTCCGCTATTTGGTGCAAGAAACGGTTGTGCGTATTTTGATACAGCAATTAAAGAGTAGCTGCTGATATCTTGAGCTAATTGATAGCCGTCTCTGGAAATATCAGACACATTTCCGGACAATTCTTCTTTGTTGGCGTAAGCAACTGCATGGACAAGGCCGTGGATCTCCCCAGCATATTCACCGATGGCATTCATTGCTTTTTCGATGCTTTCGTCGCTAGAAACATCACATTCTACAGTGAATGCTTCTTCGCCGACCAATTTGACTAATGATTTTTTCATTCGTTCATTTTGGTAAGTATAGATAATTTCTGCCCCTTGTTTCAACATTGCTTCAGCACAACCCCAAGCAATGCTTTTTTTGTTAGCGACGCCCATAATGACGATTTTTTTTCCTTCTAGAAATGACATAATGACTCTCCTTTGTTTCTGATAAAAATTTGATAGTCGTAAAAAATAGAGAATAATAGCTAAAATAACTTCTTGATTTCTTAATTATTAGTCAAAATGTTTTGATTGTCAAACTATTTTTTCTTAAATTAAAAAAAGATTGCTAAATATTTAGGAATATGATACTTTGATAGTCAAAGTAATGAAAATGGCAATTGCCTGAAAGAAGGAGTTTAATTATGTCTTACGTATTATCTGCTACTGAAGTAATGGACTTGATCCCTAATCGTTATCCTATTTGTTATATTGATTATGTAGATACTTTAGAACCAGGAAAAAAGATCGTTGCGACAAAAAATGTAACAATCAATGAAGATTTTTTCCAAGGTCACTTTCCTGACAATCCAGTGATGCCGGGTGCGTTGATTCTAGAAACACTGGCACAAGCAGGTTCGATACTTATCCTAAAATCAGAAGAGTTTCTAGGAAAAAGAGCTTATATCGGTGGGATCAATAAGGCCAAATTCCGTCAAAAAGTTGTTCCAGGAGATGTGCTGAAATGTCATTTTGAAATCACCAAAATGAAGGGATCAGTCGGTACAGCGTTATCTGCAGCATATGTAGATGATAAAAAAGTCTGTGAGTGCGAGTTCACGTTCATCGTCAACCAAAATGCTTGACTATAAAACCTGATATAGCAAAACAGAAGGAAGCTTACTTGCTTTTTATGTAAAAAGAAGACGCCTGAATCCTAGCATACGTTGTCATCTATGCGGGATTCAGACGTTATTTTTTTATTTTTGTTTTGCTTCTTGCAGTATATTGATTTTATCGATTTTTACTTCTTCTTTTGGTTTGTCTGAACTATCTGTTTCGATATTTGCAATAGCATCTACGACATCCATTCCTTCGATCACTTGGCCGAAGACAGTATAATGGCCATCTAGTGAAGGATAACCACCGTTTTTATAAGCGTCGATGATTGCTTGAGGATAGTCGTCTTTTAAAAGACCATCATGCATATCATCTGTATTTTGAACGATAAAGAACTGGCTGCCGTTACTGTTAGGATCTTGTGAGCGAGCCATAGATAACGCACCTCTTATATTGTAAAGGTGGTTGTTGATCTCTGTTTCAAATCCTTCTCCCCAAATGCTTTCCCCTCCAGTGCCATCGCCTTTAGGATCGCCACCTTGGATCATGAAATCTTTGATGACGCGATGGAAAGTTAGTCCGTTGTAGTAACCGTCTTTTGCATGTGTCATAAAGTTTTCAACCGCTTTTGGTGCGTATTCGGGTAATAATTTGATTTTGATTGTGCCTTTATTCGTCACCATTTCGACCAGATCTTCATTTTCGGCGACATCTTTCGTCAATTGTGGTAATTCCAATGCGTTCAAATCGACGCTACTGGCAGTCGTGCTTTCCGCAGTAGATGTACTTTTTGAACTTTCTGTAGACGAACTAGAAGAAGTCGTGTTGTTTGCAGAACAACCAGCAGCAAACAGCAATGCTGCTGCTAAACTAATACTTAAAATAACTTTATTTTTCTTCATAACTGTTCCTTTCCAATTTACTATTTTGTTATCTTTAATGATAACAAAATAGAGGGAAAATACCTACTTAAATTATTGGAATTTATCATTTATTTTAAAAGAAAAAGAAAAGGTGTAGACCATTTACTTTGTGTTTGCTATAATGTAAGTGGATACAAAAACGAAAAGATGCAGGAGGAAATGGTAATATGGGAAAATTAGGAATCTCGATTTATCCAGAACGGTCAACATTTGAAAAGGACAAAGCGTACTTGGATTTAGCTCATAAGTATGGGTATAAACGGGTTTTTACCAGTTTGCTGCAGATCAATGATGATAAAGAAAAAGTTCTTTCAGAATTTAAAGAAGTAGTTGATTACGCGAATAGCCTAGGCATGGAAGTAATGGTTGATATCAATCCAGCGTTATTTGAACAGTTGGAGATTTCTTACGATGACTTATCTTTTTTCCATAAGATGGGTGCCTACGGGGTCCGCTTAGATATCGGATTCACAGGAGCAGAAGAAGCAAAAATGACGCGCAATCCTTTTGGTATCAAAATCGAGATTAATATGAGTTCGGGCACGAATTACGTTGACAACATCATGAGTTATTCACCAAATACGGATAATTTATTAGGTTCTCATAATTTTTATCCTCATCGATACTCTGGTTTAGGATACGAACACTTTGTTTTTTGTTCAGAAAAATTCAGAAAATATAATTTGAATACGATGGCATTCGTCAATTCGCAATCTGCTGAGTTTGGCCCTTGGCCTACGCAAGATGGCTTGTGCACGCTGGAAGACCATCGAGATCTTGAAATTGCGACACAAGTGAAGCATTTAATCCTTACAGGATTGATTGATGATATTTCTATTGGAAATGCGTACGCAAGTGAAGAAGAATTGAAAGAAATGGCAGAAGCATTTAACGCGGATTATCCAACATTGAAAGTAGATACGGAAGAAGGTATTACAGAAAACGAACGAATCTGCTTGTTTGATAACCTTCATAGTTATCGAGGGGATCGCTCAGAATATATCCTTCGTTCAACGATGACTCGTGTATACTACAAAGATAAAGATTTCCCGCCTCATAATACGCGAGATATGCATCATGGGGATGTACTGATTGACAATGAAGGGTACGGTCAATACAAAGGAGAAACACAAATCGCCTTGAAGGATATGAAAAACGACGGACGTGTCAATGTTGTAGGAAGAATCTCCGATGACGAATTATTCCTCCTTGACTTTTTGAAACCATGGTCAAGCTTTAAATTAATTGAAAATAAAAAATAGATAATTAGTTATTGCAGAAATAATCCGCTAGAAATAGCCAGTTATTTCTGCTTTTTTATTTTGTTTTTTTATAGGTTATAAAAATGAACATTGCATAGTAGAGATTCTTTGATTATACTAATTCAAGGTTATATGAAAAAAGAGAAATGAGATGGATGATTTATGAAACTTTGGATGAAAATCCTTTTAGGCGTCGCTTTAGCTCTGATTGTTGCGTTAGTGTTTGCAGGGAATTATTTTTATAATTATGCTGTTGTGCCTTCTGAGAAAGACTTTTTAGACGAAGATACACCTGGTACAACACAGACATCCAAAGAAACGGATGCACATAAATGGTTTAGTTCAAAAGAAAACCGAAGCGATTGGACCATCACTTCAAAAGACGGTCTGAAATTATCAGCGATTTATCTTCCTGCTAAAACGAAAAGTGAAAAAACAGCTCTTGTGGCTCATGGCTATATGGGAAACGCTGAAACGATGACCAATTACGCAAAGATGTTTCATGATATGGGTTACAATGTCCTTGTTCCTGATGCAAGAGGACATGGAAAAAGCGAAGGGGATTACATTGGATTTGGATGGCCAGAGCGTAAAGACTATGTACAGTGGATAAACAAAGTGCTAGAAAACAATGGAAAATCGCAAGAAATCGTTCTATACGGTGTCAGCATGGGAGCAGCAACAGTTATGATGACTAGCGGAGAAAAGCTACCAGATAATGTGAAAGCAATCATTGAAGATTGCGGTTATTCTTCCGTCCATGATGAGCTTGCCTATCAGCTAGACGATATGTTTAGTCTTCCAGCATTTCCGCTTATGCAAGTAACGAGTCTAGTGACAAAAGTCCGTGCTGGCTACTTTTTCGGTGAAGCAAATGCAGTGGAACAATTGAAGAAAAACCAGCGCCCAATGCTCTTTATACATGGAGACGAAGATACATTTGTACCATTTAAAATGTTAGATAAGGTCTATCGTGCAACGAAGGGACCAAAAGAAAAGTATGTTGTAAAAGGAGCCGAGCATGCGGAAGCATACAAGACAGATCCTGAAAAATATCAGCAAGTAGTCCAACAATTTTTAAGCCAATATGTTCATTGAACGAGTTTAAAAGTAGGGGATGAAAAGAAAGAAGCCTTTGACTGGATCCAGTCAAAGGCTTCTTTTATCGATTGATCTATCAAATTACAAGTTAGCGAATTTTTCTAGTAAGCGAATCATTTGGCAAGTAAATCCATACTCATTGTCATACCATGCAACAGTTTTAACAAGTTGGAAATCACCAGCAGTTGTTACTTCTGTTTGCGTTGGGTCAAAGATCGAACCTTGAGTTGTTCCAATGACATCGCTAGAAACGATTTGACGGTCATCATACCCGAATGAAGGATTGTCAACTGTGTGTTTTTTGATTGCTTCGTTTACTTGATCAGCAGTTACTTTTGTTTTCAATACTGAAACCAATTCAGTTAATGAACCATCAACGACTGGAACACGTTGTGCGTGTCCTTGTAATTTTCCTTGTAGCTCAGGGATAACTAAGCCGATTGCTTTCGCAGCACCAGTAGAATGTGGGATAGTATTGTCAGCAGCTGAACGAGCAGCACGCAAATTACCGCCTTTTACAGGTCCATCTAAGAGCATTTGTGTGGAAGTGTAGGCATGAACTGTTGTCATTGTACCAACTTCGATCCCAAATTCATTATTTAAGAAATAAGCCATAGGTGCTAAACAGTTTGTTGTACATGAACCTGCTGAGATGATTTTGTCGTTTTCATCTAATGTATCATCATTGACGTTATAGACGATGGTTTTCATAGCACCAGCTGGGGCAGAAATAACTACTCGTTTGACACCAGCATCTAAATGCGCTTTTGCTTTTTCTTCAGATGTATAAAAACCAGTACATTCTAGTACGATATCTACACCGTTTTCTTTTGCCCAAGGGATTTTGCTTGCGTCGGGTTCTGCATAAACACGAGTTGCTTCGCCATCCACTACGATTGAGTCTTCTGTTGCAGTAACTGTGCCAGGATAAGTACCATGAGTAGAGTCAAATTGCAATAATTGTGCTAACATAGTTGGACTTGTTAAGTCGTTGATTGCTACTACTTCAATATCATCTGAGACTTCTTTGATGCGGCGGAAAGCCAGACGGCCAATACGCCCAAATCCGTTAATACCTACTTTTACTGTCATATCAAAAGTTCCTCCTTTATTAGGGGTGCTGTGAAACGGCATCCTCAATTAATACAATTAATACACTGTTATTCTGCTACGCAAAGAATATTTTGTCAAAAAATTATACTTGGTAGCAGAAAAAAGGTTGGAAACCTTATCAAATGATAAAAAAAGAAGAAGGTAAACAATCTTTTTGCTGAAATGATAGACAAAATCAGATTTCACCGATAAAATAAGTAAGACTTTTGTTTATTGTGGAAATTCAGGCAGTCAAATAAATAAATGAATAATAGGAGGACTTAATTATGTCCATGTTTTTAGATCAAGTAACGATCGATGTGAAAGCTGGCAAGGGCGGAGACGGAATGGTTGCATTTCGTCGCGAAAAATACGTTCCTGACGGCGGACCGGCTGGCGGAGACGGTGGTCGTGGCGGCGATGTCATCTTGATCGTCGATGAAGGGTTACGTACATTGATGGATTTTCGTTTCAATCGCCATTTCAAAGCGCAGCCAGGTGAAAATGGGATGAGTAAAGGGATGCACGGTCGTGGTTCAAAAGATACCTATGTTAAAGTACCACAAGGAACCACTGTCCGAGATGCGGAGACTGGTGCTCTTTTAGGAGATTTGATTGAAAATGGTCAAACACTAGTTGTGGCAAAAGGTGGACGCGGTGGACGAGGGAATATCCGTTTTGCCTCTCCTCGGAATCCTGCACCGGAAATTGCTGAAAACGGTGAACCAGGACAAGAGCGAAAAATCGAACTAGAATTGAAAGTATTGGCAGACGTTGGACTTGTAGGTTTTCCATCTGTCGGGAAATCGACTTTACTATCCGTTATTTCATCTGCTCGTCCAAAAATCGGCGCTTATCATTTTACGACGCTCGTCCCTAATCTAGGAATGGTTACTACAAGTGATGGCAGAAGTTTTGCCGCAGCAGACTTGCCAGGTTTGATTGAAGGAGCTTCACAAGGTGTTGGGCTGGGTACACAATTTCTTCGTCATATCGAAAGAACACGAGTAATTTTACATGTGATCGATATGAGTGGGATGGAAGGACGAGATCCTTATGAAGACTATCTTGCCATCAACAAAGAATTATCTACTTATAACTTACGCTTGCTAGAGCGTCCGCAAATCATCGTGGCAAACAAAATGGATATGCCGGATGCACAGGAAAATCTAGTGAAATTCAAAGAACAGCTGAACAAGGAAAAAGAAGATGAATTTGCTGATGACATCCCAGTATTTCCAATTTCTGGAGTGACTCGACAAGGATTGGACGCGTTATTGAATGCTACAGCAGATTTGTTAGAAGTAACGCCAGAATTCCCATTGTACGAAGAAGAACTGGAAGAAGAAACTGTACACTATGGATTCAATCCAGAAGGTCCTGAGTTCCAAATCGATCGTGATTCAGATGCAACGTGGATCTTATCTGGTGAGAAGATCGAAAAATTATTCCAAATGACGAATTTCGATCATGATGAAACAGTGATGCGTTTTGCTCGTCAATTACGTGGTATGGGTGTGGATGAAGCTCTTCGGGCACGCGGTGCGAAAGATGGCGACCTTGTACGTATCGGTGAGTTTGAATTTGAATTTGTCGAATAGGCAAGCAAATAAAAACAAATACCAAAAAATATAGATTCAGATTTAAGGGAGGTTGTGACAGAAGTGGTCAGCTTCAAGAACGCCGTTTATTCGGAAAAAGGAGCTGTGATACGACTTTTGTCACAGCCCTATTTTATTGGAAAAAAAGAGTGCTTTTCTTTTCTTATTTTACAATTAAAGGTAAAATAAATAACAAGAAGGTATGAAAGGGGCGTTTTTAATGAGCAAACGAGTAATCATTTTAAATTTTCAAGTAGAAAGCCAGGCATATCAGGCATTTTCAGAAATCAAAAAGTTACATGCTGTTCGTTCGATTAAAGGAGAACAGATGGCAGTTGTCAGCCATGATCCTAATGGGACACATCAATTCAAAATAGAAGATTTTATCGACTTTACCGGTAATAACAAATCTTCTACGGGTGGATTAATCGGAATGTTGGTTGGTGTATTAGGTGGTCCGCTAGGGATTTTATTAGGATGGTTTGCCGGAGGAATGATCGGTGCGACACAAGATGCCAAAGAAATAAAAGATGCCCAGACCGTGTTCGACTTTGTTGGAAATAAAATCGGTGAAGGAGCTACAGGACTGATCTTGATTGCTGATGAAGAGGACAATCGCCCACTGAATCAATTGGTAATGATGGAATTAGGCGGAGAAATTACCCGCTTGGATTATGAAGATGTCGAAAAAGATGTGCATGATGCGAAAGAAGCTGAAAATCATGCGAAAGAAGCTGCACAAAAGACTTGGAAGGACAAACATCCGCAAACTTCCAACGACAATGAAAGTTCTGGATCTTCAAATTAATAAAAACAGCAGAGGATCTCAAACGGGTTCGCTGCTGTTTTTATAGTAATTTTCAAAGAAAACGCTATCGCTTTAGAACGTTATTTTTAATTTGAACCCATTCTCGACTTACGGTTGATTATCCTATCTTTTTCCCCTAAAATTAAAGAGGAACTTAAAGAAAGTCAGGTAGATTATGGAATTACAATTTTTAGGAACAGGTGCAGGTGTTCCTGCAAAACATAGAAATGTGACAAGTATAGCATTGAAACTTTTAGACGAGCGCAATGAAGTTTGGTTGTTCGACTGTGGCGAAGGCACGCAAATGCAGATTTTGCGAACGACTATCCGTCCGAGAAAAATCGGTAAAATTTTCATTACACATTTACACGGCGATCATATTTTTGGACTTCCCGGGCTCATCAGCAGCCGGTCATTTCAAGGTGGGGATACGCCATTAGAGATTTACGGGCCAAAAGGGATAGAGGAATACATAAAAGTCTCTTTAGGTATTTCGCAAACGCGTTTAAGTTATCCGCTGAAATTCATTGAGCTAAATGAAACAGCCCCGATTTTTACTGATCAGCAATTTTCTGTTTATACAAAAAAACTAAATCATGGGATCGACAGTTTTGGTTATCGTGTGGTTGAACATGATCATAAAGGAGAATTGCAGGTGGATCGTCTAAAAGAATTAGGTATTCCAGCTGGACCACTGTACGGCAAACTGAAGCAAGGTGAAACGATCCAACTAGAAGATGGGCGGACGATCAATGGAAAAGATTTCGTAGGTCCAGATAAAAAAGGACGAATCGTGACTATTTTAGGCGATACGAGAAAAACACATAATTCCGTTGTGCTTGCGGAAAATAGCGATATTCTGGTACATGAAAGCACATTTAATAAAGATGAAGCAAGAATGGCGCACAACTATTTCCATTCCACGACTCATCAAGCTGCTGAAGTTGCAAAAGAAGCGCAGGCAAAACGGCTGCTACTTACTCATATCAGTGCAAGATATTTAGGAAAAGCAGCTTTAGAGCTTGAAAAAGAAGCACAAGAAGTGTTTGAAAACACGACGATCATGAAAGATTTTGATAGCATTGAGATTCCATTTCGCGAGGAGGAAGAGGCATGAATTTAGAAGATAAAGTTGTTTTAGTAACAGGTAGTTCAGGCGGTCTGGGCGCACAAATCTGTTATGAAGCAGCAAAGCAAGGAGCAATCGTTCTAAGTTGCGCACGAAGAATGGCATTTGTAGAAGGTGTCAGAGACGAGTGCAGACGCTTGAGCGGCAAAGAGGCTTATGCTTTCAAGGTAGACGTCAGCAATCCTGAAAGCGTGGACGAATTATATGAAAAGGTGATGGAAGAAGTCGGGCGCGTCGATATTCTGGTAAACAATGCGGGCTTTGGGATTTTCGAAGACTTCCTTACATTCGACCTTGGAAAAGCATACGATATGTTTGAAGTCAACATCTTAGGAATGATGGTTTTGACACAAAAATTTGCGATCGATATGGCAGAAAGAAGACAAGGTCATATCATTAATATCGCCTCTATGGCTGGAAAAATGGCAACTGCAAAATCAACGGTTTATTCTGCCACGAAATTTGCAGTCCTTGGCTTCTCCAACGCTTTGCGATTAGAATTGAAACCACTTGGCGTAGCTGTTACGACAGTGAATCCAGGTCCAATCGAGACAGATTTCTTCGATAAGGCTGATCCAAGCGGAAGCTATTTGGAAAAAGTCGGACAAATCGTTTTAGAACCTGCCAAGTTGGCAAAAATGATCGTCCGCAATATGAGACATCCAAAACGGGAAATCAATCAACCGTTTATTTTAGAAGTTGCATCAAAATTTTATACGCTGTTTCCAACGATTGGTGATTATTTAGCCAGCGGAATTTTTAACAAAAAGTAGGTGAAGGAATTGAAAAAGCAAACCAATGTGATTCTTGGATTTGTTTTAGTTTTGATTATTGTTCTTTTTGCTGTATTGAACAATAAAAATGTTCCTGTAAGTTTTGGCTTCACTTCCTTTTCTGTGCCGTTGATCTTAGTGATCATCGGTTCTGCGCTGATTGGTGCGCTGATTGTATTTTTGACTGCTTCGGCAACACTATGGCAGCAAAAAAAGCAAATCAAACAGCTGACTCAGGAAATGTCAGAATATCAAACAGAACTTCAAAAGAAAATTGAAGAAGCAAAAGAAGAACAGCAACGCGAGTTTAGAAACGAACGTGCGGAGTTGGAAGCTGCTTATCAGGCGGAGTTACAAGCGAAAACCGCACAAATCAGTCAATTGAAAGCGCCGGAAGAACAAAAAACTCAATCGCCCAAACAAAGCTTCAATTATTTTGACTAAACTAATAGGGATATTTCATAAATGGTCGTACAAAAGATCAGGTCCTGCTGAACATCTGTCTAGCGGATCTGATCTATTTTTATTCTTTCTTTCTGCTTTTTTTTGCTGATTTCCTTTGCTATAATAACTAAGTTAGGAGTGAGAAAGTGAGACAAGCAAATTTTGATTGGAAGTTAAGCGAGACAGAGCCTTCTGAATCCTTTCTCCAAATGATCCGTGAACTGAAATTATCTCCATTTGTCGGTAAGTTACTGTGGCAAAGAGGTTACCATGAGGAAAAGGATATCAACCGATTTTTACATCCAAAGGAACAAGAATTACATGATCCGTATCTGATGCACGATATGGATAAAGCAATCAGCAGAATCCAAGAAGCTGTAATCAGTGGAGAAAAAATCCTCGTTTACGGTGATTATGACGCAGATGGGATCACCAGTGCAACGGTAATGAAAGAAACACTGGAATTACTTGGTGCAGAAGTAGAAGTATTCCTGCCAAATCGATTTGAGCATGGGTATGGACCAAACCAATCGGTATACCAAGAAAAGATCGAAGAAGGAATCCAGTTGATCATCACTGTTGATAACGGGGTAGCAGGAAATGATGCGGTAGCATACGCTCAGCAAGCTGGTGTAGACGTGATCATTACAGATCATCACGAACTGCCTGAGAATTTACCAGACGCTTATGCGATTGTTCACCCTCGTCATCCAGCGGGGCGCTATCCATTTCCAGATTTGGCAGGAGTCGGAGTAGCATTCAAAGTAGCTTCTGCATTATTGGAAGAACCGCCTGTAGAATTTTTGGATTTAGTAGCGATAGGAACGATCGCCGATTTAGTTTCATTGACTGATGAGAATCGAATCCTTGTTTCATTAGGAATCGATGCCATTCATCATTCAGAACGGATAGGACTTCAGGCGCTATTTGAAGAAAGCGGCGTAAAAATGAGGGACGCAGACGAAACAACGATCGGTTTTTCGATTGCTCCCAGACTAAATGCAATCGGTCGGATGGGCGATCCACGTCCTGCCGTCTCGTTACTTGCGACGTTTGATGAAGAGGAAGCATCCGTTCAAGCAAAAAAATTGAATGAGATCAATGAAGAAAGAAAGGCAATCGTAGAGCAGATAACACAAGAAGCATTAGCGATGGTCAATAAGGAGAATCATATCCATCTATTGGTAAACCGAGGATGGCATGAAGGCGTTTTGGGCATTGTTGCTGGGAAAATAATGAATGAAACGGGTAAACCAACGCTTGTCCTTACTTTAAAAGAAGATGGATCAGCTAAAGGATCTGGACGTAGTATTGAAGCCTTGAATCTTTTTGAAATGCTTGACCAGATGCGAGATTTATTTACTTACTTCGGAGGACATCATGCAGCAGTCGGTTTAACGATGCCAAGTGAAAATGTAACTATACTACAGGAGAAGATGAACCAATATATAGTCGATCATCAAATTGATTTGATGAGAGGGCCTGAGTTGAGAATTGATGAAGTATTGCTGCCAAATGAAGTAACAGTAGAGCGAATTGATGAGCTGAAACTATTGGCGCCATTTGGTACGGATAATCCTTTGCCTCAGTTTTTATTTCGACAAGTCCAAGCAGAAAATATCAAAAGAATCGGAGCAAACCAACAGCATCTGAAATTTGTCCTTTCCGATGCATCGAGTCAGCTTGATGCGGTCGCTTTTGGTTTTGGTACTCAAGAAGAAGAACTGCTGAATAATCAGGTAGATGTGGTAGGAAAGCTTTCGATCAATGAATGGAACGGGCGTAAGAAACCGCAGCTGATGGTATCTGATTTTTCTGTGGGTGGTCTGCAAGTATTTGATTGGCGGGCAAAACGTTTCCGTGAACAGAGCCGAACGTCGGAAGGTAGCCTTTATTTAGCATTTGATTCTTCGACGTTGAAATTCGTGCCTGAGATTATCCAGGAAGCTGCGATTGTTTTCGAAGGACTAGATTCTGTAAAGGCAATAATTGAAAAAAGAAAACCGAACTCTCTAGTTATTATGGATTGTCCAGATGATTTAGCGGATCTGAAAGAAGTTTTTCGGTCTTATTCATTCAATCGTGTTTATCTGATGGGGATTTCACCTGATGAGGCCTATTTGAATGGGGTAGGCACAAGAGAACAGTACGCAAAATTGTTTAAATTGATCCATTCTCAAGAACGAATTGATATACGTCATAAAATAAAAGCAATAGCTCAATATTTGCGTATCCCTGAAAAATTATTAATTTTTATGATACAGGTGTTTTTTGAATTGAAATTTGTTACAATAGAGAACGGTGTTTTACAAAAAGTCGCTAGCCCAGAAAGTCATCCTTTGACTGAGAGCAGATTATACCAGCGGCGGCTCAATAAAATCAAAGTTGAGGAATTTTTGCTTTTGAGCGATATTCCTACCATAAAGAAATGGTTAACAACCTAGGAGGAAACAAAGAGTGGATTTAAAAGATTATATTGCCAGTATTCCCGACTATCCGTCAAAAGGAATTGTGTTTCGAGATATTTCCCCACTGATGGCAGATGGTGACGCTTATCGGGAAGCTACTAAACAAATCGTAAATTATGCAAAAGAAAAACGAATTGATATGGTAGTTGGGCCAGAAGCCCGTGGATTCATCGTAGGATGTCCTGTTGCTTATGAGTTAGGAGTCGGTTTTGCCCCAGTCCGAAAAAAAGGGAAGTTACCTCGAGAAACCATCGAAGTGACTTATGGATTAGAATATGGAACAGATACATTGACATTGCATAAGGATGCCATTAAACCAGGTCAACGTGTGCTGATTTGTGACGATTTGCTAGCTACTGGAGGAACAATCAAAGCGACGATCGAACTGATCGAACAATTAGGCGGTGTAGTCGTAGGCTGCGCATTTTTGATCGAATTGATGGATCTCCATGGACGCGACAAAATCAAAGGATATGACATCATTACATTAATGGAATATTAAGCAGAAAAAAGAAGCTATTCTTGATGTTATTCTTAAAGAAGCGATTTTAAAGCGACCCTCAAAAGTCAGATAGAGAATCTGACTTTTGAGGGTCGCTATTTTTTTATAAATGGAAACAAGCAAAGACCAGTAGAAGTTTAAAAAATCACTTTTTCCGCAATTTGACTTAATACCGAAAAACTGGCTTTAGAACACCCTTTATTCGAAAAAAGGATGTGACCGATTTTTGTCACACCCCCGTAAAAGTTTAACTTCTTGTCTTTTAAATAATTAGCAGTCAATCCTTATTATGATTGCCTGGATCTGTAGTAGGGCTCATGATAGAAATGATCTTCATGAATTCTGCGCCGCTCAGATTGACGGTACTTCTTTTCATCCCACAACATGAACCACAAAGTAAATAACGGAACAAACACAAGTAAAGCTGGACGTATGCCGAAATTACCAATAATAATACCTAAAAACAAAACAGTTAATACTAAGCCAAGACGTCTCATTGATTTCATGAATTCTCACCTCGTTAATTTATGCGAACAATTGTTCGTATATTTAGTATACGAATATTTGTTCGGTTTGTAAAGAGGGAAGTGATAAAATTTGAAAGAAGAACCTGGGCGAAAAAAGAGTTTGAGACCATCGTCTCAAACTCTTTTTAAAAAGTTTTCTTTTAATTAGTAGCAATTAATAGATATGACTACGATAAAGTCCTACTACTCGTCCTAATATAGATACTTGATCTAAGATGATTGGTTCGAGCAAGTCGTTTTCAGGCTGCAGACGGAAAAAGTTTTTTTCTTTATAGAATCGTTTGCAAGTCGCTTCGTCCTCGGCAGTCATTGCAATGACAATATCGCCATTTTGAGCAGTTTCTTGCTTCCGAACGATCACGTTGTCACCATCCAAGATTCCAGCATTGATCATACTATCTCCACGAATTGTCAGCATAAAGAGACTGCCTTCTTCGGAAGAAAGATTAGGAGGGATTGGAAAGAAGTCTGAAGCATCCTCTACTGCTAAAATGGGTTCTCCAGCTGTTACGACGCCAAGTACTGGAATAGTTGTTGGACGAATCCCAATCTTTTCTAAACCTTGTTTTGTCAACTCGATTGCACGAGGTTTCGTCGGATCTCTTTGGATAAACCCCTTTTTTTCAAGCCGTGCAAGATGACCGTGAACAGTAGAAGTAGAAGAAAGCTGAACAGCTTCCCCGATTTCACGGACAGTCGGCGGGTATCCTTTTTGGGTTACTTGTTCATGGATATATCGTAAGACTTCGATTTGTCTTGATTCAGTTTGTCGGGCCACAAGGTACACCTTCTTTCACTTGATAAATAAATAGTACCATATAAAAAGCGCTAAATCAAACGAATGTTCGTATTTTATTTAGTTTATCTAGTTGTTTTTTTTTCAGTTTTTATATAATATGAAGGAGAGTAAAAGGAGGGCTGAGCATGCTGTCACCTGAAAAAATAGATCGGATCAATGAACTTGCACGTAAAAAGAAGGAAAATGGTCTCTCAAAAGCCGAAGAACAAGAACAAATCAACTTGCGCAAAGAGTATTTGGAAGCTTTTCGTTCCGGTATGCGTCATCATATCGAAGGAATGAAAGTCGTCGATCCTGAGGGCAATGACGTGACCCCGGAAAAATTAAAAGAAATTCAAAAGAAAAAGGGCTTACACAACCGAAATGACAACTTTTAGTAAAAAATACTGAAAAAGATTGCTTTTTCGTGTGACATCTTATAGAATGAAAGTGTAAGAAATAAAGGTAAAAAAAACCTAAATTAATAGGAGGGGTTATTTTGTTTGACAAAATTGACCAACTTGGCGTTAACACAATTCGTACATTAAGTATTGAAGCAGTCCAAAAAGCAAACTCAGGACATCCTGGATTGCCGATGGGCGCAGCACCTATGGCATATGCGTTATGGACAAAACACCTGAAAGTAAATCCAACGACATCAAAAAACTGGGCTGACCGCGACCGTTTCGTTCTTTCGGCAGGACATGGGTCAGCAATGTTGTATAGCTTGCTTCATTTAGCTGGCTATCAAGTGACAATCGATGATTTGAAACAATTCCGTCAATGGAATTCTAAAACACCAGGACATCCTGAAGTACATCATACAGATGGTGTAGAAGCCACTACAGGGCCATTAGGACAAGGGATTGCAATGGCTGTCGGTATGGCAATGGCAGAAGCGCACCTTGCAGCAACGTATAACAAAGAAAACTTTAATGTGATGGATCACTATACGTATGCAATATGCGGTGACGGAGACTTGATGGAAGGGGTATCTCAAGAAGCAAGTTCGATGGCAGGTCATATGAAACTAGGGAAATTGATCGTTTTATACGATTCAAACGATATTTCACTAGATGGTCCAACTTCAAAAGCTTTCACAGAAAACGTTGGTGCTCGCTATGAAGCATATGGCTGGCAACATATCTTAGTGAAAGACGGAAATGACCTAGAAGCAATCTCTAAAGCGATTGAAGAAGCAAAAGCTGAAACAGACAAACCAACATTGATCGAAGTAAAAACAGTCATCGGCTATGGTGCGCCTAAAGAAGGAACATCTGCTGTTCATGGTGCTCCTCTTGGTGAAGATGGCATCAAGATGGCTAAAGAAGTTTATGGTTGGGAGTATCCAGATTTCACTGTTCCAGAAGAAGTAGCTGCCCGCTTCCATCAAACGATGATAGAAGAAGGACAAAAAGCTGAAGATGCATGGAATGAAATGTTTGCCAATTATAAAAAAGCTTATCCTGAATTAGCACAACAATTTGAAGATGCTTTTGATGGCAAACTACCAGAAAACTGGGATGCAGAATTGCCAACTTATGAAGTTGGAAGCAGTCAAGCAAGCCGTGTTTCAAGTAAAGAAGTCATCCAAGAATTATCGAAAGCTATACCAAGCTTCTGGGGTGGTTCAGCGGACTTGTCAGGTTCCAATAATACAATGGTGGCTGCAGATAAAGATTTCACTCCTGAACATTATGAAGGACGCAACATCTGGTTCGGTGTCCGCGAATTTGCAATGGCTTCGGCTATGAATGGTATCCAACTTCATGGCGGAACTCGTATCTACGGTGGAACATTCTTTGTCTTTGTCGATTATCTAAGACCAGCAGTTCGTTTAGCAGCAATCCAACATACTCCTGTTGTTTACGTCTTAACACATGACTCGGTTGCTGTCGGAGAAGACGGACCAACGCACGAACCGATTGAACAACTAGCATCTGTTCGCTGCATGCCTGGTGTTCAAGTGATTCGTCCGGCAGACGGAAATGAAACACGTGCTGCTTGGAAAGTAGCGATGGAGACAACAGATGCGCCTACTATCCTTGTATTGAGTCGTCAAAACCTTCCAGTATTGCCTTCTACAAAAGAAGTAGCAGATGAAATGGTGAAAAAAGGCGCGTATGTTCTTTCTCCATCACAAGGAGAAACACCAGAAGGTATTTTGATTGCAACAGGTTCTGAAGTTGATTTGGCTGTGAAAGCTCAAAAAGAATTGGCTGAAAAAGGCAAAGATGTTTCTGTTGTTTCTATGCCAAGCTTTGACCTCTTTGAAAAACAATCTTCTGAATATAAAGAAAGTGCACTTCCTAAATCAGTGAAGAAACGTGTGGCTATCGAAGCTGCTGCATCATTTGGATGGGAACGCTACGTAGGAACAGAGGGCGCAACGATTACAATCGATCATTTCGGTGCATCTGCCCCTGGCACTAAAATTTTAGAAGAATTTGGATTTACAGTAGAAAATGTCGTGAATACGTACAATCAACTATCATAGATCCAAGCAATTGTTTGACTGATAAGAACAGCTGTCTGCAAGTTGGAGACAGCTGTTCTTTATGTGTTAGAAGAATAAATCAATATTACTTTTCGTTTTCGGCTATGTTACATTTAAATGACAAAACAAAGAATTCTTCGGATTAGTTTGTGTTTCTTGAGAATTAAAAGTATAATTTAATTAATTAAGTTTGTTTTAAGAAGAGAACTTTTTATTAAGTTTTTTTATTTTGAGGAGGAATTTGAATGCAAGAGCTGAAGACCCGCAGTGCCCGACACCATAGACCTAAAAGAAAAATGGTGATCAATAAAAAAGCGATTGCTCCTTTAATTGGAACGAGTCTTTTAGTTGGGCCGATGATGGTTACAGCGGTACCGCAACATGTTCATGCAGATGAACAAGGATCTCAAACAGTCGCTGATCCTCAAGCGTTTATCGATCAAATCGGCTGGTCTGCGTCAGAAGTTGCTGCAAGTAATGACTTGTATGCTTCAGTCATGATCGCTCAAGCGTTGTTGGAAAGTGCATATGGCACTTCCGGATTAGCTAGTGCGCCAAATTATAATCTATTCGGTGTGAAAGGAAGCTATAACGGACAGGTCGTTTATATGGCAACCAAAGAATATGTAAACGGACAATGGGTAACGATGAATGAACCATTCCGAAAATATTCTTCTTATTGGGAATCCTTCCAAGACCATGCGAATGTTCTTCGTTCAACCAGTTTTTCCACGGGCGATTATCATTATGCTGGCGTGTGGAAAAGCAATACAACAAGTTTTTATGATGCAACAGCGTACTTGACAGGTCGTTATGCTACCGATCCAAATTATGGGGCCAAATTGAACTCATTGATTAATACTTATAATTTAACCCGTTTTGATACGCCATCAACAGGTTCGGCTACAACAACCACAAGTACAACAACAACGACTACTACGACGACTTCAACGTCATCATCTTCAACAACAGATGTAAATACAAATAATGGTCAGACATATACAGTCGTGTCAGGTGATACGCTATGGGATATTGCACAAAAATTTGGCATGTCTGTTGATGATCTAATGGCGAAAAATGGCATGTCTATGTCCAGTTATTCTTTATTAGTTGGTCAAGAACTAAACGTTTGATTTAGATAAAAAGGCAAAGAAACTACCATATATGGTATATCTTTGTCTTTTTTTGCTAGTCAAAGACGAATCACTCGCCATAAATGAACAGATTGTATTATGATAAGTAAGAAGAGCAAAGACAAGGAGGAATTGAAGATGACAGCTATCTATAACTCAGTCACCGAATTGATTGGCAAAACGCCAATCGTCAAATTAAATAAAATCGTACCAGAAGATTCAGCAGATGTTTTTGTAAAGCTTGAGTTTTTTAATCCAGGAGGAAGTGTAAAAGATCGTATTGCTTTAAGTATGATAGAAAAAGCAGAACACGGTGGTCTACTGAAACCAGGTGATACTATCATTGAACCTACTTCTGGAAATACAGGAATCGGATTGTCGATGGTAGGAGTTGCAAAAGGATATAAAGTAATCATCGTGATGCCTGAGACGATGAGTATCGAAAGACGTTTATTGATGAAAGGGTACGGCGCAGAGTTGATTTTGACTCCTGGTGCGGATGGTATTTCTGGATCAATCAGAGAAGCAGAACGTTTGGCAAAAGAAAACGGCTACTTTTTACCATTACAATTTGAAAATGAAGCAAATCCTCTTGTGCATGAGAAGACGACTGGTCCTGAGATACATCAAGCATTTGGAGTAAATGGCTTGGACGCGTTTGTTGCAGGTATCGGTACAGGAGGAACGATCACTGGCGCTAGCCGAGAATTAAAACGTGTGTATCCGAAAATCGAATTAATCGGGGTAGAACCAGCAGAATCTGCTATTTTAGAAGGGAAAGAAGCGGGACCTCACAAAATCCAAGGAATCGGTACAGGTTTTGTTCCTAAAACACTGGATACTTCTGTGTATGATAAAGTCCTTTCTATTAGTGGAGACGAAGCGATGGAAACAGCTAGAGAAGTTGGGCGAAAAGAAGGGATTTTAGTAGGCATCTCATCTGGCGCTGCAATTGCTGCCGCGCTAAAAGTCGCAAAAGAATTAGGAAAAGGCAAGAAGGTATTAGCTGTGGTTCCCGACAATGGTGAACGTTATTTATCTACAGCCCTTTACCAAGAGATATAAGGCACTTGGTTTTTGTCCAGATAGGTTTATGTAAAAAACTTTTAAAGATGAAAAGAACACACAAAAATTTATGATGAGAAAAATTATTTGAATAGAGACGTAGAATAGTGAACGCGACTGTTTTACGTCTTTTTTCATTAAAATACAATAAAATTGAATTTTCTTTTCATGTTAAGTGGATTTTAAAATGTAAAAATAGTATGATAAGACGAGAATAACAACGTGGGGTGTTTACATGGAAAATAAGTTAGTCGAAGAGGTTATCGAAAAGTTAAAAAAAGAGAACATTCGAATCACACCTCAACGGTACGCGGTTTTAGAATATTTGATTGAACATCATTCCCATCCAACGGCTGATGAGATTTATAAAGCACTTGAACATCGGTTTCCAAATATGAGTGTTGCGACTGTTTACAATAACCTTCGCTTATTTACTTCGATTGGATTTGTTCAAGAAATGAAGTACGGCGATGCTTCTAGCCGATTTGATTTCAGTTCAAAGCGTCATTATCATGTAATTTGTGAAAACTGCGGTAAGATTGTTGATTTTCATTACCCAGGGCTTGAAGATATAGAAATGGCTGCGAGCAGACTGACTGATTTTGAGATTAATGAACATCGGTTGGAATTGTATGGACTCTGTCCGGATTGTAAAGAGTCAGCAAAAAAGGCGCAAATATAAAAACAGTTTCTACAAGTGTTATACCTAAAAAAAGCTAGCTGTGTAAAAAAAACGCTAGCTTTTTTATTTTTTTGTCTTTTATTCACAATCTTAGATATCAAAGTGAATATTATCACAATAAGAATCTTGTAGATATTGGGTTCTTATGCTTGAAAAGGAATGAAACTACAAACAAACCTTTGTGAATTCACAAGCATTAAACTGTTGTATCCGTTTTATTTCTGTTATAGTAGTTTTGTCGAAGGACAAAATGTTAATCGGAGGGACCATAAATGAAAGTAGTAGTAATTGGCTGTACTCATGCAGGTACTGCAGCTGTAAAAAGTATTTTAAAAAATCATCCAGAAGCAGAAGTGACAGTATATGAAAGAAATGACAATATTTCTTTCTTATCTTGCGGTATCGCACTTTATGTCGGCGGAGTAGTAAAGGACCCAGCAGGCTTGTTCTACTCAAATCCTGAAGAATTATCTTCATTAGGAGCAACAGTTAAAATGGAACACGATGTAACAGACGTCGATACAGAAAATAAAACAGTAACGGCAAAAGATCTGAAAACAGGAGAAACAGAAACGGTTTCTTATGATAAATTAGTGATGACAACTGGTTCATGGCCTATTATCCCACCGATTAGTGGAATCGATGCGAAAAATGTACTCCTATGCAAAAACTACAATCAAGCAAATGAAATTATTGCACAAGCGAAAGAAGCAAAACGTGTAGTAATTGTTGGTGGTGGATATATCGGTATTGAATTAGTAGAAGCTTTTGTCGAATCTGGAAAACAAGTGACATTGATTGATGGATTAGATCGCATCTTGAATAAATATCTAGATAAACCATTCACAGATATCTTAGAAAAAGAATTGACAGACCGCGGTGTTACTCTTGCGCTAGGCGAAAATGTTACTGAATTTATCACAGATGAAGAAGGAAAAGTGAAACAAGTAGCTACACCAACAGATACATTTGATACAGATATGGTCATTTTATGTGTGGGCTTCCGTCCAAATACAAAACTGATCGAAGAAAAAGTAGATACACTGCCAAACGGGGCAATCAAAGTGAATGAATACATGCAGACAAGTAATCCAGACATTTTTGCAGCTGGAGACTCTGCAGTAGTCAACTACAATCCAAGTGGCACGCAAAACTATATTCCTTTGGCAACAAATGCCGTTCGTCAAGGTTTGCTTGTGGGAAATAATTTGACAGATCATAAAATGGCGTATCGTGGTACCCAAGGAACTTCAGGACTTTACCTATTTGGCTGGACGATCGGTTCGACAGGTGTGACCAAAGAAAGCGCAACTTTGAACGATCTAGAAGTCCAAGCGACTGTATTTGAAGATAATTATCGTCCAGAGTTCATGCCAACTACTGAAAAAGTAATGATGGAGCTAGTCTATGAAAAAGGAACGAATCGTATCGTAGGTGCTCAGTTCATGTCCAAATACGACATTACACAATCAGCAAATACCATGTCTTTAGCTGTTCAAAATAAAATGACTGTAGAAGATCTCGCACTTTCAGATTTCTTCTTCCAACCACATTTTGACCGCCCATGGAATTACTTGAACCTACTTGCACAAGCAGCGCTAGGCGAAATCGAAACTGCACAATAAAGAAAAGGGTTGTGACACAATTTTGTCACGACCCTCTGTCTTTTTTGTGAAAAGTACAATTAGTTGTCTTTCTTCGCATTTTTTGTCACAATAAGCAGCAAAGATAAAGCTGTTACATAAAAGAACAAGCAGCTTTATTTGATTTTGAAAAGAAAGGTGAGAAAGAAGATGAATAAAGAATATTTTGTCCAACAAGATGCATTTTTAGAAGATTATAAAAGTGCTTCGAAGAAATCAACGATCAATATTGATGAGTTGGCAGATCAAGTACTCTCTCAGTTGAATGAAACGCAAGAGGAATATTACACGATGCCAGCAAAAGACGCCAAAGATAATGTTTCTCATCGTTTTCCTTTCAGTAGACGCATCTACTCAGATGAAAATGACGGCACATTGAATACAGAGTACACATATGAAGGTCAGCCGTATGTGCTAGAAACTGATGATGATCTTTAAAGACAGTTTTTGAAAAGGCCGCTCATCCTTAAGTGATGACAAAAAATCATCACAATTACCGATGACTGTCTCTTTACTATCTTTTAATCAGAAAAAGGGGTTATGACAAGCTTTGTCAACCCCTTTTTTTCTTGGTTTCAGATTGGGTTTTCCTGCAAAATATTTTTATCTTTGTTGAATAGGAAACAAAAAAACAATATAATGAAAGAAAAAGAAGGTGTAGAAATGGATAAAAGACAACTGCTAATAGAAGAATATCTGGATTTAGCTAATGAGATTATTCATCGTAATAAACCAGAAATGGAAAAAGAATTTGCAGGATTTACTCTAAATGAACTAGAAGTGATTGAACATATCGGGAAAATCCCTGATCCTAACGTGACAAAATTAGCGAATGCTAGTTATATGACTAGAGGAGCCATCAGTAAGCTAACAAAAAAACTGATAGCTAGAGGGATCATAAACACTTATCAAAGCGAAGAGAATAAAAAAGAAATCTATTTTCAATTGACGCCAATCGGACAAAAAATAAGGAATAGACACGAGCAACTCCATCAAAAATGGGTACAGCGAGATGCTACTGTATTTGAAAATATGTCAAAAGAAGAATTTGACACAGTATTTCGTTTTATCGGTCGATACAGAGAATTTATACGAAGTAGCAAATGAAGCTACTATTTTTTATTGTAGTGATAATAGGCAAAAATCATAAGCAAAAATCCGAATACCGTTGGAAGAAATGGTGCTGCAGCATAAAGCTGTCCTGCGATTAGCGGGCCGATGACGCGCGATAGAGATTGTATACTTTGGGTACCGCCCATTACAAGACCTTGCTGGTTATCTGAGACAGAATTGGATAGTTGGCCATTGAATACAGGAGTAAAAATAGAATCACCGAAACCATAACAGATAATCCCAAATAAAAACAAAATCGGCAGTAGAAGAATTCCAGATAATGTGATGAATAGATAGGCGAGGATTTCACTGAACATCCCTATTCTTGTGATCTGCTGTTCTGAAAATTTTTTGAGCAATCGAGGCATAATGAACAATTGCGAGACAGTATCCAAGATTCCAATCAAAGAGAAGCTTAAACCAACCAACCCAGCCTTCCACTGAAAGGCGTCAATCGAAAATTGAGAAAAGATAGATTGAAGAGAGCCAGCTGCCAACCAAACAGCAAAACCTGCTGTCAATAAAGGAATAACGGATGAAATCTTGAATAATTGTTGTAATTGGTGAAAAGGTCTTACATGGGAGAAACTTAAATCTACTGAACGTTTTTTTATTGGAAGGCTTTCTAGCATAAATGTGTAGCCATAAACGGCATTTAAGAAAGTAAAGAGTGCTCCAATAAATATAGGAACAGAATTCCCCAACTCAGCTAATAGACCCCCTATAATAGGACCCAGCGTTGTTCCTATACCGACTAAAGCACCCATCCATCCAAAAACTTTGGTTCTTTCATTAGGTTCCGTGATGTCGGCAAAGTAAGCATATAAGGTGGAGATTTCTCCTGCCGTCAATCCTTCAATGATACGACCAAGGAACAACATCCATATCGAATTTCCTAAACCAAAAAGCAAATATCCGATACTTGATCCTAATAAACTGATAATAAGGATCGGACGACGCCCAAAATGATCACTTAAGCTACCGAGAATGGGGGCAGATAAGAAGGCAGCTAGAGCATAAACAGACATGAGCAAAGTGATATAGAAAGCTTGCTGATGTATGGGGTGAGAATAAGGCAGCGTTAAAAACGGAAGTACAGGACTGACGATAGTAAATCCTAATCCAGTGAATAAGACAGAGACGTATCCAAAAACTTTAGAATGTTTATTTGTGAAACTGTACATGTAAAAACTCCTTTATGCAATAATGTTAACTTGGAAACAAAAATAGTGTATAGTAATTTTGTTTCCTTGTCAACATTCTAAGGAACAGCGAAATCTACTTGATTTATTTATTCCGAAAAGCGAAGATGCGCATCAAAAACATGAACAAACAAAAATCAAGTAGACGACATTGTAAATCTGACCGATCAGTGAAGTAAATAGAAAAGAAACCTGTTCTTGCTTCCCATGTTTTTTTTACGTATACTGTGATTGAGCGGAGGAGAAATCATGTTGAATTTAGAAAATTACTTAAGCGCTGGACAAACAGTTATATCTAATCTTTTACTTAAAAATTACCATAGGATCGGTCTACAATCTGAAGAATTTTTATTTGTTCTACAGTTGCATATGGCACAGCTTGAAGGAGATACTTTCCCTGATTTGCAGATGATTGCTATGGATATGGGAATCAAGCAAGATCAGATTTTTCAAATACTGGATCGTCTCGTAACAAATGGGTTTATCAAGATAGAAACGACGATTGTCAACGGTAAAAAAGCAGATCGATATAATCTTTACCCCATCTATGATCTATTAGGTGAGTATTTAAAAACACAAGAAAAAAAATACGAAGAAAAAACACAAGAAAAAGAAATCCAATCAGTGTATCAATTATTTGAACAAGAATTTGGACGCCCGCTTTCTTCGATCGAGTTCCAGCGAATCGGTCAATGGCTAGAAGAAGACCATTATCAGCCGGAAATTTTGAAACTAGCACTGCGGGAAGCCGTATTAAATCAGGCTTATAGTTTTAATTACGTTGACCGCATTTTGCTATCGTGGGAAAGAAAAAATCTACGTACAAAACAACAAGTGGAAGAAGACCAAAAACGAAGAAAACAGCAGCTTCTTCAAAGAGAAGTAGAACAGTCAGCTCAACAAGAAGAATTGCCGAAAGTCTCACTGAAAAATTGGTTGGAGGAGTAGCGGAATATGTTAAGCAAACAAAAAACAATGGAAGCTCTAGAAACGATGTATGGAATGTTTCCCGAAGCACATGGAGAACTCAAGCACAATAATCCATTTGAGTTATTGATTGCAGTGATCTTAAGTGCCCAGGCGACAGATGTATCAGTGAATAAAGCAACGCCAGATTTGTTTACCTCTTTTCCGACACCCGATGCGTTAGCAGAAGCTTCAATCGATGAAATCATTCTTAAAATAAAAACGATTGGTTTGTATCGAAATAAAGCAAAAAACATCAAAGCGTGTGCACAGCAGCTGATTGAACGTTTCGATGGGCAAGTGCCAACGTCAAGAGAAGAATTGATGTCTCTTCCTGGTGTAGGCAGAAAGACAGCAAATGTCGTATTGGGGGATGCATTCGGGATACCAGCAATCGCAGTAGATACCCACGTGGAACGTGTCTCAAAACGCCTGAGGATCTGCAAACTAGATGCTACGGTCATGGAAGTAGAAGAAACACTGATGCGGAAAGTACCACAAGAATTATGGGTAAAGACACATCATACACTGATTTTTTTCGGTAGATATCATTGCACGGCAAGAAATCCCAAGTGCGAGGTATGTCCTTTGCTATCAATATGTCAAGATGGGAAAAATCGGATGCGTCTAAAAGAAAAGGCGCTAAAAAAGAAACCACGCCTGTAGACGTGGTTTCTTTAATTGCAAATAAATGTATGAATTATCTTGTTATTATGGAGAAAAGCTGTTTCGTTTATCTTTTTTGCATGAAAAAGTAAATGTACATACTCAGTAGCTAGGATGGTAACTTATTACAATTTATTGCGATAAAAATAAATGTTGTTATTTTTCTTGGGAAAATACCCGATGTAGAAAATAATGCCTTCCAATATACCTATAAAATAAGTCCAGTATTCCAAAGGATTATATAAATAAGTGACGTATCTATCTAAAGGTGTAATAAAAATGATAAGTGATAATAAAAAAATACCATTTATAACTAAACATAAACTAATGGATTTGGGCGGTTTCAGGCTCATCAGAAAAATATAGATTCTGGTGAACAACAACCATAAAAAAGTGAGAATCATTGCATGAGAGCTTCTTTCCATAAATTTTCCTTTAAGGGTAGTGCTTAAAAGTACAGAAAAAATAATAAATGCAAGGATAGGAGCAACTAAAGTAAATTTATTTAATAATAAAGTAAATTTTTCAGCTTTTTTATTCTTGGAATAACGAGGTATTGTTTTCGATAAAAAAAGATGGTGCAGACAAATTATGATAATTAAGCATACTATTAGATAACTCAAAATGAAGCCTTCTTTCAAAAAATTATTCAAAACCATATATTGTATTTTTTATTTGATAATAACAATGGAATTATTAAGAAGTGGCGCTAAATAAAAGACTAGTGTGTATTTAGCCAATTTAATTATAAACAAGTAAATGGATAAAGTATATGTAAATGATAAAAGAAAAATGGATTTTCTAATTTTAAGCTAAATGTTAGATCACACATGTATACGCTGGATAGTCTTATAAAAAAATCATGTAATACAGCTTGGTACATGATTTTTATTTGTAGCTGTTTTTTACATAGACACAAAAAAGAAACCACGTCTACAAGCGTGGTTTCTTTTTTACTATCTGTTTCCAGAAGCTGAGGTGCTACTGGATGGTGTATGGTCATTTGCAGCATCCGCTTCGCTAGTTGCTGGATCACTGGAAGAAGCAGGAGGAGCAGATGAAGACGGTGTCGAGCTTTCTTCGGATGAAGAAGAAGGAACCGTTGTTGAAGACGCTGGCTCGCTTGTTTCTGCTGTCGTGCTTTCTTTTGAGGACTCAGCAGTTGATTCGCTTTGACTAGTAGAGCTAGAGCTTTGAGTCGTTGTCTCTGTTGTTGAGCTTCCAGGAGTCTGGACATAGCTGGAAGATGGAATAGTTGTTGATGGTGTAATTGCATTCGATCTAGCTGTATATTGATCTTTGTAGTACAGTTCACCGCCCACACGAATTAATCCGCTTGGCATCTCCCAGTCTGTATTTGTCACGTTAGCTGAAACATACTGCATAAGCTCGCGATAAACATCAGAGGCTACGTGTGACGATTCTGAAGTGACAGGTGTCATTTTTTTATTGTAACCTGTCCACACGGAAATCGAATAATTTGGCGTATAGCCCGCAAATAAGATATCTGGATACACCCCAGAAGAAATACCAAGTTTTGCATACTCGTCATCTGTGTAATTGGATGTTCCAGTCTTACCGGCTTGATATAACCCAGCGATTTGCGCATTCGTACCAGTTCCTTCAGTGATCGTATCTTTTAAAATGTCTGTGATCATATAAGCTGTTTCTGGAGACATGGCTGTTTTTCCATCTGGCTCATAAGTTTCTTCTGTTCCGTCTTGGAAGACGATTTTATTAACATATTGAGGTTTGTAATAAGTCCCTCCATTGGCGAAAGCCGCATAGGCTGCTGCCATTTTTAAGGAAGAAGCTCCGTATTTTGTCCCGTCTTGTTCTTCCGTATTACTAGAGATCGCATTCGATTGATGGATCGTACTGTATTCGATCCCAAGATTTTTTAAGAAAGAAGCCACTTTATCTGAACCGACTTCATTGAATAATTTGACTGCTGGAACATTACGGGATAAGTAAAGTGCTTGGCGTAAAGTAATGGTGCCCATATATTGATTATCCCAGTTTCCTACAGGAGTCGAAGTCCCTTCATAGTTATACGGTGCGTCAGTAATAGTTTTTCCAGTAGAATATTTCAAATATTCAAAAGCTGGTCCGTAATCTGTGACAGGTTTCATCGTAGAACCAAAATCACGGGAAGTATTCACTGCTAAGTTGTTGCCTAAAGTTACGTCTTCTGCGATGTGACGTCCGCCAATCTGGGCTTTTACTTTCCCGGTATTGGTGTCGATAAGGGTGGAGGCAACTTGCATCTCGTCGTCTGGGTAAGAGACATACTGATCCGTGTTGACGATATCATATAGTTTCTTTTGGGCGTCCAGATCCAAATTCGTATAAATCTCTAAACCGTCTGTGTAGACATTCTTATCTGTTTTTTCTTGTACTTCATTGATGACTTCTTTGACGTAATTATCGACGATCTTAGTATTATCATCGGATTGAGTTAGTTCTTGCAGACCATCCGTTACCGGTACATTGACAGCTTGATCATATTCTGTTTGAGAGATTTTTTCGTTTTGAAGCATCGTATACAAAACAGTATCTCGTCTTTTCTTCGCCTGATCTGGATAAACATAAGGATCATAGGCGGAAGGGGCTTGAGGCATCCCAGCAAGCAATGCTGTTTGCGGTAAAGAAAGTTCTGATAATTTCTTACCAAAGTACATCTCAGAAGCTGTCTCCATCCCGTACAAGCCGTTTGACATATACACTTTATTTACGTAGTAGGTCAAGATCTCTTGTTTCGATTTTTTTTGTTCCAATCTTACAGCCATCCACGCTTCTTGGGCCTTGCGTTTCAGGGTCTGATCCTCTGCACTAGTGGAGAAGAAGGAAAGTTTGATCAATTGCTGTGTCAAAGTACTTCCGCCTTGCAGTCCGCCAGAGGTAAAGTTAGAGAGGGCAGAACCGATGATCCGAATAGGGTCAACCCCGATGTGTTTATAAAAACGGCGATCTTCTACCGACACGATCGCATCTTCTAATGTTTTCGGTAATTCATTCGCAGAAATTTTTTCACGCTTTTCTGCGCCTAAATCTTCGAATAGTTCGCCATCTTGTGTATATAGTTTGGAAGATACGGTAGCATCTAATTTTTTATCCGTCAATTCGGGCGCATCTTTTGCGTAATACCAGAAAAGTCCTACACCTGCTAAAAAGAGGATACAGAAAAATGAGAGTATTCCTAAAAGGATCTTGATAAATAATCCTTTTTTATGTGTTCCAGAGGACTTTCCAGAACCTTTGCCAGAATTCTTCTTCACACTCTTTTTAGGAGTAGGCTGTTTCTGTCGTCTAGAGCTTCTAGTTTGTTCATTTGCCATTCTTGCTTTCTCCTTCAATAGATAATGTTGATAAATAGAAGTCAACCGCGTCCAAATAAGGAATCCGCGGAGAAATACCAGTTTTGATCTCTATTCCTAGTTCTTCGATCAAAGATAAAGGTAGTGATTTGCGTCCTTTTTCCTTTTGGGCGTCCCAGTAAGCAATCAAATGAACACTATTCAAATAAAAACAGCGCTTCAAAGACGAAAACCATAACAAGACAAAGCAGACCCCATTTTGTTCGAGGCATGCTTTCATATGTTCGATTTGATGGGCATGGAAGTTTTTAAAGGGAAAAGATGTTTTGTTCTTGGTTTCTTTTGCTTCAAAGTCCAAGTAAAAGCCTCGATAGACGCCATTATAGTCTGTAGTTGAGGCTTGGGTAAAGTAGGCTTCCTTGATCACAGCAGCACTTCTCTTAGGATAGTCTACTTTCACGATTTGGATAGGGGTAGGCTTTTTATGGATAACCGCCAACCTGCGGGAAAGATAATATTTATTACTTTCATTGATTGCTTCTTCAAAGCGCATCCCCCGATTGCCGAATTCAGTGATCTGATTTCTTTTTTCTTGAATTTTTTCGACGGGAGAGGCATTCTTATAATAAGGTTGGCCATTTGGATAGCGCAATACCATCTTTAATCACACTCCTAGGCCACATTATAGCAAAAAAGCGGATAGAAAGAAAAGGAATCTGAGATGGATAAGTCAAAAGTAATCTATGTGTCTGGGTATCGAAGTTTCGAACTCGGTGTTTTTAAAGAAAATGATCCTAAAATCCAAGTTGTTAAAAATGTTTTAAAAAAAGAACTCCATCAGCTAGCAGAAGAAGGGCTGGAATGGGTACTTGTCAGTGGGAATTTGGGCGTTGAACTATGGGCTGTGCAAATAGTAGCGGAATTGAAAGAAGAATATCCGGAACTATCTCTTGGTATTTTGTATCCTTTTGCTGATTTTGGTAATAACTGGAATGAAGGGAACCAAGAAAAAAAACAATTAGCAGAACAATTAGCAGATTATGTCGAAGCTGTTAGCCATCAACCCTATCAATCACCTAGTCAGTTAAAGAATCACACTCGTTTTATACTTGAACATACAGTGGGCTGTTTGCTGATCTATGATGAAGAATTCCCTGGAAAAACGAAGTATTTTTTTGAAGATGCACAGAATTACCAAGCAGATCATCCCTACGAAATTCGGCTGATCAGTATGGACGATCTTCAAAATTTTAGTGAATAATCGATATTGTGTTTGATTTATCAACTTTTTTCCTATACAATGAAAAAGGTAGAAATGTTATTACGTAAATGAAAACTAGAGGTGTAAATATGGCGAATTTGGTTTATAGTCCTAAAGACATTTTACAACAAGAATTCAAAACAAAAATGCGCGGCTATGATCCCGTTGAAGTTGATGAATTCTTAGACAATATCATCAAAGATTATGAAACTTACAGCAAAGAACTCCTTGCTTTACAAGAAGAAAACGATCGATTGAGTGCAAAAGTAGCTCAATTATCTAAAACTCAAGGAGCAGCTCAAACACGCGTGCAACAAACAGAGGCACCAAAGAGCGCAGCAGTGACCAATTTTGATATCTTAAAACGCTTGTCAAATCTTGAACGTGAAGTATTTGGTAAAAAGCTTGATCAACAAGCAAGTGCAGTCAAACCAGCACAACCTAATCCAAATAACTACACAAATGCAGACACAAGCTTAGATGATAATGAAAAAACACGTCAATTTTAATTTTTGATTAATGAATTTGCGGTTTTCGGGTAATCGCGGTCTGACTTGATCAGGCTGAGGAAAGTCCATGCTCGTACAGGCTGTGATGCCTGTAGTGTTCGTGCTTAGCGAAACCATAAGCTAAGGTACTCTTTGGAGTAACGGCAGGAAAACAAGCTAAGGCTTCGGCTATGCTTAAGTATCCTTGAAAGTGCCACAGTGACGAAGCGGCTGGGGAAACTCATCCGGTGGAACGCGGTAAACCCCTCGAGCGAGCAACCCAAACAATGGTAGGGGCGCTTTTTGTCTGGAAGAAGAACAGGACAAAAAGGCAGTATAACTGCAGATAGATGGTTACCGCTTTGTTTTTTCTCCCTGGAAAAGCAAAGTACAGAACATGGCTTATAGAAAACCGCAAACATCAGGGAATTAGGTCGTGACAAAAGTAATGCGTTATAAGAAACAAGAAAAACATTCGAAAGCTATTTTTCAATACTTCAGATGAGTCGTTCTTATTACAAAACAAACTTTTGTATCACCGGTTATTCGGAATTTGAGTAAAAGTGTGGGGTAGGACTGATGTCCCACCTCCTTTTTTTATAAATAAGGAGATTGTGTATGGAAAAAAACAGGAAGTTCAACCTCGTCGCAACTGCGGCAAGCGGGCTAGAAGCACTGGTTGGTAAAGAATTAAGAGATCTTGGAATCGAATGCCAAGTTGAGAACGGACGTGCACGTTTTGAAGGAACAATGGAAACGATTGCTACAGCTAATTTATGGTTACGTACAGCAGATCGAGTAAAAATCGTGGTTGGGGAATTCGATGCGTATACGTTTGATGAATTGTTTGAAAGCGTAAAAGCATTGCCTTGGGAAGATTTTCTTCCACTAGACGCAGCTTTCCCTGTAGCTGGAAAATCAATTAAGTCAAAATTGTATAGCACACCTGATTGCCAAGCAATCACAAAAAAAGCAATCGTGGAACGTCTCCGTACCTATTATCACCGTCCAGCTTCTGTACCACTGACGGAAACAGGCGCACATTTTCAGTTGGAAGTAGCTTTGCTGAAAGACCATGTGATGGTAACTCTGGATACGACAGGACCAAGTTTATTCAAACGTGGTTATCGCTTAGAAAAAGGTGGAGCACCATTGAAAGAAAACATGGCAGCAGCACTTGTTATGTTGACAAATTGGCGAAAAGACCGTCCATTTTATGATCCTGTATGTGGTTCAGGTACGCTTTGTATTGAAGCAGCCTTAATAGGCCATAATATCGCACCAGGATTCAATCGTGAGTTTGCTTGCGAATCTTGGGATTGGTTCAGTCAAGAAATCATGGAAAATGTTCGATCAGCAGCCGAAGAAAAAGCAGATTATGATATTGAATTAGATATTACTGGTTCAGATATCAATGGACGGATGATTGAAATTGCCAAAGCCAATGCAGAAGAAATCGGATTAGGCTCTTCGATTACCTTTAAGCAACAAGCAGTTAAAGACTTCAAAACGGATAAAGAATACGGGGTCATCGTGGCTAATCCGCCTTACGGAGAACGTCTAGGAGAAGAAGAAACTGTTCGGAAATTATATAAAGAAATGGGCGATGTATTCCGTCCATTGAAAACATGGAGTAAATATATCTTGACTAGCGACTTAGCGTTTGAGGAATTTTACGGACAAAAAGCAACCAAAAAAAGAAAATTGTACAATGGTGCATTGCGTACGGATCTATTCCAGTATTGGGGAACTCGTCCGCCTAGAAAAAAAGAGAAAGACGAATAATCTTACTAATTGATTCATTCAATTGGATGTTTGGAGGAATAGGGAATGAAAGAAAAAGAGTTTTTACAAGAAGTAAAAGAAATCAATCTTCTACAACAAGCTTTAGGAATCCTCGATTGGGATACACAAACAGGTATGCCAGAAAAAGCTAGTGCATACCGAAGTGAAGTAGACAGCTATCTTTACAGCATTTATTTTTCAAAAAAAATCGGTCCAAAAATCAAAGAAGCCATTCGCTATTTTTCTGAACATCCGGAAGAATTGTCGGAAGTTGGAACTGCCGTTTTTGCCAAAGTAAAAGAAGAGTATGATTTGGAACATCGCGTACCGGAAGATCTTATGAGAAAATATACAGCTGCCGTTTCTTCAGCACACGGACAATGGCAAAAAGCTAGAGAAACACAACAATTTTCTGATTTTCAACACGCATTGAATCAAAATATTGAATTAACAAAACAGTTGATACCTTACTGGAGAAAAGATGAAAAGACGAATTATGATGTTTTGCTGAATCAATACGAACCCGGGATGACTGTCGAAATCCTTGATAAGGTATTTGATCAGCTTAAAGAAGGAATTCTTTCGATCCGCCGTACGCTCCAAGAAAAAGGGACTGAACCTGAAACAGACTTTTTAAATCGGAGAATGACGAAAAAACAACAGAAGAGATTTGTAGTGAAAGTAATCGAACAACTTGGTTATGATTTTAGTCGTGGTCGTTTAGATGACACTGTCCACCCATTTATGACTGGAATTAATCCGAATGATGCACGAATCACGACACGATGGAACGAAACAGATTTCAAAATGGCTGTTTTTGGAGTGATCCACGAGGCTGGTCATGGTATGTATGAACAAGACATCGATGATAAATATGCGTATACACCGGTTTATGAAGGTACATCAATGGGTATCCATGAATCACAATCGTTGTTTAACGAGATCATTATTGGAAGTAGTCGCAGCTTCTGGAAAAAGCAATATCCTTTCTTTCAAGAATGTGCAGAAGGAACATTCGATGATATTCCTTTTGACAAATTTTATCGTTCATTGAACCATACAAAATCAAGTTTGGTTCGTATCGAGGCAGACAGTTTGACTTACCCTCTCCATATCATCATTCGTTATGAAATCGAAAAAATGATTTTCAATGAAGGGGTAGATGTTGCTGAACTACCTGAAATATGGAATCAAAAATATGAAGAGTATCTGGGAATACGACCAACAAATGATGTGGAAGGCATCCTACAAGACGTTCATTGGTCAGGTGCAAGCTTTGGTTATTTTCCATCTTATGCATTAGGGTACATGTATGCGGCACAATTACTTCATTCTTTGCAGCAAGAAATAGATGTGGAAAATGTTCTAGCGTCAGACGATTATTCTCCAATCA
This sequence comes from Enterococcus sp. SB12, assembly GCF_030910025.2. NCBI lineage: Bacteria > Bacillati > Bacillota > Bacilli > Lactobacillales > Enterococcaceae > Enterococcus > Enterococcus sp. SB12. The sequence goes on along the minus strand of NZ_CP175675.1, from coordinate 1,391,831 downwards.
AAAATTGGATGTCAGAGCATATCCATCAATATGGTGCATCTAGAAAACCAAATCAATTAATCATGGATGCAACACATGAACCGCTTAATCCGCAATACCTGATCGACTATATGAAAGACCTGTATTTTAATGTATATCAGGTAAAATAAAATACAATTTACAAAGATAGCTGAAATTCATCTAATCTATAGATGTTTTCAGCTATTTACTTAAGAAAGAAGTGGAACGAATGGATAAATTACAAGTGATCGCTGATTATAGTATGGACCAATTAGCGCATGATCAAACAGGACATGGGAGCGATCATACCAAAAGAGTTGTCAAGTTAGCTGAAAAAATTTTGGAGACGGAACCGCAGGCAGACCGCTTTGTGACGCTTGCAGCAGCTTACCTACATGATACGATTGATGATAAAGTCGTTAAAAATGAGAACGAGGCAAAGCAACAGCTTCGTGTATTCCTTCGCTCTTTGCCAATAGTAGAGGAACAGATCTCGATGATTTTTTCCATTATCGAAAATATGTCCTTTTCTAAAAATCTCTCTGAAGCGGCCGAACTATCTCTGGAGGGTAAGATCGTTCAAGACGCTGATCGTATCGAAGCATTAGGAGCAATCGGCATTTTGCGTACTGCTTATTTCGGCGGTGGACATGGGCACCCGATTTTTGATCCTGAACTGTATCCGCAAACATTCAAGGACAAAGAAAATTACCGAAAAGGCACGACAGTGATCAATCATTTTTATGAAAAACTGTTCTTGCTGTCTGATAAAATGAATACTGATTACGGATATGAAGAAGCCAAACGAAGAGAAACCTTCATGCGTGAATTCTTAGAAGAATTTTTTCTGGAATGGTCTATTGACGATGAAAATTTTACTCCAGACAATTGGATCAAAAATAACAAAAAATGATGGAGGTTGTGACAGAAGTGGTCAGCTCCAAGATATTTCGGATCATTTTCCGTAAAAGTTACTTCTGGAACACTGTTTACCAAGAGGTCGTGAGCCTGCCGTTCAGCTCCGAGTCACAAGGAACAATTTCAAAAAATAGCTTCTCATGTTTGATAAATATTGTAACTTGTGATTCGGAATTGGCAGGAGAACACCGTTTATTCGGAAGAATAGGATTGTGACAAGACTTTTGTCACAGTCCTTTTTTCGAATTCAACAAGTAAAACTTTTAAGAAATATTCAGAGAGTAAAATTAAAAATTGCTGATAAATGAAGATGGAAGTTTTATGTATTTTTATTGGTCTATGCAATAAATAAATTAAATATTCAGAATACAATTGATTTTAACGAAAGGGCTTCTATCAATGGTTGTGTTGTATTTATCTGCCCAGGTAGAGTAAAATAGATCATTATCTAAAAGGTAATTGTTCATACTATATAAGTCATTTGAAAGTAAAAAGATATTGTAAATAAAAAATGTGGTTAAATAATTCTCACAATCAGTGGTTCGCTGAAAATCCATCAGCAATTAGAAGAAAAAATCGCAGAATTCAAAGGGACAGAAGCAGCAATCGCCTTTCAATCTGGATTCAACTGCAATATGGGCGCTATCTCTGCAGTAATGACAAAAGAAGATGCTATCTTATCGGATGAATTAAACATCAAGATATGAAAGACCTTGAGAAAAAAGCAAAGGAAGCGATAGAAAGTAAGAAATATAAAAAAATCATGTATATCACAGATGGTGTTTTCTCCATGGATGGAGACATTGCACGATTGCCGGAAATTATTCCGATTGTTGAAAAATATGGACTGATCACCTACGTTGATGATGCGCACGGCTCAGGCGTAACTGGAAAAGGTGCAGGAACCGTCAAGCATTTTGGATTAAGCGACAAAATCGATATGCAAATGGGCACGTTATCGAAAGCTATAGGTGTTGTTGGGGGTTATGTAGCTGGATCGAAAACACTAATCGACTGGTTGAAAGCTAGAAGTCGGCCATTCCTATTTTCTACCTCGCTAACTCCAGGTGCAGCTGCAGCTGCATTGGCTTCGATTACTTTGATGCAAGAACATCCGGAACTTGTCGAAAAAGTTTGGGAAAATGCTAATTATTTTAAAGAAGAATTGAAAAAAGTAGGCTATAACATCGGTATGTCTGAAACACCTATTACTCCAGTCATTTTGGGAGACGAAAAAGTGACTCAGACTTTCTCTAAGAAGCTGATCGAACATGGGATTTATGCTAAACCAATCGTTTATCCAACTGTGCCTCTTGGGACAGGCAGGATCAGAAATATGCCGACTGCGGAACATACGAGGGAAATGCTTGATGAAGCAGTAGCAGTTTATCAAAAAATAGGAAAAGAAATGGAAATTATTTAACTAAATTTAGTTTTTTCGTCTATTTAAAATTAGAGAACATGTTCACGCATATATTGTTAATCATCTGAAGATAGTAGTAAAAAAGATCAGGGAGGATCATCATGAAAAAAGTATTGGTGACAGGATGTTTAGGACAAATTGGTTCAGAGTTGATCACACGGCTACGTCAAGAACTAGGCAGTGAAAATGTCATTGCGACAGATATACGCATGCCTGAAGTCATTGAGAAAAACGATATCTTTGAGATCCTAGATGTAATGGATTACGAAAAAATGCGCAGCATAGCAGAACAATATCAAGTGGACACATTGATTCATTTGGCTGCTCTTTTGTCAGCTGTTGCAGAAGCAAAACCACAATTAGCCTGGGATTTGAACGTGATTGGGCTGGTCAATGCATTGGAAGTCGCTAGAGAATTCCAGCTGAAATTTTTTACGCCAAGTTCAATCGGCGCGTTTGGTCCAAATACTCCAAAAGATCATACCCCACAAGATACTCTTCAGCGTCCTACAACCATGTATGGGGTAACGAAGGTAGCTGGAGAACTACTATGTGATTATTATTATGTGAAATATGGCGTAGATACTCGTGGTGTCCCTTTCCCTGGATTGATTTCTTATGCAACCTTGCCAGGAGGCGGTACGACAGACTACGCAGTCGATATTTATTATTCAGCAATCAAAGAAGGAAAGTACACTAGTTTCATTGATCAAGGTGCATCAATGGATATGATGTATATGCCAGATGCGATCGATGCCATTATAAAACTCATGAATGCAGATCCTGATCGATTGGTTCATCGAAATGCCTTCAATATATCGGCGATGTCTTTTGACCCGGAAGAGATCAAAGCATCTATTCAAAAAATCATACCAGATTTTGAAATGGATTATGATGTGGATCCTGTACGTCAGTCAATAGCAGAATCTTGGCCAAATTCACTAGATGTTTCTTGTGCGCAAGAGGAATGGGGCTTTTCGCCGAAATACGACTTAGATGCGATGACAAAGGATATGTTGGAAAAACTGAAAGAAAAATTGGTAGAGACGGTATAAAACAAGAACCACATCTAAAAAGTTTTTTATACTTTTGGGATTGGCTATGGTATGAAAGGGGACAAGGGATGGAAGAATATCAAGCCACGCCAGTAAAAGAAGTAAAAATAGAAAATGAATTAAAACGTACGATGGGATTTTTTACTGCTTTATCGACTGTTATGGGCACAGTGATCGGTGCAGGGGTATTTTTTAAAGCCGCAAGCGTAGCAGAAGTTACAGGATCCGCCAGTTTGCATATGTTTTCTTGGTTTCTCGGTGGTATGATTTCTGTCTGTGCAGGACTAACAGGAGCTGAACTGGCAGCTGCTATTCCAGAAACAGGAGGGATGATTAAATATATCGAACGGATTTACGGAAATACAGCAGCTTTTTTATTGGGCTGGGCGCAAGTCGTGATTTATTTTCCAGCAAATGTAGCAGCCTTGTCGATCATTTTCGGTACACAGTTCGTCAATCTATTTGGTCTTTCCCAGTCAATGATTGTTCCCGTAGCTGTTACAGCTGCTGTATCGATCCTGCTGATTAATTTTTTAGGTTCTAAAGCTGGAGGGGCTTTTCAGTCGATTACGCTTGTCTGCAAGCTTATCCCTTTGTTTGTGATCGTCATTTTCGGTTTGTTCCGACAAGAAGGAGTAGACTTCCAACTGTTTCCGATCCAAGCAGGAGAAAATCTTTCATTTTTCTCAGCCTTGGGAGCGGGCTTGCTAGCAACGATGTTCGCATACGACGGTTGGATACACGTAGGAAATATTTCGGGAGAATTGAAAAAGCCGGCGAAAGATTTGCCAAAAGCAATTTCTTTAGGAATCATCGGAATCATGATCGTTTATTTATTAGTAAATGCGGTGTTCTTAAGAACCGCATCTATCGACGGAGTCGCAGGAAACAGCAATGCGGCAAGTGACGTTGCAAAAATGATTTTTGGCGGCTTCGGTGGAAGACTGGTCACAGTTGGTATCTTGATTTCTGTTTATGGAACCATCAATGGCTATACCCTTACTGGAATGCGTCTCCCTTATGTTATGGCAAAAGAAAACAACCTGCCTTTTAGCAAGCTCTTTGCTAAACTTCATGATAAAACTAAAGTTCCTGTAGCCGCAGGTATCTTAGAGCTAGTCATCGCTATTGGCATGATGATGATCGGTGGTTTTGATACACTAACGGATATGCTGATCTTTGTCATTTGGATTTTTTATACGATGGTCTTTGTTGGTGTCATTCTTCTTCGTAAAAAAGAACCTGATTTGTTTCGACCATACAAAGTTCCAATGTATCCGTTTATTCCACTAGTAGCAATCATTGGAGGGACTTTTATCGTATCAAGCACGCTTATCACTCAGACCTTTTTAGCTTCGATGGGGATAGTATTGACACTTGCTGGTATCCCGATTTATCTCTATTTAAAACGTAGATAGCTAAAACATTCGAATTTTATTAGAACTGCACTTCTCTGCCAAACAAAATATTTTATTTAAATGAGGAGTACGTGGAAGAAATGTCAAAAGTACTCGTTAATTTTGATCACGTAAATGTCGTTTTGTCTACGATGAAATAGCAAAGTAAAAGACAGAAATCGGGCTCAACCGATTTCTGCCTTTTACTTTGATTTGCGTAACTGAACTATTCGGCGTACGCCGCGATAAATATTTAATAAAACCAAGCAACCAGAAATGAAAATGGGAAGCCAAATCAGATAGACAGGGTAGCCAAGCACTTTAGACAAAGCTTGTGGAGAAATTTTATCCATTTCAAGAAGTGCTTGCTGCCAAGTCTGAAGATTGAAGACTAGCATGAAACCCGAAATAATCAGGAGAATAAATCCTAAATAATGAATTGTAGTTCTTTTTCTTACATAAGCGATCGTAGCATAAAGGAACAGTAAAAAAATAGGTACGCCAAAAACAAAGTACATATTCAGCATCTCGACACCCCCTTTGTGTTTATCTTACTTTACTTTGAAAGAAATGAGAAATAATAGCCTCGTTACTTGCTTGAAACAGCAAAGGACTGCTAAGATAAGAGAGATACAAAGAATCAAGGAGGAGTCATATGGCAAGTTATATCGAACCGATTCGTTTTGCGCTGATTGTTTTTCCATTTTTAGCCTTAGCGATCTCATCTGTTTTTTTTATTTATGAATATCGAAAGTATGGAACATTTCTAGTAACAAGGGCAGTTATTTTGTATTCTTTCGTTTTTTATTTATTGTGTGCGTATTTTTTGGTGATCTTACCACTTCCGGCAAAGGAGACGGTTGCCCAAATGACAGGGCCAAAGATGGAGCTGCATTTATTTGCCTCATGGCAACATTTCAGAGACAACACGGTATTGGTCTTGTCTGAACCTAGTACCTACCTGCCGGCAATGAAGCAGAGTGTATTTTTGGAACCAGCTTTTAATGTTTTATTACTCATACCATTTGGCATTTATTTAAGATATTATTTCCGGCTTTCTTTTATGAAAACGATGATTGCTAGTTTCTGCCTTTCTCTATTTTTTGAATTGACGCAGCTAAGTGGACTTTATTTTATCTACCCAAGACCATACCGCTTATTTGATGTGAATGATTTAGTGACAAATACATTGGGTGGAATCATTGGTTTTGTCGTTACGCCGTTATTTACATTTATGCTTCCTACAAGAAGACGAATGGATGAACTTTCTTATGAAAAAGGAAAGACTGTCTCATTGACTCGACGCTTGGTCGCTTATTTGATCGACTGGACATTTTTATCTCTTATTAATTTGGTAGCGGCGATTTTCTTTAAACTTGCGTTCGATTCAGGGACAGTTACTTCTCATATCTGGTGGCTTTTATTAGAAGTAGGGGTATACTTTATGATTGTACCGTTTATAACCAATGGATGGACACTTGGCAAAAAAATTGTGCGTATCCGTTTGGTGGAAGAAGACCGCGAACGAATTTCTTTAAAAGCATTGATGATCCGCTACGGGTATCTGTACTTTCTTTTTTATGGTTTAAGCTGGTTGGGGCAGTTGCTTCAGCAAATCATGAATTCGACAACGAATACGGTGTTGCAGATGAGTGCAGTATTCATTTCTCTCGGTGTCTTGTTACTGCAAGGTATTTTTATTTTAAATATCTTGCTATCATTTTTGAGAAAAAAACGGATTCTGTTTTATGAAAAAGCTAGTCACACATATACTGTTAGCACGATTGGCCAAACAAAGGATGATGATTCTCGAAATTAGCTGAGCAAAAACGCTTTGTCTGTGTTATAATGCCAAAGTCGTGATAATTTAAAGAGAAGAGGTGCACGAATGAATAATTTTGATATATTCCGCTTCAAACCGTTTATCAATGAAGCGTTAACCGCAAAGGGCTTCAAACAGCCCACAGAGGTCCAGGAACGTTTGATTCCTTTAATTGCAAAAGGAAAAAATATCATTGGGCAATCTCAAACTGGTACAGGAAAAACACATACGTTTTTGTTGCCTTTGTTTGAAAAAATCAATGCAGAAAAAGAGGAAGTACAAGTTGTTATTACAGCTCCAAGTAGGGAACTAGCTGCACAGATCTATGAAGCAGCTACACAAATCGCTAAATTTTCTACACCGGAGATCCGTGTCTCGAATTTTGTCGGCGGTACAGACAAACAGCGTCAATTAAATCGTCTGCATCACCAACAGCCACAGGTTGTAGTAGGCACGCCTGGTAGAATATTAGACATGATGAATGAACAAGCGCTGAAGATTCACACCGCATTTGCATTTGTTGTCGATGAAGCGGATATGACATTGGATATGGGTTTTTTAAATGAAGTAGACCAAATTGCAAGTCGATTACCAGAAAAGCTGCAGTTTTTAGTTTTTTCTGCCACTATTCCAGAAAAACTTCGTCCATTCTTACGAAAATACATGGAAAATCCAATCATTGAAGTAATCAAACCAAAAGCAGTTATTTCTGAAGACATTGAAAATTGGCTGATTTCAACAAAAGGTAAAGATGAGAATCAAATGATTTATCAACTGCTGACAATTGGTCATCCTTATTTAGCAATCGTATTTGCCAATACAAAACAGCATGTGGATGAAATTGCCGATTACTTGAAAAACCAAGGCTTGAAAGTAGCAAAGATTCATGGAGACATCACCCCAAGAGAGAGAAAACGAGTGATGCGACAAGTACAGAATCTGGAGTATCAATATGTTGTAGCGACTGATTTAGCTGCTAGAGGGATCGATATCGAAGGTGTTTCTCATGTTATCAATGCAGAAATTCCAGAAGATCTAGACTTCTTTATCCATCGTGTCGGACGTACTGGACGTAATGGCTTAAAAGGAACGGCCATTACGTTATATTCGCCAAATGATGAGCAAGCCATTGATGCGATAGAAAAATTGGGCGTCTCATTTGAACCAAAAGAAATCAAAAACGGGGAAATCGTCAAAACATACGATCGTAATAGACGTGCCAAACGAGAAAAATCAAAAGATGTATTAGATCCCACGCTGATTGGTCTTGTGAAGAAGAAAAAGAAAAAGATCAAGCCTGGTTATAAGAAAAAAATCGATTGGGCAATTGCAGAAAAAAATAAAAAAGAACGCAAAATCGAACGCAGACAGCAAAGCCGTACTGCTCGTAAAAATAAGAAAAATTCACATAAATAAAAAACAAGAGGTTGTGACAAAAGGCGTGTCACAATCTCTTGTTTTTAAGCTAGACTTTTTTCCATTCCGATACAAAGTACTTCATCTTCAATAAAAGGTTCTGTGCAAGTATGATACCCTTGTTTTTCATAAAAATCTACAGCCGTCATTTCAGCTACTACATAACTAGTCTGACAACCTTCTGAAACCGCCCGTTTTTCAGCAGCTTCAAGCAACTGACCGCCTAACCCTTTTCCTCGGTATTCTTTTGCTACGCAAAATCGTTCCGGCTTGAAGCAAGTAGGTGTTTTCTTTTCATAACGCAAAGTAGCTACTGGTCTTTTTTGATCAAGAAATAGATAATAGGTTTGTTGCGGGATATCTTTTCCGTCGAATTCTAGTTCTGCAGGAATCCCTTGTTCTAATACAAAAACTTGATATCTCAAAAAGCAGCTAGCTGCGCGTATCCATTCATCCGCTCCAACTATTTTTTTCATCATATTCCTCCTTGTCATGAATAGCAGAGATGTATTGATTCCTTTATTCTTATCGTACCAAAAATCGTGGAGTATGACCAAAAGGAAATGAAAATAAAAATTGAGATATTGACAGTGATCAATAGAATGCGTATACTAATTAAGTACGAAAAGGATATGATTTGTTTTTTAAGACTCACAGAAAATTCTTTCTTGGCTGAAAAAAGAATAGTCACTAATCAAATTGCTCCCTTTTTCTATTTTGGTAGAAATACCGACGCAGCTCAGCGTTATCGAGTTTAAGAGGTAATGATTACACATCATTGCAATCAAGGTGGTACCGCGAGTTTTCGTCCTTGGCTGTGATGGTGTTTTTTTGTATTTAATTTATAGAAAGCAGGTAATGACATGAAACAATTAAGTAGTGCACAAGTTCGACAAATGTTTCTTGATTTCTTCCAATCTAAAGGACATACGATTGAACCTAGTGCGTCTTTGATCCCCGTGAACGATCCAACCTTATTGTGGATCAACTCTGGTGTTGCAACATTGAAAAAATATTTTGATGGTTCAGTTGTGCCAGAAAATCCAAGAATCACAAATGCCCAAAAATCTATTCGAACAAATGATATCGAAAATGTCGGTAAAACAGCACGGCACCATACGATGTTTGAGATGCTGGGTAATTTTTCGATTGGTGACTATTTCAAAAATGAAGCCATCCACTGGGCATGGGAATTTTTGACTGATCCAAAATGGATGGCATTCGATCCAGAAAAACTTTATGTAACAGTTTATCCAAAAGATACAGAAGCAAAACGCATCTGGCATGAAGAAGTTGGCCTGCCACTAGATCACATTATTGATGTAGAAGACAACTTCTGGGATATCGGTGCAGGCCCATGTGGTCCGGATACGGAAATTTTCTATGACCGTGGAGAAGCTTATAACGATTTAGCAGAAGACGATCCTGAAAACTATCCAGGAGGAGAAAATGAACGTTATTTAGAAATCTGGAACTTAGTATTTTCAGAATTCAACCATAAGCCTGATAACACATTTGAACCACTTCCTCATAAAAACATTGATACGGGGATGGGATTGGAACGCATGGTCTCAATCGTTCAAGATGCGCCAACGAACTTTGAGACAGACTTGTTTATGCCTATTATCCACGCCGTAGAAAAGCTAAGCAAACAAGTAAAATATGGTGAAAACCCAGTAACAGATATTTCTTACAAAGTAATCGCAGATCATATTCGCGCCCTTTCATTTGCTATTGGCGACGGTGCATTGCCATCGAATGAAGGGAGAGGGTATGTCTTACGCCGTTTGCTTCGTCGTGCTGTCATGCATGGGAAAAAATTAGGTATTGAACAAGCATTCTTATATCGTTTAGTCCCTGTTGTTGGGGAAATCATGGTAAGTTATTATCCTGAAGTACTTCAACAAAAAGAATTTATTGAAAAAGTTATCCGTACAGAAGAAGAACGTTTCAATGAAACAATCAATGAAGGTTTGGAAATCTTAAATCAAGTGATCCAAGAAGTAAAAAACGAAAACGGGACGACTCTAGCAGGAAAAGACATCTTCAAACTATACGACACATATGGCTTCCCAGTAGAATTAACGGAAGAGGTGGCAGAAGATGAAGGACTGAAAGTTGATCATGCTGGTTTTGAAAAAGAAATGGATGCACAACGCGAACGTGCTCGCTCTGCCCGCAGTACTGAAAAATCAATGGGGGTACAATCTGCTTTATTGACAGATATCAAAGTAGAAAGTAAATTCATTGGATACACAGAACAAGAATCAGATAGTCAATTATTGGTCATCGTTAAAGGTGAGTCTCTTTTGAATGAAGTCGCAGAAGGTGAAGCTCAAATGATCTTTGATCAAACACCTTTCTATGCAGAAATGGGTGGGCAAGTAGCGGATCAAGGATGGATCATGAATGAAGTAGGCGAAATCGTAGCAGTTGTTACAGATGTTCAAAAAGCGCCTAATGGTCAATTTATGCACACCGTAGAAGTAAAAGCACCAATGAGTGAAGGACAAACCTATCATCTATTGATTGATCAATCGATGCGCAATCGGATCATCAAAAACCATACAGCAACCCATCTACTGCACAAGGCATTGAAAGAAGTACTTGGCGAGCATGCAAATCAAGCTGGTTCTTTAGTCGCTCCTGGACATTTACGATTCGACTTTACCCACTTTGGTCAAATCACTTCAGATGAATTAGCTGAAATGGAAAGAATCGTCAACGAAAAAATCTGGGAAGCTATCCCAGTTGAAACAATTGAAACAGATATCGATACAGCCAAAAACATGGGTGCAATGGCTTTGTTTGGTGAAAAATACGGACATGACGTTCGAGTAGTAAATATTGGCGGCTGGTCAATCGAACTGTGCGGAGGCACACATGTAGCAAATACAGAAAACATCGGAATCTTCAAAATCGTTTCTGAATCAGGAATTGGTGCGGGCGTGCGACGAATCGAGGCTGTAACAAGTAAAGAAGCGTACGAACTACTTGAAGAAGAAGAAAAACAACTAAAACAAGTAGCAACAATTGTTAAATCACCTCAATTGAAGGAAGTTGTTTCAAAAGCGGAACAATTGCAACAGCAAGTAAGAGAGCTACAAAAGGAAAATGAACAATTAGCTAGCAAGTTAGCGAATCAACAAGCTGGTGATGTATTCAAAGATCCAGAAACGATCAATGGAAAAACAATCATTGCAGCACAAGTAAAAGTGAAAGATATGAATCAGCTGCGTCAATTAGCTGACCAATGGAAACAAAAAAATATTTCAGATATTCTTGTTTTAGCAAACGAACAAGAAGGAAAAGTCAGTCTGCTAGCGGCAATGACGAAAGAATCAAATGAAGCTGGACTAAAAGCTGGCGACTTGATTAAAGCAATCGCACCGAAAGTAGGCGGTGGCGGTGGTGGACGTCCAGACATGGCACAAGCTGGCGGGAAAAATCCTGCTGGTATTCCAGATGCACTTAAAGCTGCGAAAGAATGGGTTGCGCAACAATAGGGCGTTTACGTTTGACAGAAAAACAAAAGTTCAAACATTGAACGAAACATGATTATGGGGGCGAAGACAAACATGTCTTGCCCTCATACTTTTTTCAATTGGCTGGCGCATCTAATCAAATGGTCGGATTCGGATGGTCTTTAGTTGACGAAAGTGACAGAAATTTTTACGATTAGTATAAATAAAAAGGGGTGAAAAAATGAATAGTAGAAATAAGACCTTTCGACTAGTCTTACGTGCGATCTTGTTAGCAATCATCATCGTACAAGCGATGGTTCCTTGGCTGGGGTTTATTCCATTAGGATTCATTAGTTTAACAATTATCCATATCACAGTAATTATTGCTGCAGTAGTATTAGGCCCAAAAGATGGCATGGTGATTGGCTTGTTTTGGGGAATCGCTACAATTGTTCGTGCCTATGCCATGCCAACAACGCCATTTGATACATTAGTGTTCACGAATCCGATTATCTCGGTAGTTCCCAGAGTACTTGTTGGCTTAGTAGCAGGCTTGGTTTTCCACTGGATTTATCAAAAAAATAAATCAATAACGATCAGCTCAGCCTTTGCAGGGGTACTGGGTTCATTGGTCAATACAGTCTTAGTGTTAGGATTCATGGGATTATTTTATACAGGTGCAACGGCAGATGCCTATGGTGTAGATTCTGCTCTTTTATTTAAAACCTTAGCAGGGGTTGCAGCAATCAATGGGATACCAGAAGCAATAGGTGCGGGAATCATAACACCATTACTAGCAAAAGCGTTATTTGCAGCAACACCGTTGAAACCAGAATAATGACCATCTTTTAATAGTAATAGGACGCACGATAGATAGAAAAAGGAAGAGAGGAGAGGAAAACAATCGTCCTCTCCATCTTTTTACCTGAGCAACAAGCAAACTAGAAGGGGTAAAAAACTTGGCTAAGAAACAAGAAGAAAAAAAGAAACAAATACCGCAACAGCGGACAAAAAAAGGAGTACTAGCGGGTATCTTAGGATTGGTTACGAATCTGATCTTGTTTGTCTCTAAGCTAATGATCGGGCTTTTTTCAGGAAGTGTCTCCATTATGGCTGATGCAGTGAACAGTCTATCAGATACTGCTTCATCCATATTGACTTTGATCGGATTTAAAATTGCTGCAAAGCCAGCAGATCAGGAACATCCTTATGGACACGAACGCTTCGAATATATCAGTGGGTTATTTGTTTCGATCATCATTACTTATGTAGGATTTCAATTTTTAGAGTCTTCTGCTGAAAAAATCATCCATCCAGAAAATGTCTCTTTAACACCCATCGTCTTTTTTGTCCTAATCATTTCCATCTTTTTGAAATTTGCACAAGGCAAAATGTATCAGGTTATTGCGCAATCCATTGATTCTGAAACATTGAGAGCTACAGCAACAGATAGTTATAATGATGTCTTTACTACACTGGCTGTATTGCTTTCAGCAGCAATCGAATGGGTAACTGGATGGCGTATCGATGGATATATAGGTTTTGCTTTAGCATTATATATCCTTTATAGTGGATTGACGATGCTTCGAAATTTTGTATACGAACTATTAGGAAGTCGCCCAACGCCAGCAGAGATTGAAGAAATGGAAGAGCATTTAAATGCTTGCGATGATATACTTGGCTATCATGATTTATTGGTGCATAACTATGGACCCAATAAACGCTTTGCATCAGTCCACATCGAAGTAGATGAATCAATGAATTTGAATGTGGCTCATAAGATTATTGATCTGATAGAAAAAGATTTTAAAAAGTCTTTGGATGTGGAACTTGTCTGTCACTTGGATCCAATGCCTGTTGATAACGAAAAATACTATAATATCTTGCGGCAGTTAAAGCAAATTCTTCTTGAAACAGGTACAGGGCTTAACATTCATGATTTTAGAGTAATTCATCAAGGAAAAACGCTGCAATTTGATGTAGTGGTCCCTGAGAAATTCCAGTTTGATGATACAGAACTAGAAAGAATCTTACGTAGTCAAATAGAAGAAAAAATCGGAGATTACCAATTGGAAATTACGTTTGATCACAATTACCTTTTATATTAAATGAGAAACTATAAAAAGACTCCTTAAAGTTTTTAATTTAAAGAGTCTTTTTTTCTTTTAATTGTTTATAGAGAGCCTGACGTGCAAGATTATCTGCTCCTTTATTTTTGTTTTCGGGCAACCATTGCAGGATCAATAAAGAAAATTCGGATAGAAGTTCTTGGATTCTTTGAAGGTAGGGAAGGAAGAGCTCGTTCTTCGTTGCGTTTTTGTCGACCGTAGAAACTAGTGTTTTGCTGTCTGAAAAACAGAAAATCGTTTCATTCTGTAAGTCGTTTTTCTTTAGAAATTCTAAAGTTTTTAAAAAGACTTCGAACTCTGCTTGATGGTTTGTCCCTATAGAAAGCGGGATAGATAGCTGTTCTTGTTTACCTTGATAGACAATCAAGATTCCGCCTCCACTAGGACCAGGGTTGCCTTTTGTAGAGGCATCAATGTATACTTTTAACATAAAAAGAGATTCTCCTTTTTGTTCAAACTAATGTTATGGTAAGATTATATCATTACTGAATCGGTGAGAGGTTAGAGAATGAAAAAAAATATTCGATGGCAGCCTGAACTGGCACATACGATCATCTATTGGTCATTGACCTTGATCATTCTGTTTTTTAGTCTGATTCTTTCTTTAGAAAACACAGGTCCTTATTGGAAAAGCAATTTTGTTCTAGGTATTTTTCTTGTTTTTCTATTTCTAGGTTTGCGACGTTCTTTTATTTTAAAATCAAACTCTGTGATTATACGTTATGCTGCTTTTTGGAAAGACCGAGAAATATCTGTCGGACAGATTCGATCTTTGACGCCAACTAATACTGGGGTGCAAATGATGTTGCAAGATGAGAAAGACCCATCTGTTTTCATGATGCGAAAAAAAGATCAAGTAGTCCTTTTTGATCATTTTGAAAAAAACGGACCCAAATCAGAATCAATTCCTTATCCTTATACGAAAAAAAGAAAAAGCTAATTTTAAAAATCAGAACCTAAAAAAACGAATTTTTACAGGAAAAGAAAAGAGTGAGACGTACGGTTCATCCCGTTTAGCGTCTCACTCTATTTGTTTATCTATTCATGCATACTAGTATCGGTAGTCTGAACGTTGCCTTTCTTGACATGGGCAGCTTGTGTTCCTCGATTCCCTTCGATGATCTCAAATTCGACCACTTGATTTTCTTCCAAAGTTTTGAATCCCTCTTCTTCAATCGCAGTAAAATGTACAAAAATTTCTTCTGTGTCATCATAACTGATAAAGCCGTATCCTTTTTTGTTGTCAAACCATTTTACAATTCCTGTGGTCAAAGCACTCACGACCTTTCTAAAGTCTGATCATAGCCTTCATTATAAAGAGTATTTATAAGTACGTCAAATAAATTAAAAACCTGTAATTTTATGTTTTTTTTCTGAATAAAAAAAGGTATAATTGGCATATCTTAACAAAGAAGATATTTTGTTGAATAAAGTTCGTGAAAAGGGGTAATCAAATGAAGAATGATCTGCGAATTTCACAAGAAACAGAGCTAGAACCGATTGTTGAAGTGGCTAGTAAATTAGATCTTAAGGAAGACGATTTGGAACTGTATGGGAAATATAAGGCGAAAATCAATTTTTCTGGAATCAATCGATCAAAGGATAACGCTGAGGGGCATTTGATCTTAGTTACTTCCATCAATCCAACACCAGCTGGCGAAGGAAAGTCAACGATCACTGTAGGGTTAGGAGACGCGCTCAATAAAATCAATAAAAAATCTGTTATTGCATTGCGAGAACCCTCACTTGGTCCTGTGATGGGAATCAAAGGCGGTGCTGCAGGCGGAGGATATGCACAGGTATTGCCTATGGAAGATATCAACTTGCATTTTACTGGTGACATGCATGCTATCACAACAGCTAATAATGCATTATCTGCTCTTTTAGATAATCATATTCATCAAGGAAATGAATTGAACATCGATGCCCGCCGAGTGATTTGGAAACGGGTAGTCGATCTCAATGATCGTGAACTGCGTAAAGTAATTGTTGGCTTGGGTGGGCCAATCCAAGGTGTCCCAAGAGAAGATGGATTTGATATCACAGTTGCCAGCGAAATCATGGCTATCTTGTGTCTTGCGGCAGACCTTGAAGATTTAAAGGCTCGTCTTGCAAGGCTCGTTGTCGGCTATACATTTGACCGTCAGCCTGTGACTGCTGGAGACTTGAAAGCAGAAGGCGCTCTGGCATTACTGCTGAAAGATGCAATCAAGCCGAATCTTGTACAAACAATTTACGGAACACCAGCTTTTGTCCACGGGGGACCGTTTGCCAATATCGCTCATGGCTGCAATAGTATTTTAGCTACCAAGACAGCATTGAGATTAGCAGATTACGTTGTCACAGAGGCAGGATTTGGTGCAGATCTTGGCGGAGAGAAATTTTTAGATATCAAAGTACCTAACTTGAAAAAAGCGCCAGATGCTGTGGTGATTGTCGCCACTGTCCGTGCATTGAAAATGCATGGCGGAATGAAAAAAGATGAACTTAAAAATGAGAATCTTGATGCTTTGAAAGTAGGTTTTGCAAATTTAAAGCGCCATATACGTAATATGGAACAATATCAGCTACCTGTGATCGTCGCAATCAATGAATTCGTAACAGATACAGACAATGAACTCACACTGTTGGAGCACTTGTGTGAAAATCAGGGGATTATTGCCAAGAGAGCGAGTGTATGGGCAGATGGAGCAGAAGGCGGCGTTGATTTAGCAAAAGCTGTAGTACGATTGATTGATAGAAAAGAAGCTAATTACAAGCCATTATACCGCCTAGAAGAAACGATACAAGAAAAGACAGAAATAATCGTCAAGAAAATTTACGGAGGAAATGGTGTTGTTTTCAGCAAAAAAGCGCAAAAACAAATAGAAGAGTTTACGAAGAATGGATGGGACAAACTGCCGATTTGTATGGCAAAAACACAGTATTCATTTTCTGATGATCCTTCACTGCTAGGTGCACCGGAAGATTTCACCATCACGATCCGCGAAATCATCCCAAAATTAGGGGCAGGATTTTTAGTAGCCTTGACTGGAGATGTTATGACGATGCCTGGTTTGCCTAAAAAACCTGCTGCATTGAATATGGACGTGACAAATGACGGAGAAGTGTTGGGATTGTTTTAAGCTTGATTATAATCTACCGTATACTAAATAACTTTCATTAAACATCGAAGGAGCTGTATTTTGACTACAGCTTCTTTTTTTAGACGATAGGGAATTAATTTTGTTTACACTAGGATCATTCTTTTTCTTTATTGTATTTTGAGCTATACTAAAGCATAATAGGAGGGTATGATGAAAACGACATTTATAAGAAAAACCGGTTTTTACGGTATGGGTAGCTCGATTCAGCTAAGAATCAACAATGAAAAACGCAGTGTTCTCAGTCATGAACAAAAGATAACGCTTGATCTGGAAGTGCCCTTTACGATGCAGGTCACCTTTTATTGGCTAAAAAGCCCCGTTTATACAGTGAAAGAAGCAAAGCCTGCTTATGTGATCACAATGAATTACTTGATTCTTCAAATCTATCCGTTTTTATTTCTAGCAACTGGGTTGGGGGCCGTTTTCCTACAAAATTTATTTTTCAGTTTTTTTGCAGTTATTGTGTTGATTGCGTTCTTTTTCTATATAAAAAACCGGGCATATTTGATCAAGGAGGAAAATTATGGCAAACTCTGATCTTTTTTTAATCAGTTTCAATCGAATCGAAAAATGGATGAGAGACGAGATGGGAAATGCACGAAATATGGGATTTACTGAACTTGTCAGACGCCTAGCTCAAAGAAAACAATTAATGATCAGAAAGTACGAAGATGATCTTTTACAGCTTGCTCAGTTAAGGAATGCGATCGTCCATGATCGGATCGCAGTCGATTTTGTCATTGCAGAGCCAAATGATTGGACAGTCAAGCGAATCCAGCTGATCGAACAAGAACTGATTCAGCCTGAAACCGTGCTGCCTCGATTTGCAAAACGTGTAACAGGTTTTGAACAAGATCTTCCGTTACTTGAACTGTTAAAGATAGTAGCAGAAAAAAGGTATTCACAATTTCCGTTATACAATAAAGGAAAATTTGTAGCATTGATTACTTTACGTAATATAGGGTTTTGGCTAGCAAAAGAAAGCCAAAAAGGTCCGGTTGATTTAACAAATAAACGAGCGTTGGATTTGATTATCCAAAACGGAAAGTACACAAATTATCATTTTGTTCCAGCTAAAACACATATTTACGAGGTTGAAGCGATGTTTCGTGAGCAAGGGACTTTGGAAGCCGTACTTATCACTAAAGATGGGAATCCCGATGGTAATCTGCTCGGGATCGTACGACCTCGTGATATTTATAAACAAATAGAAAAGGATTGATTTTTTGTTAATTATTTATTGGATATTCAGCGCTTTGCTAGTAGGAGTGGATCAGTTGGTCAAATGGTGGATCACTGATAATCTTGCGCTTGGAGAGACGAAAAATCTTATACCAGGTATTTTGTCACTGAATCATATTCGAAACAATGGAGCCGCATGGAGTATGCTAGAAGGGAAGATGTGGTTCTTTACTATAGTGACACTCATTGCAGTCGTTGTGATTCTCACATTGATGATTAAAAATCGTGAAAAAGGTAATCGCTGGTTCATGATTGGATTGAGTTTGATTCTAGCTGGTGCGATTGGCAATTTTATCGACCGTATTCGTCTTGGCTATGTAGTAGATATGTTCCAGACAGATTTTATGAGCTTTCCGATTTTTAACGTAGCAGATGTGACACTTGTATGTGGAGTGATTTGTATATTAATTTATATTATTTTAGATGAAAAGGATCAAAGAAAAAAATGACAGAACTTAAAACGACGATTCACCATGAATCTGGTAGGATCGATAAAGTATTGACTAATTTATTCACCGATTACAGTCGTTCGCAAATTCAGCTGTGGCTGAAAAATGGAGCGGTTTCTGTCAATGGACAGCCAGTCAAAGCAAATTACAAAGTAAAACAAGGAGACGATATTACTGTCTTGATCCCCGAACCAGAAACATTAGATGTGGTCCCAGAAAATATCCCGTTGACGATCGTTTACGAAGATGAAGATGTAGCGGTGATAAACAAACCTCAAGGAATGGTCGTTCATCCTTCAGCAGGTCATACGCATGGCACAATGGTCAATGCGCTGATGTACCATATCAAGGATCTTTCTACGATCAACGGCGTTATTCGTCCAGGTATTGTTCACCGAATCGACAAAGATACTTCCGGACTGCTAATGGTTGCCAAAAATGACCAGGCACACGAATCATTAGCTCAGCAATTAAAAGATAAGACCTCTTTGCGCAAATATGTTGCTTTAGTCCATGGAGAGATTCCTCACGAAAAAGGAACCATCAATGCGCCAATCGGCCGTTCGAAGGAAAACCGGATAATGCAGGCGATAAGAGAAGATGGGAAGCCGGCTGTCACACATTTTACTGTATTGGAACGTTTCGAAGGATTTACTCTGGTTGAATTAAAACTAGAAACCGGAAGAACACACCAGATCCGTGTGCATATGAAGTATATCGGTTATCCGTTAGCTGGAGATCCAGTATACGGACCGAAGAAAACTTTGAAAGGCAATGGTCAGTTTCTCCATGCGCAAATGTTAGGTTTTACGCACCCGACTACAAACGAAAAGATGTTCTTTGAAGCACCTCTTCCAGAAGTTTTTGAAAAAACTTTAGAAAAATTAAGAAAAAACATTGCATTTTAATTTAGATAACGGTATAGTAATTAACAACGAAAGCATAAAACTTAATAGAATTCCTTTAAGTTTAGTCCCGTGAGGCTAAGAAGGGTGGGAGCAAGGATACGTATGGTGCGCCATAAGTAGATTGCTCATTGACATAGTATAGCTATCAGTGTATCAGTATACGCTCAGTCTAAACATTCCTCCTGTCCTCTTAGGGCAGGAGTTTTTTTATGCAAAAAAGTAGGGGGAATGAATATGCAAGCAAAAGAAGTAGTAGATCAGGTAACCATGAAGCGAGCATTGACTCGAATTACTTATGAGATTATCGAGAGAAACCATAGTATCCAAGATATCGTATTGGTAGGTATCAAAACACGAGGAATCTACATTGCATCAAGGATTGCCGAACGCCTGAAGCAGCTAGAAGATATCGATATTCCTGTAGGAGAACTGGATATCACTTTATACCGAGATGACAAAAAAGAAAATCCAGAAGAACCGGAACTTCATTCTTCTGACATCCCAGTTTCCTTAGAAGGAAAAGAAGTTATTTTGATTGATGATGTTTTGTATACAGGACGAACGATTCGAGCAGCAATGGACGCAGTAATGGATTTTGGTAGACCAAGAAAAATTTCATTAGCAGTCCTGGTCGATCGTGGGCATCGAGAATTGCCAATCCGTGCAGATTATGTTGGGAAGAACATTCCAACATCTCGGGCGGAAGAGATTTTAGTAGAGATGCAAGAGCTTGATGGACAAGATCGCATCATGATTTTGAAAGAGGAAGATTAGAGGAGAGAGAAACATGTCGGATAAAAAAAGATTTCATAATGATGACGTGGTGTTAGATATCCACGATCGCCCAACCCCAGGACATTGGGTAGGATTAAGTTTACAACACTTGTTCACGATGTTCGGAGCAACCGTGTTAGTCCCCATCTTAGTAGGTATCGATCCAGGTATCGCGCTAGTCAGTTCAGGACTAGGTACATTGGTGTACTTATTTACTACTAAAGGAAAGATACCGGCGTACTTAGGAAGCAGTTTCGCTTTCATTGCGGCGATGCAGCTTTTGATGAAAACAGATGGTTATCCAGCTATTGCACAAGGAGCAGTCACAACTGGATTAGTCTATTTGATTGTTGCGCTGATCATCAAAAAGATCGGTTCATCATGGCTGGATAAAATCTTGCCTCCAATCGTCGTCGGTCCAGTCATCATGGTTATCGGGTTGGGACTTGCGGCAAATGCAGCAACAAATGCTATGTATAATCAGGGCACGTATGATTTCAAGTATATTGCTGTAGCACTGATCACATTAGGATTGACCATTTTCTTCAACATGTGGCTAAGAGGTTTTCTCGGATTGATTCCGATTTTACTAGGTATCATTAGCGGATACATCGTAGCCTTGCTGTTTGGAATCGTGGATACTAAGCCAATCGTAGACGCTGCCTGGTTTGCTGTTCCTAACTTTGAGATTCCCTTTGTACAATATGAACCAAAGCTATATCTTGGAGCAATCACAACAATGGCACCCATCGCTTTTGTGACGATGACAGAGCATATCGGCCATCTTATGGTATTGAATAAACTAACTAAACGTAATTTCTTTGAAGAACCGGGTCTTCATAAGACGTTGACAGGTGATGGGTTAGCACAAATCGTGGCAGCCTTTGTCGGAGGTCCTCCTGTAACAAGTTACGGTGAAAACATTGGTGTTCTGGCTATCACACGTGTCCATAGCGTGTTTGTGATCGGTGGAGCTGCAGTATTTGCAGTCATTTTAGGATTCGTAGGAAAATTAAGCGCTTTGATTTTAAGTATCCCTGGACCAGTCATCTCAGGAATCAGTTTTATCTTATTTGGAGTAATTGCGGCAAGTGGAATGAAGATTTTAATCGAGAACAAAATCGATTTTGATAAAAAGAAAAATCTGTTGATTGCTTCAGTTATCTTAGTAGTAGGAATTGGCGGACTCGTCTTTGAAGTAGGCACATTTACATTGTCGGCAATGGCATTAGCAACTGTACTTGGCATCATTTTAAATCTTATCTTACCAGAAACTTCACGAAGCGAAGAAAACTAAGGAGGAAACATTATGATCATCAAATCAGAACGTATCAGCTTAAAGCATTTATTGACCGTTGAGGCACTTACTGATCAAGAAGTTATGGGCTTGATCCGCAGAGGGCAGGAATTCAAGCAAGGTGCTAATTGGACTCCGCAAAAGCGCCAGTACTTTGCTACAAACCTCTTTTTCGAAAATAGTACTCGCACACATAAAAGCTTCGATGTAGCGGAGAAAAAACTAGGGCTAGAAGTGATTGAATTTGAAGCAAGCACAAGCTCTGTCCAAAAAGGGGAAACACTATACGATACAGTACTGACGATGTCAGCATTAGGCGTAGACGTAGCGGTTATCCGTCATGGTGATGAGAACTATTATGACGAACTGATACAAAGTAAAACAATCCAGTGTTCGATTATCAATGGAGGAGACGGAAGCGGACAGCATCCAACCCAATGCTTGCTTGATTTGATGACCATTTATGAAGAATTTGGTCATTTTGAAGGTCTGAAAGTTGCCATCGTAGGTGATATCACTCACTCTCGCGTAGCTAAATCCAATATGCAGATGTTAAAACGTCTAGGCGCACAAGTATTCTTCTCAGGTCCTAGAGAATGGTACGACGATGAATTCGAAGTGTACGGGCATTATATGCCATTGGATGAACTACTAGATCAAGTTGATGTCATGATGATGCTTCGGGTGCAACACGAACGCCATGATGGAAAAGAAAGTTTCTCAAAAGAAGGCTACCATCAGGAACATGGGTTAACAGTTGAGCGTGCGAAGAAGTTGCAAAAACATGCAATCATTATGCACCCAGCACCAGTTAACCGCGATGTAGAATTAGCTGATTCATTAGTGGAAGGATTACAGTCGCGGATCGTTCAGCAAATGAGCAATGGAGTATTCGTCAGAATGGCAATCTTAGAAGCAGTGCTAAATGGAAAAGCGTAATTATAGGAGGATGAAAAAATGAAAACACTCATTAAAAACGGTCAGATCAATACACGAAAAAATATGACGACACCAGCAGAAATTTGGATAGAAGATGGGCGAATCAAAGCAATCGGTACAGGATTCTCAGAAGCCGAATTTGATGAAGTGTTTGATGCAAAGGGACAATTGATCACACCTGGTTTAGTGGACGTCCATGTTCATTTGAGAGAGCCAGGATTTACATACAAGGAGACGATCGAAGCTGGGACTCGCTCAGCTGCTCGTGGCGGTTTCACTACTGTATGCGCGATGCCGAATTTAAATCCTGTACCTGATACGGCAGAAAAGCTGAGACAAGTATATGACATCATTAGAAAAGATGCAGTTGTGAAGGTATTGCAGTATGCGCCAATCACAGAAAATCTGCGAAGTGAGAAATTAGTTGATCAAGAAGCACTGATTGAAGAAGGTGCTTTTGCTTTCACAAATGACGGTGTAGGTGTCCAAACAGCTGGGACGATGTATCTGGCTATGAAAGAAGCTGCAAAAAACAATAAAGCCCTAGTAGCCCATACAGAAGATGAATCTTTATTATTTGGCGGCGTTATGCACGCTGGCAAGAAGGCAGAAGAACTTGGTCTTCCCGGGATCTTAAGCGTAACCGAGTCTTCTCAAATTGCTAGAGATCTGTTGCTAGCTGAAGCAACTGATGTTCATTACCATGTTTGCCATGTTTCTACTAAAGAAAGTGTCCGTGTAATCAGAGACGCAAAAAAAGCAGGAATCCACGTAACAGCAGAAGTTTCACCCCATCATCTTATTTTGATCGACGAAGATATTCCCGAAGATTTCGGCTTTTGGAAAATGAACCCGCCGCTAAGAGGACGGGAGGACCGAGAAGCTTTGATCGAAGGCTTGCTTGACGGTACGATCGATTGCATCGCTACAGACCATGCCCCCCATGGATTAGAAGAAAAAAGCCAAAGTTTCATGAAATCACCATTTGGTATTGTAGGAAGCGAAACAGCGTTTCAACTGATCTATACTCATTTTGTAGAAACTGGTCGATTCACGTTGGAACAAGTGATCAATTGGTTGGCAGTTAAACCGGCTGAGATTTTTGGTTTGAATGCAGGAACGCTAACGGTTGGTGCCCCCGCTGATGTGGCAGTTTTTGATATTACACAAACTTGCACGATCGATAAAGAAGACTTTTTATCAAAAGGGGAGAATACACCTTTTATCGGCTGGAAAGTAAAAGGCGAAACACAAATGACTTTTGTCAACGGAAAACTTGTGTGGCAGAAGGGAGAATAAAAGTATGGAACGTTTGCTTATATTAGAAGATGGAACAGTTTTCGAAGGAAAGGCTTTTGGTGCAGATGCTAGTGTCTTCGGAGAAATCGTTTTTACAACAAGTATGACTGGTTATCAAGAAACTATCACTGATCAAAGTTTTAACGGTCAAATCATTACATTTACCTATCCTATGGTGGGTAATTATGGGGTAAATAGAGATGATTATGAATCGATTTCTCCAACATGCAAAGGAGTAGTAGTAAAAGAACATGCACGTGTAGCTTCAAACTGGCGAAACCAAATGACGCTAGATTCATTTTTGAAACAAAAAGGAATTCCTGGAATATCAGGTATCGATACGCGCGCCCTTACTCGCAAAATCCGTGAAGTCGGAACGATGAAAGCTAGTATCGTTGATGCTGGAGATTCCTTCGAACATGCATTTGATCAGCTGAAAGCAACCGTTCTAGCAACCAATCAAGTGCAGCAAGTCTCAACTAACAAACCTTATCCAAGTCCAGGAACAGGTCGGAAAGTCATTGTCATTGACTTCGGTTTAAAACATAGTATTTTACGAGAATTGAGTAAAAGAAACTGTAACCTCACAGTACTTCCCTATAACACAGATGCCGAGACGATTTTAGCGCTATCACCAGACGGAGTCATGCTGACGAATGGACCTGGTGATCCAAAAGATGTGCCAGAAGCAATCGAAATGATCAAAAAAATCCAAGGAAAAGTACCGATTTTTGGTATTTGTCTCGGTCACCAGTTATTTGCTTTAGCCAACGGTGCAGATACCTATAAAATGAAATTCGGACATCGAGGATTAAATCACCCGGTACGAGAAGTAGCGACCGGAAGAATTGATTTTACTTCTCAAAATCATGGCTATGCAGTCGATGAAGCCACGATTGATCCAGAAAAACTCATCGTAACTCATGTAGAAGTAAATGACGGAACAGTAGAGGGAGTCAAACACAGAGATTATCCCGCTTTCAGTGTGCAGTTTCATCCAGATGCTGCCCCTGGTCCGCATGATGCACTACATTTATTTGATGAATTTATGGAAATGATGGACGCAGGAAAGGAGCAGTAAACAGATGCCGAAACGTACAGATATCAAGAAAATTATGGTGATTGGATCTGGTCCGATCATCATTGGTCAAGCCGCAGAATTTGACTACGCAGGAACACAAGCCTGCCTTGCCTTAAAAGAAGAAGGATATGAAGTGGTTTTAGTAAATTCTAATCCTGCGACGATCATGACGGATAAAAAAGTGGCAGATCAAGTATATATCGAACCGATCACACTTGAATTTGTATCAAGGATTCTTCGAAAAGAGCGTCCAGATGCTCTCCTTCCAACTTTAGGCGGACAGACAGGCCTCAATATGGCAATGGAGCTGGCAGCATCAGGTATTTTAGAAGAATTGAACATAGAACTTCTAGGAACAAAGCTTTCTGCGATCGATCAAGCAGAAGATCGTGATCTATTCAAACAGTTGATGAAAGAATTGAATCAGCCAATCCCCGAGTCTGAAATCGTCAATACAGTAGAAGAAGCTGTAGATTTTGCAAATAAAATCGGCTATCCTGTCATCGTTCGTCCAGCATTTACTTTAGGCGGAACTGGTGGAGGTATGTGTGAAAATGAAGAAGAATTACGTATCGTATCAGAAAATGGATTAAGTCTTTCCCCCGCTACCCAATGTTTGATTGAACGAAGTATTGCAGGTTTTAAAGAAATTGAATATGAAGTGATGAGAGATTCGGCTGATAATGCAATCGTTGTCTGCAATATGGAAAATTTTGACCCAGTGGGTATCCATACAGGTGATTCTATCGTATTTGCCCCTAGTCAAACATTGTCTGACCATGAATATCAAATGCTTCGTGATGCTTCTCTTTCGATTATTCGAGCACTTAAGATCGAGGGAGGCTGTAACGTCCAACTCGCTCTTGATCCACATAGTTTTAATTATTATGTGATTGAAGTCAATCCGCGTGTTTCTCGTTCATCTGCGTTAGCAAGTAAGGCGACTGGCTATCCGATCGCTAAGCTAGCTGCTAAAATAGCGCTTGGATTAACATTAGACGAAATGAAAAATCCTGTTACAGGAACGACTTTTGCAGAATTTGAACCTGCATTAGATTATGTTGTAGCTAAAATTCCTCGCTGGCCGTTTGATAAGTTTGAAAACGGAGAACGGCTTTTAGGCACGCAGATGAAAGCAACTGGTGAAGTGATGGCTATCGGTCGGAATATCGAAGAGTCTTTATTGAAAGCTGTGCGTTCTTTAGAAATCGGTACACACCATATCGAACTTCCTGAGTTGGCAGACATCACGGACGATGACCTAATCCAAAAAGTGGTTCGAGCACAAGATGATCGCCTGTTTTATGTAGCTGAAGCTATTAGAAGAGGGTACACCATAGAAGAATTAGCGGATTTGACAAAAATCGATTTATTCTTTTTAGATAAACTGTTGCATATCGTAGAAATCGAACAGCAGTTGAAACAGCAGCCGTTGGATGACAAGATATTGAAAACAGCGAAACAAAACGGTTTTACAGACAAAAAAGTGGCGGAGCTGTGGGAAATAAACGAAGAAGCCGTTCGCCAGATGAGAAAAGAAAATGATTTGATTCCTGTATATAAGATGGTTGACACTTGTGCAGCGGAATTCGAATCAAAAACACCTTATTTTTATAGTTCCTATGAATATGAAAATGAAAGTTCACGATCAGAAAAGCCCTCAGTTCTAGTACTGGGATCTGGTCCTATCCGTATCGGACAAGGGGTTGAATTTGACTATGCGACTGTGCATTCTGTCAAAGCAATCCAGCAGGCAGGATACGAAGCAATCATCATGAACAGCAATCCTGAAACAGTTTCGACTGACTTTTCTATTTCGGATAAATTATATTTTGAGCCATTGACCTTCGAAGATGTGATGAATGTGATCGAGCTAGAACAGCCGATAGGAGTAATCGTTCAATTTGGTGGTCAGACAGCAATCAACTTAGCCGAACCTTTGACTGCTGCTGGTGTAAAAATCTTAGGGACAACGATCGAAGACTTGGATCGTGCGGAAAATCGTGATTTATTCGAGCAAGCGCTGAAAGAGTTGGATATTCCTCAACCTTTAGGGGATACTGCTACAAGTAAAGAAGAAGCCGTGGTTATCGCTTCGAGAATTGGTTATCCAGTTCTTGTTCGTCCAAGCTATGTATTAGGCGGACGTGCGATGGAAATCGTTGAAAACCAGCGAGATTTAGAAGATTACATGGAACATGCCGTGAAAGCATCTCCAGAACATCCAGTACTAGTGGACCGTTACTTGCTTGGCGGTGAATGCGAAGTGGATGCGATTTGTGACGGTGAAACAGTACTCATCCCAGGGATCATGGAGCATATTGAGCGTGCTGGTGTCCATTCAGGGGATTCAATGGCTGTGTATCCACCTCAAACATTATCTGAATCGATCAAGAAAACGATCGAAGATTACACAATCCGCTTAGCATTAGGTTTGAATTGTGTCGGGATGATGAATATCCAGTTTGTCATCCATGAAAATGAGGTTTATGTGATCGAAGTCAATCCTCGAGCAAGTCGGACTGTTCCATTCTTAAGTAAGGTGACAGGAATTCCAATGGCACAAATTGCGACGAAAGCTATTTTGGGAGAGAAACTAAAGACACTTGGTTATGAAAACGGACTTTATCCAGAAACAAAAGAAGTTCATGTTAAAGCACCTGTCTTTTCTTTTACGAAATTGCAGAAAGTTGATACTTACTTAGGGCCTGAAATGAAATCGACTGGAGAAGTAATGGGATCTGACAGACAATTAGACAAAGCTTTGTACAAGGCATTCGAAGCTTCTGGATTACACTTGCCTGAATATGGAGCCGTATTATTTACGATTGCGGACGAAACAAAAGAAGAAGCACTAGAATTAGCTAAACGTTTTACAGAAATTGGCTATAGTCTGATAGGAACGAAACATACAGCTGCTTATTTCGAAAAAAATGGTCTGGTCGTTGAAACAGTAGCGAAAATTTCTGAGGAAGCAGCAGAAAAAAATGTAGTCGACTTAATAAGAGATGGTAAAACACAAGTGGTTGTCAATACGATTGATAAAGATCGGGGAAATGCTTCTAAAGACGGTTTCATCATCCGAAGAGAAGCAGTTGAACATGGTATTCCATTGTTTACTTCTTTAGACACAGCAGATGCGATCGTTCGAGTGATGGAATCCCGTGCTTTTTCAACTAACCCTATTTAACGGCGAGCACATGTTAAGACAAAAAGACGAAAAACCGTTGCAGGAGGGGACAGATGAAACAAGAAATGATGGAAATCGTTCAGCAAAAACAGCTGGCACCAAAGATTTTTGAAATGACATTGAAAGGTGATCTAGTAAAAGAAATGCAGCAACCAGGACAGTTCTTGCATATTCTCGTGCCGCGTGCAGACTTGCTATTACGCCGACCGATTAGCTTGAATCATATCGACCACGAAACAAATACTTGCCGTATCATTTATCGGGTGGAAGGTGAGGGGACTAGAGTCTTCACTACTCTTTCTGCCGGAGACCATTTAGATGTCATGGGTCCTTTAGGCAATGGTTTTGATTTGTCCAATCTTCATACAGGAGACGAAGTATTTATAATCGGTGGAGGAATCGGTGTCCCTCCTCTATATGAGTTATCAAAACAGTTAGTCGAAAAAGGAATTAAACCAACGCATTTTTTAGGTTTTGCCACACATGAAGTCGTTTATTATGAAAAAGAATTTAATCGTCTAGGAGAAACAAGAATCGCTACTGACGATGGAACATACGGTATGCACGGAAATGTCGGTAATTTATTGTTAGGAACGAAGACGGAACCTACAGCTGTTTTTGCATGTGGTTCAAACGGGTTATTGAAGACAGTGGAACAGCTGTTTTCTTCGCATCAAAATATCCAGTTATCATTAGAATCCCGCATGGCATGTGGGATAGGGGCTTGCTATGCTTGCGTTTGTCATACGCCGGAAGATGAAACAGGAACAAAAAGTGTGAAAGTTTGTGACGAAGGACCGATTTTTAAAATAGGAGAGGTAATTATATGAATGAGAATCCTTTAGCAGTCAAGCTCCCCGGTCTAGAATTAAAAAATCCTATCATGCCGGCAAGCGGCTGTTTCGGTTTTGGCAAAGAATACGGAAAATACTATGATTTGAATCAGCTTGGATCGATCATGGTCAAGGCAACGACTCCAAATGCCCGCTTTGGCAATCCCACACCAAGAGTGGCGGAAACACCATCTGGCATGTTGAATGCAATTGGTTTGCAAAATCCTGGTCTAGACGTTGTTATGCATAAACTTCTTCCAGAATTAGAGGAGTACAATGAGTTACCCATCATCGCAAATGTTGCTGGTGCTTGTGAAGAAGACTATGTAGAAGTTTGTAGCAAAATTGGCGAAGCGCCAAATGTGAAAGCAATCGAGCTGAATATTTCTTGCCCAAATGTCAAACATGGCGGAATTGCTTTTGGAACAGATCCTGATGTTGCTTTTCAATTAACACAAGCAGTAAAGAAAGTTTCTTCTGTTCCTGTCTATGTCAAATTGTCCCCAAATGTAACAGACATCGTTCCAATCGCTCAGGCAATCGAAGCTGGAGGGGCAGATGGGTTTACGATGATCAATACTCTTCTTGGTATGCGGATTGACCTTAAGACAAGAAAACCGATTTTAGCCAATCAAACAGGTGGACTCTCCGGACCAGCAATCAAGCCTGTCGCTATTCGTTTGATTCACCAAGTAGCAAGTATATCCAGCCTTCCAATCATTGGGATGGGCGGCGTGCAGACAGTGGATGATGTTCTTGAGATGTTTATGGCTGGAGCAAGTGCTGTAGCTATAGGGACCGCGAATTTCACCGATCCGTATATCTGTCCTAAACTAATTAAAGAGCTCCCTGTGCGAATGAGCGAACTAGGCATCGAAACGCTGGAAAGATTAATCAAAGAAGTGAGAGAGGAACGTGAAAGATGAATCAACTAGACCAACGACCAATTATTGCATTAGATTTTTCAACTAGGCAAGAGGTAGAAGACTTTCTTCGATTTTTCCCGAAAGAAGAAAAATTGTTTGTGAAAATCGGAATGGAATTGTTCTACCAAGAAGGACCTGAAATCGTATGTTATCTAAAAGAGGCTGGTCATAATGTATTTTTAGATCTGAAACTTCACGATATTCCGAATACGGTCGAAAAAGCAATGCGGGGATTGGCAAAGCTTGGTGTTGATCTCACCTGTGTTCATGCCGCTGGCGGTATTCGTATGATGGAGGCGGCAATGCGAGGATTAAAAGTGGGGACTCCAGAAGGTGGAAAACGTCCGCTACTTCTAGCTATCACTCAGCTTACTTCTACAAGTGAAGAAGAAATGCATGCCGATCAACTAATCGAAGTTTCTTTAGAAAAAAGTGTGATCCATTATGCTAGCTGTGCCAAAAAAGCAGGATTAGATGGTGTGGTTTCTTCTGCTTGGGAAGTAGAAGCGATCAAAGAAATGGCAGGAGACGAATTTGTTTGCTTAACTCCGGGTATAAGACCAGAAGGAACAGTCGCAGGAGATCAGACAAGAGTAGTCACACCTTCTCAGGCAAAAGAGATCGGCTCAACTTTTATCGTTATAGGTCGACCAATCACTCAGTCAACTAATCCTTATAAAGCATATCAAACGATTCAAACAGAATGGAGCTAACCTAAAATGAATGTTGAACAAAGTATCGCAAAAGACTTATTAGAAATTGAAGCAGTATTTTTAAATCCAAGTAATCCTTTTACATGGGCAAGTGGAATCAAAAGCCCAATTTACTGTGATAACCGAATCACGATGAGCTATCCAAAAGTCCGAAAAGAGATCGCAAAAGGATTAGCAAGCAAAATCAAAGAAGCTTACCCTGAAGTACAAGTGATTGCTGGAACTGCAACAGCAGGAATCCCTCATGCTGCATGGGTAGCGGAAATACTGGATTTGCCAATGGTCTATATTCGAAGTAAGGCGAAAGATCATGGGAAAGGTAACCAAATCGAAGGACGTATATTTGAAGGTCAGAAGATGGTTGTGATCGAGGATTTGATTTCTACAGGCGGAAGTGTCTTGGAAGCAGCTGAAGCAGCAAAAAGAGAAGGTGCGGATATCCTTGGTGTTGCGGCTATCTTTACGTATGAGTTGCCAAAAGGAAAAGCAAATTTCGAAAAAGCCGAAATCCCTCTTATGACGTTGACCAATTATTCTGTATTGATTGAAGCAGCTTTAGAAGATCGTTATATCGATGAGCAAGAATTAACTCTGCTAAAAGAATGGAAAAAAGATCCTGAAAATTGGCAGATTTAAGCGCGCTTGATGAAGATAGAGAAATCCGATTTGTGTCTCCAGAATCATCAATTGGAATAGCAAAAATCCAAAAACTGATTGCGAGAAGCATCTTTTCATCAGGTATGAAAAGAAACTTCTATCGTGATCAGTTTTTGATTTTTTTAAAATTCATTTTTCTAAGACTGGTTAGCAGAAAGAAGAGAATAATCTCTTCTCTTTTTTCTATTATATATAGATTTTCTCTATTTTTTGGTAAGGGAGCTGTTTCAAAAATGGTAAAGAGCGGAAATGTTGCGAATATCAGTTATTTAATGATATGATATTCGGAAAAAGAAATCTCAAAGGGAGGTAACTTTTATGGGATTGAATGAATTTATTTTAGGATTGAACAATTTAGAGACGATCACAAGGGCACCTGGATTTTTTAAATATACAGAGCATACAGTTGCAGCACATTCGTATCGTGTAGCATCTATTGCGCAAGTTCTAGGAGACATTGAAGAAGCGAATGGACAACCGATCGATTGGAAACTGCTCTATGAAAAATCATTGAATCATGACTACACAGAGCGTTTTATTGGTGATATCAAAACGCCGGTGAAATACGCAAGCAAAGAGTTAAGAGGGATGCTGCAAACAGTTGAAGAAAAGATGACGGACGAATTCATCAACCAAGAGATTCCAGCTGAGTTCCAAGAAGTTTATCGCCGTCGGTTGTTCGAAGGAAAAGATGAAACCGTAGAAGGAGAACTATTAGCCATTTCAGATAAGGTTGACCTTCTTTATGAATCTTTTGATGAAATCATCAAAAATAACCCGGAAAAAGTTTATAAGGAGATGTTCATTGAGGCAGTGACTACGATTAAAAGCTTTGAACATCGGCCTTCTGTTCAGTATTTCTTTAAAGAGATATTTCCGGAACTATTGAACCAGGAATTTTATGGAAAAGAGGCGTTTTTAGAAACCGTCTCAACGATTGTAAAGAAAGAAGAAAAATAAAAATGATATGAGATGCAGGGGGAAGTATAGTTGAAAAAGAATATGGATGTCGAATGGGGCTATTCTGGAGACAAAGGTCCGGAAAATTGGGCGAGTTTATGTGATTGGTTTGCGAGAGGTGCGGAATTTCCATTGCAGTCGCCTATTCATTTGACCAAGGGGGAAGAAACCAAAATAGAAGGAGACACGCTTTCCTTTCATTATGAAAAGCAACGGTTTACTGACAAGGAATTCAAAAACACGATTCATTTAGTACCTTTTGACCAACTCAGTTATGTAGAGTTCAAGAAAGAACGCTATTATTTGACAGATATTCATTTCCACTTGCCTTCTGAACATATCATCAACGGAAAACAGGAAGATATTGAATTTCATTTTGTTCATATGAACAGCAAAAAAGAGAATCTAGTTGTGGGTGTCATGTACCAGCTAATGGTACAGGAAGGTTGGCTGTATAATCAAGAAAATGGGGAAAGTTGGAACTTAGAAAAACATGAGCATTGGGTAAATCCGGATGTGTTCTTTCCGGAGCAAAAAAGCCATTTCCATTATATTGGCTCATTGACAACTCCGCCTACCAGCGGGCCAATCCAATGGTTTGTAATGGATCATGTAGGAAAACTGAACCAAGAGTTTCTTCTCCCCTTCGATGGTCAGTATGCTCGACCGAACAACCGACCAATCCAGCCCTTGAATGGAAGAGAAATTTATTATTTCGAGGAGTTTGAGCAATGAATATTCAGCAGATGAAATACGTGGTCGCTGTAGCAAACAATGGTAGTTTCAGAGAAGCGGCAAAGAAAATGTTTGTCTCCCAGCCAAGTCTTTCAGCTGGTATCAAAGAATTAGAAACCGAGTTAGGGATCACGCTGTTTACTCGAACGAATCGAGGGGCATATTTAACAGAAGAAGGGCAAGACTTCTTAAATCGTGCCGAGAAAATACTGGTCCAGCTTGATACATTAGAAACTCACTATCTAACGAGTGAAAAGAGAGACAATTTTTCGATTGCTGCCCAGCATTATGATTTCTTAGGTCCTTTGACCGCACAGCTACTCGAGGAATTCAAAGACGAGATCAAACAATTCCGGATCATGGAGACGACAACGGCGAGAGTGATCGAAGAAGTCAAAGAGCAGCACAGTGAGATCGGTATTATTTATATGAATGAGCATAATCAAGCTGGTATCAGAAGATATTTACAACAAGGAGAGCTAAGTGGCCGCAGCATTGGAAAATTCAAAACGCATATTTTTTTAAGGCAAGGACATCCGCTAGCTACACACGCAGAGATCACCAAAGAAGAATTGTTATCTTATCCTCAAGTTCGTTTTACACAGGATGGAAATAATTTCCCGTATTTTTATGAAGACCTTATCGAGATCCCTGATCAAGAAACAGTGATTTATACGAGTGATCGAGGGACTTTGATGAATATCGTTCTTGAAACTGATGCTTACGCTTCAGGATCTGGTATTGTGATTGGAGGGATTCGCGAGCATTTGCGGTTAATCCCTTTGGCAGAAGGCGAACTAAATGAATTTTATATCATTTATTCGGCGAAACGCCCGCTCAGTGAAATCGCTCAAAGATTTATCAAAGAGCTTATTCGGTTACTGAACCAGCAGAGCTAAGAAAAGCAGATGAGAACGCTGTTTGTTGAACACCGTTAATCAAAAAAGAGGGGTTGTGACAGAATTTTGTCACAACTCCTCTTTTTGTAGCAAACAATTTATAACTAATTGCTGTTGTGGGAAAGTACGCAAATATGATTCTAGAAACACTCATTGATTACCTGTTTTGTTTCATAGCTGTAATTTTTCTTCTTCTGGTGTCACGATAATCGTCTTTTGGTTTTCATAAATAACATAACCAGGCTTGGCGCCATTTGGTTTTCGGATATGCTTTACCTGTACAAGATCAACCGGCACTTGGGCAGAGTATCGGTATTTTGAAAAATAGGCAGCTAACTCGGCAGCTTCTGTAATTGTTTCATCTGAGGGCTTGTCACTTTTAATGATGACGTGCGAACCGGGTATATTTTTTGCATGAAGCCAATAGTCGGTTTTTTTAGCTGTCTTCATTGTCAGCTGGTCATTTTGAAGATTGTTTTTACCAACAAGAATGAGCGTTCCATCAGAAGAAAAGTATTGATCAGGCTGAGATGGTTTCTTACGTTTTTGTTTTTTTAAGTTCTTCTTTTTCAGGTATCCTTCTGAAGTCAATTCTTCTTTGATTGCTTCGATATCCATTGGGCCGGCAATTTCCAGTTGAGATAAGACAGATTCAAGATATTGGATTTCATCTTTGGCTTCTTGGATTTGTTCGCCAATCAGCTTAACAGCGTTCTTCAGCTTTTGGTAACGATGGAAATATTTCTGTGCATTTTGATTTGGTGTCAATGCCGGATCTAGTGCTATTTTGATTGGCCGATCTTCTTCATAATAATTAGGTAAAACAACTTCTTTTGCGCCGCGTGGTACTTGTGTCAGAAAAGTAGTAAGTAGTTCGCCATCTCTACGGTAATTCTCAGCGTTTTCGGATTCTTTGAGTGTTTGTTCACGTTTTTTCAATTTATTTTTATTTCGTTTTAGTTCATTTTCGATTTTTCGAATCAGTTCTCCGCCTTGTTGTTTTGCCCGATCTTTCTCTGCTTTTTCGTGATAATAGCTATCTAATAATTGACTGAGTGTTGGATAAGCTGTTACAGCAGATGCCTGTTCGGACAATACCTGATAAGCAATCGGTGTGAAAAAATCTTTATTTTCCGTTTCGTAAAAAGTAGGAATAGGCTGATGGCTGATGGCTGAGAAAAATTCGTCCCATACAACCATCTTTTCATTAGGACGTTCCAGTAATCTTTTGGTCAGCTCTTGAGCGGTATCGAAACCGATTCCCTGAAACTGACGTTGGATTGCTTTTGGCTCTAGTTCAGTTTGGGAAAGCCGCTGAAAGATTTTTTCTTTCTCGGAGCTAAATGGGTTCAAGACCTCTTGTTTTGGCGGAGCAACATATTCTACACCAGGAAGCAAAGAACGATAAGTGTTTTGAGAGCTTCCAATGTGTTTGATCGCATCCAGTATTTTTCCAGTTTCTCGATTAACTAAGACGATCGTACTATGACGTCCCATTAATTCAACGATCAATATGATATTTTGTAGATCACCCAACTCGTTTCGTTTAGTAAAGTGGAAATGGATCACTCGATCATTTTCGATTTGTTCGATGTCTTCTAAAATAGCGCCATCCAAATATTTTCGAAGCATCATCACGAAGTTAGGCGGATTATCAGGATTCTGATAATCGATTTGGGTAATCTGTACACGAGCATAACT
The DNA here is from genome assembly GCF_030910025.2 of Enterococcus sp. SB12. Lineage (NCBI taxonomy): Bacteria > Bacillati > Bacillota > Bacilli > Lactobacillales > Enterococcaceae > Enterococcus > Enterococcus sp. SB12. The sequence continues at coordinate 1,356,458 of NZ_CP175675.1, read as the reverse complement.
TGGGTGCGCAGATAATAATAATGGATGGTTTTTGCCGCGTGAACGAATCACCAGCACGATTTCATTTTCATAAGGCTGATGGATTTTCGAGATCCGGCCAGATAGTAACGTTTCACGCAATTCGTTGACCATCGCGTGGGTAAATACACCATCAAAGGACATGGTTCATTCCTCATTTCTTTTCATAAGTATATTCATTATAACGAAAAAAAGAAGAAAAACCAATTTGGCCGAATAGTAAAGCAAAAGTCTAGAAAAATCTTGGACTAATTACATAAAAAACAGTGTTTCTATCGTTGAAATCCAAATTTTTAGGTATAATAAAAAATAGGAGAAAAAGTAGAAAAGAAGGTGTTTGTTATTTGGGAAGTAGTTAAATCGAGAGTACAAGAAATGAATGAACATTTCTCAGTGTCATTCGCAGAAAATCCAAGTAAGTATTTTCGACGTCTTGTTTTTCTGCTCATCTTATCATTGCTGTTAACAGTTGCAATGTTTTTATTGCCGGAAAAAATCCGAGAAGAGCAAGTAAATAGTCTCGTTTATTCGTCCATACCAACCAGCAAATTGAAACCTTTTGATTACAGCAAAGCTGATCAGAAAATCAAACAAAGCCGGGCGATATCGGTGATGTTCAGCAAACCGAACGGGAAAACCTATCAGGACATGCTTGATGTTTTTAATGATCCTGATCTTATGGAAGAATTGAATCGACCGATCTTTTATTATCCGATCGTTTATGATGTACATGAACTGGAACAAAAATATAACATACGAACGGATGAAGTGACATTTATTTTCTTTGATGGAGGAAAAGAAGCAAATCGGATAACTGCGGGTAAGGGAGGAATAACTGATTTTGATAAGGAGTTGATCCCTGAACTGAATCGACTTCCGTTAGCCAATATCAAACAATTAGAAGAAGAATTGGATAGAACGGGAGTAACTTCCCAAAATTCCGAGATTGCTAATTGAGACATTGGCGCGATGAAACGGTGGGTCTATATAGCGCTATTTTTAATTATCAGAACAAGTGATGTTTGATCTTCAAAATAACAAATAAAAAATTAAAAAATATAGTTGACGAAATTCAAAAATTCGATTAGACTTAAATCAATTCTTAAGGAAAGGGTGACCTGTAATGAACTTATCAAAACGTATTTCAGCAGAAAACAAAAAAAATTGGCGCAGCTGGCGTAGATAAGTTGTATTAATGGTGAGACTTTCCCATAGATACAACTTTTTAGAGTGCATTTCTAAAGCTTGTATCTATGCTAGACATGAACATTGACTGCCGCATAGATTAGAATCTATGCGGTTTTTTGTGTAAAGACAATGACCGCTTTGGCCATTGTCTTTTTTTGTAGACTGGATACTTGCCTGATTATAATAAATAAAAAGATTGACTTTGCAGGAGGAAAAAAATGAAAAACAAACGATTAATAACAGTTGTAGTAATTATTTTAGTTTATTTAGCAGGTGCATTTATTTATGGAAAAGCCTCAGGCGAAAAAGAAAGTACCTCGACGAACCAGACAAAAAAAACAACAGTCGTTGGGGTATTGCAATACGTGAGCCATCCGGCATTAGATGAGATTTATCGAGGAATCAAAGATGGTCTGAAAGAAGAAGGATTAAAAGAAGGAGAAAATCTTGAGATCAAATTTCAAAATGGACAAGCCGATCAGAGCAAGCTAGCCACAATGAGTCAACAGCTAGTACAATCTGATCCAGATGTCTTGATTGGAATCGCAACACCTGCCGCTCAATCATTAGCAAACACGACTTCATCGATCCCAGTTGTGTTAGGTGCTGTAACGGATCCTGTGGGGGCTGGATTAGTCGCTTCTTTAGAGAAACCTGGTGGTAATGTAACAGGTGTTTCTGATCAGCCGCCTGTTGCTTCACAAATCAAGCTTGCTTCTGATTTGTTGCCAAATGCAAAAAAAGTCGGAATCTTGTATGCTTCTTCAGAGGATAATTCAAAATACCAAGTAGCACAAGCAGAAGAAGCTGCAAAAAAAGAAGGGTTAGAATCAGTAAAATATGCGGTGCCTTCCACTAATGAGATTGCACAAACGGTTCAAGTGATGAGCCGACAAGTCGATTTTATCTATGTTCCATTAGATAATACCATTGCCAATGCGATGCAAACAGTGGTAAAAGAAGCAAACAAAGCAAATATCCCCGTCATTCCATCTGTGGATACAATGGTGGAACAAGGTGGACTAGCAACAATCGGGATCAATCAATATCAATTAGGGCTTCAAAGTGGTAAGATGGCGGCAGAACTTGCGAGTGGAAAAGAAAAACCGGAAACGACGCCTGTTTATACATTTGATCAAGGGGATACAGTGATCAATCAATCTCAAGCTGATCGCTTAGGAATCATTGTTCCCCAATCGATGAAGGAAAAAGCCAAAATCATTACAGATGACTCGCAGCAAGAAACATCTAAGGAGGATGACAAATGATCGTATCAGCTATTTCACAAGGCATGCTTTGGGCAATATTAGGATTAGGGATTTTCATGACTTATCGGATCTTAGACTTTCCTGATATGACGACAGAAGGGTCCTTCCCATTAGGTGCTGCTGTCTGTGTGACAGCTATTACTCATGGGGTAGCGCCGATTGTAGCTACATTATTAGGCGTAGGTGCTGGCATGATAGCAGGACTCGTTACGGGGTTACTTTATACAAAAGGAAAGATACCGGTTATTTTAGCAGGGATTTTAGTGATGTCAGGATTGAACTCAGTTATTTTGTTTGTGATGCGAACACCAAATCTTTCTTTATTGAATCATCCGATTCTACAAGACAGCTTCCATCGCTTTGGGTTACCTGATTACTTTGACACAGTCCTTCTTGGCTTCATCTCTTTGGGCATCTTGATTGCTGTACTGCTATTCTTCTTCAATACAGATTTGGGCCAAGGCTATATTGCGACAGGAGACAACGAAACGATGGCTCGGTCGTTAGGGATAAAAACCGATCGTATGAAAATTTTAGGTTTAACTTTGTCGAACGGTGTCATTGCATTATCCGGTGCGCTGATTGCCCAGAACGACGGATATGCAGATGTAAATAAAGGGATTGGCGTAATCGTCATCGGTCTTGCTTCCATCATCATCGGTGAAGTGATCTTCCAAGAATTGACGCTAGCAGAAAGATTGATTGCTATTGTTGTCGGCAGTATCATTTATCAGCTATTGATTTTAGTAGTAATCAAACTAGGGTTTGACACGACTTATCTGAAGTTGTTCTCCGCTATCATCTTAGCTATTTGTCTGATGATCCCGCAATTGAAGAAAGCACTGAACTTAAAAACGGGTTTTGAGAAGGAGGCATAGTAATGACTGATATATTGACAATCAAAAATGGCAGAAAAGTCGTAAACAATGGAATGAATGAAGAGAAAGTACTATTGGATGAAATTAACCTTACAATCAGAGAAGGGGACTTCATCACTGTCCTTGGCGGGAATGGTGCTGGAAAAAGCACACTGTTCAATACGATCGCTGGTACGCTTCAACTCAGTCAAGGATCGATCTCTTTTAAAGATCAGCTGATCACAAAAGATTCAGAAGAAAAAAGAGCACGATTCCTTTCTCGAGTTTTCCAAGACCCCAAGATGGGAACGGCTCCTCGGATGACAGTAGCAGAAAATTTGCTACTTGCACAAAAAAGAGGTCAAAAACGGAAATTCCGTTTACGTAACTTGAAAAATCAAAAAGAAGATTTTTTCAGACTATGTAAAGAAGTCGGTAATGGCCTAGAGCAACACTTGGATACTCCAGCGGGTGAATTATCTGGTGGTCAACGCCAAGCATTAAGCTTGCTGATGGCGACGATCACAGCTCCTGAGTTACTATTATTAGATGAACATACTGCAGCTTTAGATCCTAAAACAGCTAAAGCATTAATGCGATTAACAAATCAGCGGATCAATGAACAAAAATTGACTTGTCTCATGATCACGCATCGAATGGAAGACGCCTTGAAATACGGAAATCGTCTGATCGTACTCCAAAAAGGGAAAATCGTTCAAGATATTTCTGAAAAAGAAAAGCAACATTTGACAATGGGCGACCTTTTGCAGTTCTTTGAAGAAGTAGTGGATTGATTTCGACAGAAAAATTCCTTTCAGTAGAAGGACTTGAAAACTCATTGACATCTTCCTTTGATTCATCCTATACTTAAAACAATAAACAATTAAACATATTTGGGTGTTTTGTAGGATCACGTAGTCAATGATTTTAACAATTAAATAGAATATTCTTTGCTCTGACAAGTAAACGATGAGAAAAGAATTTGCTACTTTGCCACCTAGACGTTTCGTACTTTTTCGTATCAAACGCTAAGTGGCTTTTTTTATTGAAGCAAGAACAAAGGAGGAATAAGATGATTTCTGGACAAACCAAATTAGCTGGGCTCTTTGCTGATCCAGCTTCTCACAGTTTATCTCCATTGATGCACAATACTGCTTTTGAAGCAAACAACATCGATGCGGTGTATTTAGCTTTCAAAGTAAATCCAATGAATTTGAAGCAAGCAGTCGAAAGTATTCGAACTTTTGATATGTTAGGTGTAAACCTTTCGATGCCGAATAAAACAGCGGTTATTCCTTATCTGGATGAGGTAAGCCAGGAAGCGCAATTGATCGGAGCAGTGAATACAATCGTGCACGAAAAGGGTCGTTTGATTGGCTATAATACCGATGGTGCGGGCTTCATGCAATCCGTGCAAGAAGCTGGGATTTCGATCAAAAAGAAAAAAATGACTCTACTGGGCGCTGGAGGTGCAGCAAAGGCAGTCACTGTTCAAGCAGCGTTAGACGGCGCTGAGGAAATCGTAGTTTATAAACGAAACAACCAAACATTCGCTCAAATAAAAGAAACATTCGAACAACTCAGCTATCGAACTTCTTGTAAGATAAAAGTTCGTGACTTTGCCGATACGCATCAATTAAGAAAAGACTTGAAAGAAAGCTGTCTTCTAGTCAATGCGACAGATATCGGGATGGGAAAGAAAATCAATCAGTCACCGCTCTTAGATATAAGCATGATGCATGAGAATCTAGCGGTTTTTGATTTGATTTATGCACCTAGAGAAACACGTTTATTAAAAGAAGCAAAAAAAGTAGGAGCAAAAGGATACGATGGACTTGGCATGTTGATCTACCAAGGAGCAATCGCGTTTGAATTATTGACAAAGGAAAAGATGCCGATCCATGTGATTGAAAAGCTGTTTGATTAAAAAAGGATAATAGATAAAGATCTTTTATTCTCGCATAAACGGTCTCAAGAAAAGTAATCCTTTATGTATCGAAGCATTTATTTCGTTATTTTTTATTAAATTATCAAAAAATGATAGGCTTTTGTCGATTGGTTATCGTATCCTTTATTTATCAGTAAGAAACGAGGAGGAACCACAATGAGTCGGATGGATCGCTATAAGGACATCCATAAGAAGGCGAAACCTCTGAAGCGGGATACGGGGAGTATTTTTGCTAGAAGAGAACGAAAACGAACGCGTATGGAAAATGAGGAAGATGCTACCCGTATTTATGAAAGAGAGCAGCATTCATTTGAACATTTGAACCAATACGAGCAACAGATATACAGAGATGCACCAAGAGCAGAAGAACAACAAAAAAATAAAAAATTTTTCAATCGGCAAAAGAAGAACAAACCGTTAAAACCTCGAAGAAAGCGATCGTGGAAAAAAATCATTCTATCGATTTTGCTTGTTTTGATCCTTTATTCAGGTATCTCATTTTTTATTGGTAAATATGTAGCTGAACATGACACAAGCTTAGAGGCAGCGACTTCAGAAACCTTTCATGGGCAAAAAGCGACGAATGGTGCGCATAATATTTTGATCCTTGGAAGTGATACACGCGGAGAAGATGCCGGGCGAGCCGATACGATCATGGTCTTACAGTTGGATGGCCCTTCCCATAAGCCGAAACTGATTTCTTTTATGCGTGACAGCTTCGTTACGATCCCAGGGGTAGGACAAAATAAGATCAATTCAGCTTATGCATACGGAGGAGCCGATCTAGTGCGTCAAACTTTAGTAGAAAATTTTGGAATCGATTGTCAATACTATGCGAAAGTCGATTTCAAATCGTTTGAAAAAGTGATCGATGCCTTATTCATGAACGGAGTGAAGATCGATGCAGAAAAAGATCTGAATCTGGATGGTGTAGATATTAAAAAAGGGGTCCAGAAGATGGATGGACATGTTCTTTTGCAGTATGCACGTTTCCGAATGGATGAACAAGGAGACTTTGGCCGTGTCAGACGCCAACAGCAAGTAATGAACGCTATTTTCAGCCAATTGAAGAATCCGTTGAATCTGATCCGTGCACCTTATGCAGCTGGTAAAGCTTTAGGGTATACATCCACAGATGTCACTGCTTGGTTCTTGACGAAAAACCTCTTTTCGATTGCACGAGGAGCTGGTGGCATTGATCGAATAAGTGTGCCAGTAGACGGTTCGTGGAATTATGGGCAAAGTGATTATGCTGGCAGTATTCTTGAAATTGATAATCAAATGAATCAATCTGCTATTACAGATTTTTTGAATAAATGATCATAAAAAAGATCAAGAAGAAGCTGCGCAAGGCTTTTGTCATGAATCAATCAAACGATTCACTCGTAAAAAACGCTTTCTTATGGTAGATTTAACCAAGAGAGGAGCTGTTTACATTGGATATCTATCTGAACTTCAAAAATGAGTCGCGTGAAGCCATCGCTTTTTATGAAAAAGTTTTTGAGACTGAAGCATCAGGTATCACCACATACGGTGAAATGCCTGGAATAGAACAAATGAACTTGCCAGAAGAAGCAAAAAATCTAATCACGAATGCACGGCTGAACATTTATGATACATTAGTTATGTTTGCAGATACGCCAGAAGGAATTGGTCCTGAATTAGTTGTGGGAAATAATGTTTCTTTAGTCATCCAGACAAGAAATGAAGAAGAAACGAAGCGCCTATTTGAAAGCTTAGCTGAGGGTGGTAAGATTGAGATGCCACTGGATGCTGTTCCGTGGGCTCAATTGTATGGGATGGTAACTGATCGATTTGGCATCAACTGGCAGATCAACCAAGAGTGACAGCTAAAGATGAATATTTTTTGGAAACATCATGCAGCAAACGGAACATCGATTGTTTGCGGCTCTTTGTCAAATGATGTTGGTAAAGAGAAATCTTAGAATAATTGGAGATCAAGTGGATCAGTTCCTCTTGATCTTTTTTAGTTGAAAATCAATGCGTTGCCATGACGAATCATGATGCGCAATTTGAAATTATAAAAGCTACGAAAGCCATATGCATTTCGTTTTAACACTTTGATATGGTTGTTCAGACATTCAAGTGGGCCATTTGAATAACTTTGTTGTAAAGCATTTTTGATTTGTGGCAGAAATTTCTGGAACGTTCTCAAGGTCGTCTGATAGCCTTCGGGAAGCATGATATTATTGGTAAGTAGTTCTTCAAACGATACGTAGTCTCGTTCCTTTACAGCGTAAAGAAAGTCTTGATATAACTGATAGCCTACACGCAAAGCAGGGCTCCCTTTCAGTAAGCGATCCACAATATCGGTCTCTGTTAAATGAGCTTTGAAGCCAGGTCGCCAAAGGCGTCGAGTATAATCAAGCTTGCGTTCATCTTTTTGAAGAAGTTTCCAGTATCTTTTTAATTGCTTACCTAATTGATAGTGTTTTTGTTCTTTGCTTTTTAATAGTTGGTTCGTTTCTTTGATTCGATGATTGCGAAAGGTACGACCAATATGTTGGACGATGTGAAACCGGTCAATAATCAGCTGTGCTTTTGGAAACAGCTTTTTAACGAGCGATACATAAGGAGCGTACATATCAATCACGATCCATTCGACCGCTTCACGAATTTCTCGTGAAAAATGACTAAAATAACGTTTTAAAAAAGGCAGTTGTCGGTTCTCGACAATGTCCAATAAGCGCTGTGTTTGTCCATCCATCATGATGAAACTCATAGCACCTGAAACACCCCGAACTGATTTGAATTCATCAAAACAAAGTACCTTAGGTAACGGTGTCCGAAAAGGATTCAACGGACGATAAAATCGCTTCATAATACGGTAAACAGAAGAGACCGATAGATTTTTCTGAGCGGCGATCTCTGTCATTGAGGTATTTTTTCAGACGAGTCACGACAGACCAGCGGACTTTCTCACTGATGAAACAATGTTTTTTCGCAACAGAAGTATCTGCGACAAAGGTCCGCTGACAAGCTTTGCATTTGAAGCGTTGCTTTTTCAATTCGAGGTAGGTACGGTATTCAGAAACATCGTTCATTAACAACCGGACGGTTGTTGTACCCCAACGCACAATATCTGAAGCAATCTGGTGTTTACAGTGGATGCATTCTTGGGCTGTATAAATCAAGTTTCCACGATAAATATGACAGATTTGCCCTTTGTATTTTTCTTTTGTGAGACAATTTTCGTTAAAAGTAACTGATAAGTCTAGAATATCTAATGTTTCTTTGATAAGGTGAGTGTAAGACATCTTGATTCCTCCTTTTGGGTTGGTTCGCCAAATTAATTCTAAAGGATTTCAAGGTGTCTTTTCTATATGTTTTGGAAAATAAAAAAGATGCTGGTGTCATCCACCAACATCAAAAAGTATAGAGCCTTGTTTGCTTGATGTTTTTTGTGCCTATTTCGACTATACGGTATCTTTTTTTTATTGCCAGATGCGAAAATATGTTCCATAATAGAGAAGTCCGCAAAAATCAAGTAACGGAGGTCAGAAGATGAAGACGGTGATACTAGCTGAAAAACCTTCACAAGCAAAAGCCTATGCCGAAACCTTCCAACAGCGAAAGCGACATGAAGGGTATTATGAAATCAGCGATCCATTGTTTGCTGGTGAAGTAACCATCACTTATGGTTTTGGACATTTGGTAGATATGGTTGCTCCAGGAGCTTATGAAGAGCGTTGGGCAAAATGGTCGTTAGAAAATTTGCCTATTTTCCCAGAAACCTTCCGTTACGAAGTTCCAAGGGACAAACGTACACAATTTTCGATCGTAAAACGAGAGTTACAGTCAGCTGATACCATCATTATTGCAACAGATGGTGATCGAGAAGGTGAAGCCATCGCGTGGTCGATTATTCGACAAGCAAACGCATTTTCTAAGGAAAAGAACTATTTACGTTTGTGGATCAATTCTCTTGAAAAAGAAGCAATCTATGATGGTTTTAAGAATCTTCAACCTGGGAAGAACTATTTTCCAAAATATAAAGAAGCGCAAGCAAGGCAGAACGCTGATTGGCTGATTGGAATGAATGGAAGTCCATTATATAGCTTGCTACTTCAACGAAAAGGGATTGATGGCAGTTTTTCTCTTGGTCGTGTACAAACACCGACACTCTATATGATTTATCAGCTGCAAGAAGAAATCAAACACTTCAAAAAAGAAACGTACTTTGAAGGAGAAGGTTTAATTACGACAAACAAAGGGCAGTTTTCTGGAAAAGTCGTACAAAAAAAAGCATTTAAAACCCAAGAAGAGTTAACGAAGGAAATAGAAAAACTTGGAGCGCATTTAGGTAAGCAAAACGGACGGATTCTTGAAGTTACGAAAAAGGAAAAGAGGTTGCATAGTCCACGTTTATTTTCGCTATCTAGTTTGCAGACAAAGATGAATCAGCTAATGAAAGCAAGTGCCAAAGCTACACTTGATGCTGCTCAAGGATTGTACGAAAGCAAGTTTCTAAGCTATCCAAGAACGGATTCCTTTTACATTACAGAAAATGAGCATCAGTATCTGGTTAAACATCTGCAAAATTATAAAAAATTTTTAGGAATAGAAGAAGTACAGACAACTGAGATCAAAGCAAAGAAACGATATGTCGATGCGAAAAAAGTTCAAGAACATCATGCAATTATTCCGACAAAGACGATTCCGACTCCTGCACGCTTTGCGAAGCTTTCCAAATTACAGCAAGCAATCTATTTGCAAGTTTTGCGCACTACTGTGGCTATGTTTGCTGCAGATTATATCTACGAAGAGACGACCGTAATGACGGGCGTACAGCAATTAAAGCTAAAAAGCATCGGAAAGATCCCATTACAGCAAGGTTGGCAGGAAATCTTACGCATCAAGTCAAAAAAGAAAGAAGCTCAGACTCTTCCTCCTATCGTAGAAAATGAAGAAGCAGAAGTAGAACTGAAAAGCATGGAGAAAGAAACACAACCTCCAAAACCCTATACCGAAGGAACGTTGATCACAGCAATGAAAACTGCGGGAAAAACGCTGGATAATGATGAAGCGCAAGAAATTCTCAAAGAAGTAGAAGGAATAGGGACAGAAGCTACACGAGCCAATATCATTGAAAATCTTAAGCAGAAGCATTACATCGAAGTCAATAAAAACGAAATAACTGTTACGCCAAAAGGAATCACTCTTTGTAAGGCAGTAGCCAATGAACCATTACTGACGAGCGCAGAAATGACTGCGCACTGGGAAGGGTACTTGAGAAAAATTGGTAAACAAGAGGGGACACCATCTGTTTTTTTAGAGAATATCAAAAAATTCATCCTACATTTATTAGCAGAAGTTCCTAATCAAATCGACAAGGTAGACTTTTCAGATGAGATTAGCGGGACACGACAGATAAAAGCGATGGAGAAGAAAAACGATCAATTAGGAAGATGTCCAAAATGTAAAAAGGGGATAGTCATGCTTTATCCTAAAATCGCTACATGCTTGAATCCGGAATGCGACTTCAAATTGTGGCCAACAGTAGCTAAAAAGAAGCTGACTAAAACGAATCTCAGAGATTTGCTTTCAAAAGGAAAGACAAGTAAAGTTGTCAAAGGTTTTACTGGTAAAAAAGGGAAATTCGATGCAGTTTTAGTATTAAAAGAAGATATGACAATCGGTTTTTCTTTTCCTTGGATCGAAAACAGTGGAACAAAAGCAGTAGATGGAAACAAAGAAACATCAAGAAAAAATAATGAAAACGAAGTAGAGTAAATGAAAACAATGAAATAGCAAAATATTTATTCCGAAAAGTGAGAATATAAATACCAATAAAACTAAAAAATATCAGTCAATCAAGCAAAAATGTTGGGGTAGGCTGATTTTATATAGATAGCAAGGAGTTTTTTTATTTGAAAAAAGTGCATTCATTTTTAAATTATCTTATGGGAGCAATTACGATTGTGGCTGTGTACCAAGCATTTCTAAAGTATCCTGATTACGGGACGAAGTTGTTGTCATTGACGCACAATCAAACAGCATATTCACCAACGTTGATTTTATCGACTTTGACTGCAGGAGCTAAAAGCGCTACTTATTTTTTTCATAAAACGACAAGCATGCTAAAGCGAAAGAAACAGCGAAAACAATTGTTGATGGTGGTAGCGGCTATGATCATTATTTATTTTCTACCAGTTATTACACAAGTATTTCATCAATATTTTGGTTAAGAATACGAGAGTTTGTGACAAAAGTCATGTCACAAACTTTTTTCTTTGTCATTTTTTCGTAAGAAAAAGAAAAATAAAAGTATATACATTGATTAAATGTATATACTTGGATATAATGTACTTACTATAGAATGAGAATGGTATAGAGGGTGGCGAAATATGAAAAAAATGAAAAAGTATAAAATTAGAAAATCTGGCAATAGCGATGTGACAACTATCCCACCAGAAGTAAAAGAATTTATAGGTGTGCAGACAGGTGACGCAATCAGTTATGTTTTTCAATCTGATGGTTCTGTACGAATGATCAAAGCACAAGAAGAACCTGATATTGATTCATTAGTTGATTCGATCATGAATCAATATGAAGACGCGTTAAAAGATTTATTTGGTTGATTTATGAGGTATCTTTCGACTAAAGAAATTATCAAAATCAACGCGAAAGTTATTTTACGTCACTCGCCAGGCGAAATGATCGGTGTAAAAGATGCAAATGCATTAGATATGGCCGTCAAACAGCCTTCACAAGTAGTATTTAATCAAGAACTCTATCCCGAAGTCTATGAAAAAGCGGCGATTTTAGCAATTAATTTAGCTAAAAAACATCCTTTTCATAATGGCAATAAACGAACTGCTCTTGTTGCCATGTTGTTGTTTCTTCAATTGAATAATTGTCCAGTTGCTTTTTCTCGTCAAGAAGCTGTTGATTTTATCATGATGATTACCACTAGTTCATTGGATTTCGATTCACTAAAGTCCAAGATAACCAATTATTTACGACAAACCGCAATAAAATGAACGAATTAAAAACTTTATTTCTCAATTAGATCAGCATGTCATTAAGGAATATGCTGATTTTTTTATGGTTAATCATACAAAATAGTTTTTTCATAAAAATATGGAAAATATGGATTAATTTTGAAATAATTGATTTAAAAGGAATACAAAAGAGTGAATAGTAGGAAATAGTAATTTAGAACTAGTGGGCTGATTTTTTATATATTTTAGTTAACATAATATATATTATACAAAGTAGATTCAAAAAATGATAAACCTCTCTCGAACGGTTTTTTATCAAAAATCGTCATTTTTCCATCAAAATCTGCTTATGCAAAATTATAAAAAAATTTTGCAGTTTTTCTTACTTTTTTTGTCGTTTAATTGAATGATAAAAACCAGTTTCTTTATTCAGTTAATCAAATATGAACGAATTAGATATTTGCCGTTGCAGAAGGATTTTTTAATTAACCACAGATAAACATTGATAACGATTCGCTTATTGTAATCAACAGATTAAATTTCATATGTTCATATGTACGGATACATTTTTGGACCGATTAATTTTAACCATTCTGTTTATTTGCTTACCTATTAGATATCAATAAAAAACTGCTTAACAGCTATTTCAGCTGTTAAGCAGTTTTAGGATTTTTAGTTCATATTCATTGTTTCTTATAATACAGTGTTCAATACTTCTCTTAAAGCACTTGTTGATTTGCTGAACATTGCTTTTTCTTCTTCGTTGATTGATAATTCAACAACTTCACGAACACCATTTTCGTCAACGATTGATGGCACACCTGTAAAGATATCTTTTTCGTCGTATTCACCAGTTAAATAAGCAGATACAGGCAATACAGCTTGTTCGTTATTCAAGATAGCTTTTACGATACGTGCAGTACTCATACCAATACCATAGTAAGTTGCTTTTTTACGATCAATGATCTCATAAGCAGCATTACGGACTTTATCAGCAATCACATCTAATTCATCTTGGGCAATACGATGGTCTTTTTCTACAATTTCAAACACTGGTTTACCACCGACAGTTGTATGTGACCATGCAGCAACTTCTGAATCACCATGTTCACCTAAGATATAGCCGTGGACGCTGCGTGGGTCAACTTTTAATTTCAATGCGATTTCTTTACGGAAACGAGTTGTATCCAATGTTGTTCCAGTACCGATAACACGTGATGTTGGCAGACCAGATTCGTTCCAAGCGATATATGTCAAAATATCTACTGGGTTTGAAGCAACAACGATAATACCGTCGAATCCTGATCCCATGATTTCTTTTACGATTTGGCGCATGATTGACGCATTTGTTTTAACTAAATCTAAACGAGATTGACCAGGTTTTTGGTTGATACCAGCTGTGATAACAACGATATCAGCATCTTTACACTCTTCATAGCCACCTGACCATACAGCCACATTTTCATCGCCCCAAGCCATACCATCTAAAAGGTCCAATGCTTCCCCTTCTGCTTTTTCTTGATTCACATCGATCAATACTAATTCATTAGAGATTCCTTGGTTGATCATTGCATAAGCGATACTTGTTCCAACAAAACCTGTACCGACGATTACTACTTTACGACTTGTTTTTTTCATGAATAAACAGCTCCTTTTCATAACTATTTGTTACTTTCATGAAAAGTATAGTCTTGTTTATTCATTTTATCAACATGTTAATTATAATAGTTGTTATTATAATTTTTGATGGAAACGAATTCCTGAATACGCATAACAGATAAATGACAAATGTTTACACCTATATCCCCTGATAATACAACCAAAAGTTTAGAACTGAAAATAAATCCAAAAAAAATTCGCTGCAACGATATAATAAGACAGCAACCGCACCTAAAACAATTTTCCTTCATATGCTTTAGTGAAAGATTTTCTTCTTAATGTTTATTTCTCCATTCATTGGGAGTACATGTTGAATACTTCTTGAATAATTTGAATAAAGAAGTCGTTTGTTTATATCCGATACGATTAGCGATTTCTTCCAACGAAAAACTCGTTTCTTGAATCAGTTCCAACGCAAAGTCGAATTTTTTCTTTAGAACCAGTTCTTGAAAGGAAGCATCAAAATACATTTTCAATTTATTACTAAGATAGACCGGATTGTAGCCAAAATGAGCTGCTGTTTCTTTTAACGTACAAGAAGTAAAATGCTTATCGATATAATCTAATACTCTAAGCATCTCATTTTCTGCGCATCCATCTGCTGATGAAAAGCTTTGTTGTTCTAATAAATGAGTCAATTCGATCAGTAATAGTGATGTATAGAGATTTAACGAACGGATCTTATGACTGTATGTATCAAAATAAATCAACAGCATATTTTCAATCAAATGCGTCAAACGACTTGTTTTTCCGCCGCGAAAATGAATGAATTGTGTATGTTCCCCTTTTTCTTTTGATGCATTGATCAAAAAAGAAGAAAGTAGATTATTTGTGCTTGCCAAATGATTCAATATCTCTGTAGATAAGGTTTCTTCTTTTAATAAGATGTTGATTAAAATATCCTCTTGCCCTGTGTATTCGATTCTTTGAGTAGCTTCTTTATCAATGATCACCACGTCACTTTCTTCCATCTCTATCCTTTCTCCATTGATAATTTGTAAACATGTACCGTTATACATATAATTGATTTCAACAAAATCATGTGTATGCTCGGGAACTTCCGCATATCGACGGTGTTTACTGATATGAATATTTCCCTGTTGAAATAGATCTCCTCGGTGGATTTTTGGCGGTGTCTGAAGATGGTAAGCTAAGTTTAAATCATTGATATTCATTCCTTGTTCACGCTGCAGAGTTTCGATTGATTCTTCGTTACGCAAAAAAGTGTCTAATTCAGCTAGTTCCAATTGACTCCCTCCTTTTTGTAAGTGGTTTCTTTCGCTTATTAGTTTACGCTGTACTGCTATTATATGCAAAGCTATTTTTGGTTTCATAAAGACTTTCTATGGTTGGGACATGAACTTCCTGTGATTCCGCTATTGAGAGAATAACCACTTCATACTATATTTTTGATAAGCGCTTACAAAAATGAAAGGAACATGCTTATGAATAAAAAGATGATGAAATTTTCTCTGCTGTCAGTCTCTCTTATTCTGACTTCTGCTGGTGCAGTCACGTCTGCAATTCCCAGTATGTCAGCTACTTATGTCACGCGTTCTTTATCTGCTGTTGAATTATTAACGACTGCTCCCTCCTTTATGGTCACTATTTTTGTTTTGATTAGTAGTTTTATTGCTAGGAAAATCGGACAAAAACAAACTGTGATCATCGGATTAGTGATTGCATCGATTTGTGGTATCCTCCCCCTCTTCTCACAAAGTTACAGTATTGTCTTAGCTTCAAGAGCTGGACTAGGTATTGGCTTTGGATTGATCAATTCTTTGGCAGTCAGCATGATTGCTGCCTTTTATCACGGAGATGAACGAGCCTCTATGATTGGTTTTCAAAGTGCATTTCAAGGATTTGGTGCAGCTTTAATGACATTTGTTGCAGGACAGCTAGTACAGTTAGGTTGGCAATATACCTTTTTAATCTACGCCATCAGCTTACCTATTCTTGTCTTGTTTGTTTTGTTTGTTCCTACACCTGAAACAACTGAACTTCAATCACATGGCAAAGCCCCAACAAGACAAGTAATCAAAACGAATCCTAAAATGATTAGTTATGGTATTTTTCTCTTGCTGGTCATCGTGGTATATAATGCTGTATCGATTAAATTAGCCACAGTCCTGACGACTTATTCTCTAGGAAACGAAACTAATGCAGCGAATATCTTAACAATCATGCAATTGGCAAGTATGGCTGCCGGAGTTTGTTTTGGCTGGCTTCAGACAAAAGCACATCGCTATATGCTTACACTTTCTTTACTACTGATGGGAATCGGCTTTGTATTGATTGCCACTGTGATAAACCTGTATGTGATTGGGTTTGGTGCGATCCTAACAGGAATTTCTTTTTCGTTATTCATTCCTTACTTATTCAACCAAGTAAGTATCCAAGCGCCCAAGCACGCGGAGAGTTTCAATACTTCAATCTTATTGGTTGGCGCTAATTTAGGTACTTTCATTGCACCATATGGTTTGCTCTTTCTCTCTTTTGCTTCTCTTGGGAGTAAAACACTTGCTGTTTTCGTCAATGGCAGTATCTTGCTGTTGATTAGCGCGCTTATTAGCCTTCTAGTAGTACACAGGACGAATAGAAAGACAGTGATAAGAGTAGATGAAGAAATAAAAGAACAATTGACAACAAAATAAATTTGATGGAGGTCGTGTAAAATGACAAATGAAAAACATAAAGATAGATGGCTTTGGTATCCTGGAGACTTTGAGATCCGCCATGGACTGCTACAAAATTTCCAACGGGAAGAACGAGGTTTTGACTGGCCAGCGTACTGGTACATGGATGATTGCCATCGGAACGTCAAGTTTAAGAGATATTACTTTCTTGATCAACCTTCCATGTTTAAAGTGACGATCCAAGGAGTTGGGTATGTAGAAATTAATGGACAAAAACATCCATGTGGAAAATGGCTGACTTGTCCAGCTGGTAAAGCAAAAATTCGTATCTTTGTAGGACATACATCAGGGCTACCAGCGATGTTTATCGAGGGAGACGAAGTAAAATCAGATATTGGCTGGACAGCAAGTAATTTTATTGAAGAATATCCAGCTGGCTGGAGTCCGCTTTATGTCGATATCGCAAAAGACCCAAATCAAATCTATTATCAAAAAGAATGCGTCCATCCAGTCACTGAAACGGAGACTGGCGGAGGAATCTTATTCGATTTTGGGCGAGCAGTGAATGGCTGTGTAGAACTAATATCTCTGGATGACCACATCGAATCTATCACTCTATGTTATGGAGAGTCCGATGTAGAAGCTATGGATATCGATTATTGCTACTATAAGCAAATAGGAATGACAAGAAAAATGAAAGCTCGTAAACGCGCTTTTCGCTATTTGTTTATACCAGAGGTTTCTACTGGAATGGTTCAACTTCAAGTTTTTCATGAATTTTTATCTCTTTCGAAACAAGTTGCTTTTTCAAGCGATTCTTCTTTACTGAATCAGATCTGGTCAGTATCAGAAGAAACCTTCAAGTTATGTAGTGATTTGTTTTTTATCGACGGTATCAAACGAGATCGCTGGATTTGGTCTGGAGATGCGTATCAATCATTCATGATCAATCAATATCTTTTTTTTGACGAGGAAATCAATAAACGAACGATATTAGCATTAAGAGGACAAAATGAAATCAAGCAGCATATGAATACTATCGTTGACTATTCGATCTTGTGGTTGATTGGTATCGAAAACCACTATATGATGACGAAAGACTATGAATTTTTACGCATCGTCTACCCTAAGATGCAATCATTAATGAGATACTTGATGGAGCAAACGAATGAATTAGGGTTTATTTATGGGAGAGCAAAAGATTGGATATTTATTGATTGGTCTGAAATGGATAAAGAAGGAACGCTTGCTGCAGAACAAGTCTTATTACTGAAAGCCTATCATTCCATGATCACTTGCGGAGATATCTTAGCTGAAACATATGGAGAGAACGAAAATTATCATACTCATCTCTATCAAGAAAAATATCAACTATTGAAACAAAACCTATTTGACTACTTTTGGGATGAAGAACTTGGCGCTTTTATCGATTGCTATGAATCTGGGAGAAGAAATGTGACGCGTCATGCGAATATTTTCGCTGTTTTATTCGATTTTGCTAACAAAGACCAACAGCAATCGATCTTAAAGAATGTCTTATTGAATGACACTATCACACAGATTACTACTCCATATTTCAAATTCTATGAACAAGATGCTTTATGCAAACTCGGACAGACGAATATCGTCTACCAAACGATTCTTGATTATTGGGGAGGGATGTTATCTCATGATGCGGTAACTTTCTGGGAAGAATACGACCCTACTCAAACAGGAAATGAAAAGTACAGTATGTATGGAGATCCTTATGGAAAAAGCTTATGCCATGCATGGGGAGCAAGCCCAATCTATCTTTTAGGACGCTATTTTATCGGTTTGTATCCAACAAAGCCAGGTTATGAAGAATTTATGATACAACCTAATCTAGATTCATTTGAAACACTGAATTGTACGCTACCTATCAAAGATGGAAAGATTTCGCTTGAAAAAACAAAAGATAAGATCGTGATTACTTCTGATAGAACAGGCGGAACAGTGAAAATGAATGGTAAAAGTTATCCTCTTCTAGCAAAACAGCCACTTGTCTTAACAAGCTATTCAAAAATAAATGCATAAAACAAAAAATTGCTTGCGACATATCAGAATACTTTAAATCTTCTTCTGATATTGTCCAAGCAATTTTTATTTTGAAGTTTACTTAATTCTGTTCTTTAGAAACAATGTTTGTTCTTTTTCCGGCAAAAAGAAAGCTAGATAATACGACAAGTAAAAAGAAAGCGATGATTCCAACTGTCAAGGCCATTTGACCGTATTCTCCTAGTTTCCCAAGTACAAGTCCTGGTACTAGATAATCAGTATCGGCAAATGTAGAAGAAGCGATTTTAAGATCTCCTAATACTGGAAGGATAAATAATGGCAGCCAACTAATCAATAAGCTATTGAAAGCAGAACCTAATACCGCCCCTCTTCTACCGCCAGTCGAGTTGCCGAAGACACCAGAAGCAGCTCCGCAGAAGAAATGTCCTACTACCCCAGGAATGATAACTGTAGTTTGCAAGCCTATCATAGCAAACATGGATAGTGTTCCTACAAAGAAGCTAACAAAAAAGCCAATTAATACAGCATTAGGTGCATATGGAAAAACGATAGGAACATCTAATGCTGGTTTAGAATCGGGTACGAGTTTTTTAGCAATCCCTTGGAATGCTGGAACGATTTCTGCCAATACCATTCGAACCCCTTGAAGGACGATAACAAACCCAGCTGTGAATGTTCCAGCTTGGATCAGTGCAAAGATTACAGCGTTGTCTCCATTGCTTAGTTCTCTTTCAACAAATCCAGGACCAGCTAACAAAGCAAGTGCGACATATACGATTGACATCAAGAGCATGATCGATACAGTAGAATCTCGCAAAAAGCTGAAACTTTTAGGAATCTTTATGTCCTCTGTAGAACGGTCTTTGTTTCCAAAAAACTTTCCGATCCATCCACTAGAAGCATAACCGATATTTCCGGTATGCCCTAACGCAACTTGATTGTTTCCAGTGATGTTCTTCATAAACGGTTGACAAAGAGCAGGCGTAATAGTTAATAGTGTTCCTTCGAAGACCCCGCCTAATAAGATCATCCACAAATTTGCAGTAAACCCCGCGCTTACTAAAATGACTGCTGTTAGACAAGAAACATAAAGCATTGCTTGACCTGTAAGAAAAATGAATTTATATCTTGTGAACCGAGCAAGTAAAATATTCACGATCATCCCTACTAGCATGATCAAAGCAGTAGGTGTACCGTATTGTTGCAAAGCAATCGCCACTACTGCTTCATTGCTAGGAACTACTCCTTGAGTATGCAGAGCTGTTTGGAACATCGAAGCAAAAGGGGTTAGTGAATTACTGATTAGACCAGCACCGCCGATCAGTACTAGGAATCCGACAAATGTTTTGATAGTTCCTTGGATCACTTCTGAAAATTTCTTCTTCTGAAGAACGAGACCAAGCAGTGCAATCAAAGAAACGAGGATGGAGGGCTGACTGACGATTGACACAAACAAATTCAACAATTTATCCATTGATAGTTCCTCCCTTGAATCATTTTTATTCTTTTGACAAGATCTTCGTTACTTTTTCTTTTACTTCTTCGCTGTCAATGATCGATTGCAAAGGTACGAGCTTTTCATCAGGTATAGAAGTTAGCGTATCTTTCAAAGAATGCTCAATGAAGAAATAATCAGCCATATCGCTAGATACACTTCCAACATCCGTATGACTTACTTCAAACTCGTCCACATCTGCTCCAAGATCTGCAAGTGCTTGTTTGATGTTCATCTCTACCATAAAACTTGTTCCTAATCCACTTTGACATACTGCAAAAATTTTCATATCATTCGTCTCCTTTTCTTATGATCGCTAATATTTCTTCTTTTGTTGATGCGTGTAATAAATCTTGAAGATTTTGTTTATTAGAAAGTAGCTTTGTTAAATTTGCCAACGCCCGAAGATGCGCCTCATTATCGATAGCAGCTAAACAGATAAACAAACTAATGGGATGGGCAGGATCATCAAGCAGATCCACAGGTTGTTGAAGTTTCAGCAAAGACATCCCTACTTCATTTACGCCATCTTCTGGACGAGCATGAGGTAATGCAATGTGGTCGCCAATATGGATAAACGCACCATACTGCTCCACGCGCTCAATCATAGCTTTGATATAACTTTCTTCTATTTTATTTTCTGATAATAGCGGCTGTGCGGCAAATGTGATTGCTTCTTGCCAGTTTTTTGGTTGATCCGATAATTGGATCATTTCTTCTGTTAATAATTCAGATAGCATAGGACGTTGATCCTCCTTCTTTTCTAAAAGTTTGTTCATTTTACGATTTAATACTTGATAGAGCTTTTCTTCGTCTACGCCTTCTTTTAATTCGATATAAGGCAGTAGCGCCGACAACAATTCTTGGGCAGAAGGCATTGAAAATCCTGGTATCAGCCAATCTCTTTGTACTTGATTGATCAGCTGATTTTTTTCCAAGTCAGTCATGATTGGATGCAGAACATAGAGAGACTTTTTCTTATCAGTAAGTGTGAGAGGTACAGTAGAAAAAATAATATCGTAAGAAGTTTCGTCAACCTCGTGTAAGCGGTCAGCTGAATTAGTCTCTGTAAAAAAGATCATCGGGAATAATTGCTGAAGTTCACTTTTTAAGATCAATGAAGAGCTAATGCCACTTGGACAGACGATCACGGCTCTTATTTTTCTATTTCTTTCTTCTGCGTCCGCTTTTCTGATCTCTCCGCCAAATAGTATAGTGAAAAAACCAATCTCTTCTTCAGGGATGCTCTTCCCTATTCGTCTTTCTAACGGAAGTAATGCTTTTCTTGTCATTTCGTAGATGGAAGCATATTGATGCTTAATTTGATCGATCATCACATTAGGTAAATAAAAAGAATAGGAAATACGAAAATAGGCAGGGACCAAGTGATAAAAGACATTCATCAATAATTCACGAAACGAATCAAATTCTACGGCCATCAGGAATTCCATGCGATGGATGACTTCTGAAGAACATTCCAGCAAAAAATCAAGTGCAGGCTCCTGGACATCTCCTTCAACGATCGATGCTAAGCAAAGAGAGAAAAATATAATCTCCGAATTTTGATGTTCGGAATAGCCAAGGCCAGTCAATACTTGTCGACTAATGTCAGTGACTGCAAGAGAAGCCAACAGTTCAGCATCTTTTACCAGTTCCATGGATGTTTTTCCAATTCGAATGGTTGTCAAACTCAAATAATAAGCTAATTCATCCATTCGATTTGGTGCGAATCGAAGATCTGATAGTGAAATCGTTTTATCTAGCAAATCTCTAACTTTGGCGTAATAATCAATGGAAAGGGTTGCGGTTAAATACGTGAGCCCAAATCTTCCAGCAAGTGACTGCATCAAACGAGCAGTGCGATTTTTTGCTTCTCTTCTTAATATTGCTTCTGACCCTAGCAGCCTAAAACCAGTTTTCCTAGTATACGACAGCTGACAATCTTCCACTTCTAATTCATTTCTTATCTTTTTGATATCTGACAGGACTGTCCCTTTAGAAACCTGAAGAAAATCTTGAAAATGAAAAACAGAAACAGACGTTGCAGTCGAATAAACCATCAAATAAAGAAGATCTCTTCGCTCTTGTTCGGTATACACAGCTTCAAATCGAGTAATATCCAAAAATTTTTCTGCCCAGTCGATTGCTCGGAATTTCTTTATACGGATATGGGTATCATCCACATATTCGGCAAAAGGAGTTAATTGTTTGATCGCCTCGCTTGTATTTACTTCGATGATCTCTGCTGCTTTTTCTAGACTGATTTCTCTTGGTGTTTTCAGGAGATAACTAATTTTGTAGTTCACAGCGCTGTTCACCTCCTACTTATATTCTAGTATGGTAGCGCTTTTAAATCGAGGGGTGTTTGGTACAACTTACAGTTGGATTTTTTTTACGACTGTACCGAACGACTTCTATCGAATGGATACAGAAAAAAAGCAGGTGACCAAATGTCTCCTGCTTTTATGAATTGATTTCGTCCGATCAATGATGATCATGTTTATTTTTTGAGGTCAGTTCTTCAAATTTTTCTTTGACATCTTCAACCGCTTTTTCGATATCTTTTTCAAAGTGATTGGGCTCATTAGGCTTTGTTTCCTCTTCTACAGAATTTGAACCAGATAAAGCTATTTCTTTATTTTCTGTTTCACCAGAGTTTGTGCCAGCTAATGATTCTTCTTTGTCTTCTGTTTCACCAGAATTAGTTCCTGCTAAAGCCACTTCTTCTTCTGTTTTAGGGGCCATTGAACCTCTTAATCGTTTGTGTTTTTCACCGTCATAATTTGTCATGTTGGTTCCTCCTAGTAGTTCTATACTTTTTCATCGTACAATAAGACAGTTTATGCGTCAAAAAACAAACCCGATTCTTACAAATATGTCATATTTTTCCTTCTGATTCTTGAATGCTTTTGATTCCTTCTTCCAAAATTTTCATTTGTAAGATTGTTTCTTCATCTTTGATGACTTTTTCTGCGCCATTAACTAATGTCTCGTAAATCCCTTCGTAGACACGGCTGTAATCACCAACCTCGGAAATTACTTTTTCTTCATGATAACTCCCTTGTTCATCTATATAGGTCAATACACCATAATGTTCGGGCAAATCGATACCAAAGTCTTCGTGATCAGGCATGTAAAACATTTTCAGATGTTCTTCTTGTCGATCTTTTGTTTGTTTCACGAACATCCCTTTTTTTCCGTAAACGACGAAACTTGGACGTTCTTTGATGCGGAAATAACTGGATTTTATCGAAATTTTCATATTTCCATAGAAAAAATCCAGATCGAAGTAATCATTCATTCGTCCTTTCCCTAAAAGTTGACGTACATCATAGCTGATATCATCTGGTTCGCCGAAATAAGAAAGAACTTGATCTACTGTATTACAAGCATGTCCATATAAATAGCTGTTCGCAGTAGAAAATTCATGCGTATTTTCTGGTACTTCCGGTCTGAAATAATCATAATGCATTTCTACTTCTAAAATATCCCCTAATTTTCCGCTTTCGATTACTTTTTGGACTGTCAAGAAGTCAGAATCGAACCGTCTGTTTTGGTAACATTGGATAAATAGCCCTTTTTCTTTTGCTAATGCAAATAACTCTTCTGCTTCCTTTGACGTTTCTGCAAAAGGTTTCTCTACTAGTATATTCTTACCATGTTCGAGTGCCATTTTTCCATATTCATAATGAAATTGACTAGGTGTAGTGATGACAACTAATTGGATCTCAGGATCATCCCAAAGATCAGACAGCTGATCAGTATATTCGATGTCTTCGAATGTTTTCCGCACTGGTTCAGATGGGGAAAAAATTTTTTTGATATTGATTTTGTTCGTAAGTTTTCTTGAAAAAGGCAAATGATAGCGATTTGTACTCTTTCCATTGCCAAGATAAGCGATTGTAAGCATGAGTGGTGCCTCCTTTTATTGATGTTTTCAGTATATCCTAGAAAAGCGCAGAAAGTATTTATAATAGCTATTCTGGTAAAAAAGTTCAGAAAAACACTTGTTATTATTCGGTTTGATGAAATTAATGTTCAAAGTAAGGATAAAAATCAAAAAGATAGTAGCGGAACCAAGTGTTTATCAGTAAGATAGAATTTGGAGGTCAGATCATGCTTATTGAAGAAAAACTAACAAAACAAGAGTTGTTTACCACGACAGAGAAACGGATTGCCGATTACATCCGTAGGAATATCGAAGCTGCAGTCTACATGACGATTGAAGAATTAGCAAAAGCTACGTATACTTCCCATTCAGCTATCATTCGTTTATGCAAAAAAAATGGGATTCAGCGGATTTAAAGAATTCCGTTTCGAGTTAGGGTGGGAAGTTCATCAATTGATTGCTCAGTTCAATCAAACGATTGATCCTAATTTTCCTTTTTCAAGTGAAGATAGCACTCAGCAAATTGCAAAGAAAATGGCGGATTTATCGATCCAGTCAATAAAAAAAGCACAATTGCAGATTGAACATGAAGATTTAGATCAAATCGGTAAAGTATTGAACAAGGCACAGCGAATCTTTCTTTTTGCAAAAGGTGATTCTCAAATCACGGAAAGGAAATTCCAGAATAAAATGGTCAAGTTGAATAAGTTTTTGATCATGGCCGAAGAATACAGTGATTCTTCTTGGAATGCAGCCAATTTGATTAGCGAGGATTGCGCCATTTTTATTAGCTACAGCGGTCGCATCCATCATTATGAACGAATAATGACCTATTTGAAGCATGTAGAGGCCCCTACCTTGCTGATTACCGGAAATCAGCATTCAGAAATGGACAAACAGGCTGATATGTGTCTTGTTATATCGCAGGAGGAATATGATTTTGCTAAAGTAGCAACTTTCTCCTCTCAAATTGCCTTCGATTACGTATTAAATACGTTATTCTCAGTGATATATTCTCAAAATTTTGAAGAGAATATCCGCAACTTGAAAAACAAACAAGAATTGATGCAAAAAGGCCTTCTTAAAGAATATCGGAAAACTTAAGAAAAGATCCTCATTTAGTAATGAGGAAGATAGTGTTTGATAGGCTCTCTTTGATATCATCATAAAAACAGGCTGAAGTTTTCTTTTTCAAACTTCAGCCTGTTTGTTTACGGAACGATTCGAATAGATATATTATAGAAATGAGGAATAGCTAACTTCTGTTTCTTATTTTGAACGATTGACGAAAAAGATATATAAGAAGGAGGAAAATCAGTATACATGCAGCTAACAATCCATACAGGAAAAATCGTTTGTTCTCGGATACTTTCTGTACTTCTTTTTGAACTTCTTTTGCATGATAAGGAACCCGGTGCCCTCTGACAAGTAAGCGATGACTGTTGACCATATAAGGTGTACAAGTTAGGAGTGTCACGAAATCCTGCCCTTTTTCGATTCTCAGATCTTTTGTATCAGTCGGTTCTACCGTCTTGATCTGATCGACTTGATAAGCGAGTGTCCGTCCATTGATTTCGATATAGAAAGAATCACCTAAAGTCAGTTTCGGTAAGTCTGTGAACAACTTTGCTTGAGGCAGTCCTCGATGGCTGGAAATAACGGCATGTGTATTTTCTCCCCCCGTAGGATAAGACGTTCCTTCCAATAATACGGAAGACGCACGCTGCCATTTCCAATCGAAAAAAAGAAGATCAAAGAAATTATGGTCAAGAATAATTGTCAGTTGAATTTGTTTCAGGAAGAAAGCCCATATGAGCAATCTTTCTTTATTATGTATTTTGTTGTGCATCTCATGAGAGAATCCCAAGGAACTCCATTTGAATGGAAAGCTGGAGACTCTTATGTACAGTTGATAAATATCGATAAAAAAGACTTCTTAATCTTGAAAAATCTCTTAGGAAAATTGAAGTACAGCAGCTATATAAAAGTAGTGAACTATTTTGTCAATACGATTTTTTCAGAATTTTCGGAGAAAGAAAAAAATGAAATCAGTGAGCAGATACGAAAAAATATGTCCTACTGTTCGTTTTCATCCTCTGATTGCAAAGAAAAAAACGAAGAATATGTTGTTCAATTATTAACGCAAATTTATTTTTTCTCCCGTATTTTCCCATACGATACGACTCATTTGACGATCTGTGCAACTTACTTTGCACAGCAGATGCAACACCGCCAGATACGTCTATATGCTGGATTTCGTGCAGAACTTCAATTTTATTCCACTCTACTGAATCAGAATCTGATTTATTATTTATCTAGCTATATCTTTTGGATGCTTATCGGTAATCCTGAAATTCACCATTATACTTCTGATAAAAAAATACTGATCATCAGTGACTTAAGTCTTCGACATAGTCAATATATTGAAGAATATATCAGTGATATTCTTGCTGTGCATAAAATTCACTCTGAGACAACTGCTATTACTGAAGATCAGCTGTCGAAATACAATCTTCTCGAGTATGATCTGATCGTTACGAATCAACCCATTTTGAATGCCCATGTTCCTCATATATTGATTGATGATAGTGTGTCATTCGCAAATGAAGAAGAACTCATCCGCTTATTCGAGTTATGAATAATCAAAAAACAGCTATGTATAAACCACCCTGATAAAAATTTCAGGACAAATACACATAGCTGTTTCTTTTTATTGTATTCCTTCAGCAATCCAACGAGATTTATAGCGAAAGTCTTTTAACAACTCTTCTTTTGTCCAATTATTTGCAATGAGATCCGTCAATGTGTTCATTACGAGGGACATGGAAAAGTATAGGAAACTAACTGCTTCTTCCGACGATTGAATGGAGAAATGATTGATTCTTAATAATTCCAGCCATTTTTTGTTCATTGGAGAATCAGCCGATAGTTCTCTACGTTTGGTTGTCTGCTGATCATTTCGCTGGGTTAACAAGTATAACCTTTGCCAATAGATACTTTCGTGATCTAAGTCGCAGCACCACTCTAAATATTTTTCGATCCCCAAAAAGAAATGTTGTTTGTTTTCGCTAATGAATTTTAAGATATCTTGATGGACTATGTGAGAACTGCTTTTGATCGTATACAAATAAGCATCTTCCAAATCTTGAAAATATTTATAAAAAGCACCGCGCGACATCCCTATCTTGTCAACGATCTCTGAGACTTTGACTTGGCTGATGTGCTGTGAGCAAAATATCTCCAGTAATAGGTCATCGATTCTCTGTTTCTTTGCGTTCGATAAATTGAAAAAAGTTTCTTTTGGCATCCACATCTCTCCTTTATCTCTGATTATACGTGGATAGCCCTTCATTGTCATGAAGGATTCATTCCTTCTTTTTCTCTTCTTCTGTCAAGTACCCATCTTCCATTCGATAAACGCGATCACTCCATTGAATCATACGGACATCATGAGTAACCATAATAGTCGCTTTTTGTTTCTCATGAGCTTCTTTAACTAGTAATTTGACGACTTCATATGCATGATCTGTATCCAAACTAGCTGTTGGTTCGTCTGCTAAGATCAAGCTTGGCTCATTATATAAAGCGCGAGCAATTGCCACTCTCTGTCTTTCTCCACCAGAAAGGTCTTTAGGATAACTATTTTTAAGTGACTGGATATCTAAAGATTGCAGCAAGGAATCGATTTTTGTTGAATCTTCTTTTTTTGAAGTAACTTGGTCGACTAGTTCAAATTGTTCCTTTACCGTTAAAAAAGGAATCAAATTAGAGCTTTGGAGAATAAATCCAATTTCTTTAAAGCGTAAATCTGCTCGTTTTTTTTCTGGAAGCTCAGTTAGAGAGTGACCGTTGATCACTATTTCTCCGGAAGTCGGTGTTTGCAATCCTCCTGAAATGGTAAGGAAAGTACTTTTACCTGAACCAGAAGGACCAATGATGCTGACGAATTCTCCTTCCTTTACATAAAAATCAATTGCTTTCAAAGCTGAGACCTTTGTATGACCAGAACCAAATGTTTTGGTAACTTTTTTCATCGTTAATATTTTTTTCATTTTTATTAACCTCCTATTGCTGTAATTGGGTCTACTTTGGTTATCGTACGTATCGAAAACAATCCGCCTAGCATTGCAACAATGATCAAAATCCCACTATATAGCAACCATTGTGACCAAAAAACAGCAAAAGGCATCGCGCTTGGTAAAATCAGACTAGTCAAATAAGCAAACAAAAGAGCAAGCAGAACGCCTACCACCCCAACAATAAAGGACTGTGCTACTAAAGATTTAGCGATGAAGAAATTTTTGATCCCTTGTGCTTTCATTACTCCAAAAATAGCAGTCTTCTGAAGTGTCATCACGTACATGAAAATACCGACCACGGCAGCAACCACTAAGAACAAAAAGTATATCATCGCATTTAAGGTCATATTTTGGGCAGAATAGCCAGGAATACTTTCAATGAATGTCCCAATAGTTAATAACTGTAGACCCTTCGATGCTTTTTCTTTCGAAATTTTAGCTGAATCCTTTATTACGATCCCATTGATCGGCTGTTCTTCTTCAGAAGCAAACGGCTGTTGTCCATACTTCAAAGAAGTCCACGTATCTAGGGACGCATAGATGACGGGAGAAACTGTGTAATAAGTTTCAGGAAAGATACCAACAATCGTCAAAGGATCGTCGTAACTGCCAATTTTGATCGTATCTCCAATTTTATAGCCTGAATCAGCCAGATTTTGAGAGATGATGATTTCATTCTTTGTTTTAAATTCATGCCCTTTCGTGAGTTTTGGTAATAAAAATGCTTCTTTCGTTGTGCCGAAAACTGTAACATTTTCTTTGTTTTTTCCTTTGATTGCTCCGCTGTACAATCCGATTGGTGCTTTCTCTCCTTCTTCAATGTATTTCAGATCTCCTCTTGTTAATTGTGAAGCTGCAAATACTTGATTTGCATCCTCCGATAAAACAATCTCTTGTGCGTCCCAATCATCGATTGCTTTTTTAAACTCTTCTGAAAGTCCATTCGCTAGTCCTGACAACATGAATACGACATACGCAATCAAGAACATAATACCGACGATCAAGCCATATCGTAATTTAGAATAGCGAATTTCTTTGATAGCTAGAAACATTTGTTTTTCCTCCCTATGATAGATTGATAGTGACAAAATGTCACTCGTTGAATAGTGTAACTCCAAAGTGACATTTTGTCACTTATGTTGTTTTTTTTCTTATCAATAAATTGTCTAAGACATCTTTCGATAAAACCTTAACATGAGTCATAAAAAATTTATTTAAGCCTTATTTATGCTTTCCATGATAAACTAAAGTGACCAAATCAATGAGGTGGGAAAATGATTAAACTATTAGTAGTAGAAGACGATAAAGTATTATCCAATAATATAAAAGAAATACTCGCTGCAATCGGCGAGATAACACAAGTTTATGATGGTAGTGAAGGATTGTTCGAGTTGGAAAGTGGAGTTTATGATCTTGCAATCTTGGATTTGATGATGCCGGAAATGAATGGATATGAAGTGTTAGCAAAAATACGGAAAGAAAAAATACAGACTCCAGTATTGATTTTGACTGCAAAAGATAGTTTGGAAGATAAGATTGAAGGATTTGAACGAGGTGCAGATGATTATCTAACAAAACCTTTCTATCGAGAAGAACTGATCATGCGCGTGAAAGCATTATTGAAACGCTCGCTAGGTCTCTTTGATGAAAATGTTCTGAAGTATAAGGATATCAGTTATGATTTAAAAAGCAATGAAGTCTTGTATAAAGAACAAGTTTTGCCCATACAAGGAAAAGAGTTTGAATTGCTCGTTTATTTTTTACAAAATAAGGGAATCATTTTGACAAAAGAGCAGATATTTGACCGGATCTGGGGATTTGATTCTGATACGACGATTACAGTTATTGAAGTTTATATGAGCAACTTACGAAAACATCTGCGAAGTACTGGATTGGATAAAGAAATCAAAACCTTACGTAATGTCGGTTATATACTGCAAAGGGTGTGATGCAATGAATGGAGATATTACACGAAAGCAACGTAGTCGCTTTTTTGCGACAAATGTAGCAGCATTTGCTTTTATCTTTTTTCTTTTGGGATTCATTACTTTACAGATATTAAACCAATCTGCATACAGAGAAACAGATCTGTCATTAGAGAAAATAAATTTTGATTCTCGAACAGTACAATTAGAGATACAAAGATATCAGCAAGGCGATCCCTTTTTAAACCCGACTCAAACGGAACAAAACAGAACAAACATGGAACAGCCATTAATGGAACCATCAAATGACCGTTTTAACACTCAAGTGATCTTGTGGTCTAAAAATGGTGAGATATTGAATAAAGCAGCTATTGGTGGGCGTTTCAACCAAATCAAAGAATTAAAAATGGATACGAAAAATCTGAATACCATCCAAAATATTGAATTAAATGAAGACAGTGGCTCATCTGCCCTCTCTTTCCGTTCGATTACGAAAAAAGCGGAGACGAATCAAGATGGCGTTGCCTACATCCAAATTTTAGAAAATACAAATCAAATCAAGAATTCATTAGCGACTTTTCGCACGATTATGATTTTGTGTATGATTGTTTTTTGGATTCTCTCTATTGGTATCAGTTATTACTTGTCTAGTCTAAGCATGCGCCCTATTATTCTTTCTTGGAGAAGACAAAAAAAATTTGTTGAGAATGCTTCTCATGAATTGCGCACACCGTTAACGATTATTCAAAATAGTTTGGAACATCTTTTTACCAAGCCTAATCATACTATTATTGAAGAATCCGAAAGCATCGCTCAAGCATTGTCAGAGACGAGGCGCCTCACTGGATTGACTTCGGATTTGCTGACAATCGCTCGGAATGATTCTGATCAGCAGCTGCTTTCAAAGCAAATGATCAATACACAAGAATATATCGAACAACTTGTTAAACCATTTCAAGAGATGGCCACCATAGATGGAAAAGAGTTTATTCTCCATAACGATGCAACATTAGAAGTACCAATTGACGAAAAAAAAATCCATCAAGTTTTGGTTATTTTGCTGGATAATGCATTAAAATATACGAATCCAGAAGATAAGATCATTTTGGACTCATCTGTTAACCATAAAGAATGGCTGATTCACGTAAAGAATACTGGCCCTTCTATCAGTGAAGAAGATCAAGCAAGGATTTTTGATCGATTTTATCGGGAAGATCAATCTAGGGCGAAAGAGACTGGCGGATACGGGCTTGGCTTGGCAATTGCAAAACAGGTAATCGAACAGCATCATGGACAAATTTCTGTATCCAATTATCTTCCACAAGGAGTCGATTTTAAAGTCCAATTGCCGTTGAAGCCTAAAAAATAATGCTTATCCCTAAAAAAGGGCTGTGACAAATGTACCGACCCCCAAAAGTTAGACCAAAAAATCTAACTTTTGGAGGTCGGTATTTTTTATGGCTAAGTATACTTTTGAACTTAAATTAAAGATCGTTCATGATTACTTGGATGGTAAAGGCGGAAGTGATTATCTGGCAAAGAAGTATTCCATTAAGGCTCCATCACAAGTGAAGCGCTGGATCAATGCCTATCAAGAATTTGGTGAAGAGGGTCTAGTAAGAAAGCGACAAAAGAAAAAATATTCTGTTCAATTTAAGCTGGATGCGATAGAGTTATATCTAACAAGTGAGCTGTCCTATCGTGAAGTTGCCAACACACTTAACATGAACAACCCTAATTTGATCGCTAGGTGGATGCGTCAATTCCGTGAGGGTGGGATCGATGGACTCTCAAAAACGAAAGGATGTCCACCTATCTTGTCTAAGAAAAATGAACCCAAAAATAAGAAAAAATCTACAACTAAAGCAACGTCTAAAGAACGTGAACGCATCGAGGAGTTGGAGAAACGATATCGTCGTACGTTTCACTCAGATCAAGGTTGGGCGTATCAAATGAAAGCTTATAGAAACAAATTGAAGGAGTACAAAATCTTTCAAAGCATGTCTCGGAAAGGGAACTGCTTAGATAATTCACTTATGGAGAATTTTTTTGGCTTATTAAAACAAGAGATTTTTCACGGGAAAGTTTATAACTGTTTCGAGGAATTAAAATCAGCCATCGATAGCTATATCTATTACTACAATAATGAACGGATAAAACAGAAATTAAACTGGCAAAGTCCCATCCAATTTCGTAAAACAACCGCAACGGTTGTGTAAAAATATCATTTTAGAGCATGAAAAAAGGAGTGGATTTCTCCACTCCAAAAAAGTCTAACTTTTGGGGGTCACTACAAAAAATCTTGTCACAGCCCTTTTTTGTTGCGAATAAACGGTGTTCCAGAAGTAGCTTCTTCGGAAACAAGCCGAAATTTCTTTAAGCTGACCACTTCTGTCACAACCTCTTTAGCTTACGCTTACGATTTTTTATTGCGGTCTTCAATGTGTACATCACCGCTTGTGTCAATATCCAATTCTTCTCGGCTAACATCTTCTGTCACTTTTTCAACATCTTCATGTTCTTCTTTATGAATCCCAACTTCTTCACGAACAACTGTATGTTTGCTTACATCTACTTGCTCTTCTTTGATTGGGATAGTAATCGTGTCATCTTCCAAGTTTTCGTCTGTTCCCTGTGAAGATTGATCTGTTACTGGTTTGCGTTCGATGACGATTTCTTCACGTTTGACCGGTACTTCTACCGTTTCAGTATCGTTGACCACATGTTTGTGGATGTCGACTTCTCCAGTTGTCACATCATGTGTATTTACATCTAATTTTTCTTCTTTTAGTTGAATTGTATCATCATCTAGATTTGGTTTGCGATCGATGTCTTCAGTCTTGCTTGTACCCATTGTATCAGTCTCGCCAGGTACGTCCATCGGATCAGTTCCTGGTGTCATATTCAATGGATCCGTTGTATTTTGAAAGCCTGTCGTGCCACCT
Source organism: Enterococcus sp. SB12 (assembly GCF_030910025.2). Lineage (NCBI taxonomy): Bacteria > Bacillati > Bacillota > Bacilli > Lactobacillales > Enterococcaceae > Enterococcus > Enterococcus sp. SB12. The sequence goes on along the minus strand of NZ_CP175675.1, from coordinate 1,323,549 downwards.
ACGTCCATTGGATCTGTTCCAGTGCCAGTTTCTAATCCAGTCCCCATTGTGCTTGCTGGGCTAACAGTATCTTGTGTATCCATTGTATCTTCTGTTGTTTCTGGCTGACGATAGCCTTTTACTGTGATGACAAATTTTCCATCAGAAATATCTCCTCTATATTGATATAAAGGATCATTTTCTGGTGTAGCCGTCTCAGAATCATAGGTATCAAAAGAAAAAGTATCTTTTATTTTTTCCCATAAAGAACGGTCTTCTTCACCATCCATCCGATTTTCATCTGTTTCAACATCTATACCAGACAATCCGTCAAATCCTAGTCTAGATGCTGCTTCATCAGTAGTATAAATAACGATATCATCTCGTTCATACCCTTCGTTACGCAACCGTTCAATTACTGATAATGCTTCTTCCCTCGTACTATAGCTTCCGATGACCGTTAAATTTTTCTCTTCCATGTAAATTCCTCCTAGCAAATAGATTTATGATTGGTATATTGTTACTTATAAATTTATTCTATAGGAGACGATTGTTTTCTACAAATATTTAGATTGGAATTTAATTAAAATAATTTAATTGAAATTTGAAAACATTTATGTTAATGAAAGTCATATTCTAATAAAATGTCATTTGTTTCTATATGAATTTTTATGAAAAATTTCATATAATTTCCACTCGTTGTGATGGTTTAATTTATCCAATCCATCAATAAGCAAACAACTTATATAAAAAAGGATTAATTCTCAGTATAATTGCTCCTACCATAGAATAAATCTTCATGTAAAGTAATGAAGTGATAGCGTAAAATATTTTGTGTAAATAGATATTTAGGGTAGAAAAAAAGAAAGTCCATTCTGTAAAATTAAAGTTACCACAACCGAAATTTTATAGGAGGACTTTCTCATGCCCAATTTTACTACAGAAATTATGGAAACACTAATCAATAAAGGTGATTTAGATGAATTATTTCGATGTCATTTAGAATTAGCTGTTAATTCATTATTGCAGGCTGAATTAACAGCTTTTCTTGATTATGAAAAATATGATCGTGCTGGGTTCAATTCAGGTAATTCCCGTAATGGGAATTATTCACGTTCATTCAGAACAGAGTATGGAGAATTAAATTTGGTGATTCCTAGAGATAGAAATGGTAAGTTTTCTCAACAAACTTTACCTGCTTATAAAAGAACCAATGACTCTTTAGAAACCACTATTATTCAGCTATTTCAAAAAGGAATTACTATGTCTGAAATCTCTGAATTGATTGAAAAAATGTACGGGCATCACTATACGCCACAAACCATTTCAAATATGACTAAAATAGTTTCTGAAGATATTATTGCCTTTAAAGAAAGGTCCTTAGAATCCAGATACTCTGTCATTTTTATGGATGCTACTCACATTCCTTTAAAAAGACAAACTGTTTCAAAAGAAGCAGTTTATATTGTAATTGGCATTCGATTAGATGGAACCAAAGAGGTTCTTGGGTTTAGTCTTGCTCCAACTGAATCTGCTTATGTTTGGAAAGAGATTCTTCAAGACCTAAAAGACCGTGGTTTAAAAGAGGTTTTATTAGTCGTAACTGATGGTTTAAGTGGCATTAACGATAGTATTCATAGTGTTTATCCAAATGCTCAATTTCAACAATGTTGTGTCCATATATCTAGAAATATCGCTCATAAGGTTCGTGTTAGTGATCGACAAGAAATCTGTAGCGATTTCAAATTAGTTTATCAAGCAAGTTCAAAAGAAGAAGCAAATAATCAAATAAGGTTTATGATAGATAAATGGAAAAAGCAGTATCCACGAGTGGTTAAATTGCTCATGAATCCTGCTATATTAACCTTTTATAATTTCCCTCCGTCAATCAGAAGAACTATTTATTCAACTAATTTGATTGGAGGTTTTAACAAACAATTAAAGAAATATACCAAAAGAAAAGAGCAATTTCCTAATGAAGAATCTCTGGAGAGATTTCTAGTATCTCAATTCAACAACTATAATCAAAAGTTTCTATGCCGAGTTCATAAAGGTTTTAAAGAAATACATGATACATTAGAATCAATGTTTTAACTTGATCAACAGAATGGGCTTTTCCATTTACACATAATTCTTGACGCAACCAATGAAGTACCAACTATTTCTAATACTTATTTAAGAATTATCCCAACAATATCGTTAGACAAACCATTATTGAATAAATGGAGAGCCAATCGATTCTGAAAAAATGTTTTCTAATTTTTCGGAAATAAAAGAAAAAGCCTCCTGCCATTAGAACGAACCAAATCCATTTCATTGCTCATGAAGTAACCACATAGCTAAAAAGAGGATAAATCAATTAAAATATCAAAAGAATGACTGCACTAATAAAATAACTAAAAATGTATCTTCTTACTTCAAATCTTTTAGCTAGTACTTTTAAAAGACAGTTAAAAATTTGCTTCCTAAGATCAAGACAAACTGTCTATCTTCATTTGATGAAATGCGGTAAAATATAGAAAATGAACACTATTGGAGGGAATTTGTAATGGACAGCAAAACTAGAAAACAACTGCAAGAAAAGTTAAAGCAACGTACACACTTGCTCCCTTCCGTCTTTCAACAGTTTTTAGAAGAAAATCGTTCTTCCCTTTCATTAGGCAGTCGCTATGAATACGCAAAAGATTTTCATCTGTTTACTGATTATTTGAGAAAAGTATTTTCTGAAGAAGTGGATGATCAGCTGATTATCCATTTAGAAAAACAAGATTATCAGAATTTCTTAGCTAAAATCTATCGACATACTCGTTCGTTCCAAACTACAGCGAACCAAGAAACGGAGCAATTGTTTGAAAATAGCTATTACGGGATTTCAAGGAAGCAATATTCATTAAATCATTTTTTACGATTTTTGTATCAAAAAGGACTGATTGAAGAAGAGATTTCTCTTTTGGGTACAAGTTTACCGGAAACAACCAAAGCAGCTCCGCGATATATCGATGCAGAACTTTTCAAAGATTTTGAGCATTTGTTTATCCCGATTGAAGGCTTTCGAACAAGCAGAGAAGCTAGCTTTGAAGAAAAGAATCGACCGAGGAACCTTGCAATTACTGCCATTCTTCTGTATTGCGGATTAAAGATCCATGAAGTAGTAGAACTTAAACGTAAAGATGTATCTTTGACCAAGCAGATTCTTAATCTGAATAGAAAAGAAAACAGACTGAATAAAGTACCAATACCAAAAGAAGCGATGCCGTTTCTGGAGAACTATTTTGAGTTAACAGCACAAAATACGGACGAAAATTCTTTTGTTTTTCGTTCCTCACATGATCAGCAAATTTCTCCTCGGACTATTCGCCAAATTTTGAGCAAAATTACAGTATATAAAAACGTATCGCCAGAACTATGCAGAAAAACATATCGTTATTATGCAGAACTATATTTAGATGATGCTGACGCGGTAAATTATTTATGTGGTAATCGATACCTCTCATCCCATTCTTTTCAAGATATCTGGGAAAAGATGGTTGATTTTTCTTATCACGAATTAGCGGCATTCGTTCAGGTTTCTTCCATATAAAACAAATGTATGATCTTTTTTTCACAATAAACTATGTTACTATATAAAGGATTATGTTACGATTATCTTGAATTTGTGTATTACTTAACAAAAGATAATGGAGTGTGAATGATGGAGACCATAACGTATTCCCCTTTGAACTTATTTACGAATTTTCAAGAAGCTGCAGCTAACTTTTCCGAGACCCCGATTATCTTTGATGAGCCACTTTCAGCTTTCCCAGAATTAGGACTTGAAACAACTTACAAAAAATGCTGCGAAAGTGTGTTGAAACGGGCTTGTCAATTGGCTCATCTTGGAGTGAAATCCGGAGACAAAGTTATTATTTATAAGAGTTCCGCTTTTGACACATACCTTCTAGCTGTTTCTGTGTCTTACCTTGGTGCAGTGCCTGTCATGACTTCTTATCATCTACCAACAACAATGGAAGTATTTATCGATCGTTTAGAAGACCCTTTCATTTTATTTGATGATGAGACAAAAAAGCGAGTGAGAGAAATTTCAAATGGAACAAAATCAAAACAGATTCCTATTCTTTATTTAATGGAACAACCTGATTTGTCTGTTTCTCAATCATTTTTAGACAAAAATGAAATTTCTTATATGACCCATACTTCTGGTACAACTGGTATCCCTAAACTTATTTGTCATTCTGCTCATTCTATGGGATGGCGGACGAAATGGCAAAAAACAGTTTTCACAAAAATTTCGGAAAAGAAATTAATCGCTTTTCACATCTCTCCAGTGCATTCCAGATTCAATATTGGTATCTCTTCTTTGATGTCCATGGGATTTCCTATGATGCCTTTAGCAAACGCACAAAGTTCAAAAGTTGTTCATATGTTGGAAGTTCACCGGCCAATTGCACTAGAGACCCATCCGAATAACTTTGTTCAGTGGCGTTTTACTGCTAAGGAGCATCCAGAAGCTTTTTCGGGTATCCGATACTATCACTCCACTTTTGATGCTATAAACAACCAGACAATGAAGACATTTTTGCGAACGTCGATGGCACAGGATGCGGTATTTCTTCAAGTATATGGCCAAAGTGAATGCGGACCAATGATTCTTAAGGCTCATACACTAGAGAGTTTGAAAACAAGTGATGCAAGAGATATGGGCGTTGGACTGGAAGACATGACAAGCGCTCGGATTACAGATTCAGTTGGGAATGTCCTACCTGAAAACACAGATGGTCATATACAATTACTGTCTAAAGGACGGGCTTTGACTTATTACAAGGAAGATGCACGGTTCCAGGAAAATGTTTATGGCGATTGGTGGGATAGCGGAGATTACGGTTTTATGGATAAGCATGGCCACCTATTTTTGAAAGATCGGCAAGTGGATTTGATCGAAACGATCAATAGTAAATTAGCTATTGAAGACTTTTTATTAGATTCGTTAGATTTTTTGGCAGAAGTAGTGATTGTAAGGGATAAAAATCATTCTCCACAACCGATTATTGCTTTAGCTCCTGACAAAGAAATGGATTGGAATCGATGGTGGGAGCAAGTCCATGAACTTCCTCGCTTGAACGTCCCTATCATCCGTGATTTTGATGCAATCCCGCGAACAGCTACAATGAAAGTGCAACGGCTTCAAATCGAGAAAGAATTAAAATCACAAAAGTCCTAACTATTTAAGGAAAGAAAGATCCATTTTGGTCTTTCTTTTCTTTTTGTTTTTTTTAAATTGGATGAGATAAAAATATGCCAATTGGCTGTTTTTCTTTTTTGAAAATTTCGTTATACTCTTATTCATGGAGGAAAATGTTATGAAAAGAATCTTGACAATTGGCGGTTCTGATCCATTTGCTGGCGGAGGAATCCAAACAGATTTAAAAACTTTTGAGAATTTTGGTCTATTCGGACTAAGCGCCTTGACTTCTATAGGGGCACTAGATATTAATGAGCGATTTATGCTGGAATCTATATCTTTGGAATTGCTTAAACGACAGTTAGTTTCGATTGATAAAATGACTTCATTAGATGGTATCAAAATTGGGTTATTGAACTCAAGTGAAGCAATCATGGTTGTTCGAGACTTCATAAAAACAAAACAAAATATCCCAATCATTTTAGACCCTGTTTTGGCATTCAAAGAAACTGAAGCTGTGATCAATCAATTGTATATTTCGCAGCTCATCGAAGAACTTTTTCCACTTGTTACGATGATTACGCCTAATTTGGCAGAAGCTGCTTTACTTTCTGGTCAAGCTCTTCCCTCTTCGTTAACAGAAATGATCCATCTCGCTAAAGAACTCACTGCTTCAGGAACAAAAAACATTGTGATCAAAGGCGGCACAAGGATGGCTGGAGATGAAGCTGTGGATCTTCTCTATTCAATTGATCATTATGAGGTATTTTCTCATAAAAAAATCGACACTACAACAGTAAACGGGGCCGGTTGTGCCTTTTCTTCTGCAATAACAGCGAATCTTGTGTTAGGGGCAGACTTTACCAAAGCAGTAGCAGAAAGTAAAAAATTTGTTGCCCATTGTATTTCTAATGGTGTGCTGATGAACGATCATACCGGAAGCGTCTGGTCTGGCGGTATTCAAAAAGGAGGAATGAGAAATGAAAACTAAGCAATTAACGATCTATGCTATGCTGATTGCGTTGACAGTTGCCCTTTCATTAACAATTTTGATCCCTGTACCGGCTACGAATGGATTTGTGACATTATGCGAGGCCGGGATCTATACCGCTGCTTTTCTTTATGGTCCAACGGGTGGATTAGTTGTTGGTGCTTCCAGTGGTCTATTGATCGATTTGATTTCAGGATATCCGCAGTGGGCAGTTTTTTCATTAGTGATCCACGGGTTACAAGGATATGTTGCTGGTTCTTTCAGCAAATCTTCTACTCGTATGTGGGGATTAGGGCTTTTATTAGGAAGCTTAGTTATGATCATCGGCTATGGTATCGCCGGTTGGATTTTATATGATTGGCCGGCTGGAGTGGCTTCTATACCAGGAAACATCTTCCAAAATCTGATTGGAATGGGACTTGCCTTTCCTATAACTGCAAGTCTTCAACGTATTCAAGCACGGAAGCAATATTAATTGAAAAAGAAGGTTTTAGAAAATGAAGTTGTCAGAAAAAGAATTAAAAGACCAATTGACTGAAATAGTTAATGACATATTGGCTGAGGCACGCTTGAAAAAAGGTGATCTTTTTGTTTTAGGATGCAGCACAAGCGAAGTCGTTGGAGGACATATTGGAAAAAATTCCAGTGCGGAAGTTGGTCAATGGATCATCCGTACGTTAAAAGAGTTGTTGGATCCTAAAGAAATTGCGCTAGCTGTCCAAGGTTGTGAACATTTGAACCGAGCATTAGTAGTAGAACGAACAGTGGCAGAAGCAAAAAATTTCGAAATTGTCTCTGTTGTTCCTGCACTACATGCTGGAGGTGCTTGTTCTGTTGCTGCTTTTGACCAGTTCAATGATCCTGTCGAAGTGGAACACGTAGTTGGACAAGCCGGTATCGATATCGGTGACACATCAATCGGTATGCATATCAAACATGTCCAAGTACCTGTCAGACCTCGTTTGAAAACCCTTGGACAAGCTCACGTGACAGCCCTTCGCTCTCGTCCTAAATATATCGGTGGTCCTAGAGCGAATTATTGAAATGAGTAATTGACAGAGCAATCTGAAAAACTTCCTCGCAAAGTCCAACTAATGAACTTTAACGAGGAAGTTTTACTTGTTTGTTTTATATAACCGAGCTTCATAAGGTGCTAGTATGCCTTTAGCTTCAAATTCTCCGCTAGAGGAATTTGACAAGAGTAATGTCCAGGACTGATCTGCTTCTTTTGGAAGTTCATAGTCAGCAAGTGATTCTGTTAAGTTTACCATAATAAGATATTGTTCATCTTCTAAATATCTTTCATAGACATAAAGTTGTGGATGTTCATGAAGATATTCTTTATAAGAACCGTATATCAGACCTTTATTGGTTTGTCTAATGCGGATCATGTTCTTATAGAATTGCAGGACCGACTCTGGTTCATATTCTTGTTGTTCTACATTGATCGTTTTGGTATTTGGATTAGTGATCAGCCAAGGTTCATGTGTAGAAAAACCAGCATATTGTTCCGAAGTCCATTGCATGGGTGTCCTGCTGTTGTCTCTCGTTGTTTCACGAATGATATCCAATGCTTCTTCTCTTGTCTTACCTTCCGCAAGCAGCCTTTTATAAAGTCTTTTCGAATCTACTGCATCAACTTGATCGATCGATTCAAAGGGCATATTCGTCATTCCGATTTCCTGTCCTTGATAAATAAATGGCGTACCTTGCAAAAAGAAATACATCATAGCGATTGCTTTTGCAGACATAGCCCAAAACTCGGGACGAGTATCTCCAAACACTGAAACGGCACGAGGAACATCATGGTTTTCCATATATAAAGCGTTCCATCCGATACCATCCAATGAAGTTTGCCAAGCGCTTAATGCATGTTTCAATTTAAGGACATCTAATTGCCCTTCTTTTTCTTGCTGCCAGATATGGATATGATCAAATTCGAATATCATATCGAAATAACCGTCTTTCCCTACCCATTGTGGTCCTTCTTCTGCAGTGACACCACTTGCTTCTCCGACAGTCATGATATCGTACTCTTCAAAAACATGTTTCAAATCGGTCAAATGTTCTTCGATTCCTGAGACATTTTGAAAGGGTGAGAAAGGGTTCTCTGTGGCTTTTACTGAATATTCATCTTTTTTTACATGAGAAATCGCATCTAAACGAAATCCATCTATCCCTTTATCCAACCACCATCGGATCATATTGAATAGTTCTTCTTTCAATTTCTCGCTTTCCCAATTTAAGTCTGGTTGTTCTTTTGCAAAAACATGCAGATAATACTGTCCAGTTTCATGAGAATACTCCCAAGCAGAACCGCCGAAAATCGATGTCCAATTATTCGGTTCTTTGCCATCTACCCCGTCGACCCAAATGTAATAATCGCGATACGGGCTTTCTTTAGATTTTTTCGATTCTTCAAACCATTGATGCTGATCCGAACTATGATTGATGACAAGATCCATAATCACTTTGATCCCTAATTCATGTGCTTCTTTTAGCAATAAATCAAAATCTTCCATCGTTCCGAATCTCTCTTCTATATCTTGATAGTCACTTACGTCATAACCATTATCGACAAATGGAGATTGATAGATCGGATTGATCCAGATAAAGCCGATACCAAGATCTTTCAAATAATTAAGTTTTTCACGGATCCCATTGATGTCTCCTTGACCATTGCCGTTGCTATCTTTGAAACTAGCAGGATAGATTTGATAGCCTACTGCTTCTTTCCACCATTTTTGTTCTTGTATCATATCGTTTCACTCCTTTAACGGTCCCTCTTGATTATAACCGATTCTATTTTAGAAGTATCCTTGTTACCGGTAACTAGAAACGAAAAGCTCAATGAATCTGCTAAGTGCGTTCGTTGAGCTTTATTTTATCATAGATAGCGGACAATCAGTTGAATCATTTGCTTGGGAAATTCATTCAAGTCAGTAATATCTACAAAACGACTTTCACCGTAGATCGACTTGATTTCTTCTTTGTCTTGGCCAATAGCTGCGGAGACAAATAGGATTCCTTGACGCTCATATTCTTTCAAAACAGACTGGATATCTTCTTTTGCTTTTTTGCCTGTATAATCCGGCAACGCTTTTGGCTGACCGTCACTAATATTAAGCAACAGTTTGGTTGTTGCGGATTGTCTGTTTAATTTTTCTGCTGCTAAACGAAGTGCCGCACCATCACGATTGTTTTGCCTTGGTTTCATAGTGACTAATTTTTCATTTAACCATTGAAATCCGTCTTCAAATTCTTTATAAGAAAACAAAGAAGTCTTTTCTCTTGACGAACGGTCTGCTGTATCTCCGTAAATCAACAATGGGATATCGACTTTCTTAGAAAATTCGGCAATGGCAATCGCTGCTTTTTTTGCCGCTTCGATCCGATCATCCCGTATCATTGACCCAGATTCATCGATCCGTACAGCTACCGCTAAAGAAGGTTGCTCATGTGGCGGGTTCTTTTTGTCAAAATTCCTCAAATCACCATATGCTACTTTGCTTGCATTGAACCGCTGACCTTCGTATTTTCCTTTTTGGTACGTCTCTGTTTGTTCATTATCCAGTAACTCTAAAATTTGTCGGCTAAGTGATTCTACTATTGGCATTACTTGCATGTGTAGCTCACGTACTTCCGGCGTTTTTCCTTGGAAAGATGGTCGGTGAACGATGAGACCTTCTTTTTCATGAATCGTTTCCTTCATGATTTGTCGCGCTTCTTTATTCAGTTGCTTCTTGATTTCCTTATCATGTGCTTCCATGTCAGAAGCAGACATTTCTTGAGAATCATCTCCTGTTTGTTGTTCTTTTTGATTTTTTCCTTCGATATCGCTACTGCGTTCTTTTTGCATTTGAGGAGGAAACTCGTTTTTTTCTATTGTTTCTTCTTGTTTCTCTTCTCCCTCATTTGGTTCTTCAGCAGACAACGATTTCTTTTCATCTAAGCGCAGAATTTCTTCAGCATTTTCAGTGATGTTTCGTTCATTTGCTTCTTCGGCGCTAATGGTTCTTCCTTTTGTATGCTCAGATTGAGGATGACCCCATTTTTCTTTTCTCAATATGTCCTGAAGTTCCAGTAGCAATCCACTGTCAGACAAAGCTTGTTCAAGAATTGCCAATTCATCTGGATCAGTGGATAATTTATACAAAACTTTTGGATAAATCGACTGGAGTAAATCTTGTCCTTGCTTATAGGTATTTGCCCAATAAAAATAAGAACGCATTCCTGCTACACCTTTGATGGCGTTAGCTTTTGCAGTTTCATCCAACAAACGGATAATCTCTGCCATCTTTAAGAGAAGTTCTTGTTTTTGGATCATGGTTTTCGCCATCGCACGTTCTGCCATGACTTCTAAGGCAGGAAGATCCATTTTTTCCGCATGTTGCATCCGATCTCTTAAAGATTCATTTAATGGACGATTTCCTTGGTAATTTCGATTTGTAGTGATCACAATGACGCAATCTGGATGGCGACGAATGATTCCTGTCGGTAAATTCAACATCCCATTTGGTTCAAGCGCTGAGTTAAGTGCCACAAGAACAGAGGCATCTCGGATGACAGTCGGCTCTTGAATCTCTAATAAATATCCTTTTTCAATCGCTCGAACGATTTCAGAAGGATAATAGCTGTAATGGATTGCATCTGGATAATCAGCTTCGATCCTTTGAACTAGCTCTGCTAATTTTTCTTTAGCAGAAAAAGGATCAATGCCGTAATGGTTCTGGATCAGTGTCAGTACAGCTTCAAGTGTATCTGTTTGGTAAATAGCTTCTAGTAATTCTTGGTCTTGTTCCTTATTAGAATCTACTACAGGTAATAAGGCTCCGAAAACATCTGATTTGTCCATATCTGCAAAACAGGTCACTTTTGTATAGGGAAGTTGCAGATCAGCAGATAGTGCTTTGGCTAATTGTGTCTTCCCCGACCCGGCATCTCCTTCCAAAAGTACGTTACTGATTTTCATTTCAGGATCTTGCCAATTCCCTTTAATTTCGGAGGCGATCCGCCATTCTTCTGCACTTGTCCGATGGCTTTTCGGTTTCTTCCAGATCATTTGCTTTTCTAGCCGTGAAAAGGTTCGGTTTTCTGTTAGTGAGAAATTCTCCATGCTTCTCTTCCCCTTTTGATCATCTCTGTCTATTAATATCCTAGCTCATCTAAAAGACGTTTTAAAATACGGAATCGTTCCCCAATCAGTTCTCCGTCTTTTTGTAGTGTATCGTAATACAAAATGATGTCTTCATCGATCTTTGGATTTTTGGTATCTACTTCTACCGTCATTCGGTTCCCTTGCAATCCAATGATGTCTACGACTGGATTTTCTGGATCATAAAATTTTTCATAGCGATAAGCATCTTGGAAGTATAAACTTCCTTGCGCAGCTAAGATCGCTAAATCTAAAATACGTGTGATTGGTAATTCTTCCGACTGTCGTGACCATTTTTCTCCAGTATGTCGCCATACCTTGCCTGAGATATCGACTTTTCCACGATCATTCCACTGAGCAAGGCCCAGAGAAAGCCCTTTTGCGTCCGTATTTAATGCATTTCTTCCATCAACTTTATCATAGTCTTCTACAACGATTACTGGTTTATGTTTTAAATTTGTTGGTATTTCCATTATTTTAACTCCTCATCCTTTTATTTTTAGTAAATAAGTAAATTAGTAGTTTACTCATTTACTAAACTATATGCGACATTATAGAGGATTGAAGTGTGGATTGCAAAGAAAAAGAGCTTCGTTGATAGAAATAAAAACACCATCTCGTTCTTTTACACGCTCATTAGTAACATGTAGAAAGTCCAAGATGATGTTGGAATATTTTTGGTATGTTTTTTGAATAAAAGGAATTATTGCGCTGAAATGGCAATGCCGATGGCTTTTTCACCTAAATGTGTACCAATGACTGGTCCGAAATGACCAATTTCGATTTCTGCATTTGGATATTTTTTCTGCAATTTCTCTTTCTCCGCAATCGCTACTTCTAAATTATTTGCATGTATAACGTAAAGTTTGACTGGCGGTTGTATTTCGTTATTTCTTCTACCAATAATTTCTTCAGCTCGAGCAAATGCTTTTTTACTTGAACGGATTTTTTCGAATAAAACAATTTTCCCTTCAGAAAATGTCAGGATCGGTTTGATTTTTAATAAGCTGCCAATCAGCGCTGCACCATTTGTCAAACGTCCTCCTCGTACTAAATTGTTCAAATCATCTACAATCAGATAAGCGTAGGTATTATCTCGGATTCGATCGACATGTGCAAGTATTTCATCAAGGGACTGACCTTCATCATTTAAGTCTAAGGCAGCTTCTACCATGTGTCCCATCGGCATACTAGTGATCTTAGAGTCATAAGGAATGACCGTTACTCCGCTGATGTCATCTTTCATCGCAAATAATGTGTTGACAAAGCCAGAAATCCCTGAAGAAAGATGGATACTTAAAATCGTGTCATACCCTTTCTCTTTCAATTCCTCATATAAACCCAAAACTTCCCCTACGACAGGTTGTGAAGTAGTAGGAAAATCTTTACTGTTTTTTAAAAGTCCATAATATTCATCCGCTTCGATATCGATTCCTTCGTTATAAATTTTCCCATCCATAATCAAAGGGATTGGAATAACGAATAAGTCGGGATGGTTCTTGATACGTTCCGGCAGATATGCCGAACTATCTGTAACTACTGCAAGTTTCATGTGTTTAATTTCCTCGTTTCAAAGAATTTTTCCAGACCTTATAACTATATCATAAGTAAGATTAGATATGAAACTAAAATTGGAAAATAGAAAAACGACAAGCGTAATCATACGAGTTGCCGTTTTTCAAGTGACAGCAAAAAAAGGCTCTATACTTTTTGATGTTGGTGGATGACACCAGCATCTTTTTTATTTTCCAAAACATATAGAAAAGACACCTTGAAATCCTTTAGAATTAATTTGGCGAACCAACCCAAAAGGAGGAATCAAGATGTCTTACACTCACCTTATCAAAGAAACATTAGATATTCTAGACTTATCAGTTACTTTTAACGAAAATTGTCTCACAAAAGAAAAATACAAAGGGCAAATCTGTCATATTTATCGTGGAAACTTGATTTATACAGCCCAAGAATGCATCCACTGTAAACACCAGATTGCTTCAGATATTGTGCGTTGGGGTACAACAACCGTCCGGTTGTTAATGAACGATGTTTCTGAATACCGTACCTACCTCGAATTGAAAAAGCAACGCTTCAAATGCAAAGCTTGTCAGCGGACCTTTGTCGCAGATACTTCTGTTGCGAAAAAACATTGTTTCATCAGTGAGAAAGTCCGCTGGTCTGTCGTGACTCGTCTGAAAAAAATACCTCAATGACAGAGATCGCCGCTCAGAAAAATCTATCGGTCTCTTCTGTTTACCGTATTATGAAGCGATTTTATCGTCCGTTGAATCCTTTTCGGACACCGTTACCTAAGGTACTTTGTTTTGATGAATTCAAATCAGTTCGGGGTGTTTCAGGTGCTATGAGTTTCATCATGATGGATGGACAAACACAGCGCTTATTGGACATTGTCGAGAACCGACAACTGCCTTTTTAAAACGTTATTTTAGTCATTTTTCACGAGAAATTCGTGAAGCGGTCGAATGGATCGTGATTGATATGTACGCTCCTTATGTATCGCTCGTTAAAAAGCTGTTTCCAAAAGCACAGCTGATTATTGACCGGTTTCACATCGTCCAACATATTGGTCGTACCTTTCGCAATCATCGAATCAAAGAAACGAACCAACTATTAAAAAGCAAAGAACAAAAACACTATCAATTAGGTAAGCAATTAAAAGATACTGGAAACTTCTTCAAAAAGATGAACGCAAGCTTGATTATACTCGACGCCTTTGGCGACCTGGCTTCAAAGCTCATTTAACAGAGACCGATATTGTGGATCGCTTACTGAAAGGGAGCCCTGCTTTGCGTGTAGGCTATCAGTTATATCAAGACTTTCTTTACGCTGTAAAGGAACGAGACTACGTATCGTTTGAAGAACTACTTACCAATAATATCATGCTTCCCGAAGGCTATCAGACGACCTTGAGAACGTTCCAGAAATTTCTGCCACAAATCAAAAATGCTTTACAACAAAGTTATTCAAATGGCCCACTTGAATGTCTGAACAACCATATCAAAGTGTTAAAACGAAATGCATATGGCTTTCGTAGCTTTTATAATTTCAAATTGCGCATCATGATTCGTCATGGCAACGCATTGATTTTCAACTAAAAAAGATCAAGAGGAACTGATCCACTTGATCTCCAATTATTCTAAGATTTCTCTTTACCAACATCATTTGACAAAGAGCCCAAAAAACGATTAGTTAACCTATTCTTTGCTTCTGCTATGATGTTTAACATTTTTCAACATTCGAAACCCATTTTTTCCGAATTGAGAAAATAAAAATACTAAGCCGCCAATACTTCCTACAGCCACACAATAAATCATTGCATAGCTTTTTGATTCCATTGACAATCGCTGATTCAGCAAAAAGAAAACGGCAAAACATACTGCAAGCATAATCAGGGTGGAGCGGAAAGTTTTTAAGAAAAAATTGCTGATCTTTGCTAAAGGTGCTATTCGGTATTCTTTGCACATAAAGTGATAGCCGCGAACAAAGACAATACCGAATGCTAAGCCATTTGATAAGCTCATCCCGTATCCTCCAACTAATCCTAATCCGATTACTTCGAAGATGACTTTCAGGATAATTGCTTCTACAGTTAATCGGATCGCAAAACGATGGTGATTCAAAGATTGAAGCATCGTAGATTGGATCGTGAATAAAGAGAAAAACAAAGAAGCTAGCAAAGCCATTTGGAAATATCCGACACTTTCAGGATCATAGCCAAAAAACAATGTGTATAGTGGTCCAGCTAATAAAGACATTCCAGTCAATGAAGGAAGAAGAATCAATAACGCAATCGAAAAACTATCTCCTGCTGTTTTTTCGATTTGTATCCGATCTTTTTTCTTCATCGTGCTTAATATTGGCAAGCTGCTTATAGCTACTGTTCCTACCATGGAGATCAGGATCAATGTCAATTTATTTGGATTGACAGAAGCACGGCTGAATAAGAATTCCAGTTGCTGATCTGCGATCTCTGGACGGAAAAAGTGAAGCAGTGGTTTCATCGTTACTTGGTCGATCATTTGAACGATAGTAATGACTGAGCCGACAAAAATAAACGGTAGTGTTTCCCGAATGATAGAGACAGAGGCAGATCGGTTTTCTCTTTCGAAATAACGGCTGGAAATCAAAAAATCTTTAAGTTCGAAGAAGTCTTTTCTGCGTCCGACGATATACATATGGATAATCGCAGCTAACCCACCGAAGAAAGAAGCGACTGTACTGATCAATACAGCTTCTAATATGGTTCCGTCAGTCAATACGCGCAAGTAATAAGTACCAGCCAAGATAACGATCACTCGCACAGCCTGTTCGATAATCAAAGAAGTTCCATAAGGCCGCAGATCATTTTTTCCTTGGAAATATCCTCTCATTGCACTAAGAATTGGGATAGCAATCAAAGATGGGCATAAACTTCTGATAGCTAGTATCCCATTATTAACGTTAGCAATCGGACTGATTCCGGCTAGTAAAGGAGCAAATAAATACATCAGTGCAGCAGAGGCGATACCGATGACAAACATGATATTGATCGTACTTCTAAAAATCAGCCGACAAGCAGCGTTATCTCCTTCTTTTGTGGCTACAGCTACTTTTTTTGCAATCGCATTTGGAAATCCGACTGTACCAAGCATCAGGAACAATCCATAAGGAAGATAGCCAACATTATACAATGTCGTAGCAAGCATACCATCTTGATTGTTCCCCATCATACTTAGCCAGGGAATCAAATAGACTACCCCTAAAACTTTACATAGAAGATTAGCAAAGGTTAGCCAAAATGTTCCTTGCATCAATTTTTTATTCATTTAAATTCCCTCAACTATTCTTTCATAAAATAAACATCTTCCCTATTATAGCAAAAAATCATAGAAGGACAAATCCCTCTCTAATTCCTAAAATAAAAAAGGGCTTGCATCATAAGCCAACACTAATCTTTTTTATCCCTACGAATAAACTTGCATCCAGAATTGACTGTTGCAAATGCAGTTCGGATAGATCAGTTTGAACAACTTATGTCGCAATCTCTGTTTTTAATAAAATAAAACAGTTTAAAGCATAGACAGCAAAAAGACAGACGCAAGTCCTGTCAAAACTGACAACGCCATCGAACGTGTTTTGTAAGCCACGCCTGCTACTAGAATCATTGCAGCTATTTTGATATTCCAAGCAATATCCAGATGTTCATGAGTAATGAAAACATCTTTAAAAGCTAACGCCGCAAATAATGCCACCGGTACATATTTCATCCAGTCACTGAACCAGGATGGCACTTTTCGATGAGTAAAATAAAGCATCGGGAACAAGCGCGGGATATATGCCACGATGAACAGACAAGCAACTAAAAGTAGCAAATATAATTTAGTCATGGTGATTGGCCTCCTGTTCCGGGAAGTTGAAGAGCGGCTCATTGACATCTTTACCGCGGTCTCTTAGTTTCTTAGCTTTTTCTTTTTTGAATGCCTTCTCCAGCATAAATCCGGCAAATGAAGCAATGACTGTTGCTGCAATCAATCCGAAAGTATTTTGGAATAATACCATGAATACGACCCCTAATACGCCTGAGAATAAACCTGTAAAGATCAGTAGTGCGCTTTTCATCTGCATGATAAACATGAAAATGAACATGGCCGTCAAAGCAAAATGGACAAGGTCAGCATCTACTCGAATCACCGAGCCGAAAAAATTACCGATCATATTGCTACCGGCCCATGCAGTCATTGAGAACCAATTGACATATAAAGCCTTTCTTTTATTCCAGGAAGGGTCAGTTGAAAACTTTAAGTAGTTCACCGCATAGTTTTCATCATTCAGTGATTGAGAAAAGACAGCCAAAAACGTCCGCTTTTCTTTTTTCATAAAACCGGCAAGACTTGCTCCTAATAATGTATAGCGTAATTCTAAAAAGAAAACCATCAATAATGTCGTTGCAAATGATGCTTGCGTCGTAAGCATAGATGCAACTAAAAACTGCGCGCCACCGGAAAAGACCAGAATCGATAACAGTCCTGATAAGAGAGGATCAAATCCAACTTTTTGCAACAATACTCCGCAAGCTAATCCTACTGGTATATAGCTTATACAAAGTGGCATCACTGCATGCAAAGCTTGAAGCCATGGCGCACTTTTCTTTTTGTTCATTAAAATTTCTCCTTTAATTACAACAAATAAACAGCGGACTTATTGTAACATAAATTCGCTAAATTGTAGCCGTTTTATTTAAAAACAAGATTATATTTTTCTCATTTTTGCTTCAATTCATGAATAAACGTTTTATTTACGAGAATAATTTGGGTCATATTTATCTGTTTCAATGTATATATACATCTTCTTGTCAGGAAGAGACTGACGCATATTTTTTTCAATATCGTTGATGACCGAGTAAGCTTCATTCTCTTTGTTACCAACGATATCTGCTTTTGCTGCAACTAAAATCTCCGTTGGACTTAAATGAACTGTTTTGATATCAATTAGCCGACTGATTTCAGGTCGTTCAAAGGCTAACTTGATTTTTGACAAATCGCTTGCTGTCACGCTTTCACCGATGATCAGACTATAAAATTCTTTTGCTAGGAAAATGGCGGCTCCCATCAGCAAGAAACCGATCAGCAATCCGCTGATCGCATCAAATGCAGCAATCCCGGTTGCATAAGTCAATATTGTTCCTGCTAAAGCCAAGACCAAACCGATTACAGCACACAAGTCTTCCGTAAAAATAATCAGTATTTCACTGTGTCGACTTTCGCGCAAAAAGCGCATCGTGGAAAGTTTTTCAGTATTCAATTCTTTGATTTCTTTCATTGCCACGCGTAACGAACTACCTTCGATTACCAAACCAAATAACAGTATTGCTATAACAATGATCGGATTACCCACTTCATGGGATGGATGCGTCAATTTTTCAAAAGCTTCCATCACCCCAAGTGCCCCACCGCCGAAGAAAAGCATCATTGCGACGATTGTACTGAAAAAGTATTTTGCTCGTCCTTCACCAAATTGATGCAACTCGCTCTGTCCTTTATTGGCTTGTTTATCACCGAATAACAGCAAAATCTGATTGCTGCAATCAACGATACTGTGGATGCTTTCGTTTAGCATGGCGGCACTGCCACTGATTGCATAGCCGACAAATTTGCTGATAGCAACTAGAATATTAGCCCCTAGAGCAGCAATTACGGAAAACATTCCGCTTTTTTTAAAATTTTCCATGTTATTTTCCTTCTTTCATCAACTGAACTCACTGAATTATGGCAATATTCGCCCTTTAACAGTTTTTCATGAAACTTATAGTTTAGACAAATTGAAAATGACCGATTGTCCATCATTCAATTTGATCTCTTTGGCACCAGTAGTAGCACTTTTCCCGTCCACAGTAAACATCCAATAGAGTTGATTTTTCTCATCCTGTGAGTGCCCTTCAAGCGAAGTGATGAAGCCGTTATCTTCTTCGACTTCAAAATTTCGTTTCAAAATACTCAGTAAATCATCGCCTTTTTTGAAGACCACTTCTTTTTCCGAAAAGTTTTGACCATTTTCTTGTAACGTGATTGTTGCTTTTTGCGATGTTTTTACTTCCTCCTTTTGGTTGGAAGCCAATTGTGTATAGGTTGTACTGCAACTTGTCAAAATGAGTATACTGACACTCATTGCAAGCAAACTATAAATTATTTTTTTCATTTTTTCCTCCTGAATGATTGTAAAAACGTTTGACGACTGGCAGAAAAACAAGAAAGAACACAACATTGCTTATACTGTGCATCAAATCAAACGACACCCCTTGAAGGTAATAGATCCAAGGTTGAGGTAAACGATATAACAGCGTATCAAAAACGGTCATACCTATTCCGTAAACCATGCCCGCCAGAAAAAAACAGACTCCCTTTAACCATAGATTCCTTTGCACTGTTTTTCTCAAGCAAACGATTGAAAACAAACTCAGAACAACAGTATAGCTGATCCATTGGCCGATGACCCATGGTCCAACACCAAAATAAAAACTGCTGATCGCAATAGAAAGACTCATGACAATTAACGCATCTTTTAAGCTTAAGTAAAGTACTATAAATAAAAAAATAGCAGTCATTGGCTGGAAATTCGGAATAAATTGAAAAGCGATCCTACCTGCTACACAAGCAGCAGACAATAAGCTAAGCTGTGCTATTTTATTTGTGGACATTCCTAATGAAATCCCTCCTTCATCAGCAAGTTATTCACGTCCATTTAGTACATACAGAAAAGACTTGCGACAATTATTCTGGATAACTGCCGCAAGTCCTTTGGAACAGAATTATCTGAATGACATCTGGTAATCCAACTTATCCAATCAGGACTTTCTAACCATTAACGGGACCAAGAATTCGTAATTGATAAAGAAATCAATGACAGATCGTGGGTAGTCTCCAGATGAGATCGACAAGACTGTTTGATCTTTTTCGTTTGTTGTTATCGTTAAAGACTGTCCTTTATCTAATCGTACTTGATAAGTAGTTTCGTTGATCTTTTCCATATCGTAGGATGGATTTTTCATTGCCACGATAAAAATATCATCCAATACTTCATTCGTCAATTCAAATTCGCTCTGAAGATTCAAACGAAGTGGCTTCGTATTGTCTAGTAATGTCTGATTAACGGTAAAACCAAGTGTTCTTGCATGGGCTAATAATTGATTCAATTTGTGATTGAATATCGTGATCTGCCCTGCAGAGAATACTCGATCCACTGACCAGTGTCGGATCAAAGAAAGCACCCGGTCATCTTGGACATTGATTTCCATTGTCTCTGGTGATACGTTTAGGAGACTCATCGATTCCACTTGGTATCGTTGATCGATGGTCGGTAATACAAAGGAAAAGACTAATTCGTTTTGTCCATTCAACGTATAATTGATCGAAAAATGTCTTGTTTTCCATGTGTCATAAGCTGAATTTGACCGTTCCAGACCAATATCATTCAACGGTTTCAGTAATTCATACGTGAAGTATTCGATCAGGCTTGTCTTTCCGATCGTGGAGATTGGTTCTTCATTCAATATAAAACGATCATATGATTCTAATAATTGTGGAAAATCTGATTCGATCAAATCTTTTCTCATACGTAAATCCGCTAATTCTGCTTCCGCTGTTTCAATCAAACTGACGATATCTTGATGATCTTGCTCTTTTCCTTCTAAATACCCGGGATTTTCAGTTATTTCGTAAGCATGGGTGTTTTCTGCAGTATTCGTATTCGTCGGAGTTACTTTTTCTTTTTCGTGTATTTTTGTTTCCTCTAGCATAGGGATTTCTTCTGTGTCATCCAGAGGATTACTTGTTTGTTCTTCCAATGAAGTGTTCGTTTCTTCATGATCTTCTGTTTGTTCTTCATTTTTTGTCCATTCTGCTTCATCGTGTTCATTCATACTCGGAACCTCCTTCATTAGATTGATTATTAGGATTCTCATTGCCAAGATAATTCATCAAGAATTCATGGATTGCTTGACCGAATCCCTCTTTGCTACCGAAATAGCGTCTGATTTGCCTTTGTTCTTTTTCTACGATGGCTGCACGAAGCTGGTCCGCTCTTGCTTCTTGCTGCAATGCTTCTTTTTGCTGCTGAATTGTTTCAGGCGTCTCAATATAAGGAAGCCAGCCTAATTTTTCATTAGATAGTACTTGCTTCTTCTTCTCTAATTCTTGAATTTCTTCCTCGATTTTTTTACGATTCAAGAATCCTTTATTGTCGTTCAAATCAGTCATTTGTCGATTGATTTCTTTTATTTGTTCATCTAAACGTTCAATTTCTGTCTGAGCAGTGATCACCTTTGCGTCTAGCTCATTGATTTTTTTGTCATAGTCCGTTGACTCCGGTTGAGAATATTTCTCCCACTCTTCATCGATCTTAGGCAAAACAAAAATTTCTGGCAGACTTGCATCAATACCGACCGTGGGCCGATCATGGTAATAAGTGCCGATTTTGTAATAGCTCATCGTTGGCGAGATGCTTTCTACTTGTTCCATAAAAGGAAATTCCTGTAAAAAACGATCATGGATCTTACGCATCAGTAATTGATCGATCTCGTGATTTTCATTTGAGCTTCTTTTTAATTCTTCATTCAATCGGCCATTGTATAAACGGTAGATCTCAGGGATATCTTCTTCGCGGACAGCTTTTTCAAAAGCCTGTAAGTCTTCTAATAATTGGGAAAGATTCATGCTTGCTTTTTCTTTGATATCGTAAAAAGAAGACGATTCTTGTCCTGTATCCTGATCCGCGTTCGTCTCCTCTAGTTCGTCTGGCTCATAATTTGCATTTGTATCTGGCTCTTTCATACTACTTGCCTCCTCTTACTCATCTGTTTTTCACTTATTAATACTTCAATAGTACCATTTTCTGTAAAAAATTGTTATAAAAAAGAGCGGGCAATGCTCCATAAAACAGGCTGCACCAAAATTTGGTACAGCCTGTTTTTCGATCAACTAGTCTTTCCATCTGATAGGACAGAATCGAATCCAATGACCTTTATCTTATTTTTTATTTACTAGGCAGATCTCTTGTTGTGAAATGAATGCGCTGATGCTCATCACGAGTTAGCTGCGTTTCTTCGTTTAGATAAGTAAACGTCAATTGTTCCAATTCGGGATCTTCAAGCATTCTTTCATAACCGGTAAAAATCGAACGGATATAGTGTTTATATGCGTTTTTCTTTTTCTGTCTTTTTTTCATGTAGCACCTTCCTTATCAAAAACTATCATACCAATGAATAACTATCTAGACAAGTTGGTTTAAACCATTTTCTTTGTTTTTTGAGGAATTTCGCTCTTCCAGTTGACGAATCCTCAAAAAAATGAAAAAATGCTTTAGTACTTAAGGAGGGAACCTAGTGAAAAAAATTGGTTTTGATTCAGAAAAATATATTGAAGAGCAGTCAGCGTATATTTTGGAACGAGTGAACCACTATGACAAATTATATTTAGAATTTGGTGGGAAGCTAGTTGACGACAAGCATGCGAAACGTGTACTTCCAGGATTTGAAGAAGATGCGAAAATCAAATTGCTGCAAAAATTGAAAGATCAAGCTGAAATACTGATTTGCGTCTATGCTGGAGATATTGAACGTAATAAGATCCGTGGTGATTATGGGATTACTTATGATATGGATATCTTGCGGTTAATCGATGAATTACGTGGTTATGGCTTATTAATCAACAGTGTCGTTATCACTCGCTATAGTGGACAGCCTGCCACGAAAGTCTTTATCAATAAACTAGAAAGACGAAACATCAAGGTCTATAAACACTCAGAAATCGAAGACTATCCAGTCAACGTAGAAAAAATCGTCTCAGAAGATGGTTTTGGAAAAAATGAGTATATTGAAACAACTAAACCAATCGTTGTAGTGACAGCTCCTGGCCCAGGAAGTGGAAAGCTCGCTACTTGCTTGAACCAACTGTATCATGAAAGCCAAAAAGGACATGCAGCTGGTTACTCCAAGTTCGAAACTTTCCCAGTATGGAATGTTCCGTTGAAACATCCGCTGAACATTGCTTATGAAGCAGCCACAGTCGATCTAAAAGATGTCAATATGATCGATTCCTTCCACTTTGATGCCTACAATAAAGTAGCTGTGAACTATAATCGGGATGTTGAGACATTTCCTGTAATCAAACGTATTATTGAAAAAATTACTGGTAAAGAATCTGTTTATCAATCTCCTACTGACATGGGTGTGAATCGTGTAGGATTTGGGATCGTGGATGATACCGTTGTCCAAGAAGCCTCTAAACAAGAAATCATCCGTCGTTATTTCCAAACAGAATGCGACTTCAAAAAAGGATTGATCGATGAAGAAGCAGTTAATCGAATCAAACTGATTATGGAAGAAGTCGGTTTACGTCCTGAAGACCGAAACGTGGTAGTCCCTGCCCATGACTATGCAGATAAGATTCAAGCGCAAAGTCCTACAAAATATCCTTCTGCTGTGATTGCAATCGAATTACCAGATGAAGTCATCATTACCGGGCGTACAAGTTCATTGATGGATGCGTCAGCGGCAGTTATCTTAAATGCAGTAAAACATTTAGCCCATATCGCAGATGACATTCCTTTATTGTCACCATTAGTTCTTGAAACAATACAAGGATTGAAATCAAAGACACTTCATTCCTCTTTGGATGCACTAAGCATCAATGAAGTCTTGATCGCTTTATCAATCAGTGCAGTAACGAATCCAATCGCTCAAGTTGCTTATGATAAACTAGCTGAACTTGAGGGAGCACAAGCCCACTCTACTGTGATGGTCAATAAAAATGATGAACAAACATTGAAAAAACTAGGAATCGATATTACCTGCGCACCTGTCTACCCTTCCGAAAATCTATATTACCAATAGAAAAAGTTTACTTATAAATGTTGAAAACGAAACTATTAGCTTAATCAATAGTTTCGTTTTTTATAGACTTTACTAAGACGTTACACTTTTTGAACCTTTTATTTTGTTCGCTTTATTTTCTAATGGAAAATGAATGCGTTTCACTCTAAAAAAGTAATGAAAATTTCACTAAAGATTAGTATTTTATTTGCAAAACAGGTAAAATAAAACGGAATTTAGAATAGGAGTGATTATTTGGGTTATTTATTAGGTATTATTGGTTTATTTGTCACATTAGGGCTTGCTTTTTTGATCAGCAGTAACAAAAAAGCAATCAAATTGAAACCACTAATTGTGATGTTCGTTTTACAGCTTGTTCTTGGTTTCGTATTATTACGTACAACTTTTGGTACAGCGGTTGTTTCTGTATTGGCAAAAATGTTTGATCATCTTCTTGCTTTTGCTGGGCAAGGTGTTGACTTTGTTTTTGCCGGTGTAGCAAATAAAGGAAGTGCACCTTTCTTTCTTTCCGTATTGATGCCAATCGTATTTATTTCTGCTATTATCGGGATTTTACGCTATATCAAGATTCTTCCATTATTTATGAAAGCTGTTGGTCTAGGATTAAGTAAAATCAACGGGATGGGCAAATTGGAATCTTATAATGGAGTAGCTTCTGCTATTTTAGGACAATCGGAAGTTTTTATTTCCATAAAAAAGGAATTACCCTTCCTATCTGAGAAACGTTTGTTCACCATGAGTGTATCGGCTATGTCTACAGTTTCTATGTCGATCGTCGGATCTTATATGGCACTGATCGATTCTAAATATGTGATCACTGCCCTTGTTTTGAACTTATTTGGCGGTTATATTCTGGCTTCAATTGTAAATCCCTATGTATTAGAAGAAAAAGAAGATGAGCTGATCATTGAAGAAAACAAAGAACAGACATTTTTCCAAATGTTGGGAGAATACATTCTTGATGGTTTCCATGTGGCGATCACGGTTGCTGCTATGCTTATCGGTTTTGTTGCTTTGATTGCCATGATCAATGCTATCTTCCACGGGATATTCGGCATCACTTTCCAAGAGATCCTAGGTTACATCTTTGCCCCTCTTGCCTTCATCAGCGGAATCCCATGGAAAGAAGCAGTGGATGCCGGTAGTATCATGGCGACTAAACTGGTTACAAATGAATTTGTTGCTATGACAGAATTAGCAAATGGTAATTTCCATTTTACTGAGCGTACAACAGCAATTATATCTGTCTTCCTCGTTTCATTTGCCAACTTCTCTTCTATCGGGATCATTTCTGGTGCG
The DNA here is from genome assembly GCF_030910025.2 of Enterococcus sp. SB12. NCBI lineage: Bacteria > Bacillati > Bacillota > Bacilli > Lactobacillales > Enterococcaceae > Enterococcus > Enterococcus sp. SB12. The sequence goes on along the minus strand of NZ_CP175675.1, from coordinate 1,298,564 downwards.
ATGAAGGGATTAAATGAAGAAAAAGGAAATCTTGTCGCAAAACACGGATTGAAAATTTTGCTAACAGCGACTTTAGTCAGCTTTTTAAGTGCTATTGTGACTGGCTTGCTGGTATAATATACAAAAAAGCAAAGTTGCTTTTAAAAGCTTTGGAAATATTTTCCAAAGCTTTTTCACTTGTTCAATCATCAAAGGAGAAATGACAATGAATTATTGCTATGTATTTATCGGTCCTTCTGGTTCTGGAAAAACTTCACTCGCAGAAGCTATTTTTCAGCCGGAACAAAAGATCATTACTTACACGAATCGATCACCAAGACCTGGGGAAAAAGATCAAGAGGATTATTATTTTGTTTCTGACAATACATTCAATCAGATGATCAAGGGAAATGAGTTTGCAGAGTGGGACCAATATGCTCAACATAAATATGGTTCCAGTAAAGCAGAAATTAAAAAGAAACTGACAGTAGGAAATTGTTACGCCGTTTTGACAGCAAATGGTTTTTGGCATTTATATGAGTATTTCGGGACGGTAGTCCGTCCTATCTTTATTACGATCTCTAAAGAAATATTGCAATCGCGCCTGAAAAAACGTGGAGATTCATCTGAACAGATTTCAGCCAGACTGGCGGTTTATGTAGAAGATTTAGCACAGTTGAAACGTTTGAAAGCTATCCCCTCACTTTTAGTCGTGTCAAACGATGGAACGTTCCAAGAAGCTGCAGATAAAATAAAAAAAGGATTATTGATATAAATGTATCGAATAATACTCGTAGGATAAGCCGAGAGGTCGTGACAAAAGCTATGTCACGACCTCTCGATGAAGGGAGTTTCAGAAAGCAGCTGTTTCGTAAAATACGCTAAAATTCCACAAAAATTTGAGAAGCATTTTCGGAAATTCTTTCTTGTTTTTTGAAGCTGGCCACTTCTGTTACAACCTCTTGGCTATCATATGATTGTTTTTTTCAGTAGTGTTAATGTCTTTATCTTTGCTCAGATGATTTTATAGTCAATTGATGATTATTTGATATGCTTTTCTTTCGCCGTGTTCAAAAGGAAATTCAATCATCCCTTGATAAGTGAATCCAGCAGAATAGATGGTCTTTTCCATCGGTTCATTAGCTGGATAAGTATCGATACGGATATCTTGGATATTTTTGCTGGCTGCAATCGTCAACAAATGTTCTAAGAACGGTTTTGCTAGTTTTTTTCCTCGAGTACTTTCTGCTAAAGCGACACGATGAATCGATAAATAAGGACCAGTTGATTCTTTCCAACTACCATCTATTTTTGTGTAAACGGGATCCACGCCTGAGACTAATGCAGCTGTTCCAGCAATTTGATCTTCCACTATTAATACATAGCTTTCTTTTCTTTCAATATCGTTCAAAATCGTTTCTTTTGTTGGTTTCTGCCCGTTTTGCCATTGAGGAGAGCCTTGCGAAGCAATGAAATCTGCTGCGGCATTAATGATTTCTACCACTTCTTTTACTTCTTCTTTCCTTGTTTGCCGAATATACATCCAGTTTCCTCTTTTCTATTCCTTTTTCATTTACATTATCTAATCATTGGATCACTTCATATAGTTCCTGAACTTTTGAATAATATTTAAGCCAATCTTTTGGATGATCTAGCAGGTGACTAATAAGTTCTAAATGATGCATAAGTGACCACTTTTTCAACACTCCCAGTCCAGGGAATTTTTGTTGCTGGTAAAGAGCCAATAATTCAATCATTCCTGAAGTAATCAAGAGTTGATGATGGTGACGCATGATCCATTTTTTCATTTTATCTCCTGCTTCAAGAAACTTCAATGCTTGGTCTTTAGCAGAGTCGTTACTGTCAGAGACAAAATGTTTCACGCGTATATTGCCGTAAGCATCAATATACGTTAGATGGATAGCAAGCGCTCGGCTAGGGAACCCTTTATCGAAATAACGGCTACCTTCGATCGTGAAATCAGAAAATCCAATATATCCGTCTGCGTGGAAAAAAAGATAGTCATCACTAAAAAAGTCATCTGTTTTATCTGCATAACTTTCAACATGCTTTCTCGTTTGAAAAGAGTCACGGATCACAATTTTGTTTTCGGGCAGCCAGATGCGAAAGCGACTAGTATCTGGTATCAAAAATTTCGAATCAACTCCTGCCAGCTGTTTCCACACCTCTGTATCTTTTGGGTAGTGCTGTCCATCGAAAACAAGAAACGCTGGAGGTGAATCCAGTACTTCACTGAGATTTTCTGGCGTTAAGATCTGTGCAGGGACGACAGAGCTATTTTCTTTGACTTTCCAACTGTGCACATGCTGATCGAATAATTTGAATTGTCCTACTTGGGGATTTTGGATCACAGCGATTGGATGGTGCTTTTTTTGAAATAATTCGATCACATTTTTAAGCGTAGCGGAATCACGTACTGGTTCGATCACTGGTTGGATTTTATTGGAGAGCAATCCTCGCGACAGTGCTTCTTTTAATGCTAATAGGTCAAATTGTTTTCCTCTTAAATAAGGATAGTACATATTTTTCACTCCAATGACTCTGTAGGCAACCGACGGATCTGCTGTTGTTGCCTCAAATATTCATAATCATGCTGAAGCGCGATAACTTCTTCTTGCAACTCATTGATTGCCTGACTAGCTATTTCCTCTAAAAACCGTTCATAATATCGTTCGTTAGAAAATGGATTTTGGTTTTCTGAACGTCTTTTCAATTCTTTGTACAATTGATCTGTTGGAAAATATTTTACGCCTCGCTCCATTTGCTTTGCTTTTCTTACTTCCCTGAATAAAGAAGCCATGAAGCGGTTTGTCAAAGCTTCTTCCGGTACAGCAAGCTCTTTCTTTGCTGCTTTTTTCGCAATCAGAAATGTACCAGAGGCAGGCATCTCCTCTTCAACCGTGTACGGACGATACACTAAAACACCTATTCCTGTAGGGATTTCAGTTTTTACTTCTTCATATAGTTTACTTGGTAAAACAAAATAATTATAATGTCCAACAAATGACAGTTTGGCTGTAGAGCGAAAATCTGCTTTTGTCACTTTCAGCTCATAGCATCGCCATTCTCGGCTTCCATCAAATTTTGTCAAGCAGCTAAGCGTATCTACAATTCCTTGGTCATCAGGCATCGTGACTTCTTCTACAACCAAGCCGCCTTGCTCGATGCAATATTGGTATAACGAGGATTCTATTTCGATGGTTAGCGGGGTCTTCATGTTTTCTACCTCCGAACATATTTTCGATTTACATTTTACATGAAATGGTTTTAAAATACTAGGCAGAATATACAAGAAACAAAAAATAGAAATGGTGCCAGCCACGCTAGCACCATTTCTATTTTTCAGATTGACTGATGGATAGAACGTTTTTCTAAATACTGTTGCACTTTTTCGATCCCGATACAAATGACCCAATAAATCAGTGCAACTAAAATATAGAGAGAAAAATAATCGAATGTCCGACCGCCTATGATCTTTGCTTTTTGAAATATTTCTGGCACTGTGATTGTTGCTGCTAACGAAGTACCTTTCACTAGATCCATAGCTACGTTACTGAGTGCCGGTACCGAGATTCGAAAAGCTTGCGGCAAAACGATATATTTCAATACCCCAAAGAAAGAAAAACCAGAAGCTAAACCAGCGTCCCACTGACCTGAAGAAACGCCTGCTAGTGATCCTCGATAGATTTCACCAATAAATGCACTGCTGGTAATCGTAAAGCAGATGACTGAAGCCGTTAAGGCACTTAATTGATAAGGTAACCCGAAATATAACAGAAACAGCAGGACTAGTGCGGGAATGCCTCTAAAGAACGATAAATAAAAACGAATAAATACATTCAGAGGCAGCCAATCCAAAAGACCTAAAACTGTCAAAAGCAACCCTACCAAATTTCCTAAAAGAAACGACACGAAGCCAATCCCTAATGTGTATACCAAGCCTTGCAGTACGAAAGGAAGCGAAGTCCACATGAGGGAAAAATCAATTAGAGGAAAGTACATCACTCACTCACCGACTCAGCCATCGTTTCTTTCGGTTTGACTGAAACATCAGTTTGAAAATATTTTTCAGATATTTTCTTTGTCGTCCCATCTTCTTTCATCTCTTTTAATACGCCATCGATTTTCTTTTTCAGAGCATCATTTCCTTCTTTCAATAAAAAACCACTTTCGTTTTCATTGAAATAAACGTTCTCCAGTATTTTTACAGGGATATCTGGTAAAGCAGATACGGCCATTTTCTGCAGATAATAATCATTTAGAATAACATCTGTTCGACCATTTGCTACATCGCTTAAATACTGATCATTCGTGGCATTGTCATATGTGACTAATTTAGCTCCGTGTTTTTCCGCTAAACGCATATAGCTAGTATTGGGTTCGCCAGCTGCTTTTTTCCCTTTAAGATCTTCAAGTGAGTGGATTCCTGAATCATCTTTTTTTCGTACGATCATACTGTCAAATGAATATTTGAAAGGCTCTGAAAGGGAGAATTTTTTTTCTCTTTCTTTTGTGATACCAAAATCGTTCGCAGCAAAATCTGATTCTCCTTTTGAAACAGAAGTGATTTGTCCATCCACGTTGTATTCTTTAAAGGAGATTTTGACATTTAACCGTTTAGCCACCTCTTTTGCCAAATCTACGTCATAACCAACTAATTCATTTTGATCATTATAATAAGATGCGGGAAACAGTGTGCCAGAAGTCGCTACTACTAATTCTTTCTTTTTTTCTACATTACTCCAGCTGTTATCTTCCTGATTAGCGGCAGCTGTACCGCAAGCGCTTAAAATAAAAAAGGCACTAGTTATTAGAGCAAACAATCTTTTTTTCTTCATTCTTCTTCTCCTTGTTTCTGCTATTTCCATGGGTTTGGTAAATGGAACTGATGATTTGCTTCAAATAGATAGCCGATTTGAAATAGCAAATCTTCTCTTCCTCTGGCAGCCATAAATTGGATTCCTAGAGGCATGTTTTCTTTTGTCAAATGAGTAGGCAAGCTGATTGCTGGTTGTCCAGTCAGATTAGCCAACTGTGTATAAGGTGTGATCTTCAAGCTCTCCTCAAACATGGAAGAAACAACGTCTAAAGCTTCTACTTCAGAACAATCAGTGATGTGTTCCATCTGTGCTCTTATCGCATCACTTTGCAAATCTTCGCTGATTTTAGGGGCGGTAAATGCAGTCGTTGGTGAAAGGAATAGATCGTATTCTTGATGTAGGTTTTCCATGACAATTGCTGCTTCATCCCATACATGCAGAGAATCGATGTAAGTAGCGGCAGAGAGCTTCTGACCATATTGGAACAAAGTCCAAGAAATGGGTTCAAGTTCTTCTTTTCTGACAGCTCGCTGGATGCCTGTTTCAATCGAGCGGATCATTGCTGCTGTTTCTGCGCCATTCATCTGATAATAAGACGTGATCAGTTTACTACCATCTAGTGGGTAAGGAATCTCTGTCAAATCATGCCCTTCTTTTCCAAGGAAATCTACAGCTTTTTTTACAGCAAGTACTGCCTCTTCACTAATCTGTGAGTGGATCGGTGAATCAACACAAAAAGCTATCTTCAACCGTTTTTTTCTTGGATGTGTTTGCCACTCAACTGGCGATACTTGATATGGAGCACCGGAATTGATACTTCTCATCCCATAAAATAAAGCCTCCGTGTCTCTCATAGAAACTGTCAAGCCGAAATCAATAGCAGCTCCTTGCCATCCTCTCCAAGCATATGGACCAACTGGCATCGTCCCTCGCGAAGGTTTCAGCCCAATCAATCCGCAAAACGAAGCAGGTATTCTAATAGAACCACCGCCATCACTAGCACCAGCTAAAGGAACGATTCCTGATGAAACTGCAGCAGCAGCTCCTCCACTTGATCCGCCCGGTGTACATTCAAGGTTCCAAGGGTTTCTTGCTGGGCCATAGATGACTGGGTCTGTAATATTTTTGAAACCAAACTCTGGCGCATTGGTTTGTCCAAAAGGAACTAGACCTATCGCTTCTGCTTGCCGCACATAATTAGATGTATGAGAAGCTCGGTGTGTTTCAAATAAACGAGATCCTGAAGTAGCTAGCCATCCCTTTTTTTCTTGACCGAGCATTTTTAAAGGAAATGGAATACCAGCCAATGGCCCTTTTTCTGACTGGGGAATCAATAGCTCGTGGGAATTACTCTCGAATGGTTCAAGCGCGACAAACGCATTCAATTCATGATTTTGCTTCTTTATTTTTTTCTGTATATCCGTAACTAGTTCTTGAAAGCTAAATTCTTTTTCTTTAAGCTCTTTTGCTAATTCTGTTGCATCATTCATATTATCCTCCTTTTTGCCTCTGTTATTTTCCCACAAGTTCGTCTAACATACAATGAGTACGCTTGCACAGGAATGAACAGACGAGTGTTTTTTATAAAAAAAGACGAAGATCAATCATGACCTTCGTCTCTTTGCTATGAAATGGTGCGTAATTTGCCTTTAAATTCGTCAATTGACGTATATCCTTTTTCTGACATAATCTGCGTTAATTCTTTTATGATTCTAGAAAAAATTTCCGGCCCTTCTTTATGAAGCTCGGTACCAATCTGTAACATGCTTGCGCCACATAGCAGATGTTCAAATGCATCTTGTCCTGTCCGAATCCCACCTGTACCAATGATTTGGATTTCTGGTTTCAAACGTGTATAAAAAGCGCGAACATTTGCCAAAGCAGTCGGCTTGATATACTCTCCGCCAATGCCGCCGAACCCTTCTTTTGGTTTGATGACTACTGCTTCTTGTTCTGTATCGATATACAAACCATTGCCCACACTGTTGATAGCATTGACATAGGTCAATGGAAACTGATTCAAGATATCAGCCATCTGATCAAAATGAGCAAAATCAAAATAAGGAGGCAATTTGATTCCTAGCGGCTTAGAAAAGATGCTGAATACTTCTTTCAGTGTTTCATAAGTGGCCTCAAAATCGTAAGCTAGTTGTGGTTTTCCAGGCACATTGGGACAAGATAAATTTAATTCAGTGATCCCATTAAACCCACTTTTTTCTATTTTCTCAAGCATTTCCAAGTTTTCCTGGACACTCATCCCGGCAATGGAAAAAAATAACGGTTGATTTTGGTTTTCCTGCACTTTTTCATACGCAAGAGCATACTCTAGATAATAAGAAAAACCTAGGTTTGGAAGTCCCATAGAATTGATACTGCCTAAAGGAACATCAAAATAGCGTGGTTCGGGATTTCCTTTTCGTTCATTGATCGTACAGCTCTTAGTGATAAATGCTCCTGCTTCTGAATGAGCCAGTTCATCTAATTCCTGGGTAGTCATGCAGTGGACACCAGATGCATTCATCAAAGGATTGGCAAAGATATGATTGGCAAAGGTCGTTTCTAAACTCAAGTAAATCGCTCCTTCAAACAAGTTATTTTATCTAGTGTATCATGACTAAAAGAAAAATCAACTCTTGTTTTCCGAAGAAATTCTTAATCATCTTGTTCAGTTGACAGTACTTCGCCTGTTTGGCTATTGATCTTGACTGATGTACTTTGATTGCCGTCTTTTACTTTGACTTCCCAATAAGTAGTACCTAAATCTTTATCCAAATCCCAATCTGTTGCCGTACCGCTTCCTACTTTGTCGACGGCGATTTTTGCTGCTTCCTCAATCGTGATCAATTTATCAACATCCAGACCATCTTCTTTTTTCTTTTGACCATTTTGTTCATCTCGATCTAGAGTTCCTGGATTCTCTGTCTCCATTTTTTCATTTTGAGCATCAATTCTTGCTTCGTATTCTTTTTGATCATCGACACCTTCTATCTTGTAGAAGTAAGATCCCCAATCACTATCTAATTCCAAACTAGTAATTGCAGTATCTGGGTATTTATCTTGGAACAATTCGATCGCACGAGCTGCAGACACTTTGATATCTGACTGAGTACTTGCTTCACTAGAACTTTTTGTCTGGCTAGACGAAGATGTGCTTGCTTTTGTTGAGGAGTCCGATACCTGTGAAGAGCGCTGTTCGCTACTGGAAGACGTATTCCCAGATGTGCCTTGATTGGTATTTGATTGACAAGCAGCTAAAAACAAAGCTGCAAATAAACTAGTATAAATAACAGTTTTTTTCATTGATTCGATCCCCTTTGTTATAAAATAGTATTCTATTACAAGTATAACGAAGAAAAAATTTTCTGTCATGTTTAAAAATTAAAGAACCAAACTTTTATTATGAAAATATAAAGAAAAAGAAACTAAGCTTTAGAGACAATCCTAGAAGTTAGACAAAAAAGTTCACTTCTGGAGCATCATAAAACTTAGCTTCTTTTTAAATAGTCTTTAAACAGTACTTTTGCCTCAATTATGCCCGATGCATTGGGATGTCATTGTTTCCAGGTTGAACAAGCAAATATTGAATCACATCGATATTACTTGATTCAAATGAAGCTGCACAAGCTTGTAAGTATAGATCCCACATTCGATAGAAGGAATCTCCCATTTCTTTCGTGACTTGATCTTGGACTTGATGAAAATTCTTTGTCCAATGTTCTAATGTCAATTGGTAGTCACGACGTAAGCTTTCCAAATCAATCAGTTGCAAATCGTTTTTTGTAATGTTATCAACTAATTCAGTAACGCCAGGGACATAACCGCCAGGGAAAATATATTTATTGATCCAAGCATTTGTCGCACCACCTTGTTGTCGGCTGATTCCATGGATCAAAGCTGTTCCTTTTGGTTTTAGTAGATTTTTTACAACTTTGAAATAACCTTCAAGGTTTTCAGAACCTACATGTTCGAACATACCCACACTTGTGATATGATCAAATGTTTCGCCTTTTAGTTCGCGGTAATCCATTAATAATACACGGCATTTATCTTCTAAATGTTCTTCTTTTATTCTTTTGGTAATCAAATCGTATTGTTCTTCACTTAGTGTGACCCCAGTTGCCTTGACATTATACTCTTTGGCAGCAGTGAACATCAATGTTCCCCAGCCACAACCGATATCAAGCAACGTTTCGCCTTCTTTGATAAAGAGTTTGTCTAAGATATGATGGACTTTATTGATTTGTGCTTGTTCCAACGTATCTTCAGGTGTGTTGAAATAGGCACAAGAATAAGTCAAAGTTGGATCTAGCCAAAGTTTATAAAAGTCGTTACCTAAGTCATAATGCGCATGGATATCTTCTTTGTTTTTTTGTTTCGTATGTTTTTCTTTCTTTGGCAGCCATTTTAGATAATCTTTTCCTCGTAAAAAGCTGTTTGCTTGCTGATAAGCATCGTTGATCAATGCTTGGATACTTCCCTCGATCTCGATTCGATGATCCATATAGGCTTCTCCTAGTGCCAAAGAAGCGTTACTTGTAATCTCTTTCATTGGGATTTCTTCATGGATATTGATTTTGATTTGGGGAGGAGTGTCCGTATCTCCGTATTGTTTCGTTGTACCGTCCCAATAATTTACTTCGACAGGGAGCGAGAAAGAACGTGAAAATAATTGATTGTATAAAGTTTTCTCTAACATGATTTTCCTCCTTAAAAAAACTACCCTATTACGTTAATACTAAAAAAGAAAAGAATCAACTAAGAAGTTTAATTTTTTCAGAAATTTTTCAAAAACTACTTTATTTTTCATTTTTTTCACATTCATTGTCGCATAAATCGCTTAAACTTGTCATTCGACACGCTTATCTTTGAATCTTGTTTTGACAAAAACCCATAAAAGCAGCAAGACAGTTATCGTTGTTTGGACACTTAGCATCAAGATAAAGTCAAAGTGGATAAACCCTACAACTGCTGCTGCCATGGAACCTATTCCCATAACATTCAGCATCAAATTTGCACTCTCTTTGAATGTATGAATGGATGAAAGTTGGCTTTTTCTTGTCATCCACAAGAAAAAGGAAGCCCCGAATAAAATGAGACTCGTCATGACAAATAGGACAAGACCAAGACTTAAACTATAAGATAAAATGATTGTTGGACGATTACTGGCATAAAATTCTCTTTCTAAAAATCGTTGGAAATCTTCGGGCGTACGTACAGAATCTGGTTGGAAAGATGGGCTATAATTCATCGTATAGCGGCGTATACCAGATTTATCCTTTTGTTGGATCACCCATTGTTCCTTCTCAAAATCAATAAAAGTTCCATGATCGGATTGTTGTTTCTCAGATAAAGACACACCTACCAAAATTTCAGGGGTCACAGCTATCGTTTGTTGCGATGATTGTAACCCAGTTTCAGATAATTCAAGTTCAGAAAATTTTTTGGTTCCTTGTTCATCGATCAGCGAATGAACGGATAGAAATTGTTCTAATGGAATCGCTTGGATCTGATTGGCATAAAAAAGAGTCACAGGCATGACCATCAAGGAAACTAAAAATACAAATATCAAGAAAAATTTAGGCCATGATAATAGTTTGCGTCCCGCAAACACTTGAGTTGGCGTACGTAATGCGGAAAAATAGTTTAACGGAAATGTTTGCATGATACTCTGCTCCTATCCTTTTGTTCCGCCAGATGTCAGGCCGGTAACAAAGTTCTTTTGTAAAAAGAAGAATAATAGACAAATCGGTAGTGCAATCAAAATTGCCCCAGCAGCAAAAAGAGAGACTCTTTGGTTTGTCACATCAGAAATAAATGTTTGTAAGCCGACAGCAACAGTCTGATTTTCAGGTGTTCGAAGCAGGAACTTAGCTAACATGAAATCCCCAAAAGGTCCCATAAAAGCCCATAATGCTTGAACGGCGAGCATCGGTTTGACAAGCGGTAATACAATCTGGAAAAAAATCCTGAAATGCCCTGCCCCATCAAGTTTAGCAGATTCATCTAAATCTATTGGTACAGTGTCAAAGTATCCTTTCATCAGCCAAGTATTCATTGGAATTCCACCGCCTATATAGATCATTGTCAAGAACCAGTACTTATCTAGCGCCTCTAATAGGAAAGCCATGACATAAAAGGCAGTCAATGCTGCCATAGTCGGTACCATCTGAATCACTAAAAAGAACATCAAACTTGATTTGCGGCCGATAAAACGATAACGGCTATACGTATAGCCAGCTAAAGTTACTATAGTTACTTGTACGATCATCGTTAGGACAGAGATGATTAACGTATTTTTATACCAAGTCCCGTAAAGTGTTTCACTGAATAGCCGAGTAAAGTTTCCTAAAGTCCAGTCACTTGAAAGATCTAAACTAAAAGCTGCAATATTTCCTGACTTGAAGGCAGTACTTGCTGTGATCAAAAGCGGATAGATGATAATGACTGACAGTATTAAAAGAAAAAAGTAAGTAAAAAAGTGAGAAAGTCGTTTTTGGAATCGAGCACTCGAATGAAATTTTTTCATTGTTAATCCCCCATATTGAACGCATTTGTCTTTTTAAATACCAGCAATGACACACAGATAACGATGATGGAGATAATCAACGTGATTGCTGAAGCCATAGAATATTGCGGAGAAGTTCCAGTCGTAAGTTTATAGATCCAGGAAATAAGAATATCAGTAGAACCAGCTCCTCCGCCTACGCTTCCGGGACCACCATTGTTAAACAGATAGATCATGGAGAAATTATTGAAATTCCCCGTATACTGTGTAATAAATGTTGGCGCTGCCACTAGGAAGACAGCAGGAAGCGTGATGTTTGAAAAGCGCTGCCATGCATTTGCTCCGTCGATTTTTGCTGCTTCATATAAGTCTTCTGAAATCGATTGTAAGATTCCTGTAACCATCACATAGATATAGGGAAATCCTAACCAGCCCTGCACTAAGATAATTGCTACTTTCGTCCAGTTGGGATCTGTTTTCCAAGAGATTGCACTGATATCTACAAAAGGAAGCTGGTTTAGGAAAGGAATCACTTGAGTATTGATGGCTCCTACGCTGTCGTTGAATATATTCGAAAAACTCATGATAGTAATAAAAGCTGGGACCGCCCATGGTAATAAGAAAATGATACCGAAAATACGTTTGAATTTAATAAATTTCTGGTGAGCAACAACCGCTGTGAGAATACCAAGGGTGATTTGCAAAGTTGTTGCACATAAAGTCCAAATCACGGTCCACGAAAAGACTGCAAAAAAAGTATTACGATATGAGCTTAAAAAGAAGATACTAAAAAAGTTTTTAGCCCCTACCCAATCAATCAAACTGGCTGGTGGAATATGATTGAAGTCATAATTAGTAAATGCAGTGAACAATGTAACTAGGACTGGGAAAATGATCGTAAAAATCATGAGAAGATAAGCGGGAAGTGTCAATAGATAAGGAAAACCTTCATCACCTATATTATGTATGACTTCCTTCATCGTCCGATTGATTTTTTTGCCCTCTTGACGCATCTTCGCTACTCGATAAGCGTCTAAAAGATTCAAACCGTAAAAAATCAAGAAAATGATTGTAATGATGAATTGCAAAGTGCCTTCAATCAAAATAAATAATGAATGATCTTCCATTGGTATACTTCCCAAAGTAACCAATCCTACCAATGCATGAAATCCGCCCAGAAGCATCTGACCAATGAATAGGACGAATATGGCGAAAAAAACGATACCTTTAAAAGCTTGGCCATTTACAAACTGCCCCATCCCTGGAATAAGTGAACAAAGCGTGATTTTTTTTTCGTTGATATTGCTTGTTTTATCTTGCTGCATCTGAATGCCCCCTCTAAACTTGCTAAACCGCAAACTACTTTTAAGATAATGGCAACAAGAGCAAGATAATTTTCCATCTCGCTCTTGCCACTTTTATCTGAAGCACCTGTTCCATTTTTTATAAAAATGGACGGTTATCATTTTAATCAGTATTTTTGTTCTATGGCTTCACTGATTGTTTTTACTGCTTCATCTGCGGATTCTTTTGGTGTTTTTGAACCTGATGCTGCATCGAACATCAAGTTTTCTGCACCTGTCCAAACTTCGCCCATTTCTGGGATGTTTGGCATCGCTTGAGCTGTTTCATATTGTTCAATCACAGCTGTTGTTAATTCATCGTTTTTAGCCTTTGCTGTTTCCCTAGCTTGTTGGTTTGCAGGGATTTCATTTACCATTTCAAAGAATTTTTCTTGATTTTCCTGATTCGTTACATAATCAAGCCATTTTTGAGAGAGGTCTTTGTTTTTAGCATAATTGCTGACTACCCATCCTTTTCCTCCGCCAAACGGTTGATAAGGCTGTCCATTACTTAGAGTAGGAATTTTGGCTACACCATAATTGATATTGTTTTCTTTGTATGTTTGCGCTTGCCATGGACCGTCAATGATTGCTGCAGTTTTATTGGACATGAATTGCTGGCTGGCGAAGTCTCCTGCACTTTTTATGTCTTGCATTCCCTTTGGCCAAACATTTTTGAACCAATCTGTTGCATAAGAGATTCCTTCTACAGCACCTGCATTATTCAAACCGATATCTGAAGGATTTGTACCATCATCACCAAATACATAGCCACCGTGACCTGCAATTAAACCATAGGAATAATAAAAGTCAGTCCATTTAGCTAAAAATCCTGTATTTTTTCCTGCTTCTGACTCAAAAGCAAAACGACTGTCTTTGGATAGATTCTCCAAATCTTTAAACGTTGATGGTGCTGTATCGACTAAATCTTTGTTATAGTACAAAACAAGGGTCTCGATTACCGCAGGTTCTCCGTAGATTTTTCCATCATAAGTCACTTGGGCTTTGTCTGTTTCATCGTAAGCTGCTTCATTTCCCAGTTTTACTTCCGCCAGATGTCCTTGCTGTCCTAACGCACCGATCCGGTCATATGCTGCCATCATAACGTCAGGTCCCTTTCCAGCAGGCCCATCTAACGCTAATGATTCCAACTGATCGAACATGTCCTTTTCTACTAGCTTGATTTTCACATCGTTTTCTTTTTCGAAAGTGTTTTTTATTTCGTTTATATAATCTTTATATCCAGAATCAACGGAAACTGTTAACGTTTTTCCTTCATCGGCTTCCCCTTCTGCTGAAGAGTTACCATTGCCACAAGCCGCTAATCCGCCTAAGATTCCTAAAGAGATTAACCCTAAACCCAACTGTTTCACACTTCTTTTTTTCATCTTCATTTCCTCCTGTGTATTCAACGTGCTGTTACACCCTTATTATAATGGGCACAAATCTTCATTTGCAAACGCTTTCTTGTTGTTACCGGTAACAGTTTTCAACACATGATCAAAAATCCGTATTGTCGTATCTCTGCTTTCCCGTCTTCTAACAACTGACAATTTTGACTAAGAATCACCTCATTTTCCTGTTCTACTACCCAAGGTTCTTTTGACTGATTAAAGTAAACATAGATGATCTGTCCCTCTAGTTCCCGTGTGAAATAGAGCTTATCTTCACGATCATTTACTATTAGCCACTGAGTAGAACCTTCAGAAATAATCTTAGACAACTGTTTTCTTAGAGAAACAAGTTCTTTTATAAAACCGAATAGCTCTAGATCTTGTTCCTCCTTCTCCCATATCATACATTTGCGGCAATCCGGGTCATCTTCACCAGTCATCCCTATTTCTGTCCCGTAATAGATACAAGGAGACCCTTTTTGAAGAAACATAAAGGCCATCACAGACTTCATCAATTCTTTGTTACCTTGGCAAAGGGTCAAGATCCTGGCAGTATCATGAGAATCTAATAAGTTGAATGTTCCTTCGTTCACCTGATCTCTGTAAAGCATTTGCTGATGATTCATTCCACTGACCATTTGTGAAGCTGTGATTTTCTTTTTTGCAAAATAATCTTTAATCGAATCTGTAAATGCATAATTCATCACTGCATGGAATTCATCCCCTTGCAGCCAAGCTTGAGAGGAATGCCAAATCTCTCCAAGGATATAGATGTCTGGTTTGATTTCTGTAACTGCTTCTCTGAATTTTTTCCAAAAATGATGATCGACTTCATTAGCAACATCAAGACGCCATCCATCAATATCGAATTCTTTTATCCAATAAGTTGCGATATCCAGCAAATATTTTTGCACTTCTGGATTTGCTGTATTTAGTTTCGGCATGAATGGAGTAAAAGCAAAAGTATCATATGGGATATTTTCAGCAGTTTCTGGTAAGTCAGTCATCTGATAAGAATCTACTGGGAAAAAACGGATGTGGAACCAGTCTTTATAGATCGATTTTTCTCCGTTTTTGAGAACGTCTTGCCACTGTGGTGAATGGACACCCATATGATTGAATACAGCATCGAACATGATACGTATCCCTCTTTTATGTGCTTCATCAATCAAGTTTTTTAAAAGTTTTTTGTCGCCAAAAGCGGGATCCACCTCATAATAATCAATCGTATCGTATTTATGATTGGATGTGGCTTTAAATATGGGACAAAAATAGATGCCATTGATGCCAAGGTCCGTCAAGTAATCCAAATGATCCATCACACCTTGCAAATCTCCCCCGAAGAAGTCTTCTCGGTCTGGATCTTTACTTCCCCAAGGTAAAGTGTGTTCGGGGTCATTTGCTTTGTCCCCGTTTGCAAATCTTTCGGGAAAAATTTGATACCATACTGTTTCTTTTACCCATTCTGGAATAGTGAATCGATCGATTTGATGAAAATAAGGTATTCGAAAATAAAAATTTGGTTCAGTAATCACATTTTCTCGATAAGGAAAAATTCCTTGATCACCGTAAAAACAGTCCGTGTTATCTTCCCCAACAACATGGAACGCATACTGTAAGCGCCTTGTTTCGCTCGTCACTTCAATTTCCCAATAATCATGAACATTGGTACTTAGACATTTTTTCATTGGTCGTTGTTTTTGATACCATTTTTCAGTTGTTATGGTATATGGATCTCCACATAGCACATATACTTTTTTGATATCATTTTTCCTAGTACGAAGCCGAATACGAAATCTTGTATTCGTATATAGAAATGCATATTCACTTTCCGGTCGATGATAAGTTGCAGCTGTATCCATTGATTTCCTCCTTGTGTTTTAATATGACGTCATCACTATAAGTGATAGAGAAGCAAAAGACAACGCTTTCAAAAATGTTATCGGTAACAGTTTTTTGATACCGAATTTTTATTTTTTAAACTTGCCAAATAGATAGACTTAAAACTTTTAAAAGTTTTAGTCTACTTCCTGTACTATTTAGTGTCCTGAATTTATCTTAAGTGATCAATTTCTCCAATTTTCTAAAGTAAAAGTTTTTTAACAGTTTTTAACGTAGAAGTATATTCTAGAAGAATGAAACATAATAATTTAGACTATCCTAATTTTTTATTAATTAAAGCTAACTTAAGGTGAAAAGTAAGTTATAATAAGATAAGAGTATTATTAATGAATTAAGGAAGTGGATAAATGAAAGAAACGAGACAATTTATATGGACATACATTAAGATTATTTTTGCCCTCTTCATATTAGGAGTCGCTATCAATATGTTTTTAGGGCCTCACCATATTGCTGCTGGAGGTGTCAGCGGTCTAGGAATATTACTGGAAGCTGCTTTAGGCTTTGACCGAGCTATAGTTATTTTAGTGTTGAATATCGTTATGTTGGTACTAGCTCTTCTATTTTTAGGTAAAAAACCCTTTTTTAAAGTACTTTTCGGAAGCTTGGTTTTTCCTTTAATCATTGCAATAGTTCCAGAAACAATGATTACTTCAGATCGGTTGTTGTCTGTCATTTTTGGAAGTGCGATTTTTGCTTTAGGAGTTGCGATTTTATATAAAAACAACTCTTCTAGCGGCGGTACGACGATCCCTCCCCTCATTTTTAAAAAATATTTCCACTTGAATACTTCGATTGGCTTATTTTTTACAGACGCATTCGTTGTTTCTCTTAATCTGTTTATTTTTGGAATAGAAGAGTTTCTTTATGCTATTTTATCTATTGCAATCACTTCAATTGTCATGACTTATATCGAAACAGGTATCAATCGAAAGAAATCTGTTATGGTCATGAGTGAACATTATTTGGAAGACATCCGCCTTCGCTTAAGTGCTGAGATTGGACGTGGCCTTACCCTGCTAGAGGCAAAAGGCGGGTATAATCGAAAGTCAAAAGAGGTTTTATTGATCGTTGTGACTGATCATGAATTTTCCCGAATGAAACCATTGATAGAAGAAATCGATCCAAGTGCCTTTGTCATTGTCAGCAGCGTAGCAGAAGTAATGGGACGCGGATTTACTTATCATCCAATCGAATGAGTTGGTAAGTAAATCCGCTATTTTTTTGAATGCGTTTTCTTTAGCTGGTATAATAAAAGAATCTAGTAACTGTTCGACTGAAAAGGAGAGGAGATCTTTATGCATAAAGGAACGGAAATCGATTTTGTATTAAATGATAGTTTGAAAGCACTAGAACTGTATCAAACAATCTTTGATGAAATACAACTGATTGAGGCAACAGATTACCCTAGAGGCAATAATGAAGTCATTTTTACCTTGTATGGCACGAGATTCCATATGCTGGATGAAAACACGTCTCTTGGTTTGACTGCTCCTACTGCTGAACATCCAAATACGATCTGGTTCAATATCATCGTCTCTGATATCGAGGACACACATAATAAAGCATTACGAAATGGCTGTGTAGAGATTCAAGAAATGACAGAAATGATGGACTTTGGTGTGACTAACTCAATGTTCAGAGATCCTTTTGGTTATTTATGGATGCTTCATCAGGTCCATCGTGAAGTAATTTTTGAAGAAAGAAAACAACTTTTTGAGAAATATATGTAATGTTTATGATGAGATTATTTTTTGTCTCTGATATTTTTTGTATATGTTTGCTATTCGAGAAAGCGCGTCTGTTTCATGTGCTTTCTCTTATTTATCTTATGCCAATCCATTTCTTTGCTTTCCACAATTATATTGTGTAAAATTCAATTGTATAAAATATAATTAAAGGTGGTAATTTTATGAAAAAAATGTATTCTACGAAAATGATCAACACAGGCGGACGCTCTGGAGAAGTGCATAATCCCGATCGTACATTCGAATTGAATATTGCAGCTCCTGGTAAACGCGTCGAAAATGCAACCAACCCTGAACAATTGTTTGCAGCTGGTTTCAGTGCATGTTTTAACAGTGCATTAGAATTGATCAAACAGCAAAAAAATATCTCTGGGGCTTCTACTGTCAGTGCACAAGTTTCCCTTTATTCAGAAAGTGAAACGAGCTTTGTCTTAGGTGTAGAGATTGAAGGATCTATCGAAGGTCTTTCTCTGGAAGAAACGCAAGAATTATTAGAGGCAGCGCATAAAGTGTGTCCGTATTCAAAAGCTACAGCTGGAAATATAGAAGTTACTCTGAAAGCAGTTAGTGAATAGACTTTTTTGTGTAAATCCGCTATGATACACTATAGTAAAACAGCGGAGGTGGAAAAATGGAAGATCTATATTTAGTTAATCAAGTATGTTTTCCTTTATATGCCGCCTCTAAGGAAATCATTAGACACTACACTCCCCTCCTCAAGCCGCTGAATCTTACCTATACCCAGTATCTTGTGATGTTAGTTTTATGGGAAAAGAAAAAGACTTCAGTGAAAGAGCTAGGAAATGATTTGTGTCTGGATTCTGGTACGCTGACTCCCTTACTAAAAAAGTTAGCAGAAAAAAATTATATTAATCGTCAGCGTGAAACGGGTGATGAAAGAATCGTAAATGTTACGCTGACTGCTCAAGGTGCTGCGTTGCAAAAACAAGCAGAAGGTATTCCACAAAAGATCAAGTCTTATCTTCCACTTGAACAGGAAGAATTGGATACACTGCAACATCTGACCCGAAAAATGCTAGATAATTTTCATCAAGACCAGAAAAAGGGCTGAAACTGCTAGATGAACGATTTTATGAGGAAAACCAACTCATAAGATAACGTCATTTAGCGGTTTTTCTTTTTGCTCTTTCTCTTTCTTATTTTCATATTCCATCATATAATGAATAACGTGTTTATTTTTTGTTATTTGGAGGTTGTCGATTTGACCGTTTATCAGCGTTTTTTGGCGAATGAAAAAATACGCCGTCTCACTGTTTTATTATTTGTCGTTTTTGTTCTTTTCTTAGTTAGAAGTATGATTACAACCATTTTGCTCACATTTATCTTTACTTATTTGATGATTCATCTTGTTCAAATCATTCAGCGATTTGTCCGAATCCCTACAGGTGTTTTAGCTATCATGATTTATACACTGATCGTTTACCTTATCTATCTGGCATTCACAAAGTATATCCCGATGCTTATTCATCAAACATTTGACATGATCCAGTCCGTTATTAATTTTTACGAGCATCAGCCAAAAGATGCAGATCCTGTTTTACAATATATCCATACTTATATTGAGCGAAACGATTTTTTTGAACAGCTTCAAAATGGCGCTTCGATTGCGCTTGGCTATTTACAGGATATAGGAAAAATGGCAGTGGCGTTTGCTATGTCATTCATCTTAAGTTTCTTTTTTATGATTGAAAAGAAAAAAACAATTGTATTCTCAAGATTGTTTTTAAAAAGTGAATTTTCTTGGTTCTTTCAAGATATTTACTATTTTGCCGATAAGTTTGTCAATACATTTGGTTTGGTATTAGAATCTCAATTTGTTGTCGCTCTTTTAAATACGTTGCTCACTACAATCGCCTTGGCTGTATTTGGCTTTCATCAGCTGCTGAGTTTAGCGATCATGATTTTCATTTTAAGTCTGATCCCAGTAGCAGGTGTTATCATTTCTTGTATTCCTCTATCTTTCATAGCTTATTCCCAAGGAGGCATCCGAGATGTTGTTTATATCCTGATTACGATTTTGATTGTCCATCTAATTGAGTCTTATGTGCTGAATCCGAAGTTGATGTCCAGCAAAACAGAACTGCCGATTTTTTATACATTTGTGGTCTTACTTGTTAGCGAACGGTTCTTTGGCGTTTGGGGCTTGATTGTCGGCATTCCGATCTTTACCTTCTTTTTAGATGTATTGAAAGTGAAAAAGATCCCGAACCATCTTCCAAAAGAAACAGATATCCCTTAAAATAAATATGAAGAAAGATAAAGTATGAACGCCCCCAAATATCAGATTTCAATCTGGTATTTTGGGGGCATTTTCTGGATATTTCTTTTTATTTGAAAAATGCGTTCACAGACATTATTCAAATGTTAGAGAGATCTGTTTTGTTTAAATCTTTTTGCAGAAAGCATTGTTGCTATACTTAATAGAATGATTCCGCTCCACAGTATAACTTTGTTTTGTGACTCTCCGGATTTTGGTAGCTGTTTATTTTTCGTTTCAGGACTAGCAAAGGTTGTATCCTTGCTACTTTTTAAGGTTTCAGCTGATTGGGCGCTATCAAATATTCGTGATTTTTTATTCAGCTGCTCTTCATTTATTTTTAGAATTGCTAGATTTGATTTTTTACTCTCTTTTTTTCCATCCTCTTGAATTGTTTTTTTGTTTATTTTTTCTGGTATTCCTTGGTCTCTTGCGTCCGTATCTGGTTCTGGAGTTACATCTGGTTTTTCTCCAGGGGTTATTTCAGGTTTTGATTTATTGTCTGGCTCTGGTTGAGTTTCTGTATCGGGTTCTTCTCCAGGTTCTATTTCCGGTTTCTGTTCTCCGTCTGGATTTTCTGTAGGCGGTACTTCTGGCTTATTTTCATTTTCTGGTTTATCTGTTGGTTCTTCAACAAGATCTCCTCCTGAGTCGATGGCTGAATCTTGCTCAATTGTCTGCCGCTGACTATACGGCGTTAAATGATGATGATCGTTCGGTAGTCCATCTGATACCTTGAAAGTAAAAAGCGCTGGTTTTAACAAGTCCTGATTTAATGTAACGGTGAAGGTAAATATCGCTTGCTTGTGTTGGATAGTCAAAGTGTTCTCGTCATAGCCAATCGACAAAGTGGGATCAACATTCTCAAATGTAACAGCTGATTGTAGTATAGGTGCTAAGTCTCCCGAATAGTCAATTTTTGCTTTGATGGTCGCTGTTTGTCCTTTTCTTAATTTTGCGACTCCTGAATTGAAGGATGAAAATTCATCCTGAAAGGTAATTCGATTGACGTTGGCCCACTTGGTTTCTGTCCATTTGGCTGTTTCTGTCTCCTCTGTGTGGACTGTCTGATTTATAGTAAGCGATAAGCTTAAGGCTGCAAATGTTGATATTAAGATGGTTGAATATCTCATAACTCTCTCACTCCTTGATTTTTTTGTATGCAAGAAATAAGATAGTAGAGATTCTACCTATATGTTTACTGTTTTTTTGTCTAAATTTATGAAAAAAACAGTAATATTTTCAAGTTTTAACAATTTAAGTAAAAAGGAGCCTCTTTCATGCAAACTCAAGAAGCGATTAAAACGTTTATCTTGAAGAAAAAAAGCAATACAAAATTAGATATTTTTCTTTTCCTATCTGAACATCGTTTCTTTATTACTACACAATATTTAGCAGATCATTTCCATATGTCTGAATCAAATTTTTTACTATACATCAAAGAATTAGAACAAGACTTTGAGCGTCTCAATCTAACAGAACTGCATATTGATAAGCAAAAACCTTTTTTAAAGTTGAATTTTGAAGGAATTGATCCGGCTTACTGCTATTATCGTCTATTTGGAAGATACTGCAACGAATCAGTCAGTTATCAGATCTTGACTTCTTTGTTCAGCTGTCAGACAAATTCGATTATCAGTTTCAGTCAGCAAACAAACTATAGTGCCTCTTATTTGTATACGAAAATGAAAAAGATTAATGCATTTTTAGCATAGTACGGTTTGTCTATCTCCTTTTCTAATAATGGCAGAAAGTCTTTTTCTGGAAAAGAGGTACAAATTCAATATGCAGCATTAGATATTTATTGGAACATCTTTTCAAGTACTGCTACAGAATTTTATGATGAAGATCCGCAAGTAGTGGCTTTTATGATGAATACTTTTTTTAAAAAAGAAGTACTTGACCGACTAAATAGCGGTATGATAGATAAATTATATTTTCTATTAAAAATATGTAAAGAGAATTTTCCTGCAACTTCTGTGAAAGACGTACAAAAAGAATTCACAGAGTATGAATATATTGACTTTTTTATTGATCTCTCTGTAGATATTTTGCGACCTAATCTGCCAATTTATCGCGAACAACGCATCTTAGTGAATATTTTAGCTCGACTTTCTATCACGAAAATCGAATCGGAAGAAACAAGCTTGGAGCAATACAAACTTTTAAAAAAAGCAAACGTTCCTCATGTTCTTTATTCAAGAGAAATGGTGGAGTCCCTTTGTACTGTATTTGATTTGTTTATACCTGAAAAAGAAAAGATTCTTTACTCATTGGCATTCGCACGAAATAAACTTTATAATGGATTTCTTAACTTCAATCAACCAAATACGCCCCTTCCTACTTTCATGCTTTATCAAGAACATAGCGTATTGAAAGAAGTCCAAACCGCCATTGAACAATTTTATATGGATTTCAGAGAACAAAATCAACACTTGTTACCAGTTATTTTAGAAAAGGAAAATGTGCAATGGATGGTTGAAGACCTAGTACATTTGTATGATCGCTACAAAAAACAGCCGCGAATTGTGATTGGTGTGAACTATACGCGTGATTTTTATATCAGTAAAGATCTGATCGTTAAGATAGAACAAATTTTTTCAAATGAATCGATCAAAATACAAAATGATTTTATGGAGAACTGCAACATCGTTATCAGCGACTGCCCTTTGAAACAATTGCCTTCTCATATCAAAAAAATCTATATTTTAAAAGGAATCATCACACCAGAAGACTGGAAAAAAGTGATTATGAGGATCTCAGAATATATCTTTGAATTAAAAGAAGAAGCACTCATGGATCAATCGAAAAAAGAAAATCAAGTTACTTCCTAGACCAAATAAGATACATAAATCCGAATGCTTATTAACAACCTCCGGATTTATGTATCAAGAATTTGAACATCCTTCTTATTTACATAATAAAATTACAGTTTTTTTCACTAATTATCTTTACTTTTGTTTCCTTTTTCGATTGCTTCCCATAATCCATTTAGATAAACAGCACCTAATGCTCGATCATATAAGCCGTATCCTGGTCTTCCTGTCTCATTCCAGATCATTCTTCCATGATCAGGACGGATGTATCCGTTAAATCCGTTGTCATACATTGTTTTTAGTATGCGGTACATGTCTAATGAACCGTATTCGGATTTATGTGGTGCCTCATAGAAATCTCGATTAGCTAAAAATTTAATATTTCGAACATGTGCAAATGGGATTCGATCTCTTTGACAAAATTCTGCTAAAATCCCATATACATCATTTTCTGGATCTTCTGCAATACTCCCTGTACAAAGAGTGATTCCGTTATAAGGGCTGTCTACTATGCGACACAACCAATCTAAATCTTCTCGATTCTTTACGATTCGAGCTAATCCAAAAATCGAGTATGGCGGATCATCTGGATGTACAGCCATTTTGACCCCTACCTCTTCACATGTTGGGATGATTGATTGGAGAAAATAGGCAAAATTTTCTCGAAGTTTTTCTTCGTCTACTGATGCATAGGCTTCAAGCAAGGATTTGATAGGAGCTAAGCGCTCAGGTTCCCATCCCGGCAATTCAAATTCATTGCTGGAATGTTCGATGCGCGCGACGATTTCTCTTGGATCATCTGGAATATCATCAGATATAAAAGCTAACGTGGATGAGCCGTCTTCTAAGCGGTAGTCAAGGTCAGATTTCACCCAGTCAAATACAGGCATAAAATTATAGCAGATGACTTCTATTCCATATTCTGCCAAGTTTCGGATTGTCTGCTTATAGTTTTCGATATACTGCTCACGGGAAGGTAATCCAATTTTAATGGCATCATGCACATTGACGCTTTCAATTACTTTTAGTGTTAACCCACGAGACTCAATTTCTTCTTTTAGTTCTTTGATCCTCTCCCTAGGCCATACCTCTCCTACTGGTATATCCATCAATGTGCCTACAATCCCTTTGACCGCAGGAATCTGTCTGATTTCATCTAAGGTAATCTTTTCTTCCTGTGATCCGTACCATCTAAAAGTCATTTCCATGATAAATTTCCTCCATGTTCTTGTAAGTAATCCTGTAATGTTTTTCGTACGGCATTTGGTCCTGCTACCATCTTGATGAACATTTCTTCTATTTTTCTGCCAAGCTCTGCTTGGTAAAGATCTACACCAAAAATTTCTTTATTTGACAAAATAGGAGCCATTTTCTCATGAATATGTGATGTATCTTGCGTACCCAGTTGAATATCGGAAAGCTTATGCTGAAGGTCTGTCAATAGTGGGTCTGGACTCGGGATGAATGGTTTTCCTTGATCATCAATGCCAATAAGGTATCGAAGCCAAGCAGCGAGAGTCAATGGTATGAATACAAGTGTCTGCGGGTCTTTAACTTCTATTTCCATATATTTTTTAATCGTCTCACCATAACGAATCGCCACCTTTTGAGAGGTATCCGTGGCGATTCGCTGAGGCATATCAGGAATATTTGGATTAGAAAAGCGCACAGTAATTACTTCTTCCAGAAAGATCTTTGGATCAATGATACCTGGAGACTCCACAACTGGGAGGCCTTCATTGTACCCGATTTCAGAAACTAGCAGCGATAAATCTGGATCTTTCATCTCCTCAGCTATGCTCCTATACCCCAGTAAACAACCCATAATAGCTAAAGACGTATGCAAAGGATTAAGGCAAGTCGTCACCTTCATCGTATCTGCTTTATCTACCGTTGCACGATCAGTCAAGAATACCCCAGCTTTTTCGAATTTCGGACGTCCATTGGGAAAATGATCTTCCATGATTAAATAATGGATGTCCTCTGTATTGACAAATGGAGCAATATTATTTCCTTTTGCGGTTTGGAAAATCGACATATTTGAAAAGCCTTCTTTTGCCAACATTTTGCTAACTGACAAGGAAGGATTCGGGGTGATACGATCAATCATCGTCCATGGAAACGCAACAATTTCTTCATTCGATAAGTATTGGATAAATGTATTTTGTACATAACCTTCCTTTTGCCATTCTTTTGCGATCGTTAGCAAAGAAGTACGTAATTGACTACCGTTTTGTGAAAAATTATCTGTAGAGACAAGTGCAATCGGCCAAGCTCCAGATAGAAAACGTTTATAAAGTAGCACAGCAAGAATACTCATTGTATGTGATGGCTTCTTTGGACCATTTTTTATATCGACTGCAATCGGTCCTATATATTTATTATTTGTATCTTTCAATCGATAACCTTTTTCAGTAATAGCAAAAGTAACTAATTGTAAACTAGGATTTTCAAAGTGTCGAATCATCTTATCAAAGTGTTCAGAACAATCTGGATGACAATACAGACTGTCAGCTGTCGCAGCTAATATACGTTTGACGAACTCTCCACTGCTTGGCATGACCACTTCAAGAATCAAATCATCAAAATCTTGGTAAGCCCTTTCAATTATTTCTTCATCGAATGTTTCACAAACAATGACACCAGTGGACAATTCGCCTAGATCCGCTAAACGTTGAGCGATTTCTGCATGAAATCCTCGATAAAGATTTCCGCCACCGAAATGGATCCAGACAGGATTTTTTTGTCTATTTTCTCTTAATGATGCACGGTCAAAATGAGGTATTTCTACTTCTTTTTGAGATAATTCAGGAATAAAGTTCCTCCAGTTGTTTAAATCAATCATTTTTACCCTCCTAAACTAACATATTAGTTTTTGTATTCAAGTGAATTTTATGCAATAAAAATCGCTATTTCAACCAAAATTTTACTATTTATACAAATTTCCTGGTTAATGTGACATATCAGATTATTTTTCAGACCTCTTCTGTTATACTACGTTCATAGAAATGATTTTGGAGGTATAAAAATGAAAAGCAGCTTGCAATCTCAAGCTTATCAAGCGATTCGTAAACAAATTATCTATGCTGACTTAGAACCTGGAAGGAAAATATCTGAAAAGGCACTGGAGGAACATCTTGCTATCGGCCGGACTCCCATTCGCGAAGCATTGATTCAACTACGTCAGCAAGAACTCGTGTATACGATACCTCAAAGTGGTACGTATGTTTCAAAAATTAATCTTGTTTCTGCAGAAAATGCTCGCTTTGTCCGAGAACAGTTGGAAGAACAAATCATGATTGAATGTTGTTCCAAATTGGACACACAAACACGAATAGTGCTAGAAACGATTTTAGAAGAACAAGAAAAAGCAGTCAAAATAAATGACGAACGCGCTTTTTTCCGTGCAGATAATTTATTTCATGAAGCTTGTTTCGAAATTGCAGGAAGAAAAGAAGTTTGGAACTGGTTAGATGACCATAATACCCATTTAGAACGTTTCCGCTGGTTACGAGTGACCATTCAGGGGCTTCCATGGGAAATGATCATGGAACAACATTATGATTTACTCAAGGCTTTAGTTGATAAAAAACCAGAAGAAGCTCGATTTCAAACGGGATTGCACTTACACATGATGCTGAAAGAACAGGAAACTGTTACTCAACGTTATCCCGAGTATTTCCAGCAGTAGCATTTTCTTGCGACCTCTTCTATTTTTATAATTAACCTTCGTTTTTGAGTAATCTTTATTAAATAACAAAATATCCATTGACTTTGCAACTCCAGCTAAATTACAATAATTATAAATAAATAATTATTATTGGAGGTTTTACTATGTCATTGATTGGGAAAAAAATCGAAGAATTTAATGCACATGCTTATCATCAAGGAGAATTTTTAGAAGTCAGTGAAAAAGATCTTATGGGGAACTGGAGTATTCTTTGCTTCTATCCAGCTGATTTTACTTTTGTTTGTCCTACTGAATTAGAAGACTTACAAGAACAATACAGTACATTGAAATCTTTAGGTGTTTAAGTCTTTTCTTGCTCTACCGATACCCACTTTACTCACAAAGCATGGCATGATACATCAGATGCTATCGGTAAAATCGAATACGTGATGATCGGTGATCCGTCTCATCAGATTTCTCGTATTTTTGATGTTTTGGATGAAGAGCAAGGATTAGCTCAGCGAGGAACATTTATTATTGATCCAGACGGAATCGTTCAAGCTATGGAAATCAATGCAGATGGAATCGGTCGTGACGCTAGTGCACTGATTGATAAGATTCGCGCTGCTCAATATGTACGTACCCACCCAGGTGAAGTTTGTCCGGCAAAATGGAAAGAAAGTGGCGAAACATTGAAACCAAGTTTTGATCTTGTTGGAAAGATTTAGGTGGTGGATATGTTAGACAAAGAAACTAAACAAAATCTCGAACAATATTTAGCACTGATTGAATCTCCTATTGTTTTTTCTGTTAGTTTGGATACTAGTGAAAAGAGTCAAAAACTAGCTGAATTTACGAAGGAAATAGCAGAAATGTCTCCTAAAATCTCTTGAGAAAAAAGAGATTCGATGCGAACACCTAGTTTTTCTATCAATCCAGTTGGCAAAGAAAATGGAATCGTTTTCTCTGGTATCCCCCTCGGTCATGAATTTTCCTCTTTTTTACTGGCTATGTTACAAATTAGTGGACGGGCACCGAAAATCAGTGAATCTTTGAGTCTTAAAATCAAAAAAATAACACAAACATTGCATTTTGACAGTTATGTTAGCTTGACTTGTCATAATTGCCCCGACGTTGTACAGGCATTGAATATATTAGCTGTATTAAATCCAAATATTACTCATACGATGATTGAAGGCGGGATGTTCCAAAAAGAAATCGATGATAAAAAAATCATGGCAGTGCCAACTGTGTTTTTAAATGGAGAAGAATTTAGTAGCGGACGCATGACGATCGAACAAATTGTTGAAAAAATCACTGGCCCTTTGATTGAAGAAGAGTTGTTTGAAAAAGAACCTTATGATGTATTAGTGATTGGCGGTGGACCAGCAGCTAGTAGTGCAGCTATCTATGCAGCACGTAAAGGAATCCGTACAGGACTTGTCGCTGATTCTTTCGGCGGACAAATCGTTGAAACACTCGGGATTGAAAATATGATTGGTCCCCCTTACACAGAAGGTCCAAAATTGATGCAGCAAGTAGAAAGTCATGTGCGTAGTTACCCTATCGACATTATGATGAATCAACAGGCCGTTTCCTTAAATAAAGAGCAACATTTTATTAATATTGGCTTAGCTAACGGTATATCACTTAAAGCAAAAACCGCAATCATCGCGACAGGTGCGCACTGGCGTTCTATCAATGTACCAGGCGAAAAAGAGTTTAAAAATAAAGGAATTGCTTATTGCCCACACTGTGACGGCCCTTTATTTAAAGGAAAAGAGATTGCTGTAATCGATGGTGGTAATTCTGGTGTTGAAGCAGCGATTGATCTAGCTGGGTTAGCAAAACATGTTTATGTTCTAGAATTCTTACCCGAATTAAAAGCAGATCAAGTTTTACAGGATAAACTAGTTTCTCTTGCGAATGTCACTGTTATCAAAAATGCAGCGACGAAAGAAATCAGCGGGTCGAATCAGGTCGAATCTCTCTCCTATATCGATCAACATACGAAAGAGTTGCATACTCTAGCTGTTTCAGGTGTATTCATTTTAGTCGGTTTACTTCCTAACACGGATTGGCTAGATGGAACAATCGAAATGAACCCAAGAAATGAAATAGTGACTGAGAAAAATGGCGCGACGAATATCCCCGGTGTTTTCGCAGCTGGTGATTGTACAGATAGTCCATACAAACAAATCATTGTTTCAATGGGTTCAGGAGCTACTGCAGCTTTAGGAGCCTTCGATTATTTGATGCGCACTTGAGCGATGAAGATTATACAAAAGACAGATAGAGGTTGTAAGCCTGCCGTTTCGCTCCGAGTCACAAGGAACAATTTAATAAACAGTTTCTCATGTTTGTTGAATATTGTGACTTGTGACCGAGGAGTTGACAGGACAACACCGTTTACTCGGAAAAAAGGATTGTGACAAGAATTTTGTCACAATCCTTTTTGTTTTTTTGAATAATCGCTTTTTCTTCTCTTTTTCTTATATACTATAAGTAGTAAATAATTTGAAAAAAAGAAAGGTGACTGATTATGGCACAAAATCGTATTTTTACGACAAGTTTTGCAAGCGTTTATCCTATGTATGTAGCAAAAGCGGAGAGAAAAGATCGTATAAAAGAGGAAATAGATGAAATCATTTGTTGGCTGACGGGTTATTCCCAAACAGAACTAGAATATCAACTACAAAAACAAGTGACTTTCGAACAATTTTTTGCGGAAGCCCCTGTCCCCAATCCTTCACGTTCCTAGATTACAGGTGTTGTTTGTGGTGTACGAGTAGAAGACATCGAGGATAACTTGATGAAAGAAATTCGTTATTTAGATAAAATGATCGATGAGCTAGCAAAAGGCAAAAAAATGGAAAAGATCCTCAGAAGTTGATTTTTCCAGAGATATTCTTCTCCTTCGCTCATTTTGTAACATTTAATTTGGTAAAATGACTAGTTCACGTTAAAATAAGTCAAAGGAGGTTTTCTTATATGTTTGAGACGATTAAACAAAATATTCAAAAATACGCCTTATTAAGAGCTGCTGTTTATATTATTTCTGGGATTGCGATCGTAATTGCTCCATCGGCAGTTTTTCATTTTATCGGTTATCTGATCACTGCCTATCTTGTTTTACTTGGATTGTTGAATCTTTTTGAGGCTTACCGTTTTAAAAGAAAAACAGGTTCTTGGAGTATCGGTCTGTTCAGTGGTCTTTTTTTCCTGATCTTAGCGCTGATCGTCTATGCTTTTGCACCTGCAATCGTTTCTATCCTGCCGATTCTTCTTGGATTAGCTGTTATCATCAACAGCTTGTTCCAGTTGTTCTTCAGCATGAATACAAAAGCTAAAAGTTGGAGTGTTTATAGTATTCTGTTGTTGATTGGCGGATTCGTCTTATTGTTCAATCCATTCAAAAGTTTGATGCTTCTATTCCAAATATTCGGCTTTATTTTGATTTTCATGGGCATCCAGGAGATTATCAATTTCATCAGAATAAGAAAAATGACTATACGTTAATCATTTTTAGTTATTAAAATAGACCGTATAAAAACCAACAATCCAAAAAAAGGCTCTATACTTTTTGATGTTGGTGGATGACACCAGCATCTTTTTTATTTTCCAAAACATATAGAAAAGACACCTTGAAATCCTTTAGAATTAATTTGGCGAACCAACCCAAAAGGAGGAATCAAGATGTCTTACACTCACCTTATCAAAGAAACATTAGATATTCTAGACTTATCAGTTACTTTTAACGAAAATTGTCTCACAAAAGAAAAATACAAAGGGCAAATCTGTCATATTTATCGTGGAAACTTGATTTATACAGCCCAAGAATGCATCCACTGTAAACACCAGATTGCTTCAGATATTGTGCGTTGGGGTACAACAACCGTCCGGTTGTTAATGAACGATGTTTCTGAATACCGTACCTACCTCGAATTGAAAAAGCAACGCTTCAAATGCAAAGCTTGTCAGCGGACCTTTGTCGCAGATACTTCTGTTGCGAAAAACATTGTTTCATCAGTGAGAAAGTCCGCTGGTCTGTCGTGACTCGTCTGAAAAAAAATACCTCAATGACAGAGATCGCCGCTCAGAAAAATCTATCGGTCTCTTCTGTTTACCGTATTATGAAGCGATTTTATCGTCCGTTGAATCCTTTTCGGACACCGTTACCTAAGGTACTTTGTTTTGATGAATTCAAATCAGTTCGGGGTGTTTCAGGTGCTATGAGTTTCATCATGATGGATGGACAAACACAGCGCTTATTGGACATTGTCGAGAACCGACAACTGCCTTTTTTAAAACGTTATTTTAGTCATTTTTCACGAGAAATTCGTGAAGCGGTCGAATGGATCGTGATTGATATGTACGCTCCTTATGTATCGCTCGTTAAAAAGCTGTTTCCAAAAGCACAGCTGATTATTGACCGGTTTCACATCGTCCAACATATTGGTCGTACCTTTCGCAATCATCGAATCAAAGAAACGAACCAACTATTAAAAAGCAAAGAACAAAAACACTATCAATTAGGTAAGCAATTAAAAAGATACTGGAAACTTCTTCAAAAAGATGAACGCAAGCTTGATTATACTCGACGCCTTTGGCGACCTGGCTTCAAAGCTCATTTAACAGAGACCGATATTGTGGATCGCTTACTGAAAGGGAGCCCTGCTTTGCGTGTAGGCTATCAGTTATATCAAGACTTTCTTTACGCTGTAAAGGAACGAGACTACGTATCGTTTGAAGAACTACTTACCAATAATATCATGCTTCCCGAAGGCTATCAGACGACCTTGAGAACGTTCCAGAAATTTCTGCCACAAATCAAAAATGCTTTACAACAAAGTTATTCAAATGGCCCACTTGAATGTCTGAACAACCATATCAAAGTGTTAAAACGAAATGCATATGGCTTTCGTAGCTTTTATAATTTCAAATTGCGCATCATGATTCGTCATGGCAACGCATTGATTTTCAACTAAAAAAGATCAAGAGGAACTGATCCACTTGATCTCCAATTATTCTAAGATTTCTCTTTACCAACATCATTTGACAAAGAGCCCAAAAAAATCTTTTGGATTGTTGGTTTTTTTGTGAGTATATTTTCCTATTTTTTCAATAATGTATGTTATGCTAAGTTCAGGCTATATTTTATACAAACGCGAATTGTAAAATTAAGTTAGAAAAATAAAAAGGCATTTATGGTACACTCAAATTGTATTTCCGACGAAAGAAAACAAAGGAGTGTAACCATAAATGACCTACAAACATCTTACCATAGACGAACTGACAATGATAGAATCATATTATCTTCAACATAATAAGCCGGTTGAAATCGCTAACCGAATGGGACGTGCTATACAAACTATTTATAATGTAGTCAATAAGTTCAAGCAAGGCAAGACTGCTCTTGATTATTGGCACCAGTATAAAGAAAATAAGAAAAAATGTGGGAGAAAAGTCATTCAATTACCTGCTCATGAAGTAGATTACATTAAAGAGAAAGTCACTCTTGGTTGGACGCCTGACGTCATTATCGGGCGAAAAGAAAGGCCTGTTTCATGCGGTATGAGAACACTTTATCGTTTATTTTCTAAAGGAATATTTGATATTGACACACTACCGATGAAAGGTAAAAGAAAACCCAATGGCCATCAGGAAAAACGGGGAAAACAACAGTATCAGCGCTCAATCCATGATCGACCTGATAATTATCCTGATTTCAATTCTGAGTTTGGTCACCTTGAAGGTGATACGATCGTTGGCATTCATCATAAAAGTGCCGTCATTACTTTAGTTGAAAGGTTATCTAAAGTCATTATCACGATTAAACCCAACGGCCGTAAGGCATTAGATATTGAAACTGCCCTTAATCAATGGTTTTCTCGCTTCCCTAAAAACTTCTTTAAATCTATTACGTTTGACTGTGGAAAAGAATTTTCTAACTGGAAAGCCATTAGTAACCAACATGATATTGATATATATTTTGCGGACCCTGGAACACCTTCTCAACGCCCATTAAACGAGAATTCTAACGGGATTCTGCGTCGTAATGGACTGCCGAAATCAATGGATTTTAGAGAAGTGAATCAGACATTTATTTCCAGTGTCAGCAATCAACGTAATCATATTCCAAGAAAATCATTGAATTACAGAACACCAATCGAAATATTTTTGAGCTATGTACAAGAAGCATTTTATTCTAGCTTAATTTGACAAATCATAAAAGGAATGATGAGAATGGAATTTATTGGTATTTTATGCCTGATATTGATTTCAACAACGATTGGCTCACATATCTCGCGGAGATTAGGTATCCCAGCAGTGATTGGACAATTACTTGTTGGTGTTTTGCTAGGCCAAGCTGGATTGAATTGGGTCAAACCTGATATTCTAGTCCATGACTTTTCGGAGATTGGTGTGATCTTATTAATGTTTTTAGCTGGTCTGGAAAGTGATTTATCTCTTTTGAAAAAATATTTCCGACCTGGTATGTTCGTTGCTTTGCTTGGGATCATCTTCCCGGTTGTTTTTGGCTGGTTGACAGGCGAAGCATTCCAAGTTTCGGGAAATGAAGCGATTTTCTTTGGGATTATTCTTGCGGCAACTTCTGTCAGTATTTCAGTAGAAGTATTAAAAGAACTAAACGTAGTGAATACAAAAGAAGGATCAACAATTTTGGGTGCTTCTGTGGTAGATGACATTTTAGTCGTTTTAGTTCTAAGTTTCAGCCTATCTTTTCTAACGGGGGAAGCTTCTAGCAATGCTTCTTTACCGCTTGTTTTGATTGAACAGCTAATTTATTTTGTTTTTATTTTCTTATTAGTCAAATGGATTGCGCCTTTCCTACTTTCATTTGCAGAAAAAGTGTACGCAAATTCTTCTATTATCATCGTATCGCTAGTTATTTGTTTAGGAATGTCTTACGTAGCGGATCTTGTTGGGCTTAGCTCTGTCATTGGTGCTTTTTTTGCAGGGATAGCTGTCAGTCAGACAAAGGTTAAAGAAGAAGTATACCACAATGTAGAGGCTTTAGGATATGCAGTATTTATACCAGTATTTTTTGTCAGTGTAGGATTAGAAGTTGATTTTTCTGACTTTAGTGAACAACTACTCTTTATTTCTATATTGACGCTTGTAGCGATTTTGACCAAATTGCTTGGAGGGTATTTTGGTGCTCAGATTGCCGGTTTTTCTCAACATAGTTCATTGATGGTCGGTGCTGGTATGATCTCTCGTGGAGAAATGGCTTTGATCATTTTACAAATTGGACAGCAAAGTCAATTGATCGAACCACAGTACTATTCACCTTTAGTTATCGTGATTTTATTAAGTACACTTATTTCTCCACTTGTTCTAAAATATTTTACAAAAAAAGTTTATGAAGTGTGAGTAAATCAAAAAGAAGTTGTGAAAGAGACATCGTGAAAACCGTTTATTTGAAAAAAGGACTGTGACGATAACGCCACAGTCCTTTTACTGTACTTAAAAAGCAATTTTTTATTGATAATTTTGGTTGAGGTATTGCAATAGTTCCGGTGCTCGTTTGGTTGCTGAATCATCATCTTCTTTATTTTCCAACATGCTGACCATCATATAACCTTGGTTATCAGGATTGAAAGCAAACAAGAAACTGTTCTCTTTCCCTTTTTCATCCTGTTTTTCTTTGATTTCCGCTGTACCAGTTTTCGCTGCCAACGGAATCCCTAAAGCAGAAAGAGAATGTGCTGTACCATTTACATCTTGCACAACTTCTCTCAGATCTGGCACGATCGTTTGTACTGCTGTTTCGCCGATGACATTCTTCTTATCTTTTGTCTCTTTATCTGCAATCAATTTAGGATAGACAAGTGTGCCATTGTTGGCAAAAACAGAATACATTGCTGCTTGCTGGATAGGATTAATTAGAAGTTCGCCCTGTCCATATCCAGTATCAGCTAGCAAGATATCTGAGTTAAAGCTATCTTCATTAGAAATTTGTGCTGGATTCATACTAATTGGCAAATCAAGGTCTTCACCAAAAATGAATTTATCTAAGCCTATACGAAATTTTTTCTCACCCATTTTCAACGTTTCTTGTGCCATATATATATTATCGGAATAGATCAAAGCAGTTTTTAAGTCTACTTGTGATACATCACTGACACGCGTTACTTGATAAGATCCCCAAGAACTGTCTTTTTGCCATTTAAGCCCGTTGATCGTCAACACTTCATTTGGATCGATAGTGCCGTTGTCAAGACCGATTGCTGCTGTAATCATTTTAAACGTAGATCCAGGAGCATAACCTGTCGCAAATCGGCTGATGAATGGCTGTTCAGGATTTTCTTCATAAGATTTGTAATCTTCTTGTGAGATCCCGTTTGTCATTTTGTTTGGATCATAGCTTGGAGAGCTAGCAAGCGCAAGAAGATCACCGGTTTTTGGCGTTGTCGCAACAGTTGATCCAGCTTTTCCTCCTAGACTGTCAAAAGCTGTTTTTTGTGCCTTCGCATCGATTGTCAATTTGATATCTTTGCCATTTTGAACTTCATGTTCGATCAGAACTTTTTTCTCTACACCGTCTGCATCTGTAATGCTTAATTTCCCACCTGTTGTCCCACGAAGATCCTTATCAAAAGCCATCTCCAAACCTGAGCGACCGATTTTTCCATTACTGCTTAATTCTGGATTCTTATCAATATCTTCTGCTGTGATATCTCCCACGTAACCAATCAGCTGAGCAGCTGCTTCACCCAAAGGATAATATCTGCCGTCTACTTCTTGAATGGTAGCTCCAGCTGGAAGTTCTGGCGTTGCTCCATCAATGATTTTCAATGGGACAAAGTAATCGGGTTGTACCCAGCTTTGTGAAATTGCCTGATTGATAGCATCTTCTGTTAAGTCGAAGGAGGAAGCAATCGCTTTGATATTGGCTGTTTTTTCGTCTCCATCTCCAAGTTTACTTGGAACGACTCCTAATTGTTTTAGTTTGCCTGTTGTTGCTAATGGTTCACCATTTCGATCTATAATATTCCCTCTTGCTGCTTCTTGTGTGGTCAGGCTTACTTTGTCATTTCCTTCCATTTCTGGAAAAACCAAGTTGGGTTGCCAGTTGATCGTGGTTTGACCATCATTTCTGTCTAATGTTCCTTTATAAGAAAGATCTTTCAATTCACCTAATGAGGTATTCATCTTTGCTTTATATGAAAAACTGTAAGTAGAATCGTCTTTTTTATCTACTTTTAGATTCGATATCTGAAGTCCTTTGACATCAGCAGCACCGTATATATTCTGGTATTTCTCTAAGATCTCTTTTTCAGATAATGCACTTTTATTTGCCGCCTTTTTTGATGCCATTTCTGCAGCTTTGTTATAATCTCCCTTGTTCAAAGCTTGGACAAATTGCTCAACTGTCTTTTCTCCAGCTTCTACTGCTTGGGTTTCTTGATAGTGCTGGTAGTAAAAATAACCGCCACCCGCAGCTGCTATTAAGATCACTGCGCCGGCAATATAAGCGCCTGTTCGATTTTTGCCGTGCTTGTCACTTCTTTTCATTTTTTCCTCCTTCTCTTGCTTGTCATTCCTTTATTTTCACTATTTATAACTGTTTATTCTAACATAATAAAAGAAGTCAGAACATAACATAGATTGTTATTTCTAACTTCTTTTATTTTCTTTACTTAATTATTCAGAAATTTTTTGATTGCTTCTTGGTTTTTGGTCAAATCTAATTCCAGAACACTTCCGGAAGGCGTATTGTCGTTGAAGTCCCAACTGCCGTCTACTGGTACGGATAATGTATCGATCTTTTTATTATTGTTTTTGAGGAAATCCATACCACAATCCAGAAGCACACTTTCTGGAAGGTTCGTTTGGATACTACCAAGTAATTTCCCAACCGCTTTGGGTAGCTTGAATATTGAAGTTACGTCTTTCAGCTGCTGAGAGATAGCTTTGATCACTTGCTGCTGCCTTCTGATCCTCCCGAAGTCTCCTTCTTTGTCTTCCCGAAATCGAGCATACTGGAGTAAAGTATTACCATCCATCACTTGCTCTCCTTTGTTTATATATACGCCATCTAAATCTAGAGATTTTTCTGCATCGATCTTGACTCCACCAGGAAACAGTTCATTAACGCAATCGATAAAATCTTGAAATGTGATACTTGCATAATAGGGAGCTTAAAATTTGAAATTTTCCTTTAATGTTTGATTTAATAAATCAACTCCCCCATAAGAGTAAGCTGCATTTATCTTATTCATTCCGTAACCTGGAATATCGACATATGAATCTCTCATGGTAGAGATCAGTTTTGCTTGTTGTGTTTTCTGGTTGTATTGTGCAACCAGAAGTGAATCCGAGCGACCGTTTTCGTCTTTCGAACGAGCATCTGAACCAATCAAAGCCACATTTAGTGTGGTAGGGACACTTTTCGGCTCTACCTTTTTCACAGTTGAACTCTGTTTTGCAGACGAAAATCCATGGATAAACTCAATCGAAAAATAGCCAACTACTAATGTAAGCAGTAACAAAATAGATAATATGATTTTTTGAGATACTTTCATTGCGAATTCCTCTTTCTAAAAGAACCTCTCGCTTGAAAAATAAAAGATTGTACTTTATGATAATTCAAACTGAGAGTTTCTCAGTTTCTCTTTATTGTTTTTCAGTTCGATAGAGCGGCAACTCTTCGGCCTGTATCTTTGAAGAAATATTCAACGTGATTCCGATTCCTAAAGAAAGGATCAGATAACTTGTTCCTCCGTAGCTAACAAATGGCAATGGCACACCAGTCATTGGCATCAGCCCCGCGATACTTCCCACGTTCATTATCGTCTGAACGAATAGCAAAGTTCCGAATCCTAAAAGAAACAATCCAGCTTGCTGATTTTTACAGCGACTGCTTAAACAAAAGATTCTCATGCATAATGAGAACAATAAGAAAAGCACACACAATGCACCGATTAGCCCAAGCTCTTCTGTAATAATCGAAAAAATAAAATCTGTTTCTGTCTCTGGAAGATACCCTTTTTTTGTGATACTATTTCCTAATCCCCGCCCAAATATGCCACCATTATATAGTGCATAAAACGAATGGGTCATTTGATAGCCCGCACCATGACTATCGATAAAAGGATCTCTTAAAGTCGCGATCCTTTCATAAGCATGATTAAACATCTGTGGAAGCCAACCTTTATTTCCTAAATATAATACCCCGCCTGCTGCTCCAATCAGCAATGCAGAAAAAGTAACGATTAGATAGATCCCTTTTTTAAATGGAACCGCCGCTGCCCAAAATATGATCCACGCAATCGAAAGGATCATCAATGCTCCAGCAATCTTTGGCTGGAATAAAATCAGAAAAGTTATACCTACTGTAATCAGGAATGGTCTTTTTAGATCTTTTGGGCTACTATTTCCGTCACGAAAAAACCAGCTTAAATAAAAAATCAAAAAAAGATTTGCCAGTTCAGAAGGCTGGAATTGAATGCCAAACAGAGAGATCCAACGTTGTGCGCCATTGACAGTGACACCGAATATCCCTATTCTTACTAATACTAAAAAGAAAATCGATAAGGCTAAACCGTATCCTGCTATTTTAGGGTGAAGTAAATAGTGTAGTTTGACTGAACGAGCTAAGAAGATCACGCTCCAACTCAAAAATATGAAAATTAGTTGACGCAATAATAGACTTTTTGTATTTTCATCGGCTTGCAATAAACGATAAGAACTGGCACTGTATACTTCTAAAAGACCGATCATGGACAAAGTCAAATAAGGACCCAAAATCCACCAATCGATCTTTTTTCTTTTTTTCACCGCATCTCCTCCTCACACAGCAATCCATTTGTCAGGTGAGGAGCGAGTTTGTCTCATCAAATAAGTCAGTCACAAAAATATAAAGAAAAGGTCAGAAACCTTTTCGAACAAGAATTCTGACCTAGCATCATCTCATCGTCCGAGTTTTAGCACTATACAACGTAAAGAAAACATTCTTAGCTATTGGAAAAAGCCTTAATCCGACAGTTTCTGTTTTACCCATTGGCGACTTTCGACGTTTCTGGGCAACAGCCTATGTTTGTATAGGAGCCTCACCTAACAAGGTTATTACTATATTCTATTTACGATTTCATGATAGACTTTTCCTAATGATTAGGCAATGGAATTTGAAATGAAATAGTGAAATTTAACAATCTTTACTATTTTTTAGAAAAAAATAACAAATAAGTTGAAAGAATCCCGTTGCAAATTCTTTCAGTTGCACCAGGATTCTTTGATAATTTTTAGTTTTATGTGTTTTTTTATGTATTTTTTCACTTTTCGGAATAAATATTTATTTGTTAAAGTAATTAAACAATCCGCTAATCGTTTGATCTGGCATTTCTATTTCCTTACCATCTAAAGTAACAGTAGTAACGACAAAATGGTCTTGCAATGGCGGAACTTCTAAGTACTGCCCTTGCAGAAAATCATTCACTGTTTCATATTCTTTTTTCATTTCTTTTGAATCTGTCGATGGTTTATAGCTTATTTTTAACATAACTAGTGTCCTTTTTATTCGAGACGTGCAATCGTGAAAATTTCTCCTATTGCTGCATAATCATTTCCTGCCAAACGGCTTACAGCATTCAATTTTCTTGGATCGATCCTTCCTGTCTTATCATCATAGACTGTTTCATTTAAATGATATTTCTGTACTTCTAGCAAAAATAAATCAGCTGTTACTTTATTTTTATTCCGTATCTCGACATGTTCATACAAGGATGTTTCAAAACGAACTTTTGCTTCTGTCAATGCTGGTACTGAAATGATTACTGAATCAGTTAAAGTCAAGTCAGTCAGGTACAGTTCGCTTTCCTCATTAGGCAGATTGGCTGCTGTTTTATTTACTTCTTCTACGTTGTCCTCATCAAGGATATGGATAACAGCTTCTCTTGTCTCAAGAATATTCTTTGCTGTGTCTTTTACTGCATCTTGTTTTCTCTGGATCGCCAAGGATAAGATGGGTGGATTCGAACTGACGATATTGAAGTAACTGAAGGGTGCGATATTCACTATATCTTTTGCTGATTTAGTCGTTACTACTGCTACTGGTCTAGGGATGACTGAACCAATCAGCAACTTGTAATTTTCACGTTCTGTCAATTCTGAAGGACTCCGTTCAAACATGGTTTCGCCTTCTTTCTATAAAATTCGTTAAAAAGCAGATCTTGAAGACAAAATGAAAAGTAATGCTTTTTTCGTCTTCTTAGAATCTGCTTTAAACTATCTATCAATTTTTCTTTTTTGTCAAGAATCTGTACCGTGCGTGTTTTTTAGTTATTTGCTTTACTTGCGGCTTCGACATATCTTTTAGTGATCAATTGCGGACGGGTGATAATAGATCCAACTACGACTGAAAAAGCACCTAATTCATATGCTTTCTCTACTTGTTCAGGAGAGTCAGTATGTCCTTCCATAATTACTGGGATATCGACTTGTTCTATGATTTGATTCAATAAATCAAAATCAGGTGTCTGCGTCTTTCGTGAATATTCTGTATAGCCTGCTAAAGTCGTAGACAAAAGATCAAAACCATCTTCTTGCGCTTGAAGCGCTTCCTCAAAAGTCGAAATATCTGCCATAGCTAACCGACCGTGTTCGTGAATCATTTGGACAAGTTCAGCAGTTGTTTTTTCTGTCGGACGTTTACGAGAAGTTGCATCCAGTGCAATGATTTCTGCTTGCGTCTCCAAAAGTTCTTCCACTTCTTTTTCTGTCGCAGTAATAAACACTTCTGACCCATCGTAATCTCTTTTGATAATCCCTATTACCGGTAAATCAACGATTCGCTTGATTTCATTGATATCTTCTGTCGTATTTGCTCGAATACCAACTGCTCCGCCTTCTTTTGCAGCCAAAGCCATTCTCCCCATAATAAAAGAACTGTGTAGCGGCTCGTTTTCCAAAGCTTGACAAGAAACGACGACTCCGCCTTTGATTTGTTCCAGTGTATCCACAATATCTCCTCCAGTAATGTTATATAAAAATACAGCTTCATATAAAAATGTAACCCTTTTCTATTCAGGAGTCAATAATGAGCTATTTCTTTCAGCAGACCTTTCTTACTAAAAGAAAATTACTTCAAATTCTTCGTATACGACCAGCTTCTCTTCTGTAAATTCTATGTTCAACGCTTCTTTATAAGCATGTTTAAAAAACTCAGCATGGACTTTCCGCCAATAAACTAATGTCCGATCCCCTTCTCCTTCTTTCCAAGCATGCTCTTTCGTGACTTCACTAAAAGGCAAGATGGTCACATTTATATTTTTGATGATACAAACTGGTTCATTTTTTCCATTCAGGACCACGTCTAATTGACCAACTTTTGGTAAAGGCTCATTCTCTTGTTTATACAGATCGTAACCACTTGATGTACCAGTCTTTATCTTTTTTACAACTAGTTCGCTCAACTCGTCTGCCATTTTTTCTGTATCCTCAAATGAAAAGAAACCTAATTTTTCTGATTGATAACTAGGATATTTTTTTTGGAACTTTTTGACATATTCTTCTACTTGCTGATACATAACATCCACACCTTTGCTTTTTATAATGAAAAAACCATCCAGATACTAGTATAAACAATTATCTGGATGGTGAGCATAATGAATTATTGAATATTCAAGACACGCAGACTATCTTCAACGATTTGTTTTGGTGTTAAATGATAACGTTCATAAAGCTGCCCTACAGGAACGCTATCCGTGAATTCTTTCTCTGCACCAAAATTTAATACGTTCATTGAAGAATTACCATAATAACGACTGATATTTTCGCCAAATCCTCCTGACAAACTACCATCTTCTAATGTGATGACTAATTCATGTGTTTCTTTTAATTTATCTAATGTTTCTACGTCATTTTCTGTGATCGTTCCTGGATTGATCAACGTTGCTTCGATTCCTTTTTTTCTAAAAGCTTTTACTGTTTCTTTTCCTAATTCAAGAAAACCGCCTAAAGCTAAAATTGCTACTTTTCCTCCATTATTTACTGTTTGATAGGCTGGAATACTATAATCATTTGCGATAGCTGTACCATGTTCTACACCATGTGTAGGAATCCGGATTGCTACAGGCTGCGCTGTTTGTTCGAACGCCCAATCTAGCATAGAGATCATATCCTCTTTTGTTGCTGGAGCAAGATATTTGATGTTCGGGATACTTGATAAGTAAGGAATGTCAAATGTTCCTTGGTGTGTTCGGTCACTAGCTGAGATCGTTCCGCCACCGACTAAAATAATCACTGGATTCTCGTTGATCGCTAAATCATGTGATAATTGATCATATGCCCGTTGCAAGAAAGTACTTGATTGGAAGACGACTGGACGTACTCCCTGAGAAGCCAAAGCAGAAGCGAAAGTGATAGAGTGCTGTTCAGCGATCCCCACGTCAAAATAATGATCTGGATGTTTTTCTTGGAATGTTTTCAGTCCAAAGGCGCCTGGTATCGCTGCATTGACTGCGGCAATAGGAGCTGTACTTGTTTGCATTTTCTTATCCAAATAATCCATGATGATCATATTAAATGTTTCTCCAGAAGTTACTTGCTTTGCCTCCCCGGTGGACAGATCAAATGGTACATGCCAATGATATTTCATTTTATTATCGATTGCCGGCTGATAACCGCGACCTTTTTCCGTATGTACGTGAAGTACAATCGGATGATCAATATCTTTTACTTCTTCAAATAAACGGATCACCGTTTCCAGATCGTTTCCATTATCCACGTAACGATAATCAAATCCCATTGCTTTAAATAGGTTATTGCTGCTTTTACCGTTGGTTTGACGAAGCTCAGCTAAGTTTTTATATAAACTGCCATGGTTCTCATCAATAGACATCTCATTATCGTTTACTAATACGATTAGATTGGATTGTAAAACACCACCATTGTTC
This sequence comes from Enterococcus sp. SB12, assembly GCF_030910025.2. Classification (NCBI taxonomy): domain Bacteria; kingdom Bacillati; phylum Bacillota; class Bacilli; order Lactobacillales; family Enterococcaceae; genus Enterococcus; species Enterococcus sp. SB12. The sequence continues at coordinate 1,256,168 of NZ_CP175675.1, read as the reverse complement.
AATCCTTCAAAAGCTAAGCCACCACTTAGGGAGCCGTCACCGATAAATGCTACCACATTTCCTGATTCTTTCTTCAGACCTCTCGCTTTAGCTAAACCTGTTGCTAAGCTGATAGATGTAGATGTGTGCCCCACTGTAAAATAGTCATGTTTACTTTCATGTTGGTTGGAATATCCGCTCACTTCACGGTAATGTCCTTTTTCAAAACCATTTTTTCGACCAGTTAAAAGCTTATGACCATAAGACTGATGGGAAACATCCCAAACGATTTTATCCTTTGGTGAATCAAATACATAATGAAACGCAATCGTTAATTCTACTACACCTAGATTCGGACCAACGTGCCCACCTACATCGCTGTCCTTTTGCAAGATTTTTTGGCGCATCTCTTCTGCCAACTGTTTCATTTCCTCAACAAATAATTTTTTGACATCTGCGGGGCTATTGATTGCATCCAATACATGTAATACTGTACTCATAATACATTCTCTCCTCCGTACTATCTTCTTTTAATGAAAATAGATTTGTTACACTTTATCTATTCTACTACTTAGAGTTGACTCTAAGTCAATAGCATTTTAAAAAAATTTCAGAGAAAGCTTGTTATATAAGTAGATCTTCGCACGAATCAGGACTCAAATAAAAACCTTCTACAGACAATTAAAAAGCTTTGTAGAAGGTCTCCTAATTAAGGTCTCATCAAGAAATATGTTTTTTTAATAGGTGAAGTTCCTGAGCAATATGATACAAATGGATGTTTGCACCTTTTAATGAGATTGGATAGATCTTTGTCTTTTCAGTTTCTAATCCATTTTGATAGCTAGCAGCATCGCACAAAACCACTCTTTTTTTCGCACATAGACATTCATCAGGCAATTCTTCTAATGAACGAAATAAAATAGGATTTATTTCGGCGATGCCTTCTTCCGCATACAAATGAAATTGGGTTCGATAAAAAAATTGTTTGACTGAACTTTCTGAAACAACAAAAATTTCTATTTCCTGCCTCCCCGCTTGTTCACTGTTGATCAAAGAAAGACTTTTGACGAATTTTCGAATGAAATTTTCATTCCATCTTAGTTGGATTTGATTTTTCTTTTTCCACTCTTCCAATATTTCTACAATTTTTCCGTACAGAAGTTGTTCTTTTTCTGATAGAAGATAGATCCTTTCCGGTAAAAATACTTGTCCATCTGCCCACAACGTACGGACAAATTGTAAAAAGGATTGCTTGAAAATAAAATTTTCTGCATCGTCGATTTCAGCGATACTAATAATCTGTAAAATCAATTCATTCAGTGATAGGTCATTGAGAACAAAATTTTTATAAACAACTTCGAAATCTTTTCTTAACAGCTCCATGTTCTCATTGGTATAATTTCTACTGTTGAACAAGGAAAAAATATAATAGATATCTTCTTCTTGTAAGTCTAGAATTCCTTTTTGCTCTTCCAATCCTTGACAAACTAATTGAAATAACGGCTTCGTTTCTGCGCTTTTCTTATCTTCTTCTTTCAGTCCAAGGGGAAATGCCTTTCTTCCGATTGCGATCTCTATTCCTCGTATGATAAAGGACTTTTCATCTTCCGAATATCTTCTTTTAAAAAAATGAGTCTCTACATAATCAATCAACTCGTTACAAGCTTCTTCTACATACGGATTTTTATTTTCATAGCCTTCCCAATTGACATAGCGTACTAAAGCTAGCAAGATGTTCCGCGAGTCAAATTCTGGGATAATGATTTCTTTATTTTTCAAATAATCATTTTCTTTAAAAAAATCCAATACGATTTTTTTGATTGTATATACTTTGCTCAAAGAAATAAATTCAAGATCAGCCAGTTCTGTACTCGTGAATATACCATCAAAATAATAACTTAAAAACTTTAAAAAATAAGATTGACCGTACAGAAACTGTGTGAGCTCAGAAAGAGCAATACCATGTTTGAATACGAGTTTATACTTATGCTTCTCTCTTACTTGTTCTTTTATACAATATTCTAGACACTCGGCTAGACTTTCTAGATCGTGAAGGATCGTTGGTGTAGTCACCCTTAGAGAAATAGCTGTTTGTTCGATATCTATTTCTTGGAATTCAAATAATTGTTCACACAGATACACTTTTCTAAATATATTTCGCTCGATGTAATTTTCCAGCATTCCTGATACACGCCTCCAGTTTTTCTTATGAGTTTATTTAATCATATCTGTAAATCATATTTTTGTTTCCTTTTTATTTAGAAAAGCCCTTTCAAAAACCAATAAAAAAAGAAACTGGGACAAAAGTCAAACAAGCTCACAATTTCAGCCTCATTGTAGGTAACTTTGAACCGTTTGGACTTTTACCCCAGCCTCTTTCAAGAATGGTTATTCAAAGATGTCAGCATCTAGTTCTTTGACTACATCTTTCAACAATTGGATACCAGCTGCGCTGTTACCAAATGGATCTAGTGCCGGGCTGAAGACACCTATGCCGTAACGATTTGGCACAGCTGCCATCAACCCGCCGCCTACACCGCTTTTTGCAGGTACACCAACATGGACGGAAAACTCTCCTGATTCATCATACAAACCAGCAGTTGTCATAATTGATTTGACGATTGTAGCACTTTCTTCAGTAATGATTTGTTTGCCATCCCAAGGAGCAATTCCTTTATTTGCCAGCACAGCAGCTAATTTTGCTATGCCTGTAGCGGTGACATTGAGGGAGCATTGTCTGAAATAAGCATCGAGTATCTCCGGTACGTCTCCTTCGATCATTTGATTACCTTTCATATAGTAAGCAAGAGAGCGATTGATATCACCTGTTCTTGATTCAGAATGATAGATTTCTTCATTCAATGTGATATTAGGATCATCACAGATCTCTTTCATAAATGACAAGATTCGCTCAAATTTTTCATCTGCATCTTTACCGGCAATCAACGAGGTTGTTGCAATCGCTCCTGCATTAACAAAAGGATTCATTGGATGTTTGCGATGATTGATTTCCATATTCATGATAGAATTGAAGGCAAAACCGGTTGGTTCCGTGTTGATTGTTTGAAAGACTTTTTCTATTCCGTTGTCTTTGATTGCTAATAACAATACGGGAACTTTTGACATGCTTTCGATGGCAAAGCGCACATCGGCATCTCCTCCCTCAATCAGTTGTTTTGTATCCAAATCATAAATCGCCATACCTAATTGTTTAGGATCCACTTCAGCTAATGCTGGAATGTAATCCGCCACTTGTCCTGTTTGATAATAGTGGAAATTTTTTCCAATCAATTGTTCTAATTCTTTTACTTCCATTTGAATAACCAGCTTTCATTTTTTATTTTTCTGCATGCTGGAATTTATGACGGCATGCGTAGATCGTAAATGGAATAACTAAGACGATAAGATAAGAAACAATCAGAATCGTTTCATAAATCCCATGCTGTCCAGCTGCGATACTAGCAGGTGGAACAAATGAGATACAAAAAGCAAAAAGTGAAGTCAAAAGACCTAAACAAGCAACGATTACTTTTACAACTTTTCCGCCTGGAACCTGATAGGCTCTTTCAAGACTGTCATCTTTAAAAACCAGCTTCAAATAGCCCGCGAAAAACATAAAGTACAACATCAGGTAGATTACAACAGTCAATGACATCGCTGCAAGAAATGAAAGATTATTCCCCCCGCCGCTTAATGTAAAGACGGCTGCCCAGATTGTTGCAACGATCCCATTGGCGATCATCAAATGAGCAGGAACACCGTGTGTGTTTTCTTTTGCAAAATATTCAGGAAGTAATCCTTCTTCTGCTGCTACGTGAAGTGCTTTTGAAGGAGAGGTTACCCAAGAAGCAATTTCTCCGATGACACCTAAACAAACAAGAATCGCAAGAATTTTCGCAATCCATGCAAGATTTGGATCAATGTGTCTTAATAGGAATTCTAACGATTGAATCACCCCTGTATTAAGAGACAAACCATGTTGAGGTACTGTAGTAGCGACGGTCAATCCGCCAAAAGTATCTAAAATGATTGCCAGAATAACCAATACAAACATTGCTAATGGATAATCCTTTTTAGGGTTTTCCATTTCATTTGCATGACTGGCAGATGTTTCTACGCCCATATATGCTAAAATAAAGGAAACAAAAACAACCAGCGTAGGCAATTTCGAAAAATCAGGAATCAATGTTTTCATAGACAGTGTCGTTTGTAGTGGAGCGCCTGAAGCGACATAATGGATCCCTAAGCCAAACAGGACTAATGCTGGCAACAAGATACCAGCTACAAAACCGATCCGAGCAATCAATGAAGTGTATTTGGTTCCTTTTAACTGTGAGAGTAAAATAGCCCAGAAAATAATCAATAGGATTGCCAATTTCAGATATTTATTGTTTTGTATAGCACCAATACCCGTTGCATAGGATAATGCACCAGTTAAGAAATACAGCATGGTCAAGTAGCCAACTGTTATCTCAAACCATTGGAAAAAGATTGCGGCAAAACCGAATCGTTTTCCCAATGTGCGACTGACCCAAGTATAGACACCGCCTTTTTCCCATCCTTTCACCGTTGCCATCTCTGCTGCGCACAATGCCACAGGGATAAACCATAGCAAACCGCCTAATAACAAGAAAAATACTAAGCTGAAGCCTGAGGTCGCGAATGTGGGATATTCATATAATGAAACGACCATTGAGATGGTCATAGCCAAAAAGCCAAAGAACGTTAATTTTTTTGCAGGAATTTTCGTTTTGCTTTGTTGCATGAATCTTCCTCTTTTCTATTTGAATTTGTTTCAATTGAGTTTGTTGCCAAAGAAGAAAAAGTCCAATCCTTCTTCTTGTTCTTCTTTTGTAGTAGTGATCGTTGTAAAGTGCATCGCCGATTTTAAAATCACTGTTGTCAGCACATAGGCATACACGGCAGTAATGATGACACCAATCACTTGAATCCCTAAGAAGTACCAGCTGCTTGGATTCGTTAGTAGATGGCTGTTAGATGCAAAGATCCCTATCAGAATCGTACCTGTGGATCCGCCCATGCCATGAACACCCCACACATCAAGTGCATCATCCCATTGTTTCTTTTTACGAAAATCAACAGCAGCATGACAGACGATACCCGCAATGATCCCAATCAGCATGGCACTTTTTGCTTCTACATAACCGGCACAAGGCGTAATGTCTGCCAATCCAGCAACGGATCCTGTTAGTACGTCGACAAAATCAAAGCCATTTCCTTTTACTTTTGCAATGATCAGCCAAGTAATCATCGCAAATGCAAGAGCGATGAATGTTGAACCAAATGCATTGACTGCTTGTTCATCTGCTCGAAGTGCACCACCGGAATTAAAACCGAACCAGCCAAACCAAAGCAGTCCTGTACCGATAGCAGCTGCCATAAGACTGCTATGCTGACTTCTTTCTCCTAAAGGAATCTTTCTTTGACCAAGTGTGAGGATACATGCTAAAGAGCCGAATCCAGCTGTCGTGTGGATGACTGCTCCACCAGCGAAATCTCTAAATCCCATCTGATCCAAAAATCCGCCGCCCCATATCCAGTGGCAAACAGGGAAATAAATCAGCAGATTCCAAAAAATAACAAGTATAATATAGCCTTTTAAATTCAATCTTCCTGCAAAAGCTCCTGTCATCAAAGGAACGGTAATCACGATAAACATCAGTTGGTAAAGAAAGAACATTAAAAATGGAATCGTTGCACCATGAAACATGTTGGGGAAGCTTGTAACATGTCTCATCAAAAAGAAATCTGCCGGGTTTCCAATAACACCGCCGATATCCCGTCCAAAGGCCAATCCGAATCCACCAAATACCCACATAATCGTTGTTATCCCAACGGAGAGAAAAGATTGAGACATGATCGTTAGTATATTATTCTTCCGTGCTAATCCGCCGTAAAAAAATGCTAGACCAGGAGTCATCAGGCAAACCATTGCTGTACATAAAATCATGAATGCTGTATCTCCTGTATTGATAGGTAATGTATTCATTTTTTTCGCCTCCTTTCTACGATTACGAGTATAAAAGAAGGTGTAGTTGTTTTTTTCTTCTGTTTTTTTGAATTAATACTTGCATTTATAAAAGACAGACAATTAATAAAAGCTTGATGTGTTGTGCTCTTTTTCGTTTTTCACACAAATAAAGACGAGAGTATAAAATATTTTGTGTAAATGAAAAAATCCATACAAAAAAGGAAGTCCCTTCTGTAGAATAAAGTTAACGACAACCAATTCACAGAAAAGAGGACTTCCCTATGAATGATTTTACTACAGAAATTGTGCAAACTCTAGTCACTAAAGGCGATTTAAATGAATTATTCCGTTCGCACTTAGAAAAAGCGATAAACACACTCCTACGGACTGAATTAACGGCTTTTTTAGATTACGAAAAATATGATCGCACTGGTTTTAATTCAGGTAATTCGAGAAACGGTTCTTACTTTCGATCAATCAAAACCGAATATGGTGAATTAACATTGGAAATACCTAGAGATCGTAATGGTGAGTTTAAACAACAAACTTTACCAGCCTACAAAAGAACAAACGATACATTGGAAACCACTATTATCCATTTATTCGAAAAAGGTGTTACGATGTCTGAAATTGCTGATTTGATCGAAAAAATGTACGGTCATCACTATACTCCACAAACCATGTCCAACATGACTAAAGTTCTGACTGAAGAAGTAAATGCCTTTAAATCCAGAGCCTTAAATGATAAGTATGTCGCTATTTTTATGGACGCTACTTACATTCCACTAAAACGTCAAACTGTATCCAAAGAAGCGATTTATATTGCCATTGGTATACGAGAAGACGGCACTAAAGAAGTACTGAGTTATGCGATTGCTCCAACTGAATCAACATACGTTTGGAATGAGCTGCTACAGGATATTAACTCCAGAGGAGTTCAAGAAGTCTTGCTTTTTATTACGGACGGCTTAAAAGGCATGAAAGATACTATCCATCAAATTTATCCTAAAGCAAAATATCAGCATTGTTGTATCCATGTATCTCGTAATATCGCTCATAAAGTACGTGTCAAAGACCGAAAAGAAATCTGTGATGACTTTAAGGCTGTTTATCAAGCTAACTCAAAAGAAGAAGCGAATACCTTCTTATCCGGCATGATTGAGAAATGGAAGAAAAACTATCCTAAAGTGACGCAGTCACTCATAGAAAACCAAGACTTATTAACTTTTTATGATTTTCCACCTAGCATTCGTAGAACCATTTACTCAACCAATCTAATCGAGTCTTTCAATAAGCAAATTAAAAGATACAGCCGTAGAAAAGAGCAGTTTCAAAATGAAGAATCACTATAACGCTTTCTAGTCAGCATTTTTGATACATACAATCAAAAATTTCTAAACAGAAGCCATAAAGGTTTTCAACAGGTAACCGATACATTAGTTTCAATGTTTACTGAGTAACTAATTATTTTGCAGGAGGACAATTTATTTACACAAAATTATTGACGCTCCCATAAAGACAAAAAATAATCGGTCTTCTTTTTATAGAAAACCGTTTATTTTCGTCTTTTTTTATTTTTAAAGATATTTTTTCATAAGGAATAAAGAATACTTCATATAAAATATATAAAAAAGAACCGCAGCGAGTTTCGCTACGGTTCTCAAATTTGTTCTTCATTTCAACATAAGTTTTTCTTCAATTTGCTTATAATTTACGTGCAAAGAATGAAACGACTAATACTAAAATGATTGCACCGATCAATGATGGAATGATAGCCATTCCTGCAATTGTTGGTCCCCAAGTCCCTAGTAAAGCTTGTCCAATTGCTGAACCTACTAAACCAGCAATGATGTTTGCGATGATTCCCATTGATGATCCTTTATTCGTGATTGCTCCTGCAATTGCTCCAATGATACCGCCGACGATTAATGCCCAAATAAATCCCATTTTAAATTCCTCCTAACTGACTTCTTACTTCTTATTGTACACGTGGTTCGTTATTTTCTTTGACTTTTTGTGCACCTTTGCCTACAGCAGATTTTGCTTTATCTGTTTGGCGTGAAGCAAATTGTCCTGTTGATTTTGCTGCTTCTGTTACTTTGTCTTGTACTGTTTCTTGATCTTTTTGGTATTCTTCTTGTGTTTTGATATCTGCAACATTCACATTCACTTCGATAACATCTAAATGTGTCATATTGTTTACTTCAGTACTGATTAATTCTTTGATTTGGTTGTAAATATCTTCGATGTCTTTACCGTATTCTACGATCACATCTAGATCCACAGCTACTTGTTTCTTACCTACTTCTGTATTGATACCTGCTGTTACGTTATCTGTGTTGACTAATTTTTCAGCCATATTTGAGAAAAATCCGCCATCTAATGTCAATAGACCATCTACATCTTTCAATGCATAACCGATGATTTTTTGGATGACTTTGTCTTCATAAGTCAATTCACCATTCATCATGCGGTTTTCTCCTTTTTCATTTGCCAAAACTGATCCATTTGTTGTATTCATGTTTTTGTTTTCCATCTTTGTTTCCTCCTATGATTTAAAAAATTGATCAACTATTCCTGTCTGTTTCAAATAAAAACCGATTCCTGCGCCAATTGCTGTCATGATTATGATCAACAATGTCTTGAAAAATCCAATCGTTAACCATAAAACAGCTAGCAGTAGTCCAAGCCCCCCAAAGATAATAGGGAGCTTGTATGCTGAAAATAGTTCTTTCATTATTTGGCCCTCCTATTCCACTCGAGAGTGCTTGTAGTCTCTTGTATCTTCTTGTTCTTCATAACCGCTGTATGTGACTGCCACTTTGACCGTTTCTTTTGTTCCAAGTACTCTAGTCACTTCTTCTTCGATGTCTTGCATCAATACACCTGTTTTCCCTACTAATGAAGAAGTTCGTTTCAAGTCTCCGTTGACATGGATATGGATTCGATTTTTCGTTGAACGTATCCGTACTTTAGGTGAATGAATGAACTCTTCTTCGTGTAAATGGGAACGTACCAACCCTTCGATCGCTTTTTTGTCGATTGTTAGTTTGCCATCTTCCCGTTTCATAACGAAAGTTCCTCTTGACTTTGGATAGAAAAGAACGACTAGCAAGATGATAATAGCAAGAACGGCAAATACTACAGCTGCCCAGAAAATATATTGTTGCATGTAGTAATTCGTTAAAGTAAAGAAGCGAAATCGTTCCAATTGTTCAGGCATAATATACGGCGCATTGATCAACGCAATCGCTAGAAATACTGAAAGTAGCAGTAAACTCATGATAACACCGATTATTTTTAACCCCTTATTCATTTTCCACCTCCTATAAACTTATTTTTACCCTGTAAATAACTCTACCGACAATCACAGTATAGATAGCGAACAGTTAGCATAGCACCAGTAAATAAATCGCTACCAAACATTGCTGGATCATAACGGCGTTTTATTGCCAGTCTGATACTGAAATAACAATTGCTTACTTATTCTCTATTTACTTTTGATTGCTGGCTATACTTAAAGGATATTATTCAAGATTAAAAATTGCAAAGATTATGCTCAGTTATTATTACAAGATTCTATTTATTTATTAAATTTTTTCGGAGAATTAAAAAATACAATAAATAACTTTAGTTACTTTAATGCGTTCTTACTTTATTTTTATATTATCATTTTTCTTATTCACTTTGGATTTGAGTCAATATCTTGGACACATTTTAGTAGAGACGGTTAAGCCATTTTTTCTTTTGCTAATTCTTCAAATTCCTGTGGGGTTAGATAGTGAATCGAGCTATGGATTCGATTTCGGTTATAAAATCCTTCAATGTAGCTAAATAGCGCTCGATTTGCTTCTTCAAAATCTGAGTAGCTAGTCGTGTAGACTTCTTCTTTTTTCAATGAGGCATGGAAAGATTCGATTCCAGCATTATCATAAGGTGTTCCTTTTCTACTATAAGAATGCCTTATTTTGTTGGTTTTAAGCCATTGTTCCACTTCTCTTGCTGTGTATTGGCTGCCCAAGTCAGTGTGTAGAATCATTCCTTCTGGAATGTGATAATGTATTTTTGCTTTATTCAATGTTTGAATGACACAATCCACAGTCATTCGTTTTGAAAATGTATAACTAATAATTTTTTTCGTGTGTAAATCCATGATTGAAGATAAGTAACACCAACCATTTTTCTTAGTAGGAATGTACGTAATGTCAGCTGCCCATTTCTCACAGATCGTTTCAGTAGAAAAGTCCTGATTTAAGAGATTCTCTTTTGAAATGATCGGTTTATTAGACCTTTGAGGTCTATATTTTTTAACTACAATCGACCTTAAATTTAATTGTTTCATTAGCTTTTGGACATGTTTAAGAGATACTGAAATCCCTTCTTTTAATAAAACTTGATGGATCTTTGTGGGACCATAGCGTTGTTTATTCGTAAAAAAAATTGTTGAAATCTTCTTTTTCAACTTATTATTTCTGATTTCTGTAGCTGTCAACGGTTTATTCTTATAAAAATAATAGACACTTCTAGGGATTTCTAATAACCGACACAACAAAGAAACAGTGTAATCCTTACACCATTTTTCAATAAATTGAACAAGCGAATTTAGGTTTTCCGAGAGAATATGGCTGCGGCTTTTTTTAAGATTTCAAGTTCCTCATTTAAACGAGCATTTTCTTTTCTCAGTTCAGCTACTTCTTTTCCAGTCAGTCCTGTGGACTGATCAGGTAAATATAAATTCTTCCATTTGTAAATCGTTGCTTCAGATAAGCCATATTCTTTCGCTAACCCTCGAACAGAACGTCCAGTTTGATTCAGTTCAACAATCATTTGTTTAAAATTTTCTTCATATCGGGTCATAAAAATTCATCCTCTCGTAGATAAGTTTAATTTATTCTTGTCTCTACGAAAAGCTGTCTAAGATTTGATACTAACACCACTTCTTTGGTTTATACTATTCTTATAAATAAAAACGAGGTATGTCCTATGATGAAAAGATTGTACTATTCATTGATCATAACGATTGGCTATTTGATTGTATCAAATCTAGGAAATATGGTATTTGGTATCAGTAAAGAATTCAGTTGGACTACTACATTATGGGAATCTCTATTCTTTTTCATCTTCGTATTTTTGTTACAAAATTATCGAAAAAAATAAACATCTACCATCTATCTGTTGGCACATGTTTTAGGATTTATGGTACTTTTTATTCGGCAATCCATTTTATTTTTCTACTTCTTCTTAATACCTCTAACACTTTTGATTTATAAACTAATCCAATGCATCTACTTGCGCTTATTAAGCTATTTCAGCTAGATAGTACCACACCCCATGCGTCAATGCTTGATTTTCCTTTTGTATAACATTGTATAAGCAATAAAGGACAAATAAGTGATGATTACACCAAACCATTGAATAAGAAAAATTCTGATACGTAAATAAACATGAACTTGAAAAAATTAATGAATCGGTTAGCTACTACGTAGTTGTCTTTTTTCTCATACAGTTCTGTTAACTTACACTTCTCTTCGCTAGAGAATAAAAAATCCTCCAACTGTATTGTCCAATATAATCCCAGGCATCTAAACTAGCATTATAGAAGAGACACACATAGAATCTAAAATAACTGGTTTTAAATGTTTCTTACAATCAAAAAAAGCTGTTAAATGCACTCCACACCCTCATACTCTATCATTTTTTATAAACGATATATTTTTATTGTTTTTCGATAAAAAATAGTTGTTTTACAATAATTATTCTGCTATATTTTAGCTATCAAAGATAAAAGAGGGATAAAAATGAAATTTAAAACATTGCTATTAAAATTTGTCGTTTTAGGTATAAGTGCCGTATTTATTTTGTTCGGCGTACTTTTTTACACTCAGATCGCTACAAGCGAAAAAGGATTCAATTTTGATTGGCAGACCACATTATTTGTTTCTGTCATTTACTTTGCCCTTCTCCTAGGAATCGTTATTGCTTATTTCTTATTGAAACTATTGAAAAAAATCGAAGATAACCAAGCTTTTTCCACTCAAAGCTTAAACATACTAAAAAAAATCGAACGAACCATTTTGTTTATTGGTTTCGCTTTTTTTGGCTTACTTCCTAAATTTATGAAAGTAGCGGATTTAGACGATGCTCCAGGTTTGATGTTGGTAGGAATCGCTGTCGTATTCATTCCTTTTGCAGTATACACATTAACAAGCGTGCTGGAAAAACTGCTTGAACATGCGATTTTACTTAAGACAGATCATGATTTGACAGTGTGAGGTGCGACATGGCAATTATCGTTAATTTAGATGTAGTATTAGCTCAAAAAAAAATGAGTGTGACTGAATTGAGTGAGAAAGTGGGCATTACGATGGCAAACATCTCTATTCTAAAAAATGGAAAAGCAAAAGCCATCCGTTTTTCCACTCTCGAAAAAATCTGCCAAGTTTTGGAGTGTCAACCGGGTGATTTGTTGACCTATAAAAATGACTCGAATACTATACCAGAAGAATAAAATAAAGTAGAACAAACAGTAAATAAAAAATAATCTGAATGATAGATGTGTGAGACTTTTAGAAGTTATTTACGTCTATTATTCAGATTTTTTATTTCGATTGAATACCGTTTTATCTATAAATAAGATATGTACTGACTCATACAAAGGGGGCCTTTTCTTCTCCATGTACTATCACTTTTCCTGATACAACAGGTTTCCTGTTACGTTGTAGTTGGATCTGCTTTTAGTATAATACTTTATTCATTCCACCAGACTGATAGCAGTTTGAGCAGTCTAAATAATCATGTAGTATTACAGGCCATTCTGTTTCATACCTTGAAGTGCTTAAAACTTCAGCTAATGGCCCATTGTGTTAACTCTTACTCCATTCTTTTTTAGTAAACTCCCATATATACTGTAAAGCCTTCTATATATTATGTCATGTTGCTTTTTACCATTTACTATGTAGTTTTGATAAAATGATTTGAATAACAGTGATGGACTATTCTTTTTTATTTTTAACATTATTTTGATAATAATGATTATTTATTTAAAAATACATTAGATAACATTTGTTACGACACGAAAAAGCTTCACAAATAAATATCGTTATTTTAAAATGAGGGCGAACTCACACAATTAGGAGGAATAGTATGCCATTTATTGTTTACTTTTTTCTTTCATTACTCGTGATCTATATTCCATTACCAACATTTTTCCTGCTCGTCAATCGTCTAGCAAAGCAACATGATGCGATTACGGCTCTTACGAAACTTTGTTTACTTCTATTTGTTTGTCTAGATTACTTTACGAGCTATTATTGGCTAAAACAGACAAGAGTAAAAAAGAGATATATTTCTTCCTTGTCTTTTTCAATCTCTTTGAGTTTCTGATCCATTGCTTTTTACTTCATCAGTATCATACGATCCATTTGTGGATCATCTGGGTTTTCCAAGTGGTCGTATTATTTTGTATGTTCACCTTTCCTATCTCAAGAAAATTTAGGGAGGCATTGTTTTATTAAAAGGTTGTGAAAAAGCTGTCTTATAGCAATCAACAAGGACACATTTAAGGAAAAACTTTTAAAAATCTAATTGGGAATTTGCCCGCATAAATAAGAGGCTGTGACAAAAGTCTTGTCACAGCCTCTTATTCCGAATAAACAGTGTTCAAAAGCTTGCATCTTCGATAATAAGCCCAACCAAATGAAAAATATGAGAAGCTATTTTTGTTTGGCTGTTCTTATTACTTGATGAAGAACAGCTTTTTCACGACCTCTTTTAAAAGTCTTTTTACAGTTTTCGAGCAAAGAATGATACGATTAGTACTAAAATGATGGCACCAATCAATGATGGCACGATTGCCATTCCTGCAATACTTGGTCCCCAAGAACCTAATAATGCTTGACCAAGTGCTGATCCAACTAAACCTGCTACGACATTTGCAATAATCCCCATCGAAGAACCTTTATTCGTGATTGCTCCTGCAATTGCTCCGATAATTCCTCCGACGATAAGTGACCAAATAAATCCCATGTTTCGTTCCTCCTAATGTTTTACTTCCTTATTACTGAACCCGTGGTTCTGTATTTTCTTTTACTTTTTGTGCGCCGCTTCCAGCTGCTGATTTTACTTTATCTGTTTGATTCGAAGCAAATTCACCGGTTTTTTTCGCTGCGTCAGTTACTTTGTCTTGCACCGTTTCTTGATCTTTTTCAAATTCTTCTTTTGTTTTGATGTCCACTACGTTAGCGTTAACTTCGATCACTTCTAAGTGTGTCATATTTTTTACTTCTTTGCCGATTATTTCTTGCATTTCTTCAAAGATTTTTTCGATATCTTTGCCATATTCCACAATGACATCCATATCAACTGCTACTTGTTTTTTACCGACTTCTGTTTCGATCCCAGCCGTTACATTATCTGTATTCACAAGTTTTCCTGCCACATTAGAGAAGAAACCACCGTTTGCAGATAATAAACCGTCTACTTGTTCGATTGCGATTCCGATGATTTTTTGCACAACTTTATCTTCATAATTCAGCTCACCGCGCATTGAATCTTCCTGTTCAGAATCATGCTTTCCTTGGTTATTTGTATGATCAGAACCAAGTTTTCCTTGTCCGTTTGTGTGGTCAGAACTAAGTTTTTCTTGTGCTTTCGCATGGTCAGAAGGATGTTTTTGCTCTTCCACAGGTTTAGAAGGATCGATTGCATCATGTTGTTCTGGAACTTTAGATTCTGGAGTTCCTGGATGACGAGGTGCATGCTTTTCTGCATCATGTTTCTTCTCTTCTACTCCTTGTTGAACGTTAGGGACTACTGGATCTGGATGTGCAGATACTGGTGCTGTTTTGTTCTTTTCATCGTTCACACCATTTGATTGGTTTGGTGTCGTTGGGTCTGGATGTGCAGACACTGGTTTTTGGTTGTTCATTTTATTGTTATTATTTTTGTTATTGTTATTCATGGATGTTTCCTCCTAAGATTTAAAATAGTGATCTAAGATTTTCGTTTGTTTCAGATAAAAACCGATAGCGACGCCGATCGCTGCCATGATCAAGATCAATAAGGTCTTGAAAAAGCCCACGGTGATCCATAAAACGGCTAATATCAATCCAAGTACCCCAAAGATGATAGGGAGCTTGTATGTCGAAAATAGTTCTTTCATTTTTGGTCCCCCCTATTCTACTCGTTTGCGGTCATTGCTTCGTTTAGCTGGTTTTTCAAAGCCTGTGTATTTCACCGATACTTTCACTGGCTCTTTTGTTCCCAATATGTGTTGTACTTCATTTTCGATTTCTTTCATCAATGTTCCTGTTTTACCAATGAGTGCTGAAGTTCGTTTCAACTCTCCTTTTACATTGACGGCGATCTTGTTTTTCGTTGCTTTGACATTTACTTTTGGTGAATGGATGAATTCATCTTCATGCAAGTGAGAACGAACCATTCCTTCAATTGCTTTTTTATCCAACGTCAACTCCCCATCACCATGTTTCAGTAGAAAGTTTCCGATTGTTTTTGGATAAAACAGGAAAACAAGTAACGTGATAATTGTCAAAATAGCAAATGCAACGGCAAGCCAAAATACATATTGTTGCACGTATGAATTAGTGATGGAAAAGAATCGAAACTTCTCTAGCTGAAAAGGCAATGGATAGGTTGCACTTAATAGTATCGCAAACAAAAGCACAGATAGCAAAAGTAACGTTCCGATCACTCCGATCGTTTTTACACCTTTATTCATTTTCGCACCTCCTCATAGGGGTGAAACGATCAACTTCTTATAAGTTGATCGCTTCTCCACCAGTTACTCCGTAAATTTGGGCTGTAACATAACTTGCTTTATTCGATGCTAAGAAAACATAAACTGGTGCTAATTCTCCTGGCTGACCTGCACGTTCTAGTAAACTTTGCTGACCAAATTCAGGGATCGAATCAGAAGGTTGTCCTTCGTCTAGTTGTAATGGTGTCCAGATTGGACCAGGTGCTACACCATTTACACGGATTCCTTTAGGTGCAAGCTGTTTTGCTAAACCGATCGTAAAGTTAGCGATTGAAGCTTTTGTTGCTGCGTAATCTAATAAATGTTCGCTTGGATTGAATGCTTGAACAGAAGTTGTTGTTACGATTGCTCCTCCTGCTGGGATATGCGGAACAGCTTCTTTCACTAAAGCAAACATAGCGATGATGTTTATCATAAATGTGTCTTTGACTTGCTCAAGTGGTAACTCAGCAATAGACTGACAAGAAATTTGCTGTCCTGCGTTTAGTACCATCGTATCTAGCCCGCCAAGTTCACTCACGGCTTTATCTATGATTTCTTTAGGTGCTTGTTCGTCACGAAGATCAAAAGGTAGTAAGACAATCTTACGTCCTGCATCTTTCACGTATTTTGCTACTTTCTCTGCATCTTTTTCTTCTCCTGGGAAGAATTGAAGAGCGATATCTGCCCCTTCTCTAGCAAATGCAATCGCTGCTGCACGACCGATCCCTGAATCTCCACCAGTGATTAGTACACGGCGGTTTTCTAGTTGATTATTGCCTTCATAGGATTCTTCTCCACAATCAGGAACAGGAATCATATTCTGCTGTAAAGCGGGTGTATCCTGATCTTGTTTAGGAAATTTCTCCGTATGGTACAAGTTTCGCGGGTCGATTAATTTTGGTTCTGTCATTGCTGTATTCCTCCTAGTTTTTAAGTTGTATTGCCAAAACAAATTTCTTTGTTTGATACCTGTTTTAAATAGATTCTTTAATTTGTATAATCTTTCCGGTATAAATGGTAACCTAAAACTACTGCTGCTATCAAAGAGCCAAAGACTACGAGTATAAAGCCTAGAGCAGAACTTTTACCCGGTAATCCTCCTGTATTCATTCCCCAAATCCCTGCGAACAACGCCGGAACGGAAATGATTAATGCAGCTGAATCTAGATATTTCATGATATGATTTAGATTATTGTCCATCATCCCGTTGAATAGATCACCAATACTCTCTAATAAATCTCGATAGATCTCGATCATTTTTTCTGTTTGTCGCTGTCTCAAATGGACATCATAGAGTAGCTGTTCATCATCTAAACGTTTGATGAAAGTTTCAGAATTCCATAATTGATCCATCGTTTCCCGTTGATCTCTTAAGGTATGATCGATATATACGATGTCTCTTTCAAGATCTGCCTGTTTATACAGTTCTTCATTTTCCGTTGTTTTACGAGCTGCTTTATCCAAAGCGTCAATTCGCTTTTTCATCTCTCTTAGTTCTTTCACGTAATGGGTGTAAATATCTAGTAATGTATACGTGATGATCTTTTCAAACGAGTTTAAATGATTTCCATGCTTTGTCAGCAGCCGATCCACAAATTCGGTTTTTCTATCGATACAAGTAATCAAGAGATTATCGGAAAGTACAAAAGATATTGGCGTTAATTTTTTTTCGATACGATTATCTGACTGATCTAGATTAATCACTACCAAAGAAAATGGATGCTCTAGTTTCGTCTCATAAAGGCGCTCCATCCGAGAAACTTCTTCCGGATATTCGGTTCCTACGAAAATATCATCAGGAAGCTCGAATTCTTCGATTGCTTGCTCAATCTCTTCGGGCTTTGCACTATCAAGTACGAGCCAATTATATTTTTTTTCATCTGTTTCTGTTACATTCTTTTCTTCATCCACAAAGTAGTATCTCAATGTATACCTCCTTTTTGGACTTTCTCGAAACTATTAGCTGAAGAAGCAGTTCTTTAATTTGATATTATAATCGAGTACTGCGATTTCATTTTCTAATGAAAAGCTGTCAAGCTGTTTGTTAAAGTCCATGTTCAATCGTTTACCGAAATAATTTTGCTCTAATTTAGATGTATAGATGTCCAATAATGGATGCTCGATTTTAGTCGCATATTCTCCAAATTCCGAAACAAAAGGAATGATTTGAAAAAAGCTGCCTTTTGCAAAAGCACATTTGTCCCTTAAAAATGGATCGGAATCATTGATGAGCGCGAGTGCGATTTTTGTATTTTCCCCAACCTTTTCAATTAACGTCTCTACTGCATTTTTAGACATTGTAATTTCCATTCCTACTCCCCTCTTCAGTTGTTGTCTTCTATTATTTAACAACTACATCTGTTTTTGGTTGAACTTTTGCGTATTTCGGATATTTAGGGAATTTAGCTACACAGCGGAAAGCCGTCATCCCTGCATATTTTTCGTAATATTTCTTCGTTGGCCATTCAAAATCCTTGCTCCACGGTTTCACATGTCCTGAAAAATGGATAATGTAAGGATTGTTGCGAGTTTCTTCGTATTCACGTTCGCCTGCTGCTGTTGGATGTTTTTTTGCTTTTGCCATGATATAGCCTTGTGCATTCCAACGCGGATGAAGTGGTAACCAACGGTCATGTAAGATAGCATTTAATGCATCTTGGTCATGGAATCGTAATTTTTCTGGATTATGTTCGATGAAATCTAATACTTTTTGCGTAATATTTTCATCTAACCATTTTTTCACATTGATCAGCATCAAACCTGAGTTGAAATAACGCATTGATTTAGCTGAAATTTCCATTTTTTCCAGTCGTTGATGGAACCCAGCGTCTTCAACAGCTGCTACGATTGAATCACCGAAGTCAAGACGCCATAATTTAGAGATATCTTGTAAAGCGATCATGTCGCAATCCATATATAAGATACGTTCAACTTCTGTGCCGCGGAACAATTCCGGAATCGCAATACGATAATAAGCTGTTTCCGGAATACGATCGCTGATTACCACATTTGTAAAGAATTCTTTATTGATTTTCAAGAATTCCACATCTGAGTTCATTCGTGCGTTTTTCACTGAGAAGCGTAAAAGCTGTTTACTTTCAAAATCGATATCATCGTCAATCACATAGAACCGAACAAATTTAGACGGGTTGCAATTATCTAATACTGAGACAAATAATGCAGCTAAATGTGGTACGAATTTTGTGTTACAACTTGCGACTACTGCTATTTCTTTTTTATTCATTGATCTCGCCTACTTTCGTTAGAGTACTGTGTGCTAATTTTTTTAAGTATAAATTGGTATACGGATGATCTTTCAACGTATTCCAAGGTTTATCATGTCCTGTAAAGTGAACGATCGAAGGTTTTTCATTTCCTTCTTTATACTGACGTTCATATTTTTCATTTGGTGCTGGATGACGTTCAAAAATCAGCGAAGTCTGCATGTTCCATTTTGGATGAAGTTGTTCCCAATCTTCATAAAGTACAGCATTCAAAGCATCTTGGTCGTGATAGATGATTCGATCGCTATTTTCACTGAGGTAATGGATAGTTTTTTCTGTAATTTCTTTTTTATTCCATTGATCAATGTCAATCACCATCACTCCTGAATTGAAGTACAAGTCATCGGAATCGATTCCTAATCTTTCCAAAGCTTTCACTTGGCCTGGATCGATAATAGCGCCGATTGTTTTTCCATTTAACGGCTCATCATATAGTTTTACGATATCGTCTAGTACTAACACATCTGAATCTAAGTAAAGGACTTTCTTATAATCCTCTTTAGCTAATAAGTTTGGTAAAGAAATTCTTAAGTAAGCGGTAGTTGTGATATGGTCACTGACTAGGAAGTCTTCGTAGATATCTTTTTCCACTGTCAGGAATTGGATACTTGCATTACTTGAATATTTATTTACCGTTTCTTCCAATCCTTCTTTACTATATTCTGATAGACCATCGTCAATCACATAAAATTTTATGCGTCTTGTTTTATTGCAATTTTCTAATGCAGTTGCGATCATCACGCTCAAGTAAGGAGCATAATTTTCGTCTGAAGCAGTTACCACAGGAACTACGCCGTATCTCTTCTCCATCAAAATCACTCCTTTTTCTAATCTTTTTCTAACCTTTTATACATCTAGAATATTCCTCATTTGGTTTTAAAGCAAAATATATGCTTTGTTTTCATTGAATATTTTAAAATTTTTTTATCACAAAACGCATTGGTAAGCGCTAACTATTCGTTTTTCATGGCTTTTTATTCAAAGGTATTGACCAAAAACTACTATATATAGCCACCTTTTTCTTAAGAATGTTTTTTGAAAAAATTCATAATGACAAAGCAAGTTAGTTTCATTTTTTTAAATTCTCATTTAATCTTAAGGTAACAGGAATTTAGATATGTAAAAAGAAAGTAGGAAGATAAAATGAAACTAGCAGCGATTGATTTAGACGGTACCTTACTTGATCGAAATGGAAAGATACCAGAAGAAAATATCCAAGCACTTCGGAAATTTGATGAAAATGGCGGAATCGTAACCGTCGCTACCGGAAGGAACAGCATTTCTGCTAAAGATATTTTTTCCGAATTAGGAATCGGTGGCTATTTGATTTCTTCCAATGGTTCACTGATTGCTGAAATGAAGGATGGAAAAATGGCGAAAGTTCTCAGACGTTCAAAAATAGATAGCGATACACTGAGAAAAGCCTTCTTCTATGCTCAAGAAGCGAAAATATCCATCATTGCTAGCCGAGAAACCCAAGATGATCAGCTGACATTCGATGAATCAAATCTAGTCAAAGATGACCCTTATTATGAACATTTCAATTTGCAGAACCATACTTTTGATCAAATTTTAAATATGTTGGAAGATCCTTCTCTTAGCTATCTTAAATTAGCATTAACAGATAAGAGTGAAGAAAAACTACAGAAGCTACAAAGAGATCTGCAAGCAGATGGTATCCAATCAGTATTCTCTGATCCGCATTTCTTAGAAATCACGCCTACAGGTATCACTAAAGCTCATTCACTTGTTTTTCTGGCGGATTACCTTGGAATCGAATCGGGTGACATCATGGCTTTTGGCGATCAAGAAAACGACATTGCTATGTTGAATTACAGCGGGTTGAGTATTGCGATGGGGAATGCACAGCGGCAAGTAAAAGAAATTGCAAACCAAGTAACGCTGACGAATGAAGAAGCTGGTGTTGCTTATATTTTAAAAAACTTCTATTGAAAATAAAAAAATGACGATATGAATGTAGGAGGAAAGAAAATGTTAGTTATTATTGATATGCAAAATCATATTCTTGATCCAAACAGCGAATTTTATATTCCAGAGTCAGATCAATTGGCAGAACGTATTTCTCAAAGATTAGCTAAAGCACGCCAAAATAATGAATATATTCTCTTCACACGGGATATTCCAGTTGAACTGAAGGACAAAGAAGAAGAACGAGAAGATTTGCAATTGATCCCTCTTCTTTCTCCACAAGAAAATGAACGAGTGATTAAAAAGTATTACTTTACGATTCCACCTGAAACTTTAGCTGAAATCCAGGAAACTTTATTTGAAAGCAAAGAAGAACAAAAAGAGATCGAAGTAGTCGGGATTGAAACAAACTTGTGTGCACTCTCTAATCTGATAGGCCTGCAGAGTGCTTTTCCTGAAGCAGACTTTTTTGTTGATCCAATGTTAGTCTCCAGTAGAAAACACGGAGAATCCGCTTTAGAGCTGTTGAAAGATTTCAACGTCTCTATCGTCGAATCATAAAAATATCTATCTTCATTTACGATATTTAGCACACAATAAAAAAAGCACGCAGAACTGTTTTAGTCCTACGTGCTTTTTTTATCAAAGTAGATTGGCTTTTTTATGACACAGAGTTAAACGGCAGGCTCACGACCTCTTTCTTAAATGGTGTTCAAAAGCTTGCATCTGCAGTAATAAGTCCAGCCAAGTAAAAAACATAAGAAGCTGTTTTTTACTTGGCTGTTCTTATTACTTGATGCAGGGCAGCTTTTTCACAACCTCTTATGTACCTTGTAGGACTCGAACCTACGACCGGACGGTTATGAGCCGTCTGCTCTAACCAACTGAGCTAAAGGTACATCATAAATAAAATTTATTTTTGTTACTTTTCAACTATAGTACGAATGACAAACTCTCACAAGTTTCAAAATATAAGTAAAATAATATTGTTATTCTTATTTCTTTTACTTGTTTCATAACTATTTTGTTACTTTAATTTTTACTTGCTTATTTTAGAAAAAATGTTATTCTTTTATTTATTCTCAATGTTAGGAGTGATTATTTTGCCATTTATTGCGATTTTATTCGATTTAGTTGCGACAGCAGCTTATTTTCTCCAATTAAATTATCAAACCTAAGGAATTCTGTTTATTGGAATGGTTTTTCAAGGTGTGATTACCCTTTTGCTTCTTGTCATGATGCTCAGCTATAAAGGAAAAAGATATGCCCGTATTCAAACAAAAGTATTTGTTAAATATGTTTCCATTCGCTATGGGATCATCATTCTTTCCTTTTTAGTGAATGCGATCGTCCTCTTTTTATATGTATTGAATTACTTAGATATCAATCCATTGATTTTTTCTCGATAGATAAGACACATTCAGCGGAACAGTTCCTGCTTATCAGCAGAAAACTGTTCTGCTTTTTCATTTTTCATTGATCTATTCTTCTTTTATTTTCCTAGCATTTCATTTGTGATGTATGCAATAACATGTTATCTTTTATTATATGAATCGTTGAGGAGTCCGTTACATGATTACGTTGGTGAGAGTTTTGTTTTGGGTGCCTGCGGTCGCACTGGTCGCAAGTATTGTTTATCTTATGAATTGAACAAAGAACGGTTTTATTTAGCTATTTTGACTCTTCCGGCTATCTACTTTATGTGGAAAGTTTTTAATTACAACTACTTTGAACCCGATAGTGTTTTTATAGAAGAATTATCAGGACTGGTTTTGTCTTTATTGATCGTCATTCTTTATTTGATACGTTTAAATAAAAAACATTGAGTACTATTGATTGCATGTGTAGCTTTCTATAGTCATTATAACTATTCTACTATAATGAAAGGTGATTAAATGAGTATCGAAGAAACTATTTTACTGGATACTTTACGTTGTCGTCTGAATTTCTTAAGAACTGGCCGATCTTTATCTCAAGTAGCTGTTTCTAACGCGTTAAGTATTCCTTTATTCAAATATCGTAAGTACGAAGAAGGAGAAGAAATTCCAAGCATCATTGAATTAATCTATATCGCTGACTTTTACGATATTTCCGTTGATTACCTAATTGGTCGCTCAGAAACAGCAAGCAGACTTAAGTGATTTTTTCCAGCCTTGGTGCTGGTTTTTTCATTTAACGTCTAAAGTTAACAATCTATATATAAAGGAGATATTTCTATGCGATTATGGCATGAAAAATTGATTTCAAAGCTTCCTCGTCAACAGCTTTTAGGACAACATCGGGAATGCTGTGCATTAAGAGGAAATGGCTGGGGAAAGAAACATGCTACTGTGGATTATGTTTTTCACTATTCTCCTTATAGATTATTCCAATATCATCGGCTTGTCATGGATGAAATGGAAAAACGTGGTTACAGCCCAGCACCAGAGTGGAAAAATCCTATGTATCGTGGCAAATCATGCGAAGCATTTTTTGATTTACCTACTGTAGAGCGCAACGTGCCGATTTATCCGGAACACGATGAAGTTTATCTAGCAGAATGTTTAGCAAATTTGGAGCAAAAAGGAATTTATCTTACCTAATATAACTAGAAAAGCCTTCTATCTCCTCTTACTTCATTAAAAAGCTTTAACCATCTTAGATCAAGCTAAAATGTCGTAAGTTTTAGGGTTATCTTCATCCTCACGTGCAAAACTAAAAGCGTACTCTAGTTTTGGTTCATCGCCAGCTTTCCTAGACATAAATGAACATCTCCTGACGTGGTTTAAAGGTACCGCATCTTCGACGTCTGCATACGATGCACAGCACAGTTTGCTTCTTTTGATCTTTCTTTTGATTTTTCTGTTGCTTCTTCTACACCTTCTTCGATTACTACATCGATGCTTACAATTGCTTCTGCCTAATATTCCCATGCATCGACGATTTAAGCCTCTATAGTCACTGTGATCGTTTCCACATTTTAACTCCTCTGTCGTGGCTTCAGTTGATTTTGTGATCAGTTCAGTTGCTAAGCCAGAGTCAGAACAACCTGCCATTGCTAGCGTTAATATTGATAGTAAAAATAGTTTTTTTATCATAAGGTTACCCCCCTGAAAATAGACTAAAATAATAACGCTTTCTTTTTTGTTTTCAGACGAAAATTAATAATTTCTAAATATTCTTTAAAAAAATTAATAACTATTATGTCTTTTTTAATATATAACACAGTTATTTTTAAAAAATAAGAATGCTAAATCACTTTACAATAACGGAGAAAGCACAAAAAAACAAAAAATTATTACGTTATTTAAAAAACAGATGAAAGATCAGGTTTTATTAGATCTCATTCTTTCATCACTTGAAGGGATTTAATGAACTACTTTTTCCTCTTTGTCGTTTTTATATACTCGTATTCCTTCAAACAGTAGGATAGCCTCTTTCAATGCTTGATATTTGAACTGTCCGTTACTTAAAAATTTAGATGTGCCGCCCTCTTCCTAGAACATATTCTTTTTTACTTTTTCATTAATTGACAGACCAATCGAACGAAACTGTAAATTTCGATAGGATAATGATTGGTCAAACTCATTCATTTTCAAGACATCTCGTTTCATATTCAAGATAGGAATCTTTTTATCAACATCACTTTATTCGTATTTTCCTCTACCATAAAAGCTTCACGCTCCACAAAATTGTTTTATACACTACTATTCAGCCCATTCAACGACCAATGAATTTTTTCGTACAAAAAAAACCGTCTTTTCTTTCGAAAAGACGGTTAAAAGTCAATTTTTATTAAGCTTTAACAATGTTTGTTGCTTGTGGGCCACGTTGACCATCTTCAACATCGTAAGACACTGCTTGGCCTTCTTCTAAAGTTTTGAAGCCGTCACCTTGAATAGCTGAGAAATGTGCAAATACATCATTTCCATCTTCACCAGTGATAAAGCCAAAACCTTTGTCTGCGTTGAACCATTTTACTGTACCGTTATTCATAAATAAATTCCTCCTGATACGTATCAATGTACGTTTTTTCGTTGCAATAAATATTTGATAGGCAAAAGGAGTTTTATCTATGTAGATATATCGCTCAAATTACGTTTCAAAATAGATTACTCATTTAATATATCATGCTTTTTCTAATAACACAAGGATAATGCAATGAAATATAAAATTCATTGTCTTCTATTGTCTTCGAATCGAAGAAAAAGTTGAACAACCGCGTTTGATTCATTTTTTGTTTTCTTGTTTATTTGCTTTTTGACTTTAAAATTTCTTAACTATGAAAACCTTTCAATTGGTGGTATACTTATAAATGGAATTTCGTTATCAACGCGTTCGTTGCCTTTCAGCAAGTATTTAAAGAAAGGAGAATGGCTATGACATTCTATAACAAAGATATACAATATCGAGTAACCTTGGATACAGATTTGAATCTATTTTTCGTTTTTGACAAAGAAAATACCAATCATGTAGCGACAGGTGTTACGATCGAACAAGCAGTGCAAGAATTAAAAAAATTTGCATAAGGAGTGGAAACCCTCATATGGACGATTCTCGTTCTTCTCTTTAAACGCATCTACTGGTAGATAATAGTAGATGCGTTTTGTGTTTGTTCTAAATTGTTCACTACAAATAAGGTAGATACTTCAAAATAAAAAATTACTTCTTTTTCATCTGTTCCCTCAGTCGTGCAGGACAATAAATAAAGAGGACTAGAAAATAGTCCTCTTTATTAGAGATACAACCCTTTACTTTCTAAAAATCGTTTTGCTTGATGCAGGTCATAAAATTCATAGTCTGCTTTATTGGATTCATATAAACTTACATCTACTTTCAACTTATGCTTCCCATTATGATCGGGCAACCCTATCAAATGATCTTTGATGAGAAAAGACAAAATGCCCGCTCGCCTTGCTGCTTCGATCCCTGCAATCGAGTCTTCAAATACAAGTGCTTCACTTGGAGGAATATTCATTTTTGAACAAGCTTTCAAAAAGATTTCTGGTTCCGGTTTTCCTTTTTCCACGTCATCTCCCGAAATGATTTGTTCAAAAAAATCGTATAGATTTTCCATTCTTAAATACATTTCTATTTTCTCGCGTGTATTAGACGAGGCCACGATTGTATGGATTCCTCTTTCTTTTGCAAAAGATAAAATTTCTTCTGCTCCTTTTTTCGTATATACTCTCTTATCTTCTTTCACGATTTTTTCTTTATATTGATTGATTGCTTCTCGCCATTTGATATATGGAACATCTTCTCCGTACAAAATGCCCATTTGTTCTCTTATCGCCATTTCTGTTTGGCCAGTTAGTAAATAATAGACTTCCTTACGCATTTCATAATCATACTTTTGTGCTGATTTTACATAAGCACGATAAGCTAAACGTCCAGTTTCTAATAAAAGGCCATCCATATCAAAGATGAAGAGCTTTGAAATACCACCTTCTTCATATAAATAAAATTGAGGGCCTATTTTCACTTTTAAACCGTTCACCATTTTCTTCATCATCCTTTTATATAGTTGCTCTTTGTCTGGACAGAACGTTCAGGAAGAAGGTGCTGACTGATCTGTTCGACATCTCTGACACATTTTTCACCCATTGCTTCTAAACATTCCCTTGTGTAGGCCGATATATGTGGCGTAATCACTACTTGTTCAAACGCTAAATACGGATGATCTTGACGTCCCGGTTCTTCTTCTAAAACATCTGTGGCATATCCTGCGATCTTTCCGCTTTTCAGACCATTAATCATCGCTTCTTCATCAACTAGAGCGCCTCTTGCACTATTAGATAGATAAACATTTTCTTTCATCTGATCGACTTCTTTAGCAGAAATCATGTGATAGTTCTCTTCTGTCAAATTCGCACATAAACAAATGATATCTGGATGTTCCAGTAATTCTTGAAGTTCTACTTTTTTTGCACCAAAGCTTTCGATGTATAAATCTGATTTGTAAGGATCATAAGCTAGAACATCACAGCGAAAACCGTTACGCAAAATTTCGATTACTCCGCTTCCGGTATTTCCTGCACCAATCACACCAACTGTTTTGTTAAACAGCGTCCTACCGACGAACTCCGCCCGATCTTCCCATCGATCGTCCTTGACTCTTGCTTGTGCTTGTGTCGTGCGTCGAAGCATAGACAACAAATTAGTTATATTATTTTCTGCTACAGCATTTCGTTCAACTAAAGCAGGTATGATAGATACGATTGTCTGGTGTTCTTTTGCTGCTTTTAAATCAATATTGTTGTAACCAATACCATGTCGGGAAATCAATAGCAGTTCATCTTTGTTTTCAAAAAAATCTCGTCGAAAAAATGGCGTAACACTTGCAATAATGATATTGAATCCTTTAAGTAACTCCGCTAGTTCTTTTCCTGGAATCTCTTGATCAACAGTAAAGAAATGAACGTCTCCAACTGACTTTAATCTTTCCAAGTGGTGTGGAAAAACTCTTCCGAAACTGCTGGAATTAACGATTGCTATATGATAATCTGGCATTTTACTCACCCTTTTCAACTATTTCATGTCCGCCAAACCCATTTCTTAGTGCTGAAACTACTTTTGCTGAAAAACTATCTTCTTCCTGTGAAAGATTCCTCATGAACAAACTAGTTGCAATTACTGGAACTGGAACAGCCATTTCTAGCGCTGTTTCAACCGTCCATTTTGCTTCACCTGATGCAGAAACGATTCCCCGATAATTACTTAAATTGGGATGTTCGTTTAACTGATCTTCCATGATTTCCATAAGCCAGCCGCGAATCACCGAACCATGATTCCAAACACGTGCGACTTGTTCCAAGTCAAAAGCATACTCACTTTTTTGTACAAGTTGGAATCCTTTACCGATTGCTTGCATCATTCCATATTCGATTCCATTATGGATCATTTTCAAGAAGTGTCCGCTTCCGGATGCACCAGCATACAGATATCCTCTTTCAATTGCTACATCTTTGAATAATTGTTCCACGGATAGAAAAGTTTCTTTATCTCCTCCAATCATTAAGCAGGCTTGATGTCGTGCTCCTTCGATTCCTCCAGAAGTCCCACAATCCAAGTAACCGATTTCATTTTTCTGAAACTCTTCTGCTCGACGGATTGAATCTTTATAATAAAAGTTTCCGCCTTCAATAATAATGTCTCCTGGTCCGAGTTTTGGAAAAAGTTTTCTTAACATGTTTTCGGTTATCTCTCCAGCAGGAAGCATTAACCAGATGATTTTTTTCTGCTCAAAAGTAGCTAGAAATTCAGAGATCTCTTGATAAGCAGGAATGTCATTTTCTCTTGCCTGACTAACAGCTGTACTAGAAATGTCGAGTCCTTGTACTTTGTGATGGTGCTCTTTTAAGTTTAAAGCTAAATTCAATCCCATTTTTCCCAAACCAATTACACCAATTTCCATGATAGCGCCTCCATTTCTTATACCCTCATTATACAAAAAAATATTTTTTGTTTGATTTTTTCCTACTCTCCTTGTATTTTTAACATTAACGAGAACGGAAAAAATGATAATCTTATTATGAAAAGGAGGAATTCTCATGAGCGTCTCCATAAGACTACAAATCAAAACAATGTACAACGACTTCAGCCCAAAAGAACAGGCTATCGCCGATTATATTTTAGAAAATCCAAGCAAAGTAAGTCATAGTCCGATTAGCAATTTAGCAAGTGAACTAGGTATTGCTGACTCTACTTTTTTTCAATTTACAAAAAAACTTGGTTATAATGGATTTAAAGATTTTAAAATGGCCATGTTGATCCAAGAAAATGATCTATCTGCTATTTCTATCCACGAAAATATTCAGAAAACAGATACTGAGCTCACTATGGCGCAAAAGGTGTTCGAGTCTAGTATTTCAACTTTAAATGACACAAAAAAGTTGTTACAACAAAAGGATCTAAAAAAAGCGGCTACTATTATCAATGAATCTAAACGTGTCTATTTTTTCGGTGTTGGCGGTTCAGAGATTGTAGCAACTGACGCTTATCATAAATTTTTGCGTTCCCCTATTGCAACTTCTCACAGCACGGATTACCATATTCAATTGATGGAAGCTTCTTTATTGACGGAAAAAAACTGTGCTGTTTTGATTTCTCACACAGGGCAATCAAAAGAAACAATCCATATTGCTGAAACCGTAAGAAAAACTGGAGCAAAAACAATCGTTATTACTAGCCAAGCTAATTCTTCCCTTGCTAAACTTGGCGATGTCGTTTTTATTTCTATTTCTGAAGAAACAGAATTCCGATCTGAAGCTTTAGCTTCCCGTATTTCTCAACTAAGCATTTTGGACTCTCTATATGTGATTTTGATGTTTTACAACGAAAAAGAATCACGTCGTTCTATCGCTAAAGTTCGACATACGATTTCTGAAATCAAAGAATAGCACCATAACATAAAAAGCGAAAAATCCATAAAACAAAAAAAGCCACTACCAAATATTTGGTAGTGGCTTTTTTGGTTCTGCAAGGGTGGTACAGAACATCAATAGTCGGTGGGTTAGAACGTATGTCATCGCATCTTTGGAGAAGGTTGTATTGGTATTATTCGAGTTACTTGTTAGATGCGATAACAAAGTTAGTACACAGTAGTAAAAAATTTATCTTTTCTTTTTTTATTATTTTTGTTTCTTATTTTCTAAAAAATTAAAAAAAATTTTGGTAAATTAAGTATTTCCTTGATAACACTGGCTTTTGGCCTCATTTTAGGTTATCATTTGTAATTTTATTTCACAGTTGATATGATTGTTATGTAAAATAAAAAAGTTTAGGATACATCGAATTTTTGGGGAAATTCTTTTGGGGGTATCCTAAATCTTTTCTATTATATTCCCATATTTTCTATTATTGGTCTATACGTATGATGGTAAACTTTGTAACTATCTGATTGCTGAATCATTAATTGCTTATCATTAGCCATCTTTGTTTCAAGTTCGCTGGATGATCATTTTATTCACATCCTAACAAACTTGTCACATTTATAGATTCTTAATCTATTTATCATACAATTATAAAAAAGGAGGTGCTGCTTATGAAAGCTATCCATATTTCTTTGCTTTTTTTCGCTAGTGCATTGATTTTATTTGCTATTCATCTTTGTTCCCAGCCTTATATCAATAACAACGGAATATTAGTGGAAACAGCATTCTTTTGCTTACCACTCGGCTTTTTGTCCCTTCTTGCCTCCGCAGGCTTCGGATTTGTTGCTTTTTTTAAACGATCAAAACAAAAAATCTGACTTATAAAATTTACGTAAAAGAGATCGTGACAATAACCGTGTGATATTCCCAAATTTCGAATAAAAGGTGCCCCTTGCCATCTCTAACTCCTCAGTCACAAGTTACAATATTCATAAACCATGAAAAGCTTGTTTATTGAAATTGCTCCTTGTGACTTGGAGCTAAGTGACAGATTACAACCTCTTTTGCATCATAAGACTTTACTCCTTGAAAAACATTACTAACTTTTTATATGTTTCTTGCGCTTGTTTATTGCTGAAATCAAACTGATATTCATGGTTCAAAACAGCATTTTTCTCCGCATAATCTACTTTTGTGACTTTCACCCCCGCTTTCTCAAATACAGAAGTTACTTCTTCCATTTGTTTCGTAAACGTATTTGTATTTCCATCCGTTAAGAATGTGTTTTGCGTCCAACGATCCGCATGTCTGACCAAGGCTAAACTTTTGACCTTCTCTGATTGTTCAAAGTCCTTATTATCAAAGTAAGCCCATCCACATTTTTCATAAAGAAAGCTAGAGATTTTATCACTTACTTGAGTAAATGCAGAAGGATCCAACAGACCAGACAAAGAAATAAACTTCGTAATCTGCTTGTTCTCCAAAGTCGGATCAAGATGATCAGCTTTTTTAATTTCTTCATTTTGAAGTGCTAACAAATATTCTCCACTAATTTGTGCACCTGCCGAATCTCCACCAATCGAAATATTCGACCAATCTGCTTGATCTTTTATCTCTTTTTTAGCTGCTTGAATGGCTTCGTTCAATTGGATAACTGGTGTAGGATGTTTTGCTTCCGGTGATCGTTCATAATCTATATTTACGATGATTTGCTGCGTGTCTGAACATAGATATTCCAAATAATCACGACAATCATTTTTATCCCCTCCTACATATGCGCCTCCATGCATCCAGAAAAGAATCGGTGACTTTTTCTTTTCCACTTTCGGTGTGTAGATATCCATATTATTATTTTTGTATTTTGAAGGATAGGATATTTCTTTTTTTATATCGATTTGTTCAATTTTTTGCTGGAAATCATCTGGTCGGGCATATACTTGTTCTTTTTCACTTGTGTCAAATTGTTTTCTAACAAGCAAGCTAATCGGCTTTGGTGTGATTTGATTAATCAAAAATACAGTGACTAAAATAACTACGATGATAACTGGTACTGCAATCACTATTCGCTTGAACCATTTCATTCATTTACCCTCTCTTTCTTCGCCAAATCCATGTGATAATCGTGCTAACAGATAAAAATCCACCTGAATAAATGAGAAGCGAATGTTTCTTTTCTCCAGTTTTCGGCAACATTCTTTTTTTGCATCTGTCTTTTTTTGTACTTTCACTGTCATCTGAATCGGTTGCGTATCATCACTTGATTGATCTGGATTTGAGTCAATATCTTGGACACATTTTAGTAGAGACGGTTAAGCCATTTTTTCTTTTGCTAATTCTTCAAATTCCTGTGGGGTTAGATAGTGAATCGAGCTATGGATTCGATTTCGGTTATAAAATCCTTCAATGTAGCTAAATAGCGCTCGATTTGCTTCTTCAAAATCTGAGTAGCTAGTCGTGTAGACTTCTTCTTTTTTCAATGAGGCATGGAAAGATTCGATTCCAGCATTATCATAAGGTGTTCCTTTTCTACTATAAGAATGCCTTATTTTGTTGGTTTTAAGCCATTGTTCCACTTCTCTTGCTGTGTATTGGCTGCCCAAGTCAGTGTGTAGAATCATTCCTTCTGGAATGTGATAATGTATTTTTGCTTTATTCAATGTTTGAATGACACAATCCACAGTCATTCGTTTTGAAAATGTATAACTAATAATTTTTTTCGTGTGTAAATCCATGATTGAAGATAAGTAACACCAACCATTTTTCTTAGTAGGAATGTACGTAATGTCAGCTGCCCATTTCTCACAGATCGTTTCAGTAGAAAAGTCCTGATTTAAGAGATTCTCTTTTGAAATGATCGGTTTATTAGACCTTTGAGGTCTATATTTTTTAACTACAATCGACCTTAAATTTAATTGTTTCATTAGCTTTTGGACATGTTTAAGAGATACTGAAATCCCTTCTTTTAATAAAACTTGATGGATCTTTGTGGCACCATAGCGTTGTTTATTCGTAAAAAAATTGTTGAAATCTTCTTTTTCAACTTATTATTTCTGATTTCTGTAGCTGTCAACGGTTTATTCTTATAAAAATAATAGACACTTCTAGGGATTTCTAATAACCGACACAACAAAGAAACAGTGTAATCCTTACACCATTTTTCAATAAATTGAACAAGCGAATTTAGGTTTTCCGAGAGAATATGGCTGCGGCTTTTTTTAAGATTTCAAGTTCCTCATTTAAACGAGCATTTTCTTTTCTCAGTTCAGCTACTTCTTTTCCAGTCAGTCCTGTGGACTGATCAGGTAAATATAAATTCTTCCATTTGTAAATCGTTGCTTCAGATAAGCCATATTCTTTCGCTAACCCTCGAACAGAACGTCCAGTTTGATTCAGTTCAACAATCATTTGTTTAAAATTTTCTTCATATCGGGTCATAAAAATTCATCCTCTCGTAGATAAGTTTAATTTATTCTTGTCTCTACGAAAAGCTGTCTAAGATTTGATACTAACACCACAATCCGTAAAGTGATGAAAAAAGACAATGTAACTATTAAAGATCCTTATGTAAAAAATATATTCAAATAAACAAATTTGACCCAATTGGGGATGAAATTTGAGAAGTGATTTTTGGAAATTCCTTCTTATTTTTGAGGCAAACCACTTTTGCCACAACTTCATTGGGGTCTTTTTTTATTTGTTACAATCATGAGGATATAAATTTAAAAAAGTTTTTTATTTCTATTACATGAATCAATGCGCCATTAAGTAGATTCTTTCATGCTCCCCTATTTTTTCACTTGCCGTATCGCTTCAAAAACAACTATCATAAACTCAAACTCGACTGAAAAGTTATTTAAAAAAAGACTGAAAATATCCCTTCTGGACTTGTTCTTCTTATTCTGTTATACTAGAGAAACACGAAAGATATTTTTATGCGACACTTTTCATTTGTTTTTATGAAATTTATTCAAAACTGGCGTAACTTCAGAGTTACAAGGATGTATTAGAGGTTAGGGAATACATCGTTTAAATGAGAAATAAGTAATAGTTAGTAATAGTCACCCAAACTTTAAATTAATGAATATTGAATCGTCAGATAGCCTTCTCGAGTTTTCGAGAAGGCTATCGTTTATTTTATGGAGAAATTGATTCAGAAGTAATCAGCGACCTTTTTTAGTTCACCAATCGTTTCTGCTTGGAAAGTTTGCACCCAATCTTCTTGGAAGCCCCTCACTGCTTTATCAATCGAGGGCATCTCTAATACTTGATCTAGTAGCTCTTTACTTAACGTTATCGCATGAGCTCCAGATCGAATGGCTGTAGTGACTTGTTCACAATTTTTGAAACTAGCTGCTAATATTTTTGTTGGACTTTGCGTACGTTCGATCTCAGTCCGCAACGAATCAATCACTTTCATAGCATCAATGCCTTGATTTTGCATCCTGTTATAATAAGGTGCAATATAATCTGCTCCATTATTAATAGCTAAATACCCTTGTAATTCTGTGTAAATAGCTGTACCGGTAATCAAATAACCTTCTTTTTTCAACTTTTTGCTCGCTTGAAGGCCTGCTTGATTCACCGGCACCTTGATAAACGTATCTTTTCCCAGTTCTTCTATGATAACTCGAGCATCCTCTATCATTTCTTCTTCCGTTCTTCCTATTGTCTGAATATGGATAGGAATCTGTCCGATTATTTTTTTGATTTCTTTCATATGCGAGAAGAAGTTTGACGCTCCTTCTTTTTTCAGAATAGTAGGATTTGTTGTTACGCCTGTTAAATTCAAAAACTGTTGACAAGAATAAATACTTTTTGTATTTGCTGTATCAAGCATGATTTCCATATAGCTTTCCCCCATTCTGATCCTCTTGTACGGCATTTCCTTATCTTCTACATACATTGTTCCTGGAAGTTCCGGCTCATGAGATCCATCAAATTTTATCGTGATATGTCCTAATTCATTCAAATTAGTTTGGACAACATCTCCTACTGCTGTGATTACATACATTTGTTTATCAAAGCAGAGCTTCATATCACAAGTTATTTCTTTTCTTACCTGATTCAATTCAATCTTATAACAATAATCTGTTAATGTTTCCGGTGCTTCATCTCCAAATAAAATCATTATTTTTTTTCCTGAATACTTCTGCTTCTATACCAACATCTGTTACAACCGTTTCAAAGATCGTCATCTCTGTTCCTCCTAAACTCAGCTATATAATCCAAAACTTGCTACCCAAGCAATGATAACTCGTGGGATGCCGTTAAGAAATCTTGAATAAAGAACTGATGGTACACCTACTTCTACTGTCTCAGCTTTTGCTTCTTCCAAACCTAGACCGACTGGAATAAAATCACATGCATTTTGAGTATTGATAGCAAATAGTGCCGGTAATGCTAATTGGGGAGGAATATTTCCTTTTCCAATCTCTACACCGACCAATGTTCCAATCACTTGGCTAATAACTGCCCCTGGACCAAGCAAAGGAGATAAAAATGGCAGTGAACAAATAAAGCCAATGATTGTTAATCCAACTGCATTTCCTGCTAAAGGTGCCATAATGTTAGCAAATACATTACCGATCCCAGAACCTTGTATCACACCAATCAAAAGGGAAACGAAAGCCATAAAAGGGATCACTGTCCGGATCATCGTATCTACTGCTTCTCTTGCTGATTGATTGAATGTAGCAACTACTTTTCCCGCGCCCATTCCAATTTTTGCTATCCAGTTTTGCTGCTCTGCTTTTTGCTCGGTTATCTTTTTAGAAGTATCATATTTGTACTTTTTATCTGGAGATGTAGTATTTACTGTTTCTTTGTTATCACTAGTTTCCATTAGTGGCTGTATTTGTTCTAATCCTACTGCTGAAACATAAATATCTTCAGTGATATATTGTGCTAATGGGCCACTTTTTCCTGTGGGAACGATATTGATGGTTGGTATCCCTTTTTTAGGATAAATTCCACATCTAAGAGTCCCTCCACAGTCAACGATTGCAAGCGCGATTTCACTATCAGGTATCGATGTTTTGAATCCATTGATAGACTCCATACCTGTCAGTTCTTCTATTTTATCTACGATCATTGGCCTCTCACCTCCACCTGTGACATAGATGAACTTGTGTTTAACTTTTGTCGGCCTAATAATCAAAGGACCTCCATACCCGCCGTTTCCTTTTACGATCTTGATATCACTATACATTTAAAACACTCCTTTCTCTAATCAACTGAAAGCTCTACTTTTTTGCTAAGAACGATTCCTTGCTGTCTGCATACAAATCCAGTAGTAAAATCAGTTATCCAACCACCAATAAAGTTCATCAGCAGTCCCACAAGCAAGTATCGGATAGCCAGCTCCATCGAATTTAGCCCTAAGGTTTCGATCCCTTGAGCAATCCCAATCCATACAAACAATTCTCCAGGATTAATATGGGGGAATACACCATTGCTCGTATGACAAAATTGAGCTTGAGCAGCATAATAGCTTGGTTTGTAGTATTCTGGAAGGAAACGAGCCATTGTAAATGACATAGGATTTCCCAACATAAAAGCAGATAAGAACGGTAACACAAGGTAACGAGTAAGCGGATTTTTCGCTGATAATTTGGCTACTTTCGTTACTCGGTCTTCACCTAAAAAAGCAATCAGCGTATTCATTGCAACCATCAGCATCAAGACAACTGGTACGATTCCTGTCATCCAGCTTATGAATGTTTCTGCACCTGTTTGGAACAGCCTCATAAATCTCTCAGCAAATTTTGTTATGATATCCATCGTTTGTCACTCCTTTTTTCTTTGATCGTACTTTTCCATATCCGAAAATTATTGAGCATAGCAATAAAAGGCAATGTAGGTTGTTCACTTTTTTCATTTCCTGCCTCTATTCGTAAGTATACTTCTCTGGCATTTTCTAAAGCTGCTTGTGTCAAACGATCTTCCGCTCGAACTGAGGGATGGTAACGATCGATGTAATGGATATCTTCACCCGCATAGACAGGTAATGAATGAAATTTTGCCAAAGATGTAACCCCTTGCATTTTTCTGACTTCTAAAACTTGATCATGATCGTCTATAGCTAGCATAACAATCGTGCCTGAACGGATTTTCCCAGGTCGTTTACCAATCGCTACTTTTCCTTTTCTTCGCAGTTCGCTATATGTTTGATTGAAATGCTTTAGTTGCTTCCAACTGATAACTGCTTGCAGCACATAAGCTGAAGCTGCGAAAACTATGAATAGATACATATCATTCATGAAGTCTCTCTCCTTTACTTTTGATTAGTTTTAAAAATGATTCCTGTGTCGGTGCTAATTCAATAAACTCATCTATTCCCATTTTTATGAGTTCAAATAGGATATCGTATAGCTCAAATAATTCATTTTCAACTTCAGCCGTCATTTCTTCAGGTATGGCAAATAAAAAAATAACTCCATTTCCTCCTGTTTCTGCTAAACCTTGATCAGTTATTAGCCCTACTGATAAAACAATGTGTTGAGATAGCTGGTTGGTTGTGTGAGGAAAAGCAAATTCTTTGTTAACAAATGTGCTTTGCTGAGATTCTCTTTTCAAGATCCTTTTTTCAAATTCTTCATCCACATAATAGCCTCTGATCAAAGGAGCGACTAATTTGTTTAAATATTCTTGATACGTCTTTTTTTCTTTCCATATTTGATAGAAAAAAACAGTAGAATGAAACCCGACTAATCGCTTTTTTTTGCTTTTTGCCATTGTGCCCTTAACCAAGAGTCATCGAAAAGATTAGTCAAATGGATCACCGGTGTCTCTTCATTTACATTTTTTAACGGAATCGTTGTAAAAACAGCGAAATATTTGTTTAGATCTACTTTTTCATATTGTTCTTCTGAAACATGTGTTATTTGTATATCCGTCCCCAATATCCTTTTGATTTGTCTTTGGATCATTAATGCTGTTCCTTTTCCTGTCGTATGAACAATGGCTACTTTTTTAGAGGAAAAATGCTCTTTTGATATCGAAATGCTAACTCCAAATACAACGTTAGGTAGCTGATCTCTACTTTAGAGATCTTATGTTGCAAGATAGCTTCTAATGCTTGTATGCATTCGCTAGCGATTTGGTAAGAAAAAGGATACTTTTTTTCTATCTCACCATAAAATAAATCAGTCAATCGATAACGAAAAATTACCCGATTTATCAATAAAGAGAGGTGCTGTTTCATCTCTTGATATAAGAAGGACTCATCCAGATCAATGAGATCTAATCGTCGAATACGCATCATCATGGGGTCGAAATATAAGCGCAAATCAGAGTTAGCTTTTCTTATCATCGTTATACTTGTGTTGATGATGTTCAAAGGAAAACTGATAAAATCTTTTTCATATTGGCTCAAAGTTAGTTCATAGATTTCTTCCAACCGATTGATCAGTTCATTGAATTCTTGGATATATTCAAAACACCCACTGTAACGATTGATGGGCTTCTTCAACAGATAGTTACTAGAGATTCTATTCAAAGAAATACCGATAACTTTCGTCAAAAGGGTGATTTCTTGTTTACTAGCATTCGTCTTCTTCTGAAAATGTTTGATTGCTTGTTTTTCTTCTAGAACCTATTCTGTTTTCGTCTCTGAAAAGTAGTGGTGTTAGTATCAAATCTTAGACAGCTTTTCGTAGAGACAAGAATAAATTAAACTTATCTACGAGAGGATGAATTTTTATGACCCGATATGAAGAAAATTTTAAACAAATGATTGTTGAACTGAATCAAACTGGACGTTCTGTTCGAGGGTTAGCGAAAGAATATGGCTTATCTGAAGCAACGATTTACAAATGGAAGAATTTATATTTACCTGATCAGTCCACAGGACTGACTGGAAAAGAAGTAGCTGAACTGAGAAAAGAAAATGCTCGTTTAAATGAGGAACTTGAAATCTTAAAAAAAGCCGCAGCCATATTCTCTCGGAAAACCTAAATTCGCTTGTTCAATTTATTGAAAAATGGTGTAAGGATTACACTGTTTCTTTGTTGTGTCGGTTATTAGAAATCCCTAGAAGTGTCTATTATTTTTATAAGAATAAACCGTTGACAGCTACAGAAATCAGAAATAATAAGTTGAAAAAGAAGATTTCAACAATTTTTTTACGAATAAACAACGCTATGGTGCCACAAAGATCCATCAAGTTTTATTAAAAGAAGGGATTTCAGTATCTCTTAAACATGTCCAAAAGCTAATGAAACAATTAAATTTAAGGTCGATTGTAGTTAAAAAATATAGACCTCAAAGGTCTAATAAACCGATCATTTCAAAAGAGAATCTCTTAAATCAGGACTTTTCTACTGAAACGATCTGTGAGAAATGGGCAGCTGACATTACGTACATTCCTACTAAGAAAAATGGTTGGTGTTACTTATCTTCAATCATGGATTTACACACGAAAAAAATTATTAGTTATACATTTTCAAAACGAATGACTGTGGATTGTGTCATTCAAACATTGAATAAAGCAAAAATACATTATCACATTCCAGAAGGAATGATTCTACACACTGACTTGGGCAGCCAATACACAGCAAGAGAAGTGGAACAATGGCTTAAAACCAACAAAATAAGGCATTCTTATAGTAGAAAAGGAACACCTTATGATAATGCTGGAATCGAATCTTTCCATGCCTCATTGAAAAAAGAAGAAGTCTACACGACTAGCTACTCAGATTTTGAAGAAGCAAATCGAGCGCTATTTAGCTACATTGAAGGATTTTATAACCGAAATCGAATCCATAGCTCGATTCACTATCTAACCCCACAGGAATTTGAAGAATTAGCAAAAGAAAAAATGGCTTAACCGTCTCTACTAAAATGTGTCCAAGATATTGACTCAAATCCAATTCTTCCAACTGCTTGGCTCATCAAATATACACTTTTTTGATTGACAGCGATCATCTTATCAAAAACTTGTTCTGATAATTCATACTTGCTTTTTGGATGATTTCTATCTATTAGAAGAGAAGGAATATTTATTCCTGCATTATTGACTAGACCATCGATCGTCTTGAAATGTTTCATTACTTTATATATCCCTTCTTCTATGTCCGTTTTAGAAGACACATCGACTTTTAAAGATAGTAGGTTTTCATGCTGTATACGGCATTCAGTTACATCAAAATTCGCTACTTGTGCATTCTGCTTCAACAAATTTTCGACGATACTTCTTCCAATTCCTGAGGAACCTCCAGTTACAATTACTACTTTTCCTGCAATATCCAACCAATCCGGCATATGTGATCCTCTCCTTCTTTTTTCTTACAAATCCAGTATAAAAGCTCACTAAAAAAAATTAAGACATGAAATTTACAGCTTCAGCTAAAAATGTGTACTAATGGAAGAGCAAAAAAAATTTTCATCTTTTTGCATAGATTGCTAAAATTCCTGAGCGTTATATAAGCAATGTTTCTCTTTTTGATATATAATTGTTTTATCATTTAAGGAAGGATAATTCTAATGAAAACTTTAGATGCTATTGCATTAACTTTATTGATTGTGGGAGGGTTGAACTGGCTGTTGGTAGGCTTGTTCGAACTTGATTTAGTAGCTATGATTGCTGGTGGTTCAACAACTATTTTTGCGAAGATCATTTATATCGTCGTAGGTATTTGTGCGATCTACTGCTTGAAATTTTTCCCAATGATTACTAGAAAAGTTGATGAAAGATATTAGAAAGCTATAATTATTAAAAAAGTTATTATCTTCATGAACCTTCTCTTTATTGGGAAGGTTTTTTCATTTTAAACCATCTGCTTTTCTTTGTTTAAGTGATATACTGAATAAAGATAATCTATTTTAGGAGGAGCTATCATGCATAAAGGGATTTACGCAGGCTTGTTGGGAACTGTAATACTTTTTTCTGCCTGTGGATATAAAAAAAGAATTCTGTTAAAGAATATTCGATAGCGTAAAATATTTTGTGTAAATAGATATTTAGGGTAGAAAAAAAGAAAGTCCATTCTGTAAAATTAAAGTTACCACAACCGAAATTTTATAGGAGGACTTTCTCATGCCCAATTTTACTACAGAAATTATGGAAACACTAATCAATAAAGGTGATTTAGATGAATTATTTCGATGTCATTTAGAATTAGCTGTTAATTCATTATTGCAGGCTGAATTAACAGCTTTTCTTGATTATGAAAAATATGATCGTGCTGGGTTCAATTCAGGTAATTCCCGTAATGGGAATTATTCACGTTCATTCAGAACAGAGTATGGAGAATTAAATTTGGTGATTCCTAGAGATAGAAATGGTAAGTTTTCTCAACAAACTTTGCCTGCTTATAAAAGAACCAATGACTCTTTAGAAACCACTATTATTCAGCTATTTCAAAAAGGAATTACTATGTCTGAAATCTCTGAATTGATTGAAAAAATGTACGGGCATCACTATACGCCACAAACCATTTCAAATATGACTAAAATAGTTTCTGAAGATATTATTGCCTTTAAAGAAAGGTCCTTAGAATCCAGATACTCTGTCATTTTTATGGATGCTACTCACATTCCTTTAAAAAGACAAACTGTTTCAAAAGAAGCAGTTTATATTGTAATTGGCATTCGATTAGATGGAACCAAAGAGGTTCTTGGGTTTAGTCTTGCTCCAACTGAATCTGCTTATGTTTGGAAAGAGATTCTTCAAGACCTAAAAGACCGTGGTTTAAAAGAGGTTTTATTAGTCGTAACTGATGGTTTAAGTGGCATTAACGATAGTATTCATAGTGTTTATCCAAATGCTCAATTTCAACAATGTTGTGTCCATATATCTAGAAATATCGCTCATAAGGTTCGTGTTAGTGATCGACAAGAAATCTGTAGCGATTTCAAATTAGTTTATCAAGCAAGTTCAAAAGAAGAAGCAAATAATCAAATAAGGTTTATGATAGATAAATGGAAAAAGCAGTATCCACGAGTGGTTAAATTGCTCATGAATCCTGCTATATTAACCTTTTATAATTTCCCTCCGTCAATCAGAAGAACTATTTATTCAACTAATTTGATTGAAGGTTTTAACAAACAATTAAAGAAATATACCAAAAGAAAAGAGCAATTTCCTAATGAAGAATCTCTGGAGAGATTTCTAGTATCTCAATTCAACAACTATAATCAAAAGTTTCTATGCCGAGTTCATAAAGGTTTTAAAGAAATACATGATACATTAGAATCAATGTTTTAACTTGATCAACAGAATGGGCTTTTCCATTTACACATAATTCTTGACGCAACCGAATATTCAGCAGCCATTTCAACAACTGAGGTTGGTTCAACTAAAAGTACTTCTACTACTTCCATTACTAATACTTCTACTGGTAATGTAGATTCGCAACATAGCCAATCAAGTATTCAGTCGTCTAGCATTTCTTCAACATCTGAAATGCAAGAAAGCACTGTACCTTCTCTTCCATTAGAAAACTCTGACAAAGCACTTCTATTTCTTATTGCCCACCGTTCCGAATTACAAAGTGACGATATTGTTATTAGCTTTTATCAAAAAATTGATCGAGATTATTTGTTCACAGCTTCCAGCAAACAAATCCGTTCCCAAGGGGGATCTGGAAGCGTTGGTTTTTATCGAGTGTCACCCGAAGGATCGATTACGATGACAGATGCAAATGGAACACCATTTTGATTAG
Organism: Enterococcus sp. SB12; assembly: GCF_030910025.2. NCBI lineage: Bacteria > Bacillati > Bacillota > Bacilli > Lactobacillales > Enterococcaceae > Enterococcus > Enterococcus sp. SB12. The sequence continues at coordinate 1,214,211 of NZ_CP175675.1, read as the reverse complement.
ATGATATTATACGGATTTACAGTACTAGCAAGTCATTATCGGTATCATTTTTTCTGAGAAAGTTATACGGAGTATAAATAAGCATTTGCATTAACCTAATAATTCGTTACAGCTATTTCTCTTATGAATATACTCACTTCTCTACTTGCTCTCTTGATAAATTTTTGGTATGTACTTCATTTTCGGTCAACTGAGTTAATGAAATTTATTGTCGGACGGTTTTCTAGATTCAATTTTTCTATATTTGGATAGAAGAATTTACTTTTTTTACCTTTTGACATATTTTCTTCTTATTATTTTAATGATCCCTTTTTCAAATTAGAAAGATAGCCTTTGTATCGTATTAGATGAAATATTCACAAAGCTAACCATTATACTTGCATTTTTTTCAAAATAGAGTTATTACGTAAATAGGGATAAATAAAAAATACTTATTGAAAGGATGATCAAAAATGGCAAATGTACCTAGCATTCGCGACATGTTCCCTGATTTCAATGACGTGTTTAGTCCAGCATTCAATGATTTTTTAGGTGTTTCAAGTTATCCAAAAGTGGATTTAGTCGAAAATGAAAAAGAATACAAACTAACTGCTGATATGCCTGGCTGTGACAAAGAAGACACGACAGTTGAATATTCAGATAATACTTTGACGATCTCCGCCAATCATGAGTCCCATACAGAAGATAAAGAAGATGGCAACTATGTACGGAAAGAAAGACATTCGGTCTCTTACAAACGTTCATTCTATCTTCCTAATGTTGATGAAGAAAAAATCACTGGAACCTTTAAAAACGGTGTGCTGAAATTAGTATTACCTAAAACAGCTCATCAGCCAAAAGAAACAAAAAAAATTGAGTTAAATTAGAACTTATCGCCTCTCGATGGATGAGGGGCGATTTTTATATATTTGGATAAGAACGAGTATGTTTAAATTTTCAAAATGAGCAAAAAAATATTTTGTTTTTACGATAAAGATGTTATGATCTCTCTTGGTAAAAAATATGGGAGTTGATCATTTGATTGTCTTAAGTAAACTTTTGTTTTGGATACCATTTATCATAATGACCAGTGCTTTCTTTTACTTATTCAAAAGGCCTAATAAATACTTACTCTTATCTGCTTGTCCGATGATCTATTTTATCCATAAGATTAGAGGATTTTATTATTACGACTCTGGTATCTCATTGTTTTGCTACGAAATCGGCTTATTAGCTTCGGCCATCTTTTTCATATTTGTGTTAGAATATTTCAGAAAAAAATAAACTTCCAGTCAGTTTTGGCTGGAAGTTTTTTATTTGGTGCAGATCTTTTCAGCTGATATTCATACAAGTTGATCCATTTTTCTATTATTAAGTACATACCATTGTTACTCTTTGAATGTGGGGGAGAAAAAAATAAAAGGAGCTGGTATTTTGTTAGTTATGAGTAAAGCTTTGTTTTTACTTCCCTGCACGTTCATGTTTATTGTTTTATGTTATTTCAAAAGAAGAAAAAAATGGTGCTGGATCGATGTTCTACTATTCCTTCCCTTTTTCCCGCTTATTTATTTAGGTATTCTGACTTACTCCTCCGCCAATCAATATTACCTCAGGATCAATGACGTATTGCAAGGTTATAAGTGATGAAGCTAGATACTTTAATTCATCAATTATCAGCTTTTCTAATTTTCTATCAGTTTGAGATTTTAAAAATAAGTCTTTTCCATTTTCAAATTTATATCCTTGTTGATTGATTTTTTTCAATAATGCATTAAATCCAATCTTTCCTCCCAACGAACTATACTTATCTGTTGTAGGCAGATTATCTACCAAACTATAACCTAGTTCGCCAGCATTATTATTCGCACCACGAAGAATCTCACCACTAATTTGAATACTCCCTCCAACTGCAGAACCAATCACATAGATTGCAGATGAACGTGAATATTGACAATTCCCTTGCCAATACTCCCCTAGCAGAGCGCAGTTTCCATCATTTTCGATAGCAACTGTAGTATTTAATGCCCAAGATATGTCCGCTTTTAGTGGTCTCCCGATTAAATATTTCAAAGCTGAAGATCCAGTAATTCTATTGCTTTTCATATCATATATACCAGGTGAACTTATCCCTACCCCAAGGATATTCTCAGAGGAAAGATATATTGCTGTTATCTTCTGAAGCAAATCATTATAATTCGTTGGTACAGGGATAGTCCAATGTTGTAACAGATGGCCATCTTGAGATACGTACCCGTACTTCAAATTGGTACCACCTATATCAATTGCTAAGTATTTCATTGTGTTGTCTCCTTAAAATCAAAATAACCATAGGGAAGCTAGCAATGCAGACAAATAAAAATACCCAAATTATCCCTTGAGTACCAATATATGGCAACATAATTGAATATAGCTGTGCTAAAATGATTCCCATGATATTTGCAAAAAAAGAAAATCTCATTGATAACTCCCCCATTTCAATAGTATCTGATACACTAGCAATAAAATGTATGCTACCTATAAAAATGAAAGCAAAACTGATTCCATGGAGGAGATATGTCGAAATAAACATTTCTTCAGAAGTACTTACAAGCGCAAAGAACCACCTAAGACCCGAAAAAATAAAGCCTATAAAAACCACCTTTAACGGTGAAAATCTTCGAATCACAGAATCGACAGCAAAAAATCCAAACATTTCTGATATACAGGAACCGATGAATACTGCAATACTTGCGTAAAAAGTAGCTTTATTCAGATCAAGATCATATTCATTTCTCAAGTGACTATTTAGTATATAGCCAAATGAATTTGGTAGTGTAATTATTAAGGTACAAAATGCAAAAAATAAATAATAGATTCTCGGTACCTTTTTGCCTTGGATTTTTTCAGTTGTAATTTTCTCGATTGTATTTGGAATTGGTTTAGTTATATTCGAAAACAATAAGACGAGATTTATTGCACAAGCTAACAGGAGCATATAAGATACGTTTCGTAGTAACACTAAAAATAGGGAAATCCAAAATCCACTAGTTGCATACCCCAGTGAACCAAACATCCTGTATTTTCCGAAATCTTTTTTCTCAGCCGTTATCCAACTCATTATCGAACTCTCAAAATATATATCTAAACCTGTAGATACATTTTGTAGAAGAACGAACATTACTACAAACAAACCACTTGATTGCGTAGCATACATAAACAAAGATACCACTATTCTGAGTATTAATGATAAACGAATAATAGTATTTTTTTGAATATTTTTTGAATAAGAAGCGATATAAATATACTGAAACAACAATCAATATCTGTACGGCTGTCAGAGTCTTTATACTTATATCTCTAGAAACTCCTTTACTAAACATTAGTGGTTCGTATTGAAATATGAGCATAGCTGAGACAATTGAAAATAAAAACAATTGTGCTCGTTGCATTCTTTATCTCCACACTTTAATCGTCACCATATCATACGGTGGTATTTCAGTAACTGGTTCAGTTAGTTGTTCCTGACAATTTACAAATTCGTATTTTGAGAACTGCTTTAAATCGATTCTTTCTAATGGCATAGAGACTTTTGTTGGATTGCAAAAACGTAATAGATAGGCATTTTTATGGTACATAGAGAACCCAAAAGAACTGTCAAAGGCTTTTGTGTCTACCCCAAGAAGTGAACACTCGCGTAAATTGACATTCTCCATATCAATCTTTTGAATTTTGTTGTCCAGCCTATGAATAAACTTATTTAATGACTGGTTCTGATAACAAATTGATTGATCAGAAAATTGCTTCCAAGATTTGGAAACCTCATACTCATCAAAAGTTCCATCTGAAATTTGTAAAGCAAATTCAAAAGTTAACTCTCCTATCAACTCAGCCATAGGCGTCGGCATCATAACATGCCCCTTTTTGATTGGATCCCCAGAGGCTCTACCTGGTCGATACGCTAAATTAGGTTTCCCTAACTGACTAGTAGATGCAAATAATGTTAAATAAAGCGTATTATTACGCAATTGATATTCTTTGATTCCCTTACCGAATGCAGTAAGGTAGCTCTGTTTACCAATCATTGAGACGCTTTTATCAAATGGTTCCAAATCAATTGGGTATTCAACATATTGTTTATGCCAATTGGGGATATCCTCAACCAACTCTTCGCGCTCAATAAACCCAAAAGGTACGGAAGCAATTGTTTTGGTTGTTTCTATATCAGGATTCAATTTTACTCGGAGACGATGGCTTAGTACTTGATTGTCAACTTTCACTTTACAATCGATCAGAGGAGATTTTTTTGCTAAAGTGATGGTTAACGCAATATTCAAGCTTCCATTTTCATTAGATTGCCCCACTCTTGCTTCAAGATTTTTTGGTAATTGGAAATTTCCTGATAAAATCATTTCTTCAATCAACGTGGATTTCTTAACCTGAACCAAGTCAGGATGTAGAAGGATCGGATCGTCTCCTTCAACTGGAGAAAAGTCATACGTATCACCCGCATTCCCCATATCTTCAAACTCGATAAAGTAATTAAGCTTTTTACCATCTTTTGTTTCTATAGAAAGATTGCCATTCTCAGATCTAATGGTATAAAACTCATTTTGAATACTTGTAGCTTCACTATTTGCCAAGGATTCGATCTCTTGTTCTGATTTTTCAATGTTAAAAATTTTGAAACCCATACTTGGAATTTCTACATTTGTTAATACATACAACCGATAGTATGGGTCCTCATTAATATACTTGGGACCTTCTGGTGTTTCTAACAACAGATTATCTTTCCCTTCAAAATAATCTGCTCTAACTAAAACAGCATCATCAATTCCAGCGATTCTTAAATTTTTATCAGCGGCAAGAAAATCGATTATCTTATATCCTTTGTAATCCTTTGATGTAGTATTGAATACAATTACTTGATTACTTGTCAGCTGCAATTTCTCAGTAAAACGTTTGACAATATAATTCTCGACTCCATCCGCAATTTCATTTGCTTCTTTCATTCGATGCAGAATATCGATTGCTACATCATCACTTACGCACCCTCCCATACTATCATGTGCATGGCCTTCCATGAGCTTTTTCCAAGCATCAATAATTAGTTCATGACTGACTGTGATCTGAAAAGCCTCGGCAATTGCGAGCAACGGTTCAATCCTTCTTAATAATTTTTGTTCAACTATAAAGTTTGATCTCTTTATATCATAGCGGACTGAACCAATCGACTTATGCGTACGTGTTGTACATGGCTCACGAAACTCACCACGATATTCTGGCAAATCGTTTTTTTTACGAAGCAGCTCTCGAAAATCTTCATATGAACTTTCTACAAATTCATACTTACTCTCTTTACTGATTTCTTCAAGAACTTCTGGTAAATCATGGATTATCTCCAGTTGGTCTCCCCCCGCAGGAATCAATAGATTATTATCGTCTGTTAATGATTCAACTTTTTCAACCGCTGGATATAATCGCTCATTTAAATACTCTGGGGTATTTTTTAAAAACGCAGCTGTTCCATATCCATCGACAAGATTCATTGCGGTAATTTCTTTATCTCCTAACCCCTTCCAGGTAAAGTATGGACCAGAGACATGTTTCTTAAAGTTAATTCCTCTCCAGAAAATAATATTATCTAGTCCACAATTAGCTAAGATGGTGGGCATTTGTGCGTTAAAACCAAATGTATCAGGCAAATATCCAATCTTCATTTCATCTCCGTATTTTCTTGAATCTCTGATCCCAATAATTAAATTGCGTATAAAAGATTCTTCATCAACAAAAAATGCATCTGTTTGGGTATACCACGGACCAATAGATAGTTGTTTATTCTCGACAAGCTTTTTAACATTATCTAACTGGTCTGGTCGTCGAGCGATAAAATCATCTAAAATAGAAGACTGACCGTCTAAACAAAATTTCGCTTTTTTATTGTTTAGTAATTCATCGATAACAGAGCTGAAGGTATTATCACTTAATAAAATTGCATCCATTGTGGTAAAGTACCATTCTCTATCCCAATGAGTGTGATTAACTACATGTACTTTTTTCATTCTTAAACCTCCAACTTATTTGAAATCAATTCAAAGATTTCTGGTTTCGTTTTTTTTAAACTATCTCTATATCCACCATCAATTAATGATCGAGCAATCTTAGCTAAGATTTTAAGATGTTCTTCAGCACCTTTTTCTGGAATCAGTAATACAAAAGAATCAGTAATATCTTTGCAATCAAGACTATCCCAAGGAATTGGTTCTGTTTTTACATAGAGCATTTTGGGCGAAACAACCGTATCGTTTTTGCAATGTGGAATCGCAAAACCATCCTGAAACCCTGTAGTTTGCTGACTTTCTCGATCCACCAACCCATCAAAACAATCTTGTTCTGACAATACATAATTTAGATGTTTGGCATTCTCTGAAATGTATTTAAATAAAGCCATTTTATCAGAGATAGGTTCTTCATTAATAAAAATATTTTCTTTTACAAATACAGAATCAGTCATCATTTTCAATCCTAACTTTTATTATTTTTCAGTTACAACTTCATATTCTACTTCTTTTGGAGTAATAGTTCGTTTTCTCAAAAAGAATCTATACAAAAATGCGTTGACCAGTGAGGCAAATAGAATAGCCACAATCCATAACAACCAAGACAGTTTTGGACCAGTTGTATATCCTACAAATGCGCCTAGCGGAGATCCTACACCACCATAAAACTGAATCCCCATGCTGGCAACTAACCCACCTGAGATTGCCGAAGAAATCGTATTTGCGATAATCAGTGATGGATTAGCAGCTGCGAATGGAATGTCACCTTCTGTTACACCGACCATTCCCATTACAAGAGCAGAAGATCCTAACGCTCGTTCTTCTGTAGTAAAGTATTTCTTAAATAGCAAAGTAGCAATACCTGCACCTAATGGAGCTACTGCAATAGCTGCACCAGTCGCTGCCTGAGGAATTGCATTTACTCCTTGCGGTCCAAATTGATTCATCGTATCTACAAAAATAGCGGAGGAAACAAGCATAGCTGTTTTATTAATCGGCCCTCCCATATCTACACCCATCATGCCTCCAAGAATTGCTCCATATAAAATTGGAGCAGCTGCATAAGCTACTGTGACATGGTTGATTACGTCATACAAACCATTCATTCCGGCTGCAATTGGTCTACCAATCAAATAGTAAATTATTACAAAAGAAATAAATGTTGCAATCAGAGGAATGATCAAAATTGGAACTACTGGTTTTAAGAGATGTGGATAAGGAATTTTCTTCAACATTTTAACAAGGTAGCCTACTCCAAATCCAACTAAAATCGCTCCAATAAAACCTGCTCCGGTTTCCGTTTTTAAAAAAGTTGGATCATTAATAATATATCCAGCAATAAAAGTAGGTGCTACAGCTGGCTTATCTCCAATTGCTCGAGCTACTCCTGCCGCAAAAATAGGGATCATCAAGGTAAATCCTACTTTACCTAAATCAAAAAGTTTTGAGAAAAATTCTCCGGAAGTGGTTTCTTGGAATCCCCAGACAACTAGATCAGCGTTATTTGGATCTGGATGAAACGCCATTGCATTTGCAATTGCCAGAAGAAGCCCGGCAGAAATTGTAACTGGAATCATATCTGTAAGCCCTGACATTAAATAGCGGACAAACTTATTAGAAGAAGTACCAATCTCTATGTTTCCGTTAATTTTTGTACCCTTTGCACCAAATACAGTCGCATTTTGCAAACCATCTTGAATCACTTTTTGCGGATCTTTCAATACAGTATTCGTATCAATTTCCACAAGTTTTTTTCCACCAAAGCGCCCTTTATCAATATTGATATCTGCCGCAATTATTACGAGATCAGCTTCGTCAATTTCCTTTGATGTCAACTCATTTTCTGTTCCTATTGTCCCTTGAGCCTCAACTTTAGCTTCTATGCCGAGTTCTTTGGCAGCTTCTTCAATTGCTGCCTGTGCCATATAAGTATGAGCGATTCCCGCAGCACATGCTGTGATTCCGACTATTTTCATTTGTTACCCTCCTAAAATATTTTTATTGATTAAAAAGCGCTTTCTTGATAGAGAATAACCACAAGAATACAAAATTTCAATGTATTTAATCATTTTGGAAATTTGTTCGCGAAAGGAGAATAAAGAATGAATGATGTGTTAATACGAATAAAACAAGGTATGGAGGACTTCTCAGCTAATCATCAAGAAATAGCAAAATATATATTAGAAAATCCTGACTGCCTTGAAACATGTACCGCTAGAGAGCTTGCAGAAAAAACTTATAGTGTTCCAAGCTCAATAATTTCCTTCTCAAAAAAAATTGGATATTCAGGATTTCAAGAAATGAAGTTTAATTATGGTAATTCACCGTTTGATTGTGATAATAAGGAACGAGATTTTCTTCGACCTTTTCAATTAGTGAACAAATTATTGAATACCAAAGTTTATAACGATACAGTGAATATCTTAATTAACGCTAACCGAATTTATATATTAGCTTTTCAGATGTCTCAGGTCACTGCACTTGATTTTTACTTAAAAGTTCACAAGGTAGACCCAACTAAAATTATGTTTTTTCGCTCATTTGATGAACAGGTAAGAAGTATTCCTTTACTCAATAAAGATGATGTTGTATTAATGATATCCAATAGCGGAGAATGCCAAGAAATAATTGATTGTCAAAAATATCTTCCTGAAGGGATCAAAAAGATTTTAGTAACAAACGGAATAGAGAGTACACTATCTGAATTTTGTACCCATGAACTCAGCATAGGCTGTTTTGAAAAAAATATCTTAACATTCAAAGAGATTCCTACAGACTCTAGAAATGCACTACTTTATTTGATGGATAGACTATTTAAAGATATGATCAAACAAAATTATGATGACGCCCTAGAAAAAATAAAAAAATCTAGTCTCTTCTTTTCAAACATCTGAATTAAGAAAATATCTACCCAAAATTCATCTAAAATAGCCCCACAATAAAAAAGCCACCGGTGGCAATCCGGTGGCAAATGCATGTATACACAGTATAAATCCTCAAAAACCTTGCTACTTCTTGCTTTCTTCCTCGTCCATTTACAAAGCAGCCATGAAAGCTACCTATATTCTTGTATTCTAAAAGTATTACATACATTTCCAATAAGGTTTAAATTGCTTTATATAGAAGTCTTTGCAATTGGTATATGCTCGATTGTTTTTCATACTATTTCGTATTATTTCAAATTTTTCGTAGCTTATCCAATCACCGTGGGATAAATGTGAGAGAAAAATTTTCTACCCATATAAACAAAAAAACCACCTCATATGAGGCGGTTAACGTTCAACATTATTTTACGATATTTACTGCTTGAGGACCACGTTGTCCTTCTTCAATATCATAAGTAACTGCTTGTCCTTCATCTAAAGACTTAAAGCCTTCTCCTTGGATTGCTGAGAAATGAGCGAATACGTCATTTCCATCTTCACCAGTGATGAAACCAAAACCTTTATCTGAGTTAAACCATTTTACTGTACCGTTATTCATATATATTTCCTCCTGATACGTATATAATACGTGTTTTATTGCAATTAATATTACTTGGTAAAAGGAGTTTTTATAGTGTGAATATATCGCTCAGATTACGTTTCAAATTAGATTACTTATTTACTATAACACGGATGTAATGCTAACACAAGGATAATCACTCGATATACGGTTTAAATATAAATAAAAAAGATGTGAAATTTCAGAAAATCACAATAATTGATTAACCAACGAGAAAGACCTTCAATGAATGATCTCTCTATCAATTAATCGAGTAATATCTAGTTTCTTTTTGTTCTTCGTTAACTACTTCCGTTTTTAAACAAAATGTTTGCAGTGTGATTATATTAGCAATACAATTTTTCGCAACTTTATATGTTTCTTCTGCAGAAGCTCCGTATTCTTTTTTTAATTTTGCTTTCGCTGCAGTTAGTTCGTGTTTTCTTAATTTTGTTAATTTGAGGTATCTGTGATTCATTCGAAACTATTCTTCTTATTATTTGGTTATTAGTTGGCTATTAGTTGATAAAATGCTATTTGGTGTTAGTATCAAATCTTAGACAGCTTTTCGTAGAGACAAGAATAAATTAAACTTATCTACGAGAGGATGAATTTTTATGACCCGATATGAAGAAAATTTTAAACAAATGATTGTTGAACTGAATCAAACTGGACGTTCTGTTCGAGGGTTAGCGAAAGAATATGGCTTATCTGAAGCAACGATTTACAAATGGAAGAATTTATATTTACCTGATCAGTCCACAGGACTGACTGGAAAAGAAGTAGCTGAACTGAGAAAAGAAAATGCTCGTTTAAATGAGGAACTTGAAATCTTAAAAAAAGCCGCAGCCATATTCTCTCGGAAAACCTAAATTCGCTTGTTCAATTTATTGAAAAATGGTGTAAGGATTACACTGTTTCTTTGTTGTGTCGGTTATTAGAAATCCCTAGAAGTGTCTATTATTTTTATAAGAATAAACCGTTGACAGCTACAGAAATCAGAAATAATAAGTTGAAAAAGAAGATTTCAACAATTTTTTTACGAATAAACAACGCTATGGTGCCACAAAGATCCATCAAGTTTTATTAAAAGAAGGGATTTCAGTATCTCTTAAACATGTCCAAAAGCTAATGAAACAATTAAATTTAAGGTCGATTGTAGTTAAAAAATATAGACCTCAAAGGTCTAATAAACCGATCATTTCAAAAGAGAATCTCTTAAATCAGGACTTTTCTACTGAAACGATCTGTGAGAAATGGGCAGCTGACATTACGTACATTCCTACTAAGAAAAATGGTTGGTGTTACTTATCTTCAATCATGGATTTACACACGAAAAAAATTATTAGTTATACATTTTCAAAACGAATGACTGTGGATTGTGTCATTCAAACATTGAATAAAGCAAAAATACATTATCACATTCCAGAAGGAATGATTCTACACACTGACTTGGGCAGCCAATACACAGCAAGAGAAGTGGAACAATGGCTTAAAACCAACAAAATAAGGCATTCTTATAGTAGAAAAGGAACACCTTATGATAATGCTGGAATCGAATCTTTCCATGCCTCATTAAAAAAAGAAGAAGTCTACACGACTAGCTACTCAGATTTTGAAGAAGCAAATCGAGCGCTATTTAGCTACATTGAAGGATTTTATAACCGAAATCGAATCCATAGCTCGATTCACTATCTAACCCCACAGGAATTTGAAGAATTAGCAAAAGAAAAAATGGCTTAACCGTCTCTACTAAAATGTGTCCAAGATATTGACTCAAATCCAATATCTTTATAAGAATTATTAATTTTTCTGCTTTTATAACTATAAATTTTCTCACTTGTTGTTTTTGTCTTTATACTAGTACTATCACTTGACATCCAACTGTTTCTCCTTAATTCTTGTTTCTGTCGACTTATTATTAAGGTATTGACTATAAAATAAATAAGAGATACTCTTATCTAAAAGTGATAGGAGGAAGAAAAATGACGGAGAGTGTAAAATATTTTGTGTAAATAGAAAAAAGGAAGTCCCTTCTGTAGAATAGAGTTACCACAACACATTCACAGAAAAGAGGACTTCCATATGAACGATTTTACTACAGAAATTCTAAAGACTCTAGCGAACAAAGGCGATTTGAATGAATTATTCCGTGTCCATTTGGAAAAAGCTGTCAATACGCTTCTCAAAACGGAGTTAACGGCTTTCCTCGATTACGAAAAGTACGATCGTATTGGTTTTAACACGGGTAATTCTCGTAACGGCTCCTATGACCGTACGGTCAAGACCGAGTACGGGGAACTTCATCTCCAGATTCCGCGCGACCGCAACGGCGAGTTCAAGCAACAGACTGTTCCTGCTTATAGACGGACGAATGATACCTTAGAGGAGACCGTCATTCACCTCTTCCGAAAAGGTATTACCATGTCGGAAATCGCAGACTTGATTGAGAAAATGTATGGGCATCACTACACGCCCCAAACCATGTCCAACATGACTAAAGTGCTGACTGAAGAAGTAAATGCATTTAAAGTTAGAACTCTAAATGATAAGTATGTCGCTATTTTCATGGATGCTACTTATATTCCTTTAAAACGGCAAACCGTCTCCAAAGAAGCAATCTATATTGCCATTGGTATACGAGAAGACGGCACTAAAGAAGTACTAAGTTATGCGATTGCTCCGACTGAATCGACCTACGTTTGGAATGAGTTGTTACAGGACATTTACTCCAGAGGGGTTCATGATGTCTTACTGTTTATTACCGATGGCTTAAAAGGCATGAAAGATACGATTCACCAGATTTATCCTAAAGCTAAATACCAACATTGCTGTGTTCACATTTCCCGTAATATTGCTCATAAAGCACGTGTCAAAGATCGAAAAGAAATCTGTGATGATTTTAAGGCTGTTTATCAAGCTAGCTCAAAGGAAGAGGCAAATACCTTTTTAGGGAGTATGATTGAGAAGTGGCAGAAAACTTATCCTAAAGTGACGCAGTCACTGATAAAAAATCAAGATTTATTGACTTTTTATGAGTTTCCGCCTGGTATCCGCCGAAGCATTTACTCAACTAATTTAATCGAATCTTTCAATAAACAAATCAAGAAATACAGCCGCAGAAAAGATCAGTTTCAAAATGAAGAATCACTAGAGCGTTTCCTAGTATCCATCTTTGATACATACAATCAAAAATTCTTAAATAGAAGCCATAAAGGCTTCCAACAAGTGACGGATACATTAGCTTCAATGTTTACTGAGTAACCCATTATTTTGCAGAAGGACGAGTTATTTACACAAAATTATTGACGCTCCCAAATGACGCTTATCAACAAACTTAATGCTAATATATTTTTATACACCGGAATGATTCTTGTTATACTTAATGCTATTTTTTTAGATTTCAATTTTTTCATAAATATTTTAGGTCTTGCTCTTGTCTCATTTTCTAGTAATATCACAAAAATAATTGGAAATTTTCTAAAAGACAATCACTAGTTGATTGTCTTTTTTTCTGAATGTCTATGTAACTAAAAAATATGAAAAGAATCTGTTTATCTTTTCCCCTAACGGTAGTCGCTAGACTTTAAGTGCCTTATTTTCTCTTTTTTTACTCATTTAAATAAAATTCTGATTTATCTTGTTGTGGATCAATTCATAATACGCCTTACTAGAAACCGCTGTGCTTATCTTAGCTTTATTATTTTACAAATCTTACACGATCAAACTGCAAAAACGACCATTTATTGTAATCTGTGTTTGATTTGTTTTATCAAATTTTTCATTTGACTAATTAGCTGCCTCTTCATTCTTCTCCTGCATAATGACCTCAATCTTCTCTTCAGCAAAAAAATGGCTAAAAACAGAAGTATCATGTATAATTAAATTAAAATTAAAATAATTAGAGAAGGTGAAGTTATGGATGAATTTCAAATGATAAAAAGCACTCTTGCATCTATAAAAGAATATGTATCAATGAGAAGTAGCTTTCCTAATGAAAGTGATAGAAACAACGTTATAAGGAATTTTAATATTCAGTTTATAGGAAAAGAACGTAAAAAAGTTATTTCTATAGAGATTGCTAATTGTTTAAAATTAGAAAATAGGATATTTAACAAATATATTGAAGAAGTTGCCAATGAACTCCACATCAAATTAGAAGGACTCCATAAGGTAAATTCTGTTACTTCGAAAGCTGATGCGTATTATATTTATCTTTGACAATAAGCAATTGATATATTTTAAGTAAACATAACTTTGATGTTTATAAATTGATAGACAGCAACGGAAATAGTAAAAACAAGGATGTGAATTTCAACTCTTCCTAATTGTTCTTACTATTTTTCAACCGTTGCTGTCTATCGCATTTCATCATTCTTTCAATCCGAATTAATTAGGGTACTTTATCGGCATATCTAGTATTTAACCATCAATACCATGACTACTATCGTAAAATCTGCCTTTTATTTTTATTCCGTTCCCTCCCATTGACGATCATTATCTAATATAGAAATCCAAACTTACGAATAGCCTCACTCGCATTAACAACACGCCGATTTGCCATTTTATATACTTCTTCTTCAGAAACTTTGTTGTGACTTCTCCCCTTAGTCTCATTTTTTTATCATAATAAATAAATAGTGATAAAATAAATATATTGGGAAAGAGAAAAAATAAAGGGGATATAACTTTATTATTTATTAGTAAAATCTTATTCTGGGTTACTTGTGCATATAAAATTATTGTTCTAAGTTGTTTGAAAATATGGCGTAAAAAAGATTGTTTATTGGTCGTCTCATTCCTCCCATTTATCTATTTCATGATCAAGATTTGGGATGATTCAGATTCTGATCCCCTTTTTTTATCCAATTATTTAGTTGGGTTAGTGTTTTCGATAGTATTTTTTATTTGTATATTAATTCATCTGAATACAAAAAATTAACTTTTCCAGCTCTTGTAGCTGGCTTCTTTTGTTTCTAGCCTAATTATTTTTCTAAAAAGTTATTTGAATAAATACTCTTTTTGAGAGATCTTAGCCAAACCATTTTTTAAATAGCTAGGGATTCTGCGCTAACTTAAACGGCATAACTCAGTTTATACATGGATTCTTTTGATTAATCCAAAGTTGTTTCCAACTCATCCACTGATTCCAAGGTATCCAAAGCATTATTAGATGTACACCTATTCTCATGTGACAAATAAGATAAAAACTGAAACGATAGATATCATGGAGAATTTAAGAAAAAATTCTTGAATTTTACCAAAAAAAGCCACCGGTAACAATCCGGTGGCAAACCCAAAAGAAATCCAGGCTCGAGTTGGTAATTCTAGATTAGTTACTACTATGGATGCTTACGCACATGTAACCAAAAAAATGAAAAATGAAGCTGTTGATATTTTCGCCCAACGTCTGAAAAGATCTTTGATTTAAAATGCAAAAAAATCGCCCAAGTAAAAACTTGGGCGAACATAGGGCGAATATTTTTGAATTTCACAAATTTTGAAAGCTAAGAAACTCCTAAATTCCTTGCTACTTCTTACTTTCTTCCTCATCCATCTTCAGAACGGCCATGAAGGCTTCTTTTCGCAATAATCTAACTGTACTATTCTCTATTAATCTAAGATAGTCTCTAAGCTTCTAGTATTAAAGGTTATAAAGGAACTAAATAATCCCTTCTATCTTTAGGTCATTTCAAAACACCTGAGAAAACCTCAGTCATCGGTGGCAAAATGGTGGCAATATTTTTTTGCTGCATTATTAAAAATAGTAACAAAAACTTTATCACGATCTTTCCATTTCCATCATTATCTTACCAATTTCATTTTCAATTCTATCTAGAACTCTTTGTATTTCAGATCTAACATTGTAAATATCTTCAATATACTGTTGCGCTGTATAATTATCTGGTATTTTATTATCACTAGGACTAGGATCTTTAATTTCTAACAACCCTAATATTTGGTCGGGATACATATCAATTACCTTAAATTTCAAAGAAGATGCGTATAACCAAGATATTTTAATAGAAGGAAAGACACAATTATGGTTTAAATTTGATCCTTCGAATAGATTTGTCAAAGATTTTTATAAAGTATGGGATTCAGAAGTTTTCTTTTTAGCAATCGAAGATAGCTTATTAATTAATCTCTACTATTCCAATAAGAACTACTTTAAAATTCCTGCTGCGAAAACGAGAATGAAGAAGGATGTATACTTTTTGTTTGATGTGGTGACTGACGTGCCGGACGCACGTAGCGATCATCGGCGTTATGACTATATAAAGTATACTTTCGTTGATCCAGAAAGGTATAAAGATTAAAGTAGGCTACCTAAAAAGGTAGCCCGGAACGGATTTTATCACCATACTTATAAAAGGAGATATTTTTAAGTTAGTATTAAGATTGTGTAATATGATGATATCTATATTTTATAGTATCAGTGCTATAAAATCAAAAATAAGTCACTAATTAACTACCACTCCAATTGTAAGCCTTTTTCCCGTTATTTTTTACAGTTATATGGTATACTTTTTAATAGCTTCAAATATAAAAGAGTTTAAAGCGTAACACACTTATGGGGAAGTGGTTTGGGGTGCGCTTTAAACTCTTCTTTATTATTATCTCACAATTTAACCCAAATGTCTTTCTATTTTAAAAGTC
Organism: Enterococcus sp. SB12; assembly: GCF_030910025.2. Lineage (NCBI taxonomy): Bacteria > Bacillati > Bacillota > Bacilli > Lactobacillales > Enterococcaceae > Enterococcus > Enterococcus sp. SB12. Next base: position 1,198,054 of record NZ_CP175675.1, on the reverse strand, counting down.
AAAGTAAAACTTTTCAAATATACAGAAGTATAACTATGTGAAACATCCTTTCATTAATCCATAAAAGAATACATAGAAAAGCCACTCATTTGAGTGACAATGGAGAAAAGCTCCGGACGGTTATGAGCCGTCTGCTCTAACCAACTGAGCTAAGGTTACGGAAAGCTATCACAACTACTGCAAACAAAAAGAATGGACATAGACTAGATAATAATGGGTTTCATTCTTCATGTTGTGATGACCAATTTATTATTGCATAAATAATAGTAAAAATATAAAAAAACTTTACGTGGATTGCACTAAATGATAATATTTTAGTTGGTTAGAATACTTTGTAATAATGGCATGAAATTTAATATTATAAAAATCAAAACATCATCGAACGAAAGTTCCCTATTGATTAATTTTTAAAGCAATGAAATAATAAAATTAACAACAAGGAGAATAAATCTTGTTAATTTACAATGAATGTTATCATGGAACTACGGTAGACAACTATAATCTTATACAAACACAAAAAAAATTCACTTATACCAAACGAGAAAACCACTGGCTTGGACAGGGTGTATATTTTTTTATAGAAGATAAAGAAAAAGCTAGGTGGTTTACATCAGCGGATCGAAGAAATAAGGACAAAAATAAATGTATCATACAGATTAGTGTTAATATAGAAACTGATAAACTTTTAAACTTGGACAAAGAAGAAGATAGAAAGCTTCTAAATGATTTTGCTAGAGATCTAAAAAAAGAAGGTATTCAAGTAAAAAAAATTAACGGAGCTTCTGATAGTAGAGAATTAAGATGTTTATTAATAGATGTGTATGTAAAATATTTCAGTAAACAAGCAGTTAAATATACATTTACAGACGATAAAATACAGTATAAGAATTTAAATAAAGATGATACTTATCCAGATAAAATCCAAAATAATGGGATACAATTAAACATTATAGATCAATCTATTATTAATTTTGATAATTTAAGTGTAGAATATATTTAGAAAGGGCGTGATATGTATGTCATTAAATAGAGAATTACTAAAAAATATTTTCGATGATATGGGATACGAAGTTGAATTTGATTCAACCACTCCGGGCTTATGTGTAGAAGAATTAGTCGTAGAATGGACATCCGATTTATATTTAAATGATATTGAAGAATCTAAAGTAACCAAAGTTAAAACTTCATCTATAAAAAAATTGCCAATCACAGAAAGTTTATCAGCAAGAAGTTATACTTCTAATTACAAATCAAAATCAAGTCAAAGTATTCTTTATTCTGATTCTCGGGGGTTAGTTGCTTAATGACTAGTATCAGATTTGAAGATTATTCTATCAATAAATTAAAGTATGAACTAAATCCACACTTTAATCCAGAAACAACTAAAATTGATATTACACCTACCTTGGATTTTGGAATTAAAATTTCTAAAATTTCATCTGAGATTTATACTAAGTTAGGAATTACATTAGGAAATTTAGAATCTGAAGATGCTGGATTTATACTTTCTATTGAAATAGTAGGTACATTTACGTACGATGAAGATGAAATCAATAGTTATGGAATTGAATTTGAAACTTTTATAAAGGAGAGTACTATATCTATCCTGTGGTCATTTATACGGCCTACAGTATCTGATATAATTTCCCGCGGAAATAAGTTTCCTAACTATATCCTTCCTGTAGTAAATGTTGCGAAATTAGTTAAAGAAAATAATATTCAAATTGAATATGAAAATGAAGAGTAAGATCATTTCACTAAAAATGATCTTATTTTTTTATTATACGTTATATTATATGTACCGCCCCTCAAAGAGGGGGCTATTTTTTATCGTTTCGGAATATTTAAATACCAGCGTTTATCATGAAAATCTTGTGCTCCACCTTTAGTGTTCCCTTCTGGATCATTCGTCGCACGCATCATTACATAGACTTTCTTATTAGGAAAATTACGCATATTGAAAGATACATGATAGCCAACGTTTCCAGAAGTACTATAAGATTGGTTTACATCTGGACGTGAAACGCCATTAGCATTTACTCGTGCTAACTCTTTGCCAGTATTATAGTCCATGATGAAGATATACTCATATTGGTAGTTAGCAATATGCCAACCAGCAACGTGCAAGTTTGCGTTTTCTATTTCTCCAAACTGATCAATGTGGGCGTAATTTGTTCCATCTGTCAACGTAGGATTTGCAGCGCCTGCTCTTGTTGTATCAATGACTGGTTTATCATCTGAAGTTGTCGGATTTTCATCGGTAAATCCATGAGCTAAATCATATGCTAATTTTTCTTTACTTACGCCCATTTCAGAAAGATAACCATAAGGGTCGGTGTGATCTCCACCATAAGTGTTCGTTACCCATAAATGTGATTTAACACCTTTATTTGGATATGGAGTATCTAAAGTTTTAGGAATATTAAACTGATTACAGTAATCACGAATTAATTCTACGTAAGCACGATAATTCTTTTCAAACAGGTTACGATCGTAAGTATGCTGTAATTCAATTTGTGCAGGAGCATATGGATTCGCATTCAGTGCACCCCAAGAAACATAGCCTGGTTCTCCTACTCGGTAAACAATCCCTCCGTCTCCAACAACATCAGTTGTATAAGGCCTAATACCATTATAATTATTCTTCATATTAGTTGCTACATTACGCGCAGGAGCAAGTGTCGCAGTTTCATGGATCAGAATATAGTTTTGATAAGCTAATCGAGAATCGCCCTGGTTAGATGCCAAGTTAAACTCATTATTAATCGTGTAGGCAAATCCATTTACTGGCAACAAAAAAAGAGCCATTAAAAGGCTCAATGACAATACTATTTTCTTTTTCATTTGGTCACTCCTTCTTCGCTTTCAGCCGAGAACATTTTGTAGGTTCGATTTGATACACCCAACACACTCCCTAAAAACGTGCCAAAACCAGTAATGATGACAACACAGATATCTGTGTACTGCCAATTGAGCGCTTTACCAACTAACCCCACGAAAGTAGCTAGTGCGGGAATAATTACCAGTGCGAACCATTTTAGTACTTCGAACGTTTTATTATTCATTTTCTTCTCTCCCTAAACAAAGTTTTGATTTGTTGCGTGTGTTCCGCCAATTTTTCTGCATGCTTATCTAATCTTTCATCGTGACTTTTCAGTTCTTCGTGTAGCGTAAGTCGATCATTTTTGCTGGCTTCTAAATCTTTTGTTAGCAAATCTAAATTGTGGCTTACTTTTGAAAGAGTTTCAGTAATCTTCGAGAAAGATGCAGTGACTGGTCTTATTACTAATAAAATCAAAGAAACAATCGCAGTGATTGATCCTGCGATTGTTCCCCATTCCCCTAAATTAATCATGTGACAACTCCTTTACCTAAAATAAAAAAACTCGTCCGAGTACGCTTCACCTATTCCGCTAATTCTGGCAAGTCCATATCGATAAGAACATCTTTTACTTGTTGCTGGATCACGCTTGGTATATCTCCAATTGTTTTCTTTCCTTTAATAATCAAAGTTGCATAAACTACTACCATCGTTTTGACCTCCTTTCTTAATAAATAAAAAGCAATCTTATCCCTCGTTTGATTGAGACAAGATTGCTTGGACTTCTTCTTTGTGCCTTTCAGGAACATCATCAATCGTTTTCAGCCCCTTGATAATTAAATCTGCGTAGATATGACCCATTATTTTTTTTCACCTCCGATCACCGTTTCATATACTTCTGTCAAAGCTAACTGAGTATCAGTTAATTGTGTGCTATAGCTATTCGTCCGCTCTTCTAACACTGAATTTTGTTTTTCTAAAACAGCAAAAAGCGAATCAATATTATCTATTTTTTCTCGATCAAGTCCGTTGATGATTTCTTTCCATCGATTTTCTGATGGAATAAAGAATTGATCTTCCAATTTAATATCTTTTAGCGGTGCTACATCTGTAAATGGGACTTGGATAGGAAAATCATCTGATACCTCTAGTTCTTTTCCACCTGTCCGACCGTACTGCCAAATTGTTTTCATAGTTATTCCTCCCCAACCCAGTAAATACCATTAAATGTAAACCACTCATTAATGGCAAATTCACTATTGGTCATTATCGATTTAAAGCCTTGCTTTACGTATAACATTTTTGCGCTATTGGAAGTACCGGATGCTCCGATTATCATTCCATTAACTCCTCTTGCAATAAATTCTTCGGGAACCTCATCATCAAGTGGTACACCATAGGCATAAGCTTTTTTGAACTTTACTGTTCCATTAACGATTACTATTTTCCCATGTTTGATGAATGTAGCGTAGCCATCAATAAAAGAGTTGCTATTTGACTTATCTAGTTTATATATAGTATGTTCATTTTCACTAACTACTTGATCACCGTCTATTTGAATCCCATCCGTAAAATTCTTTACTCCAAGTGCGGTCTGCGGATCTGTAAGATTCATCACCTCACTAGACAAAGCAACTTTTTTCCAATTTCCCCATGCTGCGGGATTACCAGCAAACGTACGCATGTAAATAGAATTCTGAAATTCGTATTTTTGTATAGTGACTGCTTGTTCACTATAAACAGTTAGTAATCCATAAAGTTTGCCCGTGTATGGTGCATTAATTCCCGAAGAACCTGCACAATAATAAACACCACTTTCAGTGATATTATTCCAATCTTGAGTAGTTATCGTTGTATTTTTGAAAATCAAAGGACCTACTTCAACGCTTTCCTTATTTATAAAGTGTTGATCCGCTTCTGTAATCTTTTCGCTAAGTGCAGTCATATCGCCATTCAGAGTTGTAAGAGATTGGTTTGCTTCTCCGATTGACGTTTTAATTTTTTCAACTTCTGTATCAAACTCTTTTTTTGTCCCAGCCACTTTAGTATCAATTTCTGTCTTTGCATCAGAAATAATTTTTTCAACTTTATCAATTGTCTGGCTAAAACCATTGAAATAATAATTTTCTAGTTCTGGAGTACTATCATCGATTGGACTGCGTTTGATGTCAAAAGTAAAACGACCAGCCGTGTCTAACGACTGATCATTTGGGAAATCAATATAAACACTACCCTCGACTATTCCAACATAGCCTAAAATATTATCTTCCAGCACAATGGACACAATACCATTTACACGATCTTCAATGGCGGCGAGATAGTCATGTTTCCCATATCCGCCTTCTGCTGTTGCAGAACGGAACATCAGACGAATTGGAACGGTTGTTCCTTCGGGCAAGCTTTGAGGGATTCCGTTTTTCCGAACTAACTTCATTCTAAGCTTAGCTGTTCCTCGATCATGCGACCAAAAAACAACATCTGTCCTGTTTGGATTAATGCCTTCTGCTTGAATCACAATGATCGATTCATTTGTTTTGTATACCATTAAGACAACACCGTGCCTTTCGTGATAACTAGTCCATAACCAGAAATTTTGGTTGGTGTAGTCGCAAAAGAAGTTGATACAGTTCCTCGTACAGTGCCATTCTCACACAAAATTCCTACGTCATTTCCTGAACCAAACGCACTGACAAAAATTTCCCCCATCAATACAGCGTAAATTGCCACTTTCTGGTTAATCAACGTCGTGTCTCCGTACATATTAATCTTTGATGTTCCGCCGACATAAACTGCATTATATCTTGCAAGTGTTTTTGTGTTCTCTGCGAATTTACATCTATTGATTGCCATATAGCCACTTTGCTCATTTTTGATTCCATAGTCTGCTCCGTTTGCTGTATCCACAATTTGCATTCCAGCAACTTGACAATAACCTTTGCAAGCAGTGAAACAAATGGATCGAACTTTGACAGGTAAATCTGTTTTTGAGGGATCAACAGCATTGAAATTATCTATGGGACGAATCAAAAAGGATGTAAAATTTAGATTCTGAATCATCACATCCTCCAAGTAAACTCCGCTATCAATCCAAACCGTAATAGAACCTGTTGTAATCAGAGGAATATTATTGACTGCTGTTTGGATGGTAAGAAATGGCTTTTCTTCAGATCCATCACCAGAAATATCGCTACCGTTTTTTGAAACGTACATATTTATTGGCTCACTATACCCACCAATAATCTGTTGGACAGACTTGTTCAATTGTTGAACTTGCTCTTTTTGACTATCCATGTTTGTATTCAGTTCGCTAATTTGTTCATCCGACAGATTTTCATGTTCTAATAGTCTGCCATGCAGTGTGTCAAAAACTTCCCCTTTGTTGTTAACTCGTGCATCAACCACTTCATTCGGCGATTCGCCTCCTGAATGAAGCACGAGATTATCAATACGACTATTCGTTGATTTGTGCTGCTCGTCTAAATTTTTTTCCAAATTTTCTAAGTAGTCCACATTGTCATTGAATGTTTGTTTCCACTTTAAAGCGATATTATTTGATATTAGTTTAACAAGCCCCATCTACATCAGTCCTTTCTTAGCAAGATTTGCCAGTATTGAAGTGATTGTTTTCTTGGTATTTGATAATACAATCTCTGGCGCTTTATTAGGGATAGCTGGATAATCAGTAATTCCCACAACTTGAATGTAGGTACTTATATTCAAAGGTTCATAAACAAAAAGGACCTTATCCCCTTTGTTAAGAGATACGGACCATTTTAGTGTTACGGATCCTGAAACATCTGGATAGTCGTGTAACTGCTGTTTTAGATATTCAATCATATTATTTTGGATAGTGTAACGTTCGTCTTCTATTGGGTCTTGTATCCTGATTCCCCATTTCTGTGATTCGGGACTAGTATAAGTAACTGGATTAAAATAATATGAGTCGTCTTCTTTTTTCTTACCAAATCCTTTAATTTGTGTTTTCAAAGCATAAGTATCAATATCAAACGACACTTCATCCGTATTATATTTATATCGGATTTGTTGCTCAGTTATATTTCCATATTCTGAAATGGGATAAAATACTAAGTGCTTATTGTTTGGTATCACAACGGCACCGTAATCTTCCAAAATTTCATTAATAAGATTTAAATAATTATCATTTCCAAAGTTCTCCTGTTCCTTTTTTAAAAATACATTGTTGGGATCTACAACTTCCCAACTGAATCCACGATTTCCTGCTTTAAAAATATGAGTCAGAAGATCATTGATTGATTTTGTTCCAGATATGGTGTCATATTGCCATCCATCTTGAATAGTGTAATAGACATGAGTTGCTACTACATCTTTATAGATTTGGCTACCAGAAGCATATGGTCTCATCTGCTTGATTGAATACTGCTGACCATCAAAAACAACATAGTTTTCATAGTCAATTAAATCAAAGGTTATTTGATTCCTTTTTGTTTCTGGTACAGTCACAGATAACTCCCACGTTTCATTTTGTTGCCACGAGACAGAAAAAGAATCCTTATCGTAGTTAATAAGGATTTCCTCTTTCGTTTCTTCATAATTACGTATTAATATGTTTTTCAAAGTATCACCTACTTATACAAGAAACGGAAATCCCAAGAAGATTTCACTCTAGTAATATTTTGAATTTCGATTTCATTGACCCCTTCAGCTAAAGTGATTAGTCCATGGTTTGTATCAATACCACAACTTACACCATTCAATTTTGGGTATACACCATCCAAAACTAACGTCTGCCCTAAATTAGTTGAGAGAGAAGGATGATAAATGAAACGATCGCCTGTGGTCTTATTGAAAATAGTCACATTTCCTTCTGATTCTCCTTCGAGGGTAATACGTAAATCTGACTCTCTCGGATCAATTTCAAAACTGCCAGCATTAAAAATCTTAAAGAAACTAGTATTGTGTGTATAACTAAAATCTTCAGAAACTAGACCTTGAGAAAACTGCCAATCCTCATCCAAACTGAAATCAGATAAAGTCGTTGCCATCGATTCAGAATATCCTTTATAGGCAGAAAATGATACAACGCAATTTCCTTTAAAATATGCCTTTTTGGTTACAGTCATACTCTCAACGATCACTGGGTATCTTTTACCAGGTTCTTTCGTATAGATAAAGTAGTATTCAGCTTCTTTATTAAATAGTTCTCTCAATTCTGTTTCAGTCAAAATAAGATCATTTAGATTGTCTGCAAAATAATCAAATTCAAAAGTAATAGGAAAAGAATCAAATGAGTGTGTCAGCAGCTTTTTTCCTACTGAACCTGCATAAGAAGATAATTCATTTTTAGGTACTGGCATCCCAATTTTTATATCAATGATTTTTATTCGGTAATTTGCTAGTAAGTCAAATTTACCTGTACTAAATTGGAGAAATACTGATGTTTTATCATCCATTGAAATTCTTTCCTCTCATATATAGTTTTCTTGCTAATGATGAACCAGTATATTCATCTACACTTTTGCTGACTTTCTTACCGTCTAGAATACTTTCGACACGCACTGGTCTTTCATTTAACGCTTGAACGATTGTTTCAATATCTTTTTTACTCATCGTTTTGTGCTCATTTCCGCCACTTGGATGTTGATTTGAATAAACTGCTTGATTTGTTTGTACGGCTGGTTTGTATCTCTCTCTTGCAACAATCGCTTTTTGAATCAGCATATCTGCACTTGGTTTTGCAGGATTGATGTTGATTTCATATGGATAAGCAGGGTCTTCACCAAACATAGCTAACTCTGGTCCAAATACTTCTCCCCCATTTGAGTAACCATGACCATGACCAATGACTGCGAGCATATCAGGACCATATCTTTTCAGTGCATATCTAATACCAGCAAGCATGCTATCAAAACCATTAAAAATATTTCCGTGGCCAGGAAACGCATTTGCTAAAAATGTTCCTTTCTTAGCTTGTATTAGTCCCATTGCTGGACCAGAGCCATCACCATCTGGGTCTATTCCAGGCTGAACAGCACGCTCATTGCCTCCTGATTCAGTTTCGATTTGCCTTAACCAAGCATTGACATACGAAGCAGTGGTTGGTAATCCATTCATTCGCAAGGCTTCTTTTAATTGGCTAGTCCACCTTGCAACGCCAGAACCTGTAGGCGAACCTTTTCCGCCACCTTCGCCTGCTTTATAAATATCACCAGAGCCAAGCTTACCTGTAATATGCAAATGGTCGTAGTGATCGTTATCTGGCCATGGTTCCCATGAACCAGTTGCTGGTTGACCCGATTGTCCAGTTCTATCTCGAACTTTACCTTGAGTAATAACATAGCCAACCTTATCAGCAAAGTGTTCAAATACCCAGTTTGCAGGGTCAAAATACTTGCTTGAACCATTCATTCCAGCAGGATAAGCAATATCAATCGCTTGGTGTTTTCCATGGTAGTAAGGGTCTCCTGGTCGATACCCCGAAGTTATTCCACTCATACCAAATTTACTTACGGTCTGATTTGCAATATCGACTAAATATTTATAAACATTATCAGCCATTGCTCCATCAAAACTTCCACCAATAGAGCCAAAACTTGCTATTTTATCTTTGATCCAATCCATAACGCCATTCGTTACTTTCTTGACACCACCTGTTGCAATATCAAATACTGGATGAGTAGCATCAAAATTCACATGTTCCGAAATAGCTTTTTTAACAAACTCCACTGGATGTTGAACTGCATCTAAAATATCAGAACCAATGTCTTTTATTCCATTCCACGCAGACTTGAAGAAATCACCTAGATTGCTTACGTTTCCTTTTGCGTACATTGGAATACCAAAAGCTTCAGCAAACGATTTTGTTTGGCTATGATTCAATACTTGAGTACCAGCTTCCGCATGCATCAAAACATTTTTCCCTTTTGGAATTTCCATTCTTCCATCAGGATGTCGAACCAATTCATCTCCTTCGCCATCGTTAACAAGCATCAATCCACCTTGGTGAATACCACCTGTAGCAAATTTAGGAACATCCCATTTATCAACTCGAACAGAATCTGGTGCATCAACTTTTTCCAGTACCCAGTTGATACCTTTAATTACGCCATTGACTCCCTTACCTAAAATATCAACCATGTATTGCGCTGCAGCTTTAATACCATCGCCGATTGCTTCTTTTCCATCTCTAAAAGCATCACCAATTCGACCAGGAACTTTTTTAACATAATCAACGATTTCATCGAATTTTTCTTTGGTTTTGTCCTTTAGATCATTCCAATATTTTGTTACACCAGAGTAAATCTCTCCAACTTTTTTTACTACCTTTTCATAGGCATCCTCTATCGGTTCAATTGTATAGCGTTTAATTGTATTCCACGCACTCTTAGTTGTTGATTTGATACGGTCAAAAATTTCAGCTATTTTTTCTTTTAATTTGCTGATGGTTTTAGAGACATTTTCTTTAGCATCATCAACCGGTTTCTCCATCGAGGATTTTATTTCTCTCCATTTGTGCTTTGTAATATTGACTAAATCAACAAAGAAATCGACCACTTTATCTACTAAGTTACTAATTGTTTTAACGACTTTTTTTCGAACTGAATCCACAGGCTCAATAACATATTCAGTAAATAATTCCATTGATTTTTTTACTGATTTTGATAAAGAATTAAAGATTTTTTTTATTGTTGAAGAGATTTTATCGACAACCTTTCCAACTGCTTTCCCTGCTTTTTCAAGTTTGTCTTCTACCCATTCAACAACTTCATCGAACCCTTTTTTTATTTTTCTGCCGACTAGTCGTATTGGACCATAGATAAGCCAAAAAATTACCTCTGCAGCTTTTCCAAGGTTCTTACCCGCTTTTTCTAGGGCTTTTTCTATTTTGCCCATCCATTTTGAAAAAGTTTTAGCTATTTTATCAATCAAATCTGTAATTGCATCGTATGGTGGATCAAGAACTTTCTTTTTAAAAGCTTTCAATCCATCTTTGATAGTATCAAGTAAATCATCTACCCACTTTTTAAACTTCTTATTGTGTTTGTACAATAGAGCAACTGTACCTGCAATTGGATTTAGAATGAATGTTAATACTTCTTTCCAGTCTTCTTTGAAGAAATCGATAATGGAATTAAAAACCTTTTTGATACTTTTTTTGATGCTAGTAACTTTCTCTGTAACCGACTCTTTAAATTCAATAAATCCTTCTGATACATTTTTAAAAAATGATTTTATTTTCTTCAAAGATACCTCTACAAAGTTTTTTACTGCATCAACAATTCCATCTATGAACTCGCGAAATGGCTTGCTTGTTTTATATGCTTTATAAAACGCAAATCCAATTCCTGCAATTGCTGCAGGTATAAGAAAAATTGGACTAGCAAGTAATGCCGTTCCACCAAATATATCAAGTAATTTCCCAAAAGCTGTAACTACACCAACAATTTTTTTAGCAATAAATAAAGTAGCTAATGCTTTACCTAGAAGTGCTATTCCCTTTTTATGTTTTGACAAAGCACTTAAGACATTATCAAATCGTTGTAAGGGGTCTTTCGTTTTGCCAGTTTCTTTTGAAAGTAAACTAAAATTATCAGTGAGTTTTTTAATAATATCAAGAACCGCATCCCATGCAGCACCGAAAAATATTTTAGAAATCTTTTTCAAATTATCAAAGATACTCGATAATTTATCCTGATTATCGTTTAAATAATCTATGCCTTTCAAAATAGAATCAAATAGTTTAGTAGTATTGTCTGATATGAAGCTGATGATATCTGTAAGCTTATCTTTACCAATCCCGTCAACAATCTCGTTCATTTTAGTAACGATATTCGCTTGAAGGTTGCCCATTGCGCCCTCAAAAGTCTTGGTAGATTTTGCAGCTTCTTCAGCTACATCAGTCATACCTAAGTCAACAATCGCTTTACTAAATTCTTCAGCTGATATTTGACCTTCTTCCATCGCATCACGAAAGTTTCCAGTGAAAGCACCGTTGTTTTTCATCGCTTCTTGCATTTTACCTGATGCACCGGGAATGGCATCAGCCAATTGATTCCAGTTTTCTGTAGTTAGTTTCCCTGCACCAGCCGTTTGGGTAAGCATCATTGCTACTGATTTAAATGTTTCAGCATTACCACCTGCTACAGCGTTTAAGTTCCCTGCTGCTTCTGTTAACTCTTGATAATTCCCAATACCATTTGCTGCTAGTTGTGCTGTAGTATTCGAGATATCGGACAATTCATATACTGTGTCATCTGCATATTTTTTTACAAATTTAGCAGCTTCTTTTGTTTCTTTTTCTGTAAAGCCAGCAAACTGCATCGTAGATTTGAATTTATCCATTGCGTCAGATGATTGAGTAGTTTCACCGATTAAATCTGAAAAACTACCTGTTAAAATCTGCAGTGCTTGTGAAGAAGCACCAGCAATCGCACCAATGGATAGTTTATCTTTCAAGCTGATAAACTTAGATTCGGTTTTTTCAGCAGTATCACCGAGGTCTTTTGTTTCTGTTTTTGCTTGTGAAGCATCTGCGTTAAGTTTTGTTTCTTTCCTGTTAGGTATCTTGCTTATACCCTCTTTTGTAGCTTTTATTTTCAGTGATGCTCCGTCATTATCCGCCTTCAGTTCAGTTATTTTGCTTTTCGGTATGCCTTTTAAAAAAGCCTTTGTCTCTTTGACATCTTTTTCAGCATCCGAATTATCAGCCTTGATTGTGAACTTAACTGGTTTATCAAAAGTTTGATCGACATCTTTTTTTGTTGATTTGGCAATTGTTGTAACTTTTGCTGTCTCGGCTTTAAATGAATCATCAATTTTTGATCCTGTATTCATTCCCAATTTTGTTAATACGTCATCAACAAAACTAACGTCTGTTTTAAATTTAGGTAAATTCGACAGCATCACATCAATATTTATTGTTGCATCTGCGCTCAAACACTCACCTCCTTATGATTTGGCTTGTGCTGCTAACATAGAAAACATATCGCCTAGTTGATCATCAAGACTGTTAACTGTTTTTTCAGAATCAAGAGCATAATAATTTTTCAGTTCTAATAAGCTATTTAGTTCTTCGCCTTCTAAACCAGCTATGCTTCTTGACCGAATCGCTAGTATCCGCTGAAATTGAGTGTCTTCGCTTAAACCAGACATCAACGCTTTGAAAGTTAGATAATGCATTGAACCTTGCTCATTTAACAAATCGATTTTGTAATCTGCCATAAACGAAGAATAAATAGCTCCAGCGTCTTGAGAATACGAATAATTCATATTTGAATCCTGACCAGTCGATTCTCCTTCACTTCCAATGCTTCCATATGGATTCGATTGAATATAGTCAACTATGTCGTTAATAGCTTGTTGCATTTCTTCAAAAGTGAATGTATCTTCTGCTTTTTTTGAATCGATATAAAACAATTTGAACCCAAGAATTATTTTTTCTATAGACTCCAAATTTTTATCGTCAATTAGTTCATAGAATCGAATAACAGTGTCAAAAGACAAATCAATTTGATACTCATTACCTGAAATAATCACTGTTGTTTCTGGTTTTCTCGTTAGATCAAACATCTAATCACTTCTTACGATTATTTTTGTAATGTTTTTTTGCTGTTTTACTACGTTCAGAAATAACTTCCCCCAACTCTTTTTCAAGCAATCCAATAATTGTGAAAAGGGCTTTTGTACTTTTGTTGTAAAAATTATAAACGCGATTACCTTCACCACTCCCAAGAATCACATCTAGAGTAGTTACAGCTTTATCTTTTAATTCATCCATTTCAGATTGAGTAAATTCTTTGAATTCTTTAGCTCCATTATCATCTTCATCCATTTTTTCAAGTTTTGAAGTCATATTTTTTAATTGATCTGGAATATCAATACTCGTTAAATCGGTTAAAGTTTTGTCAATTTCATCTGAAATTTGAACTTCATATACTTTCCCTGCGATTTTCATAGATTTTGTTAGCGATAATTTAGCATCTAAGTCGATAATATTGTTAATAGCCATTTGTTTTCCTCCTAATAACCAGAGGCTTCATAGCCTCTAGTTATACATTCTCAATCTTTTTTTATGCAGCTGTAACGGTTACTGTGCATTTAGCAGTCTTGCTACCATCTTTAGTAGTCACTGTGATATCAGCTGTTCCAGCTTTCACACCAGTTACTTTCCCTGTTGAATCAACACCTGCAATAGTTGCATCGCTTGATTTCCATGTCACTGTTTTATCTGTTGCGTCTGCCGGTAAAACGGTAGCTGTTAAGGTTTCGTTTGCCCCAATTGCAAGCGATAACGTTGTTTTATTCAACGCTACACTGGTAGGGCTAATTACTCCCCCGCTTTCACCATTTTAGGTTTCCCATTGAATGCCATTGTGAAGCTGAAGGTTTGTTTAGCATTGGCTGCACCGCCAAACGGTACAATAGAAGTCAGTGTAACGACCGCTTGAACCTTATTCCCTTTGGCATCAGTCCATTGTGCTAACGTGCGTAATTCATCTCCGATTGACAAGAATTTAGACGCTACATAATCTTGAGCTGGATCTCCAAATACACGGTGTCCCGCAACTTGGAACGTGATATTTTTACCAGTTACAGTTGAATCAGTGAATCCTTCATTATCGTAGTAAGCAGCAGCATCAGTAGTGTCCGCTGCAGCCGGAGTAATAGTTGTGATCCCTGCTGCTAATGGTGCGAATTTAGCCGATGCGATTTTATCTAAATCTGTACTTCCTGAAGTATCGATTTCCAATTTGTTTTTAAAGTTTAGTAAAAATTCTTTACTATTTTCTGCCATTTAAATTTCCTCCTAATTTTTGAATTGATGAATGGTGATTTTGATACCTAATAAATAAGTTGAGTTCCCTTGCACGTCCTGTTCGCTTACGAAAGGAGTCTCACTTATTTCGATACCTAAAAAGACGAAGCTCTCATCTTCTGACTTCAGAGTTGAGAGTTCGTCTAAATGATTTGATATAAGCCATAATGTTTTGTTGGCTTTTTCTTGGTCTTTCGTGTTAAATCCGACCTCATAGAGTATTTCACGCTCTTTCGTACCGTCAAAGTATTCTTCTACTGTCCGACTACCTGGCATCGAATAAACACAAAGCGTGTCTTCCCCATTAAGGAACCCCATCGAGCATGGCATTGGAAGACCTTGAATAGAATCTATTGAATCGGATAATCTTTCCCATAAATCCATTACAAGTCCCCTCCTTTGATAAATGCCTTACGCCAAGCGTCCATGTGATTCGCTTTTGCTCTAAGATCCCAACGACGGCTGGTACCTGGAGTCGTATAGTTTCTGACTCTGCTGCCGTTAACAAACCCTCTAAATTGAGCTCGTGCATAAGGAGCAGCATAAGTTATTCGGTTTTTGTTAACGAAAGATTTGTCCCTTAAATTTCCTTGGCGTTTAGGCACATATAGATTCATATCCATGTGCATTTGAGATGTCATATAATACATTGCTGAATTGATATTCATCACGGACAACTTACGATCGACGCCATTTTTTTCAACCTTAACATGGAGCATTACAGCACCTCCAACTCATACGAGTAGACTTCGTTACTGTATGGATTACGGTTATCTACGATCGTCGTGATAGTGTAAGTCTCACCTTCAAAGTCAATCTTTGACCCAACATGATTTTTATTAATCACTGGCATCGGATCAGATACTCCAGCAAACAAAAAAGCGATAGCGTTGGCTACCACTTGCCGATTATTATTACTACCGCTGTACACTGTTTGAGGTTGGAAAATCATATGATTAATCGTGATTGGTTCAGAAAAGACAGGTTTTTGCCATTTGTCATGACCATCTAGCAGCCTCAAAGTAATTGACTGGTTACAAAGTTCTTTTGGCATTAAAGGAATCATCGATAGTCAACTCCTTTGTAAAGAAGTCCTGTATAAATCAATTCGTTATACGCCTCTGTAGCGACCATCGTTCTACCGACCGTTGCTGCATTCGTGCTTCCAGATTCAATACGCATACGACCAACGCTGACACTTGAAGGGGAAGCATTTAGTAAGTCTGATAACGAAGTAACTCCAACTGACTTCAAATATTCAATTTGGACAGCCATTGCGATTTTGAACTTATCCACTCGATATTTGAACGTGTCATCAGCTAAAGAATGTCTCATGTAAAAATCGCCTGTCACTCGATTAAGCTGACGTGCAGCACATTTTTCTAAGTCATCAAACTCCGAAACTGATACTTTGTTGAATCCTGATTTTAAATATTCATCGTGCGTAAGATAGCTCATAACTGCCTCCTTTCAATTAAAAAGGATAGTTTAGTAGCTATCCTTCGCTTGCTGCGGTTACCGTGACTTTACACGTAGCAGTTTTACCATTTACGGTTGTCGCTGTGACCGTCGTAGCTCCTACTTTAATAGCAGTAACCTTTCCTTGCACTGGCGTTACTGTTGCAATTGTTTCATCGCTAGAGGTAAATTTGACTGATTTATCAGTTGCCGTTTCTGGTGATACAGCAGCAGACAATGTTTCTGTTGCTCCCACCGTTAGCGTAGCTGTTGTTTTATTCAAAGTTACGCCGGATGGGTCTATCCCTTTGGGGCCAAAGAGACAGATACACCTTCTTTTTGTTTTTCTTTAATAAAGCAATCGTGGTACAGACGGTTTTGGTACAAGTACCCGTCGCCTTGAGAATGTTCGCCTGGCGCAAACAAGAAGACGGTGTTTTCTTTAACCACGGGGATAACTGCTTGTTTAGCGACAACTAAGATATTGATGTCTTTTGCATCAGAGGTAGCAACGTATCCATCTGAAAAATTGTATTTCGTTTTAAAACGAGTATCGTCCCAAACTTCGACTAGCAACACGCCGTCAAGAGAAGTAACACGGGATTCTAAAGCAGTCTGCCCAACGTTTTGATTGGTAATGTTGCGAGTGAACTCAGTAGATCGTTCTAATGCATCCATTACTGTTGTTGATACAAACGCTACTAGGTTTTGTGGGCCAAATTTACGTGCTGGTAAAATAGCAGCTTTAATTGCAGAATAAGCATTTTTCTCAGTAATTGTTTCTTCCTTAGTCTTGCCTGCTCCTGCAGCTAAAGTAGAAAAACGGTAAGCATCGATTTCAGGCTGCACGTGTTCTGTAATAAATACATTCGAGATATTAGCTACTGCCAAATCTTGATTTGTTTCATCAACATCTTGTTTATCGATGTAAAACTCAACGTCACGGTCTTGACCCATTGTATAAACTTTTTTGTCATTTCCGTAAGTTCCGCTGTTAAATCCTTTGTTGCGTGTGTGGTTTTTTAAACCAGAAGTTGAAATAGTAGTTAATGTAAATGATTTACCACCGTTCACAAATTCAACTTGTGGAATACCTAAGATCGTCGTTAACAATCCTTGAGTGATTTTTTGATCGAAAATTCCATTGTCTTTTGTGATGTAATTAATTGCCATGTTTTGTTCCCTCCAATTTAATTTTTGTTTGGCATAATCCCTAATGCTTTAGCAAAAGCATCTTCTTCAATGTTTTGCGCAGAACTAGCATTCCCAGAAAAGGTAGCCTTCTTACCATCGGGATTAGGTGGAACCTGTTCAGATTGGCCAAATAAATAACCGTCGCTCTCTTTGAGTGCGGCCAGTTGTTCATCTAATCCTTTTAATCCCTCGTCTGTCAGTTCCAATGATTCGCTGTCTAGCAAGGCTTTAGCAGCCTTAATGTTTTTAGCCCCTGCTTGTGTTAGAGCTAAGTCAATCGCTGATGATTTTTTAAGATCAGCAATTTGTTGTTCAGAACTCGTCTTCGTTTCATCGAACTTAGACTGTAAATCCTCTAACTGCTTAGTAAGATCTTCATTTCCTTTAGCATTTGCTTTGAAATCATTCAGCTCATTTTGGTTTTTCTCTAACTGTTCTTGATATTGAGTGGCCTGTTGTTCCGCGGTAGACACCTTGCTGTTCAGTTCGTTTACAGTTACGCCGTGCAAAGCCATTACTGATCCAATCTGTTCGTCTGTTAAACCTAATTCTTTTAATTCTTCTCGTTTCATTTTATTCATCCTTTCGTTGTTTAACGAGGCTACGCCCTCGATGGATTGAACAGTTTAACGCCGTATTCGGGGCAAAATAAAAAGACTAGCGATTGCTAAGCTTAAAATTATTAACTTTGTACTTGTTCTCTACTGTAATCACGGACCAAGAACTCATTGTCATTAATAAGTTCTCTTAATTGTTTCTGCTTGTTAGAAATCACTTGCTTACACATTTGTACAGTTTCGGGATCTTCCAATTCTAACGCCGCATTCATACGTTTCTTCTGATAGCGAATATCACGCTCAAGCTTACGCTGTTTTTGTTGTATTTCAGCATTTTCTTGCGCTTCGTTAGCATCATATCGCGGCTGATTGTTTGTGTTCACATCAGGACGGCCAGGATAAAGAATATGTGTACAGTTAATTCCTTGTGTTCCGCTTGGCTCGCCGTATCCGTGATCGTAAATAGATGGTAAATGCTTGAATTCTTCTGGCGCTTCATTTTTCGGCACAGTTAATACCCATCCGCCTTGGATTGGCGCACAGGCTTCGCGAGCTGCTGGATGACTACTCATTAATGCAGTGACACAGTCGAAGTCCTCCATTCGTTTCAAACGAAGATCATTAAACGTTCTGTGTGAGGTAGATTGAATCACTGTTCTCGAGTAAGCTTCCATCGACCATTCACGTCCGGCTTTATCAACGAAACCTGATTTGATCCCCATATCTACCATTTTGTAGACGTTATCTCTAACGGCTTTCTCGTGCGTTTTAAGCCCCGTCATGGATTCTAGGGTAGATTGTTTAAGAATTGCTTGATAAGCTCTCATGACTGCATTCTCATTGAAATTAGTAGTGATCAGCGTTTGATTGACATTATTATTTAAGTCTTGGAAAGTTTGACGAACCAAAGAGTCTAGAATTTTGTTTACGTCGTCAGACACAGGGATACTTTTATGCACCATTCGCTCAAGCTCACGGTCTATTTCATTAACGACTTTTACTCCGTTACCTTTGATTAATTGTTCGATTGCTTCTTGTGTTTCTCCTGTGTAACTAGCCAAAAGATCGATAACATTTTCGTTAAGCACGCCCATTTTAGATAGCTGCTTAGCTTGCCATAGTAGAACGTCTTCTTTTTCAACATTCTCAAAGCGAGATTGTTTTAACGCTTTGATGATTATGTTAAAGATACGATCTTCAAGTTCTGAATAAATATTAGTGATTGAATCCGCATCACGCTGCATTTTATCCGGTGTGATCATGACTAATCGCCTTCATTCAAATTATTATTGCTTTTCTTCTGCTCTTTGGGCGGTTCAATTTCGAAACTCTCATCACCGAGAATTTCATTGGCTTTCTCTTCGTCAAATGGAAATGATGCTGTAATAAGAGATATAGCCGAATCTCTAGGCAATTGCTTAGACGCTACTTGCTGAACAATATTTATAAGCGCTGTGACTTGTGCACCATTCATCGATACTTTTTGTATGGTGTTTTCATCTTTAGCGCCAAGTAGTGTTCCAGTAGTCTTAAAGCTATCATCTTCTCCCGAAGGAACTGTCTTGTCTCTTTCGGGCGTATCATCCTGTTCGCCTAACCATTTTTTAACTTCTTCATCTGATAGATTGTAGTTTCGCTTCAAAAATTGATCTTTAGGCATCGCGCCTGCGACAAAAACTTTCAAATCATTCTCCAATTGTTTATCTCGATCGACAAATAGACCATCTTCAAAACTAACTGTTACTAAATAACTATCATATTCAATAGAGAATAGCGGTTTCTCGCTTTCAAACATTTCTCCGTATCCTGCAAGTTCAAAAATAGAATGAATAAGCTCATTGATAACTTTTTCAACCATAGTCAAATAGCTTGAACGTGTCTGATAAGTCATGGAATTGTTAGAAACAATCTCAGTGGCCGTTTTAATGCCGTCATCCGCATAGTTCATCGAACCCACTGACAAACCAACCTGCACCTCGAACTCTTTAATTAGATGACTGATAGCGTCCTTATATTGAACTGTTCGAATAGGTGTTGTAATATCTTTGACCCCGATATTCTCAGCGCCGTATACACCAGCGAATACGTTCTGATCACTATCAAACATTGGCGGATGGGATTCATCTGTTTTAAGGAATTCCGCTGGCACAACAACACGCCGCTGCCCTAACTGAATTTCCCAAGCAAACTGATCGTGTGTTGTGTTAATCATATCTAAAATCTCTTTTGAGTTATCCACAATGCCGGCACCTAATGGGCTCTCTAACGATTTATTGTTAGCTCCAGGCGTTCTGAAGTAAGCAAAAAGCGGTCTCTTTAATCCTTCTAATGTGACAGTTTCAGCCAAATCAGGGTAAAGAACCGCTAATGAAATTTGTTTACCAACAATATTATCGTTATCAGATTTATAAAGCTCATTTGTTATTACGTACTTGTCATCCTGCCATTCATGGAATTCTAGCAACGTATAGTAGTAATTCACGTCACCTTCTGTTTGAATGGTCTTTGTTGCAATTGCGCATTCACTTACTTCATTTGTGTTAGAGCGTAACGGATAAAATTGATCTGCACGGATCCATGAAATTTTGATCTTGTCACCGTCAACGTAAGGTCGCATTGCAAACCCACCGGCCGCAATTCCTTTTTCAAGATTTAACTCGAACAAATTATAGAAATTGTTGTCGTATAATGTTTGTTCCAAAAATTCAGATGCTTCTTTAATCTCTTTAGAAACATCCTTTTTATCAGTGGGATCGTTCAGCGTAACTTTACATTTTTCATTGAAAATGATACTAGCCAATCGTCTCGCAGCAGTCTTAGTCACGTTCAATGATTTAAATTCTCGTTTTTTATTGTCGCCAAATGAACTCTTATAGTTGACATCCGGAAATAAATTAGCATAATATTTGAAGTTCTCCGCTATTCGAGCGTACTCTAGCGAATCAATCCCAATTTTTGGGTGATCAGTGATCTTCGCTATATCTTTTCCGTTAGCGCTCATATTCACACTATCAACTCCTCTCTTGAACATATTTTTGATCGTTTGAATTACTCCCATGATTTCACCTACCATTTCAGTCCTAAATCATTTAGATTATCTTTTACAAAATATTGGAACTGGTCACATGTATGGTCATCTATTTTGATAACTTTTGGGTCATCGGAATGCAACGTATCTTCATCCCATCGATAATCTCTGTGCTCTTTAATAAATATTTTGTTGGCTTCTGTATCCAAATAAAAAAACCTACCCTGAGCGAGTAAGTTTTGTACATAGTCAATCATGTCAACCTTCTTTGCTTTAGCAACGGGGTGGAAAGCTACCCCAAAGTCTTTATAATATTGATTCTTTAACGCGCCTTCCGCGGAATCAATCGTGATTTTATAAGCGAACTTGTTGTATTCCGTCTGACACTTTTCAATAAAATCATGTAGATCTTTTGCCAATTCATCGGGCGCTTTTTTATTTATCTTCCCATCTGGTGAATAGTAGTACGTGTCCAACAGAATCACATTGTTCTTTCTAGTGATGGCGTAGCAACCACACGTTGTAGCTGATATTTGATGCCCACTATCAATGGAAAAACAAATTTGAGTAATATAGTCATCCTCTGGTAGTTCGTCCAAAGAGTTAAAATGAGTCATATTATATATGAGAGTACCAAGACCAATTACTTCACCTAAATAGAGCCACTTGTAATAGTCTTCATCATTCTTGCGGTAAGTTTCTATTAGTTTAAGTTGTTGCGGATCGGTAAAACCTAATTCATCATCTAAGTAAGTTGAATGGTCTACTAAATGATCATCCAGCTCTTTACATTTCTCTACCCATTCATTGACCCAATCGTATGGATTTTTTGGCGGGTTCCACGAATAATAAACTTTTACTTGGTCCACATACTTAGAGCGTTGGCGAATAAACGTAGCATTTGTTTGGTCAAATACTTCACTGCTTTGAAAGTTAGCAGCTTCTTCATACCACAATGAGATAATATCGCCTATCGCATTAGATTTAAGTTTCAATGGATCGTCAACGCCATAAAAGTAAAACGCTGACCCTGTACGCTTATGAATGATCGTTAAAGGAGCCATGCGATACCTATACTCGTTAGAAACTCCCAACATACTTAACGCCCATTTGATTTGCAGATAAACCGCATCACGTAAATACTTGTGCTGACTCATCATGCAAACAACGTTAACCTTATGTTTTGCTTGCGTGTGTTTCTTCATTTCAGTAGCAAGTTTCAAACTAATAACAGATGATTTAAACGATCCACGTCCGCCCTTCATCAAAACATACGGACATTGTGTGTGCCACATCTTATAAAAATGTGGGTTAATCAAGTCCGTAGTCTTAATTTGAGTTTGTTTCTTGGCCATTAATGCCATTTGAACCAGCCTCGCTTTCAACTAACGGAATGTCATCAATAATTACAGTTTGTTCTTCTGACGAATCATAACCATCATCTAACTGCTTCAATTGTGCTTTTGCTAAATTGACTTGTACATCCATGTATTCTAGTTTCTTTCTACGTTCATCATGTTCATCAGCTATAGAGACAAATTGTCTAATTAAGCTAGATAGCGTGCTCATAGCCCTTGATTGTGCATTCATGAAATTAGCTTGCTTGTCCCAAGCATATTGAATAGCATATTCTTCTGAACTTCCAGAATCACTCGAGGACCACTTAGAAACTTCTTTGGACAAACTACCCTCATAATCAACATACATGATTTTCTGTGCTCGGATAATAGCCGTGTACTGGATCATGATATTATTCCATAATATATCCTCAGGTTTAGAGGTTGCAACCTCATTCATAATTTCTAATGTTTCAGAAGGTAACCAATTGGCAAAAAGGCCATGGGTAACAGCGTTTTTGTTGTCCTCTGGCGCTCCTTTGTTGTTCGGAATAGTTGCGTTCTTGGTTGCAACCTTTTCTCGAGACCAGTAACGGGATTTCCATGACTTTACTGTGCTGATGGATACACCATACTTTTCCGCTATTTCTCTATACTTCAACCCTTTTTCATAATCATCTTTAGCTAGTTCGTATTTCTTCACATGTGACACCACCTCGCTTGTTTGCAACATTTGTTTTGTAATCTACACATACTTTGAAAGATTTTCCTGTATGTGTTTATCTGAATAGAAACCATGACCGCAATAAAGAAGTTTGCATTTATCGATCTCATTTGGTGTAGCTTCTCTTAGCATTTCGACAATAGAGTACTTCCCTTTGATTTGTACAGAACGCACAACACGCACTGAACAATCATCAATGGTTCGAGGATATTCATTAGTTAGCGATATATACCAGTAGTTTCTCATTTGGCCTTTCTCCTTCTGTGAAAAGAAATAACTTCATTGTTTTCCTTTCGTTTATATGTATCGCTCTTTATTGGTCTTCTATACTTTCGTACTATCTCACCGTTACCATTTTGCACAGTGATTACTTCATGCTTCTGTTCTAAGTATTGTGGTCTATACATTGCTGTTACCTCCTTTGTGCAAAATAAAAAGACCACTCGATGAGTGATCTAATAAAAATCGGACCAACGCCACTAAAGCTCGCTAGTCCTACAAACAATGATTTGTTTTTTCCTTATGTATAACGTCCCCGCTTGGGACACATTGTTAAGAGGTGTGCGGGGTTCATTCAAATTAAAGCAACCTACACACAGACAAGTCTGATACTTCCTGCACCTCACCACTGCCACATCCCTTGGTTGCTAGCGGTTTTACTTTCGGGATCTTGTACCGCAAACCCAAAGTCACTGGAGTGGAATCGCACCACACACGAGAACTTACTAGGCTCTCACGAGGCTACTCGCCATTTACCGCTGCGTCTTCTACTTCCGCCACAGTGACCGAAGCTTGGTGGTGTACAGATAGCACACTTACTACATTGCCGTACGTAGCACCGTATAGCTTCTTAACGATCTTTTTTCGGTAGTCGTAACCGTCATAGGCATTTAATGTCACTGGCAATGAATCGAACATTGCATGGTCAAATCATAAAACGTTAAGGCTATCCCTCGACGTATTGACCTTATTTTTAAGCGTCTACCCTTTCCGCCACAGTGACAAATTTTTATTGTGAAAATAGATACTAAGCGTATAATTTTAATTATCAGCGAGTGGTCCGCTGAAATAAAACTGAAAGGAGAATTTTTATGAGTAAAGCATATATGTTAACTTACGATTTAAATAATCCTGGTCAAAAATACGACGATGTTATTCGAGTAATTAAAGAAGAAATTTCAAATGGTGTGTGGTGTAACTATTGGAAATCATCGTATTTACTAAGATCTAACCTAACTCCCAATCAAATGTTAGATAAGCTCAAACCATACTTAGATAAGGGTGATAAATTTTTTGTTACCGAAATCGTTAATCACAATCAAGGTTGGCTTACAGACAAACAATGGGAGTATATTAACAATAATATTTTTTAAGTTTTTAGTTCGTCCTAGGCTGAGAAGTGAAATCGTAAAGATTCCCATCGCTGTCTTGAGGAGCAGTTTCATCTGCTTCTCTATTTGAAACTTGGATTTTAAAATTAGCAATTTCATCTAAAGTTTCTTGTAACTGTTCGACTTGGTCACTAGCCTTGTTGAGCAGTTCTTTTAGTTCAGTCAAATCTAATTTGACAGTTACTTTGATTTCTTTATCCATTCGTTTTTCCTCCAATACATAAATTAATAGACAGCAACAAAATAACATTGCTTTGATAATTTGGTATAAACCACTATAAATTTCTTTTCTTGCAATTATTTTTAATATATGCTAGATTATCAACCGATATAGTCACTGCCTGTACTAGCGGAAACTAGTGCAGGTTTTTTGTTCTATTTACTCAAAAGTTATTACGATAAATCAATATTGTGAAAATAAATACTAAGCGTATAATTTTATTTATCAGCGAGTGGTCCGCTGAAATATAAAACAAGGATGTGCAAGACAACATGTATAAACCCTACATGATTAGTTATGATCTTAATAACCCAGGGAAAAAGTATGATAAAGTATTTGAAATAATAAAAGAATTTGGGGCATATATAAAGCTACAAAAATCTTTTTGGTTAGTTAAAACTAATTTGAATCCAAATCAAATGTGTGAAAAATTAAATACAGTACTTGATAATAACGATTCCTTATTCATCTGTGAACTGCAAAAAAATTATCAAGGTAGAGCTACAGAGGAAAATTGGAAATTCATTAACGAACATATTTTCTCTTAGTAAGGATTAGATATTTTTTCTCTGTTTAAACAATTGCAAATACCGTCAATATCTGAATTAGAAACACTTACCTTTTGCTCCTTGCTACTACCAATAGCTTGGAGCAATTCTTGTATTTCTTCTGGAGTGCCTTCTACTGATAATTTCATTTTTCTTCCCTCCAATACATAAATTAATAGACAGCAACGGATGATAGATAATAAGAACAATTTAGAAGGAGTTGAAATTCACATCCTTATTCTTAATATTTCCGTTGCTGTCTATCGAAGCTTAATTTAAAACGATGAGGGAGATTTCCTCCCCTACATTTTATTTTTGAAGAACAATTATTCAGAATAAAAGAATGAATAAACTTGTGAGTGTCTAATCTATTAATTGTCTTCACTTATAGGTGGGAATGGTTTACAAGTTTTAGCAAATTTCAAATAGATTGATTTGATGACCATATTCAAAATAATTGTCGATCTTATTTTTAATTCGCTGTGACATAGATTTAACAGTACCCACAGCTAGATTCATTTGTTCTGCTGCTTCTCCATAAGTACATAAATCTTTATTAATTAAATGAAATAATGTCAGTTCTTTATTAGAAAGCAAAGATTCTATCTCCGTCACTTGGAGCAACATCTCTTTTTTCTTCGGAGAAATCGTCTCTTCTGCTGGCTTTTCTACTTCCTGTAAATAAACTTGATAGCTCATAACGTCTATATCTGCCAGTTTAACGGCTCTTCTATGCTTTGGTATCTTCTTGGCTTGCTCATCATCGAAAGGCTTCTCTCTGCCTGTTTCTAACCAGAATAAAGCGTACTCTGTAGTAGAGATAGCTTGTGCTATTACTTTTTGATCTGCTATATCTTGAGGAGAACGATCATCAATTAATTTATGTATCACTCTCCCATGTTCTTTGACAGGTGTGCGATATCGTTTATTTAAGATTTTTTGATGTTGCTTTTTCAACATTTTCAAGTCATTCTTGTATTCCTGAATTAAATCATTCATATAGATAGCCTCCTCAATAATTTCGCAAACAAAAAAGCGGACACAAATCAACAAGAAAGTTCTTGTCAACTTGTGTCCGCCAGTTTTCTGGTAGGACGATATTTAAAATAATTGTTTCACTTCTTCTTTAACTTGCTTGACTTTATTGCAATGGGATTCTATAACTATTGTTCCAAACGAAGGAAGCTCGACACTTTTCATTTGACCGTTTGAAATAATGATTAAACAATGTTCTCCTTGCATTTTTTCAATGTCGCTTAATCCAATTACCTTTAACTCCATAGCTGCCTCCTGTGATATAATAGACTTACCTTGGCAGGGGCAAATCATATTTGTCACGAGCAGCGAGCTAATAATGGCTTGCTGTTTATGTTTATTAACAATATTATGCTGATAAGGAATTCTCTATTAGCTACTTCAATAATTCTTCATACTTTATATTTAGCAATAAACTCATCGATATCTTTGATGTCATATTTTGGACGGCTGTTTTCACCGAATATGATTACTTTCAATCCTTTTTTTACCCACTCATTGATCGTTCCTGCAGATGTCCCCGTGTAATGAACTGCTTCTTTTTGAGTCAGATAGCGTTTAGGCACATATCCAACTAACAATGAGTCTAAGTCATTTTTATTGATAAATTTGTCATTCATATTGATTTCTCCTTATATAACTTATAATTCTGTTTTTATAATCTCCATATCCACCAATCTCGCTACAGCTAAATTCTCTTTGCTTTTCGCTAACCACTTATCACATTCCATCGTGTTTTCAATACGAATGATCGCTGAGTGATTATAGAGATGCTCTACATATCCACGAAACGGATAGATGAACTCCTCTGCTTCGCAGCGAACCATGTCACCGACTTTGAATTTTGGTTTCTTACGTTTTTTAGGATTCTTTGTCGGCATATCTAGCATCAAACCGCCGATACCATGACTACTAGCGTAAAATCCGTCTTTTAGTTTCATTACTCTACCTCCTCATGATCGATAGTGACCAGTTCATATACTTGCGTTAATCCACCAAGTCGTCGTGAAACTTGGTTAGCTTCTTCGAGGCTATCAAACCATCTCGCACTTTGGAGTATGTCTACAATGTATAATGTGTTAGCCCCTATAGAACGTTCATCACTTCTGTAAAATCGATTTCCAAACTTTACTACATAAATCTTCATTCTGTTTCCTCCCATTTACGATCATCGCTTAATATCGAAATTCCAAACTTACGAATAGCATCACTTGCATCAGCAACACACTGACTTTCCACTTTATATGTTTCTTCTGCAGAAACTCCGTATTCTTTTTCAAACTTTACCTTTAACACATTCAATTCTTGTTTTCTTAGTTTTGCTACTCTGCGGTGTCTGTTGTTCATTCTGAGTCACCTTGACTTTTTATTAATAAATATTTTTTAATCAACTTTTCTTCCTCTTCAAAAAATTTATCCATCCATTTATTGATCATTCTTCTATAAAATTTCATCATGAAAAAAGAAATAACAATAGATGTTAACGTAGATACTAAAATGATTATTACCAATTCACTCATCCTTCTACCACCTCTTCCACTGTTCCATTCACCAACAATGCGGCCGCATCTGCTATTGATTTATCAGTGAAAAGCAATCGATGAGATGGATTGCATTCAAAACTATAATTTACTCCATCTTTTCCCCATAAAGAACATATAGTAAGATAGTTTCCAACGGCATTCTTTATTACCCATACTGGCTCTTTCTCGACCTCGTAGCCGTTGTATAGGCTCAATAGTGTTTCATATGATTGTCTCGTTGCCCAAGCGAATAATTCTTCTCCTTGTTCTTGCGTCAATATGCCATCTCGTACAAACCAATCACAGAAATAATATGAATCACCATCTTTGGATTTGATTAAATACGCTATTTTTTCAGCTTTTGTAAAAGGGTCCGTAGATTTTTCGATCCAACCTGCCACAATTGGCTTAACAATTAGCTTCTTCGGTTCGTCTAGTTGTTTTAAATCACTCGACTTCACGAATACACCATCTACCATTTTTCCTGTGCGTCCTTTGATTTCGTTGTATGCTTGGTTCAGACACTCGTACAAATCCATATCATTTTGCATAGCTAAAATAATCAAGGTTACTACTACGTCTCCAATTCCGTCTCTTAAACCATATTCATCTTTTCTAGCTAGAGAAGCGGAAACTTCCCCAATCTCTTCGATCGTTTTTAACATTTGCTTGCTGGAATCAGCTTGATCTAATCCCTTATCTTTTGCCCACTTCTCTACTTTTGTGATTAGTTCGTTCATTTTTTCTCCTCCATATACCTAAACTGTCGTCCTTTTGAATCAATCCATAAACTCCTAGCTCTATCCCAAATAATGTTTTTGCTCAGACCTGTAATTTCAGATAACTGTTCAGCAGTACCTGTTACTAGAATTCGATCACCATGCCAGATTGCAATTTTTCTCGGCGTTTTCCGTTTGGACTTTTCAGCCCACATTGATTTGCCGATCCTTTGGACTTCTGCAACTATTTCTTTGTCTTCTTGCCAAGATTCTGACTTGGTTAATTCAGCAATTCGTTTCATTGCTGCTTTCTTATCCACGATCATTCCTCCAATCTACGAATTTTCCTTCTTAAATTCTCTATGTGCAAATCGATTGCCTTCCTCGCCGTTTCATTGACCATTACTGCCTTTGTCCGCTCCAGTTCGTCAATTTCACGTTGAATGCTTCGAATACGCATTTGAATCACTTCTTCTGTTGTCATGATGGACCACCTCGTTAAAACCGTTCTTCCTTGAACGTATTCCGATATTTTTTAGCTAAAATCAATGGCACTTGATATTTATGACAAAACAATTTTGCCTTGATCTTAAAGTCTTTTGTCTGCATCCCTTTAACATCTATGACTTTGACAAGCTTGCCGTTTTTATAAAATGTAAAGTCGGGAATATACTCGATCTTGCGATACTTCTTTCCGTCTAGTTCAAATTTCGGCATCAGCTCAAATCGTTCCTGAAGTTTTACTTTCCAGCCGTTCGCTTCAGCTTGCCATAAGGCTAGATCGTAGTACTCTGCTTCTGCGATAGAATCGAACTTGATACCTCGATGGATAGTTTTTCGATTACGATATTTATTCATTCTCAAGAAGCGCCTCCTTCTTAGCCTGATAAGCAGCAAAGCGGGCTTCTAATTCTGCTTTTTTATCAGGATCTAGCGTCTTTTCTTCTTGAGGTTTGTTGACCCAATCAGGCAACTTTTCACGCCGTACATTGTTTTGACGTTTAGGAAGATAGTTTTGTTTTTTCTTGTTTTTAAAAGCTTCTTGGGCTTTTTCCGCTGATTCCATTGTCTTAATTCCTTGATTACTCCATGAATTTAATATCGCTTCAACATATTTTTTCAATCCTGGCATCTCAACGTTGTTTTCGAAAGCTAATTTAAAAGCAAAGAGAATCATATCTGCTCCCCAAGTTTTAATCATCGGTCCTAATGCTCCTTGCAAAAGTCCAGTAGGTGCTTTCCCCCAGTTTTTTTGGATGAACTCATACACACCTATATCATCTTCTTTATTTGTCTTGTTTTGTTTTGTATTGTTTATATAAGCTGAAGGATTTACTGTAGAATCTACTGAAGGATTTACTTCCCTATTTACTTTCGGATTTACTTTACTATCTACCGGAATATTTCCAGTAGCGGAGTTTTCTACCGTATTATCTACTGTAGTTTTTACTGTAAAATTTCCAGTTAGATCAGAAAGAATATAAACTCCAGCTTTTGTACGACCTCTCTTTTTATATTGAAGGAGTCCGTTTTGGATCAATTGATTACGATTGTTAATCAATGTTTTTTCAGACGTTTTAGTCATTGCTTGTAGCCTTGTATTGGCAATCGATAATTCGCTCTGCCATCCACTTTTGTTTGCTATAGCCATTAGCTTATACCAAAGCAGTTGGGGACCAGCGCCAAGCTCGTTATATTCAAGCCAATTGTCAAAAGCATTAAGCTGTCCGATGTAATCCAATTGAGTCCCTCCTTTCGTTCTAGTAATTTGAGGGAGAAAACTCCCTCATTATTTGTTTAACGGCGGATTAGATGCATCAAATAATCCAGTTTGTACATCTTCGTTTTCTTCAGAAATAGCCTCTGCTTCTTTTCTTTCAGGAATATCTTCCTCAACTTCTGTTTCAGCAATAATGCTGCCATCTTCTTGAACTCTTTGGACTCTCTCATCCGATGTGGTAGCTTCTTGCATTTCAATGGATAAGATTCCCCATTTAGAAAGAAGATTTCTCAAAACAGTTTTTCGTGCCATTGCATTGTAATCAGATGCCCACACACCACTTAACTTTGTCTTATCTCGATCTTTATTGTTAGCAATTCGATGAGCTTCAATTTCTTGTTTGGTCCAATAGACAGTTTTCTTGAATCCATTCAGTAATTCAAAATAGCCAACATATCCAATGACTTCATCAGATGTTCTACCATTTGGATCAAACTCGAACTCTTCTGTCAGTCGGTTCCAGCTTTTTAGTTCTCCTTCGTAAACTTCAATCACATTTAATGCTTTGTATTTACCTGATCGTTGGGCTAATTGGATATATCCTTTATAGCCAAGCATAAATTGAGCTTTCTTTTCCCATTTTCCTGTTTGCTTGTTTTTACTATTGAATGGAACTAAATATGCATAACCTAAATTCTTATCTAGCCCAAGATTTAATGTTGCAGCAGTTAACGCACCACTCATGATAGACATCGGTTCACTATCTGCAAGATAACTGTCATTAGATACAAGAGTCATAACATTCGACATAAAAGCATTAGCATTGTCATGAAGTACTTCTTCAAATTTCTTTCTCATTGTTGGTGTATTCATTAGAGCTTTAAGCCCTAACTGTCCTGGTGCAACTTGTTTCTGTGGCTTTTCTGCCAATTGGTTTTTTAACGATTCATTTGTTGCCATATTATTTGATCTCCTTTTCGGTTAGCCTTCTTGATTCAGTAACGTTATAAATCTCTTCATCATTTGCGATATCTGGATATTTCTCTGCTAGTTTCTTCGAGTTCATACGTCTCGTACGGACAAGTTTCCAACTGATGATGTTTTTTTGAGTGATCCCGATACTAGCTTCACGTTTACCTAATTCACTGATGATCTCGTTGTCCACCTGTCGAATAGCTGATTCAATTTCTTTCTTAGTCCGTTTGAGTTCGTTTTTCTGTTCAACTAGTTCATCAAAACGAATTGGCAACGCCGTTTGAACGTCTTCAACATCTGCATACTTTTCTTTCAAGAAATCAGCTGTCGCTTGACTACCGTCAATAACTGGCTCGATGCCTCCAAGAACATTCGTTTCCCAAAACTCTACTAATTGTTCAGTGATTTTATCGATCAACTCTTGATCTCGTTCAATCCGCTTCCAGATAAATTTTTGACCACCGATTAAGACAGCGATGTAACAATAGTCTTTGTTTAGAACGTTCATGTAATGTTGAACTTGGCAGAGATAACTGAGTGGTACTTCTTCACCTTCCCACTCTTTACCGAGAAATTGATTGGCTGTTTTGCATTCCAGAATGGCATTTTCTCCAACAACATCACGATCAATGTTCGCTCTTAGAAACGGATGCAGCGGATGTTCAAAGACTTGGTTTCTTCTGCGAACCTTTTTACCTGTACGTTCTTGAAACTCTTTAGCAACTACTTCTTCTAAGATATTGCCCCAATAAGCTGGCTCGCTTGCTATTTCTTCAAGTACGACTTGCCCTGTTTTTTCAAGCCATAATTGATAAGGTGATTTCCATTTGTTCAATCCTAAAATCGTTCCAACATCAGAGCCGCCAATACCTTTTTGACGGTCTTCAAGCCATTCTTGACGGCTCATTTCTAAGGTAGATTTACTCATCGTCTTCCTCCTCTTTATGTGGCGTGCCCCATTCAGGAGTAGTTAAATACTGATCTAATGCTTGTCCAAAATCATTCATTGTTTTAGCCTTCCTTTCGTGCTAAAATACAGTTAAGTTATTTTGATATGTTGCCGATTAGCGATTGCCGTCGCTGGTCGGTCTTTTTTGTGTTGGCATTTTGAAACTTTCTCTTACAGCAGTAATCGCTACTAAGGTTCCCCAATAAATAAGTGCATATGCTGGATTAATACTTGCCAGTAGGATTGCTACTAGACTCATAAGCAAAGCGCTCTTGACAGTCATTTTAAATACAGTTTTCATTTCTTTCTCTCCTCTCTATATTTAGCAATTTCACTAGCCAAATCTCGGTTCATATAATTGTTTAAAAAACGGTTAACTTCAGCTTTGGGTATCCGTATCTCTCCAATCTTTAAGCAACCCAAGTACCCCATATCGATCAAAGCTTTTACGTTTTGTGGATTTGTTGTTATAGCTAATGCCGCTTCAGTAACTGAGT
The DNA here is from genome assembly GCF_030910025.2 of Enterococcus sp. SB12. Lineage (NCBI taxonomy): Bacteria > Bacillati > Bacillota > Bacilli > Lactobacillales > Enterococcaceae > Enterococcus > Enterococcus sp. SB12. The sequence goes on along the minus strand of NZ_CP175675.1, from coordinate 1,165,564 downwards.
AAGTTAGTTTTTCGACGTTTCTCTTACTGTTGCGCTTCAAGACAACTTTTTTTGGAAAAATATTTTCCAATGTTTCCATTTCCATCATCCTTTCATATATCCTTGTACCACCCAGTACGATAGCCGTTCCTCACTAAGCTTGCGAATATCGATTCCAAGTATTTCGCACAACGCACTTATTAATGTCACTTCCACCATAATCTCGTCTAAAAATTCATAAGCATATGCAATGATTTGTTGACGATCATCAACAGTTAAGTAATTTACTTGTTTAAGAAGAATTTTTTCTACTTCTTGCTTCTTCTGTTTCCGCTCATCTGATTCAATCATTTGCAACTTATCAAGTGAAGATGGATCTCTTCTATAAACGTCTCCATCAATTGATTTGAATAAACCGAAAAATTCATGGATCACTTGAAGCGTAAAATCAGAATCTCTAAAATGATCCGTTAACGCCTGAGCATTTTCCAACGTCACGGGCTTCGTATTAAGCAATGTTGTCCAATCGCTTAATGACTGTTGAGAGACGTTGATTTGTCTTGCTATTTCCTTTTTGGTCTCACCACTCTTATTAATTACTTCGACTAACGATTCTCGAATAACACTTGACTTTTTTAACAGTTTAAACACCTCATATTCTTATTCGCCCGTATATCAATACGAGCAATTTTTTTATACTATTAATCTAAAGAATCAAACGAAAGCTGCTTCATCTAGTTCACGTTCAAGCTCTTTTTGAACTTCTTCAACTAGACGATCGAGTTGATCATCATTTGCACATTTGATTATGTGGACTAGTCTAGGTCTAGCATCAAGTACGATGTTTATTTTTTCTTGTCGTGTCATTAAAATCATCTCCTTAGCTTGTACATGAAAGAAACACTTTTGTACGATATTAGACGGATAATAGATAACTAGTAATTATTAATAAAACTAGCAATGCGTAGAAAGGGTACCAACTATTCCTAGGTGCTAATTTACGCATTGACTGAATACAAAGTATTCCAAATATCCATATTGCTATTATTAAAAATTTCATTTGGAAGTCTCCCTTGTTTTTAACTCATTTTTGTAGTTAAAAGCCATAAAAAAAATTTTTTCTTTAGGAACATGAAAAATATCTTCTAGATGTTGCATCTGGGAAGGCTTAGGCAAGGTACGTCCTACCTCCCAAGAACTGATTGTTTTTTGGGATACTTTTAATAAAGACGCTAGTTGAGATTGAGAGATCCCTTTTCTAGATCTTATTTGTCCCATTTTGTTTTCCATACATTTCCACCTCTCTTTTACTACCTTATGTAGTTATAATATACTACAAAATTTAGTAAGTCAACTATTATTACTACTTTTTTTTGTATTAACTGAATTTCGTTGTACCGACTACGCTTTGTAGTATATAATTTTATTAAAAGGAGGACTTGCTGTGTTAAAAGATCGAATCAAAGAGTTAAGAAAGCAACATGGCTGGACCCAAGCAGAACTAGCAAAAAAAATGAGCGTGTCCCAACAAACTATAGGAAGTTGGGAAGTAGGTCGTGCAGAACCTAATTCAGAAGCACTAACTAAATTAGCTCATCTATTTAACGTTAGTACTGACTATCTATTAAGTAATCATAAAACTCCAGAATGGGCGACTAAAGAAGATATAATTGAACTTGATAAACTACTTGAATCAAATGCTAACATGGCTTATGGAGGCGAAACGTTAACACCCGAACAGCTTCAAAGAGTCAGAGATGTTTTAGCAGGCATGTTTTGGAAATTCAAAAAAGAAGACAAGGACAAAGAGAAGTGATTGGGTATGGAATTGGATGTTATCAATTTAGTTGAGAACCTAAAGCGGAAGTATCAATCCGCTAATCCATTTTATATTTGTGAAAAAATGGATATTCAAATTGAATATGTTCCTTTTATTGATGATCCTAAAGGTCAATTCCAAGAGATTTTAGGTCGTGCTGTCATTCTTTTGAATGACGAATTAAAGGATTCTGAGGAAAGATTTTATATTTGCGCCCATGAGCTTGGTCATGCCATTTTCCACAAAGGATTATCAAGTTATTACGTCTCTACAAGAAATTCTAGAAGCAAGTCTGAAAGTGAAGCTAATTGCTTTGCTGCTAATCTTATAGCCGACTTATATAAAGAAGACACACAAATGTATCCGAGAAAAATTGAAGATTTATCTCGTTTATATGGTCTTCCAGTTTCGGCTTATAGATTCTTAATTTAGTTAATCATGAATTGTGCTTTTGCTTTGTGGGGAAAGCGTGAACGGTATAGTTCTTTGATTTGGAGGCGACTATCACTGCCTGCCTTAAGTGGGAGTAATAATATTTTTTTGGAGGAGAAATAATGGCAAAGAAAAAGGTTACAGGAGAAGATGGTAAAACATATGTTATGAAAGAGAAAAAACCATTCTATAAGAGAGTTTGGTTTTGGATTCTAGTGGTAATCGTTGTGTTCATCGTTGGTGGTGCGCTAGGCGGTGGCGATGATAAAAAAGAAACTACTTCTGCTAAAACAGAAAAAGTAAGTAGCAACGATTCTGCTGAGAAAGATACACAGAGTTCTAGTGATCCTTTGAATCAGGACTTTGCTGTTGGAGATACTGTGAGCTATGAGGGCTATGAAATTAAAGTTAATAATGTGCAATACAGTAGCGGTAGTGAGTTCGATACTCCTGATGATGGAAAACAATATGTTATCGCAAACATTACAATTACTAATAATTCTGGTAAAAAGCAGTCCTATAACCCTTATGACTTCAAGCTAAATGCAGATGGTAATGCCACTGATATGGATGAAATCACTACATTAGATAATATTAACCAATTAAATAGTGGCGATTTGGATGATGGTGCTTCAGTTACTGGTGATTTGGTTGGCCAAGCTGATACAAATGCCAAGTTAAAGCTTCAATATGCTACATCTATTTGGAATGATGAAACAGTTGATATTTCTTTAAACTAATAGATCAAAAGAACAGCCTTCGGGCTTTTCTTTTTAAACGTAAAAGAACATAAGTTCGTATACTTCTATTGAAAATACGGATTTTACATCTATTCCCTTTCTATATGTACCAAAAGAATTTAACTATCGTACTAATGACATAGCAATATGAAAGGACTGATTTTATGCGTGGCGGTGTGAGAAAACGTGGAAAACGTTGGTATTATTATTTTGAAGATATCAATGATGATGGCTCAAGAAAAAAAGTGGAGAAAGTTGGTGGAGACACCCGACCAGAGGCCGAAGCTGCTTTACGAAAAGTTTTATCAGATATTGACGAAACAGGACAATACTTTTTAGGTACGGATACTCGAGTAAAACAATACCTTGATTTTTGGATGGAGGAATACGTTAAACTAAATCTAAAATACAATACCTATGAAAACTACCGATTTACCATCAAAAATCATATAGATGGTTATTTAGGAAAGAAAAAACTTACGGATCTCTCCCCTGCTCTTTTGCAAAATTTCATCAATGATGAATTTAAAAAGGGTTACTCGAAGAAAACAATGACTATTACTCACTCTGTCCTTAAGAATGCCCTGAATATGGCGGTTTATCCTTGGGGGTTAATCAAGCAAAATCCTATGCTGTATGTAAAGATACCAAAATACGAAGAACGACCAACGACTAAAAAAGATCTAAAAATCATTTCTCTTGAGGACTTTGATCATATGCTAGAAATCACTCCTGAAGGCCATCCTTTCTATATTCCTTTGAATATTGGATTTTATACGGGAATGCGCGTTGGCGAAGTTTGTGGTCTGACGTGGGATAATGTCGATTTTTCAAATGGAACAATTACTGTAGAGAAACAAATGGTAAAGAATGGTGGCGCATGGGTATATGGTACACCAAAGACAAGCAGTTCCAATCGAACGATTTTTATTGGACAAACCTTGCTAACAATTCTGAAAAAACATAAGAAACAACAATTAGAAAATCGAATGAAGTATGGAAAGCTCTACATTGATTCAAATGCAGTATGTACGAAGGAAGACGGTGAGCTAGTTACGCCAAGTGTGGTGAAATGGAACACAAGAAGGATATCGAATGCACTCTCCCTCTCTTTTAACTTCCATTCTCTCAGACATACTCATGCTACACTTCTTCTCGAAAATGGCGCAAAAATGAAAGAAATCTCTGAACGATTGGGCCACAGCAGAATTTCAATTACGATGGATACTTACTCGCATGTGACAGATAAGATGAGAAATGAAACGGTCGATATCATGGAGAATCTGAGAAAGAATTCGTAAGTTTTGCCACCGAAAAAAACCACCGGTGGCAAACCGGTGGCAAATCCATGTAAACATGGGTTATTTTTTACACTGTTTTCAAACAAACCTTGCTATTTCTTCGGTTCGTCCTCATCCATTTTCAGAACGGCCATGAAGGCTTCTTGCGGAACTTCGACTGAGCCGATTTGTTTCATCCGCTTCTTCCCTTCTTTTTGTTTCTCTAAGAGTTTACGTTTACGAGAAACATCTCCACCATAACATTTAGCCAAGACGTTTTTACGCAAGGCTTTGATGTCTGAACGGGCAACGATTTTTTGTCCAATAGCTGCTTGGATTGGCACCTCAAATTGTTGGCGTGGGATTAGTTTTTTCAGTTTTTCAACGATTGCTTTTCCACGTTCATAGGCAAAGTCTCGGTGAACGATAAAGCTTAATGCATCGACTTTTTCTCCATTCAGCAAGATATCCATCTTCACTAACTTGCTTTTTTGATAACCAGACATTTCATAATCCAATGAGGCATAGCCTTTCGTGCTTGATTTCAATTTGTCGAAAAAGTCAAAGACAATTTCAGAAAGCGGAATATTATAGACGACATTTACTCGGTAATCATCTAAATAATCCATCGTAATGAATTCTCCCCGTTTTCGTTGAGAAAGTTCCATTACTGCACCGACAAAATCATTTGGGACCATGATCTGTGCTTTGACGAATGGTTCTTCTACATCCTGGATCGTTACAGGTTCAGGAAAATCTGCCGGGTTATCTACTGTAGCAGTCGTACCATCCGTTTTATTAACATGGTAAATAACGGATGGTGCAGTCGTGATCAATTCTAGATCGAATTCCCGTTCCAAGCGTTCTTGGACGACATCCATATGAAGAAGTCCGAGGAATCCACAGCGGAACCCAAAACCTAATGCTTGAGAGGTTTCTGGTTCGAATTGTAAAGCAGCATCATTCAATTGCAGTTTTTCTAAAGCTTCCCGCAAATCGTTGTAACGAGAAGTATCAATTGGATAAAGACCACAATAAACCATCGGATTCATTTTTCGGTAACCTGGTAAAGCTTCAGCGGCAGGATTGTCTGCTAACGTTACTGTATCCCCTACTCGTGTATCTTGGACAGTTTTGATACTTGCTGTGATATAACCGACATCACCGACCATCAAAAAGTCTCTAGCAACTGCTTTTGGCGAGAAGACCCCGACCTCTGTAACATCAAATGTTTTTCCATTACTCATCAGTTTGATTTTGTCTCCGGGTTTGACCATACCGTCCGTGATTCGGACATTTAGAACAACACCGCGGTAACTATCATAAATAGAGTCAAAGATCAAAGCTTTTAGCGGTGCATCTAAGTCTCCACTTGGTGCAGGAACATATTCCACGATCTGCTCGAGAATATCTTCAATCCCAATCCCTGATTTGGCACTAGCTAATACAGCTTCACTAGCATCAATTCCGATTACGTCTTCGATTTCTTGACGGACACGTTCGGGATCTGCTGCGGGTAGGTCGATTTTATTGATGACTGGCAGGATCTCCAAATCATTGTCTAAGGCTAAATAAACATTGGCCAATGTTTGGGCTTCGATTCCTTGTGCTGCATCGACCACTAAAACGGCACCCTCACAGGCAGCAAGGCTTCGAGAGACTTCATAGGTGAAGTCGACGTGCCCTGGGGTGTCAATCAAGTGAAAGATATATGTTTCTCCATTTTTCGCTGTGTAATTGAGTTCTACAGCATTTAATTTAATCGTGATTCCACGTTCACGTTCCAAATCCATCGAGTCTAACAGCTGATCTTGCATTTCGCGAGACGTCACAGTGTGCGTCATTTCTAAAATACGATCGGCCAATGTAGATTTCCCATGGTCGATATGAGCGATGATCGAAAAATTACGAATCTGCTCTTGGCGTTCTTTCATTTTCTTTATATCCATAGCGTCTCCTCTTTTCATATAATCAGCACTTTCCATTATACCAACGAAAAGCAGTAATTTAAAGAGTTTTTAATTAGTCAGCTATAGAAGTTTTTTTTGTAGAATTTTGCTATACTGTTATCAAGCTAATAAATGGAGATGAAAAAATGGATCAAAAAGATTTTAGAGAAAATCTTGAATTAAAACCGGTCACTCAAGAACATATCGATCAATTCAATGAATTGCTTTCCTATGTGTTCCAAGTGACTGAAGCAGATATCGAGGAAAGCGGGTTTGAGAATAAACGAGCTTTTATCCGTTCCAAAAAACCGATTTTGGAAGTATCGAAAGTGTTCGGATGGTTCCACGAAAATAAACTGATCTCTCAAATCGCTATCTATCCTTGTGAAGTCAATATTCACGGTGCACGTTATAAAATGGGTGGTGTGACTGGAGTTGGAACTTATCCAGAATATGCTAACCATGGATTGATGCAAGATCTAATTATCGTTGCATTGGATAATATGCGCAAGAATAAGCAATGGATCTCTTATTTGTATCCTTACAGTATCCCCTACTATCGGCGTAAAGGATGGGAAATCATGTCTGATAAACTTTCCTTTAAAATCAGAGATACACAGCTACCTAAACAAATCCCAGTAAGTGGTATGGTTGAGCGATTACCAGTTGATAATCCAGACGTATTTTCCGTTTATGACAAATTTGCCCAACAAAACCATGGTGCTTTATTCCGCAGTGATTTTCATTGGGAAGAGTATTGGCGTTTCGAAAATGAAGATGAGCGCACAGCCGCTGTCTACTACGATAGCAACCATGAACCAAGAGGTGTTCTATTCTACTGGGTAGCTGAAGAAATATTTCACGTAAAAGAAATGTTCTATCTTGATCAAGAAGCTCGAAATGGCTTATGGAACTTTATTTCCGCACATTTTTCCATGATCTACTGGGTACATGGAGATATTTATAAAAATGAGCCTTTAGCATTTTTGATTGAAGATAGTCAGATCAAAGAGCAGATCGAACCATATTTTATGGCTCGGATCGTTGATGTAAAAGAATTCCTTCAACGGTTTCCGTTTGTTGGAACAACTGATGCTTTTCATTTCATCATTGAAGATCCTGTCGCTCCTTGGAATAATGGCGTCTTTGCTTTAACATGGGATGAACAGGGAAAAGTCCGTGTCTTGAATGAACCTATAGGAAACCCTGTTCGATTGAATATCCAAACATTGACTTGCTTGATGATGAATTATCGACGTGCTTCTTATTTGGCAAGAATCGAACGGTTAGAAACAGATGAAGAAACACTGAAGTCACTAGAGCGTATCATTCCAAACATGGAAGCTTACTTTAGCGATTATTTTTGATAAGAAGGATGATGTTTAGATGAAACTTTATTTTGCCGCACCAATGTTTGCTAAAAGTGATTTGTTATACAACCAACAGTTAGTTAAAGAAATCAGAGAGCTTTCTTCTGAGCTTTCGCTCTATCTTCCTCAAGAAAATGAAGCAATCAATGACAAAACTGCTTATGCAGACAGTCGAATGATTGCTCTTGCTGACACAGAAAAAGTGTTGGCTAGTGATTTAATGATTGCTTTACTAGATGGGCTGACGATCGATGCCGGGGTAGCATCGGAAATCGGTGTGGCTTATGCGAAAGGCATCCCAGTGATCGGCTTATATACTGATACTCGACAGCAAGGCGGAACCCACCCGAAAAAAATCGCTGCACTACAAGAAACAGCTGAAAATCAATTTCACTACCTGAACTTATATACAATAGGTCTGATCAAATTGAACGGAAAAGTGGTTTCTTCAGAAACTGAGTTGCTTTCAGAAGTAAAAAGATTTTTAGATGGAGGGACATTCAGTGATTAAAGAAATCAAAAAGGTGCAAATAGCTTTACTTGCTTTTGGCATATTCGTTGTCTGCTATAATTTTTATGAATTTATCACACAAAAATATTCGACTTCTCAAGGAATCACATTTATCGTGGAATCTTTATTAGGGATTGCATTGATTTTCATGCCACAAGTCATTTTGAAAGTTTTCAAACTTAAAATACCAGCAGCAATCGTTTTGTTTTACTGGTTTTTCTTGTTCATCTCTGTCTTTTTAGGCACAGGGATGCATTTGATCAGTATCATCTCTTTTTGGGACAAAATTTTACACGCTGTGAGTCCAATGGTCCTGACAGCTCTTGGCTATGGATTGATTGGTTACTTGATGAAAGATGCTGAGATATCAAAAACCAGTCCTTGGTTGTTCCTCTTATTCGGCTTTGCGTTTGCTGGACTTTGCGGCGTGTTTTGGGAGTTCTGGGAATTCTTATGTGACCAATTCTTAGGCATGAATCTTCAACGCTTTGCTGCTTCTGACGGCACACTGTTTGTCGGACGAGCAGCATTGATGGATACGATGGGCGACTTGCTGACAAATACGATAGGTGCTGCCTTGATGGGATTGTTTGCTTGGTCTCAAAGTAATAAAGATGAGCGTTATTTTGAAAGTTATAAATTAGAAAAAGTAAAAAATATTTAATAAAAGAGATTGTGGCAGAAGCGGGCAGCTTCAAGGAATTTCGACTTATTTTTCGAAGAAGCTACTTCTGGAATTTATTCGGAAAAAGGGGGTGTGACACTAGTTATGTCACACCCCCTTTTTCTTTCGGCTCTATACTTTTTGATGTTGGTGGATGACACCAGCATCTTTTTTATTTTCCAAAACATATAGAAAAGACACCTTGAAATCCTTTAGAATTAATTTGGCGAACCAACCCAAAAGGAGGAATCAAGATGTCTTACACTCACCTTATCAAAGAAACATTAGATATTCTAGACTTATCAGTTACTTTTAACGAAAATTGTCTCACAAAAGAAAAATACAAAGGGCAAATCTGTCATATTTATCGTGGAAACTTGATTTATACAGCCCAAGAATGCATCCACTGTAAACACCAGATTGCTTCAGATATTGTGCGTTGGGGTACAACAACCGTCCGGTTGTTAATGAACGATGTTTCTGAATACCGTACCTACCTCGAATTGAAAAAGCAACGCTTCAAATGCAAAGCTTGTCAGCGGACCTTTGTCGCAGATACTTCTGTTGCGAAAAAACATTGTTTCATCAGTGAGAAAGTCCGCTGGTCTGTCGTGACTCGTCTGAAAAAAATACCTCAATGACAGAGATCGCCGCTCAGAAAAATCTATCGGTCTCTTCTGTTTACCGTATTATGAAGCGATTTTATCGTCCGTTGAATCCTTTTCGGACACCGTTACCTAAGGTACTTTGTTTTGATGAATTCAAATCAGTTCGGGGTGTTTCAGGTGCTATGAGTTTCATCATGATGGATGGACAAACACAGCGCTTATTGGACATTGTCGAGAACCGACAACTGCCTTTTTAAAACGTTATTTTAGTCATTTTTCACGAGAAATTCGTGAAGCGGTCGAATGGATCGTGATTGATATGTACGCTCCTTATGTATCGCTCGTTAAAAAGCTGTTTCCAAAAGCACAGCTGATTATTGACCGGTTTCACATCGTCCAACATATTGGTCGTACCTTTCGCAATCATCGAATCAAAGAAACGAACCAACTATTAAAAAGCAAAGAACAAAAACACTATCAATTAGGTAAGCAATTAAAAAGATACTGGAAACTTCTTCAAAAAGATGAACGCAAGCTTGATTATACTCGACGCCTTTGGCGACCTGGCTTCAAAGCTCATTTAACAGAGACCGATATTGTGGATCGCTTACTGAAAGGGAGCCCTGCTTTGCGTGTAGGCTATCAGTTATATCAAGACTTTCTTTACGCTGTAAAGGAACGAGACTACGTATCGTTTGAAGAACTACTTACCAATAATATCATGCTTCCCGAAGGCTATCAGACGACCTTGAGAACGTTCCAGAAATTTCTGCCACAAATCAAAAATGCTTTACAACAAAGTTATTCAAATGGCCCACTTGAATGTCTGAACAACCATATCAAAGTGTTAAAACGAAATGCATATGGCTTTCGTAGCTTTTATAATTTCAAATTGCGCATCATGATTCGTCATGGCAACGCATTGATTTTCAACTAAAAAAGATCAAGAGGAACTGATCCACTTGATCTCCAATTATTCTAAGATTTCTCTTTACCAACATCATTTGACAAAGAGCCTTTCTTTCATAGTCTCAATTTGAAGATTAGACGATTTCTTCTAGTTCTTCTGTTTTGAAATGAAGTTGTCCATCAAGTAAAGTAATCGTTACTTTTGATTTAGGCATAACATGCCCTGCAACGATTTCTTTAGCTAGTGGTGTTTCTACTTCCTTAGTGATAAATCGTTTCAGTGGTCTTGCACCATATGCTGGTTCATAAGCATTTTCAGCGATCCACGTTTTGGCTTCATCACTGATCGTCAACAGGATTTCTTGATGTTCCAGACGTTGCGCCAATTGTGCCACCATTTTGTCAACGATACCTTTCACGTTGTCTAGGCTCAATGGTGTAAATAAAATCGTGTCGTCGATTCGGTTCAAGAATTCTGGTTTGAAGTTTCCACGTAATAGCGTGTTGACTTGTTCAGCCACTGCTTCTGGAATCGTTCCATCAGCAGTCACGCCTTCCAGCAGTAACTGTGAACCGATATTGCTGGTCATGATCAGAACCGTATTTTTGAAATCTACTACTCGCCCTTTTGAATCAGTCAAGCGTCCGTCATCTAGGACTTGTAACAAGATATTGAAGACATCGGGATGCGCTTTTTCGATTTCATCCAACAAGACGATTGTATAAGGATTTCGTCTGACAGCTTCCGTTAATTGACCACCTTCTTCGTAACCTACATAGCCTGGAGGAGCTCCGACTAGACGAGACACAGCATGTTTTTCCATATATTCACTCATATCGATCCGTACCATATGATCTTCTGAGTCAAACAAGTTCTCAGCTAACGCTTTCGCTAATTCGGTTTTTCCGACACCAGTTGGTCCTAGGAAAAGGAAAGAACCTAGAGGACGATTTGGGTCTTGCAATCCAGCACGTGAACGAATCACCGCGTCACTGACCGCATCAACTGCTTCATCTTGACCAATCACTCGTTTATGAAGTGTTTCATTCAATTTAATCAGTTTTTCTCGTTCACCTTCTACAAGTTTCGTTACGGGGATACCCGTTAATCTGCCAACGACTTGAGCAATCTCATTTTCGGTAACGGACTCTTGAACCATCTTAATCTCGCTGTCTTTTGCTTTAGCTTCTAATTCCTTCAATTCTTTTTCTAATTGAGGTATCGTACCATGACGCAATACAGCAGCGCGTTCTAAATCATAGTTATTTTCTGCATCTTCTAATTCGTGTTTTGCTTTATCGATTTCAGCACGTTTTGCTGAAACAGAATTGACTTCTTCTTTTTCTGTTTCCCACTGCATCTTCATCGCATTTGCTTCTTCACGAAGTTCAGCTAATTCTTCTTGCAAATTTTTCAAGCGTTTTTTACTTGCATCATCTGATTCTTTTTTCAGTGCAGCTTCTTCGATTTCCAACTGCATCAAACGTCTAGTAACTTGATCTAATTCCGTTGGCATAGAGTTCATTTCTACCCGAATCGTTGCACTGGCTTCATCGATCAAATCGATTGCTTTGTCCGGTAAGAACCGATCAGTAATATAACGGTCAGATAAAGTAGCTGCTGCTACTAATGCGTTGTCATGGATGTTAACACCATGGTGGATCTCAAAACGTTCTTTTAATCCACGCAGAATACTGATCGTATCTTCCACTGTTGGTTCTTTGACTAATACCTTTTGAAAGCGACGTTCCAACGCTTTGTCTTTTTCCATATATTGACGGTACTCATCTAAAGTTGTGGCACCGATCAAATGTAATTCACCGCGAGCAAGCATTGGTTTCAACAGATTTCCGGCATCCATACTTCCTTCTGTTTTTCCTGCCCCTACGATATTGTGGATTTCATCGATGAACAAGAGGATACGTCCATCACTTTTTTTGACTTCTTTCAAGACTGCTTTTAGTCTTTCTTCAAATTCACCACGGAATTTTGCTCCAGCGATCAATGCACCCATATCTAATGAAAAAATCGTTTTATCTTTTAAATTTTCAGGCACATCTTTGCGTACGATACGTTGAGCAAGCCCTTCAACGATTGCCGTTTTCCCTACACCGGGTTCTCCTATCAGAACAGGATTATTTTTTGTTTTTCGTGAAAGAATACGGATGACATCACGGATTTCTTCATCACGACCGATGATTGGATCCATTTTTCCGCTTTTGACTTGCTTTACTAAATCGACGCCGTATTTTTCTAATGCTTTGTATTGTTCTTCTTGGTTTGGTGAGGTCACTCTTTCTCCTCCTCTCATCTCTTCGATGTTTTTACGTAATTCTTTTTCAGATAATCCGTTTTTATTCAAATAAACAGTTAACGGATAATTTTTTAATTTCATCAACGCTAAAATAACGACTTCCGTTGAAAGAAACTCGTCGCCGAAGCTTTCACGTATTTGGTCTGCTTCATTCAATAATCGAAAGAAATTCTGGCTGAGGTTTTGTCCATATTGGACGTTTCCACCAGAAACAACTGGATACTCATCCAGTAGACGATCAATTTCATGTTCAAAAGATTCGACATCCAGTCCGGCATCCGTATAGAAATTTCGACCAAAATGATTAGGTTGTAAAAAGATTTTCCATACATGGGCAATGTCGATATCTTGGTGTTTTCGAGTGACCGCAATCTGTTGAGCTTCAGCAATCGCTTCTTGAAGCGTCGTAGTCATTTTCTCAATATTCATACAGGTATACCCTCCTAATTAAAGGTAAGATCACTTATTTCTTTGATCTTTACAAAAACTATTATATCGCTTTAGTCAATTTTGGTCAAAATATACACATATTTTTTTGACTTTTTTTCTCGTCTTATATAAATCTTAAAAAAACAAAATTGATTGTATGTATATAAAAAAAGGGCCAAACAAACGTAAAATTATCTTATCCATTATATCTATTTGGCAAGCGTTCTTTTTCAATAAAATAATAACATTTCAGCTGTTTGGATCTTTTTTCATTGATTATTTATGTTAAATATTTGCTTTTCATAACTATTTTTTTACCACTGTGTTTCTTCCATACGATCTTCTAATTCTCGAATTGCGTGAGACAATTCGTCTATTTCTTCTTTTATTTCGTCAAGTGTCATCCCACTCGCACTATATCCTTTATAGTAGGCAGTCATATAGTCTGTGTCTTCTAGTCTCTGCAGCCGATTTCTGAGATTTCCTAAAAGTTCAAGATCAAATTCATCATATAGTTCGTTCGTGTTCATTTCTGTCCCTCCTTGTTAGGCTAATGCATTCGGACTTGGAAGCTGAGGCCCTTTTCCTTCTCGAGCTAATACCCAATCGTCATTGTCCCACATTTCCGTTTGTCGGCGTCCGTGAAAATAATCCCATCTTGAGTCGATTTCCATCTCAATGAGCTTTCCTTTGGCTCCTAGTGTGACCCAGTTGTAGCTTCCATTTCGATGAGCAAATTTGATCCATTGAACAGGAAATGTTTGTTCAACGCTGTTTTCGTCCATAAAGCTACGTTTTTGCTGTTCTATGCGCATAAATGTCAACCCTTTCGCATAAGTTGGAACGAGCTTATGAAATATCTTTTCAGCTAAAGATTTGGCCTGTTCGATTGATAACAATTTTCCTTCGGGTGTTTCGGACAGATTCTTAAAACTGACTAAATGATTATCTTCCATGACTTCAATGATTCTTGGTCCATTATAAAGATAGATTCCTTGGTTTTGATAACGGATGATGATGACTTTCTTTTTGTTTCTTTGTTCTATTAATTCATTGACTAATTCATAATTAGTGGGAATTTCTTCTAGTCCCTTTAGTACGTTTGATGTGTTTTTCATGAGGATCGCCCTTCTATTCTTCTTGTGCCAATTTTCCTAACAGATACTCAAATGTTCCTTGCTCATCAGCTGTCAATTTTGATAGAAATTTCTTCTGAGCATTTTCTACAGATTCTACTACTTGAGCGTGAAGTTCTTGTCCTTTTTTTGTTAATTCTAAAAGAAAACTTCTGCGATCTTGTGTACTTTTTTCTTTTGTCACTAACCCCATCTTCGTCAACTTCTGTATTGTTCTGGTGACATTGCTTCCATCCAATCCGGTCAATTTGATTAATTCTTCTTGTTTCAATTGGTGATAATCATGGATTTTCACAATAAAGTAATAATTCGTTGAATTTAATTTGAGCGGAGCTAGTGCTTGGTCTAATTCTTTTTGATAAGTTCGGGTCAATTTGGCTAACCACTTCAAATTGCTTTCGCCTTTGTTTTCCATTCTTCTCCTCCTTTTAGTTGACAAACTATTCTCGCAAGGCATATAATTGCGTGCGCAAGCATATTCTAAAACAAATAATTGAACTTGTCAATTTGTAGGATGCTCAAAAAGATTTTTAGGAGGAAAAAAGATGAGTCAAACAAAAAAAGATGGATATTAATAGCAATCTATCTTGCTACATTTATGACTGCATTCGAAACCACGATCGTCATCACAGCTGCTAATGCTATTGCTAATAGTTTTGGTCGTGAAATTCCGATTGCCTTACTGTTTTCTAGTTACTTATTTTCCAGTGCATTGTCAACACCTGTATTCAGCCGTCTGGCGGATCAGTATGGAAAGAAACCGATTTTTATAATTGGATTGCTCTTGTTTATGACAGGTACTTTTCTTTGCGGTATTTCCCAATCATTTTTTATTCTGGTATTTTTTAGGATGGTTCAAGGAATAGGTGCGGGAGGAATCGTGCCCATTACTTTCTCTCTGATTGGTAATTTATTTGATTATGAATCTCGTGGAAGAATAATGGGATTGAATAATTCAGCATGGGGGATTGCTTCGTTAGCTGCTCCTCTTTTAGGTGGGCTATTGGTCGAAAACTTTAGTTGGCACTGGGTGTTTTTTATAAACATTCCTGTTGGCTTAATAACGATTTTGATCTTACTTTTATTCTATGATGAAGAAAAACGTCCGTCTGTCTCTTTTTCTTATCAAGAACTGGGACAATATCTCTTTCTGATTACAGTTTTATTTCTTTTACTAGTTGGTATCCAGATAATACCAGATCATTTTATACTTGGTGGTGGCGTCTTCCTTTTTGGCATCCTTGTTTCTTTCATTTTGCTTTCTATGAAAATAAAGTAAAGGAACCAGTCTTACCTGTCGAAACATTGAGATCATCTGACTTTCTTTTGTTCAACCTCGTTACTTTTCTCATGAATGGAGCAATGATGGGGTTTCAGGTATATCTTCCGTTATGGATGCAGACGCAACTTTCTTTATCACCTAGCCCTGGTGGTTTAGCGCTTTTACCTTCCTCTATCTTTTTTATTACTGGATCGATGATTGCTGTGCCATTAGGAAAACATTTTGGAACGAAACGTTTATTAACCTTTTGTATGGGGGTGAATGGTTTAGTTTTTCTTATTTTAGGATTTCTACCGCAAATGACTCCTTATTTCGTTTTCCTTATCTTAGCCTCTTTTTCAGGATTTGGTACTGGCACAACGGTTACTACAAGTGTCTTGTCTGCACAAGCTTTAGCTACAGAAAAAAAATCAGTACGGTATCTGGTTTCATCACCCTTTGCAGAAATCTAGGTCAAAGCTTCATGATCACTTTTTTTGGTATCGTATTCCAATTGTTTGGTAAAAGTACTTTTTCAATTGATGGTTATCAGGGAGTATTTTTTTCTGCTTTATTTGTTGTTCTATTAAGCACCTTAATGGTTCTTTTAAAAAAAGACAGTCAAGAATAAATGCATTGGTAGAGTTGCTTCAAGAAAAAATGTTTTACATGTTCAAGTGACATAGCTTCCTAATGTTTTTCTTTTATTAAAAAAGGGTAGATCTTATAAAAGACCTACCCTTGATTTTCTTTATTCTCTTTTTTTACTTCTATTATTTCTTCTTTGATCACTCTTCGCCGTTCAGCAATCACATACACAAATCCATAGAGAAATGGCAAGATAAAGGAACTGAAACGATACAGTAAAAGCGAAGAAACTGCGTCAACTGTTCCAACAACTGGTCTGAATAATAACAAATAGACAAATTCAAAGGAACCAATACCAGCAGGCGTAGGAATAACCCCTGAAAGCACTACTGCAAAGCTGATAAACGAAATGGTCAGTAGAAAATCTATTTTAGGATGGTTTTCAATCAGAATCAAATAGGGAAGTACATACCAAAATACAAGTTTTAACATATTCCATAGATAAATCCGCAATAGCGCAGTCCTGTCTTGGATAATGGTTTGGACCGTTTCCCTTAAAGAGTAGATCTGCTGATTGCATGTATCCACCCATTTTCGCAAACGCTCACTCTTAAATAACTTATTCGATAAGCTGACAAAAAATATTTGGACATTCAAGCTGACGGACATCGCCAATAATAAGGCAACAATCACGATCGTCAAAAGGATACCAGCGATGATAAACCAGATCATTGACGGACCATTAGAATAAAAAAGAGAGAATTGGATGACCAAGCCAGCTAATGCATAAGTGATCACTGCCAGTTTGTACATAATCATATGGAGTGCTGTCACCCCTGCTCCCTGGGATAGCTTCATTCCTTTTTTGTTATAAAAATAAATCTCCGAGATCAGCGTTCCTGTACCAAATGAAACGATTCGGTAAAACGCAATATAGCTAGAGGTCAAGAACCCATCTTTCGTTGTAAAATTCGGCGCGAAAGGTTCAGCAATTTCTTTGATTGAGCGCCCTTCAGCGATTTGGTAAACTGTCCCTAATATAACAGCGGCTGCCAAAACAACAACACTGGTAGACAGCAATTCGGCAAAGATATCTGCAAATGATTGATTGATTAAATAATAAATAATTGCAAAAATCACAATCAGCAAAAGCAGATTCAGAATGATTTTAGTTTTCGTTCCTTTAGACGACATCTCCTGCTCCTTAATGGAAAAAATAAATGAGAATCAAATCAACAAGTACACCTGCAGCGAATCCTATAGTAAACTTCTTTTTCCGCGTTTTATGATGGAAAACTTTTCGAGAGATCAATCCTCCCAAACCACCGCCTAACAGGCTGACAAATATCAAATTATTCTCAGGAACACGCCAGCCGCTAGTTCTAGCCTGATGTTTATCATACCCCATCAGACAAAATAAGTAAAAATTCACAATGAAAAGGTAAAACCACAAAGGATTGTGTAACAATACATCCATTACTCTTCTTCCAACTTTCTGTTAACTACTATTTCTAAGCTTTTTCTTCTTTCTTTGGTGAATAAACTGTTAATCCTTTTGATACAACAGATAATTCAACTGGAAGATCATCTGTCGTGTCTCCATCCGTTCGAGTGCCCACAGATTTTTCCTGCGCTTGGATTTTCATGCGTTTGGCTGTGAAATAAGTAATGCCGGGGATCGTATAGAATTTGCCTCTCATGATTCTAGGCAAATAAAAAATAAATCGGAAAATATCTAAGGAAGGTACGATCGTTACATGGAATTTTCCATCATCCGGGGTCGCTGAGTCGTCAAAATTTGTAAAACCGCCCACGGAGTTAGACATCGTGACTGTCAACAGTTGGGATTTTCCTTTCCAATGCTCCTCGTCTGTTTCTAAATCCAAATGATACTTTTTCTTCTTCAGCAATGACTTAAAAAACTTCTTGATAAAAATCCACGAGCCATAACGCTGTTTTTCTTCTTGACTGATCCAAACTGCTGTATCTGCTAAGATTCCGATTGTCAGTGTAGAGATAATGACTTCATCATTGACTTGACCATAGTCTATTTTCCGTACATTGCCTTCCAGGATCACGTCAGCAGCTTCTTCTTTTTTGAGGGGAATCTCAAGAACACGTGCAAGGTTGTTGACAGTTCCACCTGGAAGTAATCCGACATGGTATTGAGATAATTTTTTTTGGAACGCTTGGACGATATGATGAATCGTGCCGTCTCCACCTATAATTACTAAAGTATCAGCTTCTATGGCTTCTGCTTTCTTGACTAATTCCGCATCATCAATCGATGGGCCAGTTTCAGCTAGTTCTACATATAATTCTGGCTGCTTTTCTTTTACATAATCTTGAAACCAGCGTGCTAATTTCTCACCCTCATCTTTCCCTGAACGTTTGTTATAAAAAACTAGCAGCTTTTCCATTCTTTACCTCCTATTTACTCTTCAAAAAAGAGGGCGGGACAACCAATTCCATTGTCCTGCCCTTTAGCCTTAGACAGATGACATTCCATCATTGGGACGAACGCCTTGTCATAAGCTGTTCTTTTTCGATTTTAACTCTTTGTGTTCAATTCTGCAATTTTTACAATCACGTCTGTTGCTTTTTCCATTACTTGTAAAGAAACAAATTCGAATCGTCCGTGCATATTTTCTCCTCCGGCAAATAGATTTGGCGTCGGAATACCCATGTAAGAGATTTTTGAACCATCTGTTCCTCCACGAACTGGTTCGATCACTGGAGAGATACCAAGCTCGATCATTGCTTGTTTCGCTAATTCCACGATGCTCATATCTTTTTCAATGATTTCTTTCATGTTGTAATATTGATCATACATATCTACTTTGATTCGTTCTTGATCAAATCGCTGATTCAACTCTTCTTGGATATGTGTGATTTGTGCTTTGCGTGCTTCGAATTTTTCACGATCATGATCGCGAATGATATAACTCATAGAAGCTTCTTCAGGATTCCCATCCAATGCCATCAAATGGAAGAAACCTTCGTATCCTTCCGTTTTTTCTGGAACTTCATCGGCTGGAAGCTGATTATGAAAATCGATTGCTAACTGTAGAGCATTGATCATTGTATCTTTTGCCGTCCCTGGATGTACATTTTTCCCTTGGATCGTAATATTTGCTTGAGCAGCACTAAACGTTTCATACTGCAACTCACCTAAAGGACCACCATCGACTGTATAAGCAAAATCTACATCGAATTGCTCAACATCGAATTTATCAGCTCCGACACCGATTTCTTCATCAGGACCAAAAGCCACTTTGATGGTACCGTGAGGGATAGAAGGATTATTGATCAAGATCTCCATTGCAGTCATGATTTCCGCAATCCCTGATTTGTCATCTGCTCCCAGTAATGTACTGCCATCTGTTGTGATCAATGTGTGGCCTTCATAATTTTTCAAATTTGGAAAATCTTTTGTATTCAATGTATAGCGTTCTTCCGCATCTAGTACGATCGTAGACTCGCCATCATAGTTTTCAATGATTTGTGGATTGACTCCTACTGCATTAAAATCTGCTGTATCCATGTGGGAAATAAATCCAATGGAACGCACTTCATGATCAACATTGCTTGGTAATGTTCCCATAACGAATCCGTTATCTTCATTATAGAAAACATCAGCTAAGCCTAACTCTTCTAATTCTTTTTTCAATTCTTGCGCAAAAGCAACTTGTGTCTGAGTCGATGGAGTCGTTTTGCTTGTTGCATCGGAGCGTGTTTCTGTTTTGACATATCGTAAAAAACGTGGCAAAAGATTTTCGTACATAGTATTCTCTCCTTTTAATTAAATTGAAATGGGTTTGTATTTGTTTCAGAAACGAAAAAGTTAATATCCCAATTTTCTTCTTGTTTCCAAGATTCAAATTTCTCGATAAATCGTTGCTTGCATAACGATTCAATATAATGACCGGGATCAATTGCGATCAACCCAGCGCTTTGCATATCATGAGCCGTATGATAATAGATATCTCCCGTGATATAGACATCTGCTCTTTGGGCGATTGCTTGCGGATAAAATTTTTCACCGCTTCCACCGCAAATCGCAATGCGCTTCACAGAGGATTTTGCATTTTTTGGCTGGACTATTCTAAGTCCATCTAGTTGGAACGCTTCTTTTACTTGTTCTACAAATGCCTCTATAGAAATTTCTTGCGGCAATTCACCTACTCGTCCTAACCCAAACATTTCGACTGGTTCATCTATAGCGAAAAGATCATAAGCAGGTTCCTCATAAGGATGAGCTGACCGCATGGCTTGAATCACTTGTTTTTCGATAGTTTCCGGCAAAATAACCTCAACTTTTGCCTCTTGAACTTGTTCTGTCTTCCCTACTTTCCCAATCGCTGGTTGTGCACCAGCTTCCGGAGTAAATCGACCGTGTCCAATCGAGGTAAAACTTGTACCGGTATAATCACCTTGTGTACCAGCACCAGCTGCAGCTAATACTTCACGCATTTTCTGTGCATGATCCACAGGTACATAAACGGCCAGTTTTTTATAATGAATCTCATGAGTCTTTACTAAATAACTCTCCACTTCAATACCGAGAAGTTCACAAAACCAGTCATTCAGTCCATCCCAAATAATATCCATGTTCGTGTGTGCTGCATAGACGGCAATATCATGTTTCAACAAATCTGCATACATTTTTTCTTGTGGCTGATCAGTAACCAGCCGTTTTACAGGACGAAAGATTGGAGGATGTTTAGCAATCAGCAAATCGATTTTTTTCTTGATTGCTTCTTCGACCACTTCTGGACGAACGTCTAATGTCATCATTACTCGTTGGATTGGCTTATCCAATGTTCCGATATGCAGTCCGACTGGGTCTCCTTCTTCAGCTAGCCACTGAGGACAATAGCTTTCAAACTTTTGGATGAAGGTGCGTCCGCTGATTGTCATGTCTTTAAAACCTCCTCAATCATTTCGATTTCCTGCTCGATTTGTTTTTGACGTGCCTCTTGATTAGCTGCTTGTTTGAGCTGTTCACGGATAGCTTTTCTTTGTTGAAGCTCTCTTGACCATTTTGATTTGAAGATCTCACTTTTCTCTTCAAGCAGAAATGGCCCGAACATCAGCTCCATTTCATTGTAAGTAACTGGTTTTTGTTCTTTTTCGGCTACAATGATTTCATATATTTTTTTATTTTCTTCAAGTATTTTTTCTGATTGGATTTTATACTGATTTTCTTGCAGCCAAGATCGTAATGTACGCTCTCCGATGTTTGGCTGAAGGATCAAACGTTCTTGTCCGCTTAAGCGTTGATTCAACTTGCCAGCTTCTAGGATATCTCGGATCAGTGAACCTCCCATACCCGCAATCGTGACAGCTGTAATACCATCTTGTGGCTGGATAGCATCTAGACCATTTGCAAGGCGTACGGTGATACGGTCTTCTAATCCATCTTTTTTGACTTGCTTACGTGCTGATTCATAAGGACCTTGAACGACTTCGCCAGCAACTGCATATTCGATTTTTCCTCTTAATATCAATGCAACGGGTAAGTAAGCGTGATCTGATCCAATGTCTGCTAAACGAGCGGATTCAGGGACAAAGTCACCCACTGCGGCTAAGCGCTGAGATAAATCTAAATGGTTCATAGCTTCACTCCTTCTAGATAATTATAGCATTTTCCAAATAAAATAAGGAGACTAGGAATAAAAAAATTCCCATATCTCCTTAAAAAATATACCTTTTCGTTCTATAAAACAACATTTTCTTATTTTTGAAAAAATGTTGTTGGTTATTTGTTCAATAAAACATCAATAATCGAATCTCCAGGAACTTGCGGTGGGATAGACATCGTCATGATCGGCATCTCAACTAATGTAAATTGGACTTTGTCACCGATTTTTAATTCATTTATGTCCACGCTTATTTTTTCAGCAGTAGCATTTAAGATCACTCCGTCATTGCTGAATGACGTTCCCATATTCGCTGGATCTTCTTTGGCCATGACATCGACGAGTTTCAACTGAAGCGTTTCTTCTTCTGCTTCTACTTGAGTGATACTTTCAATCGTTCCGACAAATATGCTTTGTCCCTCCGTTTTCGTACTGCTTGTTTTTACTGTTTGACCCGCATCAATCGAATCAACAGAACCTGTGTTGCTATCTGCGCTACCGCAGCCTGCTAAAAGAAAAAATAGACCAACTACAGATATACTAGAAAAAATAGCCCTCATAAAAAATCCTCCGTTTAAGTTTCTGCATTACTTGTTGCGGTGATTGTCTCCGGTCATTTCTGTCCATATAATGATTCGCTGACCTGCTTTTACTACTAGGTCAAATGTCAGTTGGACTTGTCAATTGTTCAACCATTGCGTCGGTTGCGACCAGTCATTTCGATTTCTTTTGTCAAATAACGTATGCGTTCCATTATCCGTTTCGCTTTTAGCGGCTCTTCATCTCCACGTTGAGTGACGGACAAATGCTGTTCCAATTCATCCATTGTAAAATTCGATGAGAAGAAGGTTGGTAACTGTTCTTGCATCCGATATTGAAGGATAACACCGAATACTTCGTCTCGTATCCAACTACTCATCGCATCTGCACCAATATCATCGATCATCAAAATAGGTGAACGTTTCACTGCATCTAACTTTTCTGCCACTTGATCTTTTCCGATTGCCTGTTTCATCTCAACGGCAAATGTCGGAAAATGGACTAGCGTCGTGGTGAATCCAGCAATCGCTAATTCTCTCGCTGTTGCTCCTAATAAATATGTTTTTCCAATACCAAAACTTCCTACTAGATACAGTCCTTTATGATACCCTTTTGGATCAGCAGTATATTTCTCTACAAAATCTAGGGCTTCTAAGCTCGCATATCCTCGTCCATCTGTACGTTCAAAGTTTTCAAAAGAAGCCGATTGAATATCTTTTGGCATATCCATTGCTTTTACTCGGCTTCTGATTTCTTCTTGTCTTTGCCGTGCTAACAATGCTTCCGTTGGTACATAAGTGACATCCACATAATGAAAATTCAACGTCAGCTTCGGCTCATAGCCGGGAGCGATCATCGTTGGATCGTTTTTTTGATATTTACGCTTTTCTTGCACGAATTCATACAATTTAGCGTAACTTTTTTCAATATCCGCTTGTGTCAATTCTTCTTGGTGTGCGCTTAGAAAAGCTTGAACATCCGCATCATTTAAGACTTCAGCGATCATTTCAGCATACTTTTCTTGATAATTGCGTTTGCTGATGATCCTCTTCAATTCTTTGCCTACGTCTTCCATTAGATGTCACCCTCCTTTTTTGCCAGGTATTCTTTAAAACGGCGGTCAATCTCTGCTTTTTTCTCGCTGCTGATCTGTTTTTCATCTTTTGGCTGGTTGACCCAATCAGGAAGCTTTTCCCGTCGAACATTTCGCTTGCCAGTTTGATAATTTGTTTGCTTCTTTTGTTTTGATTGTTTTGCTTGATTACTTATTTGCCGAATGTGCTGGATCGCTTCTTCTGCTGTGGCGATTTTCTTTTGTGCCCATTCATTTGCCACTGTATTTACATAACTGGCATTTAAGCTAGCATTATTCTTGATAACTAGTACATAATTAAGCAAAACATTGATCACGCTACTGGAAAGACCTGATTGAGAAACAAGATCTTGCAGTAACCAGTTTTCTTGTTTAGAAACATATCCGCCTTTTTCTGACTTGATTGCTTCCAGATATTTCATCGGTGGAATGCTCTGTGCTTCTTTTATCAGCTGAAGCGCTGCGTTTGTCAAATGTTCGTTTGACGAGGGTTCATTACTGTTTTCAGAAACCGCAACTGTTTCTTTTGTTTGCTTCACCGGACGTCTCTGCATTGCCAAAATGGCTTTTTGCAGTTCTTTTTCAGATACTTTTTGTTCACTAAAGTCATAAGATTGACTGATCAGTTCGCCAAGTGTCAATTCATCGAAACCGTAAAGCTGATGATACATGTCGACTTGTTTGATGATTGGATCATCAAGACTTGCAATATGTTTTTTTGCCAGCCAATCATTCAAAAACTGCCAATCGAATGTCGAATCTGCTTCAAGTAATGCTACCGATTCAGATTCTTCAAAAGATTTATTCAGTGATTCGATGTTTTCTTGATTAGCAGCGTACACTGCTTCATTGAAGCGATAAACATCTAAAAATTTTTCTGTGATTTTTTGATATCCCTCTGCTGTATGCCTTTTAGGTTCAAACAATTTGGTAAGCTTCTGGAATCGTCGTTCACCAACTTTTTCCAGAAGAAGAAAAGCCAGAACAGAGTCTTTGAAAAATGCTTTAGGAATGAGTGGTTCTAACAGCTCATAAATAAAACGAGGTCCCAGATCACTATCTTCTTTAAAATAAACATCCAGTAAGCCGATTCCTTCTAGCTTTTTTCTTGCATCATAAAATTGCGGGATACCACAGCCTAGACTACTAAGCAGATCTGCATGCATCCCTTCAGGACCTTTGCCAGATTCTTGAGAGATTTCTGATAACAGGGTGAAATAGATACTCAAGGCTTCTCCGCCGATTAGTGGCTGATAAAGATACAGCAAGGCGTTCTTGCTGTCTTCTCTCAGCGGAGCCGCTTTTCTTCCTTGGTAAATATTTTTTGGTTGAAGCTCTTTCCAAGCATTTTCCAAGGAAATGCCTCCTTTTTGTTTCTTAATTGTTTTCTTTATTGTTTTCTTTATTGTTTTCTTTATTGTTCTCTTTATTATTTTCTTTTGCTTTATCCACGATATCTTGCAATTCTTTTAAGAAAACAGACATATCTTTGAACTGGCGATAAACACTTGCAAAACGAATATAAGCGATTTCGTCTAAATCAACTAAATCTTCCATCACATATTCACCAATTAGATTCGTCGATACTTCGTTTTCTCCGAGACTGCGTACGCGGTTTTCGACATGGTTGACGATTTGTTCCATTTGTTCCATAGCTACAGGTCTTTTTTCTGCTGAACGGATGAGTCCTCTTAAAATTTTATCGCGATTGAACTCTTCGCGTTCCCCGTTTTTCTTGATTACTAATAACGGAGCAGCTTCAATTCGTTCAAATGTAGTGAATCGGAACGAACAATTCTCACATTCGCGACGGCGACGGATCGCACGTCCATCATCTGCTTGACGGCTGTCGATTACTCGTGAATTATTATGTTGACATCTGGGACATCTCATTTTGTCTCACCTCTTGCATCGCATTTTTATATAAAGGGTGTGTCTTTCTTTACAACTAGTTGTATTATAACACGAAACAAATCACAAACGCGACTGTCCTACCAAAAAAACACGGATATAAGAACAATTTTTTCTACTTTCATGCGTAATTGTGTTCCCTGTCCTTACCAAATTTCAATTTTCCAATACTGATCACCTTGATTACTGAGAAATAACTTACACAAAAGCTGATTTAGTCATCTAGCACAAAAAACTTGAAGCAGATGAACACCTTCTCATCTGCTTCAAGTCACATCTCGATTTTTTACTATTTTATAACTTCTCTTCGATTCCTGTATAGTGTTTCATTCGCTGTTCCTCGATTTTTTGCTCATCGGGAATGTGGTCACTTTCTGGGAGCGGTGTTTTACTACGATCAGGTGTCGGATTTTTTCGTTCTTGAGTCAAATCATGCCGCTTCGCTTCTTCTTCTGCCTGCTGGTCTTCTATTTCATCGATTCTTGCTTGGTACTGCTTTTCTTTTTCTTCTGCTGTTTCTGATTGCGTACGACCTTCATCGATTAGATTTTCTTTATTGAGTATCTCGCCGATTTTTTCTTTTGCGTTACCTACGACTTTATCCTTTTGATTTTTTAATGATCCCATCGCTATCCCTCACTTTCTATACTCAGGATAGCAAAATTGACACAGATACTCAAAGAAAGCGATTAGCAAAAAGCCAATTTTCGATTTGTCCCACAAGTTTTTCTTTTGTTCCATTGTTGTCGAACAAAATATCCGCACGCTGCTTTTTTTCTTCGATTGGAAGCTGACTACTAATTCTCTGCTGCGCTTGTTTTAGCGTCAGTTGATTACGTTTCATCAAACGCTGAAGCTGAGTTTCTGGCGTAGTATAAACGACAGCTACTGCATCCATATAGTGGTCATAATGACCTTCGTAGAGCAATGGGATATCTACAATTACTAAAGGATGATTGGAACTTAGAGAGGCGATTTGATCTTTTATCGCTTTTCGGATAAACGGATCTAATAGCTGATCAAGTTTTTGCCGTTTTTCCTTTGATGGAAAAACAATCATCCCAAGTTTCCCTCGATCTAGCTGCCCATCAGACTGCAATACCTCTTGGCCAAACACTGATACAATTTTCCTCAGAGCAAGCGTTCCAGGCTCAACAGTTTCTCTGGCAATCACATCGCCATCGATCAAAGGAAATCCATGAGACTGAAAGACTTTGGCTGCCGTACTTTTACCGGTAGCTATTCCACCCGTCAAACCTAAAACAAATCCTACTTTGCGATTTTTAGCCTTTGACAATTCGGACAATAGTGCGTCCCCCTTTGTGCCACTTTTGTTTTCACGATCGGCGTCCCACAACGTATACATGGTTTGCCAGTTTGCTGATAGACATGCAGTGCTACTTGAAATCCGCCTGATTCTCCTAATGCATTCAAATAACTGCGAATCGTGGTACCTCCAGCTTCTATTGCACGATCCAAAACATCAATGACCGATAGACGTAATTGTTCTACCTCTTTGGGGCGCAGTGTGTTCGCCGGTTGTTCTGGATGGATCTTCGCTTCCCATAATGCTTCATCTACATAAATATTACCTAGACCAGTCACTAGACGTTGGTCTAGCAGCAATGGCTTGATTGCTTTGTGGGACTTTTTCAGTCCATTTGCAAAATCTGCTAATAAGAAGCTATCTGGCAAAGGCTCAGGTCCCAATTTCATGATTCCTCGGTAAGTTGCACTTGCTCCTTTTTCGACGATTGTCATACGACCAAATTTTCGTACATCGTTGTAGCGAAGTTGGCTTCCATCCTCAAAAAAGAAAAGTACATGCGTATGTTTATCGATTGGTGTATTTTCTTTCGTAAATTGATATTTTCCTTCCATTCGCAAGTGTGAGATCAGTTCATAATGATCGAGATGAAAAATTAAAAACTTCCCTCTACGTCCAATGGATTGGATGGTTTCGCCAACAAGAGAAGCCTCAAAGATGGGTGTCTCTGGTTGCTCGATGATCTTGGGCCACAAGACCTGAACTTTTTGAATCGTTTTTCCTACTACTAACCGTTCCAATCCTTTACGAACGGTTTCTACTTCTGGTAATTCTGGCATTTTTTCTTTTCACCTTCATTATATTGCTCTGTCTTAAACAATGTTTATTTTGCTTCGTACCACGTTTTTCCCCAACTGCTGTCAGTGATCAGTGGTACATGAAGAGAAACAGCTTGTTCCATAACTTCCTTCACCAATTTATCTAATGATTCAAGTTCTTTTTCCGGTACCTCGAAGACAAGTTCATCGTGAACTTGTAACAGCATCGTAGCTTGAAGACCTGCTTCTTTTAATCGTTTATCCAATTCGATCATCGCGATTTTCAAAATATCAGCAGCACTTCCTTGGATTGGTGTATTGATAGCTGTTCGTTCCGCAAAAGAACGGATATTGTAATTTCTTGAATTGATGTCTGGCAGATATCGACGGCGGTGATACAGCGTTTCGACGTAGCCTTGGTTTTTTGCTTCGCGTACGATTCTTTCCATATATTCTTTGACACCTGGGTATTTTTCAAAGTACGTATCGATGTATTGCTGTGCTGCTTTTCGGCTGATTCCTAGATTTTGTGAAAGTCCGTAATCAGAGATGCCATACACGATACCAAAATTCACTGCTTTTGCCTGCCTACGCATATTTGGTGTGACATCCTCTGCCTTTTCGATTCCAAATACACGCATCGCTGTGCTGGCATGGATATCTTGACCTTCTAGGAAGGCAGCTTTCAAATGTTCATCATTTGAGATATGCGCAAGTACGCGTAACTCGATTTGTGAATAGTCAGAAGAATAAATCAGCCAGTCTTTTTCTCTAGGAACAAATGCCTGACGTATCTTTCTCCCTTCATCTAATCGAATCGGGATGTTCTGCAAATTAGGATCAACAGAGCTTAATCGTCCTGTTTGGGTCAATGTCTGGACATAACGGGTATGCACTTTCCCATCTGATTGGATCACTTTCAGCAGTCCCTCGACATAGGTAGATTGAATTTTTGCAATTTGACGATAGGTGAGGATATCCACTACGATTGGTGCTTGTTCACGAAGCTGTTCCAGTACATCTACAGCTGTGGAATATCCAGTTTTTGTTTTTTTGATAACGGGTAATCCCATTTTTTCAAATAAGATCACTCCTAATTGCTTTGGTGAATTCAAATTGAATTCTTCGCCGGCTTCTTCGTAGATTTTTTGTTCGATCTCTCTTAAGCGAGCAGAGAACTCGCCCTTCATTTCTTGTAAGCGAGTCGCATCTACTTTGATCCCGCTTATTTCCATCTCTGCCAAAATGATAGACAATGGCAGTTCCATTTTCCGGAAAAGATCTTCTTGGTTTTTATCTGCCAGTTCTTGGCTCAATTTTGGTGTCAACGCATTGATTGCAGCTACTTTTCGCGCTAAATGAGCAAAAAAGAGTTCCTCTTCTTCTGGTAAACCTTTTTTCGCCCCTTTGCCGTATACAGCTTCATCTGATTGGATATCGTTGTATCCGTAATGAGCGGCTATTCCTTCGATATCTGTGCTTTTTTCATTCGTATCGAGAAGGTATGCACCTAGCAAGACATCAAAATCGATTCCTTTCGTTTTTCCAGTATAGCGGTTTAAAGCAACATAAGTTCGTTTCGCATCATATACTTTTTTCAGCCGAGTCGGATCAGTGATCCAAGAATGGAACGCTCGGTTTTCGAATACAGATAGATCGTTCGTGACATAAATTTTCTTTTCTGTCCCCCACGCTACTCCGACGATTTCCTCTGTATGATAATTGTCGCCCATCATTTCCACGTACAACGCCATATCCGTAGTAAACATTTCCTCTTTGAATTCATGAATGACTTCAAACAAAATATCATCCATTTTTACTTCTTCTTCTACGATATTCAATTTAGAAAGGAACTGATTGAAATCCATTTCTTTATAAAACGGAACGAGTTTATCGAGATTTTTCCCTTCATACTTCAATGAGTCGATAGAGACATCCACAGGCGCTGAAGTATTGATGGTCGCCAATTTTTTCGATAAGAAAGCCTGCTCTTTGTCATTTATCAGATTTTCTTTCATTTTGCTTTGCTTCATTTCATCGATATGTTCATAAATTCCTTCGACTGAGCCATATTGTTTCAATAGCTTGATAGCTGTTTTTTCACCGATTTTAGTCACACCGGGGATATTGTCAGAGGCATCTCCGGCTAGTCCCTTCATGTCAATAATCTGTTTTGGCGTCAACCCATCATATTTTTCCGCTACATGTTCTGGTGTATAGCTTTCGATATCGCTGACACCTTTTACAGTGATATCCACTTTTACTTCTTTACTAGCTAATTGAGTCAAATCCCGATCACCTGAAAGCACGACGACATCAAATTGATCTTTGTCTACTTTTTCTGCCAAAGTACCGATAATATCATCTGCTTCATAATTGGGCAATTCGTAATACTGTACCCCTAGTCCTGTCAACAAATCACGTATATATGGCATTTGTTCTTTGAATTCGCCAGGTGTTTTGGATCTTCCACCTTTGTACTCCGCATACATTTCTGTCCGAAAAGTCGTTTTTCCTGCATCGAACGCAACCAGAACATGAGTCGGTTGCTCTTTTTGCATAACATTTTCAAACATCGTATTGAATGCATAGATTGCATTTGTATGAAGACCGTTTCTATTTTTGAAACGTTCAAGAGAATTGTGAAGCGCAAAGAATGCGCGAAAAGCCACACTGTTCCCATCAACGAGTAATAATTTATTTTTTGTCATCTTCTTAACTCCTTACTGTAAAGTTCTTATTCATTCTAACAAAGAATCCTGCGGAATGCGAAAAGAAAAAGCGGGACCATACCAAATAATTCGGTATAGCCCCAACTGATGAATTTTTTTCTTTTTTAGTTGTTCCGTCCAAAGATTCTCAGAAACGCCAAGAACAAGTTGATAAAGTCCAAATACAGCTTCAATGCCATGAATACAGCAATTCCACTATGTGCTGTTCCGTTTGTCTGGACATAGATATTACGGATGCTTTGGTTATCATAAGCTGTGATCCCTGCAAAGATGACGACTAACAGTAGGGAGATGAACAGCTCAACTGCGCTACTTCTCAAAATGAAGATGTTCAAGACTAGTGCAATGATCACTCCGATTAAAGCTGCCTGTCCTGCTCTTCCAACCCCGCTAAGATCTCTTTTTGTTGTTACTCCGACAACAGACATCCCCATGAACATCAAAGTAGCTGTCAAGAAAGCTTGCGTTACTGTTCCAATATCGTAGTATGCAAGAGTAACCGCTAATGTTACGCCATTCAAAAGAGAGTAGGCAATAAATCCACCGATTGCTAAGCTCGGATTCTTTTGTGCTTTTACGCCTAGAACCATTACTAAAATCAGTTCAACGATCCACAGACCCATAAAGCCTAATGGAAAGTTATTGATAAAAGTTGCTAGTTGCAAAGGAAATACCCAAAGAGCCAAGTAAGAAGTGACTGCGCTAAGGGCAAGTCCCATACCTAAAAAGCCATAAACTTTTGCATAAAAACGATTGATACCTGACATTGATGTACTTGGATTATTCATTTAATTCACCTTCACTTTCGATTGCTATTTCCAATTCAGGAACTTGTGGCGGTTGGACCATAACAACAGCATCCAACACACGATCTTCGTTCGTGTTTTCCGCTTCTACAGAAATCGTCACCACATCCTTCATCTTATCTACTTTTATGACCTCAAACTGAAAAGTCAGTGTTTCATAATGGAAAACCGGTTCAATAAAATTGACAGAAAAATTGACAACATGTGATCCTGGTCCAGGAAGATGCTTTGAAATTGCACTTGTGATGATCCCCATCAGCATCACTGATGGAACGATTGGCTGATGATATTCTGTTTTTTGTGCAAAGTCATGTTGGATATACAAAGGATTTGCATCATTCGTCAATCCCAAATACAGCAAAAGCTGGTTATCTTCAATAGATTCTGTTAAGGATAACGAGTCGCCTTCCTCGATTTCATTTATTGTTTTTCCTAGTTTTCTCGGCTTACCTATGTTCAAGATAGAAACCCTCCAGTTTATTTTTAATCATACATTATTGTACCAAAAGCAGCGCAAAAGGCAAGTTCTGCTCCTTTGATTTAACAGATTCCTATAGTTTAAAGAGGTCGTGAAAAAGCTGTCCTGCATCAAGTAATAAGAACAGTCAAGAAAAAACAGCTTCTCATGTTTTTGATTTGGCTGGGCTTATTACCGCAGATGCAAGCTTTTGAACGCCGTTTATCAAAAGTTGTAAAAAAGGGAGCATGACAAGAATTTTGCCACTCTCCCTCTTTCTATTTTTATAAGGACACTGCAGTAATTGTATTACAGTACATTTTTCGTCGTGCTGCTTAAAAGTTTTTCATACGCTTGTTCAAATTTTTGAACATCTCCAGCACCCATGAAGATTACTACTGCATCATGATAATCTAATAATGGAGATACATTATTTTCTTTGATGACTTCTCCACCTTTTTTGATTTTCGCTCCAAGGTCTTCAATCTTAACGTTTCCTTGTTCTTCCCGAGCCGAACCAAAAATATCGCATAAGTAAACTTTATCAGCTAAATCAAGTGCTTCTGCAAATTCATCCATCAATGCAATCGTACGCGTAAACGTATGGGGTTGGAAAACTGCAATTATTTCTTTATCTGGATATTTTTGGCGTGCGCCATCGATCGTTGCTTTGATTTCTGCAGGGTGATGCGCATAATCATCGACTACAGTCATGTCTGCTACGATTTTTTCACTGAATCGACGTTTTACTCCTGGGAAAGTCAGCATTTCTTCCGCAACTTCCTTCAGATCCAGTTTTTCGAAATACGCGACTGCAATAACACCTAAAGCATTTAAAATATTGTGTTTGCCGAATGCTGGTACAGTGAAATGTCCAACAAATTCATCCCCATGATAGACATCAAAAGCAGAACCGGATGTTGTACGTTCGATGTTTCGTGCTTGGATATCATCATTTTCTGTGACACCATAATAATAAATCGGCACATCTGCTTCTAATTTGCGTAAATAAGCGTCATCACCGTACGCAAAAATAGCTTTTTTCACTTGTCCAGCCATTGTTTGGAAAGCTGTAAATACATCGTCGATACTTGTATAATAATCCGGATGATCAAAATCGATGTTTGTCATGATCGCATAGTCTGGTGAATAGGCAAGGAAATGACGGCGATATTCACAGGCTTCAAATGAAAAGAATTCCGCTTGCGGATCACCATGCCCTGTTCCGTCTCCAATTAGATAACTTGTTGGACGGACACCACTCAATACATGAGAGAGCAGACCAGTCGTACTTGTTTTTCCGTGAGAACCTGTTACAGCGATACTCGTATAGTTTTGGATAAAATGACCAATAAAGTCGTGATAGCGAATCACTTCCAAACCTAATTCTTTTGCTCGCTGGATTTCTTCATGTGAATCAGGAAATGCATTTCCTGCAATAATCGTCATACCTGGTTTTACATTCTCTGCGTTAAATGGCAGAATCGTGATATTTGCTTTTTCTAAATCTCTTTGTGTAAAGAAATATTTTTCAATGTCCGATCCTTGGACATTTAAACCTTGTTCATGTAAAACAAGAGCCAAGGAGCTCATTCCTGAACCTTTGATACCAACGAAATGATACAATTTATTTTGATTTTCCATTTGAATCCTCTTCTCTTATCTAGCGTCCATTCTTTTAGCTATTACATTCAACACGCTCCTCATTATCTTATAAACGATTGAAAATTTCAACCAAATTTATTTAGAAAGGAGGATTCGTCTGCTAAAAAGGTCATGTACGGGAAAAATCCGTTTTTATTGACTGTTTGATTCTTGTATAAGAAGACCAAACTTCTTCTGATATATCAATATGAGGAATAAAATCTTTTCCTTTCGGACCATAGCCATTCTCATCGTCGTGGAGTCGCTCCATTTCTCCTAACACCAGTGCATAGAAATATTCCTTCGGCCATTGGTGGTTCAGTTCTTTTACTGTAAAGATGATCTCCTCAGAAAAGTGAAGGATTTCCGGCACAAATGGCACAGCATTTACGAAAACAGTTTGTTCATTTTGCCATACTTTCTCAAAAGTTGCTCGAGTCCTGCGTTGCAGTGTCGGATCATTCATCAATAGGACTTTTTCTGGTACAGCATCTAAGGAATGAAGAATCTCCAGTGAAAAAGTGGCGTTCTCTCCAGAATTTGTAGACTTCGATTCTATCAGGAAAGCCTTATCGGGCAAATCATAGACTTCTTTTAGATACTGACGACAGATTTCACTTTCACTCATGCCTTCTTCAAAATGAAATCCTTGCTTTTCAAAATTCTCATAAAGGATCCTAGTCGCATGACCCACACCGCCGACCAAAAACAAACGTTCTACTTGACCATTTACATACATTTGTGCTGCTTTATCAGCTAAGATAGGAAGACCGTTTCCAGCTAAAATAAGTGTAGGTGCCGACAATTTCTCAAAATCTTTCTCATCAGGTGCGGCTAAAAAGGCTAATAACTGATTCCAGTCTTTTAGATTTCTCTGCTCGTTTTTTTCCAAAAACGCTTCATCCTTTCATCTGATTTTTTATACTTCATTGAGGCTTTCTCTCTTTGTCTCAATCCATTTGATTTCCCCATGACATCTTCCACAACGATATTTGTGTACATCGATTCTTCTTTTGCGGCAGATTGTGGCAGAACAATCTTGGCATTGATAATATTCGATCTTTATCTGTTTCTTCGTCAAGGCTGGCGCATAGCGCAACCCGCCTGTTTTTTTCAAAAGATACTTGAAATCCATATCTTTATGACGATATCCTCTTCCAGTGAGATGAAGATGATAATGGCAAAGTTCATGTTTGATGATTCCTGTAATCGTTTCTTTGTCTGACTCTTCAAACAGCTTTACATTAAAATCTAAATGATGATCGTTTAAATGATAGCGCCCGCCAGTTGTACGCAAGCGTGGATTGAACATAGCTTGGTGCTTGAAAGGACGCTGGAAGCTTTTTAATGATATCTCTTCTACTAACTGCTGCAGTTCTTCTTGTGTCAATTTTTGTTACTCCTCATTGTTACTCTTCATAAGGGGAAAGCATCGTCAAACTGATTCTGCCTTTTTTCGTATCAACTTGTTCTATCCAAACCGTCACGATATCTCCGACTGACACGACGTCTGTAGGATGCTTGACAAATTTTTTGCTGAGTTTTGAAATATGGACAAGTCCGTCTTGTTTCACACCGATATCGACAAATGCGCCGAAGTCGATGACGTTACGGACCGTTCCAGTCAATTCCATCCCTGGTTTCAAATCTTCCATACTCAACACATCTGTACGCAATAGGGGCGCTGGCATCTCATCACGCATATCTCGTCCAGGTTGTGTCAGCCCAGCTAAAATATCGGCTAACGTTTCTTCTCCGACTGATAAACTTTCAGCCAGTTTCTCCGCGGATAACCGTGTCAATTTTTCTACTGCTTCTTCTGTCCCAAGCTCTTTTTCTGAAAGATGGACGGTCATTAATATGTCTTTCGCAATAGAATAACTTTCGGGATGGATACCGGTGTTGTCCAAAATGTTTTTCCCACCAGGAACTCGCAAGAAGCCGATTGCTTGTTCATATGCTTTTGGTCCTAAACGTGGCACTTTTTTCAGCTGAGTTCGTGCAGTAAATTCTCCATTTTCTTCACGATAATTGACAATGTTTTGGGCAGTCGTTTTATTCAATCCTGATATGTGCTGCAAGAGCTGTGGACTAGCCGTGTTCACATCCACGCCTACTTGGTTGACCGCTGTTTCCACGACAAAATCCAATTGTTCAGCCAAACGTTTTTGCGAAACATCATGTTGGTACTGTCCTACACCGACAGCTTTAGGATCGATCTTGACTAATTCAGCTAAAGGATCTTGCAGACGACGGGCAATAGAAACAGCACTTCTTTCTTCTACTTGTAGATGCGGGAATTCTTTTCGTGCAATTTCGCTAGCGGAGTAAACAGAAGCGCCAGCTTCATTAACAATGGCGTAATAGGCTTTATGGTCGGCTGATTTCAATTGCTCAGCCACAAAAAGTTCTGATTCCCGACTGGCTGTTCCATTCCCGATAGCTACCATATCTACTTGATATTGATTGATTAATTGGATAAAAGCTGGACCAGCAGCTTCCCTTTTCGCTTGTGCTGCAGGTTTATGCGGATAAATGACTTCGATTGCCAAAACTTTTCCTGTCGCATCTACGACTGCTAGTTTACATCCAGTACGATAGGCAGGATCAAATCCCAGTACGACTTTACCTTTTAGCGGCGGTTGCAACAAAAGATTGCGAAGATTTTCTCCAAAAATAGCGATGGCTTGCTCATCCGCTTTTTCAGTCAATTCATTACGCAGTTCTCGCTCGATTGCCGGCTGTATAAAACGTTTATAACTATCTTGATAGGCTTCTCTTACAAAGGAAGAAGAAGGAGAGGCAGGGTTTTTCACTAATTGGCGATCCAAGTAAGCTAAAATTGCTGCTTCGTCTACTTGAAGGAATACTTTGAGAACCTCTTCTTTTTCTCCTCGATTAGTGGCCAATATCCGATGAGAAACCATTTTATGGACAGGTTCTGCAAAGTCATAATACATTTCGTATACGCCTTTTTCATCTGCTTGCTCATCCTTGACTTGGCTGACATACATGCCTTTGTTATACGTATAAGACCGAATCCAAGTCCGAAATTTTGCATTATCGCTGACTTGTTCAGCAATGATCTCATGCGCACCTTGCAACGCTTCTTCAGCAGAAGAGACTTCTTTTTCTTTATCGATATATTTTTCTGCTTCCGATTGCACCTCTCCATCTGTAAGCTGCATCAGCCACAGCGCGAGTGGTTCAAGTCCTTTTTCTTTAGCAATCGTTGCTTTTGTCCGTCGTTTCTGTTTGTATGGACGATATAAATCTTCCACTTGTTGCATTTTTACGGATTGCGTGATTTCTGTTTCTAACTCAGGGGTCAGTTTCCCTTGTTCATCGATCAGCCGAATCACTTCGTTTTTTCGTTTTTCTAAGTTTTCAAGATAGGCATACCGCTCTTCGATTTCACGAATCTGGACTTCATCAAGACTTCCCGTCATTTCTTTTCGATAACGCGCAATAAAAGGAACGGTGTTTCCTTCATTTAACAAATTAAGTACAGTCGTCAATTGCTTGGGACGATAGTCTGAAAGCTCTTTTTGTACAAGCTGAATGATTGTCTGGTTCAAATTTTCCGTCATTAAAATGCCTCTTTTCTGCTAAAAATTGCTTCTTTATTCTATCATACTTTTTATCATGGGTTAAACTGTTGAAAGAAACAATATTCTCTATACAAATAAAAAGAGCCGCAACAAAGTCGCAGCTCCTTCATTCTTTCCATTCGTCAGATTCCTTGCCAAGATCCTTCGTTGTTCTGATATTCAATGTCTTGAAGGATACTTTCCTTGTCAAAAATAACCCCATGCAATGACCCTCCGAATACAGCTCCACCGTCCATTCCGATTTTATGATCCTGAATCCAGAGGTCTGTTGTCTGCATATCTCCATGGAGCATTGGTGTAATCGTATGTCCAAATACAATTGTCTTACCTGTATTGTTTTTCCCTTCATGAAAGGGTTCCCGTATCCAAATAAAGTCTCTTGGACTTGTCTTACGCCAGTCTTTCTTTGTCAAATCCACTCCAGCATGGACAAACAGATAATTTTCCCATTCATAATACAAGGGGCGCTGGACTAAAAATTCAATCAGTTCTGGGTATCTTGATTGGATCATCATTGAGATTTCAGTCGGGGAGTATTCCTCCGACGCACCTGGGTGAAGTAGGCTTTCAAATGTTTCTTTTCCACCATTTCTGATATAAGGCGCATACCAGTCCTCCGGCGCTTGCAGAAATTGCAAAAAATATTCTTCATGGTTGCCCCGGAGATAAATGGCTCCTGTTTCTTCGACTAATTGCTTTCCTAATAGAAAACATTCCTTTGTACGAGGTCCTCGATCATTGAGATCTCCTAATAAAACAAGCTGATGGATCGTCGGATCATAATAGTGAATAAGTTTTTCAAAAAGATCATATTTACCATGGACATCGCCAATAGCATAAATCAATGATTTCATGTGGATCACCATCCTCAACGATAGTATAGCGCATATCGGAAATGGTCGACAATCAAAACTATTGTTTTCTATTTATTTAAAGCTGCAAATCGCAGTTCTGCTTCTTCTGGAGAGATTCCATGGTCTTGAACATAGCGGTTGCGTGGATGTTTCGCACACTCTACGCTACATGCTCCTAAATGTTTTTCTTCATTTTCAATAGAAGCAAGAATCTGACGATTGCACTCAGGATTGCTACAATTGATATATCGTTCACATGGTGTTCCGTCAAACCAGTCGCGACCGACGATTTGTTTATCTACTTGGTTGATATCGACAGCGATCCGTTCGTCAAACACATACATCTTGCCGTCCCATAATTCCCCTTTAACTTCAGGATCCTTACCATAAGTAGCAATACCGCCATGCAGCTGTCCGACATCTTTGAATCCTTCACGGACAAGCCAACCAGAAAACTTCTCGCAACGAATACCACCAGTACAGTAGGTCACTACCCGTTTTTCCATAAATTCTTCTTTGTGCTCGCGAATCCAGTCTGGAAGCTCTCGAAAACTGCGTATATCTGGGCGTACAGCCCCTCGAAAATGCCCCAAGTCATATTCATAATCATTCCGTGCATCAATCACCACTGTCTGTTCGTCTAAAATAGCTTCTTTAAATTCTTGCGGTGAAAGATAAGCACCTGTCACTTGGTTTGGATCAATGTCCTCTTCTAGCTTTAAACTTACAAGCTCTGGACGGTATCTTACAAACATCTTCTTAAAGGCATGTCCTTCGCTTGGATCGATCTTGAACATCGTATCAGCAAATCGAGGATCAGCTTTCATTGCTTCCATATAGGCAGTCGTGTTTTCAACGGTTCCAGACACAGTACCATTTATTCCTTCTTCAGCTACTAGAATACGACCTTTAAGATCTAAAGATTTGCAAAAGGCTAAATGATTTTTGGCAAATTCCTCTGGTTCTTCTATTTTTGTATAATTGTAATAAAGCAGTACTTGATAATCCATGTATTTCTTCCTTCCTTCTTTTCGTTCCTAAACAGTATAAAGAAGGCGTTCGCATTTGACGATTTATTTGCTTGTGTATAATTACGCATGCGTTTTTTGTTTACATAATATTATTATTTGAATTAAAAAGACTTTGCTTTTCTGTTTCGCACAGAAAAACAAAGTCTTTGTTTCTATTATTTACCTGTAACCGCAAAGTAATTGCCATCAGGATCAGCAAAGTTGAAGACATATTCTTCTCCAAGCTGTACCATATCACCTAATGTGACTGATTGCGTCTGCATTTTTTTATATAGTCCAAAGATATCTTTGCTGTAAAACATCAAAGATGGGGCACTAGTAGCTGTGCCAGGTGAATGGGACTCAACAAACGCTCGATCATATAACACGAATGAGGTTTGACTGTCCTCAACTCCTACTTCAATTACAAGCGTCCCATCCATTTCTTGACGATCTTTTTCCGCAAAGCCAATTGCTCTCCAAAACGCTACATTTTTTTCTACATCGTCCACATAAAGCATGATTTTTATTTCATTCGTAAACATCTGTTTCCTCCTAAACGATCTGTTCTAACATTCCCCACTTTGTCAGTTTACCATAGGAAAATGGGGAAATCTACGAAAGCCCTCAACAGAATCATCCTACTTAAATACGCTTTTCTTTAATAATAAATAAGTTGGTTGTTTTTATTATTCACGCTTTCACTTTTCGGAATAAATATTTTGTACTTATATGGAATGAATAAAAAAACATACTAAGAGAGGAGAACATCATTTATCAATGATGTTCCCCTCTAATCTTAGTATGTTTTTAACTATGCATTCACATCGATCACTTTAGAATCATCATTGATGACATCGCGATCTAAATCTTTGATGCGTGCACTTGTCACGATACCAGCTACCATGCTACCGCTGACGTTTACTGCTGTGCGTGCCATATCGATTAATGGTTCAACAGAGATAACTAACCCAACGATTGCTACTGGCAAGTTCATTGCCCCTAAAACGATCAGTGAAGCAAATGTTGCGCCCCCACCGACTCCAGCTACACCAAAAGAACTGATTGTTACAATTGCCACAAGCATCAAAATAAATTCCAAACTAAAGACATTCACTCCAGCTGCTGGTGCGACGATCGTTGCCAACATAGCTGGATAAACGCCAGCACAGCCGTTTTGTCCAATAGACAAACCAAAACTTGCTGAGAAATTAGCTGTTGCATCATCTACTCCTAAAGCTTTTGTCTGAGTCTCGATGTTCAATGGCAAAGCTCCAGCACTTGAACGTGAAGTAAACGCAAAGCTCAATACCGGAAAGGCTTTTTTGAAATAGTTGATTGGATTAACTTTTGCACCAATCAAAATCAGTGAGTGGACAATCAAAACAGCAAGCAAGGCTACGTAAGATGCAACGACAAATTTACCTAAATTGACGATAGCTGCAAAATCACTTGTTGCCAAAACGTTTGTCATCAAAGCAAATACCCCATATGGTGTCAAACGCAGAACAAGCGTCACGATCCGCATAATGATTTTATACAGACTGTCGACTAAATCTGAAAAGAATGCTGCTTCTTTTGGCGCTTTTCTTTTCACACCTAGATAAGCGATACCGACAAAGGCTGCAAAAATAACGACTCCAATCGTACTAGTTGCACGGCTACCTGCTAAATCAGCAAATACGTTTTTAGGGATAAAGGATAAAATCTGCTGCGGAATCGATAAGTTTTCAACCGTTTCCTGACGTGTCGCCAATTCAGAGATCCGTGCTGTTTCTGCTGCTCCTTGTGTGAATTTAGCTCCTTGAAGACCGAACAGCATCGTTGAACCGATTCCGATCAATGCTGCAATAGCTGTTGTACCAAGTAAAGAAGTCAGTACAGTTGCACTAATTTTCCCCAGCTTTTTAGAAACTTTCATTTTTGTGAATGCACCAATGATCGAAATGAACACTAGAGGCATAACTAGCATTTGCAAGAATGATACATACCCTTGTCCTACGATCCCGATCCATTCCATTGATTGAGTAACGACTTTGTCTTCTACACCAAAGATCAATTGAAGCAGACCGCCAAAGACGATACCAACTCCTAATGCTGTAAAGACGCGTGTTGAAAATTTTGTATGGCGCTTTTGCATACGATAGAACACATATAATAATGCCGCAAAAACTAGAACCACTAAAACTGTGATGAGTGTTGTCATTTTTCTCCTCCTCATATTATTAATGACAAGTCCATCGAAGGAAGTAAAGGTTCCCGAGAATGATTCTTCAACCATCCTCCTGAAAAAATTTTTTCAGTGACTTTTACATTTTAGACGATTTTTATCGAAATGACATTCTTTTTGCTTACAATTAGTAATAAAAAAACATACCTGCGATAGATTAAAACTATCGCAGACATGTTTTTACTGTCTATTCTTGTTTTTCTGATTGAAAATTCAATTTTACCCCAGGCTGATCCAAGGCGATCTCTGTCACCTCATAAGACATCCGGCGTACGATATCAAATAACGGTGCTACTAGCTCGTCCACCTCTTCTTGTGTGACATCATTTTGTCCTTCAATTTTCCGATTGAGGATATGATTGATCTGACTCACACTTCCAGATAAAACATATGTATCAAACACTAAACGGAACTCTAAGCGTGCTCCTACGATGCTATGTTCTTTCGGATAGTTTTCGATCGTTTCTTTCAAAGGCGAGAAGCCCACTTTCAAATCTGTTTCTACTTCTTGGCTCGGTAATCTCATATCATAATGAAAAGCTTCTACTACTTCTTTTTGTCTTCTGATTTCCATATAATTTTATCACTCCTTTATAAAAATTATAACATATCTCCTTTGTAAGGGGATACTATTTTTTTACGTTACTCTGCAAGGATAGGATTTCATTCAAATTTCCTACCACATGATCTGCAGGAATCTCCCCCAGAAAATGATCAATATCGTAAAGACAAGTAACGACTCCTGCGTTTTTCCCCGCTTCGATATCTAAACGGCGATCGCCGATCATCATCGTGTCTGTTCTTTCTAAATGAAAAGTATCGATCAAATAATTTAACGATGCTGGATTCGGTTTACGAGGAAAATCCTGATCAATCCCTACTACTTCCTCAATCAGATGGGCTAATTGATACTCTTTCAGCAGTTCCCATGTCGATTCTGTCAAACGGTGGGTCAAGATGAAGTGACGTCCTCCATTGATTTTTAGACTTTCAAGTACTTGTTTCGTTTCTGGAAATGGACGGGAAGCTTCCTTGCTTTTTTTCTCATACCGATGAAACCATTCATTAAATTCATTGGCGTCCAAATTTGATTCATTGATCAAATAACTGGTGGAATATTTTTTCATTTTGAAGTAGATTTCTTTTTTATCCATACTGATACCAAAATCTTTTAGTGCTTGCCATGCACCATCTACCATTGCGGGATACGTATCAAACAATGTACCATCAAAGTCCCATATATAAT
Organism: Enterococcus sp. SB12; assembly: GCF_030910025.2. NCBI lineage: Bacteria > Bacillati > Bacillota > Bacilli > Lactobacillales > Enterococcaceae > Enterococcus > Enterococcus sp. SB12. The sequence continues at coordinate 1,123,713 of NZ_CP175675.1, read as the reverse complement.
TTTTCATGTTCTTTTTGTTCCATTCCTTTGCTTCTTTTTTCTATCTTTCACTATAGATAAATACGTTGATTAAAGTATTGTTTTCTCTAGAATCGTCAAATCGTCTGCTAATGTATATTGGATTGGTTGTGCGTTCGGGATATCAATTGTATCCATTTGATCCTCAGGAATATTTTCTAAATATTTTGTCAGTGCTCGGATGCTATTCCCATGACCCACAACTAGTAAACCTTTCCGATCTTTCAGTTTTGGTGCCAGTTGATCTTGCCACAAAGGAATGATCCGATTCACTGTCATTTCTAGACTTTCTCCGTACGGAATCAAATGTGGATCCAAATGATCATATCTGCGGTCAAATCGGTTTTCTGCGGTTAACGGCGGAACTTCTGTATATCCTCTGCGCCATTTCTTTACTTGATCTTTTCCGTATATTTCTTTCATCTGATCCTTGTTTTTACCAACAAGATCCCCATAGTGCCGTTCATTCAGACGCCATGTTTTTACTATAGGAAGCCACAACTGCCCCATTTCTTCTAGTGCGGCTTGACCGGTAAGAATCGCGCGTTTTAAAACAGAGGTGTAAACCGCATCGAATTGAAGACCGGCTTCATACATTTTTTGACCGGCTACTGCTGCTTGTTCTTTTCCTTTTTCTGTTAAGGCGACATCTAGCCACCCTGTCCAGTAATTTTCAAAATTTGCTTCGCTTTCGCCATGACGCAATAATACTAATTTCATTTTTTTCTCCCTTAAACATTCGTTTCGAATTTTATGCCACATGTTTTGCATGTCACGCGTATTCGTCCTTTTCCTCTAGGCGCACGCTGCTTTTGATGACAATTCGGGCACTCAAAAAAAGTATAGCTTTTTCGTTCCGTTTTAGCTTGCTTTTTGTTTCTCATCTGATGATATTTTTCTTTGACTTTATCAAAATATTCCAAATAACGTTGATTTTCATTTAGTCTAGGATAGATTTTTTTTGATAGAAAACGAAATAGCATCCATCCGAAAAAGACGATGAACAACAATTGCCCGATCCTATATGGCAACCACCGACTTAGTAAACTAAAAAAAAGTGCGATAATCAATAGAACACGATTCAATTGATCAAATTTTGCATATCTTCCCTGCATAAGTTTTTGATAGTTCTGCTGAAACCGTATCAGTCTTTCTAACCATGTTTGCATCCTGTTATCTCCTCCATCATCTATCATTCATTATGACAAAAAAATCAAAAAAGAAAAAGCCTTAATTGGCCTTTTCCATTGCGACTTGATGAAGGACATTCCGATTTCTGGTAAAGTCGATCACAATCACTTTCTTTTTATCTTCTCTGTTGACTACACGGAATGTGTCCGTCAATGGCAAAAACAGCTTCTTAGATGGTAGCTGTTGCATACGTATAAAACGATGGATCATCGTAATCAATTGAGGGAATTGAATGGACGTATGAAGCAGATTTGGATATTTTTTCAACAGTTGAGTCGTTTTGATCAAATTCCGTTTTTTACTGATTACTTTTAAAAAGCTTTTTAGAATCTTTTGCTGACGTCTAAAAATAGAAAAAGAATTTTCATCATCTATTTGATAACGCATTTGTTTCTGTAGTTCTGCTGCAGTCAAATGAATCTTCTCATCGTTCGTATCGATCATCAAACCTTCTGGGAATAGCTCAACGACTGCTCGATCCCAAGATTCAAGAGAAAGCTCGATATAATCTTTTACCGGTAATTCCAATTCTGCCTCAAAAAAGTGCAAAACAGCCGATAGCCCTTCTGCTTGATAAATTTCTCCTAATGTTAGTCCCTCTAGATGGAACTCTGGTGAAAAATGCAGCAATGTTTTATTTTCCTGCAATTGAACATATAGAAATGTTGACCGCTCAATCAGAGTATCTTTTAAAACAACTAAAAAATTCATTTTTCTCCCCCTTTTTTCATCATTTTTAAAATAGCATATTTTGAAAAGAAAGTCTGATGCTTAGAGAAGAATTTCATAAAAATTTACTATTTCATAAGTATTCACGAAAAAAACATAAACAAAAAAGCGGAAATAACGTTCATCCGCCTTCTTGTTTAGGTTTATTTCTTCTTCAAATGCTTGTCTATGATTCAGGATTTTCTCTATCGTTAGTTTCATCCAAAAGTTCCTGCATCCCGATAATTTCCCGATACTGATGAATCTTAGTGATACCAATTACTTTATCTACATCAATACTAAAACAAATCCCGTTACCTGGAACATCGATGTTGATGCCTTGACCAATCGCATCCATCACTTGATTCGTCAAACTATCTGGTACTAATGTCAAAACAACATCTTTTTCTGGCGAGATGTCCAAACCTAAAAATTTCCCTGAATCATGTACACCAGAACCACGACCATGCAAGATTGTTCCGCCAGCTGCACCTGCTTCTTTTGAAAAGTCGATGACATCTTCACCTGTTCCTCCGTCCACGATCGTCACAATCATGTGAAGATTCAATGCTACAAGATCTTTCATTTGCTTTCCCCCAATTTTCGCAATCTTTCTTTTTCGATTCTGTCTTTTTCATCTTTTCGTTTATAAATATATCCTAGTACTAAAGTGGATAATATTGGTGTCAATGCAATCATTGCAACCACACCAAACCCATCAATGGTCGGATCTCTTCCCTCAATTTGTGCAGCGATCGCCACGCTCATTGATAAAATAAATGTCGAACACATCGGACCCGTTGCTACTCCACCGTTGTCAAAAGCCATTGCTAAAAAGATCTTGTCCACTTTTCGTCCTAAAATAAATGCTAGCCCATATCCTGGGATCAAGAAATAATAAAGAGAGAATCCGACGAGCAAACGCCACATAGACAATCCTACTGCTGCGCCAATCCCAATCGAAATCACCATCAGCATGATTTTCGACCGGATCCTCCCTTCACTCAATTCTTCAACCTGTTTTACCATTACATGAATCGCCGGCTCAGCAAACCCTACTAGGAACCCCATCAAAAAGCCAAGGGGAACCAATATATAATTATAGGGCAATCCAGCGATCGTACTACCTAAATGCTGTCCTACCGGAACGTAAGCCATATTGACTCCGTGCAGGAAAAGAATCAACCCAATAGTCGTTATCAAGAAGCCTTTCATAATGTCAAAGAAACGCTTCTTGCGCATACGAAAACTAATGATATTCATCAAAACAAATAGAATCACGATAGGTGCCACTGCTAAAATAACTTCCATAGTAACGATCTCGATACCATCTATCACTTGCTGCCAGAAACTCATTGGAAGATCACCCCCAAAATCATTACGGCAAGAATTGGCCCTAATGAAGCAATACCAACCATTCCAAAGCTGTCATTTTCATTTTTCTTTTGTTTGATCATACTAGTCATCCCTCCGGCAAGGGCCAAGATAAATGGAACAGTTACTGGACCAGTAGTCACTCCCCCCGAATCAAAAGCAATCGGCATGAATTCGGAACTAGTGAAAAACGAGGCGATCAAAACGCCTATGTAGCCTATAGCCATCAATTGATAATAGGATAGCTTGAATACGACCCGAAGCAGCGCAAAGGCTAGAAATACTCCAGTGCCGACGCTGACGATCCCAATCAGCAACACTCTGCCAATCTCTCCGTCAGATATATCATATACTTGTTGTCCCAAAACTTGCACGGAAGGTTCGGCAATCGTGATCACGATCCCCATAGCAAACCCCAAACTGACCAAAACAGCCAAACTTTTCTTTTTGATCATATATTTCCCTACTAGATCTCCGACTTCCATCATGGAATAGTCTGCCCCAAACAAAAAGAGCGTCATTCCGATCATCATGATAGCCGCACCTACCAAGAATGAAGCGAGGTCTTCTCCTTCTAACGGCGCAAAAACAAACGTTAAAATGACAATCAGGACGGTCATCGGCAATATGGCAGCAATCACTTCTTTAAAATTTTTTAGCATGTATCCTCCTCCTTTACTCTTTAAGTTTACCCTAAAATGAAAGAGTTTTCGAGTATAAACTTAAAACGTTATCATTTAATTTTTCTCACCATAAAATAACACACGTCCCAAAAGTATCTTTTTACTTGGAAAAGATGACTTTGTAGGGATGCACTTACTGTTGTTTTTTATTTTACAGAGCCGATCATTCCTTGAACGAATTGCTTTTGCAAAACAAAAAATACGATGGCAGTTGGTAAAGTAGCAATGACTAATCCAGCCATGATCATTCCATAGTCTGGTGTATAGGAAGCACCCATAGCAGATAAAACAAGCGGGAACGTCCGTTTATCAGGAGACTGCAAAGCCACTAAGGGCCATAAATAATTGTTCCAGCTGCTCATGAATGTGATGATTGCTGCCGCTGCATAGGTATTTTTAGCCGTCGGCATATATACTCTAAAAAAAATACTTAGTTCTTTTAGACCGTCTAATCGAGCTGCTTCTACTAGATCTTTTGGAAAGGATTTAACATTTTGTCGGAAGAAGAAGATCAAAAAAGCAGTGCTGATAGATGGTAAGATTACAACTAAGAAACTATTGATTCCCAAAATCGTTCCGTTCAATTGTGAAAACATTCGATACAAAGGAATCATCAATGCCGCAAAAGGAACCATCATCGATAGCAGTAGAATATTGAAAATCAAGTCTTTTCGCTTGCTTTGATAAATCTCAAATCCATATCCTGCCATTGACGAAATCAGCAATGCAAACACAGTGGTCACTAGAGCGATCATTGCTGAATTCCAAAGGGAACGAGTAAAATTCAGTTCATTGGAAAACAAATTTTGAAAATTGATGATCAAGTTACTGCCAATCTTTATTTTTCCCGATGTGATATCCACGGGTGTATTCGTCATTCCCAGAATCATCCAGACAAAAGGTAAAATGGAAATAAATGATAGGATGCTTAATGCTGTATACTTTAATGCTGACCCAATTGCCGAACGAAGTCCTAAGGCTTGTTTTTTGACGTTGGGGTGTGCAATCGTTTCTTTTTCTACCATGCTTTTCATCGACTCTCTCCTCCTACTTTCGTTTGGATTATCGACAATATCACAATAAAGGCAACAATAACAAAGGAAACTGCTGCCGCATATCCAAGATTAGGCGTGAATTTATAACTCAAATTATAGATGTATTGAGACAGGGTGGTCGTTGCATTTGCTGGACCCCCGCCAGTAATATTTTGTACTTCATCAAAAAGCCGCAATGTCCCGATCGTCGAAGTAATGGAAGTAAACAAAATAATCGGTTTTAAATTCGGGATCGTCACTTTGATAAATTGCTGCCATTTAGAAGCACCATCAATAGATGCTGCTTCATAAATCTCCGAATCAATATTTTGCATGCCTGAAAGGAAAAAAATCATATTGTATCCAGTCCAACGCCAAGTGATCGAAAGAATGATCAGAACTTTCGCCCAAATTGGATGAGTCAGCCAGCCAATCGGTGTATCAATCATACCAATGCCCAACAACAAGTTGTTTACAAGGCCAGATTGAGAAAATAGACTTTTCATGATCAGAGAATAACTGACCATCGAAGTGATACACGGAAGAAAAATAGCTGTTCGAAACAACCCTTTATATTTCAGCTTTTTATCATTTAAAAGGTTGCAAATAAAAAGCGCTAGAAACAGCATGATTGGTACTTGAACTAGTAAATACAGGAACGTATTGAAAAAAGCTTTTTTAAAAGTAGCATCTGTCAGCATCCGCTGATAATTACCTAATCCGTTAAATGTCATATTGACAGGGGGACCACTTTGAAAAGACGTGATCAAAGCCAAAACCATCGGAATAAAAACCATGATCGATTACGATATATTGATCTTTGGAGAAAATGGAAGAACTTTTGTCGGAAATGACATGCTCACTGCCGTATCTGCCGATTCTTTTTTTCAATCTGCGATTGCCCAGAGAGTGAATGAACGTGCTGCGGATACACAAATGCTTTTTGCACAATACGGATTGACTCTTCGAGATAAGAAAGCACCCAGCGTCTTTTTTGTCAAAAAACTGAAAAACACATTGAATCATATTTACGGATATGCTGTTTTATCGATCTCATCCCAGCAACTAGCGAATCTTTTTCAATCTGTAGTAAATCCCGAGATATCGAAGATCTCCTTCATGAACGAAGAACAGACGATCATCGCATCAAATGAAGAAAATACAATTGGGAGCCGATCAATGATTTTCAAAAAACTAACAGTAGGTGAAACAGTCATTTCAAATGGACAGCAGTTGACCCGTCTTCCTCTGTACCGCCAGCATTGTACATTACTCAGCCAAGTCGATCTTCATTCTTTGTCTAACCAAATGGGCGTGATTTTCCCCATTATTTTGTATAATATCGTGACACTTGTTTTTGCTGGCTCATTGGTATTTATGTATTTGGATCGACACACAAAATCGATCTACCGCTTGATTGATTCGCTAAAATGGCTAGAGGAAGATGGCTTAAAAGCTACTGTTCCTGTGCAAGGAAGCCATGAAGTCCAAATGCTAGGGAATACGATCAATCAATTGCTAAGTAATGCGCAGCATCATTATGAACAGACGATCCAAGACGAAAAGAAGAAACGTTCGCTTGAAATCCAGACTATGCAAGCACAGATCCAGCCCCATTTTATTTATAATACGCTGACTAGCTTGAAATTTTTGATTTGGCAGCAAAAAACAGATGAAGCAGTTCAAGGAATCGACAGTTTCATTACTTTACTAAGAAGTACGATTGGGAAAAAAGAAGAAGTGATTCCAGTCAAGGAAGAAATCAAAAGCGTACAAAGTTACATCGATCTTTTGAGTATGCGATATGGCGAAAGAATCTCGGCTAAAATAATGATTCCTGATGAACTACAGACATTATCTATGCCGAATATGATCCTTCAACCAATTATCGAAAACACCTATCTTCATGCTTTTCACAATAAAACGCAAGGATTCATCACGGTGTACGGCAAAACAAAAAATCAGCTTCTTTTATTCGAAGTGATTGATAACGGCGATGGCTTCGATACTGAAAATACCAAACAAAAAAATGATCATTTTTCAGGAATCGGCATCAGCCATGTAGATGAGCGGATACGCCTAATGTATGGAGATGCATATGGCTTAACGATCCAATCAGTGATTGGGACAGGAACGACTGTAACGATTTGTCTCCCGCTTCTTCTTAAAAACCAATCAGAATATTAAAAATAAAGAATAGCCAAGCGCTGATTTTTTTATTTTTAAGTTAAATCAATCAATCAGTATTCTTGACTTTCATCTACGCGTCTATTCTACTGTCAATACTGGATAACAGCCTAATATTTGACTTTTTCCTCCGAGCATCTTGATTTCTTGGAGCGCATTCTCTACTAATGCCATTGGGCGGTCCAATAACAAATCGATTACGAAAAAATATTCTCCCAAGCTAGTTTTCAATGGTCGGGATTCAATCTTACTTAAGTTGATCTCCCGCCAGCCAAAAGCTGCCAGCATTTTATGAAGCATCCCTGGCCGATTAGCAGGTAGGGTCAAGATGACACTCATTTTTACTGGAGCTGACTGCTGGCTGGTCATCTTTCGGTCACCGACGATCCAAAAACGTGTCTGGTTCAACTCATTATCTTGGATATTCTCAGCTAAGATCTCCAATCCAACATGCTGTGCTGTTTCTAATGAAGCAATCGCTGCTGCGTCTTCTTTCGGATGTTCTGCTACATACATTGCTGCAGCAGTTGTTGATTCTGTTGCTACTAAAGGAACATTAGGATAATGCGTTTCTAAAAACTGTTGTGATTGTGCTAGTGCTTGGGGATGAGAAAGGATTTTTGTAATCTTTGTTGCTACATTGCCTAAAAGCTGCTGCTTGATAGGAAGAACGATTTCACTTTTAACTTCGACTTCTGGATGTTTGGAAAGAAGATCGATTGTGTGATGAACAGATCCTTCCAATGAATTCTCTACAGGAACGACAGCCAGATCGACCTGTTTGCGAAACAACGCGCGCAAACAAGCAGGGATCGAAGCATACGCAGTCAATTGTTCTGTAGGAAATAGCTGGCAAGCCGCCTGATAAGTGAACGAACTTTCTGGCCCTAGATAGCTGACATTCATATGCTTTTGATCCTTTCTATAATGGTATCGATGATCTTTTCTGGTGTTTGATTGGTCGTATTGATTCGATGTGTCGCGCTCTCTTCATACCAGGAAAGTCGTTGTGCCAATAAGGCTTTTATTTCTTCTCTTGTTTTTCCAAGAGCTAACGGTCGAATAGACGTTTTATCTTGTTGGATACGATCGATTAGACAGTCTGCTTCTGCCTCTAAGTAAAGAACAATTGGCTGCGTTTGTAAAAATTGCCGATTGGCAGCACATTGGACGATTCCTCCACCAGTCGCTATAATTTTATCTTCATTTGACAGCTTTCTTAAAACCTTTGACTCCACTTTTCGAAAGCTGTTTTCACCGTAATAGTGAAAATATTCGGCAATCGATAATTGGATATGTTCCTCAATCTTTGTATCTAAATCTACATACTCTTTTTGTAAACGTTGAGCTAACCCTTTACCGATCGTTGTTTTTCCAGCGCCCATGAAACCAATCAGCAAAATGCTAGCCATGAGCTTCTCCTCCTGACACAAGTTCTGCTAAATCGTCGAAAAATGCCGGATAAGAGATTGAAACGGCTTCAGCTCCTTCTAGTTCGCAAGGTCCATCAGCTATCAGAGCAGCTACTTGCAGCATCATCCCGATTCGATGATCGCCTCTGCTGGAAACTTTTGCGCCATGCAGAGGTGTTGGTCCATGGATGATCAAACCGTCTGCTGTTGCTTTTATCTTTGCCCCCATTTTTTGCAATTCTTCTGCCACCGCATCAATTCTGTTGGTTTCTTTTACTTTTAATTCTTCTGCGTCTTCGATGATCGTGACTCCTTCTGCTTGAGTAGCTACTAAAGCTAGAATGGGCAGTTCATCAATCAGACGCGGAATGATTTCTCCACCAATCGTCGCTTTCTTCAAATGACTCGTCTTGACACTTAAATCAGCTGATTGGTTATGTTCATTGTGATTCGTCTGGGTAATCGCTGCGCCCATCTCCTCTAGCACATCTAAGATACCGGTCCTTGTTGGATTGACCCCGACATTTTTTAACAACAGCTGGCTTTCCGGAACAAGAAGTCCTGCTGCTAGAAAGAATGCAGCTGATGAAATATCACCTGGAACAGTTATCTGCTGACCGGTTAATTTTTGCGGTCCTGTCACCATGATTGTTTTATCTTCCACTGTGATCCTTCCACCAAATTGACGAATCATTTCTTCCGTATGGTTACGGGAACGTTCTTTCTCCACGATTACGGATGTGCCTTCTGCTTGTAGTGCCGCAAACAGCAAAGCAGATTTGACCTGTGCACTAGCTACAGGCATATTGTATCGGATAGTTGATAAAGAGCGGGTTCCTGTCACAGTGATTGGTAGATACTGATCATTTTCATTTCCTTGCAAGTCAGCACCCATCTCGCGTAAAGGCTCCATCACTCGCCCCATTGGACGTTTAGACAACGAAGCATCACCGACCAGAGTCGTTGTAAAAGGCTGTCCAGCCAAAATACCCATCAATAAACGACTCGTCGTACCGGAGTTTCCCATGTCGATGGGTGCAGTTGGTTGGACAAAGGAGTGGCTACCGCGACCATGAATCTTGATCACCTCTTCCTCTTCTTCGATCTCGACGCCTAATTGTTGGAAGGCATGTAAAGTACTCAGACAATCTTCTGCGCGCAAAAAATTTTGTATAGTCGTCGTTCCCTCAGCAATTGCTCCAAACATGATGCTGCGATGAGAAATCGATTTATCTGCTGGTATCCTAACAGTCCCTCTTAATCCATGTATTTGTTGTAATAATCGCATTTATCCAGCCTCCTATTTGATCCAGCAATGATAACTGGTATTAGATATAATGGTTCTTTTTGCTTGTAACAAATCCTGTTGATTTTTGAAACTGATTTGCAGTATCCCTAAAATATCTTCTCGCGTCTCTTGGATCTTCAAATTGATCAAAGAAACTCCCGCTTTTCCAATCAGTCCAGTTACTTCTGCAATAACGCCAGGCTCATCTGGCACATCGATAAATAAATCAAAAAAAGCAGGAATCGCGCCTTGCTTATGGACAGGCAACTGGTCTCGACTTTCTTTTGCTCGATTGAAAAAAGAAAAGATTTCCGATTGGTTCTCAGTCATGATCCATTCTGCTATTTGTGTCATTTCTTGCTGCCAATCTGCCAATCGTTCCAATAATATCTGCTTATTGCTCAACAAAATATCTGTCCACATGACAGGATCCGAGGAAGCAATCCTAGTGATATCTCGAAAGCCTCCTGCTGCCAGTTGTTTGGCTCGCGGATATTCTTGATTGAATTGTTCTGCCTGATTGACTAAACCAGCTGCCAGAATATGTGGAAAATGACTTAGCATTCCTGTTATACGGTCATGTTCTCCTGCTGTAAGAGTCACATATTTTGCTTTGGTTCCGCAAAATAGTTCTTGCAGTTTTTCAACATCTTTTTTCGTCTTTTCCAAAGGTGTAAAGATGTAATAGGCATTTTCAAATAGTTTAGCATCTGCTGCCTGTATACCTGATTTATGAGAACCAGCCATTGGATGTCCACCAACAAACCGAAGATTTTTCTGCTCAGCGGATGTCACGACTTGCTGCTTCGTACTGCTGACATCCGTAATGATGACGTGATCAGACAAGTTGATTCTTTCAAGGACATCAAGATAAGCTAAGGTTGTACGGACGGGAACGGCTAATAAGATAACGTATGCTTGTTCTGCACCTGTTTCAAAATCATTTGCAACGTAATCAACGATCTGCTGTTCTACTGCTTGCTCACGGGTTTTTGACTGACTATCCCAACCAACTACTATCAGTTCTGGATTGGTCTGACGAATACAAAGTGCCATAGAAGCACCAATCAGTCCAAGCCCCACGATAAAAACATGTTGTGCCATCTTATTTGCCCCCTTTTTAGTAATGTTTCAAGTAGTCACGGTACTCCTTCACTGCAGCTTTCAACTCAACAAGCGAATCACTTGGGAATTTTGACAATAGCTCTGTCGCTACAACAGTGGCTACAACATTTTCCGCAACGACACTAGCTGCAGGAACTGCTGTACTATCCGAACGTTCTACACTTGCTTTGTAAGGTTCTTTTGTATCGATATCAACACTTTGAAGTGGCTTGTACAATGTAGGGATGGGTTTCATGACCCCGCGGATAATAAGTGGTTCGCCATTGGTCATCCCGCCTTCGAAGCCGCCTAGATTATTAGTACGTCGGAAGTAGCCTCGTTCTTTTTCCCATAAGATCTCATCCATCACTTCTGATCCTGGTAATGATCCAGCAGTGAATCCGACGCCAAATTCTACTCCTTTAAAGGCATTGATACTAACCACAGCTTGCGCGATTTTGGCATCTAGCTTCGTGTCCCATTGTACATAGCTTCCTAATCCAGCTGGAACGCCTCCAACGAGCACTTCTACAATTCCTCCGATCGTGTCTCCATTTTTCTTTGTCTGATCGATCAGTTCTTTTATTCTTTGCTCGACTGCTGAATCAACAACCCGTACTTCTGATGCTTCAGAAATTTCTTTGATTTCTTGAATGGAGATATTTCCAGGTATTTCTGCTTGGATTCCACCAAGACAAATCACGTGTCCGGCTACGATGATGTCAAGTTCTTCCAGAATTTTCTTGGCAATTGCGCCGATTGCTACACGCATGGTCGTCTCTCTTGCAGAGGACCGTTCAAGCACATTCCGAAGATCTCGATGATGGTATTTCATACCGCCTACCAAATCCGCGTGTCCTGGACGCGGACGTGCAACTCGCCGCAGTGATTGGTCTTTTTCAGGTACTTCTGCTACAGACATGACAGTTGTCCAATTTTTCCAATCTTTATTTTCTATTACTAAAGTGACAGGTGAACCAATTGTTTTGCCGTGACGGATGCCAGACGTGATACGAACACGGTCTTTTTCGATCTTCATCCTTCCTCCTCTGCCGTAACCAGTTTGTCTGCGAGCGAGTTCGTGATTGATTTCTTCTTCTGATAGAGGTAACCCTGCTGGTAGTCCTTCAATAATCGCTGTTAATTCTGGTCCATGGGATTCTCCCGCAGTCATATAACGCATCTTACAGTCCTCCTAAGTAATCTTTGAATGTCTCTGTGGGAACAGGTACGATTTTTGCTTGCCCAATCTTTTCTAGTAAGATGATATTCAATTGGCTTCCTCTTGCTTTCTTATCATGGGTTATCGCGTGAAATAATTCCTCTGAATGACTTAGATCGTAAGTAATCGGCAGGTGGAATTTTTGGAGTATCCTTTCTAATGCAGCTGTCGATCCAGTTGGAGACAAGCCGATTTTTTCTGCATGAGAAGTGATGGCTACCATTCCAATAGCTACTCCTTCTCCGTGACTGACTACCCCATATCCTGCTGTATTTTCAATTGCATGGCCAATTGTATGACCAAAATTTAAAATAAGTCGATTTCCTTGATCAAAGACATCTTCTTCCACTACTTTTCGCTTGATTTTCAACGTAGCAGTGATGATTGGAACAGCATGCTCTAGAAGATCTTTTTCGTCTTTCAGCTCATTCAGCTGTTGCCAAAGCATTGCATCTGCTATAGCTGCTGATTTGATGATTTCAGCGATCCCTTCTCGTAAACGACGTACCGGCAAAGTCTTTAGAACCTCAGGATCAATCAATACGCCATCTGGCTGGCTAAATGTTCCGACAAGGTTCTTCGCTTTGTTTGTATTAACTGCTGTCTTCCCGCCGATACTAGAATCTACTTGTGCAAGTAACGTAGTCGGAAGTTGAACGAAATGGATCCCACGCATGAACGTCGAGGCCACGAATGCGGCTAGATCACCCACCATTCCTCCACCAAGTGCAAGTATTCCATCGCTGCGGGTAAAATCATTATCTGCCAAAAAATCGTATAACTCAGCTGCTTGTTCCAAAGATTTACTGGTCTCACCCTCCGGTACGATTGAAAGGACTGGTTCAAAATCAGCTTGTCTCAATTGGAACATGATTTTTTCCGCATACAGTGGAGCAACGTTGGTATCAGTGATCACAGCTACTTTTTGAGGCTTCCAAATCGTTTGAAGCCATGATCCAGCCTGTTCTAGTGCACCTTCTTCAATATGAATATTGTATTTCTGGTTATCAACATGTACAGTAAGCATTCGTTTCACTTCTTTCTTTTAAAAAGCTGGCATTAATCGAGTGTTTGAATCTTTTCCATTGCTTCTTTCATGATCGTCACTTCTTTCATCATGCGTGAGTAAGTCTTTTCATTCAACGATTGGGGACCGTCTGACCAAGCATTTGCAGGATCAGGATGGATCTCTACGATCATGCCATCTGCTCCGCTTGCCACACCCGCACGGGCCATTGGTGGTACAAGATCCCAAATACCTGTACCATGACTTGGATCAACGATCACAGGGAAATGAGTTAATTTTTTCATCAATGGAACAGCACTTAAATCAAACGTATTACGTGTAGCTGTCTCGTAAGTCCGAATCCCACGTTCGATAAAAATGACAGGAGATTTGTCTTCGACTGCAATGTATTCTGCAGCATTAAGCCATTCATTGATCGTACCAGAAATCCCACGTTTCAATCCAACAGGTTTACCTGTTTTACCGACAGCAGATAGCAGTTTGAAATTTTGCATATTACGTGCGCCAATCTGTAGGATATCGCTGTACTCAGCCACCATGTCGATATGCCCTTCATCCATCACTTCAGTAATCGCTTTCATTCCAAATTCATCAGCCGCTTGACGGATGTATTTCAATCCTTCTTCTTCTAAACCTTGGAAAGCATATGGAGAAGTACGTGGTTTGAAGGCACCACCTCGCAGGATTTTTGCGCCCCCGGCTTTGGCCATTCGCGCACATTCTCTGATTTGGTCTAATCCTTCGATAGAACAAGGACCAGCCATCGTCACGAAACTACCGTCACCGATTTTTACTCCGTCTACATCCACGACTGTATTGCCAGGATGGAATTCTCGAGAAGTCAATTTGTATGTGTTTAAAATACGCACAGCATTTTCTACTCCTTCGTAGCGTGTAAATGCTCCTTCTTGTAAACTTCGCGTATCACCTTTTAGTCCAATCACTACTCGTTCTGTTCCTTGATCGATCGAGACTTTGAATCCTTCTTTTTCGATATGATCGACGACTTTTTTTACTTGTTCTTCCGTTGCTTCTTTTTTCATAATTACTATCATTGTTTTTCCCGCTTTCTTTTGTTTACTTATCTATCTTGGCTGATTTTCTCTACTTTTTCAAGGTGGTTTTACATAAATCCCTACTAAACGACCGTGTCCTGTTGTTCTCATTTTCGCTCCTTCTTTCCTACTTATGACCCGATTAATCAACAAAAAAAGATGTCCCTGTAGGAAATTACCTCTACAGTGAACATCTTCAACGAGCCTTAAAAAGCGCTGCAAAAATATAAAATAGCCACTATAGATGAATTTCTCTACGTGGCTGTAAGTCGTGTTTAAAAATCTTTAGCCATCATAGATACAAACTTGGTTTGTTTGTACCCACGAAGTCATGAATACAAACCTATCTAAAATAGCTAAAGTAATACGTATTCAGTTTTGTAAGTTTTCTAGATTTCATAAAAAATCGCTCCAAACTGATGTAAGAATTGTACCTAGTATAGACATAAAAAAATCGACTGTCAATCATTTTTGTGAAACTTTTTTTAATTTTCTGATAGTTAACTTTGTTTTTCAGAAAAATAACAATTGGTTTTATTGAAGAAAACAGTCATGAACAAAAGACTTTGAGAAATTTTTTGCTCTCTTGTTCATGACGTATAGAATAAAGCAGCTTTGTCTTGTAAACTCTGTTTTTCAAATAATCATCTAAAGATCGCTACTGGATAATAAAGCTGATTTCATGGTCCTCTTCGCCGCTGATGCGATAAGGTGACTCAACATCCGCTCCCCAGCTATTGATACCCCCCACTCCTCTTACTTTTGCAAAAATCGTAAGAACCGTTCGTCTTTCTGGCGGTAGTTCTTCTATATGTGTCGCCTGTTCCAGTTCTTCTGCTTTGAATGGTAAAGCGGAAAAAGCAAATGGCGTATCCTGCTGTTCAAATCGCAACGAAAAGTCTTCTTGATCTTTGTCCGTATTATCCAATGTTTGATTTCTTGTCAGTTCTAGCCATTTCGTTTCCATATGCATACCGCATTCTTGGGGAACAAGGTATGGAGGGATAGGGAGTCCTTCCACTTTATAAATACCTTCGATACCACCAGCCAGCCGATCCGGATATGTTTCCCCTGATAAACCTTCATACTCAAAGAATTTTGCTTTTGTTGGCATAATGAACCTTATACCCAATGCTGGTAATTCCGGCAACCCTTTTTGTCCAACATAATGCATCTTAACAAGCATTTTACCCTCTCCAGCGATTTGGTAGGAAATTGTCACTTGTGTTTTTGGTACTGTGTTGATTTCCAGTGTAAAAATGATTTCAACCGTTCCAGCGTATTCATTACTTGAATATTGATTATTTACTGGAGCAATCGGCAAATCGATCTTTTTATCGTCCACCAGTACTTCTATTTCTTTGACTTTTGGATACAATCCGGCTCCTAACCACATACCAGATTTAAATCCAAATCCACTACCTCTGTCATTATCAGTCGTTGCCCGCCAAAAAACTGGAAGTGTTTCCCGGTATAGCCATTCTTTTCCGTTTTTATTCAGCGACTCCAGTCCGCCTCTTGTGTAAGAAAAAATATAATGCTTATTCCCCGATTTGACACCTAATGTACAGTCGCCGAAGACGATTGCAACTTTTTCCGTCTCCATATGACTTTTATTTAGTGTATTTTTCATAATAATATCTTACCTCCTGCATGGCGGGTTTTTCTTGTCCATCTGCAAAAACGATTCCATTCCCTGAGAATTCATAGTCACTTGGTTTATCGTCAAAGTCACCGCCATAGCGCATCACTTCTCGACCAGTGATTGGATCAGTCACTTGGATCGCCTGATCTTTAAAATCCCATATATAGCCTCCTTGGTACATTTCATAACGATCAAGCAACGTCATGTAAGAATCCATTCCACCTAACGAATTCCCCATGTCATGCATGTATTCACATAAGATGAACGGTTTTTCCGCTTTATTTTCAAGGTAGTCAATAATCTCTTCTGGTGGCGCATACATGCAGCTTTTTACATCTGAAATCGAATCTTCGAATGCTGGATTTGGAAAATTCCCTTCATAATGGACGAGTCGATCGGGGTCTACTTTTTTGAAGTAATCGTTCATTTGTCGAATGTTTTCTTCCGCATAGGATTCATTTCCAAGAGACCAAAAAAGAATGCTTGGATGGTTTTTTAATGTTTCGAAATTCGTTTTTGCCCGATCAAGAACAGCAGTTTGCCACTGAGGTACTGCACCTGGCACGTTGTAAGAAGGCTCAAATGCACCCATTTTTTGCCATGAGCCATGGGATTCGAGGTTCGTTTCCGCCATCACATGGATGCCTGCTTGGTCGCATAAATAATACCAAGTGATCTGGTTGGGGTAATGAGATGTCCGTACGCCGTTGATCTTTGCATTTTTTATGATAGCCAAATCTTTTTCCATATCTTCTATAGTGATGGCGCGTCCTTTTTTCGGATGCCATTCATGTCGATTTACTCCGTTGATGATCATTCGTTTTCCATTGAAATAGATGATTTTATCTTTGATTTCGATTTTACGAAAACCGAAGGAATAGTCAATATATTCCGTTACTCTTTTTTCTTCGTCTATCGTCTCCAATTCAAGCTTATATAAATTGGGCTGAAAATGCCCCCACAGTGCCACGTTTTCAAATCCATCGATCCGAATCGTCATTTGCTCTTTTAACGGATATTGCTGTTGATAGATTTCCTTCCCCTCAGGATCTAGTATCGCTACATTCAGCTGACTGTTTTTGGCTACTTGTTCAAAAGACAAATCTACTTCAAGTTTGCCATTTTGACATTTGTCATCTAAGCGAGGTTTGATCCAAAGATCTTCTAAATGGTTTTGTCCTCGAGCAACTAAGTAGACATCTCTGAAGATTCCAAAAAATCGGAAAAAGTCCTGATCTTCCAAGAATGCAGCTGTACTTCTTTTGTAAACCTCCACAGCTAGAATATTTTCTTCTTCCAAATAAGGTGTTAAATCAAATTCAGACGGAGTGAACGAATCTTCGGCATACCCGATAAAATGGCCATTCAACCAAAGGAACATTGCTTGTTCTACACCAGCAAAATGAATCGAGATTTGTTTTCCCTTTAGACTTTCTTCTAATCGAAAAGTCGTCAAATACGACCCCACCGGATTGTCTTTAGCAGTTGAAAATATCCCTTCCGTCTCTTTCTCAGGGCTTGTCGTGAAAGGGGGACGGCGAAATATATGTCCCTCCCACGGATACATCGTATTGATGTAATGGATCTTGTCATAATTTGCTAATTCAATATGACTAGGAACAGTGATTTCATCAAAAGAACAGGCATCAAAATCATTTTTATAAAATGTTTTTGGACGTACCGAAGGATTTGGTGAATAACAAAAACGCCATGTTCCATTTAAAGACTGTTTAAGGGAGGATGTGGTTTCTACTTCTTCCCTTGTTGCATAGCAAACATGATCGCTATGCGCATTCGATTGGTTCACTCTAAAAACTTGTGGATCATCTAACCATTTTATATTTGCTTTCATACTTTTTTCCTTCTCTCTCATAACTTTTTGAAATGAAGCAGCTCTGTTTGAAAATCACCTTGAAAATCAGGGAAGTAAAGTCCGACTGCCATCAATTCGGCCCCCGAAAATATCCGCTTCGAGGTCTGTTCCTGATAAAGTGCCTCATCATCTAACCCCATCAGATATACTTCATGGAACGCTGGTTGAGCTGAAGCTAGTATCCTCCCTAAAAACACAATAGCTTCATCTTGTTTAGGAGACACAAACATCCATGCGGCAATATTTTCTTCAAAAGGACTCGCCAAACGATAATAATGGCCGTACTGGATCACCGGACGAATCGTTTGATAGGATATAATTTGGTCTTTGACTTGCTTTTTTTCTTCAGGAGACAGCTTTGTCAAATCCAGTTCATAACCAAAAACAGCGCTCATAGCTGTTTCTCCTCTTGTTTTCAACGAAGTAGATCTGCCAGTCTGATGATTTGGTACAGCTGATACATGAGCCGTGATGGACGAAATCGGATAAGCAAGACTTGTTCCATATTGGATTTTCATACGCTCCACTGCATCCGTGTTATCACTTGTCCAGGACTGCGGCATATAATAAATAAAACCAGCATCAAACCGCCCACCTCCACCAGAACAGCCTTCCCATAAGATTTCCGGATAATCAGCTGTCAAATGTTCGAGTAGTTCATAAAGCCCAAGCATGTAACGATGCGCTACTTCTCCTTGTCTCTGTGGGTCAAGGGTAATCGAATAGACATCTGAAAGCGAACGGTTCATATCCCATTTGATGTAGTCAAGAGGAATCGTGTCTAAAATCTTTCTCATTTGTTTCTCAATCGTCTGCCGAACATCTAACCTTGTAAAATCCAGTACATGTTGTGATCTGGAAGCAGAAGGCATTCTACCTGGCTCCTGCATAAGAAAATCAGGATGTGTTCGATACAGTTCAGAATCAATGGAGATCATTTCTGGTTCAAACCATAAACCAAATTTCAATCCTTTGCTATGAGCATAATCTGCTATTTCACGTAATCCATTTGTCAACTTGCCTTCATACTCGAACCAGTCTCCTAATGAAGAATTGTCCGCATCTCTTTTTCCAAACCAGCCATCATCTAATACGAACATTTCGATGCCTAGCTCCTTTGCTTCATCAATGATCGCCTTGATTTTTTCACTATTGAAGTCAAAGTAAGTAGCTTCCCAGTTATTGACAAGAATCGGCCGTTCAGCAAATTGATGACGACCTCTTGCGATTCTTTCACGTAGCAACTCATGGTGGATCTGACTCATTTTGTTCAATCCCTGACTTGAGTAAGAAAGAATCATTTCAGGTGTTTGAAAAGACTGATTTGCATTCAATTCCCACGAAAAACGATGGCTGTTGATCCCACCGACAACTCTCAATTGATTAATCTGATCTTTTTCAAGTTCGAAAGAATGGTTGCCCGAATAAACAAATTGAAGTCCAATCGCTTCTCCAGTATTTTCTGTCGTATGATGATGAACTAAAGCAATAAAGTTATTCATATGGTGACTGCTCGTTCCTCGACTGCTTTCAAATACTTTTGTTCCAGATAAAAGAGATTGCCGTGAGATCTGTCTTTCATTGACCTGTGCTCCTGGCAAAGCAATGACTTCATCAAATCGCCTAGTATGGGCAAAATCTAGCTGGAAACTAGCTGCTTTTTCTAGTTTGATTGTTTCTCTGGTTTCATTTCTTATCTTTACAGATCGTGTGATCACTGCTCTATCACTAAATATGGTATAGAACAAATCGAAATAAATCGCTGTTTCTCTATCCTTAAGTGAAATCACCAACGTTTGTGCCTCTGACTTGTCTAGCACATAAGTTTGAGGCAAGTCTTCGATGTCTGGCTTCCCATCTGTAATATAATGACTGTCATATCTCAGATCCAGTAAGTCTGACCCATTCTTGCGCTGAATGATCGATGCGGGCGTTCGAAAGTCCATGCTGCCATGAGAAGAGTATTCTTGTGGTAGTGTATCTTTCGACAGAGACCGGTCAGGATTTAAGGGAATATTTCCTGAAAATCCACGATCTCTTCGGGGATAATTTTTATTGTCTTTGTACTGCTTGACTGGTTTGCCAAAATAAATATGCGCCAATACATTGCTCTCTTCTATCTTTATCAGATAAGAAAGAAATGTATTTCGTAAATGGAAGACTCGGCTCTTTTCATCAAATAAGATGAAATTTTTTTCTGTTTTTCTATGCGTAATATCCATCATTTCACTCCCGCCAAAAAGGAAACCGTTTACTTTTTTTATAATTCCTGTATACTGTTTACTAAACAATTTTGTCAATAGAATTTTTTTGTTTTTTTGAGGAGTGTGTAAAAATGGTTGGAATTAGAGATGTCGCACGAAAGGCAAATGTCTCTCCTGCTACAGTTTCCCGCGTGTTGAATAACGATCAGACGATCCATGTGGCTCAGGCTACTCGGCAACGAATAGTAGAGGCAGCAGCTGCGTTGGATTATGATATCAGTACTCGAAAATATATCAAAAAGAGAATGCCTTCGATTGGTGTGATCTCTACGATCAGCAAGGCGAGCGAAGAACAGGATATCTATTACAAACATTTGCGAGTAGGGATGGAAGAAGAAGCTCGACGTCTGCATTTAGGGATGAATCGAATCTATAATCTATCTGATAATCCTAAACAATGGGAAGATCTAGATCAGTTAGGTGCGGTGATCGTTGTTGGGACCGTTACGAAAGAATCGATTACCGCCTTGTTAAAACAAAACATGCAAATAGTCGTCGTGGATAACCCTGACATCCAGCAAGAGGTCGATATGGTCTATGCAGATCTTGAACGGATGACTAAAACCGTACTGGAATTGTTCTTAGAAAATGGCCATAAAAGAATAGCCTATATCGGGGGATATAAAGTCGATATGGATGAATTTGGTGGGAAACAGATTTCTACAAATGAAAAAAGGATGCGTGCCTATCAACATTTTATGGCAGATCATCACTTGGAAAAGTATATTTCTTATCGTCTAGGTGGCTGGACAGAAAAACAAGGTGAGGTACTTGCGACTGATCTATTAGAAAATGAATCTCCTCTTCCTACTGCCATTCTTGTCGGGAGCGATCCAATGGCAATCGGTGTCTATCGCGCATTGAAACAAAAAAATATCCAAATTGGAGAAGAGATTGTTGTAGCAAGCTTTGATAATATCGAGACAATCGCAAACCTCTCCCCTGGCTTGACCAGTGTTCAAATCAATGCGAAATCAATTGGGCAAGCAGCTGTTCGAATGGCATTGGAGCGAATTGACGGAATACGGGACGAACCAATCATTTTGACTTATCCTGCACGATTGATTGTTCGGGAAAGTTTTATCCCAAGAACAAAAAGGTATTAAAAGAGAGGTTGTGAAAAGCCGCTTCGTTTCTTCATACTCAAAACTAAACGGCTTTTTCACAACCTCTTACTTATACTTATTCACAAAATCCAATGTCTGCTGGTAACAATTTTGCGATTCTTTTAGCGTGTAATCAAATTGGTATTCATGGGTAATCTCTTTTTTTGTATCTGTATAAAACAAGGATTGCACGGGTACCTTTAATTCTGTCAACCGATTTTCTAATGCTTGACCTTGCTCTTGGAATGAGTATGCATTTCCGTCAGTTATATACGTTGGCGGAAATTCCTTAGAAACATGGTCAGACACACTAGCTTCTTTCAGTTGCTCGCTCGTTTTCCAATCTTTTGTTCCAATCAACGACCATGCAACGGTTTTGACGAAGAACTTCATAAATCGATCATCCGAATGTTGCTGTGCTGTTAGTTTCAAATCAACGGGTCCGCAATAAGAAATGATTCCTTTCAAACTATCTTTTGGAAGTACCTGTTTGATTTTCATTTGTTTGGCATACGCTTCATTTGTTTGTAGAGCTGCATATTGCAAAGCGATTTGTGCACCTGCACTATCTCCGCCAAAAAATAGTTGTTCCATGTCTAGCAGTTTGTCGTCGCCTTCAGCTAATAAATCTTTGACCAGCTCATTCACTTGAAGAACTTGATTAGGGTATTCTGAATCAGGCGCTAATTCATAATTCATCGCCACCACTGCGATGTTGGCGTCTGATACTAATTTTGTCGCAAATTCCTTGACACCTGATTTATCTCCGCCGACGAACCCTCCACCATGTACCCAAAACAGAACAGGAACAGGTCCCTTGCTGTTTTTTGTATAGTAGATATCATACGTATTCTCTTTATAGTTGGACTCGTACGTCAAATCTGTTTTTTTCGCCACGTTTTTTTCTGCTTGATTGAACGTTTTCTGATCGGTGATTTGAACAGTATTTGAAAACATATGGTTGATCAAGAATGCTCCGGGTCTGGGGGAAAGCTGGAAGGCAAGAAAGAGTGCAAACGCGATCCCAAGAATGATTCCGAAGAACCATCCGATAAATTTAAGAATTTTCTTTTTCATAAGTCTCTCTCAGTAATTAATATTAAGCATTCTGATTATACCATAGTGTTCTTTCCTAGCAAGCTCTCCTGCATGATTTAATTGTTCCCCCAAACTTCTTCTGCAATGCTTTTGACAAAAGCAATCTTTTCCCATTGTTCTTCTTCAGACAAAATATTTCCTTCTTCTGTTGAAGCAAATCCGCATTGAGGACTTAAACACAAACGATCCAAAGGCAGATATCGTGTCGCTTCGTAGATCCGGTCAATCACTTGCTGGCGCTCTTCCAGTTCACCACTTTTCGTTGTGATCAAGCCTAATACGACTAATTTATCTTCGGAAACTTTCGCTAAAGGTGCAAAACTTCCAGCACGTTCACTATCGTATTCTAAATAATAGGCACGGACATTTTCTTGAGTAAATAATGAATCTGCTACGTCGTCATAGCCCCCCGATGCTGCCCAAGTAGAATGATAGTTCCCGCGACAGACATGTGTATTGAGTGTTAAATCATCTGGCTGGTCAGCTAAGACTGCATTGTTGATCGTTAAATAAAGATTTGCTAGTTCCCGACGAACTTCTTTTTCATCTTTTCCCTCATCCATCGCAAACCCTTTAGGAAGTGGTGCAACTAATACTCCCCATGTACAATCATCTAGCTGGATCGTCCGCGCACCTGCTTCATATAAGTCGTCGATCACTTGACGATAAGCTGCGATGATATCTTTGATCAATGTTTGATTGTCTTCATAGACTTTTCGAACATAGGGTAATATATTCGGACGAAGTAGTTCCACTAAAATTTGAGCTGGAGCAGGAATTGTCTGTTTCACTTCGATGCCTTGACTTGTATGAGCCTGAGTGAATTTAAAATGTTCGACGAAAGGGTGATTCGTACCAGAAATTTTCCCCGTCACAATCACTGTACCAGGACGTGTCTCTTCTCCATGAAAGAAATAGCCATGTTCAGGCACATAAAATTCCACGCCATTCAACCCATAAAAGAAGTCCAAGTGCCACCAGCTGCGACGGAACTCTCCATCAGTAACAGCTTTCAAACCAGCTCCTTCTTGTTTTTTTATCAATTCGATGATTGTTTCATCTTCTACTTTTCGAAGTTCTTCTTGTGTGATTTCCTCATCGGTAAAACGAGTCCTTGCTTCTTTCAGCTTTTCAGGACGTAAAAAGCTCCCGACGATGTCATAGCGAAATGGTGATGTTGTTCGAATTGTCATAAAAAATCTCCTCCAATAATCATGTTTTAACAAAGCGTATGAAGCTTTTCAAAAAAAGAAAAAAGTACCCGCCTCTTTTGCCGTTGAACGACAAAAGGGACGAATACTTCGTGTTACCACCCTTATTTACATTATTCTCACAAATAATGCCTCATCGGTACAGATTGTATACCCGGCGAGTTATCGGTCGCTTTACCGTTTAGATTGCGTGAACAATCCAAAAAACTCAGAGCTCATCTTCACTGACCAAACAATCCTTGCTCTCACCTACCAAGGTCTCTGTACTTATTTCCGATCAGCAACTCTTCTCTTCAACGCTTCATTATTTGCTAATTAATATCCCACTTTCGTTTCATTTTGTCAATCTTTTTTTAATAAAAAAAATCAAGCAGTTTCTCTCTCATTTCATTTTCATCCATTCAATCCACTTATCCTAAATATTTCTTTCCTATTTTTTCATTTCCATCCATGCATGATAATATTCAATTCTGATATTGTTTTCGTCCGTATTTGTCAATAGATATTGTCCGATCACTTCTCCTGTTTCCCACCCTTTTTCATGCATTGTTTCTCTGACTTCTAAGATATTATTACGTTCCGCATGGTTCATCTCAGATTTCAATAAAAACCGGCGATAAACAGTCGTATCTTTTTTCTTCCAAATCACATCTTGGGAAAATAAATGTATCTCACTGGGGTCGATAAAAAAGCCGTACATCGTTTGCGAACTGGAAGCTGGCATACTCATCATTCCAAAACTCGAATAGTTCGGTAGAAATTGTTTTATTTCCACAATATCCTCAAATTCCGTTGAGATCATACAGTCAAAAGGGATCTCTTCTATAGGAGATTCTTCCTCGTCTGTATCGATCATCAATTTCAACTGTTTTTTTCGCGCCCTTATCTCTTTCTGTTTTTGTTTCATTATCAATAGTTCTTTATGGATTCTTTTTTCTGTTTCATCAAGTGTCTCATATAACTCCGTCAGCGTTTTACCATATAAATTCTTCATCTGCTTGATCGGTATATCTAATTTTCTATAAAAAACAATATCATAAAGCATAAAAATATCGTCGATATCAAACAAGCGGTAATCATTCTCTTTCTGTCTGCTTGACCGGATCAGGCCCTGTTCATCCCAATAGCGAATCGTTGATTTTGGCAAATCGAACAGTTCCGATACTTGGCCGATCGTGTACATTTTTTTCATTTTTTCTCACCTCTTTTCTAGTTTATTCTTTTTTCTATTGACCTTCAAGCTACTTGAAGGTATAGAATCGAAAAGTATCAGGAAAAAGGAGGAATAATATGACTATCTTAAAAAAATTCTTACAGCAAAACAAAGGACTCGCTCTCCTTACCTTTGTGATGATCTGTTTACAAATCGCCGGTACATTAGGTGTACCAAAATTAGTAGCCAAACTGATCGACACAGGTATAGCAAGTGGCGAAGCCTCTGTTATCAAGAAAATCGGCGTTGAAATGCTACTTGTAGCATTTCTAGGAACGATCGCTGCAGTTGCCTCTAGTTACTTTTCAGCGTTGGCATCCGCTCGGTTTGGATTCCAGACACGGGAGAAATATTTCCATAAATTCCAACAACTGTCAATGAAGGATATCAGCCGTTTCAGTTCTGGATCTCTTTTGACAAGAATGACGAATGATGTCGATAATGTCCAGCAAATGATTGTTTTGTTTTGCCAAATGATTTTACCAGCACCAGTTATTTGCTTTTTCACCATCCTCATGATGTTTCGTTATTCTCTATTGCTTACATAGGTTACATTACTCTCTGTTGTTTTTTACGTATGGATCGTTTATCGACTGATGAAACGAGGAACGCCTTTATCTTTGAGTATCCAACCAAAAATGGATCGGATCACCATCACATTGAGAGAATTCTTTACGGGGATCAATATGATCCGTGCCTTTGATAATCAATCATATGAAGAAAAGCGAACGAATCAGACCTTTGCAGATTATGCTAGTCAAATGATCAAAGTGAACCGAATCTTTGCTTGGGTCACTCCAATTGCTTTTTTGCTCATGGGAATCGTTTATGCTTCTATTTTGTGGTTTGGCGGAAATCTTGTGGCAGACGGGACGTTACAGATCGGGGTCGTGACCGCGGTAGTGGAATACTCTATGCTGACACTTGCTTATTTGATGATTGCAGCCATGGTACTGGTCATTATCCCTAAATCATTCGCCTCTTTACGACGAATAGAAGAAATACTCGAGGCAGAGATCGAAATTAAAGAAGAGACGATCAAAACAGTGGCTGAACCAACCTTTGATCAGACAAATGCAGCTGCTTTTGAACATGTCACATTTAAATATACTGAAATCTCTGATCCAGTTCTAGAAGATATTGATTTTACAATACCTAAAGGAAAAACAACGGCGATCGTTGGCGGGACCGGATCTGGAAAAAGTAGTTTAGCAAAACTTCTCTTGAGACTAAGTGATCCTACGGTAGGAAAAGTGACCCTTGGTGGTATCCCTCTTACTCAAATGACGCAGGAACAGATCCGCTCACACATCAGTTATGTCCCTCAAAAAGCTTTCTTATTCAGCGGTACGATCTTAAGCAACTTGCAGATGGGAAATGAACATGCCTTACCAGAAGAATTGGCTAAAGCGATCAAGATCGCCCAATTAGAAGAACTAGTGGACACTCTTCCGGATGGATTAGATAGCTTTGTTGCTCAAGGTGGTTCTAATTATTCTGGCGGACAGAAACAGCGGATATGCATTGCTCGAGCATTGATCAAACCAGCAGAAATCTATGTATTCGATGATAGTTTTTCCGCTTTAGATTATAAAACAGACGCAGCATTAAGGGCAGCACTCCATAAACAAATGTCGGAGAAAACTCTCGTGATTGTTGCTCAACGTCTCAGTACGATCCAACAAGCAGATAACATCATTGTTTTAGATGAAGGAAAAATCGTAGGACAAGGTACTCATGAAGAACTATTGTCTAATTGTCAAACATATCAAGAATTTGCCAAATCACAAGGAATATAGAAAGAAGGGATTCGATGGAAAAGAAAAAAACGTTGAACACACGCGCTTTGATACGTTTTTGGAAAATGATCAAACCTGAACATAAATATTTTTACGGATTGTTTCTATGCAGTTTGTTGGGCAACCTATTAGTTGTAGCCATGCCCCTGATCATGGGAATCGGGATTGATGATTTGTTGTCGCAAATAAGAAAAACAGGTATTGGACAGCTTTCTTTCAGTGATATCAAACAAGCATTGCTGTTCCCTGTCTTATTGCTGATCGGCTGCTCAGTCCTAAGCAGTATTGCTTCATTTATCCAAGAACGGACAATGGCAGCATTAAGCGAAAAGATCACATTGAGGGTGCGAAAAGAAATCACAAAAAAATTCAAAACGTTACCGATGTCGTTTTTTGACAATCATCAAGTAGGTGACATCATCAGTCGAACGACTACCGGACTCAATCAGCTTTCTCAAGTGTTATTGACAGGTATCAATCAATTTTTCACTTCTGTCGTAACAATAGCTGCTGCTGGTCTAATGCTGTTTTATATCGAAAGCAAGCTCACTTTGCTTGTCTTATTGCTGATCGTTGGAAGTTCAATTGTTACAACTAAAATTGCGAATAAAAACAAACAGATTTCTGAACAAAACCAATATGAACTAGGTGTCTTGAATAATCGGATGGAAGAAATCTTAGCTGGTAATCTAGTGGTCAAAACATTCAATCAGCAAGCTCATGCAGAAGCTTCCATACATGAAGTAAACAAAAAACAATACAATGCTTTTAAACGTGCTCAATTTATGAACTTTGCCATCTATCCGGCAATCCGTTTCATCAATCAACTCGCCTTCATCATAAGTGCGGTATTCGGTGCTATACTCGTTCTTTCTGGCGGTGTGACGATTGGCTTCTTACAAGCTTACCTTCAGTACATCAATCAGATCTCTGAACCAATTTCCACTGCTTCTTATGTGATCAACTCGATCCAATCCGCAATGGCAGCAATCGAAAGGATCTTTGAGATATTAGATGAAACAGATGAAATTCCGGACTTACCAGAAGCAAAACTTTTGGAAGAGCCGGAAGGAAAAATAGTTTTCAAAAATGTACAATTTGGTTACACATCGGATAAAATATTGATGAATCAAGTTGATTTTTCAGTAAAACCAAAACAAACTGTGGCGATCGTTGGACCAACTGGTGCAGGAAAAACGACTTTAGTCAATCTGCTGATGCGTTTTTATGAACTGAATAAAGGAAAGATCGAATTCGACGGTCTTGATATTACCAAGCTTTCACGTGGAGAACTACGTCGTTCTTTTGGGATGGTTTTACAAAATACCTGGCTGTTTGAAGGAACGGTAGCTGATAATATCGCCTACGGGAAAATGGATGCCACAAGAGAACAAATTATCGAAGCGGCTGAAATCGCACAATGTGATCACTTTATTCGAACACTGCCAGACGGATATGATACGATCATTTCTAGCGAAAACGGCACGTTATCTCAAGGACAGCAACAATTATTGACAATTGCTCGAGTCATTCTAGCGAATCCTCCTGTCGTTATTTTAGATGAAGCAACTTCTAGCGTAGATACACGAACAGAAGCATTGATTCAGCAAGCAACGGAAGCTGTGACAAAAGATAGGACAAGTTTTGTGATTGCACACCGTTTGTCAACGATTGAAAATGCAGACATGATCCTTGTAATGAAGAATGGCGATATCGTCGAAAAAGGAACACATTCTGAACTACTCCAATCACCAACGCTTTATGCCAGTCTTTATAATAGTCAATTTCAGGTAGCATAGCCAAAAGAGCGTGGGACAAAAGTAAAGAACACTTTTGTCCCACGCTCTAAACACGTATAAACGGCGGAAGCAGAAGCAACTCCTTCGGAAATAAGCTGAAATTAACAAAAATTTGAAAAAGCAATTTTCGTGAATTCCTTCTTATTACTTGGAGTTAAACGCTTCTATCCCAGCCTCTTTGTCTCATTACTGGTTGAACACAAAAAATGTTAAAATATCTGAATGCAATCAGCTAAATATTTTGGAATGGCCTCGTATGTAGCTTTCCAGTCAGCAGGAGCAATTCTGATGGCTTTCATGAGTTTTTCTAAGCTTTTCTAAATGCAGCTACGTTTCTTGTTTCTTTTGTCATCATGACTTTTTTAACCCCTCATTTTCAACGACTTTTTCACGAACAGCCGATTGAATTACCAAAAAACGTGGAGAATAGTGAAAGGATGGGGAACGATCATCAAGATCATCGTTCCCCATCCTTTTTTGACCATATTACTTATTAAAGATCTTAGGGCCTTTTCTCATGTTTTTACGATCATTCTTAGGTGTTTCCATTTGTTTGGATCGGCCTCCACCTTGTTTCTTTTTGATCAATTCTTTCATTTTTTCTTTTTGGTCCATTTTTATTCTCCTTTAACGAATGAAGCGACTAATTCGATATGATGGGTTTGCGGGAAAAGATCTACAGGCTGAACTTTCTTCACGGCATAACCTGCTTCTGCAAATAACTTAGTATCTCTTGCAAAAGTTGCCGGATTACACGAGATATAGACGATTCGTTCTGGTGACATTTCGATTGCTGATTCAATAAAATGATGATCTAATCCTTTTCGTGGAGGGTCAACTACGATCACAGATGGTTTGATCCCTTTTTCTTGCCATTTTTTCATGACTTTCTCTGCTTTTCCGACTTCATAATGAACATTTTCGATTTTATTATTTAAAGCATTGAACTGTGCATCTTCAATTGCTTCTGGAATAACTTCCATCCCATACACCTTATCCACTCTGTCTGCTAAAGACAAGCCAATCGTACCTATTCCTGAATAAGCGTCGATCACAATGTCTTTTTTATCTAACTCAGCAAACTCGATGGCTGTTTGGTACAGATACTCTGCTTGTTGAGTATTTACTTGATAAAATGACTTTGCTGAGATTCGATAGGTTTTTCCTAATAGCTGATCTTCGATATAGTCTCTGCCATATAAAACTTTTTCTTTGTCTCCTAAAATCACATTTGTTTTTTCTTCATTGATATTTTGGATGACCGAAACCACTTCTGGCAATTCTTCATGAATGGCTTCAGCAATTTCCTTGGATTTAAAGAATTTTTCTTTACGAGTAACTAAAACGACCATCATTTCATGGGAATAATGACCACGACGGATAATGATGTGACGAAGCTGGCCTTCATTTTTTTCTTCATTATATCCTCGTACTTGGAACCGTTGCAAGATATCTCTGACTACTTTGATTGCTTGATCGATGACAGGATCTTGGATATAAAAATCTTCGATAGGGACTAGATCATGGCTATTCTTTTTGTAAAAACCGGTGGCTAACTGTCCATCGATACGGCGAACAGGGATCTGTGCTTTATTACGGTAGCCGAATGGTTCTGCCATTCCGACCGTTGGAAGTACAGGAACTTCTGGCATCTTAGCAATCTTCGCCATTACATGCTCTACTTGTTTTTGTTTGAAGACAAGCTGTTGTTCATACTTCAAATGAGCTAAAGGTGCGATACCTGTGCGAAGTAATGCATTGTTTTCTACAGGCTGGCGATCAGGAGATTGTGTAATAAATGTTTCGACTTTCCCATACCCAAACTTATTGCCTGCTTTCACTACTAGTATTTCTACTTCTTCTCCAGGAAGTGCATTTTCGATAAACAATGGATAACCATCGATTTTTGCTACCCCCATTCCTTCATAACTCAAGTCGACGATTTCGACTGTATATCGTTCGTTTTTCTTTACTATTTGCTGTTCTGTCATATTTTGCTCCTTTAAGCCTATTTTTCAATCCTACTGAACTCTACTATAAATCAGCTAATTACACAACTAAAACCGGCACTGACCTTACTACGTTCAGCACCGGCTTTTGATTAATTCTTTTGATTAGGTGTTTCGTCTGCTATTTTTCCGTCACCGTCGATATCTTCATCCGTTAAACGTTCGACTTCTTTTACGAATTCTTTGCTGACAACCTCTAATTCTTCTTCATCTGTGCCTGTGATTGCTTCATCAGGAATCTGATCGGTATTGGCAAAGAACTCAATGTGTTGATGAAGATTTTGGAAATGCATCGGTGCTTCCCCGCCATATTCACCATCTAAGTTGATCATTACTGGTCGATTGATATCATCTTCTGTTTCGACGAACAAACTGCTTGTTTTGGTATAGATTACTCTTGGATCAT
This sequence comes from Enterococcus sp. SB12, assembly GCF_030910025.2. NCBI lineage: Bacteria > Bacillati > Bacillota > Bacilli > Lactobacillales > Enterococcaceae > Enterococcus > Enterococcus sp. SB12. The sequence goes on along the minus strand of NZ_CP175675.1, from coordinate 1,092,987 downwards.
CGACATGTCGACCGCCATTCAGCATGAGTGCCGCAATATGCAAGATCTCAAAGATATTTGCTGTCTTCACAATGATCAAAGAAAACTTGCCATCATCCAATTTGGCATCTGGCGCGATCTGTTCGAATCCTCCAACAGAGTTCGTCAGCCCTAGGAAAAACATCGAAGCATTTCCGATATATTCCCCTTCATCATACTTCAAGCGCATTTTGATTGGCTTTACTCGAGGTAGCATCTCTGCTCCTTTCGCAAGGTAGGCAAGATAACCAAAAATACTCTTTAGTTCTGATGGAACTTCATAAGTCAATTCTGTCAAATAGCCGCCTGCAGCGATATTGATGAAGTAACTGCTATCAGAAAGACCGATGTCCATTTTTACGGTTTGGTGTTTTTTTATTACTTCTGCTGCTGCTTTAATATTATCTCTAGGAATTTTTAATGCTCGAGCATAGTCGTTCGTCGTACCGGCTGGGATAATGGCCATTTTAGGACGGTGTTCAAGCGGAGCGATCCCATTGACCACTTCGTTGATCGTTCCGTCGCCCCCAGCTGCCACTACTAGATCAAAACCTAGTTCTGCAACTCTGCGTGCTTCATTCTTGGCTGAATCAGGTTCTGGTGTAGTGGCATAGGCGCTGGCTTCAAATCCTGCTTCTTCTAATGCCTGCAGGATATCCGCCAAATTTTTTTTCAATAATTCTTTTCCCGAGGTAGGGTTATAAATTACGCGTGCTTTTTTCATTTTCAGCCTCTAGCGTTTCGCTAATTCATCTTTAAGCAGCTTGTTCACGACACCAGGATTTGCTTGCCCTTTAGTTGCTTTCATGATTTGACCGACTAGGAAGCCAACCGCACGATCTTTTCCATTTTTGAAATCATCGACAGATTGTTGATTGTTATCCAAGATTTCATTAATGATTGGAAGAAGTTTGCTAGGATCAGATAATTGTACCCAACCATTTTTCTCAACAACTTCTTGCGCTTCTCCGCCATTTGTGATCAATTCACGGAAGACTTTTTTGGCGATTTTTGAGCTGATCGTTCCATCGGCGATCAAACGAATCATTCCTGCTAAGTTCTCAGGTGTCAATTTTGTCTCAGCTAATTCCAGTTTCTCACTGTTCAAGTAAGCAGAAACTTCACCCATCAACCAGTTAGATGCTTGCTTGGCATCTGCACCATTTTCCAAAACAGCTTCAAAGAAATCAGACATTTCTTTTGTAAGTGTCAATACCATTGCGTCATACTCCGGAAGACCAAATTCACGGATATAGCGTTCGCGACGAGAAGCTGGCATCTCAGGTAAACTAGCTTTTACTTTTTGAATCCATTCGTCATCGATCACGAATTTCGGAATATCAGGCTCTGGGAAATAACGATAATCACTAGAACCCTCTTTCACACGCATCAAAACTGTTTTATTCGTTGTTTCGTCAAAACGGCGTGTTTCTTGTTGGATTTCTCCTCCTGAAAGAAGAACTTTTGCTTGACGTTTTTCTTCAAAAGCTAAACCTTTTTTCACGAAAGATAAAGAGTTCAAGTTTTTCAATTCTGCTTTCGTACCGAATTCTTCTTGTCCATAAGGGCGGAGAGAAATATTCGCATCACAACGCATAGACCCTTCTTCCATTTTCACATCGCTGACTTCTGTAAATTGGATGATTGAACGCAATGCTTCTAGATAAGCGTATGCTTCTTCTGGTGAACGCATATCAGCTTCAGAAACGATTTCGATCAAAGGCGTACCTTGTCGGTTCAAATCAACGTAAGAATAACCGCCGATACCATGCATGTTTTTCCCAGCATCTTCTTCTAAATGGACTCGTTCGATCCGGATTTTTTTCTTCTTGCCTTCTACTTCGATTTCAATCCATCCGTCATGACCGATTGGTTGATCAAATTGGGAAATTTGATATGCTTTCGGATTATCTGGGTAAAAGTAATTTTTCCGGTCAAAATGAGTATCTTTAGAGATTTCGCAGTTTAATGCCAAAGCGGCTTTCATCCCGAATTCCAGCGCAGCTTTGTTCATTACTGGCAGCACGCCTGGATAACCCCAGTCGATCACGTTTGTATTGCTGTTTGGTTCTGCACCAAAATGAGCTGGCGCTGGAGAGAAAATTTTTGAGTTGGTTTTCAACTCGACGTGGACTTCTAGTCCAATGACTGTTTCAAAATTCATTCGTCTTTCCCTCCTAAAATAGCTGGTTGTTGTGTGTGGAATTCTGTTGCTTGTTCAAACGCATATGCCGCTTGATACATCGTTTTTTCATCAAAATAATTACCGATGATCTGCAATCCAACTGGTAAACCTTCTGACAATCCTGCCGGTACAGACATACCTGGAAGTCCAGCCAAGTTGACAGGGATCGTTAAGATGTCACTCATGTACATCGTGATTGGATCGTTGATGTTCTCACCGATTCCGAATGCCACTGTTGGTGAAGATGGTCCGATGATCAAGTCATAATCTGCAAAGACTTTTTCAAAATCTCGTTTGATCAATGTACGGACTTGTCCTGCTTTTTTGAAGTAAGCGTCATAATAACCCGCACTTAATGAGAATGTACCTAACATGATACGGCGTTTTACTTCTTCACCGAATCCTTCTGAACGTGAGTTGACATATACATCATCCAATGATTTCACGTTTTCAGAGCGATAACCATAGCGAATACCATCGAAACGTTGCAAGTTGGAACTTGCTTCTGATGAGGCAATGATATAATAAACAGCCACACCGTATTTTGAATGAGGTAAGCTGACTTCTTCCACAACAGCACCTAATGAACGGAATGTTTCTGCTGCTTTCAATACAGCTTCTTTTACGCCAGGGGCCACACCTTCGCCTAAGTATTCTTTAGGTAAAGCAATCTTCATTCCTTTGATGTCACCGGTCAGTCCCTCTGCAAAGTTAGGAACTGAAACGCCTGAAGAAGTACCGTCTTTTTCGTCATAACCACTGATAGCTGTCAATGCTAATGCGTTATCTTTCACCGTACGGGTCATTGGTCCGATTTGGTCAAGAGATGAAGCAAAGGCAATCAAACCAAAACGTGAGACACGGCCATAAGTAGGTTTCATTCCTACAATGCCGTTGAAAGCTGCTGGCTGGCGGATACTTCCCCCCGTATCACTACCTAAAGAAACTGGGATTTGTCCAGCTGCTACTGCTGCTGCAGAACCACCGGAAGAGCCACCAGGTACTTTTGTTTGGTCCCAAGCATTTTTTGTTTTCTTGAAATAAGAAGTTTCCGTACTTCCGCCCATAGCAAATTCATCCATGTTTAGTTTTCCAACAGGGATCATATCTGCTTGATAGATTTTATCCATGACCGTTGCATCATAAATTGGTTCAAAATTGTAAAGAATCTTAGATGCAGCGGTTGTCAAGATATCTTTTGTTACGATATTATCCTTGATCCCAATCGGAATTCCAGCAAGGATGTTGCTTTCATCAATCCCTTTTTCATCTAAAGCTTTTGCCTGTTCCAATGCTTTTTCTTCATTCAATGTGATGAATGCTTCGATCTCAGGCTCTGTTTCTTTGATTCGTTCAAATGTTGCTTTTGTCAAATCTTGTACAGTGATTTCTTTTGATACAAGCATATGATGTAGTTCCTCTAGAGAACGATTGTGTAATTTTGTCATTATGCGCCAGCCTCCCCATTATCGATGATTGCGGGTACTTTGATAAAGCCGTCTTCTGTTTCCGGCACATTTTTCAATAATTCATCGCGGTTCCATCCAGCTTGCGCCCGATCTTGTCGCATCACGTTTACTGTTTCAACCACATTCGACGTAAATGGAACACCTTCCGTATCTACTTCTTCCAGCATTTCAACCATATCGATGATTTTACCTAATTGGTCGGTAAAACTTGCAAGTTCTTCATCTGCGAACGCAAGTTTTGCTAATTTGGCAACGTGTTTCACTTGTTCTTCACTAATCGCCATACTACCCCTTCTTTCTAAACGAGTTAAAAACTTTGCTCTCTATTTTAACACAAGAGTGCCGTGTCTGAAATTGTTTATTGAAATTTGTCTGAAAAAACTCATTTTTCATTCTTCTACTGAGCGACTTTTAGCCAATGCATCTGCCATTTGATCTTCTGTCCAAACTTCGATTCCTAATTCTTGTGCTTTGGTCAGCTTGCTGCCAGCATCTTCTCCTGCTACCACGATATCCGTTTTTTTCGATACGCTACCAGTCACTTTCCCGCCAAGATTTTCGATCGTCTCTTTTGCTTCTTCACGAGTCAATCGTGTTAGTTTACCAGTAAGGACTACTGTTTTTTCTTTAAAAGGAGACTCGACTTCTTGCAATTGGGCATTTCGAAGCCCTTTGTATTCGAAATTGACGCCTGCTTGTTTTAATTCATTCATCAATTCATGGACTTCTTCGTTACTGAAATAAGTGACTACACTGTCGGCAATGATATCACCGATCGTATCAAGCGCAATAATCGACTCATAGTCACTTTTACTCAATGTTTCTAGATCACCGAAATGTTCTGCTAAAATTTTTGCTGCTTTCGCTCCGACATGTCGGATTCCTAACCCGAAAATCAACCGCTCGACCGAATTATCTTTGCTGTTGTCGATTGCTGTCAAAATATTATTTGCTGATTTTTCTTTTATTTTGTCCAACGTCAATAACTCTTCTTCTGTCAATTTGTAAAGATCAGCAACATCTGCTACTAGTTTTTTATCATACATCTGTTCAAGTACGCGCGGCCCCAACCCATCGATATTCATCGCATTTCTTGAAACAAAGTGGTTCAAACCTTCTTTCATTTGAGCAGGGCATTTAGGATTGATGCACCGTAAGGCTACTTCTTCATCCAAATGGACAAGTTCACTTCCACAAACTGGACAATGTGTAGGCAATTGGTATTCTTCGCTGTCTTTAGGTCGTTTATCTAACACGACTTGCGAAACTTCTGGGATGATGTCTCCCGCTTTATAAATCAGAACTGTATCTTTCAAGCGGATATCCTTCAACTTAATATAATCACCGTTATGCAGGCTGGCACGGCTTACTGTCGTTCCTGCTACTCGGACTGGTGTCATGATAGCTGTTGGCGTTACTACCCCTGTTCGACCGACTGTCCATTCGATGTTTTCGATTAGCGTTTCAACTTCTTCTGGCGGAAACTTGTAAGCTGCTGCCCATCTCGGTGCTTTGACAGTAAAACCAAGTTGATCTTGTAGCGAGAATTCGTTCACTTTGATGACGATTCCATCGATTTCATAGGGCAAATCCACACGTTTGTCATGATATTCTTCAATGTATGACCACACTTCATCAATCGAATGACATAGACGTTTTTCCCGATTCGTGTGGAATCCAATTTTTTCTAGCTCTTCTAGCGCATCATACTGGGTTTTTGCTTGCATAGGACCGAAATCAGCTACTGTGTATAAAAAAGTGTCCAGATTTCTTTTCGCTGTGATTTTAGAATCTAACTGACGCAAAGAACCAGCTGCGGCGTTCCGAGGATTCGCAAAGATATCTTTTCCCTCTGCTTCTCTGTCTTGGTTCAATTGGACAAATGACCGTTTTGGCATGAAACATTCGCCTCTTACTTCGATGTTCATTGGTTCTTTTAATTTGATTGGGACCGACCGGACAGTTTTTAGGTTTTCAGTGATGTTTTCTCCTACAGTTCCATCCCCGCGAGTCGCACCTCTCACGAAATTTCCATCTTCATAACGCAAAGAAACGGAAAGTCCATCTATTTTTAGTTCACAGCAATAGTCAACTACACGTCCCACTGCTTTTTGTACACGTTGATCAAAAGCTATCAGCTCTTCTTTGCTGAAAACGTCGTTCAAACTGTAAAGCGGAATATCATGAGTGACTTTTTCAAACCCTTCTAATACTTTTCCGCCTACTCGTTGAGTGGGAGAATCAGACGTGATCAAATCAGGATATTGTTCCTCGATTGCTACTAATTCTGCGTATTCTTTATCATAAACATAGTCTTCCACTGTTGGTTTATCTTCTACGTAGTATTCGCGAGACCATTGGTTCAGTCTTGTACGAAGTTCTTCTGCTCGTTTAGCAGCTTCGTCAATCGTCATTTCATGTTCCATCATTTACCCTCCACTACTAAGCTTTTTCAATTGGCGCAAAGGCAGCCAAAAGACGTTTTACTCCTTGACTTGGGAAAGCCACATCTAGTTCTAGATCCTTCGACGTCCCGCTTACTCGGACGACTGTTCCTAGACCCCATTTTTTGTGTTTGACTTTATCTCCAGGTTTCCAGCTGTTATTTTCCCCTCCAGTAGCACTTTTAGAGGGAACAACCGCTGTCTCTGGCTGTTTATAGCTATATGCTGTTTTTTTAGCGAATACAGGTGTTTTTTTAGGCGTAGGACGCATGCCTTCGATTTCCAGTAACTCCTGATCGATTTCTTCTACAAAACGAGAAGGTCGGTTATATTGCGTCCGTCCATATAATGTTCTGGAGAAAGCATTTGTTAAATACAACGCTTCTTCTGCTCGCGTGATCCCCACATATGCGAGACGGCGTTCTTCTTCCAGTTCGCTTTCTTCCATCAATGCTCGAGATAAAGGAAAAACCCCCTCTTCTAGACCAATCAGGAATACAACTGGGAATTCTAATCCTTTGGCTGCATGCAAAGTCATCAATGTCACTTGGGAAGCATCTTCTTCTAAATTGTCAATGTCGGAAACAAGTGCCAGATCATTTAAGAAGACCGTTAGTTTTTCTTCTGGTGCATCAGCGTCTTCTTCATTTTGCTGTTCGAATTGTTTGTCAAATTCTTGTGTGACCGTTAAAAATTCCTCCAAGTTTTCGATGCGTGCTTGTGCTTCTAATGTATTTTGGATTTTTAAGTCTTCTAGATATCCGCTACGATCCAAAACCTCTTTCGTCAATTCTGTCACTGTCAAGTATGGGATCATCTGAGTGACTTCTTGGATCATCTCTCCAAATGCACCTAATTGCTGTCCTGCTTTTCCACCGATATTTGCCAGATCCACATTTTGCGCTGCTTCAAGCAGTGGCCATTCATGAAGAGAAGCAAAACTGCGTAGTTTTTCGATAGATCCTGGTCCGATGCCTCGTTTGGGCGAATTAACGATACGCTCAAAACTGATTGAATCTTGAGGATTTGCCAGCACATTCAAATACGCTAAAATATCTTTGATTTCTTTACGATCGTAGAACTTGTGCCCTCCAACCATTTTATAAGGAATATTTGCTTTCAACAGAGTTTCTTCCATTACACGAGATTGTGCGTTCGTCCGGTACAAGATGGCAAAGTCGCCGTAATTCCGATGATTGCTTCGAATCTCTTCTTGCATCCGGTCTACGATAAAACGGGTTTCGTCTCGTTCATTATCTGCACGGTAGTAAGTGATCTTGTTTCCTTCTTTGTTTTCTGTCCACAAGTTTTTTGGTTTTCGATTGCTATTGTTTTCAATGACTTGGTTTGCTGCGCTAAGGATGTTTTTCGTGGAGCGATAGTTTTGTTCTAGCAAAATTACTGCAGCATCTGGATAATCTTTTTCAAAATCCAAGATGTTCTGCATATCTGCACCGCGCCAGCCGTAAATACTTTGATCTGCATCTCCCACGACGCACAGGTTCCTAAATCTACCTGCCAATAAATTGACTAGCGTATACTGTGCGTGATTTGTATCTTGGTACTCATCTACATGAATATAATGGAATTTGTTTTGATAATATGTGAGTGAATCAGGATGTTCTTCAAATAATCGAATCGTATTCATGATCAGGTCGTCAAAGTCCATACATTGATTGTATTGAAGCTCTTTTTGATAAGCAGCGTAACATTTTGCCGCAATCTCTTCGTAATAACTACCTTGCATTTTTGCAAAATCCTGAGGGGTCTGCAAGCTATTTTTTGCTTGGGAGATTGTTCCTAATATGCTGCGAGGATCATATTTTTTCGGGTCAATGTTCAGTTCTTTCAGTATCCGTTTCATCAAGGTCAGCTGTTCAGAAGAGTCGATGATCGTAAAGTTCCGGTTATACCCGATAAAATCAACATCTCTTCTTAAAATACGCACACACATTGAGTGAAAAGTCGATACCCAGACATCTTCGCCTCCGGATACGAGAATCGCATTGACACGTTCTTTCATTTCTTTTGCAGCTTTATTGGTAAAAGTAATCGCTAGGATGTTCCAAGGATTGACTTCTTTTTCCTCAATCAAATAGGCAATGCGATGCGTCAACACTCTCGTCTTTCCACTTCCCGCACCTGCCATCAGCAATAATGGTCCGTCAGTGTGAAGAACAGCTTCTTTCTGACGGGGGTTCATCCCGTTTAATAATTCAGCTTTGGATGACATTAACAACATCCTTTCTTTTATCAATCTTGTTAATTATAGCATTTTCTTGGCTTTCATTAAACTAGCTAATTCAAAATCATTTGTTTCTTTTTATGGATTTCTCCTTGTCAATTCGTTGATTTCGCGCTAAATTAAAAGAAAGCGAGGCGTTTGAATGGAAAAAAAAGGAAAAATCAAGAAATTAGATAAAACTCAGATATATTTTATTCTAAAAGGAATATTCGTTGGACTACTAACAGGAATCGTGGTTAGCCTGTTTCGTTTATCGATCGAAAAGTTAGGCGATTTTGTTCGAAGCATCTATGAAATAAGTCGGGAACAGCCGATTTACTTAGTTGGCATGGCCATTTGCTGCATCCTTGCAGCATTTTTTGTGGGTTATCTGGTCAAAAATGAACCGGATATCAAAGGAAGCGGGATTCCACAAGTAGAAGGACAGCTTCGAGGGGAATTATCAATGAACTGGTTCTCTGTTTTATGGAAAAAGTTCATTGGTGGTGTACTTTCAGTTGGCGCAGGACTTTTTCTAGGTCGAGAAGGCCCTTCTATACAGCTTGGTGCAGCTATCGGACAAGGAGCTGGACAATTGTTTCGGAGTCCATCTTCAGAAGAAAAGATTTTGATTTCTAGCGGAGCAAGTAGCGGACTTGCAGCAGCATTCAATGCTCCTATCGCAGGATTACTCTTTGTTTTAGAAGAAATCCATCACTCCTTCTCTCCTCTTGTTTGGCTGACATCTTTTGCTGCGGCCATCACGGCTAACTTTGTCTCTCTTTATTTTTTTGGCTTAAGACCAGTTTTATATCTAGGCGATCTTCCTTCTTTGCCGTTGAAATATTATGGTTCTTTGGTGGTATTAGGCGTACTTCTAGGCGTCTTAGGTTTTATTTATCAAAAGGTCCTGCTGGCATTGCCAAATTTTTACAACCGATTGCCTTTACCAGCTTATTTTCATGGATTCGTTCCTTTCTTGCTGATTTTGCCGATTGGTTATTTATGGCCTAGTACGCTAGGCGGAGGCAATCAAATCGTTTTAGCTTTTGGACATGCTTCATTGCCAATCATTATGATTATCGGTTTGTTTGTTCTTCGATTCGTTTTTTCCATGATTTCTTATGGTGGTGGTCTTCCAGGAGGGATTTTCCTTCCGATATTGACATTGGGTGCTTTAATCGGTAGCTTTTATGGAAACATCATGGTTGATTTCGGGATGGATCCAATCTACATCAAGGATTTCGTCGTGATTGCCATGGCTGGTTATTTCACAGCAATTGGGAAAGCACCGCTGACAGCAATTATTTTAGTGACAGAAATGGTTGGCTCTCTCAATCATCTGATGCCTTTAGGGTTGGCTGCTCTCGTTGCTTATATCGTCAATGATCTTCTCGGAGGGAATCCGATCTACGAATCATTGTTGGAACGTTTACTTGGAAATAATCAGACCGCCGCTCTTAAAGGTGCAAGGACAACTTTTGATTTTCCAGTAACGGCAGAGAGTTCTTTAGACGGATTAATGGTGCGGGACTTCAATTGGCCTAAAAATATGCTGCTAATCTCTATACGCAGAGGAAATCAGGAAATCTTGACTCACGGTGATACGATCATGAATGTAGGAGATATTTTGGTAATCTTGACTGATGAAGCAAACTTACCAAGAATCAAGCAAGAAATCGAGGCTAAATCTTCGATCACAAATTTGAAGCAATCATTTTAACGAACCGAGAAGAACTATTTTATGGCACAACAACTATTCATCTATACTACTCATCTATACTACTCATCTATACTACTTTGACTCTACAAAAAAAGAAGAGGCTGGATTTCCCCAGTCTCTTCTTTTTATTTCTATGCTTCTGCTACTGCAGGAGCTTTTCTCAATAAACCATAAATCACACCAGAGACGACTGCTCCGATAGCAATAAACACCAAATACATGATTGGGTGACTCAGTAAGAATACAACAAAAATTCCGCCATGAGGAGCCAGTAATTTGATTCCGAAACCACCGACTAATCCGCCAGTTAAAGCAGAACCAATAATAAAACTTGGAATGGCACGAATCGGGTCAGCTGCTGCAAATGGAATCGATCCTTCCGTGACAAACGAAAGTCCCATCACGATGTTCGTCAAACCAGCATCTTGATCTGTTTTGCTGAATTTATTTTTGAACAAACGTGTAGCAACGAAAATCGCCAATGGAGGGACCATTCCTCCAGCCATAACAGAAGCCATCACAACACTTCCGCCAGTGGCAACAGTCGTAGCTAAAGTTGCTGTACCAAATACATAAGCGGCTTTGTTGATTGGACCGCCTAAATCTGCCGCCATCATTCCAGCTAATAATGCACCAAGTAAAGCAGCATTCGAACCACTCATACTTGTCAAGAAACCGTTCAATGCATCATTGATTGCTTTCATAGGGATATTGACCAGCAACATCAAGAAACCAGTAATCAGTAAGCCAAACACTGGATAAAAGAGGATCGTTTTGATTCCATCCAATGATTTTGGTAAGTTCTTGAATAATTTACGTAAAAATACGATGACATAACCAGCCAAGAATCCACCAATCAGTGCGCCTAAGAATCCTGCGCCACCTGTATTAGCTAATGCACCAGCAGCAAATCCAACAATCAAACCAGGGCGGTCGCCGATACTTGAAGCAATAAATCCAGCTAATACCGGTAACATGAACCCAAATGCAGCTTGTCCGATTTGGTTGAACCAGCTAGCAGCTTGATTGTAGTTCCCCAGATTCGATAACTGGTCATGCGGCACGCCAATAAATTGGTCAATCATGAAAGAAAGAGCAATAGCGATTCCTCCACCAATAACGAATGGTAACATGTGTGATACGCCGTTCATCAAATCTTTATAGATTCTTTGTCCGACAGTACCATCCGCGTTTCCTTCTTCTGAACTATTTTCTTTTCCGTCACCATGGAATACTGGTGCAGTACCACTAAGGGCTAGATTGATCAACTCTTCTGGTTTACGGATACCATCACTGACTGGACGATTGATCAATTCTTTTCCGTCAAAACGGTTCATCTCTACTTTTTTGTCTGCTGCAACGATCACGCCTTCTGCACGAGCGATGTCTTCAGCAGTCAAACGGTTTTTGATCCCTTCTGAACCGTTCGTTTCTACTTTGATCTCCACTCCCATTTCTTTCGCTTTTTTCTTCAAAGCATCTTCTGCCATGTAAGTATGAGCGATTCCTGTTGGGCAAGCTGTAACGGCAACAACGAATTTTCTTTCTGGATGAGCAGAAGCTTCTGCAGCTTGTGTTTCTTGTTCTGCTTTTTCTTCTGCTTCTTTTTGCTCTTCAGCTGTTTGGAACAAGTCTTGGACTTCTTCTGGTGTACTTGCTTCTTTTAATTTCGCTACAAAATCTGCATCAATCAGCAATCGAGATAGTGCTGCTAATGCTTGCAAGTGTGTGTCGTTCGCGCCCTCTGGAGCTGCGATCATGAAAAACAGATAAGTTGGCTGTCCGTCTAATGCTTCATAATCTACACCTTTTTGGCTTTTTGCAAATAAAACTGTTGCTTCTTTGACTGCACTATTTTTCGCGTGAGGCATGGCGATTCCGTCACCAAGACCTGTAGAGGTTTGTGCTTCACGAGCTAGAATTCCTTCTTTATATGTGTCGATATCGGAAATCCGGCCGGCATCAAACATTTTTTGGACCATTTCATCGATCGCGCCTTTTTTATCAGTCGCTTGCAAATCCATGATCATTGCTTCTTTGACCATTAAATCCTTGATATTCATGATTATCCTCCTTGAAACTAATCAATTTTTGTGATTTCAACTTCTGGCAATAACTCATCAATCAGTTCGCGAGCTGCCAAGTCATCAGAAAAAGCCGTTGCGCTTCCACAAGCAACTCCCCATTTAAAGGCTTCGATCGGATCTTTTGTCCGACTGTAAGCACCAATAAAACCGGCGATCATTGAATCCCCTGCACCTACTGAATTTTTCAACGGGCGAACCAATACATTCGTTTTATAAGTTCCTTGTTCTGTAAAGAGCAAAGCGCCGTCTCCAGCCATTGAGATCAGCACATTCTGTGCCCCTTCAGCTAGTAATTTTTTTCCATACGGAATGATTTCTTCTACAGATTGGAAGGTTGTATTGTAAAGCTCAGCTAATTCGTGATTGTTTGGTTTGATCAACAACGGTTTCTTAACAAGTGCATTTTTTAGATCATCACCTGTTGTATCGATTACGAAATCTGCACCTTTTTCTCGAATGATATCAATCAGTTCTTGATAAAATCCTTTTCGTAGGCTGGCTGGCGCGCTTCCTGACAATACGACGATATCTCCTTGTTCTACTGTCCCTAGCGCTTGCTTCAATTCATTGATTTCTTCGTCTGAAATAGCTGGACCTAAACCGTTAATTTCAGTTTCAGTATCTGATTTTAGTTTGATATTGATTCTTGTATCTTCTTGCACGTGTGTGAACAAAGAGTTGATTTGTTCTTTTTCAAGCCACTTCGAAATAAATTCGCCAGTGAATCCTCCTAAAAACCCTAGTGCTGTAGATTGAGAATCGATCCGTTTCAAAATACGGGAAACATTGATCCCTTTTCCTCCAGGCAATTTGAAGTCTTCTTTCATCCGGTTCAAATCACCTAGTTTTAACCCATCTACGCGTACAATATAATCAATTGATGGATTAAGTGTTACTGTGTAAATCATTGTATTGCCTCCTTAATTGTTGTCTTTTCACGGAATTCATTGATGAATTCTAATGGACAACGCTCGGTTATGATCGTGGCTGCTTCCAAAGGTGCAACAGAGGTGAAAGACAACTGGCTGAATTTAGTATGATCAATCAATACAAAGGTCTCTTCAGAATTTTTCATGGCTAAACGTTTAACAGCTGCTTCTTCTGGATCCGGAGTCGTGAATCCTTGCTCGATATGCGCACCGTTCATTCCCATAAACGCTTTATTGAAATGAAAATGTTTTAGTTGTTCTATCGCATTAGATCCTAAAACAGCATTGGTTGACAGCTTGATCGTTCCACCTAAAATGATCGTAGCAAGCTCCAAATCAACTAAATTTGCCGCATGTTGAACGGAATTTGTCACCACTGTGATTTGTTTTCCTTGTAAAAAAGGGATCATTTCTAAAGTAGTAGAGCCAGCGTCTAAATAGATGACATCTTCGTCATTAATGGTTTCAGCTGCCAATTTGGCAATCTGCTGTTTTTCATGAACGTTTTTGAGTGATTTTTCACTCATATTCTGCTCAAAATTCAATAATTGCTCTTTCTTAGCGCCGCCATGGACTCTTTCTAGAAACCCACCATTCTCCAACTCTTGCAAATCACGTCTTATCGTTGATTCTGAAGCATTCAAAAGGTTTACAAGGTCTTGTGATTTCACGATTTTCTGCTGTTCAAGCAAGTCTAGGATTTTTTGTCTGCGTTCCTCTGTAAGCATTTTCACGATCACCTCAATACAAATAATAGCATATTTTTTTTAGACTCGCAATACAAATCAATCAAAAACGTTCACAAAAATTATAAATCAGTCAAAAAAATAAAAAACCAGTCTTTTTTTGACTGGTTTCCTACTTTATTTGACTATTATCAAACTGTTTTATCGTTTGTTATTTTCGCTTCTTGTTTTTTTCATATAAACAGTAGCAGGTTTTCTTCCCTTATGAAGAAGGTAATAATAAAGTCCCATCCCACCAAACATGACCAAGAAACCGATGACTGATCGAATAGGAAAATTAGGAACAAAAAAGAGACAGACGGATAATAATGATGCTGGAACCATTATTCGATAATAAAGTTGTTTATCCATTTTCTTCACCTCATATTTTTTGTAAAGTAATCAATTGTTCTAATTCGCGATAATCTAAAAACTGCACACGCAGATGCTTCTCGCCTTTCTTGACATCAAATTGGACACTACGCCGTTTTTTCTTTATTCGTTTGAAGGCAATATCAGAGAGTCTGTGTTTGATTTCCTTTAACGGAAGATCCGGCAGTGCTTCAGAAGGAACATAGATTCTTAATGATAAAAGATAATCTTGATATTTCTCATCTGTTACCTCTACTTCTAGATATTCCCTGATGTAATAACAATACGCTTCGATTCCATTGTCCAAAGCAACAGTCGGATCGATGATCTTATAGCACATCATGCGCGCGCGATTCTCGTCAACCCAAGGAAAATACGCCTGAGCATTCAGTGTTCCGCGGACACGTCTTTCTTTATAATTTCCTCCTTGAATATCATAACTTTTCGTTACAAAGAACGAGGCATTTTTTTTGGGAACAGGTTGCATCTGCGCATTTTGATACTGGACAGATTGAATCGTATGATCAGTATAAATGTATTCAACAAATGGTGGTTTCAACAATCCCACGCCGTTATCCCAAGCAAGGTGGTCAAACCCAAGCTGGTCTCTAAAATAGGATTGGAAGAGCTGATTGTTTGTTTTTTGCCAATTGAATGGGTCTCGATAAAGCTGGATATATATGACTTCATTATCTAATTCTTTCACTTTTTCTACTTGTTGTGTATCGAGAAAAATCGGTTTTGGGATAATCTGATGGTAATAGTGACTGTAATACATTTCCCAGCATGAGGTAAAACATAAGCCTTGATAAAAAAGATCGTAGCCTGGAAATTGATTGCAATCCACTACTACGTCGCCATTTTTCTGTTTCATTTTAGGTAAACGCTCGATTTCATCCATCGTCTCAAACAGCAGCCGCTGGGGAATCTGTTTTGTATTGTGATAGATAAACTCGCTATACGCTCTCATATAAGCAAACACACCATGGGCAATCATTTTTTTCTGAAGGAAATCTCGAATCAAAAACTGGTTTTCTTTGAAAACAGAGATAGCCAATACATTTTTTATCAACAATTGATTGCCTTCCAAACGAAAACTACACTCGTTCTCGTCATTCCCTACAACTAACCAGCTTTCGTCTCTTACCGATGCGAGCATTATTTTTTCTTGCAGTTTCCTAAGATTATACGGGTCCGCTTGTTGAGTGAAAGAGCGGATAAATGTTGGCTGGATCAACAGACGTGTCAAAACAGCCCAATCGCTTATTTCCTGTTTTTTTTCTTCATCATCTAAGTCTGTGAGCTGGATAGTCATTAATAATTTATCTTCACCAATCATTTTCTCACCTCTTTCAAATCTTTTTATAATTCAATTATAACAAATGATAAAGAAAAACTAAAAATTTTTGTCTTAGAAACCAATTTTAGGTATTACATGGTAAACTAAGTAAAAAAGGAACAAAGAGGTGCTCGCGATGGGATTGAAATTTGAACGTACAGACAATTTAGATAAACTTTTCGAATCATTTGCTGTCGATCCGGAAAAAACAGTTGCGCCAAAAGAAGAAATCGATCGGTTTCTAAAACCGCAGCCACAAAACGAAAAGAAAAAAGACAAGAAACAAAAGTAAGATAAGTTCTGCAAAAAAAGACTTACCAGCCAAACTTTTAGGCTCTTTGTCAAATGATGTTGGTAAAGAGAAATCTTAGAATAATTGGAGATCAAGTGGATCAGTTCCTCTTGATCTTTTTTAGTTGAAAATCAATGCGTTGCCATGACGAATCATGATGCGCAATTTGAAATTATAAAAGCTACGAAAGCCATATGCATTTCGTTTTAACACTTTGATATGGTTGTTCAGACATTCAAGTGGGCCATTTGAATAACTTTGTTGTAAAGCATTTTTGATTTGTGGCAGAAATTTCTGGAACGTTCTCAAGGTCGTCTGATAGCCTTCGGGAAGCATGATATTATTGGTAAGTAGTTCTTCAAACGATACGTAGTCTCGTTCCTTTACAGCGTAAAGAAAGTCTTGATATAACTGATAGCCTACACGCAAAGCAGGGCTCCCTTTCAGTAAGCGATCCACAATATCGGTCTCTGTTAAATGAGCTTTGAAGCCAGGTCGCCAAAGGCGTCGAGTATAATCAAGCTTGCGTTCATCTTTTTGAAGAAGTTTCCAGTATCTTTTTAATTGCTTACCTAATTGATAGTGTTTTTGTTCTTTGCTTTTTAATAGTTGGTTCGTTTCTTTGATTCGATGATTGCGAAAGGTACGACCAATATGTTGGACGATGTGAAACCGGTCAATAATCAGCTGTGCTTTTGGAAACAGCTTTTTAACGAGCGATACATAAGGAGCGTACATATCAATCACGATCCATTCGACCGCTTCACGAATTTCTCGTGAAAAATGACTAAAATAACGTTTTAAAAAAGGCAGTTGTCGGTTCTCGACAATGTCCAATAAGCGCTGTGTTTGTCCATCCATCATGATGAAACTCATAGCACCTGAAACACCCCGAACTGATTTGAATTCATCAAAACAAAGTACCTTAGGTAACGGTGTCCGAAAAGGATTCAACGGACGATAAAATCGCTTCATAATACGGTAAACAGAAGAGACCGATAGATTTTTCTGAGCGGCGATCTCTGTCATTGAGGTATTTTTTTTCAGACGAGTCACGACAGACCAGCGGACTTTCTCACTGATGAAACAATGTTTTTTCGCAACAGAAGTATCTGCGACAAAGGTCCGCTGACAAGCTTTGCATTTGAAGCGTTGCTTTTTCAATTCGAGGTAGGTACGGTATTCAGAAACATCGTTCATTAACAACCGGACGGTTGTTGTACCCCAACGCACAATATCTGAAGCAATCTGGTGTTTACAGTGGATGCATTCTTGGGCTGTATAAATCAAGTTTCCACGATAAATATGACAGATTTGCCCTTTGTATTTTTCTTTTGTGAGACAATTTTCGTTAAAAGTAACTGATAAGTCTAGAATATCTAATGTTTCTTTGATAAGGTGAGTGTAAGACATCTTGATTCCTCCTTTTGGGTTGGTTCGCCAAATTAATTCTAAAGGATTTCAAGGTGTCTTTTCTATATGTTTTGGAAAATAAAAAAGATGCTGGTGTCATCCACCAACATCAAAAAGTATAGAGCCAACTTTTATGGAAGAGTTTGGCTGGTAAGTCTTTTTTATTCTTTTTATGATTCGATTGCTTGTTCGATTGCTGCCCATGCTTCTTCTTTTCCTTGTTTTGTAACGGAAGAAAAAAGAATAAATGTGTCATTACGATCAAAATCCAATGCTTTTTTGATCTCGCTTTCGTGCTTGTTCCATTTACCGCGAGGAATCTTATCTGCCTTAGTAGCAACAACAATCACAGGGATATCATAATACTTCAAAAATTGATACATCTGGATATCTTCTTGAGAAGGCTTATGGCGCAGATCTACTAAAGAAACGACCGCACGTAGTTGTTCTCTGGTCGTTAAATATGTCTCGATCATCTTTCCCCATTTTGCTCGTTCAGTTTTGGATACTTTTGCATACCCGTATCCTGGAACATCGACAAAATGCAACGCATTCTCGATCAAATAAAAATTCAAGGTCTGGGTCTTTCCAGGCTTACCGGAAGTACGTGCTAAATTCTTTCGATCAATCAACGTGTTGATAAAAGAAGATTTCCCTACATTTGATCGCCCTGCCAGAGCTATTTCCGGCAATTGTGTCTCTGGATATTGTTTTGGTGCCACTGCACTTATGATGATTTCAGCTTGATGGACTTTCATGGTCTCTCTCCTTAAAAAGGTGATGAATAAAGCAAGCGGCTGTCGTAAAAGCCAAAATGACTTTTACGGCAGCCTCTTCTCATCAACCCGCTTTTTTCTCTGAATCTTTATAGATCACTGTTGGCTCACCAGACAATTCAGCTGCTTCTTTGGTGATAATCACTTTTTCGATGTTTTCATTTGAAGGGATATCAAACATCACATCCATCATGATTTCTTCGATGATAGAACGAAGACCTCGAGCACCAGTGTTGCGTTCGATTGCTTTTTTCGCAATAGCTCTCAATGCTTCAGGTTCAAATTCAAGTTCGGTATCATCTAGAGAAAGAAGTTTTTGATATTGTTTGACTAACGCATTTTTTGGCTCAGTCAAGATCCGTACCAGATCATCTGTTGTCAATTTCTCTAAAGCTGCCATAACAGGTAATCGTCCGATAAACTCAGGAATCAATCCGAATTTCAGCAAATCTTCAGGAATGATATGCTGCATGACGCTTTCGTCTTCAGAAAGTTTTTGGTTTTGCGTACCAAATCCAATCGTTTTTTCGCCCATGCGGTTCTTCACGATTGTTTCGATACCATCAAACGCCCCACCTACGATGAACAAGATATTCGTCGTATCGATCTGGATAAATTCTTGATGTGGATGTTTACGTCCTCCCTGAGGCGGAACACTTGCAACAGTTCCTTCTAGAATCTTCAGCAAGGCTTGTTGGACACCTTCGCCGGAAACATCACGAGTGATGGATACATTTTCGCTTTTACGCGCGATTTTATCGATCTCATCAATATAGATGATCCCTTTTTCTGCACGTTCCACATTGTAATCAGCAGACTGGAGCAATTTAAGCAAAATGTTTTCTACATCTTCACCCACATAACCAGCCTCTGTCAAACTTGTCGCATCTGCGATTGCAAAAGGTACATTCAACGTTTTTGCTAATGTTTGTGCTAAAAACGTTTTCCCAGACCCTGTAGGTCCGATCAAGCAGATATTGCTTTTTTGTAGTTCAACATCATCTGTGTTCTCTTGTGCTTGCTGATTGACACGTTTGTAGTGATTGTATACGGCAACAGCTAACGAGCGTTTTGCGCGATCTTGTCCAATCACGTAGTTATTCAATACTTCAAGAATTTCTAGTGGTTTAGGGACTTCAGTGAATTCGCGTACAGCTTCTTCATAAAATTCTTCATCAATGATTTCTTTACATAGGTCGATACATTCATTACAGATGTAGACCCCTGGACCAGCTACGATTTTTTTCACTTCTTCTTGGGTTTTCCCACAAAAAGAACAGCGTACGGTCTCATTGCTACTTGGATTGTCATACATGGTCTTCACCCCTTAACTTGCAAAAAGTATGCAAGAAACTATCAGAGACTTTACAGTCTTTTACTATCATAACATAGTTTAGTAAAAAGAAAAAGTGTTTAACAAAGGATCGATTGACCTATATCTTTGTATATTTTCACGCTTAACAAAAAATAAGGGGCTGTGACAACAAACATGTCACAGTCCCTTATTTCATGACCTCTATTACTTAATTTCTATTCTTTTGCTTCTGTCGCTGTACCTGTGATCAATTCGATTGCTTTTTTCATTGTCACATCATGTTCCAGCATATCTTCTGTCAACACGCGTTTGATTTGTTCGACTGGCATGTTGTATGTTTCTGATAATTCTTGGATTTCTGCATTGATTTCTTCTTCTGTTGCTTGAAGATTTTCAGCAGCTGCAATTGCTTCGATCACAAGATTTGTTCTTGTGCGCATTTCTGCTTCACCTTCGAATTGTTTATGCAAGTCTTCTTCTGTAGAACCAGTTAATTGATAGTACATTTCAGGAGAGATACCTTGACGTTGCATGTTGTTCAAGAATTCGTCCATTGAACGATGTACTTCATCATGAACCATCACGTGTGGCAATTCAACGATTTCTGCGTTTTCAACAGCCATACGGATTGCTGCTTCATCTTTTGCATCGTCCGCTGCTTTTTCTTTTGTTTCTACTAATTCTTTGCGATATTTTTCTTTCAATTCGTCTAATGTTGATACTTCGTCATCCACATCTTTTGCGAATTCGTCATCTAATTCAGGCACTTCTTTTGCTTTTACTTCATGAATTGTCACTTTGAAAACTGCTTCTTTTCCAGCAAGATTTTCTGCTTGATAATCTTCTGGGAAAGTTACATTTACATCTAGACTTTCACCTGATTTATGACCAACTAATTGATCTTCAAATCCTGGAATGAATGAACCTGAACCTAATTCAAGTGAGTAATTTTCGCCTTTTCCGCCATCAAACGCTTCGCCATCTACAAAGCCTTCGAAGTCGATTACTACTGTATCGCCATTTTCAGCTGCAGCATCTTCTTTGATAACTAATTCAGCTTGTGCTTCTTGTTCACGTTTGATACGTGCATCCACGTCAGCATCTGTTACTTCACGGTCTTGTTTTTCAACAACTAGATCTTTATATTGTCCTAATTTTACTTCTGGTTTCACTGTTACTTCAGCAGTGATTACCCAGTCTTGACCTTTTTCCATGCTTTCAACATCGATTTTTGGTTGAGAAACAGGGTCGATGCCAGCTTCTTTGACAGCAGCTTCATAAGCTTCTGGTAATACAGCATTCAATGCATCTTCATATAAAGCTTCTTCACCGTACATACGGTTGAATACTTGACGAGAAACTTTCCCTTTACGGAATCCAGGTACATTCAAGCTTTTTTTCACTTTATTAAACGCAGTTGTTAATCCTTTTTGGATTTCGTCTTGCGCAATCGTAAATTTTAAAACACCATCATTCGTGCCTTTTTTTTCAAATGTTGCAGTCATTTAATTCCCTCCGAGTTTAGAAATTCATTTTATACATCAAAAACGTTTCATGCATACCTTTAAATAGTACACTAACCCTTTCAAATTGTAAACATATTGAATGGGTAGAATCCTTGTTTTTCATAACATTTTTTTCTTTTTCACTGATAAAATCTAATGGAAGAAGATCATTTGCTGCAAAATTTTCTCTCGTTTTTTAAAAAAATCTTGTTTTTCATCTTCCGTACCATCATACATCGTTTTTCCTGTATATGCCTCTACAGTCAGTTGAAACCAACGCCTCGGGTCTTCAATGTATGTATCATAGACAGGATAAACGATTGCAGATTGCAACGTAAATTCTTCTTTCAACACCGAACTAAGTAGCGCATCTTCATTCCCGTAATGATCTGAAAACACACACAATTGTCGATAACTTGACTGTTGCTGTGGCTTAGGCAAATCTTTGGGTATGACTTTGACTAGTTTTTCTTCAATCGTCAAATAGAAAACAGGGTTGCATTCATTCAATTGCCTGAGTGTCTCCAGCAATTTTGCCCTCGCTAAAATATGGACCTCTGGTAATACAATCAGTTTACTCGCTGTTTGGATAAACTCATGGTAAGGAAGCTGTTCGATCTCCTCGATAGACGACAGCTGACGTGCTGGTTCCAATGAAGGAAGTTCCTCCGATTTTTTATGGAGTGCCTTGACTTTTTGCCTCTCCATTTGTCCGGACAATTCTTCTGCAAATTGGATTTTTTCAATGATACGCTGCTCAAAAGATTCATAAAAATCTGTACTTGCTATCAATTTTCTAGCATATAAAAAATCTTGTGCGCTGATTAACAAGTCAAAATAAAATTCAGCAAACTCCTCGTTTTGAAGATACTGTTTTTCATGTAAGAGTGCTTGTTTCAACGCTTCTTTTTTCTCGTCTAACTCATAAAGACAAAAAACAAGCAGGCTATTAGCCTCAAAGCTTTCTTTCAACTCGTAAGCACGTTGAAATAGTTCTTTTGCCTGCTGATATTGCTGGTTTGCTAGTGCTTGTTGGGCCACTCGCATTAAATTCTCATATTTTTCTGGAAAATCAATCGGCTTCACGCAGTGTCCTCCTCTTGCTTATGTTCAGCTCATGTTCAATAGTAGCAAAACAAAAAAAGCATGACAATTAAAAATAATCGAAGCATCCTCTAAAAGCTAGATTTTTGATCTGACTTTTAGAAGATGCTTCAAACTACTGTTTTTTATGGATCATCAGCTGTTAACTTCTTGGTTGAATGCTTTGATCAGATTAATCGTAACGACACTTGTATTAGTGAAAAAATCACCCAGATGCTGCTTTTTCTGATTAAAGATTGCTGGAAGATACCCTAACATCAGCAAAGGAAACTTTAGAATGAACCGGCAAGCACCTTCTCTAACTAAAACAGTTGACCAGCTAAGTTCTTCTTCATCAAAGCTAATGACTCGAATACCGAAGATCATTTTCCCAATCGTTTGGCCATGATTGAGTTTCGTCAATAAAACAAAATACGCTAAATAAATGAGTAATGCTGTGAATCCATAGAGACTCAAATACGAATCTGAAAAATTCAGCCAACCTAGATTTTTGGCAATACCAAGTGTTAAACGTGTAATAGCTCCGATACACAAAAGATCGATCAAGAAGGCAAACATTCGGATCAAAAAACCTGCATAGAAATAATGAGGAAAATCATTTGCTTTTGGTGGTTCATTTTTTGTGTCAGTATACTTTTTCCATTTCCGTTGTTTCTTTTTGATTTCTTCTGACGTCATCGGTTCTCTTTCAAAAGAGCTCAGCACCTTTTGGGAAAAGCTTGGATCAGGTCCCACAGCAGGCTGCTGTTGCCTCTCTCTTCCTTGTTCCTTATTTTCGTTTGGAAGTTCCGTCATGCTTACTCACCTCCGTAATAATACATTGCTTTTGGTGATTCTGCAGTTCCGAGATTCTCAAGTATTGATAAGATCTGACTAGTTTCAGAAGATTTCAATCCTTGGAACTCTGCCAGTTTGCTCCCTAACCATGTGCTGGCAAATCCAGATGATGCGGAGGAATATTCTACTAATTCAGCATCTTCAAGCTTTTGTTCCCTTCGCATAGCTTGTAAGGCGTCTTCAGGGAATCCCAATTCATCGACTAAACCTACTTCTTTTGCTTGGACACCATCATAAATCCTTCCATCTGCTATTTTTTTGACTGCTTCTTCAGATTTATTCCGTCCCTCGCTAACGATTCTTACAAATCGTTGATACGCACTGTCAATATACGCTTGAAGCACTGCTTCCTCTTCTTTTGTCTCTGGGCGTGTTCCTGAACCCATATCTTTCAATGCGCCACTTTTCACTGTTGTGTCTTCCACACCCAGTTTTTCTAAAAGGCCTGAATAATTCAATCCTGACATGATCACACCAATTGAACCGGTCACTGTTTCTTCGGTTGCAAAGATTTTATCTGCTTGAGCAGAAATATAGTAACCACCGCTAGCTGCCATGTTTTTCATACTGACATACATCGGGATATCATGTTCTTTACGGATCGTATCTAATTTCTTAGCGATTTCCGCACTTTCATAGACACCGCCGCCAGGAGAGTTTACTTCTAAAAAGATTCCTTTGACTGTTGGATCTTCTTCCACAGCTTTCAGTTGTTCCATGAAATTTTCATGGTTATAACCTTCAGAAGCAAATAAACCAGAAGATCCTCCCGCAGTAATCGTTCCATCTACTGTTAGTTTTACGATTTTTTGCGTACTGTCTCCCTCTTCCAACACATTTGGTACTAACTCTTCATCCCCGTATAACCAACTGTTCAACCCTTCGACTTGATTATTTTCCTGAGGCTTAGTCAAACTCGCCGAAACTAACGAAACCACAAATAATCCCGCAGCAATCAGAACTGCTGCCCAACGTTTTTTATTCATTCTTTCTCCTTTCTAATACAAGTTTTTTATGACGATCACAGTTTCTGACTGCTCGGAAGCGTCGAACCGCTCTGCTTTTTCTTCACGCGCATACCCGGAAAATGATTCTTTTGTCCATTCATCTTCTACCGTAAACTCTCGCGCTTGGACAACTTCCAAGGCATCAGGTGCGATTTCCTGGATGCTATCCCAACCAGTATCTAAAAATATTTTTGTATCATCTGATACACCAGCTGATGCTTCAAATTCGGACAATTGTTTTTTTAACATTCCAAGTGTCATGATTTCGATTTTTGAATCCATTTTTCTCCTCCTTCATCCTATTACTTTCTATTGTACCGAACTCCTGAAAAAGATGATAGATAAAAACCGATTATTTTTTGACACAAAACGCACCCCCAAAAGGAAATTCGATATATACCAATTTATTTTTATTCTTTTTTTGTTGACAAAAACATTCGCAAAAGGGTATGATTTTAAATGTTTCCAGATAAAAAAATAAAAAAGGAGGATAGTTATACCTTTTAGGATAGCGCCTGGTCTGTGCAAACAGATGACGAGGAGAGGGTTTATCGAAAGGTTCGGCGGATGACCCTAGGGACTGCACTCTACAGAAGATCCACAAAAAGTATCTGCAAAGATAAAACAAAAGGATTTTCCTGCAGCTGGAAGCATTCATACGAATTTATTATAGAAAGTAGGATGTTTTTTATGTGCGGAATTGTTGGAATGATTGGATTAAAAAATGTAACACCAGGATTGATTGGCGGGCTAGAAAAATTAGAATACCGTGGATATGATTCAGCTGGTATCTTTGTCTCAGATGGCACAACTGATTATCTGGTCAAAGCACAAGGCAGAATTCAAAATTTGAAAAACAAAATAAATATTGATACTACAGGAAATATAGGTATTGGTCATACACGTTGGGCAACTCACGGGCAACCTTCTGAAGAAAACGCCCATCCACATACTTCCCAAAGTGGACGCTTCGTGCTCGTTCACAATGGCGTAATCGAAAACTTTGAAGAACTTAAAATTGCTTATTTAGCAAATGACCACTTTATTGGTGAGACCGATACTGAGATTATCGCTCATCTAATTGAAACTTTTGCGAAAGATACTACAACGCAAGAGGCGTTTTTAAAAGCTTTGCGGGTCATCAAAGGTTCTTACGCTTTCGCTTTGATTGATCGTACAGCACCTGATGTTATTTACGTCGCTAAAAATAAAAGTCCACTATTAATCGGACTTGGCGATGGATTCAATGTGATTGCCAGCGATGCAATGGCTATGCTTGCTCATACGAAGGAATTCGTTGAGATTGAAGATGAAGAGATGGTTACCGTCACATCAGAAAAAGTTATTATTCAAAATTTTGCAGGTGACATCGTAGAACGTTCTTCATTCGAAGCACAAGTAGATTCTTCAGATATCGAGAAAGGTACCTATCCTTTTTATATGCTGAAAGAAATCGACGAACAGCCTATTATCATGCGCCGTATCGCTCAAAAATACGTAACAGAAGACAATCGTGTCTCTCTTGATCAAAAGCTGGTCGATACATTGTCTGATAGCGATCGAATCTATATCGTTGCTTGCGGAACTAGTTACCATGCGGGTTTAGCAGGTAAACAGACTTTGGAAAAATTGACACAGATTCCTGTTGAGGTTCATTTAGCCAGTGAATTTGGCTATAACACACCTCTTCTTTCAAAAAAACCATTCTTTATTTTCTTGAGTCAAAGTGGCGAAACAGCAGACAGCCGCCAAGTGCTGGTAAAAATCAACCGTCTCGGCTACCCTTCACTTACGATTACAAATGTTGCTGGTTCTACTCTTTCGCGGGAAGCATCCTTTACACTGCTATTGCATGCTGGACCCGAAATCGCAGTAGCATCAACGAAAGCTTATACTGCACAAATAGCTGTACTAACTTTATTAGCCAAAGCTATCGGTGATAAAAAAGAATTTGAAACTTCTCTTGTATTCGATATCACTCATGAATTGAGTTTAGTTGCTAATGCGATGGAATCGGTCATCGCCCAAAAAGATTATTTAGAAGAGTTGGCAGCAGTATATTTCAGCGATACAAGAAATGCCTTTTACATTGGACGTGGCGCTGACTACAACGTTTCTCTTGAAGCTGCTTTGAAATTGAAAGAAATCAGTTATATCCAGGCAGAAGGTTTTGCCGCTGGCGAATTGAAACATGGAACGATTGCTTTGATCGAAGAAGGAACACCAGTGATCGGAATCATCAGTGAAGAAGTGACTGGTGCGCATACTCGAGGAAACCTGAAAGAAGTCGAAAGCCGTGGCGCTAAAACACTAGTTATTGTCTCAGAGGGATTAGAAAAGGAAAGTGACCAGCTGGTGCTACCAACTGTCCACCCTTATCTAACTACTCTAACCACAGTCGTACCGACTCAATTACTTGCATATTACGCAACGCTATTACGGGGATTCGACGTTGACAAACCACGTAATTTAGCGAAATCAGTGACAGTAGAATAATAAAAGAACAGGGGCCAGTGTCAGACATCTGACACTGGTCCTTGTTCTTTTATTTTTTATGAAAATATCTCTTAATCCAGTCCAATTTCTTCTTTGACTACTGCTGCGATTTTATCGACATAGTAATTGACTTTCTCATCAGTAGGCGCTTCTGCCATCACTCGAAGTAATGGTTCTGTACCGGAAGGACGAACTAAGATTCTTCCTTCTGATCCCATTTCAGCTTCTGCCTCTTCAATCACTTTTTTGATTGCCGGAACATCCATCGCACCGTTTTTATCACTTACGCGGATATTCACTAATTTTTGCGGATAGATTGTTACCTCTGCTGCAAGCTTTGATAATTTCTTACCTGTCTGTTTCATGATATTCAGTAACTGAATTCCTGAAAGCATCCCATCTCCAGTTGTGTTAAAATCTAAGAAAATCATGTGCCCAGACTGCTCGCCGCCAAAGTTATAATCGTTTTTGCGCATTTCTTCTACAACGTAACGATCACCAACTTGTGTAACGACATCTTTCAAACCGATTCCTTCCACCGCTTTGTGGAATCCTAAGTTACTCATGACAGTCGTAACGATCGTATCTTTTTTCAACCGATTTTTTTCTGCCAAATATTTAGCACAGATAAACATGATTTTATCACCGTCGACGATGTTTCCAAGTTCATCCACCGCAATAATACGATCGCCATCGCCATCGAAAGCTAGTCCAGCATCTGCTCCTTTTTCAACGACCATCTCAGCTAAACGTTCTGGATGGGTAGAGCCTACGCCGTCATTGATATTTAACCCGTCTGGATTTGTGCCCATGGTATAAAAATCTGTTTCAAGATCGGCAAACAAACGATTAACACTTGTTGAAGTTGCTCCGTTTGCTGCATCGACACAAATGGTCAAACCGGAAAGGTCACCGTTGATCGTTTGTACAAGGAATTGAGAATATTTCAATAAGCCTTCTGGAAATTCTTCTACAGTTCCCAATCCTTCAGCTGATGGACGAGGCAATTCATCCACTTCAGCATCTAATAATGCTTCAATTTCTAGCTCTTGGTCATCTACTAATTTAAAACCATCTGCACCGAAAAATTTGATTCCATTATCTTGTGCTGGATTATGAGAAGCAGAAATCATGACCCCTGCGCTTGCTTTTTGCAAACGTGTCAGATAAGCAACACCTGGTGTAGAGATCACACCTAGCTGAAACACTTCGATACCCACCGATAAAAGTCCTGAAATCAGCGCTTCTTCTAACATTTGACCTGAGATTCTTGTATCCCGCCCTACTAACACGCGTGGGCGTTTTCCTTCTTCTTCATGCTGGCTTAGGACATAACCTCCGCACCGTCCCAGCTTAAATGCAAGTTCTGGCGTAAGTTCCTTGTTGGCTTCACCGCGTACGCCGTCTGTTCCAAAATATTTACCCATAGTTGTAAAATTACTCCTTTAACTTAATTTTCTGAGGAATTTGTTCTGCTCATTTGCGTTGATTCGCTTGTTTCTGATGTTTCTTCTGTACTTGTGGTCGAGCTGCTTGTCCCAGATTCCGAACTGGAAGAAATGGTTGTTGTCGATGGTTCCGTTCCTGAATCAGCAGATGAAATACTTCTACTCGTACTTGTATTTTCTTGTGTCCGACTGCTCGTCGAAGCAGAGCTACTGCTTGACGTTTGCAATACGGGTGTAATCTCCACACTAACTGATTCGGGCTTGATACTTAACCCCTCTTCTACTGGTATTTCAATTTTACGAGTTGTTCGATGATTGATACCTGAGACATTGATCGGTACAGCAATACTGTCACCGATCGATGCAAGCAAATCGCTAGAGCCGCTTACTTCTGCTTCCAGTTTTGAAAAACTGAAATCATAGCTTTCTACCCCGGCAGCTGGTGTTCCTTGCTGTATCCCATAAAGTCGTACCGACTTGCTTGGCTTGATTGAATCAGCTTTCACTGTTACTTGCACTGGATCAGAGACGATACTTAATACTTCCCCTGCTGCATTCAGCGCCTGTATTGGGACCTCACTATTAATCCCATCATCTGTGACCATCGAAGCGTCCACATCAGCTACTACTCGTTTGATTTCTGCCAATGTTTTGTCACCTGTAGTGATAGAGACTTTTTTAGGACTAACGGAAGTAGCATCAAGTTCATATCCAGATGGTGTGAACGTTGAAGGAATCAACGTTTCCACATCGAAATATTTTATTACCTTTTTCTCAACCGTTACTGTAATAGTCGATGGTTCGATCTTTGCTGTGACAGCACTGCTCAAATTTTGAATTTTTAGCGGAACTTCATGTGTTCCTTCGCCCAGCTTAGTGATATCTGCTGTGACGCGGAACATCCGTGTATCTTCGTTTGCCTCTGCATTCAACTGAACTCGGTTTGCACTGGAAAGTTTGACAGTCACTGCATTTTCATATCCATGGATATAGTAGCGCTTTGAATCATAAGAAATCTTGATAGGCACCCCAGTAACTGTTTGATTATACGCTTCATTTCCAGAAAGCGTATTTGGAACGGACTGGCCATTTGCATTGAAGTACAGCGCAATACTGAACAGCAATGCAATAAAACTGTAAAGAATGCTTGTCCGTTTCTCTTTTGAGATCATTTGCGATCCCCTCCCTTAGTCATACCGTCTAGGAAAGATTGAATCACGTTTTTCTTGTTTTTTGTTTTCTCTTCAGCAATCAGTTCTCTACGCAAAATTGCCAAATATTCTTGCTGGGATAAGCCAGCCATCAGTTCATTATCTAATGTAATGCTGACATCCCCGGTTTCTTCAGAGACAACGATGGTAATCGCGTCGCTGACTTCGCTTATACCGACAGCTGCCCGGTGTCGAGTCCCGAATTCTTTAGGAATCAACATACTTTCTGATAGAGGAAGATAGGCGCTTGCTACTGCGATCTTTCCTTCTTTTACAATAACTGCACCGTCATGCAGTGGTGTATTAGGAATAAAGATATTGATCAGCAGCTCTCCAGTGATATCTGCATCTAATGCAATTCCTGTCTCAATATACTCATCTAATCCAGTATGCCGTTCGATAGTAATTAGCGCACCGATTTTTCGCTTGGACATATATTGGATGGCTTTGTCAAAAGACAAGATCATCTTCTCATCTTCCTGCTGTTCGCTTTTTGATTGTTTGAAAAGCGAACTGCGTCCAAGATGTTCTAGTCCTCTCCGGATTTCCGGCTGAAAAATCACGATAGCAGCTATCACCCCATACGTGATGACTTGGTTCATCAACCAAGACAAAGTGTGCAGACCAATGATTTCCGCTACGATTCGGATAACAATAAAGATAGCTACACCTTTCAGAAGCTGAATCGCTTTTGTGCCACGCAGCAGTTGGATCAGTTTGTATACAAGATACCAGACAACCAGAATATCAAGTATGTTCACCAAAAAATTCAGAGAGAACAAGTCACCGGAAAACATTTGCTGCCAATAGTCCAAATTGAAAAGTTCCCCGATTTGAAATGACATAAAAAGCCTCTCTTCTCTTTTGAGATTTCCTCTTTAGTATATCATATGTTTTAATTTTAGAGGCTGATCTGCTCGTTTTTTTCTTGATAAAAACGCATAATTTTCAAGAAAATTGCAAGTATGCGTTTTATTTTTATCTGCAATAAATATTTTTAAACTTCAGAGAATTATTCATTATATTTTTTCTGTTATTTTTCCTTTTTTTCTTTTGTAGCTTGTTCCATTTTTTTACGTCGTTCTGCTCTGGCAGCTCTTCTAGCAGCTCTTCTTTCTTCTGCTTCAAGGTCCGTCGTTTTTTCTTTTCTAGTCTTAACGGGTACATCGATAGATTCCTCTGGTTCAAGTCGTTTCTTGATTTTTTCTAATTCTCCCGTCAGTGCAGCATAGTTGTAAAAACGTGTTTTAGCGTCGTGGACAGTCTTTTCAAATAAAGCTTTTGTAAGATTTGGATTTGCGTTCTCTAGCGAGGAAAAGCGAACTTGTTTCCTCATGAAATCAGGCATAGCAGAGAAATCAGGTTTTTTGTAGTCCAAAGTCATTGGTTTCTTGTTTTTTTCGACCATTGCAGGGTTATATCGATATAATGACCAATAACCAGAAGAAACAGCTTCTTTTGCTTCTTTAAGCGATTCTTTCATTCCACCAAGCAAGCCATGTGTGATACAAGGCGTATAGGCAATAATCAGAGAAGGACCAGGATACTTTTCTGCTTCTTCAAATGCCTTGATCGTTTGCATTTGATTGGCACCTGAAGCAATTTGCGCCACATAAACATTTCCATATGTCATCGCCATCATTCCTAGATCTTTCTTTGAAGCATACTTTCCACTAGCCGAAAATTTAGCGATTGCCGAAGCTGGTGTTGCTTTTGAGGTTTGACCGCCAGTATTGGAATAGACTTCGTTATCCAAAACAAGGATATTCACGTCTGCTCCGCTGGCAAGTACATGATCGATCCCGCCAAAACCAATGTCGTAAGCCCATCCGTCTCCACCAATCATCCATTGGCTGTTTTTTACGAATAGATCCTTTCTCTTGTATATATCCTCCAGTTCAGGGAAAATTGATCGTTCGCTTTTGATCGCAGCTTGCAGTTTTGCTGCTCTTTGCTGCGTTCCTTCACTCTCAAACATGTGTACCAACCAGTCTTCCATCAATTCTCGTAGTTCTTCTGATACTTTTGGCAATACTTCTTTGATTGAACTTGCCAAAGCCTCGCGACGAGTCTGTGCCGCTAGAAGCATACCATAACCAAATTCAGCATTATCTTCCAATAAAGAATTTGACCATGCAGGCCCCTGACCACATTCATTTGTCGTATAAGGAGAAGCAGGAGAAGCACCGCCCCAAATAGAAGAACAGCCTGTCGCATTCGCGATCATCATTCGATCACCGAACATTTGTGTCAATAATTTTACATAAGGTGTTTCGCCACAGCCTGAGCAAGCGCCCGAGAATTCAAGAAGCGGTTGATTGAATTGTGTAGACAAGACAGTATTCTTTCCTTTGACTGGATTTGCTTTTTGTCTTAATGTCATTGCAAAAGCCCAATTCACAGCTTGTTCTTTCTGTTCTTCATAAGGCTTCATCACTAAAGCTTTTTCTTTTGCGGGACAAGCCTCTACACACAGACCACAACCTGTACAGTCTTCCACTGAAACTTGGATACGGTATTTTACGCCGTCTGCGCCTCGCATTTCTCTCACGATAAATCCTTCTGGCGCTTCTTCCATTTCCTCTTCATCTGCTAAAAATGGACGGATGGCAGCATGAGGACAAACAAAGGCACATTCATTACACATCGTACAGCGATCACTAATCCACTCAGGTACTTCTAAAGCGACGCCCCGCTTTTCCATAGAAGCCATTCCTAAAGGCATCTCTCCTGTTGTCATTCCATTTGCTACAAGTGTACCAACAGAGAGTTGATTTCCTTCCTGTGCATTCACTGGTTCAAGTATTTCTTGTACATAACCAGTGTTCCTTTTATTGATTTTTTCAGGCATCTCCAACGTTCTCCAATGTTCTGGGATCGCGACTTGATGAAGCAGTTCGGTCGTCCGGTCGATTGCTTGTATGTTTTTTTCTACGATAGCCATTGATTTATGTCCATAGCTTTTCAGGGCTTCTTCTTTTAGCAGCGGAATCACTTCATCAAAAGGAATGATGTCAGCTAATTTAAAAAATGCCGTTTCCATTGCCGTATTGATCCGGCGTCCCAAACCGACTTCTTGGGCCAATCTCATGGCATTGATCGTATAGAATCTAATGTTATTTTCAGCCAAGTAACGTTTTAATTTTAAGGGCAGATGCGTTTCTAATTGTTCGTCGCTCCAAAGAGTATTCAATAAAAAAATGCCACCTGGCTTCAATCCTTTGACCAAGTTATAGCTATGCAGGTAAGCTGGTGTGTGACAGGCAACAAGGTCCGCATGCTCGACAAGATACGCAGAACGTATCGGCGTATCTCCAAAACGAAGATGAGAGACAGTCAGACCACCAGATTTTTTCGAATCATAATAAAAATAGCCTTGCGCATATTTATCGGTGTGATCTCCAATAATCTTGATAGCTGATTTATTTGCTCCGACTGTTCCGTCAGATCCAAACCCCCAAAACTTGGCCTGGAATGTTTGCGGTTCTGTCAAATCCAGACTTTCCTTTGGTTCCAAAGATTGATAAGTCACATCATCAACGATACCTATGGTGAAACGTTTTTTGCGTATGCTTGGGTCTTTTTGCAATTCATCAAAAACTGCTGAGATTTGGTCAGGAGTCACATCTTTAGAACCCAATCCGTAGCGACCACCAATAACAGCCGGGCGAAGTTCAGAATCATATAACGCACTTTGAACGTCTAATAAGAGAGGTTCTCCACCTGCCCCTGGTTCTTTACTTCGATCAAGAACAGCAATTGTTTTTACTGTATGAGGCAACTTTTGCACGAATGTTTCCACTGGAAAAGGACGATAAAGATGGATATTCAAAAAACCTGTTTTCCGTCCGTTTGCATTCAAGTAATCAATCGTTTGTTCAATCGTCTGTGCAACTGATCCCATAGAAACAATGACTTCTTCCGCATCGTCTGCTCCGTAATAAGTCACCAAGTCATAAGAAGTTCCTCGTAATCGGTTGATCTCTTTCATATATTTTTGAACGATTTCAGGTAATTTATCATAATAGGGGTTGATCGTTTCCCGTTGTTGAAAATGGATGTCTGGATTCTGGTTCGTACCACTAACAGTCGGATGATTGGGATTCATCCCTCGTTTACGAAATGAAGCTAATTTCTCCTGATTGATCAGAGGAGCTAATTCTTCATATTCCAAAACTTCGATTTTTTGAATCTCGTGACTCGTACGGAATCCATCAAAGAAATTCAAAAAAGGTACTTCTCCTTCAATAGAAGCAAGATGGGCAACAGGTGCTAAATCCATCACTTCTTGTACACTGCTTTCAGCTAACATAGCAAATCCTGTTTGTCTTGCAGCCATCACGTCTCCGTGATCTCCGAAAATATTCAACGCATTTGTCGTCACTGCCCGACTAGCAACATGGAAAACACTTGGCAGTAGTTCCCCAGCAATCTTGTACATATTCGGTATCATCAAAAGCAGCCCTTGAGAAGCGGTATATGTAGTTGTCAGTGCACCAGTTTTCAATGATCCATGGACCACACCAGCTGCTCCTGCTTCGGATTGCATTTCTACTACTTTTACTGGTTGACCGAATACATTTTCTTTTCCTGCTGCTGACCATTGATCTACTAATTCAGCCATGGTCGAACTGGGTGTTATTGGATATATTGCAGCAATCTCGGTAAATGCATAAGAAATATATGCGGCTGCCGTATTGCCATCCATTGTTTTCATTTTTCGCATGATTCATCATCCTTGTTCATATTCTCTCTTATTATCTGTTCCATTATAACGTAAAACATTCCATTTTTTCTTTTATTTATAAAAATATTTCACATATGTCTATTTGAATTGGTCATCTAATTTTTAGACAAACAGTCTAAATCGTTGCCTTTTTTTGTCAGACATGTATAAACTATAAGCGAAAGAGGTGTTTTAACATGGATATATCAGTGATTGATGCAACGAAAACAAATACACAAAAAGGAATCCTTTATGGTTCATCGAATGCTCCTAAAAAAATGGTCGAATTCATCAACCTAGCTTGTCCGTATTGCCGACAATGGTTTGAAGAATCTTATGAGCTATTAGAAGAAGCAGTCCAAAGCGGGCAATTGCAGCGAGTGATCAAATTGTTCGATAAAGAAAAAGAAAGCTTGCAGCGAGGAAACGTGATGCACCGGTATCTCACAATCAGCGATGGTCAAAAAGCGATCAAAGAGATCAAACAAATATTCGATACTCAAGACGAGTGGAAACATCTTTCTCTCCAAGAAGTAGCGGATTTTGCAGTAGATAAACTAAAGCTGACAGAACAAAAAGACGAACAGCTGAGCCAAGCTGTCATCAACGAAGCTGAGCAAGCACATATTCGATTTGTTCCGACTGTCATCTTGGGTAAAGAAATCTTTGATGAATCTATTTCAATAGAGGAATTAAAAGAATTGATCCAAACAAAATAAAAAAATAAGGAGCGTAGGACAAAAGTAAAGAACACTTTTGTCTCACGCTCTAAACACCTATAAACGGCGGAAGCAGAAGCAACTCCTTCTTATTTCTTGGAGTTAAACGCTTCTGTCCCAGCCTCCTTATTCCGAATAAATGGTGTCCAAAAGCTTGCATCTGCCAGATTATCTCATTTCTTATGACAAGCTGAGCAAATTATCTCCACCAAATAATTTATTCATATTTTTGACTTGCGCATACTAACTAATTCTTAAATTTTCATACAAAATTTCTCAAATTCCCTTAACGAGTAATATTTATGTACGGTGATTCACACTAGTATCCCAATCACTTTTTAAGTTATCCCGATTTCAATTCTACTTCAAAAATAGTTGCTTTTATGTATGCTGTTAGTTGATTAGATGGTCGTTTGTTGAGCTAGGTCGTTTATTTTAAACAAGTTGTTTCTTTAGCTTATACCTATCTCGTCTACCAAACGCAAGATGGCAAACACAAATGCATACGCATCTGTATTTGCCACTTTGATTCGTATAAAGCTAACAACTCCTAACTCCTCTCATTTAATAGTTGCTCTCTTTTTTATTCAGATACATTTTTGCTGATCACAGCCTAGTATTTCAATGGTTTTGAACACTAAACCAAATTGTTCCATTACAACATTCACTGGCTGATGAAATGGATTAATAGATTTCGATTATTCAAAGCGATTTTCTATTGGTGGATTGTGTTCCCAACTAACAAGACGGATTCCAAAGTCATTATATAACTCTTCAAGAGTTAACCCTTTCCTGTTCCCAATAGATGTATCTCTCCCACGCTCGATATAAAATATGGAGTTTCGAATGCCAAGACCTGGCAAATCTTTCCTTGTTACAGTTACACTGCTACTAACTTCCCCCATATAAAATCCAGCTCCTCCAAAATGATAATATATTTTTCGACCATCATCTAACTCATGTAACAATAATTGTTGTGCCCTCTTGTCACTCGCCAAATGCAAACGCCACGTGCGATACCATGCCATGCTACCTGCATCTGCAGAAAATCCATCAAATAATGCAACAATTGTATCTTCTATCACAATCCTTTCCCCATCTACTTCATATTCTAATCTAAAATCAAACTCCCCTCGGGTAATCGCAGGTCTTGGTGGCTTAGGACCCAATATTATTCTACTTAAAACCGCATTCGTTCCAAGATGAAACACAGCTATAACAACAATAATGATTAATATTTTGTTTCTATTTGATAAATTTATCATTATTCGCAAATCACCTCTACATTCTCACATACTAGTTCGTAATACTCCTTTAATATCAAAATATCTACTGATCGTAATAATATTCGCTATGAATTCCTACTACTCGTATAAGAAAGGCCAAATCATCAGCTTTTACTTGCTGATGATTTGGCTTGTTTCTATTTATCGTAATTGTTTTCTAATCACCAAAATTGTTAACAATCGGTTCAGATATTTCCCAATTCACTAGCCTTATATTATATTGATTTAACAATTCTTCTTCATTTATTGTATTTTGATCAAGCGGACCAAATTGTTCTAATAATTCTTTGTCATGTAAAATATCCCTTCTAGTAATGCCTCTTTCCCTTTCAATGAAAGAAGCACTAGGAAAAGTATGATTATAACCATTCAACCTATCTCCCATGTAATAATTAGCAGGTCCTGGAAAATAAAATATTTGCTTATTATCACTAACTTCTAACAGCAACACTAAATCTTCTCCGCTGGCTAAACGACTTGTCCATCTACGATATCTCCCTATGCCTTCGTTCATTCCAAATCCATCAAATTCAACTATTAACGTGTCTTCTATCACATGTAATTCTTCATTCAATTCATACTCAAGTCTAAAAGGAAATTCTCCATATGTAATCTCTGGCAATGGTGGTGCTGGAGTTCTCCAAATAAATACAATAACTGTGAATAGAAAAAATCCAACGATCGATATAAATGTTATGAGACCTGCTCGAAGTAAAACCCGATATAATAAAAATGCTGTATTTCGCTTTGCTATATCTAGAAAAATAAAAAGTACTGCAATCATAATGATAGTAAAAGTTGTAAAAAAACGCATTTTTGCCCTCCCTTTATAAACATCGATTCTCAAATTCTAAACCAAATCTTGGTAGTTCAAGTTCAGGTATAACGTATTCCAACCATACATCTCAATTACTATTTATGAACCTATGATTATCACTGAATAAATCACTCCATCCCCTTGTTAAAACTTCTACATTAATTACACCTGGTTGTTTTCGACTAGCTAATCCAATGAACTTATCAACCATCCTTATCCACCAACCACGAGAATCTTGACCAGAAGTAAGAAGAGCAGTTCTCAAGGATGATCGAGCAGTTCCTTCCAGTTTTTTAATTAATCAGGCCAGTTATAGATAAATACTTGATCTTATCTATATCAGGACTTCTATATTAAGCAAAAATTTATGTACAAAACTAAAATCTTCATTCAGTTGTCTCCCCGCTTTTTATACGATTGTATTAAAAACAATAGAAGCCTTTCCAAATTATGTTACTCCAGTAAAGATGGAATTATAGTTTGACGGAAGAAAAGCAAGTATAACTTTTTAAAAAAACTGATACATTCGCATCTCCTGCTTCATGTATCAGTTTTTTCTTTGGATTAAACTGCTTCTTCACGCAGTTTTTCCGCAAATTCATTTATTTTGCGAATTCGGTGATTAATTCCCGATTTTGATATCGCACCTGAGGGAATCATTTCCCCTAATTCTTTCAAGCTGACCTCTGGATGTTGAAGCCGAAGTTCTGCGATTTCCTGAAGTTTTTCAGGAAGGGCATATAGACCGACCTTTGCTTCGATCAATTCGATGTTTTCGATTTGTTTAGAAGCCGCATCAATCGTCTTGTTCAGATTTGCTGTCTCACAATTGACTAGACGATTGACCGAATTTCTCATATCCCGTACGATTCGAACATCTTCAAATCGGAGCATTGAGTTGGTTGCACCAATCAATGTTAAGAAATCAGCAATTTTTTCTGCTCCTTTTAAATAAGAAATATAGCCATTGCGCCGTTCAAGCGTTCGAGCATGTAGACCGTAATAATTTAACATATCGCAAATGTCTTGGTTATGCTGTTCATAAATAGAAAATATTTCCAAATGATAACGGCTCGTTTCCGGATTATTGACTGAACCTGAGGCCATAAAAGCACCACGTAAGTAAGAACGCATTTTTTGCGAATTTCCCATAATCTCGTCCGAAACGTGTCCATTGAACATCATACCATCCATGATATCAAGATCCATCAACACATCTTTTGTGCCTTGCTTCAACCGGACGATATAGACATTGTTCTTTTTTAATTTCATTTTTTTACGAACGAGTAGCTCACTTCGTACCTGATAATGATCTTTCAAAAGAGAATAGATACGTCTGGCAATTGCAGCATTTTCTGTTTGGACGTTCAAAATAAACTGCTGGTTCACAATACCTAAAGAGCCGTTCATTCGCAGCAAAGCAGCTAATTCCGCTTTCGCATGTTCTCGATGAACTTCCAAACCAGTTAGTTCTTTCTTCACATCTGCAGCAAATGACATCCTATTCTCCTCCTTTCTCCAACAATAAATTGCTTAATATTTTGAACCGAAAACTAAACGGAACAATTCTTCTACTACTTTGTCTCCATCGTGGAAGACACCACCATCTTTCAATTCCAAAAAGTCGGTGGAAATCACTCGACATCCTTCATTTCTCAATCCGTTGAAGTCGTGTGCGACTTGTACTAGATACTCATCATAGATCTCTGGGTCCATATAATTTTCAGGCACTTTTTCCGTATTGACCAATACTGTATCGATAAAAGGCTGATTCAAATGCTTGTGTAAAACACGTATATGATCGGCATCTGTGAAATGTTCCGTTTCCCCTTTTTGGGTCATGATATTACAGATATAGACGGTTTCAGCAGTTGTCTTGAGCATTGCTTCGCCGATTTCTGGTATCACTAAATT
The DNA here is from genome assembly GCF_030910025.2 of Enterococcus sp. SB12. Lineage (NCBI taxonomy): Bacteria > Bacillati > Bacillota > Bacilli > Lactobacillales > Enterococcaceae > Enterococcus > Enterococcus sp. SB12. The sequence goes on along the minus strand of NZ_CP175675.1, from coordinate 1,054,606 downwards.
TGGAAGGATACTGGTGAATAAACTTCCGGGTCCCAAAACGACCATGTCGGCGTCCATAATTGCTGAAACGACTTTTCGAGCCGCTTTGGCTTCACTTTTATCATTTGTGTTGCAGACATACACACGGTCAATGGTTTTACGGTCGATCGCGATTTTAGATTCTCCTACTGCAGTCGTTCCGTCTTTAAAGACAGCATGCAAGGTCAAAGGAGTTTCTGAAGAAGGATAAACATGTCCATCTACATGCATCATTTTTGCTAATAATTGAATCGCCTCATAAGTGCTTCCCCGCATCTCGGAAACTGCGGCAATGATCAGATTACCGATCGTATGATTGGCTAAAAACTGATCTTCCTTTTTGAAACGGTATTGGAAAATATCTTCATAGAATTGTGGCATATCCGATAACGCCACTAAGACATTTCTCAAGTCACCAGGAGGAGCCATAGCGATCGATTCTCTGATTGCACCGCTGCTTCCCCCATCATCTGCAACAGTCACTACTGCTGTGATATCTGCTCCTTGATTTCGCAAACTTTTCAGGATAACTGGCAGACCAGTGCCACCGCCGACCACTACGATCTTTGGTTTTCTTATCCGGTAGGTTTTCATTTTCACGACCGGTTCACCGTCTCTTTCCTTTTATCCTTGTCCCGATGTGTCACATTGACTTTATAGTTTTTCCCTAAAGCATTTGCCAAACGTTCAGTCAATGCCACAGAACGGTGTTGACCGCCTGTACAGCCGATTGCAACTGTCAAGCTGCTTTTTCCTTCTTTAATGTATCCAGGCAATACAGTTTCCAGAAGATCCAAAAATTTATGGTAGAATGATTGCGTTTCATCAAAGGACATCACATAATCATAGACTGGCTGATCTTTTCCGGTCAATGGTCTTAGTTCCGGGATATAATGAGGGTTGGGCAAAAAACGCACATCCATCACAATATCCGAATCGATCGGCAACCCGTATTTAAAACCAAATGATACAAATTCGATCCGAAATCCTTGGTCTCCCTTTGATTTGAATGACTCATTGATTTTTTCACGTAATTGTCGTGGTGTCAATGTCGTCGTATCAATGATCACGGAAGCTTGGGCTTTCAAGTCGTCTAGTATCGCCCGTTCTTTACGTATCCCTTCAGTGATCAAACCGTCCATCGCCATTGGATGTGCTCGTCTTGTTTCTTTGTAGCGAGCCACTAGTTCTTCGTCTGAAGCATCTAAAAATAAGATAGAAGTGTCGATGAAGTTCGTATTTTCGATTTCGATCAGCATGTTTTGGATTTCTTCAAAGAAGGAACGAGACCGTAAATCCACTCCTAAAGCCATTTTTGTGACTTTGCCTGATTCTTTGATTAATTCCCAGAATTTTGGAATCAATCGAGGCGGCATATTATCGATACAAAAATAGCCCATATCTTCAAAACTTTGGATAGCTACTGTTTTCCCTGCACCGCTCATACCTGTTATGATGACTAATTGCAAATTATCTGTCATAATTACGAACTCCTCTCACATTGTGCATAGTAAAATTATATCATTCCGGGCGTATCATTACCAGTTTTCTTTTTCTTTTACAAAAAGATTTGGACCAAATATCTTTTAGGATATTTGCCCCAAATCCAATTTTTTTACTTTTCCGATGCTGTATCCAATGCCTTGCTTCTTTCAGCTAGCGCTCGTTCAATCGTCCGATCTGCTAAAATAGATTGGGCATCGATCACTGGATAATGGTTATCTTCAGCAAATTCATGCATCAATGACAATTCTGTGCAACCTAAGATGACTTTTTCACAGTTTAGGCGCTCTACCGCTTCTTCTAAGATTTCGTAATATAGCTCTTGATTCAAATAATCCGATTCCTTGATCTCATGATAGATCAGATAATTGATTTTTTCTTGAAGAACAGTATCAGGAATCACTGTTTTGAATCCAAGATTTTTGACTTCGCGTTCATAGATTCCAGCTTTCATACTTCCTTCTGTTCCTAGAATCGCTACTCTCCCTGTCGTATGCTGACGGACAAGTTCATTTGCTGCTTCTCTTGGCATATGAAGGATAGGAATATCCGTTGCCGCTTGTAATTCTTCAAAAAAGTAGTGTGCGGTGTTACAAGTCAACACAATGAAGTTCGGCTGCAATAAATTTTGTTTCTCAATATCATCCAGCAGAAACGGCATTGGATTTTCTTCTGATCGATCTAAAATATAAGCTGTACGATCAGGAACTGTTGCATGATTGAATAAGACATAATTCAAATATTCTTGATCTTTTGTAGCTTTCGTTCGGTGGTTGATCAAGCGAACAAAACTTTCTGTCGCCATCGTGCCCATTCCGCCTAAAATACTGAAAAAATTCTCCATGAACTAGCCTTCTTTCACATGAAAATACTTTTTGAATCTTGGAATATAGTTATGGAACATATATTTCATCAACAACCAGCGCTTGATTGACCGGTCTTTTTCATAAAACACAGTAGTACCGTAACGATTTTCTTTGATCATTTGCTCAGCTAGTTTTTTGTCTTCATTTTCCCGAGCATATTCTAAAAAGATTTTTTTGGGCACACCCATCCATAATCTTGCTTTATCTGATTGATTCGTTCCATAGGTCGTTTCAACAAAGGGTTTGTTAAACACTCGATCTTCTGTGACGAAACGAGCCAGATTCAAGCCGTTCAATGTCACAAAGAAACTGCTACGACCTTGTCTCAAATTGATTTCAAATAATTTATATTCTCCATCTCTAGGATCATACTTCATATCGAAATTGGCAAAGCCTGTATATTCGATTTTTTCCAAAAATGCCTTAATGGTTTGATAGATTTTTTCGTTATAATCTGGCATGATCACAACGTAATTACCAATCGATGCTGGTGTAGGATCTTCTAACAGTGGATGACCAAGACACATCATCCGAACTTGATGATCTTCATCTACATACGCATTTAGCACACGCATATTACTATCATCACCCGGGATAAAATCTTGTACAATCATTTCACTTTTATAACCGGCTTCGTATATCCGGCCTAAAATTAAATCGAACTCTTCTCTAGTCTCTAAAATAAAAGCTTTTTTTCTTCCTTCAAATTGGACAGAAAGATACTCCACACTGTTTGCAGGTTTCAAAGCAACTGGGAATTCAAAAGGCAATTCCTGTTCCAAATGTCCATTTACTAACATTTCTTCTCTGACGATCAATGTTTTAGGATACGGAAGATCATATTCTTCACAAACTTCATAAAAGCTTACTTTATTGATCAGTCTTTCAAATAAAGAATAATCAATATATGGACAGATAAAATATTCTGACAGCTCTTGTTTATGTTGGGAGATCAATTCTGCATATCCATCACCACAAGCAATCAAAAGATATTTTTTACTCTTATCAGAATATCTTTCTTTTGCCAAACGAAGCATCGTCTCGATAAATACAGGGTCTTTATCAAATCCTGGAATAACTTCTACATTGACAATTTTACTGTAGCGGGTAGGGGCTAACTGATCCGAAGCATATGCTTGGCAGATTTTGCCGTATGCTTCATTAAAAGAACGTGCCATACCATAAACGTTCATGTCGCTTCCTAATAATATAGGGATAAATTCTTCATTTTCAATACTGTTCATCATTATCTCTCACTTACTCATAATCTCTTGTTTTTCTTTTCCAACTACACAAGGAATATCATACCATAAAGAAAAAAGCAATCAAAGGAAACTCCTCCGATTGCTCAATTCTTTTTTGAACGGATTGAACTTATAGGAAGTTTTTGTCTATACCAATCAGTGTAGAAAGAACTACCATGTAATGATTCTAGAACACTGATATTAATAAAACAAGCAAAAATTCATTTTTTATGTTTTTTTAACTATCTCAGCTATCTATCCTCTTTATACCATTATTTTTTTCAAATAGTGACCTGTATAACTTTCTTTTACGTTAATGATTTCTTCTGGTGTTCCAGTCGTAAGGATCGTTCCTCCACCTTCTCCACCTTCTGGTCCTAAATCAATGATATAATCTGCTGTTTTGATTACATCTAGATTGTGTTCAATCACTAAAACTGTGTTACCAGCATCTACTAATCTTTGTAATACATGCAACAAGCGGGCGATGTCATCGCTATGAAGTCCTGTCGTTGGTTCATCTAGTATATAGAAATTCTTTCCATTAGAGATTTTGTGCAATTCACTGGCAAGTTTCATCCGTTGTGCCTCACCACCGGACAATGTCGTTGCTGGTTGCCCCATCGTCACATAACCTAAGCCAACATCAACAATCGTTTGCAGTTTGCGATGAATCTTTGGAATGTGCTTGAAGAATTCTACAGCATCTTCTACTGTCATTTCCAAAATATCAGCAATGCTTTTTCCTTTGTAATGCACTTCTAATGTTTCAGAGTTATATCGTTTGCCATGACATACTTCACAAGGAACATAGACATCAGGCAAAAAGTGCATTTCGATCTTAATAATTCCATCCCCGCGACAAGCTTCACAACGACCGCCTTTTACGTTGAAACTAAAACGCCCTTTCTTATAACCCCGCATTTTTGCCTCGTTCGTTTGAGCAAATAACCCACGGATATCATCAAATACACTTGTATAAGTCGCTGGATTACTTCTCGGCGTCCGGCCGATTGGGCTTTGATCGATATCGATGATCTTTTCGATACTTTCGTAGCCGGAAATTGTCTTGAATTTACCTGGCTTAGCAGAATTCTTATTTAATTTTTGCGCTAACGATTTCTTTAAGATACTATTGACCAATGTACTCTTTCCAGAACCAGACACACCTGTGACTGCTACAAATTCTCCTAATGGAAATTCAACACTAATATTTTTCAGATTGTTTTCTGAAGCACCAGTGATCTTGATTGCTTTCCCATTACCTTTACGGCGTTCTTTTGGTACAGGGATTGATTTTTTCCCTGAAAGATATTTCCCTGTCAAAGAATTTTCATCATTAGCTACTTCTTCAGGAGTGCCTGCAGCCACGATTTGTCCGCCTTGTTCTCCGGCCCCAGGTCCGACGTCAATCAGATAATCTGCTGCCCACATCGTATCTTCATCATGTTCGACTACAACGAGGGTGTTGCCAAGATCACGCATTTTCTTTAATGAGCCAATCAGTCGATCGTTGTCGCGTTGATGCAATCCGATCGATGGTTCATCTAAAATATACAAAACTCCAGAAAGATTCGATCCAATTTGTGTAGCCAATCTGATTCGCTGCGCTTCTCCCCCAGATAATGTTCCGGAAGCGCGACTCAAAGTTAGATAGTCTAGTCCCACATTTTCCAAGAATGAAAGTCTGTCATTTACTTCTTTTAAAATCGGTTTGGCAATTACTTTCTCTTGTTCAGATAACGTTAAGTTTGAGAAGAAATCTACTGCTTTTTGAATAGACAACTCATTTGTTTGCCCGATATTCGTTCCATTGATTTGAACAGATAGAGCTTGGGGATTCAATCGATAACCTTTACATGTCTGACAAGTTAATTCTGTCATATAAAGACGCATTTGCTCACGCGTGAAATCACTGTTCGTATCATGATAACGACGCTCGATATTCTTCAATACCCCTTCGAAAGTCGTTTCTACATCGCGAACGCCACCAAAATCATTTTCATAATGGAAATGGAAAAGATCATCTGTCCCATTCAAGATGATATCCTGATGCTCTTCCGGTAATTCTTCGAATGGTGTATCTAAATCGATACCGAAACTTTCACAAGCCTGCGCTAACATTTGAGGATAATACTGAGAGCTGATTGGATTCCATGGAACGATAGCACCTTGACTAAGTGTCTTCGTTCTATCTGGAATCACTAAATCTTGATCGACTTCTAATTTGACACCTAAACCATCACAGTCTGGACAAGCTCCAAAAGGCGCATTGAATGAGAACAGTCTTGGTTCTAGTTCGCCAACAGTAAATCCGCAATAAGGACAGGCATAGTGTTCGCTAAGCAACATTTCTTCTTCACCGATCACGTCAACCAGAGCATAGCCGTCTGCCAATCGCAGGGCCGCCTCTAAAGAATCAAATAGACGAGAACGAATCCCTTCTTTCACAATGATCCGGTCGATGACGATCGCGATATCATGTTTTTTGTTTTTCTCCAGCTCAGGCACTTCACTTAAATCATAGATCTCACCATCGACTCGAACGCGGACGTATCCCTCTTTTTGGATTCGTTCGAATATTTTTTTATGTTGTCCTTTTTTCTTTACCACGATCGGTGCCAACACTTGGATCTTTGTGCGCTCAGGCAAAGCCATTACTTGATCTGCCATTTGATCTACTGATTGACTGGTAATCTCGATATGATCGTTGGGACAAATCGGATGTCCTACACGTGCAAACAACAAGCGTAAATAGTCATTGATTTCCGTCACAGTACCTACTGTCGACCGAGGATTTTTACTTGTTGTTTTCTGATCAATAGAAATCGCCGGACTCAATCCGTCGATGCTATCTACGTCCGGCTTATCCATTTGTCCTAAAAACTGACGAGCATAAGCAGAAAGGCTCTCTACGTATCTCCGCTGCCCTTCAGCGTACAGCGTATCAAATGCTAGGGAACTTTTTCCAGAACCGGACAAACCTGTAACGACCACGAATTTATCTCGTGGAATCGTTACATCTATATTTTTCAAGTTATGGGCACGTGCACCGTGAATCGTAATTTTATCGTTAGCCATGTTGTCCTCCTACTTTGAAGCTTTTAATTCTAAAATCATATCTCGCACATTAGCGGCTGTTTCAAAATCCAATGCTTTCGCCGCATCTTTCATTTCTTTTTCTAATTTCATCAATAACGTATCTTTTTCTTCTTTCGTCATTTCTTCATACGAGACTTGTACCGCTTCTTTTGTATCATCTTCCGATTCTTTCGTAATAGAAATCAAATCTCGGATTTCTTTAATGATCGTTTTTGGAACGATCCCATGTTCTTCATTGTACTTCTGCTGAATCGTACGGCGTCTTGATGTTTCATCCATCGCTAGACGCATAGAATCTGTTACTTTGTCTGCGTACATGATTACTTTACCTTCTTCATTCCGAGCAGCTCGTCCAATCGTTTGGACTAAGGAACGTTCACTACGTAAAAAGCCTTCTTTATCCGCATCCAAGATAGCAACAAGGGAAACTTCAGGTACGTCTAATCCTTCACGAAGCAAATTGATTCCAACTAACACATCAAATTCACCTAATCGAAGATCTCGAATGATTTCTGTTCGTTCCAGCGTTTTGATATCACTATGCAAATATTTGACTTTGATCCCTAATTCTTTGAAATAATCTGTGAGGTCTTCTGCCATTTTTTTCGTCAATGTCGTTACAAACACCCGCTGGTCTTTTTCGACTCGTTCATTTATTTCGCCTACTAGATCATCGATTTGTCCCATGATTGGACGAACTTCGATCACTGGGTCAAGCAGCCCTGTCGGACGGATGATTTGTTGGATAACGGTATCTGTTTGTTCATGTTCATATGGTCCTGGCGTCGCAGAGACATAAATGATCTGATTGACATGTTTTTCAAACTCTTCTAACCGAAGTGGCCGATTGTCTAAAGCAGATGGCAAACGGAAACCGTAATCTACTAGCATCTGTTTTCTCGCTCGGTCACCATTATACATTCCTCTGATTTGAGGCATGGTTACGTGCGATTCGTCCGCCACGATCAAAAAATCTTCAGGAAAGAAATCCAATAGCGTATAAGGCGGTTCACCTTCTTTACGTCCGTCCATATGCCGAGAATAATTTTCAATTCCCGACGTGTAGCCCATTTCTAACATCATTTCAATATCGTAATTGGTTCGCTGTTCTAAACGTTGAGCTTCCAGAAGTTTGTTTTCATTTCGTAAGACAGTTAAACGCTGTTCTAATTCCGCTTTGATATTCGCTACGGCATGCTCCATATGTTCATCATTCGTCACAAAGTGAGTCGCCGGGAAGATTGCCACGTGTTCCGTTTCTCCTAAAACTTCACCTGTCAGTGCATTGACTTCTCGGATACGTTCGACCTCATCTCCAAAAAACTCCACACGTAAGGCACGTTCATCTCTTGAAGCCGGAAAAATCTCCACGACATCACCGCGCACTCGAAAACGACCGCGCTGAAAATCTATATCATTTCTTTCGAATTGGATACTGACTAAGTCACGAATCAACTGATTGCGATCTAGTTCTGCTCCCTGTCGAATCGAAACTACTTGTTTTTGGTACTCAAAAGGCGAACCTAATCCAAAAATACATGAAACGGATGCAATGACGATCACATCATTTCTTTCTAATAATGAACTAGTAGCCGAATGTCGTAATTTGTCGATCTCATCATTTACACTTGAATCTTTTTCGATATACGTATCGCTTGAAGGCACATAAGCTTCAGGCTGATAATAATCATAATAAGAAACAAAATATTCAACAGCATTGTTAGGGAAAAATTCCTTGAATTCCCCGTACAGCTGACCAGCCAATGTTTTGTTATGGGCAATAATCAGTGTTGGTTTATTCACTTTCTCAATAAGATTGGAAATCGTATATGTTTTCCCTGTTCCAGTCGCACCTAATAAGATTTGTGCTTTTTTCCCGCCGACTACGCCATCCACTAATTGGTTAATCGCTTCAGGCTGATCACCAGCCGGTTGGTATTTCGAGACAAGCTCAAAGTGTCGGGAGGTATCTCTCTCAATCATTCTTCGTCCTCCTTTTCATTCATTCCTTTTCATTTTACGACCAATAAAAAGAAAAGGAAAGCAAAGGCATTCCTTACTAAAAAATTATACCACACCGAACATACTTTCGCCACTTTTTTATCTTATTATGCATGTTACGTTTTATAACATAAAATGTTAGAAACTCGCATTTTTTTCATTTTTTCGAGCTTACAGTCTTGTCTGATTCAGCACTTTTCGCCTATAATAATAAAATATTGGAAATTTAGGAGGTTGATTATGAAAAGAAAGCATTTATTTCACTCATTTGTTTTCTTAATGACAGGACTTGTGACACTTGCGTTTGGACATGTTGCACAAGCTGACAACACTACAACGGCAGAGTCAAGCACAAGCGAGACAATGCAAAAAATAGAGCCCAAAAAAGACGTATACGTAATTGCCAGTGACTCTGCTTTTGCTCCATTTGAATTTCAAAACGCAAAGGGCGAGTACGAAGGCATCGATGTAAAATTGATGGAAAACATCGCCAAACTGCAAGGATTTAACATCCGAATGGACTACCGTGGTTTCTCTGCTGCTTTGCAAGCTTTGGAATCAGGACAAGCAGACGGAATGATTGCCGGAATGACTGTAACAGATGAACGAAAGAAAAGCTATGATTTTTCTGATTCTTACTTTGATAGCGGGATCCAATTAGCTGTCAAAAAAGGAGATACTTCGATCAAGTCTTATGAAGATTTGAAAGGAAAAACAGTCGGAGCAAAAGTTGGTACCGAAAGTGCTGAATTTTTAAGCGACCATGAATCTGAATATGGCTATTCTATCAAATATTTTGATGCTGCTGATCAATTGTACGACGGGTTAAAAGTTGGCGCAATCGATGCAATGATGGATGATTATCCGGTAATCGGTTATGCGATCAAACAAGGACAAGAATTGGAAACACCGATCAAAAAAGAATCTGGCGGAAAATATGCATTTGCCGTTAAAAAAGGACAAAATCCTGAGCTTCTTAATATGTTCAATGAAGGATTGAAAGAATTAAAAAGAACAGGCGAATACGATAAGATTATTAAAGAATATGTAGCGGATGGTTCAGAAACTTCCAGTGAGTCTTCCACTGCTGATGAATCAACATTTCTTGGACTTATCCAAAACAACTATCAAGCATTGTTGAAAGGACTTTGGAGAACAATTCTCCTAACTTTGATCTCCTTTGCTTTGGCTATAGTAATCGGTGTGATTTTTGGATTATTCAGTGTAGCACCAATACGCGCTCTTCGCACAATTGCTAGTATTTATGTCGATATCATCCGAGGAATTCCAATGATGGTTCTTGCGTTCTTTATTTTCTTTGGGTTGCCTGGTATCGTTGGATTTACGATTCCTGACTTCCTTGCTGGTGTTATCACCTTGACTCTTAACGCAAGTGCTTATATCGCAGAGATTGTTCGAGGCGGGATCAACGCCGTTCCTGTCGGACAAATGGAAGCTTCCAGAAGTTTAGGTCTTTCTTATAATCGGACAATGCAAAAAATCATTTTGCCGCAAGCGATACGCATCATGATCCCATCATTCGTCAATCAGTTCGTTATCTCATTAAAAGACACAACGATCATTTCCGCAATCGGTGTAGTCGAATTGCTGCAAACTGGTAAGATCATTGTTGCACGTACAACACAAAGTACGTATGTTTACTTGATCATTGCGATCATGTACTTGATTTTGATCACAGCATTGACAAAATTAGCAAAAGTTTTAGAAAAGAAGGTGAAGTAAGATGGCAGAAAAAATCTTAGTTGAGCATTTAGTCAAAAAATACGGCGATAACACAGTATTAAACGACATCAATGTGTCCATCAACGAAGGAGATGTCGTCTGTATCATTGGCCCTTCAGGTTCAGGAAAAAGTACATTTTTGCGTTGCTTGAATCGTTTAGAAGAACCTTCTGACGGTGAAATTATTATTGACGGCGCCCACTTGATGGATAAAAGCACAGATATCAACTTGGTGAGACAACATATCGGAATGGTATTCCAGCACTTTAACCTATTCCCTCATCTTTCTATTTTGGAAAACATCATTTTAGCACCGATGGACCTGAAGAAAGAATCTAGAGAAGAAGCAGAGAAAAAAGCAATCAAATTGCTGCAGACAGTTGGTCTAGAAGATAAAAAAGATATGTATCCTGAAATGCTTTCCGGTGGACAAAAGCAGCGTGTGGCTATTGCTCGTGCTCTAGCGATGAACCCTGACATCATGCTTTTTGATGAGCCTACATCTGCACTCGACCCCGAAATGGTCGGTGATGTCTTGAACGTCATGAAAAAGTTAGCAGAACAAGGTATGACGATGGTTATCGTTACGCACGAAATGGGCTTCGCTAAAGAAGTGGCCAATCGTGTCATGTTCATTGACGACGGAAACTTTTTAGAAGACGGAACGCCTCAACAAATCTTTGAAAATCCGCAAAATGAACGGACAAAAGATTTCTTGAATAAAGTATTAAATATTTAATAAAAACTAAAAATGCCCGGTCGCTTCATGACGACCGGGCATTTTTAGTTTCTTGTTTTTTCACTTAACTGTACCAGCCGCATCGCTTGTTCTCCTGCACAAACAAGCAATCGCTCTACCTGTTCCATCGCATAAGAAAGTACCATGGGTTCATTGACGATATCAAGTACATAGTCGATACCACCTTCAGAAACTATGATGATTATCTTATTCTAAAGCTGGCTTTTTTGTTGGTACAAACATGACAACTACAAAAAAAGGCTCTATACTTTTTGATGTTGGTGGATGACACCAGCATCTTTTTTATTTTCCAAAACATATAGAAAAGACACCTTGAAATCCTTTAGAATTAATTTGGCGAACCAACCCAAAAGGAGGAATCAAGATGTCTTACACTCACCTTATCAAAGAAACATTAGATATTCTAGACTTATCAGTTACTTTTAACGAAAATTGTCTCACAAAAGAAAAATACAAAGGGCAAATCTGTCATATTTATCGTGGAAACTTGATTTATACAGCCCAAGAATGCATCCACTGTAAACACCAGATTGCTTCAGATATTGTGCGTTGGGGTACAACAACCGTCCGGTTGTTAATGAACGATGTTTCTGAATACCGTACCTACCTCGAATTGAAAAAGCAACGCTTCAAATGCAAAGCTTGTCAGCGGACCTTTGTCGCAGATACTTCTGTTGCGAAAAAACATTGTTTCATCAGTGAGAAAGTCCGCTGGTCTGTCGTGACTCGTCTGAAAAAATACCTCAATGACAGAGATCGCCGCTCAGAAAAATCTATCGGTCTCTTCTGTTTACCGTATTATGAAGCGATTTTATCGTCCGTTGAATCCTTTTCGGACACCGTTACCTAAGGTACTTTGTTTTGATGAATTCAAATCAGTTCGGGGTGTTTCAGGTGCTATGAGTTTCATCATGATGGATGGACAAACACAGCGCTTATTGGACATTGTCGAGAACCGACAACTGCCTTTTTAAAACGTTATTTTAGTCATTTTTCACGAGAAATTCGTGAAGCGGTCGAATGGATCGTGATTGATATGTACGCTCCTTATGTATCGCTCGTTAAAAAGCTGTTTCCAAAAGCACAGCTGATTATTGACCGGTTTCACATCGTCCAACATATTGGTCGTACCTTTCGCAATCATCGAATCAAAGAAACGAACCAACTATTAAAAAGCAAAGAACAAAAACACTATCAATTAGGTAAGCAATTAAAAAGATACTGGAAACTTCTTCAAAAAGATGAACGCAAGCTTGATTATACTCGACGCCTTTGGCGACCTGGCTTCAAAGCTCATTTAACAGAGACCGATATTGTGGATCGCTTACTGAAAGGGAGCCCTGCTTTGCGTGTAGGCTATCAGTTATATCAAGACTTTCTTTACGCTGTAAAGGAACGAGACTACGTATCGTTTGAAGAACTACTTACCAATAATATCATGCTTCCCGAAGGCTATCAGACGACCTTGAGAACGTTCCAGAAATTTCTGCCACAAATCAAAAATGCTTTACAACAAAGTTATTCAAATGGCCCACTTGAATGTCTGAACAACCATATCAAAGTGTTAAAACGAAATGCATATGGCTTTCGTAGCTTTTATAATTTCAAATTGCGCATCATGATTCGTCATGGCAACGCATTGATTTTCAACTAAAAAAGATCAAGAGGAACTGATCCACTTGATCTCCAATTATTCTAAGATTTCTCTTTACCAACATCATTTGACAAAGAGCCCAAAAAAACCAGGCGAACGTATGATTGTTCGTCTGGTTTTTAATTATTAATGACTTAGCGTTTTTACTAGAAATAGAAAATTTGGGCAAGTCTACTTTATATTTTTACTAGAAAAACTACTTCCGCTTTTTCCCGCCAAAAGCATCTTTAAACTTATCGAAGAAACCGTCTTCTTGCTGTTCTTCAACTTTGATGCCGCCAGCTTCAGCGAATGCACGTAATGCTTCTCTTTGTTGTTCATTTAGATTTTTCGGTGTGATCAGTTTTACTTTGACATGTTGGTCGCCTGTTGCACCACCACGTAACTTCGGAGCGCCTTTTCCACGTAAACGGAAGTTCGTACCTGTCTGTGTTCCAGCAGGGATCTTCAATTTCACATCTCCATGGACAGTTGGTACTTGGACTTCATCCCCCAAAGCTGCTTGTACAAAACTTAAAGGCAATTCATAGTAAATTTCAGAACCTTCACGATCAAAGATATCACTTTCTTCTACACGAAAAACCACATACAAATCACCAAATGGTCCGCCGTTTTCTCCAGCTTCTCCTTGACCAGCTAAACGCATTTGTTGTCCTTCTTCTACACCAGCTGGTACATTCACTTTAACTGAATGTGCTTTCTTCTCATGTCCTGAGCCATGACAGGTTGGACAAGGTTCTTTGATTTCTTTCCCTGTGCCATGACAAACATCACAAGTTTGACGGCTCATCACTCGTCCAAGTGGCGTTTGGCGTTCTACATTGATCGTACCTGCACCATGACATTTATGACAAGTAGTTGGTTGTGTGCCTGGTTTTGCACCGTTTCCACCACAAGTATGACAGATTTCTTCCCGATTATACTTGATTTCTTTTTCTACACCAAAAATCGCTTCTTCAAAAGACAAGTCGACCGTATATTGCAAATCAGCACCTTGACGAGGCGCATTTGGATCGACTGACCGACCGCCTCCTCCAAAGAAAGAGTCGAAGATATCTTCAAAACCACCGAAGCCGCCACCAGAGAAGCCGCCGAATCCACCAAATCCGCCACCAGCTCCACCAGCACCGTAATTTGGATCTGTGCCTGCATGCCCGTATTGGTCGTATGCAGCGCGTTTTTGCGGGTCACTTAAAATCTCATATGCTTCTGATACTTCTTTGAATTTTTCTTCCGCATCAGGTTCTTTATTGATGTCAGGATGGTATTTTTTCGAAAGCTTACGATAAGCTTTCTTTATTTCATCTTCTGATGCTCCTTTTGAGAGCCCTAAGACTTCATAATAATCACGTTTTGTTGCCATAGGCTTTCCTCCTATTGGTTCTCATCATTTTCACGTCGCTTGTTATCATATCATATTTTGTTTGAAACAAAAACCGATACTTCAAACTATTTTTCAAAAGAAAAAGCCAAAGTAGCAACTTTGGCCTTCTCTCGAAATTCAGTGAACTGATTATTTATCGTCGCCATCGACTTCTTCAAAATCAGCATCAACGACATCATCTGCTCCGCCTTGAGCTGCTTCTGGATTTTCTTGAGCTTGTTGTTGTGCAGCTTGTTCGTATAGTTTAACAGTCAAGTTTTGAACGATTTCGTTCAATGCATCGCGTTTAGTTTTCATTTCCTCGATGTTGTTTGCTTCAACAGCGGCTTTTAATTCGTCACGAGCTGTTTCTGCTTTTTTCACTTCTTCTTCGTCCACTTTGCCTTCTAATTCTTTCAATGTTTTGTCCACAGAGAATAGCAATGCGTCTACATCATTACGTAGGTCAACTTCCTCTTTACGAGCTTTATCTGCTTCAGCGTTTGCTTCTGCATCTTTCACCATACGTTCGATTTCTTCGTCTGTTAGACCTGAAGAAGATTTGATCGTGATTTTTTGTTCTTTTTGTGTACCTAGATCTTTCGCAGATACATTTACAATCCCGTTTTTATCAATATCGAATGTTACTTCGATTTGTGGAATACCACGAGGAGCTGCTGGAATATCTGTCAATTGGAATCTTCCTAGAGTTTTGTTGTCAGCAGCCATTGGGCGTTCACCTTGTAATACATGGATGTCTACTGCTGGTTGATTATCTGCCGCAGTTGAGAATACTTGTGATTTACTTGTTGGAATCGTTGTATTGCGGTCAATCAATTTAGTGAACACTCCACCCATTGTTTCGATACCTAATGACAATGGTGTAACGTCAAGTAAAACAACATCTTTCACATCACCAGTGATCACGCCACCTTGGATAGCAGCACCCATAGCAACTACTTCATCAGGGTTAACTGATTTGTTTGGTTCTTTTCCTGTTTCTTTACGTACTGCTTCTACAACTGCAGGGATACGAGTAGATCCACCGACTAAAATAACTTCGTCGATTTCTGATTGTGATAAACCTGCATCTTTTAGCGCTTGACGTACTGGTACTTTTGTACGTTCTACTAAGTCAGCTGTTAATTCATCAAATTTTGCACGTGTCAATGTCATTTCCAAATGCAATGGTCCAGATTCTCCTGCTGTGATAAATGGCAAGCTGATTTGTGTGCTTGATACGCCAGATAAATCTTTTTTCGCTTTTTCAGCAGCGTCTTTCAAGCGTTGTAAAGCCATTTTGTCTTGAGACAAGTCAATGCTGTTTTCTTTTTTGAATTCTGCTACCATGTAGTCGATGATTTTGTTATCAAAGTCGTCCCCACCTAGATGGTTGTCGCCAGCTGTTGACAATACATCAAAGACACCGTCTCCTAGTTCAAGGATAGATACGTCAAAAGTACCGCCACCAAGGTCGAATACTAAGATTTTTTCGTCGCGATCTGTTTTATCTAAACCATAGGCAAGAGCAGCTGCAGTTGGTTCATTGACGATACGTTCTACTTCTAGACCAGCGATCTTACCAGCATCTTTTGTTGCTTGACGTTGTGCATCATTAAAGTAAGCTGGCACAGTGATAACTGCTTTTTCGACTTTTTCACCTAAATAGTCTTCTGCGAATCCTTTGATATATTGAAGGATCATTGCTGAGATTTCTTGTGGTGTATATGATTTACCTTCTACATCTACTTTGTAACCTGCTTCACCTATATGGCGTTTGATTGATGAAATCGTATTTGGGTTTGTCACAGCTTGACGTTTTGCAACTTCCCCTACTTGGATTTCTCCATTTTTGAATGATACAACAGAAGGTGTTGTACGGTTTCCTTCTGGGTTAGCGATGATTTTTGCTTCGTTTCCTTCCAATACTGCTACTGCAGAGTTAGTCGTACCTAAGTCAATACCGATAATTTTACTCATAATTAACGTCTCCTTCTTTAATTGAAAGTGTAAGTTTTATATCCGCACAATTATTGTGCAACAATGACCATAGTTGGTCTTAACACGCGATCATGTAATTTGTAGCCTTCTTGTAGTACTTCTACAATCGTATCGGCTGGTGTATCTTCAGTCGCTGGAACAGTTTGTACTGCTTGATGAAGATTAGGATCAAAGGCTTCTCCTTTAGCAGGGATTTTTTCAATTCCTTCTTCTTCCAGTGCGTTACGCAAACTTTCCAAGACCATTTCCACGCCTTTTTTCAAACCTGCCCCTTGATCATCTGACACTTCTGTGGCTAATGCACGTTCCAGGTTGTCAATTGATGGAAGTAATTTTTTGGCTAAATCTTGTGAACGGTATTTTTGTAATTGCTCACGCTCATTTTTTCCTCGATTTGCCATATTTGCGATTTCAGCACGAGCCCGCAAGTATTTATCTTCCATTTCTTCTAACTCAGCTTTTAATTTCGCTGTTTCGAATTCTTCCGCTTCAGATTCTGAAATACCCGAATCTTCTGCAGCTTCGACATCGATTTCCGGTTCTGGCTGAGCATCTGTCATTTCTTTATCTAGTTCTTCTTGATTTTCTTTCACGATACAGTCTTCCTTTCATTATTCAGTCAGCTGTTTGATTGCTCTTACTAAGAAAGAGAGAACGATCAGCTGCAAATAGCTTCGTTATTCACATTACGAGTTTGACAAGTCAAGCGAGCGGTAGTAATCGGCAAGTTTAGCTGCTAGTTCTCTTCGATAAACATCGACTAGACCGAACATCCGAGAATAAGGCATACTAGTAGGCCCTAACAAGGCTATTGTACCTCTTCCATGACCATCTATCTCGTAACTTGCTTGAATCATACTCATATTCTGCAATAAATCATTGCCTAATTCAGCACCAATCTTGATATGAATATTGCTATCCATCGGAGTGATCATTTGTGTAAGTCCGTCTGAGTCTTTCATAAAAGAAAACATCGATTTGAACTGATCAAGATCTTGACGGGGCTCATAATCCAAGAGATTCATTTGTCCACTGACATAAACCTTTTCTTCAAAAACATGACCAAGAACGGTGTCAAATAACTGAGACATCCCTTCTGTCGTCTGGAAATATTTATGAAGAATCATCGGAATCTCCGTACGAAGTTTATGGTACACCGTCATCAGAGGATCTCCGACTAGACGGTCGTTTACAATCTGTACCATTTTTTCTAGTTCCTGACTTCCCATATATTCGGGAAGAGTGAACACTTGGCTTTCTACATTCCCCATATCTGTTACGACAATAGCAATAATCTGTCGATTATTCAAGGGTACGATACGAAAGCCAGTCAGTCGGCGGTCTTTTATTTCAGGTCCCAATGAAAAAGTCGTATAGCTTGTCAGCTCAGATAATATCTCAGCAGATTGCTTAATAATCTCATTGATTTCATGAAATTCTCTGCCTAGAGACTGACGAATCAGCAGCAAATCATCTTCTGCTACGCGAGCAGGTTTTAACAAATGATCCACGTAATAACGATAGCCTAAAGCAGATGGAATCCGCCCAGAAGAAGAGTGAGTCTTCAACAGCAATCCTTCATCTTCTAATGCTTTCATATCATTGCGAATCGTTGCTGAGCTGGCCTTGACTCCCTCAGACATTAATGTTTTGGAACCAACGGGCACGCCACTACTCGTATAGTTTTGGATGATCAGACGTAAAATGTCGTTTTGTCGCTTTGTTAACATCTTTCTCACCTCTCATTAGCACTCATATATTCTAAGTGCTAATTCACTTATAAATATAGCAAGAAGCCCTTCTCCTGTCAAGAGAAAGACTCCATTTTTTAGCACTCTAAACACAAGAGTGCTAATTCTAAATAATTGATGTAAATCCAGTTATATCAATACTTCAATACCTCATTGTCAAACTTTCTAAACTTTTTCTTTTCAAGTTTCGATAAAAAACAAATATTCTTCAAACTATTTTTCAAATAAAAAGCGCTCAAACACATTGTTCCCCAAAAAAGTCCCTCTTGGTGTCAAATAAACACGGTCTTCTTCATTAACAAGTAACCCTTCTTGCTCTAATTCCCTTAGCACATCACCGTACACCGATTCAATTGTTTTTTGATAGCGATCATAGAAATGTTTTTTAGTAATCCCTGTTTTTTTTCTTAGTCCTAAGAACATTTCTTCTTCTATTTGATTTTTTCGTGTCAATTTTTCTTCTTCCAATACCGGGCGTTCATTTGCTCGTAATGGGCGTAAATAGTGTTGGATTGGTCCTTTGTTGCGGTAACGAATATCTCCAAGATAACCGCTAGCACCAGCTCCAAACCCAAAATAGTGGTCATTGTTCCAGTACATGAGGTTATGTTGAGATTCATGTCCGGAGAGCCCAAAGTTACTTATTTCATATTGGTGACGTCCATGCTTTTCCATTGCTTCAATCGTCTCTTCAAACATTCTGGTTTCCGTTTCCTGATCAGGCAGTTCGAGTCTTCCTTGTCGTACCCAGTTCATGAACATTGTTTTGTTTTCGAGGATCAATGAGTACAAAGAATAGTGAGGCAGATCCAAAGCCAAAGCTTTTTCCAAAGTATCCCGATATCCTTCTAGTGTTTGTCCCGGTAATGCATAAATCAAATCGATGCTTACATTGGTAAAATTTTCTGCTTCTAAAAATTGCATTGTTTGATACACATCTTCTGCAGTATGTTTACGTCCAATTTTTTTCAATAAGCGATTGTCAAATGTCTGCACTCCCATGGATAAACGATTGACGCCATAGTTTTTCATCACTTGAAGTTTTTCACGGGTCAAATCACCAGGATTCGCTTCTACAGTAAACTCATTACCATTTTGAAAAGGCAGGATCTCTCTAGCACCTGATAATAGTCGATCAAGTTGTTTAGCAGATAAAGAAGTTGGTGTTCCGCCTCCTACATAAAGTGTTTCCAAATTCGCTGTAGGATGACTTTCCAGCATTAATCTCATCTCATTCAGCAGCATTTCCACATACTCATCTACTGGCTGCCCTTCTAAAAAAACTTTATTAAAGTCACAGTAATAGCAGATATGCTCGCAAAATGGGATATGAATGTACGCAGAAACCTTGTTTTCTGCGGGATTTATTGTTTCTATCATTGAAATTCTTTCTCCTTACGTCGAAAAGTCGTGCCTGTTTTCGACCTTCTTAAAATCGCGTTCAAGCACCAACTCATTGAAATAAGCCGCATATTTAGAATCAAGGAAACCTAGCTCTAAAAATGCTTGCTTATTGTCATCGGAGCTACACGGTGCTTTTACAGCCTCTCGATAAACGGTAATCGCAAAGCTGACCTTCGGCATTAAGTCAAAATCTGCAAAAATATGAAAAGCTATTTTCACAGATTCCTCCTTAAGTGCTCAGACCACAACGCTTTGCTTACAACCTCTCATATACGCATACTAAACGTATTTGGCGAACAAATCCACTAAAAAATCCAAGAATCGACTTCTTGGATGATTTTTTTACACTCATGATTCTTCCTAAACAATTTTGTCCTTATTTTATTCATAAAAAAATCTAGTCAAATCTCTCACTTCAAGAGTTTTAACTAGATTCCAATTATTATTTTTTTGTAAAAATAAACAGTCTCTTAATCATAGACATTTCTTCGGTGCCCTACTTGAATAGCGATAACAACGAATTGATTATCTTCTATCTCTACCAATACACGTATTTGCCAATCAGAGCTGCTTCTGAATTTCGGGCGTGAATTTTAAACGGCGGGTCATTCCAGCCCACCAAATTCATTAAGGATTCTTCCATGAATACTGTTGTTTTCCCACTTCTTATCCAATGTTTATGGGCAATTTCAGCCGTTTGACGATTGTATTCATCTTCTAGTTGTTCCATCGAATAGTTTTTTAGAAGTTCAGATAAAGTAATCCCATAAAATTCAGCCATATAAGAAAGCCATTCTTTTTTGGCGTCACTTACACGAACCGTAATCATAGCCCTATAATTGCCTCTCTTAAAGAATCTCATGCATTTCCTGATGTGATTTTAGAAAAATTTACTTGCTAAAAAACTGTGAAAATGTAGGAGCTAGCATCCTTGTAGTAAATGATCGAGCTCTTTATTATACATTAAAAAAGTTCAGAAATTTTGATGAAGTAGCCAACTACTTTTTCATGAGTAAAGCAACACTAGAAAAAGAATCCTCCAGTACTTAGAATTTACTGGAGGATGTACTTTTGAAGAAGCCTATAGGTTATTTAAAAAATATTACTACAGGAAGGAACGAGAATTACTTCGTTACTTATAATAGAACTTAGTCTTATATAGAAGGCATAGCTCACATTAGCTTATTTGTCCTATAAAAATAAATTACGGTATTTTAGAAAAGCTATTTTCTCTTTTTTCAACGATCTTCAGCAATTTTTCTTTATCGTCAGGTAACTCAAGTTCATGAATTCTAGCATGACAATTGGGACATAACGCGATACAGTTTTCAATCACATCTTTTCCACCTTGCGACAAATATTCTATATGATGACAATGTAAATAAGGTACACCGTCTTTTATAAATGGCCCTTTTTCTTGGCAAAGTTGACAAATACCTTTTGCAAGTCGTTTAACATATTCAGATACGAAGGGATTACGTTTATATATTTTTGTTTTTGAGAAGCAAAACTCCTCTTCGTTAACATATTTTGCAGCCATTTTTTTATTACGCGAATTGTAAAATTAAGTTAGAAAAATAAAAAGGCATTTATGGTACACTCAAATTGTATTTCCGACGAAAGAAAACAAAGGAGTGTAACCATAAATGACCTACAAACATCTTACCATAGACGAACTGACAATGATAGAATCATATTATCTTCAACATAATAAGCCGGTTGAAATCGCTAACCGAATGGGACGTGCTATACAAACTATTTATAATGTAGTCAATAAGTTCAAGCAAGGCAAGACTGCTCTTGATTATTGGCACCAGTATAAAGAAAATAAGAAAAAATGTGGTAGAAAAGTCATTCAATTACCTGCTCATGAAGTAGATTACATTAAAGAGAAAGTCACTCTTGGTTGGACGCCTGACGTCATTATCGGGCGAAAAGAAAGGCCTGTTTCATGCGGTATGAGAACACTTTATCGTTTATTTTCTAAAGGAATATTTGATATTGACACACTACCGATGAAAGGTAAAAGAAAACCCAATGGCCATCAGGAAAAACGGAGAAAACAACAGTATCAGCGCTCAATCCATGATCGACCTGATAATTATCCTGATTTCAATTCTGAGTTTGGTCACCTTGAAGGTGATACGATCGTTGGCATTCATCATAAAAGTGCCGTCATTACTTTAGTTGAAAGATTATCTAAAGTCATTATCACGATTAAACCCAACGGCCGTAAGGCATTAGATATTGAAACTGCCCTTAATCAATGGTTTTCTCGCTTCCCTAAAAACTTCTTTAAATCTATTACGTTTGACTGTGGAAAAGAATTTTCTAACTGGAAAGCCATTAGTAACCAACATGATATTGATATATATTTTGCGGACCCTGGAACACCTTCTCAACGCCCATTAAACGAGAATTCTAACGGGATTCTGCGTCGTAATGGACTGCCGAAATCAATGGATTTTAGAAAAGTGAATCAGACATTTATTTCCAGTGTCAGCAATCAACGTAATCATATTCCAAGAAAATCATTGAATTACAGAACACCAATCGAAATATTTTTGAGCTATGTACAAGAAGCATTTTATTCTAGCTTAATTTGACAAATCATATTATAATTACTAACTTTTCTTGCTTCTTCCTCTAATTTAGCATCAGATAAATTACGAATATGTCTAGTTTGATTTTCTTCCTGGTTATATATATCTTTATCTTCAATCAATTGCTCTTGATTTATTAAAGCTAATGGAAATTTATATACTTTTCTGCTGTTGCCCGAACTATCTTTTTCATTAACAGTATATATTTGTCCTGCTAAATATACTTCTCCCAGATATGTGTGTTCTTTTGGTTTAAATGTTTCAAATAAATGAATCTTTACAAAATTACTTTTTGAATTGGCTAAAACTTTATTTTGATTCTTATCCAATACTTGATCCCCTTTTAGCCCCATACCGGTATATTGTAAAATACCATTTAACCACTTATCTTTATAAACATTACTTCCTGTTTGATCACTAAACAGTACAAGAGTATTAGTTTGATGAGATCTTCTCATTCCACCCTGTTTGGAACATTTAAACTTCTCTGAAATTTCTTTGTTAGTATATACTCTACCAACTTCTAACTCACCTAATATGTTTTTAGACCAATTTTCTCGCCATGTAATAATCTTATCAAGATTAAACATTTCTCCCTCTTTTGGCGTGCCATTTCTAATTAAATTAGCTAATACACCAGTAGAAATATCTAATTTTTTTAGTAATTCTTTCTTAGTAATCAATGTTGGATTCATAACAATGCAGCTCCTAATGATATCAATATAATTGCATTAGATAACTTGAAAAATCGAAAAAAACTCATTTTGTGTCAAGTTATCTGTAATATATAAAAATATCATTATTATACCTCATCTATGTGAATTTTTACTATTCTTACCTTAGCATATTCTTTATAGGTATATCAGAGCTAATCAAACTAAAAAATACCCGAAGTCTTCTTATGTAAAAACACCGGTTATTACTTAAATATGACTTAGGTAAAACAATGAGTGATCCAATTATAAAATTTTATGGCGAATAATTTAGTAAGCGCTACATATTGAATGATTTAGAAATTTTGAAAAAGTAGCTAGTTCCTTTTATACCAGAAAAGTAAACCTAATAAAAAACACAACTAATTTTTAGCTGTGTTTTTTAAGTTACAATAATTATCTATTTAATAGTCTTAATTCATTAAAATAAAAAACTCAACTTTACAAGGATATGGTTTAAAAAATTTATTTATCCAACCCAACTAGTTTTCGCTGCTTACGATTTGCTTCATCTGCTACGTACTTCATTACTGTTTTAAATTCTTTCGCTGAGGCGTTTTCTGATAAATCAGCGATACTTTTATTATACTTCTTCACGATTTGTTGTACTTGTTCTTTCTCAGTCATGTAATTCCTCCTCCAACTCTTTTGAAGTATATTGTATTGGTAGTACTAATTGAATATTATCTGCTGCATAATGCACTTCAGAAATGTCGTTTTGATAATCCTTAATCATTATGTGAAGGACTACTTCAGGATGTCTATTTTTGACTTTTTCAATATTCTCTCTGGACTTAAAAAACGCATTGATAAACATTTCTTTTGGCACATGACGTCCTTCAGCTAGTTCACGTTTTCGAGTGAAATCCCAGGCAACTTTGGGATCTTGGTAAACATAGAAAATCGTAACGCGAAAGTTATTTTTAAGGGCTCGAATAATATTTTTCTCTGCACTAAGGATAGCAAAAGTATCCTCTAGTATGAAAGAATAGCCATGTTCCAGTACATATTTTAATGATTGTTCAACTAACCAAGAAGAAGCTTTCTGAAAAACACTTGAGTTCTTTCCATTGTATTCTGGAAATTGTGCTCTAAAATAGTCCGCATCAATCACAACATGGTTGTCATAATTTTCAGCTAAACCTAGTGCAACCTCTGTTTTACCTGCTCCTGGGCTTCCAGCCATTAATACCGCATCTTTTTCATCATCAGGGATTTTTCCCTTGATGATTGTTTCAATAAATTTATCTTTATTGACCCTAGCGTAATCTAAATACTTGTCTTTAGGTTCCAAGATTGCACCTTCTTTCCTTCTTCTATATTCATACTAATTATACGATATTTATATAAAAAATATAACGGTCATTTTAACCATATTAACATTTAGTCACAGTAATAGCAGATATGCTCGCAAAATGAGATATGAATGTACGCAGAATCCTTGTTTTCTACGGCATTCGCTGTTTTTTCATTGGACTAGTTATATATTTCTAGGGTTGTTTTCATGTCTGAGTGCCCGATATGATTTATTTTTCGTTTCTATAATTACTTTTTGCCTTCCAGTTTCTTTTAAGATTGTACTCAAGCAAGTGGGAATTGGTTCTTTTGTCATCCATGTATGCAAAATGTTATAATGCTGGTAAACAAAAATGATTACCTGTCATTTTTATTTAGTTCGTATTTAATTAAGTTGACTGTCTGTATACTCTGTCTAAAACTTAAGAATTGTTGTTTTCGCTGTCGCTATCCAAATTTAATGAATGTCTGTATGTTAAAACTGTTGTCCTTGTCATAGATAGTAAAGGAGAGCTTGAAAATGAAAACTGCGATTACGTTTCTATTAGAGGAATATGCCGATTGGGAAGGTGCTTATATTACTAGCACACTAAACCAAAAAGAGGGATGGCAAAACAAAACTGCTTCTATCCAATCAGAGGTCACTTCCATTGGAGGATTAAAAACAAAAATCGATTACTTAATCGAACAAATACCTGAAAAAGTTGACCTTTTTATTATGATCGGTGGCAATTCATGGGACATAAAATATCATCATTTATATCAAATAATCGATAAATTGTTAAAAACAGACGTACCAGTAGCTGCTATTTGTGGGGCAGTTGATTATTTAGCTCAGAGCGGAATATTGCAAGGTTACAAACACACCGGAAATGCGCAATTTCCTTGGTTAGAATCGGAAAATTATCAGAATAAAGAAGATTTTATAGAACAACAAGCTGTGAAAGATCGTAATTTGATTACTGCGAATGGAACAGCTCCTATAGAATTCACAGACTTGATTCTTCAAGCAGTCCATTTTGAAACAGAAGAAATAAGAGAAAAAACGATTCGTCTATACAAACTTGGATTCTATGATTACTATAAAAAGTACGGAGATCCTTTCTCCTAATCATTCTCTTCAATTAAATACTCCTTATCAATAGTATGACAAGTAATTTTACTGATGGTTATTTGTCACACTTTTTCTGACATTTATCAAAGAAGATACACTCTATTTATATTCATAGACAAGGTTTTACGGATTCAAAAATTCAGGATTATGCTATACTGGTATTAAAAAAATAATGAGGTATTTTATATGAAAAAGTTAGGTTTTATTTTATTGTTGGTCTCTTTATTCCTTGTAGGATGTACGTCTCCTAGTAAAGAAAATAGTGATCCATCTGCGACCACAGACAAAAGTTCAATCAGACAAACCAGTTCAGCTGAAAAATCAAGTACTCAGAAATCAGCTTCTACTGAAACGAATACATCTTCAACAAGCAGTAAAGTCTCAGAGCCCAATACTTCTTCTACATCTAGTAGTACAGTTGAGACAAATATTTCTTCTTCAACAATAGACACAACTTCCTCACAGTCTTCTCAGTCAATAGATCCGTTAGCAGGATATTCTGATCTACAAATTGAGTACGCACGTGTTTGGCTAGCTATTAGAGGTAATACTTTTAGAGATACATCGGGTGATTTCGAACTACATGTTATTCATTATCCTGCAGGAACACCTATCGCCCCTTATGATGCAGGGAGTGCAGTCTATCCGAAAGATGTGGTTATGCTCACTGGGAAATACAGTTACCAGGGAGTTTTAGTGTATTCAAGTAACCATGACGGGACAATCACTAGTTATCCAGTTCCTTCACATTGGCAAATGCCTGCAGATCAAACATCTTATCCAGCGTTCATTAGAGAAACAACTCAAGAAATTATTGATAATGCATCTGTAGTAGCTATTCCTACAGGTAATCCAAATGATGTGAAACAGCTGATCAATGTGATAGTTATGGATAATTAAAATTTCTAATAGATCATACAAAAAGAAGCTGGCAAAATACTGTCAGCTTCTTTCATTTTCTTTTCTATTTAGATTTGTTGGTCTTTGATAAACTCCAAGGCAGGAAAAAATTTTTTAAATAAACGTTTGCAAAACAGTCGCTTTTCTATCTTCTACCGCTACTTCTGCATAGGCACCATTGATCAATGTCAGTTGTGGCGGTACATGACCACAATCAATATCATACAAGATCGGTAGTTTTAATTCCTTTGACAGATCTTCGTATACATCCTTCATTTTATAATCTAACAAATCCTCTGCTGCACTTCTACCGAACATGATCCCCGAGCTGCCATCAAACCATCCTGCCAGTTTCATCTGAACAAGTGATCTTCTTAAATCAACTGACGATAGCTCACAATTTTCTAGAAACCACAAGATCGGCTTTCCATCATTATACTTTCTTTTAAAAGATTGGACATCTCCATAAGGGGTACCGATTAAATGACTGATCGTATCAATACAGCCACCTAATAATCGTCCCTTCATCCTTACTGCATCTCCGCTGACTGATTGCCAATTTGTTGGTTCAGTGAGATGGAAAACAGAAGATGATGAATGCTCATGGGGCCACTCTTTTTGATACTTTTCAGAAGGTTGCTGTAGAATCGATTCTCCTTCTCTTGTTTTCAGTACACTTTCCCACATTGCTGTCGTTTCATCCAAGTACTCTCCTCTTAAATCAATAAGGTTGGTTCCATGTGCAGTGGCTATCCCTGTTTTTAATGTGACAGCAAGTAGCAACGTACTAATATCTGAATAACCTACTATCCATTTTGGTTGTAGAGCATCAAAATCGACAAAATCGAGAATCTCAATCAATAATTCTCCTCCCCAAGGCGGAAAGATCATTTGGATATTTTCATCTTGCATCATTTGATTGAATTCATCTGCTCGTTTTCTTGCTGGACCTGATTTTTCCTTATCTTGCGTCCAAAGCGTCTTTCCAGTAACTACTTGGAAAGATTTTTCTTCCATTCTCTTTAAAGCTGATTCGAGTAACGAATGGTGTTCCTCTGATACGCCTGAGGATGGTGCAGTAACCCCAATCGTTGCATTTCTTTCTAATAATGGATAACTTATCATGTTGCTTCACCTCCAAGTATGCACTATTTTACTTGGTTAATTGTTTTTTTCGTTTGCCGGCATCAAAAATATCGGCATCTCAAGTAGCTGGATGATTTTGTTTAAGTCAACCGTTTGGATGACCATCGTTTGATCTGGTCTACCTGGTGCAAAAACAAGTTTTTCATTTGATAAGAGCTCTTCATCAATAATAATCGGAATCTGTTTTTCATAACCAAACGGAGAAACAGCGCCCTGCTTTTGTCCCGTTTGTTCTTCCATGCGTTCTGATGAAACAATAGAAAGCCTTTTACCGACGATCTTCCCTAATGTTTTGAAATCCGTTTGTTTCGTAGTAAAAGTCAGATATACGTAGTTATTATCTTTTTTATCTTTTAAGAATAAGCTTTTGGTCTC
Organism: Enterococcus sp. SB12; assembly: GCF_030910025.2. Taxonomy (NCBI): domain Bacteria; kingdom Bacillati; phylum Bacillota; class Bacilli; order Lactobacillales; family Enterococcaceae; genus Enterococcus; species Enterococcus sp. SB12. The sequence goes on along the minus strand of NZ_CP175675.1, from coordinate 1,027,049 downwards.
TGTACCTGTAAATCCTTGTTCTTTCTTTATTACCAAAGCATCTTCATTTGTATAAATGGCTCGATGATGATACAACTCAAAATATATATTTTCGTGTAAGAATTTCTTTGCCAAGTCAATCATTTTTATGTCTCTTTTCTATTTTATTATTTGAGACATCTTATCATATAAATATAGCGGTTACAACATTACTTGTGTTTTGTTCGTTTTTTATACATAACTATTGTTTTTCTGGTAAAATAAATCAAACCACTTAATGGAGGCGTTTTAGAATGGAAAAATTTCAGCCGATCATCAATCAGATCAAAGAAAAAGAACATCAACAAAAGATCAAAGACCTTTTTGCTAAGATAACAGAAACGTATCCCCAGCTAGACACAACTGTAAAATGGAACCAACCTATGTTTACTGACCATGGTACCTTTATTATTGCATTTAGTTTTGCTAAAAATCATTTTTCTATCGCACCGGAAAAAGCAGCGATTCGTGCCCTTGAAAAAAATATCCAAGAAGCAGGCTACGTATATACGGATAACGTCATCAAAGTTCCTTGGAAAAGTGTAATCAACTGGGAATTGATTGAACAATTGATTTCATTTAATATTGAAGATAAAAAAGGTCATGATAAATTTTGGCGATAAAGCTTTATACGAATAAACCTTTTACTGGCGAGGAAACTATTCATCAGCTTATACAGGTTTTGTTCAATCCTGTCCTTTTTATCATCCCTGGTTAAACACTTAATTGACAAAGTATCTGCTATTTTTATAAGGAGTCTTTCTTGTGCTGAAAAAAATCACTGATTGAATGGCTTTGAATTTTCCACTTAGTAAAATTATTTTTTCAGCAATTTTCCTGCAAAACTTTTGAATAAGGAAAAAATACGAGAAAATATCAGTGATCTTTCATAATACTGCCCATTATTTTCAGGTATATTTAAATATAATATCACTTTAGGAGAGAACGAATTTCTTTAGAGAAAGAAAAGTTAGAATTTTCTGACTTGATTTTTACAATGACCTTAATTAAAATCGTTCTTTCTACATTTCGTGATTAAGCAAATATCAACTAAGTCAGTAGAACCATTCACATAGGAGGGTGAACATTGAAAGATTTTTACTCAGTAAATGAATTAGCCGAACAATTAGGTGTTACTACACGTTCTATCAGAAATTATCTTCATGAAGGAAAACTAAAAGGAACAAAGGTTGGCGGACAATGGAAATTTTCTGAACGTAATCTTTTTGAGTTCCTATACGGAGATCAAGCAGAGGAAGCAGCAAAAGAAATGCAGCGATTCATGCTAAATGCACCAATCACGATGCGTTTCAACCTTCAGTATCGTGATTTTACAGCAATCAATCAATTCCGAGAACAATTAGTCCAGTACCATAACGATGTTTACGCAAATAAAAAAGACCGTCTTTTACAATACGATCTTTATAAAGACAATCATGCGGAGATACTAATCGGTGGTAACTTCAATTATGTCGTAAACTTTAGTCAATGGATCAATGAAAAATTATTGATGCAGACAGATATTTCACTTGTATCTTAAACAATTAAAAAGCGCTAGAAATTCCAGAGATGTTGGAAATTCTAGCGCTATTTTTTTATAAGTACTTACTGTATGGTTCAAACAAATATTTTTTTAATAAATGAGATTTTACCATCTTTATCCTCAAATAAAGACCGTGACCATGCTTCCTACTACGATCAGCAATAATCCGATAATCGTTAATTTTTTTTCTTTTGGTGTCTTATTTTCATGCAGGATGTACATACCGCCTAATGTAGAGATAACTACGTTTAGCTGTGTAATGATATATGCAGTAGCAACCCCATTTTCATTTGCTGAAAAAATATAAGCCAATGCTGACACACTGAAGATGGCTCCAACTATTGTTGCTTTCCAACTCTTGTCTTCAGAAAATGCGGTTGGTTTTCGGAAAATCACATAAATCACTGCCCCTAAAAAGACACCGATCATTTGCGGAAAGAAAATGGAAAGTCCGCTTGCATCAACTAGTTTGGGCAATGCACTGTAAACCCAATAACCAATACTTGTTGATACTAATAGACTGATTCCTTTTGTGATACCGCCTTTTTTTCCAGGATCATCACTGATTGCCGTTAAAGCAGAACCAAATACAAGAAGAATGATTGCTGCTGCACCAATGATTTTTCCCATACTTCCAGACCATTCTCCAAAAGCGAAGACACCAATCAATGAGGTTCCGACTAACTGTAATGCAGTCGAAATTGGCATCGTTTTAGAAACACCAATCAAGTTGAAAGATGTATACTGTCCTGTTTGTCCGATGACCCAGAATGCACCAGAAAGTAAACTAATCAAAAATGTAGTCACTGAAATACCAGCTGGAGAAGCGAATAATTGAACAAGTAAGCCAACGAGCACGGCTCCAATACCAGTTCCTAATATCTCATTTGTTGGTCTGCCACCAATCTTTTTCAAAATCAGTGGCTGGATCCCCCACCCAACTGCCGGGATCAATGCAATCAATAAACCCATTTTTATTCACTCTTATCCTTTTCCACCTTGGAAAGAAGGATATAAAGTCATCCCACCATCTGCAAATAGTGTAATACCTGTAACATAACTGGATTCGTCTGAAGCCAACCATGCAGCTGTCGCCGCTATTTCTTTTGGTTCACCTACGCGTCCTAGTGGGATCATACTTTCCAAGAGTTCTTTTTGTTCAGGATCATCAAATTTTGCCGCATTAATAGGTGTACGGATAGCACCAGGTCCTATACTATTGATTCTGATTCCCTTTGGTGCGTACTCCATTGCTACCGTTTCGGTGAATAGTTTTACTCCGCCTTTTGAAGCAGCGTAATGAGCAAACGTTGGCCATGGGATTTGTTCATGAACAGAAGACATATTGATGATATTTCCTTTTTTATCATTCTCTGTAAAGTAATTTAAAGCCGCTTTCGTTCCGATAAAAACGCCAGTCAAATTGACTTTTAATACTCTTTCCCAATCTTCAAGGCTAAGTTCATGGGTTGGATGCTGATTTTCCATCCCAGCATTATTAATCCAAACGTCCAGTGTCCCAAAATTTTCTAAAGCCGTATCAAGTAAACGCTGTATTCCTTCTTCAGAACTGACATCTGCTTGTACAGAGACTGCTTTTCCGCCTGCCTCTTCGATTGCTTTGACTGCTTTTTCTGCTCCTTCTTTATCCGAGTTATAGTTGACAACTACATTCATTTTTTCTTTCCCGAATCGTTGAGCAATCGCTGTTCCAATCCCCTTTGAGCCACCAGTTACTACTGCGACTTTGTTTTCTAATTCCTTATACATAGTACCCACTCCTTTTTCATACCTAAACCTGTTATTACGGATAACTTTTATTTCCGTCTTAAAGTGAGTGTACACCAAGGTATATAGTCTAAAGCAAATGATACGCTCTAGCAATCGTTTTCATGAATTGCTAGTGTCCTTTTATTTCTATAAAGAAAGAGGTTGTGACAGAAGTGGCCAGCTTCAAGAAATAAGAAGTAATTTACAAAAATTACTTCTCAAATTTTTGTGAAATTTTGGCTTATTTCCGAAGAAGCTACTTCTGAAAAACCATTTATTTGGAAAAAAAGGCTGTGACAAGACTTTTGTCACAGCCCCTTTCCTGGGCTTATTTATCACCCATTTTATTGAAATTGCTAGTTATACATAAACAAGAACCCGTGGTGCTAGTTAATTTTTTCCTAGAGGAAAATGTCTAAACATGTTGGTAAATCAACAAAAAAACGCATATAGTAGTCTCAAAACTCCCAAGAAATGAGGACTACATATGCGTTCATCAAAATATACTGAACATTATACAGATACTTTTATAACATTCAAGGAAATTATGAGAACTGTTTCTAACATATACCACAATTGTGTACCAGATAAGATTAAAAACCGAAGAAATACTGATCAACTGAAGCAACGCGAAACAGTGATTATTGCTTGTGTTATATGGGGCATAATTAATGGCTATACTAGCCAAAGAGCCACGTATAGAGCGGTTTGTTCCGTCTTATTTCCTAATGGTGACTTTCCTAGTAGGAGTCGATTCACTCGCTTAAGTTCAAACTTAGCTTACACTATCAAGATTATTCGATACTTTTTCATCAAGAAGCTCACCAAAGGTGAACTAGTCGGAATTATAGATAGTTTTCCTAGTCCATTATGTAAACCAGTTAGAAATAGACAAGCAAAACTATTGAATCAAATAGCCAAAGTTGGCTATAACTCAACAAAAAAATCTTATTTTTATGGTCTTAAAATTCATATGATCGTTACTAAGACTGGCTTTCCGATTACTTACTCAATCACGAATCCAGGTGTCCATGACGTGAAAGTGTTAGAGACTTTATCGGAAGAAGCGAATCTTCCCAATATCCTAGGGGACAAAGGATATATTAGCCATAAAATCCATGAAAAGCTTGCCCTTAAGGGCATTACTATATCCGTTCCGCCACGTAAAAACATGGATAAATCAGAAAAACTAGACCACAGCTTACTTGGAAAACAAAGAAAAACAGTTGAGACTGTTTTTTCTTCCTTAGAAAAATTAGGTTGTCAAAATTTCAACTCACGTTCTGTTAAAGGGCTAGAGAGTAGATTTGAAAGCATATTACTGGCTTACAGTGTTCTATTAAGTCGAGCACAACGACGTTTTGAAGGAACTTTGAGATATTCTTTAGGATATTAAAATTAACTAGCACCACGGGTAAACAAGAGATTTTATGCATAATGTTTTATTGCTGAGAAAAATATTCAGCTGTTGCTTGTTCATCCTCTTTGAGTTGTTCAATCAATTCCTCTACACTAGAAAATTTCACTTGATCTCTTAAAAATTGATTCCAGCGTACTGCGACATGTTCACCATAGATATCTTGATTAAAGTCCAAAATATACAATTCTACAGTCAGCTCCCGTCCTTCACCGAATGTATCATTATGTCCAATTGAACCCATGGCTGGATACCAAGTTTCCCCAATTTTTATTTCCGATACATAAACACCTTCTTTAGGCAAATGAACTGTGCTCTTTACTTTGACATTTGCTGTAGGGAATCCTAGTAGTCTGCCTCGTGCATCGCCATGGACAACTACCCCTTCTACCTCATATGTGCAACCTAATAGTTTTGCTGCTTCTTTTACTTGTCCGCTGTCTAGTAATCCTCGAATACGGGTAGAGCTGATTTTTTCACCTTGTTCTTCTTCTTTAGAAACTGTGACGATTTTGAATCTTCCTTTGGCATATTCAGGAAAATGAGCGACATCTGCAATGTCTTTTGGTCCATACGTATAATCAAAACCGGAAACAGCATATTTTGCATGTAACCCTACGATGTATTGATCAACAAATTCCTGCGGTGCTAAATGAGCAAAAGAAGAAGTAAAATCAACTTCATATAAATAATCTATACCCAAAGCGGCCATTTTTTCTTCTTTTTGCTTAAGGCTAGTCAAATATTTCACGCTGCTAGGATCGATCTTTTTAAAGACAATCGATGGATGCTGATTGAAAGTCATCAATGCTAATTTCAATCCTTCTTTTTGTGCAATTTCCATACCTGTCTTTATGACTTTCTGGTGTCCAATATGCACGCCGTCAAAAAATCCCAGTACTAAAACGACATCGTCTTCTGGAATTTGTTCTGATTGGTAAGGATGTCTGATCTTGATGATATTCATTCGTTATTCCTCATTTCTCAATACTTTACTAGGTTTTAATTTGTTTTTTTCTTTCGGGTTTGGCTGATAGATACTGACAACTTTGCCTTTATAAAACAAAGCAATTTCTTCTGACGGCATTTCTGGGAGCGCAAATACAGTATAATCAAGTCTCATACCGTTTTTTACTTTCTGCCATACTTCATCAGTAATATCTACTCGTTTGAATCGTTTCACTCCTTTTTCTATTGGCAGCAAACAATCATCGATTGTCCCATTTTTCACAGCTTGAGCTACTTCTTCTAATGTCAGAGCATCTTTCTGGGACATACCGGCACTTGCTGTTCGGGTCAGATCAGACATGTGCGCAGGGTAACCAAGTTTCTTGCCTGTATCTACAGCTAATGTGCGGACATAGGTTCCTTTCCCGCATTCTACTTCGAAGCGCCAAGAAATGGTTCCTGTCACTTCGTCTCTTGTCAATTCACTTGTCCGGATAAAACGGTAAATCTGAGCCTTTCTAACAGGACGCTCCACTGTTTCATTATTGCGGGCATATTCATATAACCGCTTACCGTTGACTTTTACCGCTGAGTACATTGGTGGTATCTGGGTGATCTCACCAATAAATGAAGCCATCACTTCATCTATTTTTTCTTCAGATAAAGACATATCTACTGGTTTTGTTTCTACCCGTTCTCCGGATCGATCTTCCGTCGTTGTACTGAAACCTAGAGTTATCTCGCCTACATAGATTTTCCCAGAATCTGTCAAATATTCGATAACTTTTGTGGCTTTTCCAATACAAATAGGCAACACACCGTCTACGTCTGGGTCAAGCGTACCCCCATGTCCGATTTTTTTCGTATGTAAGATTTTTCTTAATTTGAATACGCAATCATGACTTGTCATTCCGCGTTCTTTCCATAAAGGTAATAACCCGTCCATGTCTTTTCTCCATTTCATTTTTGATTTAACTGAATTATTATAACACATTGCATCAATTACTGACGAATTTGACATCATAATGAACGGTTTTTATTTTTCGGCAATAAAAACGTAACAAAATTCATGCTCACGTAAATAGAAATCATGTTATGTTTTTTTAAAGGAGGGAATAGAATGGAAGATTTTTTCTTTGCACCATTTGATTGGATTTATGGGTGGCTTACAGGTAAATAGTTTGGTTTTCACTTCCCAAAAACGAAAAAAAAGACTGTCCATTCTTCCAGTCTTTTTTCCGTTTTTTTTATTTATTTTTTCAGTTTCTTAATCAATGTAAAAAATTCTGTTTTGCGGGATCGATTTTATCATTTTATTGATCAAGATTTTTCCATTTCCAATCCAATACTTCTGGCAGATCAATACCATTTTCACGAATATAGTTTTGATGTTCTTGTAATTTCTGATCCATTTTTTCCGCAAAATCTTCTGCTTGACTTCCTTTGATTTTTAAAGCTGCGTCTTTTGCCAAATGATAACGATCAAGTTCATTTACTACACGCATGTCAAATGGTGTCGTGATATCTCCATTTTCTTTGTAGCCATGAATCATTAAATGATGGTTATGACGATCAAAGAAAATCGTGCGGACCAATGTTTCATAACCGTGGAAAGCAAATAAGATCGGTTTGTCTTTTGTAAAATATTGATCAAATTCTTCATCGCTCAACCCACGCGGATCTTGACTTGGATGACGTAATTTCAATAAATCTACGACATTAATGAACCGAATTTTTAGTTTTGGGAATTCTTCCAGCAGCAAAGTTGCAGCTGCTAATGCTTCTAAGTTAGATTCCGTTCCTGCAGCAGCAATGACCAATTCAGGTTCCTCCTCTTTTGCTGTCGAAGCCCAATCAATGATTTTCAAGCCTTCATTCACTAAGACGGCTGCTTCTTCTGCTGAGTAAAATTGAGCACGCGGATGTTTGGAAGAGATGATCAAATTGATTTTTTCTGACGAGCGGAATGCTTTATCCATGACTGCGAGCAATGTATTTGCATCCGCAGGCAGATATTCACGGATGAACTCCGCCTTCTTTTCTGCCAAATGTGTCAATATTCCTGGATCTTGGTGGCTATATCCATTGTGATCTTGCTGGAAGACTGTTGAGCTTGCAATGAGATTTAGCGAAGGATAATCATTTCGCCAAGAAAGGTCATGTGATTTCCGCATCCATTTGAAGTGCTGAGTCAACATAGAATCAACCACTCGCAAGAATGATTCGTAACTTGCAAAAAAACCATGCCGTCCAGTCAGAACGTACCCTTCTAAGAACCCTTCATCTTGGTGTTCCGATAATTGACTGTCGATGACGCGACCAGATGGCGAAAGCCATTCATCATTTTCTGGTTCGATTTTTTCCATCCATTGGCGATTTGTCGTTTTGAAAACTTGATTCAATCGGTTTGATTTTGTTTCATCTGGTCCAAATATACGAAAATTTTCTGGATTTTTCTCAATGATCTCGCGAACGAATTTACCAAGTTCGGTCATATCTTCTGCTTTAATGGAGCCTGGTTTTTCAAATTGCAAAGTATATTTTTTCCAATCTGGCATAATAAGCGGTTTTGGATCGATTCCACCATTGGTGATAGGATTTTTTGCCATTCTTTGGTCACCAGTAGGCGCGATTTCTCTGATTTCTTCTAAAATACGTCCTTGTGCATCAAATAATTTTTCTGGTTCATAGGATTTCAGCCAACGGAGTAAAGCATCTGCATGATCCATATGTTCTTGATCTACAGGAATCGGTACTTGGTGTGCTCGGAAGGTTCCTTCAATTGGTTCCCCGTCCCATTCTTTTGGACCGGTCCATCCTTTTGGTGTGCGTACGATCAATACTGGCCATTTTGGCATCACGACATCTGTTGCTGTCTTCAGGCGAGCTTCTTTTTGGATGGATTTGATTTTCTCGATTGCTTGATCCATTTTTTCAGCCATAATAGGATTTAATTTTTCTGGATCATTTCCTTCAATAAAGAAAGGTTCCCAGCCAAGTCCGTTAAAGTAATTTGCTAATTCTCCATCTGATTTACGTGCCAAGATCGTTGGGTTGGCTATTTTTGCACCATTTAAATGAAGGATCGGTAAAACAGCTCCATCTATCACTGGATTGATAAAGACATTTGAGAACCAGCTTCCAGCTAAAGGACCGGTTTCTGCTTCACCATCACCAATCACGACAGCAGAGATTACTTCAGGATTGTCTAATACAGCTCCGACTGCATGTGAAAGAGAGTATCCAAGCTCTCCGCCTTCATGGATAGAACCTGGTGTTTCTGGTGCTGCATGAGAAGCAATGCCTCCAGGAAATGAAAATCGCTTGAATAATTTTTGCATTCCTGTCTCATCTTCCGTTACTTCTGGATAGATCTCTGTGTAACTTCCATCTAAATAAGCATTCGATACCATGACTTGTCCACCGTGTCCTGGCCCTTCGATATAAAACATGTTCAAATCATATTTATTGATGACTCGGTTCAAATGGACATAAATAAAATTTTGGCCAGGAATCGTTCCCCAATGACCGATTGGATGTTTTTTGACATCTTCTGGTTTCAGTGTACGTCTCAGTAAGGGGTTATCTTTAAGATAAAGTTGCCCAACAGAAAGATAATTAGCAGCACGCCACCAAGCCGTCATTTTATCAAAGTATTCTTTACTAGAATAATCCATACATAACACTCCTTTTCATTATTACTCTTATTCTAGCGCAGATACTCCCAATTGAAACCTAATAAGCACTTCTGTTCATTTGTTTGGATTTTATATCTAGCCAAATGAACAGGTATAAAAAACCACGAAATTTTTCCTTTCGCTGACGTTTTTTACATTGATCCAAAAAACTTGTCGTTATCACAATGGCTGTTCCGCAGTTCATTTCGCTCCTCATCATGCATAATTTGCTGAATGACGCTAGGCCAGTTAACACATTGTTGGAAAACTGGGGCTGGATCGAGCAATTCCTTTCCTGATTGATCCGTTTTATGTAAAAGTCTCTGTTATCTTTGTCAATATGTGAATTGGTATCCCAGCTACTATGCTAATTTCTACAGGGATTATCCAAAATTTGGATCGTGACGAAATCGAAGCGGCGTAATCGGAAATATCAATAACTTCAACGTGATTTTTCTTTTAACTGTCAACGGACCGACAAACTCAAACTTTTATGGTGCAGGTTCCACTGATCTTCTAGTTACTTGGCTATACCTGACTGTCACTAAAATAGATTACAATCTAGCTTCCGTTATCGGTATCTTGATCTTTATCTATATGCAAAAATTTATATACTACTAGAAAAAAGAAAGTCGAATTTTTTACTTTTCTTTTTCTCTTTTTTGGTTAGCTGACACGCTACCAGACTAAAGTCATGGAACTCTTAGGTAATACGTCTTAATGAAAACAAAAAAAGGCTCTATACTTTTTGATGTTGGTGGATGACACCAGCATCTTTTTTATTTTCCAAAACATATAGAAAAGACACCTTGAAATCCTTTAGAATTAATTTGGCGAACCAACCCAAAAGGAGGAATCAAGATGTCTTACACTCACCTTATCAAAGAAACATTAGATATTCTAGACTTATCAGTTACTTTTAACGAAAATTGTCTCACAAAAGAAAAATACAAAGGGCAAATCTGTCATATTTATCGTGGAAACTTGATTTATACAGCCCAAGAATGCATCCACTGTAAACACCAGATTGCTTCAGATATTGTGCGTTGGGGTACAACAACCGTCCGGTTGTTAATGAACGATGTTTCTGAATACCGTACCTACCTCGAATTGAAAAAGCAACGCTTCAAATGCAAAGCTTGTCAGCGGACCTTTGTCGCAGATACTTCTGTTGCGAAAAAACATTGTTTCATCAGTGAGAAAGTCCGCTGGTCTGTCGTGACTCGTCTGAAAAAAATACCTCAATGACAGAGATCGCCGCTCAGAAAAATCTATCGGTCTCTTCTGTTTACCGTATTATGAAGCGATTTTATCGTCCGTTGAATCCTTTTCGGACACCGTTACCTAAGGTACTTTGTTTTGATGAATTCAAATCAGTTCGGGGTGTTTCAGGTGCTATGAGTTTCATCATGATGGATGGACAAACACAGCGCTTATTGGACATTGTCGAGAACCGACAACTGCCTTTTTAAAACGTTATTTTAGTCATTTTTCACGAGAAATTCGTGAAGCGGTCGAATGGATCGTGATTGATATGTACGCTCCTTATGTATCGCTCGTTAAAAAGCTGTTTCCAAAAGCACAGCTGATTATTGACCGGTTTCACATCGTCCAACATATTGGTCGTACCTTTCGCAATCATCGAATCAAAGAAACGAACCAACTATTAAAAAGCAAAGAACAAAAACACTATCAATTAGGTAAGCAATTAAAAAGATACTGGAAACTTCTTCAAAAAGATGAACGCAAGCTTGATTATACTCGACGCCTTTGGCGACCTGGCTTCAAAGCTCATTTAACAGAGACCGATATTGTGGATCGCTTACTGAAAGGGAGCCCTGCTTTGCGTGTAGGCTATCAGTTATATCAAGACTTTCTTTACGCTGTAAAGGAACGAGACTACGTATCGTTTGAAGAACTACTTACCAATAATATCATGCTTCCCGAAGGCTATCAGACGACCTTGAGAACGTTCCAGAAATTTCTGCCACAAATCAAAAATGCTTTACAACAAAGTTATTCAAATGGCCCACTTGAATGTCTGAACAACCATATCAAAGTGTTAAAACGAAATGCATATGGCTTTCGTAGCTTTTATAATTTCAAATTGCGCATCATGATTCGTCATGGCAACGCATTGATTTTCAACTAAAAAAGATCAAGAGGAACTGATCCACTTGATCTCCAATTATTCTAAGATTTCTCTTTACCAACATCATTTGACAAAGAGCCCAAAAAAATCCCGCAACCCCTGATTTCACAGGATTTGCGGGATTTTTTGATTAGTCTTTGTTCAAGTCGCGAAGCAATTCATCGATATGGTTGCCATAGACAACTGATTCATCAAGTTCAAAGAACAATTCAGGTGTCTTATAAATACTTAGATTGTGCCCTAATTCTCGACGAATCAATCCTGATGCTTTATTCAATCCATCTTGTGCTTTTTTCTTATCTGATGCTAAGTCAGATAAAATGCTGTAATAGATCGTTGCTTGCTGTAAGTCCCCCGTAACTTTCACATCTGTGATCGTTACGTTCTCCACACGAGGATCACGGACCTTTTTGCGCAAAATATCATTGACTTCTTTTAAGATTTCTTGACCGACTCGGCGATCACGGTAGTTAGCCATAATGATTGGCCTCCTTTTATCAGTTTTTAGTCATTTTTGACTTCTTCCATGATAAATCCTTCAATTACGTCATCTACTTTGATGTCATTGAATTTTTCAATCATTGCACCACATTCATAACCCATTTTGACTTCTTTCACGTCATCTTTGAATCGTTTCAGACTTGCAAGTTGTCCTTCATAGATTACGATTCCGTCACGGATTACACGGACACCGCTATCTCTACGAATATATCCTTCTGTTACATAGGCACCTGCAATCGTACCAACTTTAGAAACTTTGAAGGTTTCACGAACGATCATTTGACCAGTGATTTTTTCTTCAAATTCAGGGTCTAGCATCCCTTTCATCGCAGTTTCGATTTCTTCGATGGCTTTATAGATGATACGGTGAAGACGAATATCGACTTCTTCAGTATCAGCTTGCACTTTTGCCTGCGGTGTAGGACGAACGTTGAAACCGATGATAATAGCGTTGCTGGCTGCTGCTAAGGTTACATCACTTTCATTGATTGCTCCGACAGCTGAATGGACGATTTTTACACGGACACCTTCCACATCAATCTTCTTCAATGATGCAGCCAGTGCTTCTGCTGAACCTTGTACATCTGCTTTGATGATTACGTTAACTTCTTTCAATTCGCCTTCTTTCAGGCTTTCAAATAAGTTGTCCAAAGTCACACGGCTTGTGGCAGCACGGTTTTCCAATAATGCACGTTTTGCGCGTTCTTCACCCGCTGCACGTGCTGTCTTTTCGTCTTCGAAGACTACGAAACGGTCACCTGCTTGAGGTACATCATTCAAGCCAGTGATTTCTACTGGCGTTGCAGGTCCTGCTTCTTTATCGCGACGGCCAAGATCGTTTGTCATTACACGGACACGTCCGTAAGTATTACCGACAACGATTGGGTCACCAACGTGAAGTGTTCCTTCTTGGACAAGTAAGGTTGACACAGGACCTTTACCTTTATCAAGACGTGCTTCGATCACTGTTCCGATTGCGCGTTGTGTTGGATCTGCTTTTAAATCTTCTACTTCTGCGACTAACAGGATCATTTCCAGCAATTCTTCGATGTTTTGGCCGAATTTCGCTGAGATCTCAACAAAAATCGTTTCTCCACCCCATGCTTCAGGAATTAACTCATACTCACTTAATTCTTGCATAACATGCTGAGGATTTGCACCTGGTTTATCAATTTTATTTACAGCGACGATGATTGGAACGCCTGCAGCTTTGGCATGGTTGATTGCTTCAACTGTTTGTGGCATGACGCCATCATCTGCAGCAACAACTAAGATCGTGATATCTGTGATACTTGCTCCACGTGCACGCATACTTGTAAAGGCCGCATGTCCTGGTGTATCCAAGAAAGTGATTGGTTTACCATCAATATCGATCTGGTAGGCACCGATATGCTGTGTGATTCCGCCGGCTTCGCCGCTTGTTACACGTGAATGGCGCAATGTATCCAATAAGGTTGTTTTCCCGTGGTCTACGTGTCCCATAATCGTTACTACTGGCGGACGTGAGACTAATTTATCTGGATCGACTTCTTCTGCCTCGAAGAATTTATCGATATCAGCAATGTCAACTTGGACTTTTTCTTGTGGTTCCATGCCATAATCCGTCGCTAACAGTTCAATCGTATCTTTATCCAGTGCTTGGTTTTGATTGACCATAACACCAAGCATAAATAATTTTTTAATGATTTCTGCTGGCTCACGATGAATTTTTTTCGCAATATCTGCTACGTTCATACCTTCAGTATACTCTAATACATCTGGCAATTCACGGAATTTGCGTGGTGGTACAGCTGGTTTAGTTGATTGTTGCTGTTTGCCTTTTTTACCTTTTTTATTATAACGATTACGGTTATTATTATTAAATTTGCCGCGATTGTTATTGTTTGGTTTGTTGTTATTGTTAGTACGGTTTTGATTGCCGCCTTGGCTCGTTCCTTGACGATTTTGGCTGCTGGTATTTCCCGTATTATTTTGGTTTGTTGTTGGTTTTTTTCCTTGATTCACTTGACCGCTCCCTTGACCGCGATCTTGATAACTGCGGTTATTTTTATTTTTTTGTTGATTGTTCGTTGTTTCTTTTTTACGTTGATCGTTCGGCTGTTGATTGGCTGGTTTTCTGCTTGCTTGTTGTGCAGCTTGTTGTTTCGTGCTTGGGTTTTTGAACGCTTGTTGCAATTTCTTCTCATCACTGCTAGTAATCGCACCCATATGGTTTTTCACATCGATGCCAAGTTGTTGTGCTTTTTCCACGACGTCTTTACTAGATTTTTTGAGTTCTTTTGCTAATTCATAGATTCTTTTGTTGCCCATGCAATCACCTTCCTAACCTTCAATTAGCTCCTTGGTCTTCTTCGCAAATCCGGCATCCATTATTCCGAATACCTTGCGAGGTTTTCCGATCATCTGCGTGATTTCTGCTTCAGAAAATAGCTCAAAGCAAGGAACTTCATAATATGAACTCTTATCTTTTATCTTTTTTCTTGTATTCTCGCTTGCATCGGTTGCCACAAACACCAATTTTGCTTTTTGTTTGCGGATTTCAGCAATGGTCAGTTCTTCACCCGTGATTAGTTTTCCCGCGCGCATCGCTAGACCGATGAGATTCATGGCTTTTTGCCGATTAACTGTATTCATTTTCCAAATAACTCTTTACGTGCTTTTTGGTGAGTGACATAGTCAAGAAGTTCTTGATAAAACTCATCTGTTAATGTTGTTTCGAGTACTCGATCGAGAATTTTTTTATCCCAAGCTTGTTGTACTTCTTCCGGCTCAAGTGAGACATACGCTCCTCGTCCAGGCATTTTTCCAGTTGGATCGATCGATACTTCCCCTTCTTTTGAACGGGTGATTCGGACCATCTCTTTTTTAGGTTTCATTTCACCTGAAACCACGGATTTGCGTAAAGGAATTTTCCTTTTTTTCATCTCTTTGCCTCCTTACTAAAGTTAAGCTTCTGGTTTTTCTTCGACCGTTTCATTGTTGAATGCAATTGTTTCATATTCATCGTCTGTTAAATCTGACTGAACGATTGCTTCATCATGCAGTTCTTCTGCTTCTTTTTGTTGTTCTTGATTTTCATAAAATTCCGTCATGTCAGATTCTGATTTGATATCGATTTTATGGTTAGTCAATTTAGCAGCTAAACGTGCATTTTGTCCGCGTTTACCGATTGCTAGCGATAATTGGTAGTCTGGAACGACAACTGTGCAGGCCTTTGGATTTGTCTCATCGAAGATCACATCCATGACTTGTGCAGGATTCAATGCATTTGCAATGAATACAGCTGGATCTTCATTCCATTCGACGATATCCATGTTTTCGCCTTTTAATTCATTGACGATTGCTTGAACTCGTTGTCCCTTTGGCCCGACACATGTACCGACTGCATCGATATTTGGATCATTTGAGCGAACTGCCACTTTTGAACGATCGCCAGCTTCACGGGCGATGCTGACAATTTCAACGATTCCATCATAGACTTCTGGTACTTCTTGTTCAAATAAGCGACGCAATAGGTCTGGATGGCTGCGGCTAACAAATACTTGCGGACCTTTAGACGTATTTTCTACTCGGGAAACATAAACTTTGATTCGATCATGTGGTTGATAAAATTCATTTGGCATTTGATCTTGTTTAGAAAGAACTGCCTCAATTTTACCAAGATTGACATAAATATAACGTTTATCCTGGCGTTCGACGATTCCTTGCATGATGTCTTTTTCATAAGCACTGAATTCGTTATAAATAATCGTTCTTTCTGCTTCACGTACACGCTGTAAAATAACTTGTTTAGCCGTTTGCGCAGCGATCCGCCCAAAATCTTTTGGTGTTACTTCAAAACGGATCGTATCACCGATCTCATATGCTGGATTGATTAAAAGTGCATCTTTCAATGAGACTTCCAACTGTGAATCCATCACTTCTTCCGTTACTTCTTTTACCGCATAGACATGGATCTTTCCTTTTTTCTGATCAAATTCCACTTCGACGTTTTGTGCTTGGCCATAGTGACGTTTGTATGCAGAAACCAATGCTGCTTCTAAAGCATCGATCACGATTTCTTTTGAGATCCCTTTTTCAGCTTCTAAAGCGTCTAACGCATTTAACATTTCTTTACTCATTTTTTCTGATTCCTCTCCGTGATTAAAATTGGATAGCTAAGCGAGCTTTTGCAATATTTTTTCGGTCAAAAGTCAATTCTTTTTCTCGTGTTTTTATGCGTATTTTCAATGTAAGCTGTTCAGCATCAAATGATTGAAGAAATCCTTCATATTGTTTTTCGCCATCTACTGGTTGGTATAAGGAGACATGGACATAATCACCAAGTGCCTTTTCATAGTCGCTTTCTTTTTTCAATGGCCGCTCTGCTCCCGGGGAGGATACCTCCAGGAAATAAGCTTGAGGTATCGGATCTGGATCTGCTGCATCAAGTTTTTCACTCAGTTTCTCACTGACAAAGGCGCATTCTTCGATATCGATACCGCCTTCTTTGTCAATAAATACTCGTAAGAACCAGCTTTTTCCTTCTTTTACAAATTCGACTTCGACAAGTTCAAAATTTTGTTCATCTAAAATCGGTGTCACCATTTCTATGACTGTTTCAACGACGCTACTCAAAAGTTTCGCCTCCTTAAAAATTAAGTGCGTAATTCCATTAAAAAGAGTGAGCGAAAAATCCGCTCACTCACAGTTAGTATCATTACCTATAAGAACTATACCATACTCTGCTTAAAATTACAAGCAGACAGGAAAACAGATGCTTATAGCATATCGAATAACGATAATTGATTTTCATCTGGTAGATCTTTCAATACGCCATTGTCGTTCATATATTCGATCAATGTTTTTGAAACTTTACCGCGGGTGGCAAGATCTTCTTTGGATAAAAATGGACCGTCTTTTCTTGCTTCAACGATTTGTTTTGCCACGTTGGTTCCCAAACTTGGGACAGCTCTAAATGGTGCGATCAACGTATCACCTTCAATAACAAAGTTAACGGCATCCGATTTATACAAATCAATCATTCCAAATTTGAATCCTCGTTCCAGCATTTCATTGGCTAACTCCAGCACTGTCAGTTGATTCTTTTCTTTTACGGAAGCATCTAATCCTTTGTCCGTGATTTCTTTCATTGCTTGTTTCACAGCATCTTTTCCTTTGCACATGGAGACTAGATCAAAGTCGTCTGCACGTACAGAAAAGTATGCACAGTAATACAAAATAGGGAAATAAACCTTGAAATAAGCGACACGAAGAGCCATCAATACGTAAGCTGCAGCATGGGCTTTCGGAAACATATATTTGATTTTTGAACAAGAATCGATATACCAGTCGGGCACATTATTTTCTTTCATCGCCGATAGATAGGTTTCTCGCAATTCATCAGGGATCTTGTTCCATTGTCCTTTACGAACAGTTTCCATGATTTTAAATGCCATCCCGCTATCTAATCCAGCATGGATCAAATAAACCATAATATCATCACGACAGCCGATTACTTCCGCCAGTGTCGCATCTCCTCGTCGAATCAATTCTTCCGCATTTCCTAACCATACGTCTGTACCATGAGATAGTCCGGAAATTTGCAGTAGTTCTGCAAAAGTTGTAGGATGCGTTTCTTCTAGCATCCCTCGAACAAAACGAGTGCCGAATTCTGGAATACCTAATGTCCCTGTTTTGGAATAAATTTGTTCCTGACTTACTCCAAGTACTTCAGGACCGGCAAATATCCGCATCACTTCCGGGTCATCCGTAGGGATCGTTTGTGGATCGATCCCTGATAAATCTTGAAGCATCCGAATAACAGTTGGGTCATCATGCCCTAGAATATCTAATTTCAATACATTATCGTGAATCGAGTGGAAATCAAAATGAGTCGTTTTCCATTCCGAATTTTGATCGTCTGCTGGATATTGGATCGGCGTAAAATCATAGACATCCATATAATCGGGAATAACGATGATCCCCCCTGGATGCTGGCCGGTTGTCCGTTTGACTCCAGTAGCGCCTTTTGCTAATCTGTCGACTTCTGCACTTCGAAACTGCAGATTATTGTCCCTTTCGTATCCTTTTACATAGCCATATGCTGTTTTGTCGGCGACTGTACCAATCGTTCCGGCACGGTAAACATAGTCTTCGCCAAACAATACTTTCGTATAGTTATGGGCTTCTGCTTGATAATCACCTGAGAAGTTCAAATCAATATCGGGCACTTTGTCTCCATGGAATCCTAAAAATGTCTCAAATGGAATATCATGACCGTCTTTGTTTAAGCGTGCACCACATTTTGGACATTGTTTTTCTGGCATGTCAAATCCAGAACCATACGTACCATCTTCAAAAAACTCGGAATATTGGCACTCTGGACAATAATAATGAGGGGCTAATGGATTAACTTCAGTGATTCCTGTCATCGTCGCAACAAAGCTAGAGCCAACAGAGCCACGTGAACCTACTAGATAGCCATCTTCATTACTTTTATGCACTAGTTTTTGGGCGATCAGATAAATAACCGAGAAGCCATTACCATTAATAGAATTCAACTCTTTTTCTAATCGTTTTTGAATGATCTCAGGTAACGGATCTCCGTACATTTGTTTTGCTTTTGTGTAACTCAATTCTGATATTTCATCTTCTGAACCTGGAATCTTCGGTGTATAAAGTTCATCTTTGACTGGAATCACTTCTTCGCAGATATCTGAGATTTTATTCGTATTTTCTACTACGATCTCTTTCGCTGTTTCTTCCCCTAAAAAGTGAAATGCAGTTAGCATCTCATCGGTTGTTCGGAAATGGACATCCGGCAAACTATGACGATTCAACGGATTCGCTCCGCCCATAGAATTGATCAAAATTTTTCGATAAATGGCATCTTCTTCGTTCAGATAATGTACATTACCTGTTGCAACAACGATTTTATCCAAACTTTTTCCGATTTCTACCAAATTTTGGATAATTTCTTCCAAATCATGTTCATTTTTTACCAATTCTTGCTCGATCAAAGGCGCATAGACCGCTTTTGGCATAACTTCAATATAATCGTAGAATTTTGCTCGGTTTCTTGCCTCTTCTACCCCTTTTTGCATCATGGCTTCGAATATTTCTCCCTTATCACAAGCTGAGCCGATCAATAGATTTTCACGCATCTTTTTCAATTGGGAGCGTGGTATTCGTGGGACGCGTTCGAAGTATTCGACATTCGACATTGAAATCAGTTTGAACAAATCTTTCAGTCCCGCCTGATTTTTTGCTAAAATCGTTACATGGAAAGGTCGAGCCCTTTTGTAAGAATCTCCTTCTCCGATATGCTCATTTAGCTGATCATGATAAAGCATGTTATGATTGTCCATTGCCTCTTTCACAAAGATCCATGCTAAGTGACCAGTTGCTTCAGCATCATAGATTGCTCGGTGATGCTGTTCCAAGCTGACACCAAACTTTTTAGATAACACACCTAATCCGAAACGTTTGAATTGAGGATACAGATATCTAGCTAATTCCAACGTATCAATGACTGGATTGGCCGCTTCAGGAATACCATACCTTGCGTAGCTAGTATTCAAGAACCCCATATCAAAAGCCGCGTTGTGGGCTACCAAAATTGTATCTTTTGAAAATTCAAGGAACATCCGCAATACTTCTTCTTCCGACTTTGACCCTCGAACCATTTCATCCGTGATACCAGTCAGATCTACCGTTGTTCGTGACAAGGGATGTCCTGGATCGATAAATTCATCAAAGCTTTCGATTACATTTCCTTTATACATTTTGACTGCGGCTAGCTCGATGATCGTGTCATATACTGCAGACAATCCTGTCGTTTCCACGTCAAATACGACATATGTGGCTTCACTCAATGCTTCATGTGCATCATTATAAGCAATTGGGACACCATCATCTACGACATTCGCTTCCACGCCGTATAAGATTTTCACACCTGCTTTTTTTCCAGCACTATGTGCTTCCGGAAAGGCTTGCGCACCACCGTGGTCTGTAATGGCGATAGCTCGGTGCCCCCATTTCCCTGCTTGTGCCACAAGATCAGAGATGCTGTTTGTTGCATCCATCGTACTCATATTGCTATGAACATGAAGCTCTACTCGTTTTTCCCCTTCAGGAGCATAATCTTTGCGAGGTGTATGTTTGACTTCTATGATATCTTGCGCATTCATGACCAAATCACGGACAAACGTATCTTCTTGAATACTTCCTCGTACCTTTAACCAGCTACCGACACTGATCGCATCAAATACTTGTTCATCTTTTTCGCCGTTCGAGAATTTTTTGACGATAAATGATGAAGTATAATCTGTGATTTTCAAAGTCAAGATCTTGCGTTTTGAACGTAGTTCTCTGACTTCTTTGTCGAATACGTACCCCTCAAGTGTGACTCTTCGTTCTTCTTCAACGATACTGATCATTGGTGTCGTTGGTTCATCGGCTGGAATATTTCGTCCTAGCTGGATGGGTCCTTCAAGAGCTGGCGATTGCTCTTTTCTTTCCTTTTTCTTTTGTTCGTGGACAACTAGACTTTCAGCTGCTTGCTTCATAAAGGCTTCTGCCTGTTCTTGTTTGCGTTCTTCAAAAAGTTTCAATACTCGTTCCGCTTGCTGCTCATCCACTTCTGGTTCGATACGAAATTTTGGGAATCCGTAACTGACGAATAACTCTTCTACTAATGGCAAGTATTGTTGCTTCAAATAAGAAATAGCTCCTGTACTGTCGATTGGCAAGATGACTTTACGATCTTTTATCACAGGTACCTGCGTTTTCAATACTTGCTGTGCTAGTGGTGTATCGCATTGCTGATTTTCCAAAGCTTGGGCCCAGTAATCTTGCAAGAGCTGTTCATCGAATGTCTGGTCATCTGCTAAGATATTCAGTTTGACTTGTGCAATATCTTTAAAAGCGATAGTCAGATGCTGAGTTAATGACCGATATAGCATAATAGGCAAAATTTTGGAAAAATGCAGCGTAAATTCCCATAAACGCGATTTACGATGGACCACTACACTATCCATTTCACCAGCAGTAAGCAGTGGATGATTTCTTTCTGCTTCCTCTAATTGGATTTGTTCCAACAGTTTTTCAAATAAATCTCGTTTTTCTGACAAAGATATACGCCCTTTCTGATGAGAAACAATGCAATTGATCGCATCTTATCCTCTTCTTTTTCAGTACCTTTTAGTATACTCGTTTTTTCTGAGTTTTACATTAAAAAATTGGAACTGCGATTTGAATCGCAGTTCCAATTTTAAAAGCGAATCATCAGATTGTCAAAAACATCTGATTCAGCTATTTTTATTTTCTGTGTTTTAACGCTTATTATTCGCCTTGGTTCAAGAGGATTGGTAAAGTATTCGCCAATTCTTCTTTACGTACTTCAACCATTTCGCCAGTTTTCTTGATTTTTACTTCTACGATTCCATCCACTGCTTTTTTACCGACAGTGATTCTGATTGGACAGCCAATCAAATCAGAATCCGCGAATTTCACTCCTGCGCGTTCATTTCTGTCATCAACTAGTACTTCATAGCCAGCTTTTGTCATCGCTTCTTCTAGTTCATTCGTCAGGCTTGTTTGGTATTCGTCTTTTAGATTCATTTGGACGATATGCAAATCAAATGGCGCAATTCCTTTTGGCCAGTTGATTCCTTGTTCATCTGAATGTTGTTCTACGATTGCTGATAATAAACGACTTACACCGATACCATAACAGCCCATAATCACAAATTTTTCTCGTCCATTTTCGTCTAGTACAGTTGCTCCCATAGATTCACTGTAACGAGTGCCGATTTTGAAGATATGTCCGATTTCGATTCCTCGAGTAAAGGCAAGAACACCGTTGTTGTCTGGTGAAGGATCTCCTTCTTGTACAAAACGAAGATCTTCATAAGAAAGTACAGTGAAATCGCGTTCTGGATTCACATTTTTATAGTGGAATCCTGTTTCGTTCGCTCCAGTAATGGCATTCGCTAAATCTTGGACATAACGGTCTGCATATACTTTTACGTCATCTGAAACACCGACTGGTCCGACAGAACCAAACTCAGCACCTAGATATTTTTGTGCTTCTTCTTCTGTTGCTTCTTCTAAAAAGTCAGCAGATAGATAGTTTTTCAGTTTTACGTCATTGACTTCATGGTCTCCGCGTACCAAAACAAGGACAGGTTGTTCATCCGCAATGAACAATACAGACTTGATGATTTTTTGAGGTTCAACAGAAAAGAAATCTGCTACTTCGTCAATTGATTTTACGTTAGGTGTAGCTACTTTCTCCAATTCAAGCTGTGTTTCATGCGATTTTTTTGATACATAGTAGCTTGTAGCCATCTCCAAGTTTGCAGCATAATCACTTTCAGTCGAATAACAGATCGTATCCTCCCCGATTTCTGAGATCGCCATGAATTCCTTTGAGTCTTTCCCGCCCATTGCGCCGCCGTCTCCGATGATCGAGCGAAATTCTAAGCCACAACGCTTGAATACTTCGGTATAGGCTTTTTCGTAATCTTTATATGTCTCGTCCAAACTTTCTTCCGTTGCATGGAAAGAATATGCATCTTTCATGATAAACTCTCTTCCGCGAAGCAAACCGAAGCGAGGTCGTTTTTCGTCACGATATTTAGGTTGGATTTGATAAAGATTTAAAGGTAATTTCTTATATGAATTGATTTCATTACGCATCAAATCAGTAAAAGTTTCTTCGTGAGTTGGTCCAAGGATCATTTTTCGATCATTGCGGTCTTTGAAACGATACAAGTTTGGTCCATATGTTTCGTAACGCCCGGATTCTTCCCAAAGTTCTGCTGGCAAGATGGCAGGCATCAGCATTTCTACCGCTCCGATTTTTTCAAATTCTTCCCGCATAATGCGTTTCAGTTTTTCCAATACACGATTTGCTAATGGCAGATATGAATAAATACCCGCTGATACTTGGCGGATATATCCAGCTCTTAGCAAGATTTGATGGCTTAATACTTCTGCATCATTTGGAACTTCGCGTAATGTTGGAATCAATATTTTTGATTGTCTCATTCTATATACTCCTTTATTTCCTCAAAATAGTTATCGTTTGTTATTATACCCTATTTGTCAACTTTTTCTAGAAAAAGAATCGTTGAATATCGTTCCATGTAACTAGCACCATCAACAACATTAAAAATCCAAAGCCAGCTAATGTCAATATTCCTTCTTTTTCTTGACTTAATGGTTTCCCGCGAATCCCTTCAAAAATATTCAAGACTAATTTCCCGCCATCTAAGGCAGGAATCGGAAGCAGATTGACGATTCCGAGATTCATTGAAAGAAGCGCCATCAAACTAATAACAGTTGTTACACCTTGATTTGCTGCTTCTGAAGACAATTGGTACATCATGACAGGTCCGCCTAATTTATCTAAACTGAAACCTGTAAATAGTGATCCTAAGGCTTTGAAAATTTCCAATGAACCGCTGAAAGCTTGACGCGTCCCTCCAATGATCTTATCCATAAAACCTGTATTCATTGGGG
This sequence comes from Enterococcus sp. SB12, assembly GCF_030910025.2. Taxonomy (NCBI): domain Bacteria; kingdom Bacillati; phylum Bacillota; class Bacilli; order Lactobacillales; family Enterococcaceae; genus Enterococcus; species Enterococcus sp. SB12. The sequence continues at coordinate 1,003,515 of NZ_CP175675.1, read as the reverse complement.
CTTTTATACCAAGTTGGCCAACTTTTTCGCCATTTGACTCTACAGATTTCGGTGTCACGTCGACAGATTGCACCTGACCTTCTCGTTCGATCTTAAAGTCTAATGTTTTACCTGGATTTTTCGTAATGACTGTTGTCAGATCATTCCATGAATGGATTTCTTTTCCGTCCACACTGACTACCTCATCATTTTCTTTTAAGCCTGCTTCTGCCGCAGCTCCATTAGGCATGATCTCTCCTACGCGATTAGTGTTCGTCACTTGAACACCACCTTGCATAAATGCCAGAATGATGAATAACAGGATTGCCAAAATAAAGTTATTCATGGGTCCAGCAAAGTTGGTCAGCATACGCTGCCACAATTTAGCCGATTGGAACTGTACGTCTTTTGGCGCAATTCTGATTTCTGTTCCGTCGTTTTCAATAATCGTCGCATCGTGATCAACAGGGTAGGTTACTACTTCTGTTTCGTCTCCATTCACATAACCAGTGATAGTCAGCTCATCTTCTAAATCATAACGGCTCAATTCCATCGGGATAGCATTTGTCAATTGGATTTTCTTACTTAAATTTATCTTCTCTACGATGCCGTCAGAATTTAGTAAAAGAGAAAGAGGCATTCCTGGTGCCATTTCTGTTTCATCATCCCCATTGCCTGCCATTCGAACATAACCGCCAATAGGTAATAGGCGAAGCGTATATGTTGTCCCGTCTTTTGCTTGATGCCCATAAATTTTCGGACCCATACCGATAGCAAATTCGCGAACGAGGATTCCTGATCGTTTCGCAAAGAAGAAATGACCAAACTCATGAACAATCACTAATATACCAAAAACGATGATAAATGTCAGAATCGTTTTCATAGCTTTTTTCTCCTTTACTTGTTTTTTGTGTTTTTTATAAAACAACGATAAAACACTATAATTTTACCATAGTATACCAAAGACACCAATAGTATCAATATAATGAAAAATAAAAACCTGCGTCTTTTATGAAATTCACAAAGAAACGCAGGTATACTTACTAAATAATGCCAAATAAATGCATGATAGGAAATACAAACAGCAAACTGTCGAAACGGTCTAAGATTCCACCATGGCCTGGTAAGATATTTCCCGAGTCTTTCACATCATAATGACGTTTGATTGCAGATTCGACCAAATCACCAAATTGTCCGACTGCTGAAAAAATAATCGTCATCAGAAGCATGACAAACATACCATGATTAAATAGTTCTTTTGCTGGGTATAGCAATAAATAAAGAAATGCGACTACAACAGCACTACCAATACCACCGAGCGCACCTTCAATCGTTTTGTTGGGCGAAACATCAGGACTTAACTTATGCTGACCATAACGTCGACCAACCATATATGCTCCGATATCAGTTGCCCAAACAATAAATAGACCAAATATCAAAACAGCCAAGCTTTCTGTTCGTGCATTGACAAAATTCTGGAAACCTATTCCCACATACAAGCTGACAAGCACAGGAAAACCTGCTTCATCAATCGTATACGTATTTTTAGAAATAACTGATGTTCCTAAAAGAATCATAACTATAAGATAAAATAACATAAATGTACTTACATTCTCTGGAAGAAAGAAAAACCATCTTTCTTTTGGCAAAACAAGTAACACTGCACCAACGGCGGATAAAAATCCTTCAAAACTTAAGAGTGTCAATCCTTTCATCCGAAACAGCTCGTAAACTCCTATTACCGCTAAGATTGCTGCTGTAAGCTCAACCGCTATGCCTCCGATCCATATAATCGGAATAAACAAGACTAGCGCCACGGCTGCTGTGACCACACGTTGTTTCATGACTGATCCCCTTTCTCATCTTCTGTTTTTTTTACACCGCCGAATCGACGGTCTCGATTTTGATAAGAGGCGATTGCTTCTTCAAGATGCGCACCATCAAAATCAGGCCAAAGCGCTTTTGTAAAATACAGCTCACTATATGCGATCTGCCATAACAGAAAATTACTAATTCGCTCTTCTCCACTTGTACGGATCATCAGCTCAGGATCTTGTAACTCTTTAGGCAAGAAACCTGTCATTAAATGCTTAGCAATCAATTCATCATCGATTTCTTCTGCGTGTATTTCTCCTTTTGCTACTTCTTCGGCAATTTCTTGGACAGCAGTCACGATCTCTGCTCTGCTTCCATAATTCAAAGCAAAATTCAATACCATTCCAGTATTGTTTTTTGTTTGCTCAATTGCACGTCTTACAGCATCTTGCGTATGTTCTGGCAATACGTTTTCATAACCCATGACATGAACTTTGACATTTTCTTTAATCAATTCTGGTACGAACGTATCAAAGAAGTCGACAGGTAGTTGCATGAGAAAACTTACTTCATCTTTTGGTCGCTTCCAGTTTTCAGTCGAAAAGGCATAAAGCGTCAACACTTTCACTCCAAGCCTTGATGCTTTTTTTGTGACTTTCTTTACTGTTTCCATGCCTTCTTTATGGCCAGCAACTCGTGGCAAACGACGGTTTTGCGCCCAACGACCATTGCCGTCCATGATGATGGCAATGTGCTGAGGAATTGGTCCATCGGTATTAAATTGAAATTCGCTTTTTTCTTGAATATATTTGTTTTTTTGCGGAAAAAAACGTAACATTCTTTTTCCTCCTATACTTAAAAGATTCCCACTATCTTAAGTATTATAGCAATATCTAACTGTTTTTCCTATGAAATCATTGTTTTTTTATTTAAAAACTGAATAATTTTTTCTTTTTTTAATTTTTAAATAAAAGAAATATAAATAAAAACAGAGGAAGCGGAATGATCCGCCCCTCTGTTTTTATGATTTTATTAAACTTCCAATAATTCTTTTTCTTTATCAGCAGCGATCTTATCTACTTCTTTGATGCTGTTATCTGTCAATGTTTGTACGTCTTTTTCTAATCCGCGCAAATCATCTTCGGTAATATCACCATTTTTTTGTTGTTTTTTATATTCATCGATCGCATCACGACGGATGTTACGAATCGCGATTTTTGCATTTTCTGCTTCTTTTTTAACATCTTTAGCTAATTCTTTTCTGCGTTCTTCTGTCAGTTGCGGGATAACTAAGCGAATGACATTTCCATCATTGGTTGGACTGATTCCGATATCACTTGCCATAATAGCTTTTTCAACATCTTGAAGAATGCTCTTGTCAAAAGGTGTGATCATTAAAACACGTGCTTCTGGAATTTGGATTGATGCCATTTGGTTCAATGGTGTTGGCGCACCGTAGTAGTTCACAGTAATACGGTCCAAAAGGCTAGCGTTCGCACGGCCTGCGCGGATTTGCCCAAGTTCACGTTGAAGATTTTGTGCTGCTTTTTTCATTTTTTCTTTTGCTTCTGTCATAATTGCATCTGCCATTTTTATTTCCCCCTTACAGTTGTTCCGATATTTTCGCCTAAGATTGCACGGCGAATATTTCCGTGTTCATTTAAATTGAAGACAAGCAGTGGAATATCATTATCCATGCTTAGTGAACTTGCAGTTGAATCCATGACTTGTAATCCTTTGGCAATAACTTCCAGATGAGTCAGTTCTTCAAATTTTACTGCATTTGCATCTACTTTCGGATCAGCAGAATAAACACCGTCTACATTGTTTTTAGCCATCAGGATAACATCTGCGCCGATTTCTGCCGCGCGTAATGCTGCTGTTGTGTCTGTCGAGAAGTACGGGTTGCCGGTACCGCCTGCAAAGATAACGATCCGTCCTTTTTCTAAATGACGTTCTGCTTTACGGCGAATATATGGCTCTGCGATTTGACGCATTTCAATCGAAGTTTGCACGCGTGTCGGTACACCCACGTTTTCCAACGTATCCTGTAAAGCTAAGGCATTCATAACTGTAGCTAACATACCCATGTAATCAGCTTGAGCACGTTCCATGCCCATTTGTGCTCCGATTTGTCCGCGCCAGATATTTCCGCCGCCCACAACGATTGCCATTTCAACGCCCAGCTCGTGAACTTCTTTGATTTCTTGGATGATTTCTTTGATTACTGGTGGTTTGATTCCAAATCCTGCGTCCCCAGCTAAAGCTTCTCCACTCAATTTTAAGACTACACGCTGATATTTCGGTGTGACCATGTTCATTCCTCCAATATTTTCTATTGCCATTTTACCATACTTAGATGATTTCGACACTCTAAGACTGGTTTTTCTTGTTTTGCTTAAAAAAAGGGAGCGCACAAACCGTGCGTTCCCGTCTGTTATTCAACAGAATTATTTTTTCACTTGGCTCATAACTTCTTCTACAAAGTTATCTTCGCGTTTTTCGATACCTTCGCCAACTTCGAAACGTACGAATGTTTTAACAGTTGCGCCTTTTGATGCAACGTATTTTTCAACAGTCATATCAGGATCTTTAACGAATGGTTGGTCCACCAAAGCGATTTCTGCTTTGAATTTCTTCAAGCGTCCTTCTACCATTTTTTCAACGATATTCGCTGGTTTGCCTTCGTTCAATGCTTGTTCTGTAAGAACAGTTTTTTCATGTTCTAATTCAGCTTCTGGAATTTGTGATTCGTTTACATAACGAGGATTGATAGCTGCTACGTGCATAGCTACGTCTCTTGCAACTGTTTCGTCAGTTGTTCCATCTAGAACAGTCAATACGGCAATACGTCCGCCCATATGCAAGTATCCACCAAATGCAGCATTGTCGTCTTTTTCTACAACTTCAAAGCGACGGAAGCTGATTTTTTCTCCGATAACTTGAGTTGCTTCGATCAAGTCAGATTCAATTGTACCTTTATCTGTTTTGATTTTCATTGCAGCTTCCATGTCTGCTGGTTTGTTTTCAGCAACAAGTTCTGCGATTTCTTTTACTAAATCTTGGAACATTTCGTTTTTAGAAACAAAGTCTGTTTCTGAGTTTACTTCAACGATTGCTGCAGTGTTACCTTTCACAGCAACTGAAGCCAATCCTTCAGCTGCAATGCGGTCATTTTTCTTCGCAGCCTTTGCCATTCCTTTTTCACGTAAAAGATCAACTGCTTTTTCCATGTCGCCTTCTACTTCAACTAATGCTTTTTTCGCATCCATCATTCCTACGCCAGTCATTTCGCGTAGTTCTTTTACCATTTTAGCTGTAACGTCTGCCATGTTTAACTCCTCCTGTGTGTTTTTCTTTTTAAAAAAAGCTGCTTCAAAGGAGAGTGAGGCTTGTCGCCCAGCCTTTGAAACAGCTCCATCATTCAAAATTATTTTGCTGAAGAATTGTCGCCTTCAACAACATCTACGATTTCTTCGATTGATGTTGCTGTGTTTTCTTCTGTGAAATCTTCTTCAACTACTTGATCTTCACCTTGGTTTCCTTCGATGAAAGCATCAGCCATTTTTGAAGTAATCAATTTAACGGCACGAATTGCATCGTCGTTTGAAGGGATTACTACGTCGATTTCATCTGGATCGCAGTTTGTATCAACCATAGCTACGATTGGGATATTTAATTTGTGTGCTTCTTGAACAGCAATACGTTCTTTACGTGGGTCAACGATGTACATTACATCTGGGATTCTTGGCATATCAGCGATACCGCCTAAGAATTTTTCAAGACGTTCACGTTCTTTGTTCAAACCAGCAACTTCTTTTTTAGGTAGAACTTCAAAAGTTCCATCTTCTTCCATTGCATTGATTTGTTTCAAACGGCTGATACGTTTTTGGATAGTATCCCAGTTTGTCAATGTTCCGCCTAACCAACGATGGTTAACGAAGTATTGTCCTGCACGAGTTGCTTCTTCTTTGATTGCTTCTTGTGCTTGTTTTTTTGTACCTACGAATAATGCTACGCCGCCTTCTTCAGCAACGCTCTTCATGTAATCATAAGCTGCATCTACTAATTTAACTGTTTTTTGCAAGTCAATGATGTAGATTCCGTTTCTTTCTGTGAAGATATATTTCTTCATTTTTGGATTCCAGCGACGAGTTTGGTGACCAAAGTGTACGCCGGCTTCTAGTAATTGTTTCATAGAAATTACTGCCATGTTTGTTTCCTCCGATTTGGTTTTATTTTTCCTCTTCTTATCTTCTACCTTGCCGGCAAACTTTTTCAAGCACCTACCGACAATCCAATAAGAATGTGGATTTGCTGATGCATAAAGCACCCTCAGCTATTATACAGACAAAAGATCCGTATCGCAAGAGCAAATATACTTTTCTGCTCAACATTCAATAGTTTACCTGAAAGATAAAAAGAATTCAAGAAAAACAGTAGATTTCTCTTTGTTTCTTTATTATCCTTTTTCCATAAAATAATTTTAGGTATAAAAGACGAATATTATTGGGCAATCCTTCTTTTTTTTGTTATGATACATGTGAAATCTTTCGTAAAGGAGAAAGAAAATGCGCAAAGCTCAAAGACATTTGCTGATTAAACAAGTCATTGAAGAATTCCCGATCCGTACGCAAGAAGAACTATTAAACAAACTTGGGCATTATGGCGTTACCGCCACGCAGGCAACGATTTCTCGAGATATCCGTGATCTAAAAATCGTGAAGGCACCTGATGAAAATGGCGTTTCCCGCTTCGTATTGTTTCGCGAAAAAGGAACTCCTGAGACTAGGACTGAGGAAGAGGATCGGCTGGTTCAAATGATTGAAGACATTGTATTGAAAGTCGAACGAGTCCACTTTTTGACGATCGTCAATACCTTGCCAGACAATGCTCATTTATTTGCATCTGTTTTAGATGAGATCAAACCTCCCTCTATTGTCAGTACAATTGCTGGATTCGATACGATCATGGTCATCTCGGAAAATGAGGAGGACGCAAAACGAGTAGAAGAATTTCTTCACCATCCAACTGAAGTATCACTTTTTTAATCAGAGCACGTATTCCTAATATGGAATGCGTGTTTTTTTATTTTCAATATTTTCCTTATTAAATAAACCTTTACACTCTTTACAAAAATACATCATTTTTTATTCAAATTTTTCAACACCTTGATTGAATCACAATAATCATCATTTATATTGGATGTTAACAAGAGCAGCTTCTTGCTCGAGAGTATAAAATATTTTGTGTAAATGAAAAAATCCATACAAAAAAGGAAGTCCCTTCTGTAGAATAAAGTTAACGACAACCAATTCACAGAAAAGAGGACTTCCCTATGAATGATTTTACTACAGAAATTGTGCAAACTCTAGTCACTAAAGGCGATTTAAATGAATTATTCCGTTCGCACTTAGAAAAAGCGATAAACACACTCCTACGGACTGAATTAACGGCTTTTTTAGATTACGAAAAATATGATCGCACTGGTTTTAATTCAGGTAATTCGAGAAACGGTTCTTACTTTCGATCAATCAAAACCGAATATGGTGAATTAACATTGGAAATACCTAGAGATCGTAATGGTGAGTTTAAACAACAAACTTTACCAGCCTACAAAAGAACAAACGATACATTGGAAACCACTATTATCCATTTATTCGAAAAAGGTGTTACGATGTCTGAAATTGCTGATTTGATCGAAAAAATGTACGGTCATCACTATACTCCACAAACCATGTCCAACATGACTAAAGTTCTGACTGAAGAAGTAAATGCCTTTAAATCCAGAGCCTTAAATGATAAGTATGTCGCTATTTTTATGGACGCTACTTACATTCCACTAAAACGTCAAACTGTATCCAAAGAAGCGATTTATATTGCCATTGGTATACGAGAAGACGGCACTAAAGAAGTACTGAGTTATGCGATTGCTCCAACTGAATCAACATACGTTTGGAATGAGCTGCTACAGGATATTAACTCCAGAGGAGTTCAAGAAGTCTTGCTTTTTATTACGGACGGCTTAAAAGGCATGAAAGATACTATCCATCAAATTTATCCTAAAGCAAAATATCAGCATTGTTGTATCCATGTATCTCGTAATATCGCTCATAAAGTACGTGTCAAAGACCGAAAAGAAATCTGTGATGACTTTAAGGCTGTTTATCAAGCTAACTCAAAAGAAGAAGCGAATACCTTCTTATCCGGCATGATTGAGAAATGGAAGAAAAACTATCCTAAAGTGACGCAGTCACTCATAGAAAACCAAGACTTATTAACTTTTTATGATTTTCCACCTAGCATTCGTAGAACCATTTACTCAACCAATCTAATCGAGTCTTTCAATAAGCAAATTAAAAGATACAGCCGTAGAAAAGAGCAGTTTCAAAATGAAGAATCACTAGAACGCTTTCTAGTCAGCATTTTTGATACATACAATCAAAAATTTCTAAACAGAAGCCATAAAGGTTTTCAACAGGTAACCGATACATTAGTTTCAATGTTTACTGAGTAACTAATTATTTTGCAGGAGGACAATTTATTTACACAAAATTATTGACGCTCCCTCTTGCTCTTTGTGTATTTCAAAAAAGAAATGAAAGGAAATCATATGTATAAATTATTAACTTCTGGACCATTGACGACTTCTGAAACAGTGAAAAATGCTATGCTGATCGATCATTGTACTTGGGATCAAGAATACAAAGAAATTACACAATGGATAAGAAAAAAATTATTGGATCTTGCTCAAGTATCGGAAGGAATATACACAACGGTCTTAATGCAAGGTAGCGGCTCCTTCGGGGTAGAATCGGTATTAAGTTCTGTGATCAGGCCAGAAGATACTGTACTGATTTGTTCAAACGGCGCATATGGACAACGAATGATCAACATGTGCGAATGTCTGAAACTGAACTATACCGTTTATGAGGTATCGGAACATCAAATCCTCCAAGCTCATGTGATTACACAGCTGATTGAAGAGAATCCGTCTATCTCCGCACTAGCAATGGTCCATAGCGAGACTACTTCCGGTATTTTGAATAATTTGGAAGAGATTGCTGCTGTCACACAAGAAAGAGATCTTTTGTTTATAGTGGACGCGATGTCAAGCTTTGGTGGGATACCGATTTGTGTAGCCGAACTAGGGATTGATTTTTTGATTTCCAGCTCAAACAAATGTATTCAAGGTGTTCCAGGCTTTTCTTTTGTACTTGCTAATAAAGCGGAACTGGAAAAACGAAAAAATGTTAGCCGAAGTTTGTCACTTGATCTATATGACCAGTACCGCGTGATGGAAAACGAGAATGGCAAATGGCGTTTCACTTCCCCTACCCATACGGTTTTGGCTTTTCAACAAGCGCTGAAGGAACTAGAGGCAGAAGGAGGAATCGAAACTCGATATTCACGTTATCTCGCCAATAATCATGTGCTACGACAAAAAATGACAGAGATGGGGTTCCAGCCTTTCATTCAAGAATATCAGGGGCCATTCATCACCTCTTTTCTTTACCCTAAGGACTGGCGATTTGATTTTAATCATTTTTATCAGTATTTAAAGCAAAATGGATTTGTGATCTATCCCGGGAAAATCAGCGATCATGAATGTTTTCGTATCGGAAATATTGGCGAGATCTATCCGGAAGATATTTTGGAACTGACAGCAATTATCAAAGACTATAAGGAGAACGTTAATGATTAAAACTGTAATTTTTGATTGGGCAGGAACAACTGTGGACTTTGGCTGTATGGCTCCTGTCCACGCTTTTAGAAATGCTTTTCTAGAAAAAGGAATCCAACTGACTGACAAAGAAATCCGCGAACCGATGGGAAAATTAAAATGGGATCATATCCAACAGCTTCTTTCCCTCCCTTCTGTCAAAAAACAATGGATAGCTATTTATGGACAACTACCTCAGGAAAAAGAGGTGGAGGAATTGTATCAACAATTTGAACATTATCTGTTTAAAGATTTGGTCAAGCATTCTACCTTGAAACCCGACACATTGGAAACGATCGAACGGTTGAGAAACGCTGGGATCAATATTGGTTCCACGACTGGATTTAATGCTCCTATGATGACAATCGTAGCAGAAACCGCAAAAAAAGAAAGGTATTCACCAGACTTCATGGCAACTTCTGAAGACGTCGAAGGGTATGGTCGACCGTTTCCTTATATGATCCATAAAAACATGCAGTACTTCAAAAACAAGTCGGTTGATGAAGTAATCAAAGTCGGAGATACGGTCTCAGATATCCAGGAAGGGAAAAATGCCGGAGTGTTGACAGTAGGTGTAATTGAAGGTAGTTCGCTAATGGGGATTTCTTATGATGAGTACCAAAAATTAGAGATGGGGAAAAAGATCGTTTAAAACAGTCTGTTGCTCTTAGATTCCAACAAGCCGGCGCTGATATTTGTGTAAACAATTTAAAAGAGTTAACAGAATACATTTTGTACGCTGACAAGAATCCAGAATGACTTTTATACAAAATAAGAGGTTGTGAAAAAGCTGTCCTGTATCAAGTAATAAAAACAGCCAAGCAAAAATAGCTCCTCATATTTTTCGTTTGGTTAGGCTTATTAGCGCAGATGCAAGCTTTTGAACACCGTTTATTCGAAAAAAAAAGGGAGCTGTGACACGACTTTTGTCACAGTCCCCTTATTTGCAAACAAACAGTGTTTAAGAGACAACCTCTCCACTAAACGGTGTTCATTCAGCTGACTCTCGGTATTTGCTCAAAAAACGATAAAATTTGAAAAGCTATTTTCTCTTTTGTTTCTCTAATACTCGGATCAGAACGCTGATTTCACATTCTCTTTTTCTTACATCTTATCTGGTGCATGAAGTCCTAGCAAACGAAGGTCTTCTTTCAATAATACAGTCACTGCATAAACTAGAGCTAAGCGTGCTTCTTTTTGTTCATCATCAGCTAAAATCTTCGTATGAGCATAGTATTTGTTGAATGCTTGTGCTAATTTGATTGCATGTTTCGCAATCACTGACGGTTCGTATTTTTCCCCAGCAGACAAGACCGTTTCAGGGTATTTTTGAACTAATTTAACCACTTCCCAGCTGGTATCGTCATTCAATGCATAGTCTGCTGTTTCTGAAGGGACAAATCCTGCTTTTTCCAACAGGCTGACTGCACGAGCATGTGTATATTGCACATAAGGTCCAGTTTCTCCTTCAAATCGAACAACTTCTTCCAGGTTAAAGTCAAATGTATTCAGTCGATCGTTTTTCAAATCGTGGAAAATGACTGCCCCAACCCCAACTTGTTTAGCTACAGCATCTTTGTTTTCCAAATCAGGGTTTTTCTCGCTGATTTGTTCTTTAGCAGATTGGATTGCTTCATTTAATACTTCTTCTAATAAGACGATCTTTCCTTTACGAGTTGATAATTTTTTACCACCTTGCGTGATCAAACCAAATGGAATATGGTGCATGTCGTCAGACCAGTCAAAGCCCATTTCCTTCAAGACAGCTTTCAACTGTTTAAAATGATAGCTTTGTTCATTCCCTACTACATATAGAGATTGTTTGAAGTCGTAAGTACGTTTACGGTACAATGCAGCAGCTAAATCACGTGTAATGTACAGTGTCGCACCGTCTGACTTCTTAATCAACGCTGGATTCAGGTCATAAGCAGATAGGTCAACGATTTCTGCACCTTTATCCTCGTTCAGCAAATGTTTTTCTTCTAAAAGTTTGACGATTTCATCCATCTTGTCATTGTAGAAAGCTTCACCGTTCAACGAATCGAAATGTACTTCCAGCAGATCATAGATTTTATTGAATTCTTTCATCGATTCATCACGGAACCATTGCCATAATTGAATAGCCTCTTCATCGCCTTCTTCCAGACGTTTGAACCAAGCACGAGCTTCTTCATTTAATTCTGGTTCTGTTTCAGCTACTTCATGGAATTGGACGTATAAACGAAGCAATTCATTGATTGGTTCTGCTTTAACAGCTTCTTCTGTACCCCATTTTTTGTAAGCGACGATCAGTTTTCCAAACTGTGTTCCCCAGTCACCTAAATGGTTGATGCGGATTGGCTGATAACCGATTTTTTCCATAATGAAACCGATCGAATTACCGATAACTGTCGAACGCAAATGTCCCATTGAGATTGGTTTGGCAATATTAGGAGAAGACATGTCGATTGGTACTGTTCCTTGATTCCCGATATTGCTATCCCCATAATGTTCTTTTTCTTTCACTACTGTTTGCAAAACTTTTTTGCTGATAAGTTCTTTGTTCATGAAAAAGTTCAAGTAAGGTCCGACAACTTCGATTTTTTCAAAGTTGGCAGAATCGATTTTTTCTGCTAAATCTGCAGCGATTTGCTGTGGCGCTTTTCGGTAAACTTTTGCTAATGAAAAGGCTGGAAATGCAACATCTCCGTGTTCAGCTGATTTTGGATTTTCTAGTAATTGTTCGACTTGTTCCAGTGTTAAATCATCTTTGACAGCGTCATAGACAGCTTTTGCGACAAGATCTTTATTATTCATCTTTATTCCTCCTAAAGTGTTCCCTTGATTGTTAAACAAAAAAAATCTCTAGCGACGGCATACTTAGTATGCCATCACTAGAGACGAGATTTCCCGCGGTACCACTCCAATTGTCCTAAAAAAGGACCAGCTCCATCTGATATCGGTAGACGACCGTCTGTTTAAAACAGAATTCTCCAAGTGCGCTTCGTTGTATCTTCTTCATTCGGCTTCCACCACTTCCGAATTCGCTAGCCAAGAATGATACAAGTACTCTCTTGTTCAACAAATCTTAGTCTTATTAAACTTTCTTGAATTATATCAGAAAAAAAAACGAAAGGCTAGTCGTTTCATAAAAAAACAATCCAGATGGCCTAAAGGAGAAGAAATACCACCTGGATAGCTATAAATCATTTCGTAAATACGAAAGACTTAACAAATTAATTAGCTACGATAATCGTTCCTTCTTCAGAAGCTAAAAGATTCTCGATATTTTCTAAAGAAGTGATGATTGCCTTAGCGTTTGGTTTTGCTTCAACAAATGCAATAGCTGCTTCTACTTTCGGAAGCATGCTTCCTGGAGCGAATTGCTTTTCATCAATGTATTGTTTCATTTCTGAAACAGTAACAGTTTCTAATTTCTTTTGATCTGGTTTTTGGTAATTGACATACACATTGTCTACTCCTGTCAATACGATCAGCAAATCCGCATCAATGATTTCGGCTAATTTTTCTGAAGCAAAATCTTTATCGATTACGGCTTCTCGTCCTTCTAATCCAGTAGCTGTTTCTACAACAGGAATCCCACCGCCACCAACAGAGACTGTGATAACTCCTTGATCGACCAGCGTTTCGATGACACGTGCTTCTTTAATCGAGATGGGTTTAGGGGAAGCGACTACTTTTCTCCATCCACGTCCAGCATCTTCTTTGAATGTCACAGTGGAGTCAGCATTCATTTGTTCTTTGGCTTCTTCTTCCGTGTAGAATGGACCGACTGGTTTACTTGGATTTTTGAAGGAAGGATCATTTTCATCCACAATAACTTGAGTGACTAAAGAAACCACATCTTTATCGATCCCTTTTTCCTTCAGTACTTCGCCCATGGCGTTTTGTAACCAGTAACCGATAGATCCTTCTGTCATTGCAACACATGTATCTAAAGGCATTGCCGGTGTTTTCTCAGAATCAGCAGCTTGCTGCTGAATCAATAGGTTACCGACTTGCGGACCATTTCCGTGGGAGATGATCAATTCATCTCCTTGTTCGATAAATTTCACTAAATACTTTGCTGTTTCCATTAACGCTTCTTGTTGGGCTTTTGCACTTGCATCCGTAGACAAGATGGCATTGCCCCCTAAAGCGACAACTACTTTTCGTTTGGCCATTTCATTCGTCCTTTCTTCAGTTCTACCGAATTTTCTAGATAACAAAACGAGCCAGCGTTTTGTGATTTTCCCTCAATGCTGACTCGTTTTTTCGTGAGATGAATGTGGTTATGCTTAAACGCGAGGGATAAACAAGTTACCTAATGTTGCTGCCATGATCGCTTTGATTGAGTGCATACGATTTTCTGCTTGGTCAAATTGACGAGCATATTTGCTGCGGAAGACTTCATCTGTTACTTCCATTTCAGTGATGCCAAAGCGTTCTTTCATTTGTTCACCGTAAACAGTGTTTGTATCATGGAAAGCTGGCAAGCAGTGCAGGAAGATCAAACGATCTGTGTTGTGTGTTTTTTCTACCATTTCCATATTGATTTGGTAAGGTTTCAACAATTTGATACGTTCTTCGAATTTATCTTCTTCACCCATTGATACCCATACATCAGAATAAAGGACGTCTGCTCCGTCTACACCTTTATCAACATCGTCGGTAATCATCAATTGTGCACCGGATTTTTCAGCAAAGCCTTCTGCCATTTTGACGATTTCTTCTTCAGGTTGTAATTCTTTTGGTGCAACGATACGCATATTCGCTCCTAAAATTGCACCTGTGACTAATAAAGAGTTAGCCATATTGTTTCGACCATCTCCGCAGTAAGCAACAGTGATACCTTCTACTGTTCCAAAGTTTTCTTGGATAGTTAAAAAGTCAGCGATCATTTGTGTTGGATGCCATTCATCAGTCAAGCCATTCCAAACTGGAACACCAGAGAATTCTGCTAGTTCCTCTACCATTTTTTGACTGAATCCACGGAATTCGATTCCGTCAAACATACGTCCTAGTACTTTAGCTGTATCTTCTGTGGATTCTTTTTTACCTAATTGGATATCATTTGCACCTAGATATTCAGGATGTGCACCTAGATCGATCGCTGCAGTAGTAAATGCAGAACGAGTACGTGTAGATGTTTTTTCAAATAAAAGCGCAATATTTTTTCCTTCTAGATAGTGATGTGGGATACCACGTTTTTTCAAGTCTTTCAAGTGTTCTGAAAAATCGATCAAATATTGTAATTCTTCTTTTGTAAAGTCTTTTTCTGCTAATAAGCTTCTTCCTTGGAATACTGATTCTTTCATATTAAACATTCTCCTTTAGATTGTTTTTATTTAAGATTAAAGAGGAAATCCCGACGGCAGCTGACAGTAAGACTGCCGTCAGGAAACAAATTACTTCAAGTCTTCACGGACAAGTGGTTGGCTCATGCAGCGTGGACCACCACGTCCTCGTGACAATTCACTTGAATTGATTTCTAACACTTTGATGCCATAGCTACGAAGCAATTCGTTCGATACATAATTTCGGTTATAAGTGACTACAACACCTGGAGCGATTGCCAATGTGTTTGATCCATCATTCCATTGTTCTCGAGGTGCAACGATCTCATCTCCATTACCAGTTGGGATCAGTACAAGATCATCTAATCCAAGAGCAGCTTTCATCGTTTCGTGTAAGTTATCTGAATGAGTAATCTTGATATCATCACCATCTGGTTCGATTGTAAAGACATCCATCTTACCGTCTTTACTTTGAATTGCTGGATGGATAGTGAATTTATCGTGATCTACCATTGTAAATACGGTATCCAAATGCATCATTGCACGGTTGTTTGGAATTTTGATTGCTAACACTTTTTCAAATCCTGAATTTTTTGCGAATAGGTGGCGTGCTAATTTTTCTAAAGCTTTCGCATTAGTTCGTTGAGAAATCCCAACAGCTACTACTTTATCGCTTAAGATCAATTCGTCTCCGCCTTCGATATGATCTGGATTTTCACGATCCAACCATACTTCGATTCCTTTATTTGCAAATCTTGGATGATGTTTCAAAATATATTCTGTAAACATCGATTCACGACGACGTGCTTCAAAAGTCATCTTATTGACTGTCATCCCATTTCCCATTGATGCGGAAGGGTCGCGTGTAAAGTACAAGTTTGGCATTGGGTCCATGTAAAATGGATAGTCATCGTCTGCTGACAGATCGTATAGACTGCTAGAACGTACTTCGATATCTTTTGTACGAACCCCAGCCATGATTTTATCTACCATTTCTTGCGTTTCCATTGATAGAAGGAACTCATGAAGACCCTCTCTTACAGCATTCGATGCAATATGAGATTCATCCAACATTTTATTCAAGAATTGTTCTTTGACATTGCCTGCGTCAATCGCTTCTGCCGCTAATTTTTCCAAGTAAAGAGTCTCGACGCCTTCATTTTGCAATGTCTTTGCAAAGTTGTCATGTTCTTCTTGAGCAATCGGAAGATATGGAATATCATCGAACAACAGACGATCCATAATATCTGGTGTCAAATTTTCCACTTCTTGTCCAGGCCTTTTCAGTAAAACTGTCTTTAATTTCCCTATTTCAGAGAAAACGTGAATAGGTTTATCCATGTTGTGTTGCCTCCTTCTTTTTGATCACATGTATAGGATATCCTCCTTTTGTAATCACTTTCATAATTTTGTCTCATTCAAAATGAGACATTCCTCACATTAATATTCGATAATTAAATAATTAAACGTTTTTCTATTTTTAAGCGTAATTTATTCATTTTTTATTCTGTATACACTTTCAAAAAAATATTTATTCATTTAAAAAATTTTTTTGAATAAATTAAAAAATAAATTATATTAGCGTTGTTAGCGTTTACTATATGTATTATTGTTGTTTTTTATACGCAAATCATTCGCTTCAAAACAAATTATTCAATACCATTGTATATTTTTTACATAATAACAAATTATATTTGTAAAGTATTAAAACTTGTTTCTAATGTTGGTATGTTAAAACTTTACAAATTCTTTAAAAAAAGTGACAATAAATATAGTGAACAATAAGGAGAGGACTTTTTAATGCGTGTTAATAAAATCGATTTTCACTTTTCAAAACTCAGATATCAACCTGATTTTGAACATTTCTCGGATGAAGAGTTCCAACAGATCAAGGAACATACTGTTCTTCGTTCTTATAAAAAAGGACAGATCCTTTTCGACGATGGTGATCCCAGACAACGGTTGTATATCTTGACCAAAGGACTCGTTCGTTTAGAACGTTATGATGAAAGTGCAACTTATTACTACTATGACTATGTGAATACAAATAACCTTTTTCCTATGTCAGGAATGTTTGGAGAAGAGACCTACACTTATACAGCTCAAGCGCTGACTGATATTGAAACATTCTACCTTCCTGTTTCCTACTATGAAAAATTAGCACGAAAAAATCCCGAACAGTTGATCTATATGATACAAAAAATTTCTAAAGTAGTTGAAATACATGAATTGCGTATCCAAATCGGATTGACCTCTAGCGCCTTTGACCGGGTAAAACAAAATTTATTCATTTTGAAAGAAGAATTGGGCGTACCAACAAAAGATGGTCATATCACCATTCCTTATCCGATCACCTTAAAAGAATTAGCAGTGAATAGCGGCACGACACGTGAAACTGCTGGACAAGTAATCAAACAACTACGTGATTCGGGACTGTTAGATTATGACAAAAAGCGTTTTACTTTCTGTAAGACAGCTACTACTCCAGCTATGAGAGAATAACGCGAACAAAAATAAGCAGTGACCCTGATAAATATCAGGGTCACTGCTTATTTTCCTCCCTAAAACTTCTGAAAGATCCGGCAGTTTTAGATCACTGGGCAAGACTCAAAGATTTTCTATGTGTGTTTCAGTTATGTAATATTCACTGTTTGCAAAAAATACTGATAGATTAACTAGAGGAAGCGTCTTGTCCTCATCCGACCTAGATTATTCGATATTCCTCGACAATAAACGATTAATCAGAGAGGCAATCAGAGGAACGGATAATGATGAATAAGCTGTAAAAAATAGCAAAATAACAATAATGATTAAAAGTATGTAAAAATAGGGCTTTGACAAAAGCGTGTCACAGCCCTTATTTCGATTAAACGGTGTGTACCTGTCAACTCTTCGGTCACAAGTCATAATGTTCATAAACATGAGGCGCTGTTTTTTGAAATTGTTCCTTGTGAATCAGAGTTAAACGACAGGCTTACGAACTCTTGATTAAACGGCGTTCAAAAGCTTGCATACGCGGTAATAAGAACAGCCAGGTCAAAAACATGAGAAGCCGTTTTTCCTGGGCTGTTCTTATTACTTGATGCAGGGCAGATTTTTCACAACCTCTTTATTCAGATAAAACCAAGCTTGGATCAGCATTCAACTGATAGCTAGCAAAATTTCTTTTTTGCATTTCCACATGTGCTGCTGCTCCAATCATTGCAGCATTATCTCCACAAAGTCGAAGAGGGGGAATCACTAGTTCTACCTCAGGGAGTTTAGTTGCCAAAGCATCCTGCAATCCTTCACGCAACCCTTGATTGGCCGCTACACCTCCAGCTACAATCAGTTGCTTGACTGGATAATTTTGACAAGCTCGAAGTGTTTTAGTAATCAATACATCGATCACACTTGCTTGAAAGCTAGCTGCTAAATCATTTTTGTCTAGATCTTCTCCACGCTGTTGTGCATTATGCACCAAATTGATAAATGCACTTTTTAATCCGCTAAAACTGAAATCATAATTATCTTCATGGATCATCGCTCGTGGAAAATGGTAATTATCTTTTCCCTGATGAGCTAGCTGATCGATTTCTTTTCCGCTTGGGTAAGAAAGACCTAATACTCTTCCAACTTTGTCATAAGCTTCTCCTGCTGCGTCATCTCTTGTCTCCCCAATGATTTCATATGATCCATCTTCTTGCATATAGACTAATTCTGTATGTCCTCCGCTAACAAGAAGTGCCATCAATGGAAACTGGAATGGTTTAACCAGACGGGCTGCATAGATATGCCCTGCCATATGATTTACAGGAATAAGCGGCAATTGGTGTGCCCAAGCAAAAGCCTTAGCTGCAGAAATACCAATCAGCAACGAGCCGACAAGTCCTGGTCCATAAGTGACAGCGACTGCCGATAAATCTTCTGCCGACACACCAGCTTCTACCAGTGCATCTTCCAAGCATAAGGTGATTTGTTCTACGTGATGGCGGCTAGCTACTTCAGGAACTACGCCACCAAAACGTTTATGACTGTTTATTTGAGAAGCAACGATGTTAGATAAGATCTCTGTTCCATTTCTAACGACCGCTACACTCGTTTCATCACAACTTGATTCAATCGCCAGAATCAATTCTTCATTCATTTCATCGTCTCCGTTTTTAACTTTCTGCTCATAATTATCGCATCTTCCGTCGGATTGCGATAATATGATTTCCGTTTACCTAATATACGAAACTTTTCTGATTCATAAAGTTTTCTTGCTGCTTCATTAGATAGACGTACTTCTAAAAAAACATGCAGCGAATCTTTTATTTGTTCCGTAATCAGTAATTGTAACAAATGCCGTGCATGCCCTTTTCCTTGTTCTGAAACTGCAACAGCAATATTTGTGATCTCGACTTCATCTATTACTTTCGAGTATCCAATAAAGCCACAGATCTGGTTATCTTCAACTAAAAGCAGATAATCAGAGTGAGGCTGTTGGATGTCTGCCAAAAACTGCATTTTCGTCCAAGGTGAACCATGTGGATAAGCATTTTCGCTAATCATCCATACGCATTCTGCCAAGTACGCTTCATCAAAATCTTTTTTTCTGCAAATCAACTAATCTCACTCATTTTCTAAAAGTTTTATCATATCCAACGCATCTTCTTTTGTTTCAGTGTAATATCTTTTTTTGATCGTTGTTGCTTGAAACCCCAATTTCCGATAAAGTCTTTGTGCATCTTGATTACTCATACGCACTTCTAATGACATCGTCTCACAGCGATTCATTATAGCAAAGTTCTCGATTTCGTCAATAAGCAGCGAACCGATTCGTTTACGCTGATATGCCGGTCGAACGGCAATATTCGTGATATGGCAATCTAAACCGAACGCTCTTGAACCGATAAAACCAATCATTCTTCCATTATCAAAGATACCTAGATATAGATGAGGAAGCGGTGACTTCAATTCTGATATAAAGGCACTTTTTGTCCATGGCAATTCGCCATTATAGACTTCTCGTTCGACATCCAGCAGCTCTTTGATATCTTCTGTAGTCAATTCTCTTAGTACGTAACGACGATCGATTTGTTCGATTGTTTTTTCTGTATAAATCATTTTATCTTGAAAAAAGCTTCTGGCATACGCTCTAAATTTTTTCAACATAACTTTCGTCTCCAGGTGTGTGCGTCTCCAACCATTTTTCTTCTGCTTCTACTCGTTTTAAATAGCGAGGAAGAAAAGCTTGTTTCTCTGCAACTGGTTCAGCTAAAGTACCTAATTGAGCCACAGTTACACCACTTGGAATATCCCATGCTGGAACTGTATTAATCGTCGCACTAGGCAATATTTCCTTTATTTCAGAGAAGAATTTGTGACAATCACTCCCGACGAAACAAATAGCTTCATTCAGCTTTTGTAGTTGTGTGAACAAATCAGAAGCAGAAATATGTACATCTTCAAGTACAGTTTCTAATCTATTTTCTTTCCAGCGGTATGCCCCAGCGTATACATTTTTTCTTCGAGCATCAAACATGGGCACAATAATTTTATTCACACCGATGCAATTAGCCGCGATGGTTTTCAGACTAGATACTCCTACTAGCTCTTTATCTAATGTATAAGCAATCGTTTTTGCTGTCGTTACACCTATACGAAGCCCTGTATAAGAACCGGGACCATCAGAAACCGCGATTCGGTCAATGTCTTTTGGACTTATTTGAAGATCTGCAAACAATTGGTCGATTGCAGGCATCAGTGTTACACTGTGGTTGCGTTTGATATTTGTTTGTATTTGTCCAAGAATTTGTTCGTCTTCTACCACACCGATCGCCAAAGTTTGGTTTGCAGTATCTATTCCTAATGTAATCATATATTTGATCCTTTCTGCTATGACATTCTCGCCTTCCATTGTAGCATACTTTTTTATTCTGAGGATGAAAATACCAAAGGCAAAACTAGTACAATGATACATGATTATCTGCTGGCGGGCAAATTTTGCCCCTTCCTGAAACACAAAAAAGCTGCGGTATCACTCCATTTCCCCACAGCTTTTCCATCTTTTATTTCGTTGATTCTCGAATAATCAACTCTGTTTCCACAATAATCTTTCTTGAAACCGGTGCTTTGGAATTACTTAATTGAAGAATCGTCTCCACTGCTAGCTCTCCCATCCATTCGGTATAAACTTTTACAGTAGAAAGAGAGGGCGTTACATATTTCGCTACACTGACATCATTGAAACCCATCACAGAAATATCTTCTGGTACCACTAAACCTTTTTCTTGAATCGCTTTCAGTGCGCCAATCGCTAATGCATCATTAGCTGCAAAAAGCGCATCAGGAACATGCGGATTCGTTTTTAAATACTGCTTCACTGCTTGATATCCTGACTCGACAGAAAAATCTGCTTCGATAATTAGACCTTCGTCGTAGCCTTTTTCTGCCAAAACTTGTTGAAATGCCATAATTCTGGGATCTTTTAGCCGCTGATGGTTTTTCTTCGTATATTCTGTTCCAGCAAGCATAGCGATATGTTGCGCTTTATGGGAGACAAAGTGTTCAATGACTTTTTGAACACTTGACTTAAAGTCGACAACTAGAGAGTCGATTCCTTGAGAAGTGCCGTCAGAATCTACCAAAAGCAAGGCATTTTGGGATCCTTTCATTTCTAATAACTGAGCTTCGTCGAATTTTCCTAGTGCGATCGTTCCATCTGCCGGAAGATCACTAATGGAATCCCACGTTTCTTTCAATAAAGTAACGTTTGCTTCTTCTGCCTTTTTTTCAATTCCTAGGCGAATAGATAAATAATAAAGATCTTCAAGCTCTTCCGTATCGTCGTACCACTGGATCAGGCGAAGCGTTTGCTTAGTATTTGCTGCATTTTTACGATGTTTCGTATAATTTAAGCGTTCTGCTGCTTCAAAAATTTTTTGCTTTGTGGCTAAGCCAACGGAAAGATCAGGATCATAGTTGAGAACTCTTGAAACAGTAGCAGGAGAAACTCCTGCCAACTGCGCAATGTCTTTAATTGTTGCCATTTGTCTCTCCTCCTTTTTTACGTTTATAAAATCGCAGTAAATCGTTCAAACGCTGCCTGTCCTTTTTCATCTCGCTTGAATACTCCAGCGTCTTCCAGTACACGTGCAAAAACCTGACCTACAGATTTTTGTACGACATCGGTGACCGTATCTTTCGTCAAATCAGGATGTTCTTTTTTTAATTGTTCTGCCCACGGACGATGATATTCAGCCATCTGGTTTTCTTCTCCTAATAAGAAATGCTCTACTTCTACTAGTTCTGGTTTCAAACGAGGTGGTAAAACAGCAAGCCCCATTACTTCGATCAACCCAATGTTCTCCTTTTTGATATGTTGGACATCTTTATGTGGATGAAAAATCCCATCAGGATGTTCTTCTGAAACATTGTTGTCTCGAAGGACAAGGTCCAACTCAAAGTAATTGTCCCTTCTTCGTGCAATTGGCGTAATCGTATGGTGTGGTGTACCATCTGCTGAAAAAGCTCTGATAGATACTGTTTCATCCGAATATGCTTTCCATTTTTCCAATACTGAGTTAGCTGCTTCAATAAGCAAGTTTTTCTCTGTTGATTGCAAACGGATCACAGACATCGGCCATTTCACGACTCCTGCGATGACTTGCGGATAATCTTCTAGTTTGATAAGTTTTTCTATCGGTGCTTTTGCCATAGGAAATTCATGACGTCCTGCCTGATAATGATCATGAGAAAGAATCGATCCTCCAACAATTGGTAAGTCAGCATTCGAACCAACAAAGTAATGAGGCAAGACTTCAGTAATCCGAAGCAGTCTAGCAAATGTTTCCTTTGTGATTTTCATCGGGCGGTGTTGTTCTGATAAAATGATCGAATGTTCATTGTAATAAGCATAAGGGGAATATTGGAATCCCCAGCTTTCACCGTCTAGATTCATTCGAATAATCCGGTGATTGGTGCGGGCTGGATAGTTCAAGCGACCTCTATATCCTTCGTTTTCCATGCAAAGCATGCAGGTAGGATAGTCTACTTTTACCGCCTCGCGTTCTGCTGCGATTTGTTTTGGATCTTTTTCTGGCTTAGATAAATTGATTGTGATTTCCAGTTCACCATACTCCGACTCTGCCGGAAATTTGATGTTTTTTGCGATGGCTCTTGTTTTGATGTAGTCATTTTTCTTACTTAAATTAAAGAAATACTCAGTTGCTTCCTCTGGGCTTTTCGAATAGTGCTGTGCAAAGAATGCATTGACGACTGAAGGTGGCGGTGTGAGAAAATCCATTAATTGCGCTTCAAAAATCTCTTGTTCTGCTGGCAATTCTGAAAGAACACCATTTTCTCTTGCCTTAGCGACAAGCTGATCCAATAAGTCTACAGATTCTTCCTTAACTGGTCTTACTTCAATGCTTTCTAGAGCATCTTCTCCTACCATCCCTAAAAGACGATTCTGTAAATATAAGCGGTCCATTTCCATCCATCCGCCAGCTTCGATCGCAAGTGTGGCAAAATCACAAATCGTTTGACTGATTGACATATCTCATTCCCCTATTCTTCATAACCATTTGGATGGCTGACATGCCAATCCCATGCTGTTTTGATAATCGCTTTGATATCTGTGTATTCAGGTTTCCAGCCCAGAATCTCTCTCGCTTTTTCACTTGAAGCGACTAATCGGCTAGGATCTCCAGCTCTTCTTGGTGCTATTTCTGCTGGAATTTCTTTTCCTGTCACTTCTCTAGCTGCTTCCAGCATTTCCTTGACTGAGTATCCTTTGCTGCTGCCTAAATTGAAGAAGTTGCTTTCATTTCCTTCTTTCAAGTATTCCAAAGCTAAAATATGTGCAGCAATCAAATCTTCTACTTGAACATAATCTCTGATACATGTTCCATCTGGTGTATCATAATCGTCTCCATAAACAGCCAAGGCTTTTCTTTGACCAAGAGCTACTTGTAAAATGATTGGGACAAGATGCGTTTCTGGTGTATGATCTTCTCCGATAGATGCATCTGCTTTTGCTCCGGCTACATTGAAGTAGCGCAAAGCGACATAGCGCATGCCATATGCTTGGTCACACCACTTCATCATTTTTTCCATCATCAATTTACTTTCACCATACGGATTTTTAGGATTAGCTGGTGTATCTTCTGTGATTGGAGACTCTTTCGGCTCTCCATAAGTTGCTGCAGTAGAAGAGAATACGATTTTATTCACGTTGAACTCGTGCATGACTTCAAGTAAGATTTGCATACCGTATACGTTGTTGTTGAAATACATCAATGGTTTTTCGACAGATTCTCCTACTAAAGAGCTTGCAGCAAAATGGATTACTCCTTCAATCGGTTCCTTTTCAAATACGGAACGTAGAAATTCTTTATCCCGGATGTCTCCTTCATAAAAATGAGCATCTGGATGTACTGCTTGTTTGTGACCTGTGAGCAAATTATCTACCACAGCTACTTGATACCCCTTTTGAACTAGCTGGTCTACAGCGTGCGAACCGATATAACCGGCTCCGCCTAGTACTAAAATTGTCATAAAAAACACTCCTTTGATTAGTAAAATTGTGTTTGTTGATTCTATATAATTTAAAAAAACGAAGTTTACTTTTATGGTGAAAACAAACAAAGTAAAATTTCGTAAATTCATATGGTAAATTTATAATAAAACATTTAGTAAACATTTTCAAGGATTTTTTGCAAAGGTTTACAAACAAACGTAAAACTAGCCTTTTTTTCTCTTTTGTTCCATAATAGATATAACAAATAATAAATGAGGTGGATTCAATGAAAAAATTTGTATCTGGAATATTAGTAGGAAGTCTGGCAACAGCCGCTGCCGTTGCTGGTTTGGTTGCTTCTGTGAAAAAAACAGTGATCGATCCAATTGACGAAAAAGAAGCAATGATCGAAGAAAACCGTAAAAAAGCAATGCGTAAACGCGTTTCTCGTTAATAATTATTTAAAAATACGCATGAAGACTTTCTAAAAAACATATAAGTCATCATGCGTATTTTTATTTGTCAGTCAATATAAGTTGTGCTATTTTATCTGCCTGCCTCAGATTCCATGGATCTGTATAAGGTCTAGCTACTGCTGCAGTTAGCCAATCCACACCTTCAACAGGTATTCCATAGCAATAAAAGTCAGACTGGATTTTCCCTGAAGCATCAATCACGCGATTCGTACCTCGCTCAACATCTATAGCTTCTGAATGATAACTTCCTGTATTATCTGAAAATGAAAAAGGGCGAACAAGTTTGTTTTCCTTCAAATTTTTTATGACAGGATTACTTGAACGAGAAAAGCTTGTTTGTGGCAATCGAGCTTCAATCAAATAGCGACTGCTGATTTCTTTATCTTGTAGAGAAATAACATAGCGGTTGTGCTTTTGCTGAATATCAAATGGCGGTTCGATCAAATGAAAAATACCCGCATCTATCAGTGCTGCTAATTCTTTCGTCCGAATGATTGGCGGACCGATCGTTAAAAAGCTATTTAGATGAGTAAACCATCCCCATAGTATTTCTTTGTATTCCTTAGCAGAAAAAACGTGCCATTCAATAGCCTGCCGGATTGGATCACGCCAGTCTTTTAATGCATCAAATGTTGAAGCAAATGCTCCTGTGCAATTGCCTTTTTCCGCTTCTTTTATCTGCCCTTCAATAAATATTCGGCTAGCTTCTGAAAAGGGCTCATTCTGATAGGCAAGAGGAGTTTCTAAATACGACCAATCCCATCTATAAGGGATTAGTGCTGGATGCTTTCCGAGACACTCCTCTGAAGAGAGGGAGAGAAAATCATGCTCAAAATTTTTCTTTGGAATCGGCAAGTGATATTCTTCGATGATTTTCTTGTAATAAAACAACTCAACGTCTTTTTTCAGATAGTCAAAAAATGTTTCGCCAGTCAAAAATCCCGACTGATGCCATTGCTCCAGGTTTTCTTTTGTTAGTAACCGTGGCCATGCCATTGCTCCGCCTTGCTTTTGATTTCTTCCTCGAGGGTAATAAGGGAGCCCCCTTCTTGATCCACTGTATACAATCGGTTCCTTGCCTGATGGATGATAGACCAGTTTTCCCTTTTCGTTCTCGAAGCGCCCTCCTCTTGATACTGTAAACAATCCGACATAATCAAAAAAACTTAAGCCTAGACCTCTTAAAAAGACATTTTCTTTAGGCGGTATCTTCGAAAGATCTACATCTGCAGGATTAGAAGGAAGCTGATACAGTAAAACATTTTTCTTTGCGTAGTCTACCCACACTCTTTCTTCTTCTGTCTCATCATTTTCCCAGTGACCGCTTGCTAAAACAAGCTGATCGATAGAATAGCTTTGCCGATCTGTCTGTAAAAGATAACCATCTTTTCTTTTGCTTACTTTTTTACTAAAGAATAAACAAACTGAATAGAAGCTGGAAATTCTTCTTGCAACTTTGAGAAAAACCAGCGTTGATAGAGTCCGTATAAACATCGAGTAGATTGCTGATCTTTTTCCAGACGATTGATTTCTTCTATAATTAGTTGCTTATTTTTGGTTACCGTCTGTTCGATATAATCTGTAGCAGGTCCTTTACTCCATTGAAACAAGTTGGGTCCCTGTGTTACCAATCCTCCACTGGACAATGTTTCATCTGTAAAAAGCGTCACTTGTTGAGAAACAGAATTCATTAATAACTCCGGTGGCTGATTCAACCGCCAAACTCGACCTCCAGGACCATTGGGATCGAAAAGAAAAAGTTCAAGAGAATGTCTGTCCTGATTATTATGGAGAATCCTTTCTGCTACACTTAATCCTCTAGGTCCGGCACCAATGATCCCTATTTTCATTTGCATGCCTCCATTTCGATAAATTTTTTCAATAAAACAGCATGGTTCTGATGTTCATTTTTTGCACCATAAACAAAAGTAATGACTGGATGTTCTTTCATAAGTTGACTGAGTTTAAAAATAGCTTGCTTCTTTTCTTCTTCGAAAATCAATTCTTGCTGGTATTTCTTTGCAAATGAAGCAAATCGTTCTGGTACATGGTCAAAAGTTTTGCGTGCTTCATTACTAGGTGCAATTTCTTTCAACCACAGATCTAACTGCGCTTTTTCTTTTGAAATTCCTCGTGGCCAGAATCTATCCACGAGTATTCTATAGCCATCCTCTTTTTCAGCATCAAGGTAAACACGTTTTAATTTGATCATAGTTGTTTCCTTCTTTCTGCCTTTTCGCTTAGCTTATATATGTAGATAATAGCACAAAATAAAAAAAATAAACGGCACAACTATCCATTGCGCCGTTCATGTGATCTTGGTCAAAATCTAATGATTGATTCGGTTTTTAAAGCTGTCATACAATCATCTGTTTTATACTTTTTTACTTTTGATTTTTCCAGACCATCCGTCATATCCACCCTTAAGTAAATAAATCTCTTGATAACCTGCTTTACGTAATTTATTTGCTGTACGGATGCTCAAACTTTTCTTTTGATCGTAAATATAGACAGGCTGGTCTTTTCGAATAGATCCTAATGAATCTTTCAAAACAGTGTAAGGGATGTTTCTTGCACCTAAAATATGCCCAGCATCAAACACATCTTTTTCGCGAACATCGATTACTTGTGCTTTTCTCATTCCTTCTCGAAATTCTTCTTCTGTCAAAGTCGTTGCTGAACGTTTGGCCATTACTCGTAGATAGACTTCCCAAAGGATGATTGCAAGCACAATCAATAGCAAAATGATATTAATTACCCATAAAACCATGTAATGCCTCCGTTTTTTTAAGCAAATTTCAAGGCTAATGAGGCAGCACCAATGACACCAGCTTCATTACCAAGCTCTGCTAATTTGATTTTTGTTGATTCTCTTACTTGCGGGAAAGTAAATTCTTTAAAATATTTCTCTACACGGCTACGTAAAAATTCTCCTGCTGCCGATACTCCTCCACCTAACACGATACTTGACGGATTTAATGTATTCCCCAAGTTTCCGCAAGCTAAACCTAAGTAGAAGCATACGCGATCAACAACCATCAATGCAAACGGATCGTCTTCTTGAGCCATTTCAAAGATATCTTTACTTGTTACTTCTTCTCCGTTGTCTAGCATTGCTTTCAGTTTTGAATCCCCTGCGTATTCTTCTGCCAAGAAACGACCTAGGCGTACCACACCTGTAGCGCTAGATACAGTTTCTAAACATCCGCGTTTACCGCAAGTACATTCGAACCCTTCAGGATCCACAGTGATATGTCCGATTTCTCCTCCAGCTCCGCTCACGCCGTGAATCAAATTTCCGCCAGCAACGATACCTCCGCCAACACCTGTTCCTAGAGTAACGAATACAACGTCTGGATCGTTTTCTCCAGCACCTTTCCATCGTTCACCTAAAGCAGCAACATTCGCATCATTATCGATAGCGAATTTGATTCCTGTTCCTGCCTCGATCAGTTTTTTCACAAATTGAACTTCTGTCCAGTTTAAGTTATACGCACCAATAACCGTTCCAGCTTCGCTGTCCACGCTTCCTGGGGTACCCATGCCGATTCCGATAAAGTCTTCGGCTTTCATATTATATAAATTCAAACGATGATTGATTGATTCAATGATTTCAGGAACGATATGCTTACCATCATCCAAAATATTGGTATCGATGCTCCATTTTTGCTGAATCTCTCCTTCTGGTGTTAAAATTGCAAATTTTGCTGTTGTTCCACCTAAATCAATCCCAATAATCTTCTTGTCCATTACAAATTTCCTTTCTTTCGGCTTTCTTCAATTCGGTGCTCTCTTTTTAATATGCGCCACGCTGTCATGTATGTATCATGATCAATCAAACGGCTATCATACAGATTACGCAATTCGATAGTCATTAATTCAATGTCATAGATGCGTGCACCCACATAGATAAAGATGCCAAATTTTTTGAACAGCTGCTGTACATCATATAAGCTCTCCATCTTTAAGCACTTCCTTCATATTATACAAGTAAACCATATTTTTTTAAACCCAGTAAAATACATATTACAAAAAGAAATACAAAAACTAGTGTAGAAAGAATCCTTTGGTGTATCGAATAGCTTGTCTGTTGTTTCGGTAGACCCAAAACATTCCCTAACACTAATCCGCCAATTAGCCCACCGACATGTCCCCAAACATCTACAGAGGTATCCAGAAGACCAAAAACAAATGTCAACACAATAAATAAAAGAAAATGTCTGACTAGCTGCTGGATCGCTGGGTTATGTTTAAAATGAAACCCTAAGATAAACAACGCACCGAACAAACCGAATATCGAAGTACTTGCACCACCAGACAGAACATTCGCTTCGTTAAAAGCAAAGCTTGCTGTATTTCCCATTATCCCGCTGAACATATAAATCAAGAAAAAACGCCAATGGCCATAGATTGCCTCGATTTGCTGCCCCATAAAATACAGTATCAGTGAGTTCATTACGAAATGCATCAGTCCAAAATGGATGAAGATTGGTGTCACTAAACGCCACCATTCATTGAAGTGAACAAGATAAGGACCATACATTCCGGCATAATAAGGGATCTCAAGTCGCGGAAATAATTCCATCATGAGGAAGACTGCTGTCTGTATCCCTAAAAAAGCATAGGTCCATAACGGTCGTCTTAACCATGCACGCAATTTTATTTGCTGTTGATAATTCATGAAAACCTCCCATTTCATTTTAGTCAATAAACAATTGTTGGATCTTCTGATCAAAGCTCTCCGGTTGCCATTGTTCATTCAATTGTTCACGAAAAACAAGGCTACATGTTTTTTTATGAAAATTATTTAAATACCGGTCGTAATAACCACCGCCAAAACCGATTCGATAACCGGCTCTATTGTAGATAATACCTGGTACAATGAGGAGATCGATCATCTCCGGCAAATAGAGCTTCTCTGATTGTGGCTCAAGAACACCAAAACTCGAACGTACAAGAACGGACTGTTCATCCATTTCATAAAACGCCATCTGACGTTTCGGCAAAGTTTTAGGTACAACTATTTTCTTTTGTTCTTTTTCTGCTCGTTGGATAACCGGCTGTGTATCCAGTTCAAATTCATTCGATAAAGTCGTCCCTATCACTTTTGCTGACTTCCAGTACTCGCTG
This sequence comes from Enterococcus sp. SB12, assembly GCF_030910025.2. Classification (NCBI taxonomy): domain Bacteria; kingdom Bacillati; phylum Bacillota; class Bacilli; order Lactobacillales; family Enterococcaceae; genus Enterococcus; species Enterococcus sp. SB12. The sequence continues at coordinate 973,632 of NZ_CP175675.1, read as the reverse complement.
GCGAATAGCTGTTTATAGATTCGCTGTTCTTTTTCCTTTTTCTTGCCACTTTTGGCCAGATTTTTCAGCTTTTCGATTCCTTTCCGGCGTAATCTTACTTTCAATTGGTCCAAAAACTCACCCTTCCTTCTCTCATAAAATGGTATAGGAAAAAAAGAAAAATAGCAATCGAACTTTCAAATAAATGCATAAATAGAATAAAAAGAAGACCTAGAAATGATTGGCCTTCCTTTTTTAATGAATTTCAACTGTTCAGCGCGTGTTTTTGTCTGATAAAAAGTGCATACAGAAAATATGGCGCACCAAAAAGGGCAATCAAAATTCCTGTAGGTACTTCCCCACTTGGTAGAATCACTCTAGCAACCATATCTGCACTAAGCAGAAAAATGGAACCGAACAAACCGCTCAGAACAAAGGTCCAGTTATTTTCTTTACGTACGACTAGCTTCGCAGCATGAGGAGCTAGTAGTCCTACAAAAGATAAACTACCTGTCACCGCTACACTACCGCTTGCCAAAGCAACAGCTAACAACAAAAGGATTTTTTGACTTTTAGCCACGTTAAGGCCTAATCCTTGCGCGCGTTCTTGACCAAATGATAGCAATCCAATCCTCTGTGCATAAAGTCCTCCTAGCGGAATTAAGATAACCGCCCATGGAAGCAATGCCCAAACATAAGGCCAGCTCGCACCCCAGATTGATCCCGCTAACCATGCATTCACAAATCCATAATTTTCCTTAGATAATTGGATCGTGCATAGCAATGTTAATGCAGAAAGGCCGGCATTAACGGCAATACCGGACAATAAGATTCGATTCATACCCAAAAAGCCATTTCGATCATAGGCCGCAAGATAGACACAGCAAGCAGCTAAAACACCACCTAGAAAGGCTACAACTAGCAATAGAAACGGCAGCGAATAGTGCGAAAAGAAACCTAAATAAAGCATCACTAAAAATCCTGCTCCGGCATTAATGCCCAATATACTAGAATCTGCCAATTCATTTCTTGTTACTCCTTGCAAGATATAACCAGAAACGCCAAGACAAGCTCCTGCTAATAAACTGATCAGTAATCGAGGAACTCGAAATTCTCTAACAATCAGCGCCAAAGAAGATGATTCTTTCCCTATGAACGTGGCAAAAAGCTGATCCAGGTAAATAAAAGGCGTACCAATCATTAAACTACCTATAGACAGGATGACAAGTACAAAAAGCAAGAAATAGAACGTCCAATATATTTTTTTCACCGTTGTTCCCTCCTTACTTGTATCAGTAAAAACGGAACGCCAATCAATGCAATGACTAATCCAAAAGGTGTTTCAAAAGGGGGATTGATCATCCTCGCTGTAAAATCCGCCAACATAACCAATCCACCGCCAACTAAAAAAGAGACAGGTAGAACATAACGATAGTCCGTTCCAACCATTCCGCGAACAACTGGCGGAACCAACAGCCCAATAAATGAAACAGGTCCGACTAACGAAACGGCAATGGCTGCTAACACTGCAACTAGACAGAAAACAATCAACCGCGTTCGTTTAGGATGACTTCCAAGAGCTAATGCATGTGTTTCACTCAAATGAATCAAAGATATTGCTTTTCCTAATGAAAAAGAAACCAAAACAGCAAGTATATATAAAGGAAACAATACTGCTAATTGTTTCCATGTGATATTGGCAGCTCCGCCTACAAACCAAAAAGCAAGATCCTGCTGCAGATTAAAGAATTGGGTAAGTGCTTGGCTGATAGCAGTAAAAAAAGAACTAATAGCTACGCCAGCTAAAATCAGCTGTAAAGGATTCATGCCCATTTTCGAAAACTGCAAAAAACCAAATACGAGCAAAGTTACAGCAAAAGAACCTGCCAATGACATTAGAAACACAGAAAAATCAGAAGCTTTAGGCCAAAAAGCAAAACTAAGGGCCATTGCCAACGAAGCACCCGCGTTGATTCCTAGTAAGCCTGAATCTGCTAAAGGATTTCTTGTCACTCCTTGCATCAATGCACCGCTCAATGCAAAACAACTCCCTACAAGAAATGCTCCCGCCACACGAGGCAAACGAATATTTCGTATGATTTGGTGACTTTGTTTTGATCTATCAAAATCAAACAACGCCTGCCAAAAATCTGCTTTTCCCACAGTCGCTGCGCCATTTGAAAGAGCAACAAAAAAAATAATCAAAAGAACAAAACAGACCAAAAGCAGGAGTCTATTTTTCTTCATAGTCCTCATAATTGATCCTCCTGCTCTTTTGGCAACAAATCATAGGTTAGAAAAACTGGTTTATTTGTTCTTGGAAGCGTGACAATCGTTGCATCAATCTCAAATATTTTTTTCATACACTCTTTTGTGATCACTTTTTCAGGTGTACCTTCTGTGATCAACTTACCGTTTTTCATTGCTAATAAATAATCTGAAAAACGTGAAGCATGATTAATGTCATGAATCGACATCAAGATCGTTGTTTGTTTCATTTGATTGATTTCAGTCAATAACTGTAGGATCTCTAATTGGTGTGCCGGATCTAAAAATGTTGTCGGTTCATCCAAGATCAAGATATCTGTTTCCTGAGCAAGCGCCATAGCGATCCAGACACGCTGGGTTTGTCCACCAGACAGCGTTGCGATATCCCGCATACGAAATCCAGCTAGACCTGTAGCATCCAACGCCCACTCGATTGCTTCATGATCTTGCGTGTCCATGCCACTGAACAGTTTTTGATAAGGGTATCGTCCGTAAGATACTACTTCTTCTACTGTCATACCTGTAGGGTGTTCACTAGTTTGTGCTAATAATGCAATTTTTTTTGCAAGTTCTTTTGAACTGTATGTAGAGATATCAGAGTTATTGACAATGATCTTTCCTGATTTCACAGGTAGTATACGGGTAAAACTTTTCAATAAAGTAGATTTTCCACTTCCATTTGGCCCAATCAAACTAGTGATTTTCCCTTCAGGAATCGTAACAGACATGTTTTCAATGATTTTTTTGTTTTCGTAGCCGGCTGCAATGTCAGCTGCTCTTAATCTCGTCATTTCACCCATCCTTTCGCTGAAAATCATTCTCAATTATGACGCTGTTTCAACATTTCGTCAAGCGCTACTTTCATATCTATAGCCAAATGAAGCGGTTGACAGCGTTCGAAATATCAGGAATAATAACCAATGAGAAAGATTCTCAATTATGTTAGGAGGAAAGAAATGAAATTAAAAACAAAAGTATTCACATTATCTAGCATATTGCTGCTGGCTGGAGTACTGAGCGCTTGCTCCCCCTCTTCAGATAAAGAAACAGCTACAACTGCCAATTCGACGACTTCATCCAATAGTACTCATACAGTCACAGATACACTTGGACATAAAGTAGAGATTCCAAACGCGCCCAAACGGATCATCGGCAGTTACTTAGAAGACTATCTGATTGCACTAGGGGAAAAACCTATCGCCCAGTGGACTGTTGGCAGTGGTTCCATTCAAGATTATCTGCAAGATGATTTAAAGGATGTCCCAACGATTTCTTATGACCTTCCTTATGAGAAAGTGTTAAGCTTTGAGCCTGATTTGCTGTTGATTTCTTCTTCCGCTACTGTCGAAGGCGGGAAATACGAACAATATAGCAAAATCGCGCCAACTTATGTTGTAAAAAACGGAACAGATGTCACATGGGAAGAACAACTAAAAGATGTCGGCAAAGCTTTGGCAAAAGAAAAAGAGGCAGAAAAGATCATTTCCGATTATCAAAAATCCATCAAGAAAACTCGAGAAGAACTAGCAGATAAAATCGAGAACAAGACAGCTGCAGTGTTGTGGGTGACCAACAACTCAGCCTTTATGGTCAGCAAAAATCGGTCAAGTGGAAGAATCGTATACGACGATCTGGAATTTGGTGTTCCTGATCTAGTGGAAGAGGTCTCCAAAAAAGCCACTTCTGACTGGTCTGCTGTTTCCTCTGAAAAGCTAGCTGAATTAGATGCTGACTACATCATCCTTGTGAACAGTGACAAAGATGCTGCCATGTTCAATGAACCAAGCTGGAAGAATCTTAAAGCAGTGACAGACAATCATGTACTGCAATTCGGACCTGAATCTAGTTGGCTATATAACGGACCTATTGCCAGTCAGGAAATGGTCAATGATATCAAAGAAAAACTAAATTGATTTTAACTAAAAAAAGCATCTTCACGATTAGTCGTGAGATGCTTTTTTTCTTATTAACAAACTAGACGCATAGATTTTATTCTTCTTTTGAAGCAACCCTATTTTTTACTCTTTCCCATTTTTGAAAACGATGGGCATATAGATTTTCTTGATCCGTTATCCCCTCATACTCCTCTATAAGGGCGAAGTCTGAAAAATCAATATTCCCAATATACGTATCGCCTTCAAACGTGCTATCGATCAATGTTCGCCAGATCCGACCAGTGTAAGGAAGAAGTTCTTGAAAAATCCGACTACCACCCGAAACATAGATATCTTCTGAGATCGTTTGACTATACGACAAAAGTTCATCGATCGAATGCATTACTTCCGCATTTTCTTTCGTGCGAAAATTTGGTTGCGTTGTCAACACGATGATATGGCGATAAGGAAGTGAAAGATCCCCCATTCCTTCATAGGTCTTTCTTCCCATCACTAAAATTCGATCCATTGTATGTTCGCGAAAGAAACGCATATCATTTGGCAATCGCCATGGTAACAAACCATTTTTGCCGATCAGACCATTTTTATCTTGTGCCCACATGGAAATAAACATATTATCCGCTCCTTATGATTTTAGATGTTTTGAGATAAAAAAAGTCTCAATTCTTTGACCAGCAAGGAATTGAGAACTTTAAAAACATTATTTTGTTTCACGGTGCAAAGTAACTTTGCGTTCGCGTGGGCAATATTTTTGTTTTTCCAAACGATCAGGATTGTTACGTTTGTTTTTGCTTGTTAGATAGTTACGTTCTTTACAAGAAGTACACTCTAAAGTGATGTTTACGCGCATGTTTTTCCCTCCCATTTTTACAAGAATCCTCTAAGATGACTCTCAGACTTGATTATCTTACCATGATTTTTTCTAGATTGCTAGTGTTTTTCACGATTTTGTTAAGTAAAACTACTTGACGATAAATACAACGGTTTTACTTCTCAAACAAAATCTTTTTCTTTTTGTATAAATACCCTTACACTTGTTTATATAGATTATGTTTTTTAATAAAGGGGGATACTAATATGCCATGGAACATGAAGGACTTTCCTGCATCAATGAAAAACTTAGATAAATTGACAAGAAAAAAAGCAATCGACATCGCAAATGCATTATTAGATGAAGGGTACCCTGATAACCGTGCGATCCCAATTGCCATTGATCAAGCAAAAAAATGGTATGAAGATGCTAGTGAATCAGAAAAACGAACTTTCGAAAAAGAAAAAAATCCAAGCAAGACGGATGAACACGATACGAATCCTCGTGCTGGAAAACTGCTTGATTCAGATGTGATCGTAGAATATGAGGAAGAACAATGGATCGTGAAATCTAAAGGGGCAAAAAAGGCAAGCAACCATTTTGATACAAAAAAAGAAGCAATCGAAAAAGGAAAGCAAGTAGCACAAAACAAAGAATCAACTTTGTTCATTTATAAAAAAGATGGGACAAAAGAAAAAGAAATCGATTATTGAACATATGTAAAGGGGTTGTGACGAAAATCGTGTCACAACCCCCTTATGTTCGAAACAATGGTGTTCCTCTGCCAACTCCGAACCATAAGTCATAATATCTATAAAACGGGAAGAGCTGTTTTTTGAAATTGTTTCTTATCACTCAGTGTTAAACGGTAGGAGAAAACCTCTTTTTTATTGATATTTGATTTTCATCAAACAGTCACATAGTCGATTGCTTCTGCTTGCGGAATCGTTTCATCTACAAAGTAGACTTTATACCATGTCAAGAAACTGAAGATTGTCCAGATTTTTCTTTGCTCTTCTTTACGTCCTTCGTGATGGTCATCTAGCAACTTCATGATTTTTTCTTGATCAAAAAATTCTTTTGCAAAATCTGCTTCGAACAATGCTTTGACTTGTTCGTAGCCGTGTTCTTCTTTCAACCAAGCTTTGATTGGCACAGGGAATCCTAATTTCACACGATTCGACCATTCTTCCGGAAGATGTTTGTTCGCAGCTTGTCTGAAAATATCTTTTGTGTTGTTTTGATTCAATAAAAACTTACTTGGTATTTGTTGAGCCAATTTCATGACTTCGATATCCAATAAAGGTACTCGGACTTCCAAAGAACTTGCCATAGAAAGTTTATCTGCCTTTAACAAGATATCTTTTGGCATCCATTGATGAAGATCGACATATTGCATCTTATTGACTTCATCTTTGATTCCTTCTGTTTTCTCGTAATGAACAGTCATGATTTCATCCACAGATGGTGCTGTTTGATATTTTGGTGTTAACACTTCTGATGCTTCTGATTCTTCGAACACTCGAGCATGACCGATAAAATATTCTTTTGCAGGAGCAAGTGATTCATATAAATGGATCCGTCCATGGAAATTTTTCATTTTTCCGATTTTACGTCCTAAATTATAGCGTGTTCCTTTTGGTAATTTTTTCAATCCTTGAGCAATCACACGGATGAATTTTGAATTCGTATGGAATCCATACGTTTGGTATCCCGCAAACAGTTCATCCGCCCCTTCTCCAGATTGGACTACCCGCACACTTTGTGAAGCAAGATTTGCTAAAAAGTACAAAGGTACGCAAGAAGGATTTGAATCAGGTTCATCTAAGTGATACTGGATCAAAGGGAATGCTTTGAACGACATGTCTCCGTCGATCACTGCTGCTGTATTATCTAAGTCCAATAGTTCGGTTAGTTTTCTGGCTTCAATCGCTTCATTATAGGTTTTATCATCAAACCCGATTGAGAAAGAATGATCTGGTTTCAATACAGAGGTTACATAACTGGAATCAACCCCGCTGGATAAGAAAGAACCAACTTCTACATCACTGACCGTATGTGCTTCAATAGAAGCTTGAACGGTTTCGTCGATTTTTTCGATCCATTCTTGTCGGGAATGCGTTTCTTTTGTTTCAAAATCTGCATCCCAATATTGCTGAATGTCTAGTTTTCCATCTTTATACGTATAATAATGGCCTTCAGGCAAACGATAGACATCTTTGAAGAATGTTTCGCCGTTTAATGGAGAATATTGGAAAGTCATATAAGGTTTCAACGCTTCTTTGTTCAATTCTTTGTTAAAATCAGGATGAGGCAGAAAACTTTTGATTTCTGAACCAAACATAAATGTTCCGTTCATTTCTGCATAATAATATGGTTTGATCCCAAAGTGGTCTCTTGCACCGAATAACTCATTCTTTTCATTATCCCAAATAGCAAAAGCAAACATTCCGCGGATCTTTTGCAATAATTCTGTTCCCCATTCTTCGTAACCATGCAAAAGGACTTCTGTATCTGCATGTGTTTGAAAAACGTGGCCAGCTGCAATCAATTCTTCTCTCAAAGGCTGGTAATTATAGATTTCGCCATTAAAAATAATGATCTTTGTCCGATCTTCATTGTAAATAGGCTGAGTACCGCCCTCTAAGTCAATAATACTTAATCTTCTGAATCCTAAAGCAACATGTTTATCGATATATTCTCCTGAACTATTAGGTCCACGATGAACGATTCGATCCATCATTGTATTAATAATTGTTTTTTTGTTGTCCTTGTCGTTAACAAAACCTACAATACCGCACATTTAACTTTCACATCCTAATATAAAATTACTGTTTATTTCATTCATATGCATCTTATCATAGAATAAATAGCGGACGAATATTTTCTCTCTTACAATTTCGTCACGTGAAAACAAAAGATGAAAGTTTCTGTTTTTACAGAAAATAAAGTCCCAATATCTAATTTACCATGTTTTCTTTTTTGAGGCTACCTTATTCTCTTCGTGTTAAAAAAATATTAGTGGATGCTATTTCCAAAAAAACCAGCAAAAAAAGACACGACCTAAAGATCGTGTCTAATTATGACTGTATCAGAAAATATGATACCAAACGGATCTATTCATTAATTAATTGACATAGTTTATCTGTTGCTCTTTTATGACTGGATAACTGACCAATTCATGACGATCCAAGTCTTCTTTATTTATATTTACAGCAGTAATTTGACTGTCTTCATACGTACGATAATAATAAATCCCTTTATCAACGTTACAGCAAGAAGAATAAATCGTATATTCGTATTTTCCTTCTCCAGTATCGCATACTCCTTTTTGTTGCTCGACTGAGCCTAGTATATGAAAAAATTGACTGATACTTTCAGATTCTGAATCACCTGATGCAGCATTCATTTTAGTAAATGTGGCTTTTACAAATCGAGAAACAGAAGAGAGATCTCCAGGTAAGCCCAATCCTCCCATCCCACGACTATAAACATTCAAGCTGATCTGGTTTGAAAAATGATTTTCTGGTGTTCCATTTGATAGCGAGCGATAATTGTTCAGATTAAATAATTGATAATCAAATGGCGGATTATTTGTCAACACACCGACAGGATTATCATATAAATGAAGTCCATCTTTCATACTTTCAATTACTATCGATTTTTCTTTATCAGCTAATAACCAGTGTAAAGGTGACAAGGGTAGTTTTTCACTAAAATCGATATTGACTAGATTGATAGTAGCCAATAATTCTTTAGCTTCGTCTATGGTTGAGCATTGCCCTAGTATCCATGGAATAAACTCAAATGGTGCAACGTTATCTTTTCCTTCTTGTAATTCTTTATAATCAGCATTGCCAGGAAAATTCAGTCCTGCCATACTCAACCCTTTTTCATTTGTAGCCTCATAATAGAGTGGATAGTTGGATACCCCAGCTGCTATTCCTATCATTGCATAATGTTTATCTAAATTTTTTACCTTTCTAAAATCGAAACGATAATTTCTTGGAGTAATAGTGACTACTTCATTATAAGACATCTCATAATCAAAATTCCTTCCAAAATAATGGTCTTTCGTTGCATAAGTGATTGCGGTACACATCGTTTCCCCTCCTAAAACAAATCGTTTTTACACTTTTATCTTACATCTAGTATTTTTTTTATCAAAAAAAAGGCCAAAGAAGATTGATTTACTAGCATTTATAAAAAATAGTACTCAGGGGGAATCAAAAAATATTGTAGGTTAAAAGTACAACAATAAGGGGCTGTGACAAAAGTCTTGTCACAGCCCCTTATTCCGAACAAACGGTGTTCAAAAGCTTGCATCTGCGGTAATAAGCCCAACCAAACGAAAAAATAGGAAAAGCTATTTTTGTTTGGCCGTTCTTATTACTTGATGCAGGACAGCTTCTTCACAACCTCTAATCGTTGATATAAGGAAGGTACAGGAATCACAGAAACATTGAATATACTGTCATTTTCCCTTATCTGAAAGCAAAAGGACTCCTTTTAGTAAAAAAAATAATCAGTAAGAATCAATGTTTTTCAAGCGTGTCTGGGTCACTGACTGGTCAAAAAACTTCAATAAGCCGTGGGGGTTAATTATTATTTTGAATTCTTTCTTTAGCATGATTTATTTGTTTCTCAGTAAAAAGTTTTTGGAATTCTTCGTTGTTTGCTACTACATATTCTACCGTTAAATCCATTCTATTTTTTAGAATCATGGACGTAAAGCCGTCACTGATTTTATTACTCTCTAGTAACGCTTGACAAGCTTCCAAAATTGAACTTTCTTGAATCATCTGTTTAAACCTTGCAGGAAATGGTGTAGTCTCCGCAATCATTTTATTTATTACTTCTTCAAATTCGACAAGGATTTTTTCTTCTTTTATCAATCTAATCATCTCCTAAAATTTATCTTACACTCTAATATACACTTTTTATATTCAATTTTAACAAAATACAAAAAAACACGCCCATAAAGGACGTGCCCGTTAAAATTATCAAACGAATTTAAAACAATTCGTGACCACTCATTAACTACTGTCAACAATGGTTCACCTTATGAAAAACAATTTTTGAATTAAAACTAGCTTCTGCATTCCGCTTAGCAAAAAAGCGTAGCCCCGACTGTCGTCAGGAATGTTGAGCCGATAAGCGACGGAGCAACAAATAATTTTGAACGTTCATCATCTATCATCTTTCTTAGTCCAGCATGTTTGCAACCACACCTACAATTTTCAGTCCAACAATAGATTTCGACTAGCTAAGTCTTGCAAAATTCGGGCAGCTACCCCTTCATTTACTACCTTAATTATACTAAATTCTTACAACGTTTACAACTGTAATCTTAATTAGTTTGCTTTACTAAAAGTACCATATATTCTTTAAAAGCCGTGTCTGGATTGACTTTCACGACACTATAACGATTCCCTTGCCAGTCTATCTTCATTTTGGTAGTGATAGTCTTTTTTTGGTCTTGACGAATGACTATTTCTAAGGTGTCATCATACGTTGTCCCAGCCATTTCTTTTACATCTTTAATATTTTGGGTTCGTATTTTAGCCCAACAACTAAAAATAATTGTTTCAACATCTTCACCAGGCATTGGCCCTGGTTTAGTCTTTACTGTGATAACGTCTATTCGTTCATTTAATTCATTGATATTTTTAATGATCGGCATAGTATAGCCCCCTCATTTGCTGGATTAAGGCTTGTACCGTTACTGGCATACGTTCACTGTTTGGAGTGTCTCTTGTTTCATACCAATGCTGAGTAAGTAATGACACTGCCCAATTAAACTGCTTATAAGCCTCTATGACGCCTTCTTCTGCTTTTGAATCAATAGCACTGATAACGTACTGACAAGCTGTATCTAGTAATTGCTGCAATAATCCATCATCAAAATTATGGTCTATCCGCAAACTATTTTTTAAATCTTCTAATGTTGGCATTCTATCCCCCCCCTAATGAAAATGGCAGCGGAAAATTCCGCCGCCCAATATTTTTCTATACTTTTGGTGTTACAACTGGCGTAAACTCAATATAAACTGAAGCATTTTCATCAATTTTCTTGTAATCATTTCGCACAATTACCGCTAAACCTTGAGAATAATAATCGAATTTTTCCCATTGAGTCGTTACTTGATTTCTACGAGCAACAAAGATAGATTGTGCAATATCCCCCATAATCATAGGGAATGTTCCAACTTTAGGATTGGCAAACAATGTATCTGCAATCATTACTACTGGCATACCGAACAATGATCTACCACTAGGCGCTGTCACATCGGGTTGTAAAATGTAACGTCCATCTGAATCTTTCAATGTATCTAGGTGGTGATATCCGCTTTGGTTTAGAATTACCATTTTATTTAATGCTGGGTCTAATGCCACATTGTATAGTTGTTTCAAATCGTCCAACGTAGCAGCCGTTTTCTTGGTGAATGTTTTCAACAAATCCACGATATGCTTATTGTCGGTATTTTCAACCAATTTCGCTAACTGATCTTTGACTTCTTGAACGATATTTACTGCTGAATCTTCCACAACCTCATTTGATAAGGCAATCTTGCCAGCACGAGTTTCTACTTTATAATCAACTGAAGTAAACATTTCAGCGTCAATATCACCAATTTCAGCGAGTTCAGCTTTTGTTGCTAACACTGCTTGTTGGTTAGTTGCTACTGGATATTTACCTTGTCCATTTGATACTGTTTTTACTGTTGCATATTGTGCCAAATTATAACTTGAACGTTTCAAGTCAAATACTTCACCAATTACTTCTTCTGGTACAACTGCCGCCGCATTTACAGTAGTGACTCCATCACGCACTTCGCCTTGTGAACGGATATATTCTTCATACCCACGCATTTCTGTTTTTTCGTTATCGATTAAAGTTTTTTCCATGTTATTACTCTCCTTTTGTGCTTTAGAAGTGGATTCTAAGCTATTGTTTGTTTGCTTTGCTTGGTTGTTACTCATAAACGATTCGTAAGAACGCTTATTGACTTGGACATTTGATGAATCATAAGCGGGAACGGTCACGACACTAATTTCATTCAAGGCTTTCATTTTTTCAATGGATCGGACTACCTCACCATCTTCTTTTTTGTCGAAGGAATCGATCCCTAACACAAAACCAAATGACATAGAATCAAGCAATTTTTTTGAGACATTCTCATATACATCATTGGCATAGCTGGTATCATTCAATGTTGCTTCAAAATGTAAACCAACATCATCAATGTTTAATTTTAACGTGCCTGCTTTAACGCTTGCTAAAGGCTTGCTATAATCATGGTTCTGCAATAAGAACACATTTGATAAATCCACCTCTTTTAATGCTTCGGGTGTAATGACTTCCACAAAGCCGCCTAAATCTTTTGACGGTTGCCCGAATTTCAACGCATAGCCTGAAATAGTTTTACCGTCTGTTGGTTGTTCTTCATTTTCTTTCTCCACTTTGGGAGAATCGGCTTTTAGATCGGCTTCTTCTGTCAGCCGTTTTTCTTTTTCTTCTTCGTTATTCAACTGGTGTAACTCCTTCCTGTTCTTTTAATTGGTATTTCTCTAATGTATCTAAATAAGTAAAGTTCAAACTTGCTAGTAAACGATCTCCGCCATCCATTGGGGGTAGCCCCATTTTCGACCGCCCTTCATTAATTGTGAGTAGCGATCCTTTGACCTGTTCCAATACGTTCTTTACTTTGTTTTCGGGGTCAGTCTCTAGTAACTGATCGGAATTAAAGCGTGTGTTGGTTTCTAGTTTTGTATCAAATTCACTCACAAAGACATTAAAGTAATGAATCAATGTGCTTTGAATGTATTGGAGATTACTTTGAACTGTGCTAGAATGTTCATTTTCAACGCCTAAACGCTCAATCGGTACACCAAACGCCTTGGCAATTTGTTTTGTGTTCCAATCATTGGAATTGATAAGCTTCAAAACATCGGTGTTTATTTCTAATGTTTTGTAGTCCATTGTTTCATCAAGAATGATCGTTCTAAGAGCATTATCTCCACTACTTGAACCGTTGGCTTCTTCAAACTTTTCACGAATTGCGTTCTTTGCTGATCCGTCTAAATCTGACTTATGAACCTTCAAAATACCTGACCCACTGACACCACGAGTAAAGAAATTGTGCAATGTGCGGTTGCCAGCTTGTTGAATTTTCAGTTCATCACGTAACGCATAAAGTGGTGGTAATCCTGTTAAACCATCTTGGGTGAAATATTTGAAGTGCAAAATATCGCTAGACTTCACACGTCTTTTTTTATCACCAATCTGATAAGACAACGTACCATTATCTAATTGAGTAACCGTTACACTTGAGTTAGGTAATAAGTGAATTTCTTCTACCTTTTCACCGTTGCGTTTAATCTCTGCAAAGCTATTACCGTTTAGCAACATATTGACCGCCAAAGCAAACTTTAAATGCCAACCATCCATTTCTGAATTAGGTTTCTCGTTTAGTAACTTCACCAGTTCATTATCAGCTTGTGGCATATTGTTTTTGACCAATTGAATCGGACTTGAAGCAATATCACTAGCAATAATTCGAACGGCTGCAAACACATCACTATTTCTTAATGCACGAACGCTTGTAAAGCTGGTGGTGTAATCATCCGATTGGATTGATACCACATGTTGTAGGAAAGGATCTCCCGTTGTATTTTGTCTCGCTTTAAAAAATGCCATCTTTTAACCTCCCTTCTGTTCTGTATTTAGCATGACCGCTACCCCAATAAGCACTATGCCCAGCGCTAACAAGCCATAGTAGACATTTGTTAGTAAGGTGATTGCAACCAACACACACACCAATCCGAGAAGTAAAAGAACGGTATGAATGTAATTAGAAAGAAAATTCTTCACTTGTATAAAATTCATTGTCTGCTTTCGCTCCTTCCGTTGTGGTGAAGTAATCCATTGCAAACACATAGGCATTGATTAATGCAGCTATTGGATCAATTTTGTTACTGTTCTTTGATTTATTAATCTGAATGCCGTTGTTATCCGTTTTTAAAATAGCGTTGTTCACTGCATGGGTGAGAATCGTATTTTTATTGTGAATAACGTTGCCTTCATAAACTTGTTCTCTAAAAGTTCGGGTCGGAACGTTTAGAGTAATCGTTCCTTGTCTTACTTCTAACATTGGGTAGTTGGCTTTTTCAGCTTTACTAATAAGCGAATTAGCGTTATACGGGTCATAACAAATCCCCATACATTCCAAATCATTTTCTTGAATCAAATCTTGAATAAACTGAAATACTTGGTCATAGTCCACGATTCCACTTTCTAATTGAGTAATGGAATACTCACCAGCTTTTTCTAGTTCTCGATAAGGCAAACCGTCGCGCTTTTCTTTGTCTTGAAGCCCATATTTGGTGGCTACAAAGCTATGAGAATCACAATAAAGTTCGCCGTTATCTAGCGGTACGATCCATGAAACGCTAGTTAAATCATCTGTTTTAGATAAATCCACTCCGATATAAACGGGCTTGCCTGTAATATCTTGTGGTTCTACTTCGGTTGCCTGCCAGTCTTCAGCAATCATATAGCTGTCCTCACTGGCTTGTCGCCATAAGTTGAATGATTTAACCAGCACAGCATTTAGATTGTTCTGCTTCAATGCCAAGTCCACATCATCTTGAATGGTCGGAATCATTACTTTCTTGATTTCTTCGCTTTCAAAAATCGGGTTCGCTTTGATCCATTTTTCTTGGTCGTGAATTTCTTCGGGATCGTCTAATTCCCATATCGCTATGAAATACCTGTCAGCTTGCTCCTTACCTTCAAGAATTAAATTTGTAAGCAAATAATCTTCATAAAGTGGAACATTCAACGATAGACCAGCGGTTGAAATAGTAGCAAGTAACCCATTTTTTTGTTGTGCCATACCCGATTTAAGGACGTTTTCAACCTTTCTATCTTTGTTCTCATGAGCTTCATCTCTGATAGCAACCGTGGCGCCAAATCCATCTAACGTGCTGGTTTCACTAGCCAATGCCATAGCGAACGAATTAGAAGGTAAATGCTGAATCTTAGAGTTCATAATCTTTAGTTGTGGTCTTAAAAACTTACTAGATTTGACCACGTTTCTAAGCGAATTAGAAAGCATGTCATAGCCCAGTTTAGCTTGCTTATGGCTGTTAGCGGTAAACAATACCTGTCTTCCTTCCGCCGGTTCTTTCTCAAGAATCAACGCATTAGCTCCTAAGCCGCTCACTAGATATGTCTTTCCATTCTTACGTGCCATTGAGATTAGCGCTCGATTGAATCGCCTATAATCATTCTCTTTAGTTCGCCACCCATACAATGAACCAATAATAAACTTCTGAAAGCCTAGCATATCAATCTTGTCACCGTTCGTTGCTGGTAGTAATTGCATGAATTTAATCGCTTTGGTGGCTTGTTCTTCATCGAACACATAAGGGAAGCTATCTGACTTAGAACGCTCCAAATCGCTTATATGGCGCTCACACGCTTGGATAATTTTCTTGGGTGCAGTCAGCTTACCTGATAGGACTTTCTCAATGTAATCATTCATGAATTCATCAACTCTTTGAATGGGTCTTCGGGTTCATCATTTTTAACCTTATTCAAAGCTAGTCTTGATCGTGATTCTAAGGTCATACCTAATGACGTGGCTTGTTTTTTCAAATCGCTCATGGCTTGTGATTGAACCCGAACCGCTGGATTGGCTTTTTTTACGCCATTTTCGCAAGTAACAAACGTTCCTGACTTTTTAATTTCTGCTTCCGCAGTCTTGACTCGTGCAAAGGCTAAACAGTATGCCACCAATGACCCATAATCCGTTTCACTCAATGGATAATCTTTTTTTAGAGCAGTGATTACACGTTTCCACTCACTTCTGGCACTCGCCGCCATCCAGTCAGGGGGCGTGATATTTATTAATGGTTGCTGCTTGAACAATTCTTCTCTAGCGTCCACACGGATTGCCTTTTCTTCGCTTGATATATTGCCTTTTGTATCTTCCAATAATTTTGGGTGTCCCATGTTATCCTCCTTTCAGACAAAAGAAAAAGGAACGCCAGCAATTAAGCCAACATTCCTTCGTTTTTCGATCAGAATTTTTCTTTGTCTAATTTATCTATATAAATGATTTTTCCGTTTTGCATTTGAATGGTTACCTGTCCAAAATGAGGTAACTCAATGGTGCGCTGTTTCCCTGTTTCATCAGTAATGACAACTGTATTTTTCACTAAATCTCCTACTTTCATTATATACTGTTTCATTTGCGATTACAATTGTAATCATTATGCTAAACTCGCTATGAAGCCTTTTACAACGGTTATTCATGAGAAAATGACCCATCCCTCGGTTTCCAGCGACCAGATACCCAGCCCCCTAACTGTTAAGGGTGGCTCTTTTCGCCTTCTCTTGTCTCGTTTTAAGATTGTGGTGATAGTGACACAACGCCATAAAGTTATTTTCATCAAGCCGTAAATCCCATCGGTCACGCAATTCTTTCACATGGTCAGTTATATCTGCTTTGCGGACAACTCCCTCTTTTAAGCACATCTCACAACATGGATGATTTAGCTTGTATAATTGTGAAGCTCTTTGCCATTGTTTCGAGTGATAGAACTTGAAATACTTCCCACCAGTACGTTTGCGGTGCTCATATCGGTCAGCGTTGGTCTGTTTCGTTGTTGGTTTGTGTTTCTCACAATACTTTTGCCTATAATCGACCAATACTTTACACCCAGCATGATTACATTGTTTTTTAACTGCCATAGATTACCAACCAAAGCGATCTAGTTCGTCAGAATCTTCTTGAGTCCATTTTGATTTATATTCCATATAAGGCGAAACTATCTTCAAGCACGTTCCATCTTTAAAATTAACCTTGACAGATTTATCCTTTTCACAACTAATAAATTCTACATCTTCTTGAGTGTTTGAATACTCAATTAATCGTTCACCATTAAAATATCTAATACTTTCTTTCATTATTATTCTACCTCCAATAAGTTAGTTATCAATTCATCATCAGTCAGTAACAACGCCAAGAACTTATCGTGAATGTTCAAAAATAAATCATCCTCGCTCGGTATAAGCTCTCGTTGTCTCGCTTGATCATATAGGTTAAGCAGACAATTAAATTCATCCATTAGCTCACCTGTATCATCATAGTTGCCACTATCTGCCAGTGAACCAACGATAAGCGATTGACACCACACTACTGACTCCTGCAGCCAATCAGGTTCTTCTTCCATTATCTTTAATACTTCTGGATCAAATGTGGAATAATCTTCTGTTACCAATCCCACACTAAATGCCAGCGTGTTCATTAGAAACCGATCCATTTCATCTGTATATTGAAAGTTCGGTGCTTTGTTTGTTGAAATAATATTGAGCATTTACTTTCCTCCTCGATTCGTAACACGTACTTAACGCCTACCTTAACGGGTACCTGTTAAGTATTCATCCCAACGGACACAAGGGTTACAGCATTTTCGTAACGGGTTAACGGGTAAAACCCAGTAACATTACCTCCTGAGTATTAGCTAACTATTTCAAAAGTTTTAAGGAAATAAGGTGTTAACCTGTTAAGAAATCTTTGTATCCCTTGGGGGAGTATGGCTTATCACTTAACGGGCTAGGTGTTAAGTACCCGTTAAGACCTGTTAAGTATTTCTGTTTCTTTTCGTTTTGTTCATTCCAGCATTTCTTTTATTGTAAAATCCTCGGCGCATTCCTCTGCTATACAGTTGCTTCCGTTCCCAACCAGGAATACTGGTAATAATCAAGGCAATCTTTTTAGTTTCTGCATCTGATCGACCATTCAATAAATCCTTTGCTTGTTTATCAAAAACAGCTTCCAAAATATCAGCGGTTAGTACGCTATCAACTAAATAAAACTTTTGTTGCATAGTAGCCCCATTGTAGAAATGCTGTAAATTTTTCTCATTACATTTACTGTCAGGATAGTTCTGATAATAAGAACGTCTCGCCCACGCTGGAGCTTCTTCCCATTTATACGGGATTTCCATTTCCAAATATTTAGTGATTGCTTCTTTAATTGGATTCTCCACCTTGGCATCCTCTTGATAGTCTTTTGCAATTTCTAAGACTTCTTTATCTTCATCGGGACTAAAATAGATTCGTTGTCCTTTATCAAAAAGCACCTTTGCTTCAGCTAACACTTGAAGAAAATATTCATCCTTTGTTTTAAACGGATTCATCTTCGGCTTATTCTTACAAGGTAAAGGATAAAAACGGCGGTTTCCTGTATCGTCTTTCAAATACTGCCCATCATTTGATGTTCCAATAAATACACATTGCCTTGCCCAAGCTATGACATTCCGACCATAAGGAGGTCTAATTTTATCGATCTTGGCACTAATGAAGTTTTTTATCTGTTCTATTTTAGTTTTGCCCATTGAAGATAATTCTCCAAGTTCAATGATTACATTGCCTTGAAGTTGCATATAATCATCTTTCTTTTCACCTAACGAATCTAATGAATCGGTGAAAAAATCATCCGTGTAAAGTAATGCTGGAACGGTACTCTTACCAATCCCTTGCGGTCCATCCAAAACTGGAACGATCTCAAACTTTATTCCTGGTTTATAGATACGTGCGACTGATCCGACTATCCAACGTTTTGTTACTTCTCGTGTGTAAAGGTTGTCGTCTACCCCTAAAAGGTCAATAAACAGTGTTTCCAGTCTAGGCTGTTGATCCCATTTAACTTTTTCGATACGTTCTTTTACTGGGTTGAAAACATTCTTTCTAGCTACATTTACTACCGCTTTATGGATTTTGTTATCATCAAAGACCACGTTATAGTTTTCTTCAATGTAAGCTGTTAAGGCATCCTCAAAACTGTCTTCCCATTCTCCAGCAGTGCGATTGATCCAGGGAGAATCTTTTAATAAGTGAATGTATCCGCTAAATTCGTTATAAGCAATTGTTCCAGCTAAATTGCTATCATTGGTTAAAATCAATTCTGCATTCACAACACTGTTACTTTTAATCTGATCGTCTTTATTGCATCTTAATCGGGACATCCAAGCTTTCAATTCAACGATGTTATCTTCACGCTCGCTGGCTTCGGGAAAGTCTAAAACACTGTCTAATTTATGTTTATGCGCCATGAGCTTTCCCCCTCAAATCTTTTTTAATCATCGATCGAATAATTTGATTCACTTCTTTATCTTTTAGCGGTGGTTCATTGTACGCATTTGCTGTATAAATTAATTCTGCTAAAGTTTGATTATCTACACCGTGCCATAGCAACCAACCGCATAACTTAGTTAAATGATCGTTTCTACTACCTTCGCCAGCGCCTTGAACAATCATATCTAATTTTTTTGCTGTCCCTGTTTTTGCTACGGGTCGGTATTGAGTCTTTATTTCTTGCGGTTTTTTTAGCAGTAGGTTCACTAGCCAATCGGGAGCTGGTGCAATATTATTTAGAGATACGTTTTCAATAGGTTCATATGCTCTCCCAACACTTCCTGAAATAATCATAGTTGGCGCTATTGGAACTCCTTTAGTGATAATATCAATCCCGCTTAAACTTTTACCTTTATCATCACGCCCAAAGATATCAGCAAATGCGCCTGTTTCTTGTTGGATAATTACACCATCAGGAATTTTAAAGAAGAAATGAATTCCTTTACCTGGTGTGATTTCCGTATAAGTAGAAGGAAATGGATCATACATTGAAGCAAGTTTTTTATAATTCTTAACGCCGTTTCGTGTTTCAGAATGTTGATCTAGGTCAACTACCATCATTTGATGATCTTCAAGCATTAACCCAATATTTCTAGTTGCATCTTCCGTCCACCATTCATTAATCTGATTAGAATCGTTAGTTGCATCATTCCAACCACTAGAGCCTTTTATTGGAATTTTAGTTCCAGGAGATAAGGGGTAAATTGACCATCCCGACTTTTGTAATTCCGTTGCTGCTTGATAATTATTTGCCAATAAACTTCCCTCCTAACTAGCAAAAATTGCCTTTGGTGTGCCGTCTTCATTTCACCAGCTATAAAACCGTCAATTCCCATCGTCTTTAATTTCTTCTGTTCTTCGGGATCATCAGAAACATCAACTTTAATCGGTGTATATTCTGAAAAAAATTGAATAATACTTTTATCAATTGGTGGTTCCATGATGGACGGTCGGACTTTACCTATATAAATCATTGCTTGTACCTCCTACATGTCTCTCATACTCCCAAAAATCAAAGGCCAAAAACAAACATACAGCAATAGGTACTACACAAATCAGCCATAAAATAAAAGGTAACAACTTAGTGAGCGATCCAAAAAGAAAGGCTAGTAAAAACAGATTTCTACGCTTACTCATTTACAGGTACCTCACTTTCAAAATGAACAATATCATCCGAGTGTTGCTTTGCTAAACATGCGACAGCTGCAATCATTCCATTTAAAATATTTAAGTCATTTCTTTTTAAAGAGTTTACTGTGAGTTCACTTGCAAAAAGGCCCAAGCCTTCTAAGGCGCTTGCAATATTTGTAGAATCTATTATTAAATCAACTGGATCGATTATTTTTTTATTCATTTTGTTTTATTCCTCCATTTGTTTGTGTTAGAATGAAGGCAGAATTAGGCTGTATTAGCCGTTGTGATGCCTTTAACTCTGTCCGCCAAGACTAAGTGAGTTAAGGCTTTTTTTCTGCCTTTATTCATGTTTTATCCTTCCAATTCAATACCTAATATACTGCTCAATAACTCAACTTGCTGATACAAAATTTCTTGATACTCTTCAATAGAAAGTCGTTCTTTAAACTCTGCTTGTACTAAATCGTTCAAGCCACGCAATACTCCGCTTACCGTTGGTTCTTCTGGTAGCAATTTTTGATAGTCCATTTGCTCGTACAAACATTCAAACGTTTCTTCTAGTGCTTTGCCTTTCAAGTTTGCTAACTCGCTTGCTGTGTCTTCTGTAAGAATTGTTGATAATACTTTTTCGATTGCTTTATTTTGTGTCGATTCCATTATTATTTCCTCCTATTAATCCCTTTGCCCCCACGGCTTGCGATTATTTTTGATGATTCATAAGCCATTTTTTTGTTTCTTCTTTAGAAAAAAAGATTAATCCGTCAATTTGAATAACTGGCAATCCCATACTCTCTAATTTAGAAAGTGAATTGTAACTAATGCCTAGCCATTTTGCCATTTCACCTTTTTTTAAAAAGTCCTTATCAACGTTAGCCACATTCTTTGCTTCGGCCATTGCTTCTTTAGTAATTTCGAAAACATACTCTTTTAAAGAAGCTGCCTGTTCGTCTGATAGCATTACTTGAAATCCGTTCATGTTTTTCACCTCTTATTACATTTATATAGTAATTATTTTACATATGTATAGTATCATCGTTTTAAATCATTTGCAAGCATATAGTTAAAAAAAACATATATATAGTAATTATGATTGCTAAAGAAATTAAAAATCGCTATACTTGTACTATAGAAGGAGGGGAAACTGTGCATAAAATTAATTTGAAAAATATCCTTGAAGAAAAAGGAAAAACTATGACTTGGCTACATGAGCAAACCAAAATATCAAAAAATACGCTTAGTTTAATATCTAATAATTCAAGTAAGGGGATTCAATTTGACACATTAGAAAAAATCTGCCTTGCCCTAGATATAACTCCTAATGATCTGATAATTATCAAAGAAGATTCCTATGATATGTCTATTTTGTCTGAAACATTTGAAGAATCGACACAAACTCATTATATTTTGGGGGAGTATATTCCCATGAGTAAAATGAAGGAAATGATTCAGAATGGAGGGATGACTACTGCAAACGATCCTTGGTTTATTGTTAAATACCCAGAGAATTTGAAGAATAATAAATTAATATATATAGAAGTAAGTATGCCTTCTCAAGAAGAATTAAGTAAAATTGATTTGGCTTTTATTACAAGTCTTACCGATCAAAGAAATAAAGAATTCTTTCAATCACTAGATGAAACAGAGATTTATTATTTCATTGAAAAAATTTTTAATTTCATTATCTTAAAAAGAATCGGGTTAACTAATGATCAGATTATAGTTGGCTTAAAAAATAAGCCAGAATCTGATAGTTATACCGCTTTTATTTTTGTAAAGAATGATAATGGCGATTATGTTTTAAATTAAACCCTTCCTCCACCGCCCCCACGGTTTGTTACACTATGGAGGAAAAAAATATGATTAAACAGTACGAAAAGAAAAATGGATCAAAAGCATGGATGTTTAAAGCTTATTTAGGAATTGATTCAGAAGGAAAGCAGCGTTTTACTACAAGACGTGGTTTTAAGACAAAAAAAGAAGCCCAACTAGAGTTGAGCCGTCTAAAAGTTGACATTAGCAAAAATGGATTCAAAAAAACTGACAAACTTACCTTCCAACAAGTCTATGATTTGTGGGTTGTTTATTATGAGCTTACGGTTAAGGAATCTACCTTTGTGAAACAAACAGAGCAATACAAAGTTCACATTTTACCATTTTTCGGGGATACATTGATTTCAAAAATTACTCCAGCAATGGTACAACAATTCGCAAATGAAAAAGTAAATAAGTTTGCTCGCTATCGTGAATTTGTTAGTAACACTTCACGAATTTTTGACTATGCCATCAAACTTAGATTAATTCATAATAACCCTTGTAAATCTATCACGATCCCAAAAGCAAAAAAAGATGTTGGCAGCAAAAAGAGAGAAAACTATTTTTCGAGGAATGAAATGCTAACTTTCTTGAACGCTTTAGAGAAGCACGAAAATATGAAGATAGCAACATTCTTTAGATTACTTTCAATGTCTTCTGCTCGTATGGGTGAAATTTTAGGACTTGAATGGCGATATGTAAATTTTGAGGATAATTATATCTCTATCACTCAAACACTCGCTAGAGGAAAGAATAGACGGCTTTACTTGGAAGAACCTAAAACGAATAGCTCAGCTAGAGATATTCCGCTGGATCAGATCACAATGGATTGGTTGAAGAAATGGCGCAAGAAACAAAGAGAAGAACTTTTGATTACCGGTCACAATTCATTGAAGCCAGATCAGCTTGTTTTTTCATCAGCGCTGGATAACTCATTTATTCAATTATCCAAACCTAGAAAATGGCTTCTCACTATTTTAAAACAAGAAAATCTAAAAACGATCACCATTCATGGTTTGCGGCATAGCGGAGCTGTAATGATGTTAGAGTCTGGTTCTACCTTAAAAGATATTCAAGATAGATTGGGGCATTCTGATATATCTGTTACTAGCGCTCACTATCTGCATATCACAGAAAAAAGAAAACGTGAAACAGTCAACCAAATGACAGATTATATCAATTCTGGGTCAATGTCTGGGTCAAAATAAAAAAAACCCCCAGAAACGTTAATTTCTAAGGGCTTAGTTAAGATAAAAGGAAGGTACAGGATTTGAACCTGCGCGCCGGTATTAGCCGGTTCGCCGGATTTCGAGTCCGGTGCATTACCACTCTGCCAACCTTCCGTAAGTACTATTTTTAAACTTTTTTCACGAAATGTCAAGCCTATTTCTAATAGATAAATAACAGAAATCGCTTTTTTTAGCAAAAAAGTCCATTGACAGTTTGCAGCCAACGGACTTACCGATCAAATTCATACTGATAGAACACTATCTGATTATTTCAGGATTATCTAATGCTAAAATCGAGTCAATTGTCCGTTTGATCAGTGCAATGATTTGTTCTTCTGTTGGATGCATGATGTTTGATGACATCAATGACGCTAAGCCAGTCACTGCTACCCATGTACCAGTATGCAGAGCATCGACATATTCATCCGATAATTGATTGTATCTTTCATCTTCTTTAACTATTTCACGGAAATAATTGTATGAAAAATCATGCATTTTCTTTCCGTCCCCATGTTCATCAATGTACAATGCCATGTAAAGACTATGATGCTTTTTTGCAAAGTAGATATAGTTCAAACCGAGATCAATGATTTTATCACCAGTACGTTCAATAGGGAAAACATCTTCTTTTAGTTGTTCAAAGATAGAATCCAGCAACGTATTTTTTAAATCTTCCATGTTTTTGAATTCCAGATAAATCGGCTGTGTCGAAATCCCCATCTTTTTAGCAATATTTCTCGCAGTAAATCCTTTAAACCCTTCCTTTGCAACAACATCATAAGCAGCTTTTAGAATTTGATCCTTGGTATAGACTTTTCTTCTCATTAAAACTCCCCCACTTCTTTACTGCAGTATATGTTGTTTTATTGTACCCTATTTTTAGCATTTTTTGCAAACATTTTACTCAAAACGTTATATTTTAAATTTTTTTTCAGTCTTCTTTAACTTTTTTTTGCAAAATTAAAAAAATTTGGTTAAATTCAATGGGTTCCCTTACATTTTTAGTTTTGACCTAAATGATAGTTGTCCAAATCTTTCATTTCAAGTTATAGTTAAAGAAAATGAAAAAGAAGATGTGTAATGGAAAACGAAACTGACGTTATTTATATTCATCCTCAAAAACGAATCGTTTCACAGAAAAGAAAGTATTTTTATCTTGGTTTTACAGGTGTTTTTTTTCTTTTTATTAGCTTGCTTTCTAATACTCCTACTGATAATTGGAGTGGATTGCTAACTATTCTTACCTCGCCAAGCAATCTTTTGACAGATTATTTTGCTTTAGGCGGTTTCGGAAGCGCATTCATAAATGTAGGGATTTTGACCTTACTTTCTGTGCTTTTAGCTTATCGGCACAAGGTGATTTTAAACGGTCCCTTATTTGCTTCGATTCTAACAGTTACCGGTTTCTCTTTTTTTGGCAAAAACTTTTATAATTCTATCTCAATCATTTAGGTGTGTATCTATACGCTGTATTTGTCAATAAACCTTTTTCTCAGTACATCATGATCGGACTGTTTGGTAGCGCATTATCACCGGTCGTTAGTTATATCACTTTTGGTATGCGTTTTCCTTTACTGATAGGTATTTTATTGGGGAATTTAGCTGGCATAGCAATTGGTCTACTTCTTCCGCCCTTAGCTGCTCAAACTTTAGTTTTCCATCGTGGATTCACACTTTATAATATTGGATTCACCTCTGGGTTGATTGCGATGACTTTTACTGCTGTTTTGAGGTTATTCAGCTATTTAATCGTCGAAAATACATTGGTTTTCAATGAATATCACTTTCCTCTCATTTGGATTATTTTTGGCTTTTTTTCGCTGACAGTCGGAATTGGTTTCTATTATAATTCCTTTCGGCTTTCGGGGATTCGAGAAATTTTCGATTCATCTGGAAAATTGACAACTGATTTCATTGCTAATTCTGGTATTGGTGCTACTTTGATCAACATGGGCTTAGTTGGTCTGATGCTGTCTTCTTATGTTTTGCTGGTTGGCGGTCAGTTAAATGGACCTGTCATCGGTGCTATTTTATCTGCGGTGGGTTTCAGTGCTTTTGGTTGTCATTTAAAAAACAGTTTTCCGATACTAGTCGGAATATTTATTGCTTCTTTGTTTGGAACTTTTCATGAGATCACCAGTACTGGCATGCTTGTTGCAGCTGTGTTTGGGACAGGTCTCGCGCCCATAAGCGGTTTTTACGGCAGTTTTTACGGTGTAATAGCTGGTGTGCTACATATTGCTCTTGTCCATAACGTCAGCACTTTGCACGGAGGACTAAATCTATATAACAGTGGTTTTTCAACTGGTTTCGTTGCAGGTATCCTTGTACCGATACTAGATAACTTTACCGCTGTCAGAAAGGAAAAAAAAGACACTTGGAAAAAGAATTATCAAAAAGAATCATCGATGAGCTTCTTACTTATTTATATTCCCATGAAATAACTGAAATACGTATTGGAGTAGAATTTGCTGAGGAAGGGCTTTTCATAGAGATACAGGGTACGGCAGAAACTCAGCCAGAAGATTTAGATGTACTTGCTGATTTGCTGAACAATCCTCGGGACCCTAGTATGGAAATCTACTATCAAGAACTATTAGGTAATCCCCGACATGATCGGGAAGATTATCATCTGTTAGGTAGTTTGATTGATGACGTGGAAATCATGTATGCCCAGCCGATTATCAATATTAAGATCTTTCGACGTGCTTCTCATTCCTATTATTAACCCTATTTTCTATTTATAAAAGACTGAATCAAAAAAGCAGCTCCTGAAAGTTCGATTAAAATCTACTTTCAGGAGCTGTTCAAGCTTGACATTATTGATTTTCCAATCCTTCATACACTTCATCTGTTACAGGTTCTAAAAACTCTGAATTACCAGCAGTGATCGCCAAATGTTCAAACCAACTGTCTTTTGTCGCACCATGCCAATGTTTAATCCCTTTGTGCGTTACGACGACATCTCCAGCCATTAATCGTCTTGCTGGCTTTCCTTCTTCCTGATACCAGCCTTCTCCTCCGGTCACAAGTAAGATTTGATAGCCGTCTGTATGGACATGCCAGTGATTGCGACAACCTGGTTCAAAAGTTACATTACCTACACCAACAGAAACTTCGGGATCATTCACTAACATATTCAGATAGCTTTGCCCGGTAAATACTTGAGCGTAAGCTTCGTTTTTTTCACCTGCTGGAAAAATCACGCCATTGTGTATTTCTTCGTGTTTTGTCATCATTTACGCCTCTTTCTTATCTTCGCTATTTTCTTCTAAATAGATTTCTTTTGCTAAACTAAAAGCTGACCAAGCTTTTGGCCATCCTACATAAAAAGCTAAATGGGTAATGATTTCTGCTATTTCTTCACTAGTAATGCCATTTTGCTTGCCAATCTTCAGATGAGCTGGCAATTGTTCAAAATTTCCTCCTGAAATTAATGCAGATATGGTGATGATACTACGCTGATGAGCAGATAATTCTTCTCTGGACCATACTTGTCCAAATAAAACATCATCATTCAATTCTGCAAATTTTGGTGCAAAATCTCCTAATTGATCTCGTCCTGCGGTTTGTTTTTCTGCCATTTCTCTTATTCTCCCTTCACGACTGTTAGGTGATTCAACTATGGTTCTAAGGCAACTTTATTTTCTATTGTTTCTTCGCATTTCATTTTAAATGTAGTCTTTCAGCCTGTCCAATGCTTAGTTTATTCAGTCGATATGCTTTTTAAGCATAGTTGCTAACGCTTTTTTTATTTTTAAAAAAACAAGTTATTAAATAAGTCTTTAGTTGGATGTTTTTTTGAGATAAATCTTTTATACTTATGATGAACTTACAAAATTGTTTGTTTTCTGTCATATCAAAAAATGGCGCAGTTAGTTGCTTTTCTAGTAAAGTATAGTTAACAAAGAACCTCTAAGGAGTTGATGAATAATGAATATTGCTGCCTCTCGAAAACTGATAAATTTCATATCCATTATCGGATTAGGCCTATCAATCGCGCTGACGATTTATTTTATTAATTTAGGTGTTTTCAAAGATTTGAATGCGTTAAGAGGATTAGTAGGTGATTCCATCATTTTAGGACCGATTATTTTTGTCTTCATCCAAATCCTGCAAGTAGTTATTCCAATCATTCCTGGAGGGATCAGTACTGCAGCTGGTGTCCTGATATTTGGCCCTTATGCTGGATTTATCTATAACTATATTGGAATCTGCATTGGTTCGATTATCATTTTTCTGCTAGGGCGTCGTTATGGAAAGCCATTCATACTTTCCATGATTAGCGATAAGACATATAACAAATATATTGGCTGGCTGGATAATCAAAACCGTTTTGAGAAGCTGTTTGCTCTAGCTATTTTTCTTCCAGTTGCTCCTGACGATGCGTTATGTTTGATGGCTGGATTGACAAACATGTCAGTGAAACGATATACACTAATCATTTTGATTGCTAAACCACTGTCGATTTTCTTATATAGTATGGCCTTGATTTATGGAGGTCAATATCTAAGTGGTCTTCTTGGATAATATTTATTTTGTAAAATTAGTCATTGATTGACAATGTTAAATCTGGGAAAGGGTCTGCAAAACACACTGCACCCTTTCCTTTTTCATTAGATTTGCGCTACAATGTGAAGAGCAGGTGATAGGATGAATTATTTGAAACGTAGCTTAGGTAATGCTTGGGACTTTTTAAAAGGAACACAAGCTTATTTCCGTGATGTCTTGCTGATGCATGGCTTTATTTTATTTATTTGTTTACCCTTATTGAGCAGTACGACCCGTTTTATTTTACACCGAGGGGCAATTGACTATTTGTCTTATGACAATATTCCTTCAATTTTTTCTCAACATCCTGGGGTTCTACTCTCGTTAATCGTAGTTTTGATGACGATTTTACTGTTAGTTTATTTCGAATTTACTTTTCTTTTGATGAGTGTTTTTTTTATTAAAAAGAAAGAACCAATCTCTTTGAAGCAACTCTTACACTTGACGATACTTCAGCTGAAGAAAGTGAGACCCATTACTTTTTTGTTTTTCCTTGCTTATTTTTTATTGATTCTACCGATCAGCGGATTAAGTTTTAATTCTGATCTACTGTCAAAAATAAAAATCCCCACTTTCATTATGGATTTTATTTTTGCTAATCGTTGGATCATCGTCAGTTCCTTTTTACTCGTTTATATTTTCCTTGGCTATATTGGGATTCGACTGATTTTTGCTTTACCGGAAATGATT
Organism: Enterococcus sp. SB12; assembly: GCF_030910025.2. Taxonomy (NCBI): domain Bacteria; kingdom Bacillati; phylum Bacillota; class Bacilli; order Lactobacillales; family Enterococcaceae; genus Enterococcus; species Enterococcus sp. SB12. The sequence goes on along the minus strand of NZ_CP175675.1, from coordinate 945,054 downwards.
CTACGAGATCGTCCTTTTCGAGCAGCCATTCGGGAAAGCTGGTCATTGACCAAATCGCGTCTTTTGGCCATCACGGGCCAATTTATTGTGATTGGCGGTACGATTTTACTCCTTTCTTCTTTAGGATATATCGTTGTTATTTTGGCACAAAGTATGGTTGAACAATTTTTCCCAGACTATGCATTGATCAGCGCTGTGTTTGCTATGACGCTTTTACAAGGGATTTTATTATTCAATATCGTGATGTCTACCGTAGGGATTTTTTATATCATTGTTGATTTCATGGATGACGAAGGCTTCTTGCCTGAGATCCCTAAGTGGTTTATCCCACAAGCCCCCAACTTGCGTTTCTCTGCGCTGAAAAACACTGGTTTGACTCTTTTTGCAGTTTTTTTCGGTATTGGCGTCTGTCTTTACAATATGGATTATCTGACTTCAGCTGTTCAGACAAAACCAGTGACTGTCTCTCACAGAGGTGTGAGTACCCAAAATGGGGCGCAAAATACTTTAGAAGCACTTGAAAAAACAAGCAGAGACTATCATCCTGATTATGTAGAGATGGATGTTCAGGAAACAAAAGATGGTCATTTCGTAGTGATGCATGATGCAAATCTTCGTCACTTAACAGGGGTAAATGGAACACCACAGGATCTTACATTGAAAGAATTGACAAATCTTACAGTTACTGAAAACGGAGTGCAAGCCCCTGTTTGTTCTTTTGATTCTTATTTGGAAAAAGCACATAAGCTAAACCAAAAATTACTTATTGAGATCAAGACCTCTAAAAAAGATTCGGATGACCTTGTCGAACGATTTGTCCATAAATACCGCAAAGTTATCTTAGAGAACCATCATATTTTGCAAAGTTTGACGTACCAAACCGTTTCAGATTTAAAAGAAGCAGAACCAAACTTTTATGTGGGCTACATCTTACCTTTCAATATTGTTGGGCCCCCTGTGACGCCTGCTGATTTTCTGACAATGGAATATAGTACGATCAACCGTAACTTCATTAATTCTGCCCACCAAGACGGAAAAGAAGTATATGTATGGACAATCAACGATTCAGATGCCATGAGTCGCATGATGTTTTATGGTGTGGATGGTATCATAACCGATGAGATGGGACTACTAAATGAAAGTGTGAAACAAACAGATGAAGAAATCACTTATTCAGATAAACTGCTAAATTTTGTTTTGGGAGTCGGCTAATCAAAAATCGTTAATGAAAAAAGTCTTTATACAACAAAAAACGCATAACCTGCCACCGCAGGTATATGCGTTTTTTGTTTGACGCTCATAATGTGTGCTTAACTTTCTCTTGATTCCTTCATCGCACGAACAATAGCTAAAATAGCAGGAATTGCAGAGATCACTGCAAGAATAATTCCCATTTTCCCTGAACTTTTTCTTTTTGGCATATCTTCTCGCTCCCTTCTGTCTTTATTTATATTATAAGGGAGTTCTTGCGAATTCTCAAAAATACTGTTTAAGAAACCAATTCAGCAGGTGCGCTAATATCACAGAATTTTACGAGCATGCGATACTTGCTTTCATTGATAAGTTGATAGTCTCGTTGGTCATAACTTTCAACATACACGACAGCCGTGTTGATATATGTACGTTCAATACAGCCGATTAGTTCATGAGATACTCCGATCGGTTTGCATATATAAGATCTTCCTACTTCTGCTTTTACCATTTCATTCCCTCTTTTCTTTATTTTTATTTTGTTTTTTCTTTATTTTATAATAACAAATTACCTTGTATTTGAAAACGTTTTTATTCATTTTTTTATTTTTTATTTTGAGTATCTTTCTGCTTTTTAGATAACTATTTTTTAACACGATCTTAGACGTTGTGACAAAAACGTTTGTTTATATTCCTATGTTGTTCGTGCGTTTTTTTCTTTATATTGCTAAGTTATTTATAAAGAGGTGAGCATATGATTTATATTCAAGCAATAGTATTTGTAACCTTGATGATTGGGCTACTTATCGGATTAAAAGAAAATAGCTAAACCATTTAAGAAAAAATAAATAAGGAAAATGATAAATGCTTTTTAATTGCATCAAAAAACGTACGATGCTAAACTTGGTATAAGTTCGAAAGTTTAAAGGAAACTTTCAAGAACTAAATTACATTACAAAGGAGATGAATTTTATGACGTTTACAAAAACAAATATGCAATACCGCGTAGCTTTTGATACAACTTCTAACCGTTTTATGGCGATTGATGCACAAAACGAAAATAACGTTGCGTTTGGTATTACAATCGAACAAGCAGTCCGAGCATTAAACGAATCTAGATAAGGAGTGAACCATTCCAAATGGCGACTGATGAGATCTCGGAAAATCAATAAAAGACGTTTGTAACGGTAATCCGCGACAAACGTCTTTTTGTATTCATTACATATATTTGGAAATTGTCTCTCTTTATCTCTAGACCTAAACAAAAACACAAGTTCTAATATCAACCATCTCGTTTTTTATGACAATTTTGTTAGCTGTTTCGATGATAATATTCCGTTATTATCTGTATAATATTTAATATAATAAAAATAAAAAAGGAGATCTTTCATGAAAAAAATTTTAGGGTTGATCGTTATCATATTGATTGCTTTTATAGGATGGAAAGGTTGGGACTACTATCAGTCTACTTATGTAGGTAAAGATTATTATGCGGTAGTCAAAGCTCCAATGCCTGCAGAAACTGATATCAAAGCAGATAATGGGGAAGTAATTGGAAGAGGTTTTAAATACAACGTAGATGCTTATGCTGAAAACGGTGAAAAAAGACAGTTAGATTTCGATGTCATTACTTCTGGTGACTCTGCCAATGGTTCTGCTTACCCCGAAGGAACGATCTTGCAGTTGAAAGCAAGCGAAAAGCGGATCATAGAGAAAAAAGTAATTACCAGCGATAAGGTACCCTCATCTGTAAAAGAAAAATTAGGCCTATCTTAAGCTAAGAATATATCGCAAAAAAGCACTCGAAGTGAGTGCTTTTTTGCTTACTGATTCTAGAAAACAAAAAAACAGAATTAACCTTCGAAGTCAGCCTCACTGTTCTTAAAGTCCTAAAACAAACTAAAGAGCAAGGCAATCAATCGATTTCTATACAAACAAGGGACTGTGACAAACGTCTTGTCACAGCCCCTTATTCTGAATAAACGATGCAGTATGTTTGAGTACCTAAATGGGTACCAGTTTTCATTTTAAAGCGAACATGTTTCTATCACTGATTATTTAAATCTAGCGAAAAACCCTTATCTTACAGGCGTTCGTTCAATTCTTTAGCAAGATCTTCAAAGCCTGGTTTGCCTAGAAGTGCGAACATGTTTTTCTTGTAAGCTTCTACACCTGGTTGGTCGAATGGGTTGATTCCATTCAAGTAACCTGAAATACCTACAGCAATTTCAAAGAAGTACATTGTATAACCCAATGTATAAGCATCCATTTCTGGAATTTTGACTAGCAAGTTAGGCACGTCACCGTCTGTATGAGCAAGCAATGTTCCTTCAAATGCTTTTGTATTTACGAAGTCCACTTCTTTTCCTTGCAAGTAGCCTAGACCGTCTAAATCTTCTGCTTGTTCAGGAATTGTGATTGATTTACGAGGTTTTTCAACCTTCACAACTGTTTCAAAAATATTGCGACGTCCTTCTTGGATGAATTGTCCTAAAGAGTGCAAATCAGTTGAGAAGTTTGCGCTTGAAGGATAGATGCCTTTTTGGTCTTTTCCTTCAGATTCACCATACAATTGTTTCCACCATTCTGAGAAGTATTGCATTCCTGGTTCATAGTTGATCAACAACTCAGTTACTTTGCCTTTACGGTAAAGAATGTTGCGCATTGCTGCGTATTGGTAAGCTTCGTTTTCTTCTAGTTTGTCGCTTGAGTATGCTTTGCTTGCATCAGCGGCACCTTGCATCAATGCATCGATATCTGCACCACTAACAGCGATTGGTAACAAACCAACAGCAGTTAATACAGAGAAACGTCCGCCGATGTCATCAGGAATCACGAAAGTTTCCCAACCTTCTGCATCTGCTTCTACTTTAACTGCACCTTTTGCTTTATCTGTTGTAGCGTAGATACGTTTGTTTGCTTCTTCTTGTCCATATTTCTTAACAAGAAGCTCTTTGAATACACGGAACGCAATCGCTGGTTCAGTAGTTGTTCCAGATTTTGAAATAACGTTTACTGAAAAGTCGCGATCACCGATTACTTCGATCAAGTCAGCAATATATGTTGAGCTGATTGAATTTCCGGCAAAGAAGATTTGTGGTGCTTTTCTTGTGTTGCTATCTAATAAATTGAAGAATGTGTGATTCAAGAAGTCGATCGCTGCACGAGCGCCTAAATAAGAACCACCGATACCGATAACAACTAATACTTCAGAATCAGATTGGATTTTTTTAGCTGCTTCTTTGATACGTGCAAATTCTTCTTTGTCATAGTTCGTTGGTAAATCGATCCAGCCGCGGAAGTCGCTTCCTGCGCCAGTACCTTCCCGTAATTCGTTGTGGGCTGCTGTTACTTGGCTTTGCATGTACCCTAACTCTTGTTCGTTGACAAACGGTGCTACTTTTGAATAGTCAAAATGAATGTGTGCCATTTGTTCTCCTCCTTATAGGTTTACTCTACAGGTAATACTTTACGTTTTTTTTTATTATTTTTCAAGCAAATAAACAAAATGCTGACAATATTTCCAAGAAAGTTTCATTTTTCAAACTAAACCTTCTGCTGCCATTGCTTTGGCAACTTTTTCAAATCCAGCAACATTTGCTCCAAGAAGCAGATTTTTTTCGTCGCCGTACTCGGCTGCTGTTTGGCGACACGTATGGTAAATCGTTTCCATGATTTGATCCAGCTGCTCATCCACTTGCTCTCTTTCCCAAGTCAATCGCTGGGCGTTCTGACTCATTTCTAAAGCAGATACTGCTACTCCTCCAGCATTAGCAGCTTTTCCTGGACAATACCACACGCCTGCTTCATGAAGAACAGAAACAGCTTTTACTGTACATGGCATATTAGCGCCTTCTGCTACGATTTTGATCCCATTTTCTACTAAGATTTCGGCCAAGCTTTCGTCTATTTCATTTTGAGTAGCACATGGCAAAGCGATATCCGCTTTTTCTTTCAATGTCCAAACAGATTCTCCAGCATGATAAATAGCAGAAGGACGTTGGTTTGCGTATTCCGTCAAACGTTGTCTATTGATTTCTTTGACTTCTTTCAATAGTTTCACATCTATTCCTTCTGGATCATAGATGTACCCGCTAGAATCTGAACATGTAACAACTTTCCCGCCTAGCTCTTGCACTTTTTCGATTGCATAAATGGCTACATTCCCGCTTCCGGAAACAAAAACTGTTTTTTGATTAAATGAATCTTTTTCTTCGTTCAATAGATGTTTGACATAATACACTAATCCATAACCAGTAGCTTCCGTACGTATCTTACTTCCCCAAAAATCCAAAGGTTTACCTGTCAACACACCAGTATCATATTTTTTCAATCGTTTATATTCGCCGAACAAATAGCCGATTTCTCTAGCTCCTACACCGATATCTCCCGCAGGAACATCAATCGATGGGCCGATATGTTTTGACAATTCCAGCATGAAACTTTGACAAAAACGCATGATCTCATTATCAGATTTTCCTTTAGGATCGAAGTCACTTCCGCCTTTTCCTCCACCGATTGGCAGACCGGTTAAACTATTCTTGAAAATCTGTTCAAAAGCCAAAAATTTCAAGATACTTAGATTGACACTAGGATGGAAGCGCAATCCACCTTTATAAGGGCCGATAGCTGAGTTGTATTGGATACGGTACCCTCTATTTACTCGCCAGTTTCCTTCATCATCTTGCCAAGGCACTCGAAATTGAATAACTCTTTCTGGTTCCGTTAAAAGTTCTAAGATATTCTTTTCGATATATTCGGGATGAGTGTCCAAAAAAGACATAACCGTGGGCATGAATTCATCGATTGCTTGTAAAAATTCTTCTTGCCCTTGATCCTTTTGATGTAGCTTTTCTTGAATTGCTTGAACATATTCTGTTGCGTTTGTCATCGTTCCACGCTCCTTTGCTTATCTTCCCTCATTTTAGCTCATTTTCTCTTTTGGCTCAAAACATTTTTTTCTGTTTTCTTTCTTCAGATATGCTACACTTTCCTTGAGGTGAGGGAATGGAAAAACTGTATGATGTGATCGTAGTCGGCGCTGGAACAAGCGGGATGATGGCAGCGATCAGTGCAGCTGAACAAGGCGCACGCGTACTCTTGATCGAAAAAAACAAAAAAGCAGGAAAAAAACTACTGATGACAGGTGGTGGTCGGTGCAATGTTACGAACAATCGTCCTGTTGATGATTTGATTGCACATATTCCTGGAAATGGAAAGTTTTTATATAGTACGTTTGCGCAATGGAATAATTTCGATATCATGAACTTCTTTGAATCACAAGGCGTACATTTAAAAGAAGAGGATCATGGACGGATGTTTCCTGTAACAAATAAATCAAAAACGATTATCGAAGCATTGCTCAATCGTCTGAAAGAACTAGATGTGACGCTTCTATTCTCTACTCGAGTAGAGAAATTGATCCACAAAGAACATAAAATTTACGGTATACGCACGGAATTCGAAGAGTTCCATGCTCCTGCCATTATCTTAACAACTGGTGGACGGACTTATCCATCTACTGGTTCTACTGGAGATGGGTACAAGATCGTGAAGCGAGTGGGTCACACGGTGACGCCTCTTTATGCGACAGAGTCCCCCTTGATATCGGATGAACCGTATATTCAGGAGAAAACACTTCAAGGGCTTTCTTTACAAGACATCACTTTACGCGTTTTAAATAAAAAAGGTCGTGTATTGACTGAACATACGATGGATTTACTTTTCACCCATTTCGGTATTTCTGGTCCGGCTGCACTGCGTTGTTCAAGTTTTGTCAATAAAGAATTAGAGAAAACGGGAGAACCAGTGACACTTTCTCTGGATTGTTTCCCTACACAAACCAAACAAGAGCTTATTCATATATTGACAGAAAAAAGTAAAGCAACCAAAAAGAACTTGGTCAATGCTTGGCATGGTATATTGCCTGAGCGATTGTTAGTTTTCTTTCTTGAGCGGCTTGAAATGGATCATCTGACAGGACAACAAGCCTCTCAAAAACAAATTCAAGATTTTGTTCAACTATGCAAAGAGTTTAAGCTATCAATCAACAAAACTTTTCCTATTGAGAAATCATTTGTAACTGGCGGAGGGGTTTCTCTAAAGGAAATTTATCCTAAAACATTGGAGAGTAAAATCATTGATGGTCTGTATTTTGCGGGAGAATTACTGGATGTCAATGGTTATACTGGCGGCTTTAATATCACAGCGGCTTTCGCTACAGGGCATGTAGCAGGAATGAATGCCGGGCAAAGAGCATAATGTATAAAAAAGAAAGAAGGAGACTGGACAAACAACATCCCGGCCTCCTTCTTTCTTTTATACGTATGATTTATTGTTTTATATCTGCAAATTGTCCGCTCGTTAATGCACAGATATCTTGAGGTGCTAACTCCATCTGTAGCCCTCTTCTGCCAGCCGAGACAATGATTTGTTCATAGCTTTCTGCAATTTGATCTAAATAAGTAGGAAATAGTTTTTTCATACCTATAGGCGAGCAGCCACCACGTATGTATCCGGTCGTTGCTTCCAAATCTTTTAAATGGAGCATTTCTACTTTTTTATTCCCTGAAACTTTTGCTAATTTTTTTAGATTCAATTCGGCTTCTCCCGGTATCACAGCAACAAGAGGCCCCGTCACATTGCCCACAGCAACCAGTGTTTTAAATATACGAGATTGGCTTTCTGGAAGCTGTTCAGCGACCGATGACGCACTTAGGTGGCTTTCGTCCCACTCATATTCGTGCTCTGTATAGGGAATCTTTTTTTGTTCGACCATACGGATTGCATTCGTTTTTACTATTTTTTTCTTTGCCAAAAAATATCACCTCAAACTTGTTCTACAACGGTTCATTTAATAATTGAATAATTTGCTTCAATGCTTTGACCGGTAATTGTCCTGGAGCAGAAGTAGAATCGCTGCTTAAGGAACCAAATGTCATAACGGAACCCGTCGTTCCGCCAGCCAGACGAGAAATTTTACCAAGATTTCCCATGGACATCGTAATAATAGGCATGGAGACAAAAGCATTTGCCCGTCTAGTCAACTCCATCAACCGCAAAACATCTCGTTCATTATTGGGAGTTACTGCCAGTTTTCCGATATCGGCTCCAAAATGTTCCATAACATTCAATCGGTAAAGCAAGACAGGGTCTGCTGGTGTTTCTTTAAAATCATGACTACTGATAATTAAAGGAATGTTTAAAGACTTGATTTCCTCTATCAGTCTTTTTCCTAGACTTTCTACTTTGAACAACTCGATATCGACCATATCTACTAATCCTGTGTGTATCACATGTTCATAAAGGTCGCGATACTGACGGATCGATATGTCTTGTTCTCCGCCTTCAGCTAAGGTACGAAACGTAAATAATAACGGCAGTCCATCAAGCATCTCATGGATAAGAACCAATGTTTCTGCTACTTCATCAAAAGAAAAAACTTCACGATAATGATCGACTCGCCATTCGACTAAATCGGCCCCTGCTTCACGTGCAAGAACTGCTTCACGTAATACTTCCTCTCGGACGGCCCCGATAAGAGGCGCACAAATCTTTGGTCTACCGCTTCCTATATTCAATCCCTTTACCCGAACCATTCTGCATCGCTCCTTCTAATGGTTATTTTTAATTTGATAAACAAACACTTTCAGATAATTGCCTTCTAAAAAGGTATCCGTCGTCTGGAAATCTTTTGGCAGACGATATAAAGCAAGTTGTTCAAAAGAAACATTTTTGGCATGGAATTCCTCTTCAATCATTGTTTGGAATTGTTCTATCGAGACATTCGCAGCATTTGTAGACGCAATAAGTATCCCGTCTTCTGCTAAAATATTCAGACTATCCTTGACCAGTTCCCCATAATCTTTTGCTACGCGAAAGACTTTTTTCTTATTTCTGGCAAAACTTGGTGGATCCAATACAATCATGTCATATAAAAATTGTTTTCTTTTGGCGTATTTGAAATACTCGAATACGTCCATAACAATGATTTTTTGCTGATCGACATCCAAACCATTCACTTCAAACTGTTCCTGTGTTTTTTTTAAACTGCGTTTTGCTAGATCGACACTTGTTGTTTCGATTGCCCCTCCCATTGCGGCAGCAACAGAAAAGGCGCCGGTATAACTAAACATGTTCAAAACTGTTTTCCCAGAAGCGAAACCTTCTGCTAATGATCCCCGTACTTCTTTTTGGTCTAAAAAGATCCCAGTCATTAATCCTTCATTTAAATAAACGGCAAATTTTACTCCGTTTTCTTTTACGATCAAGGGTTCCGGTGCCTCTTTTCCGTAAATGAACTGGCTCTCAGGCAGATTTACTGATTCAAATCGAATTTTCTCATAGCCTCCTACGATTTCCGGGTAGATTTCACGAAAAGCTTGAATCAATAATTCACGATGTGCATATAACGTTTCGTTATACCAAGAAAAAACAGCATAACCTGCATAATAATCAACAATCAGACCGCCGATCCCGTCTCCTTCTCCATTGAATATACGAAAAGCGGTAGTAGAATCATCTGAAAAAAAGAAAGTTCTTTTTTCTTTTGACTTCACAAAAAATTCTTCAAAAAAAGATTGATCAAATGGGATGTTCTGCTGGCTCAATACCCAACCGATTCCCTTATTCTGCTTTCCTAGATATCCTTTTGCGATAAATTGGTTTTGCGAATCAACTAATTCCACGCATTGCGTGGTTTCTTTTTGGGGATGAGCAAGGTCTTCTTTTTGGATCAGTGGATATCCTTTTTTCAATCGATTGCTTGCTCTTTTTTTTACTTTTACTTTCATTCCTTCACCTGCTTTAGCTTTCTCTTCCCAAGTATAACAAAAAACATAGGACTTGTCTTACTGCTCATTTTTTCATGAAGCTTAAAGAAAACCTTAATGAAACAGCATAAACTTCTGGTTTCAATTGACACTATATTGTCATACTAGTAAAATAAATGAGAATAAGTGAGCTGTGTAACATGGTTTCATGACACTTCTGTGATTAAGAAGTGCAGAAAGGAAGATTATCTTGAAATGTATAAAAACACCTGCCTTTTTGAATAAGAGGCTCGGATTTTTTTCTTTACTAGTCGTTTTACTTTGGTTGAAAACGATTTTTGCCTATTTAGTTGATTTCCATCTCGGAATCGAAAGTGGCATTCAATACTTTATCTTGTTTATCAACCCTATTGCAACTACATTGTTATTACTTGGAATTGCTCTTTATATCAGACGCCCTAGAGTTGCTTATATCACGATGATGGTCATTTATTTTCTTTTGACATTGCTTGTTTTTTCGAATGTCACTTATTATCGAGAATTCACGGACTTCATTACGATCAACACGATTTTAGGTGCTGGGAAAGTAGCGAGTGGTCTGGGAGAAAGTGCCATTCGACTGTTTCGCCCATATGATGTGATCTATTGGATCGATTTTATTATCTTGACTGTTCTGCTGATTGCAAAAAAAATCAAGTTGGACCCTCGCCCGATCCGAGCAAGAATGGCTTTTGCGATCTCTACATTAGCAGTTATGATTTTCTCAGGAAATCTTTTTATGGCGGAAGCTGATCGTCCAGAATTGCTGACTCGAACATTCTCTCGTGATTATTTGGTCAAATATCTTGGCTTGAATGCTTTCATGGTTTATGACGGTGTTCAAACTTACCAGACAAACCAAGTGCGGGCAGAAGCAAGTCCCAATGATATGAAAGAAGTAGAAAATTATGTAAAAGAACATTATGCAGCACCAAATGACGATTTGTTCGGGCTCGCTAGAGGAAAAAATGTGATTTATATCCATTTAGAAAGCTTCCAGCAATTCCTGATCGATTATAAATTGACAGATGAGAATGGTCTCCAGCATGAAGTTACACCTTTCATCAATAGTCTTTACCACAGCAACAGCACGTTCAGTTTTGACAACTTTTTCCATCAAGTAAAAGCAGGAAAAACAAGCGATGCGGAAACGCTGATGGAAAATTCATCGTTTGGCTTGAATCAAGGCTCCTTGTTCACACAATTAGGCGGAAAAAATACTTTCCAAGCTGCACCTGATATTTTAAGTCAAACACAAGGTTACACTAGTGCGGTATTCCATGGGAACGCTGGTACATTCTGGAATCGAAACGAGACATACAAGAATTTAGGATATGATTATTTCTTTGATTCTTCTTATTATGATGTTAATGATGACAATTCGTTCCAATACGGGTTGCATGATAAACCATTTTTCCAACAATCCGTACAATACTTGGAACGTCTGCAACAACCATTTTATTCAAAATTCATTGCTGTATCTAACCATTATCCTTATTCAAAATTCACCAATGACGAAGCAGGATTCCCGTTAGCCAATACAAATGATGAAACGATCAACGGTTACTTTGCGACAGCCAATTATTTAGATACCGCCGTACAAGAATTCTTCAATTATTTGAAAGAAAGCGGCTTGTATGATAATTCAGTCATCGTCCTTTACGGTGACCATTACGGTGTCTCGAATTCAAGAAATAAAAATCTAGCTGAATTAGTTGGAAAAACAAGTTCTACTTGGACAAACTACGACAATGCACAAATGCAGCGTGTCCCTTATATGATCCATATCCCTGGACAAACACAGGGCGGAATCAATCACACTTACGGCGGACAAGTTGATGCCTTGCCTACATTACTTCACTTACTAGGTGTAGATACAAAAAATTATATTCAGTTAGGACAAGATCTATTCTCGAAAGATCATGAACAGCTTGTTTCTTTCCGTGATGGTGATTTTGTTACACCAAAATATACTTACTACGGTGGTACGATCTATAGTAACGAAACTGGTGAAGCTATTACTGAACCTACTGAGGAAGTACAGAATGAAATTGATTCACTGAAAGAAAAAGTTGATAAACAGTTAGCTGTTTCTGACCAAATCAATAATGGTGATCTTCTTCGGTTCTATACGAATAGTGGATTAGACCCAATTGATACCAGTGATTATGACTACAAGAATGGCTTAGAGAAATTAAAAGAAGCTGAAAAATCTCTTGGTGACAAGTCAACTAGTGTCTTTAGTGAACACAACGGACAATCAACTGTTGATCTTTATAAAACGCAAACGTACCAAGAACTTCACGGAACGACCACAAGTTCTTCCGAATGATAAAATAAATTTAAAAGGAGCAGCGACAAAATTATTGTCGCTGCTCCTCTTTTCGAATAAACAGTGTTCAAAAGCTTGCATCTACGGTAATAGAATAGGGCAGCTTCTTCACAACCTCTTGCTTTTTACAAAATATTTTCTGGTTTTAATTCGTGATTTCACTAAAGGAATTTCATACTTTATTCATATTCATTTTCTATACTTTTTATAGAGGTGAAAAGTATGAAAATAATCCGCTATGCTACTGCTCGATTAATTTATTACAAAAAGCAGACAATACTCTATTGTTTATTTTCAAGCTTTTCTGCTTTTTTATTGATAGCATGCCTGACTCTTTACCATTTGCAATCGGCTTTAGCCAATCAAGTCCAAGATCGGCTTTCATTTATTGGCGCTTCTGCATCTACAGAGCTTCTTCCGGCTTTAGAATTAGCTAGCCGATTTTATATAAAAGGCATATTCAGTTTATTTTTTCTATTTGCCTTCCTTTTTATCTTTTTCTTTTACTATTCAGTCAGGCAAAACAAGCAGGAATTGATCAATTGGCGCCTGACTGGTCTTTCTAAAACCAAATTATTCCTTTTTATTTTCTGGCAGCTGTTCTTTCCTCTCTTTCTTTGTTGTATCTTGGTTTTATTGTGGATCGTAAGCTTCCAGTCAGTTTATGAAGTGCTTCTTCAAAGGATCAATTTTCTTGTCTTAAAGACTACTGAACTGCCAGATATCCGTGATATCTTGACTTCGGTAAGCGGACTTACAATTCCGATGGATCAACAGACTTTTTTTACCATCGATTTCCAAAATGATCTTTTTTTCACAGATATACTTAAGGGATTTGCCCAAACTCTTATTGGGCTCAGTGGATGCTGTCTCATTCTTAGTCTATTCCCTTTCACTTTTTTTATCCATCATTTGCAAAGTAGGAGGCCTGGACGTAATGAAACCTGAATATTTGATTCATGCTGAACACTTGACCGTTATTTTGTGTCCTCTCGAAAAACAGCATAAAATATTGGAGCACTTGAAAAAAGAGGTTCTTGTTGCAAAACTGGATAATTTTGCGATCATCCAAAAAAATTGGCCGATGTTTCCTTATCTGAATCTTAAAGACCATGTCCTGTTGGATGTACCGGAAAAAGAAATCAAACAAGATCGTTTGGCCTATCAAGAAAAACTTGATATCTCTCCTTCCTTGCTTAATTGTGCAGCAGCTGAGTTGACGTCTTTTGAAAAAGTAAAGCTGCAATTACTTCATGCCTTGCTTTCCAAGCGAAACAATATTGTTATTGAAGATACATTTGATGAACTTAGTGTATTGGAGATCCAAGAGCTACTCCACTTGCTTTCTTATTTAGCTCATGAAGAAAATCAAGGTATCTTACTCTTTACTCATGATGCTACTATTGCTCAAAGTCCTTATATTGATCGTTTAGAGCCCGCGGGCTAAATCAATCATTTTATAGTAAAAACAAGCGGTATAGAAGATCGATTCATGATCTTTTATACCGCTTGTTTTTTACTCTTTTTTGATTTCTACGTCAGGCAAACGAACAGCGAATTTTGTTCCTTTTCCTAGTTCGCTTTCTACTTCTAATTTTCCATTATGCAAGCGTACAAGTTGCTGCACGATTGGTAAACCTAATCCTGATTCACCATATTTTGTATTTTTTCTTGAAGGATCTACTTTATAATAACGATCCCAGATACTTTTCATTTGTTGTTCAGACATTCCAATTCCCGTATCTTCAATCGTGATGATCGTTTCAAGATAGCCTTTTTCTAAAGTAATCGTGATTTGGCCGTTTTCAGTAAACTGTATCGCGTTTTGAATAATATTGACCATGATTTGGACAAATCGGTCATAATCAGCGTAAACATCAATATCATCAACGGCTTTCAATGTCAATGTATCTCCTGCTGCTTCTGCTTTAGCTTCTAACTGTGCAACAATATTTTTCAATGTTTCTGTTCCATTGAATTTTTTAATGACCATACTGATTTGATTCGTACGGATTTTTTCATAATCCAAGTTTTCATTCACCAAACGGATCAGACGCTCTGTTTCATTTTTCATCAATTTAATCGCGTTTTCTCGCTGATTTTCAGGGATTGCATTGTATTCTAACCCTTCCAGAAGTCCGTTGATTGTCGTAAGAGGTGTTCTCATCTCGTGAGAAGCATCTGCCATAAATTGTCTTCGACGATTTTCTTGTTCTTCAATTTCTGCTTGAGATTCTTTCAATGAATTCGTCATTTTATTGAAATCATCTGCTAACTCATCAAATTCATCTTTGTCATGTACGGGGAGCTGTACATCAAAATTACCATTCGTCACTTCTTTCGTCGCATTCCTTAACCGATTGATACGCTTAACTTGGAATGCTGCAAAAGCATAGCTGGCAATAACTGCAACGATACTGGAAAAAATAAATCCTTTGAACAGGTTCAGTGTAATTGGACGAACGCTGTTATCGATATTTCGCGCAGGTTGACTAACTACAAGTGCTCCATAGAATTCATGATTCAAATTAAATGGCACAAGTGCGTAAGAGGTCGCCTGTGCTTGTCCTAAAATATTTTTATTCGATGTGAATTTTTCTTGACGTCCATTCCTCAGATTTTTCCATTGATCAGCTGTTAAGGTAAAATTCAGTAAAGCTGTATTAGTCGGATAAATGACACGTTCGTTTTTATCGATAAATATAAAGTTCACATTTTGTTCTGTCAGTACTTGCTCTGTCAGCAACAATGCATTTTGAAACGCCTGATCTTGACTAAACTGCGGGAGCGTATCGGCATAGGTTTGCGTTGTCTTTTCAACTGATTCAGCATATCCAAACAGTTGCTGGTAATTGTTTTCTTCAATCGTTTGTTTTGTCAGTTGTGTAAAAGAAACTCCAACGATCAATAAGATCAACGCGACCATTCCGCAGAAAGCTAAGAGTTGCTGATACAAATAACGCATTAGGCAACACCAGAATCATCGAATTTGTAGCCGACTCCCCAAACAGTTTGGATGACTTGTGGTCCGACCTTTTCGATTTTTTGTCGTAATTTCTTGATATGGGCGTCCACTGTCCGTTCATCACCAAAGTACTGATAATCCCAGACTAATTCAAGCAACTGCTCCCGAGAGAATACTTGACGTGGTTTTTTTGCTAAAGTAAACAATAGATCGAACTCTTTAGGCGTCAGTCCTTCAATTGGCCGGTTGTCCAGATACGCTTCTCGTGTTTTCGTATTCATCTTGAAATGACTAGTCTCGATATCAAAATGATCATCTGAAACTGCTGCTTCTTCTCTTGCTTCTGCCAACTCACTACGGCGATGCAAAGCTTTCATTCGAGCAATAAGCGTCAGAGGACTGAAAGGTTTTGTGACATAATCATCTGCCCCCATCTCTAAGCCGATCACCTGATCGCTTTCAGAATCTCTAGCTGTCAGCATGATAATCGGCACAGTACTTGAAACTTTGCGGATCTCTCTTCCTACTAGCATACCGTCCAGTGTGGGCAAATTCAGGTCTAGTGTAATCATATCCCAATGTTGTGGGTTTTCTAAAAAGGCATCGAGCCCTTCTTTTCCATCATACTTGAAAGTTGCTTCCCAACCTTCATTTAAGAAAAACATCTGCATCATTTCAGAAACAGATTGATTATCTTCAATCATTAAAATATTCATTATCGTTCCCTCCAGTTTCCAGGTCATATTTCTGTAATTTCTTTTCTGTCATAATAAAAATAGGCATAATTGGAAATACTAGCAGAAGCATTTCAATCAGAAAATAATTCGTATGCCCAGATGTCTTTAAATAATAGCCGATCAATGCCATCAGTAAGCCCATAAGAAAAAACCAGTTTCCGCTTGTCTTTTGAGCCAGCCGCCAATGAGCGTCTGTTTTTGCGGCAAGAGGCGAATGATACCCATAAAAAGGCAGATTTCCTTTTGAGGGCAGAATCCGAAAAAGACTGCCAATTATTAAGAATAAGATACCAATACTGAAAAAAATCATTCTTTCCCTCCTAAATTCTCTTCTTATAGTATACTCTAAATTGTTGACTGAACCAATATGTTCAGGAATTCTTCACGAAAGGTTTGTCTTTTGTTCATTCTTTGTTAAGATAAACTTATTCCAATAAAAAAGGAGTTTTATTTGTGTCAAATTATCGTGCAATCACTTTCTTTGATCTTGATGGAACATTACTAGATGCGAAATCAAAAATCACACCCGAAGTGGCAAAAGCTATGAACGCATTAAAAGAAAACAATGTTCTCCCCGTCATCGCTACAGGACGTACAGAAGCAGAAATCCACTCTATCATGGAAGATGCGGGCATTACTTCTGCGGTCACCATGAATGGTTCTTTCATTCGAGTAGACGGCGAAGAAATCTATTCTCAAACATTTTCTTCAGAAGAATGTCAAAAAATGTATGATCATGTACAGTTGAACGGTCATGAACTTTCTTACTATAACGATCAGAAAATCTGGTGTACCGGTCATAGCCAAACAATGATCAATGCTTACGACTTCATTCATTCAGATGTTCCGGAAATTGATCCTTTAGGCTTTAAAGAAAACACAGTAAATATGTTGCTGATCTTATCTCAATCAGGTGACGAATACTATCACGAACATTTTCCTGAGCTAACTTTTTATCGGAATGGTCCTTACTCGATCGATACAGTGAAGAAAGGAATCTCAAAAGGGGCAGGTGTCAAACGTCTGCAAAAAGAACTTCAGCTGGAAAAAGTTCCTACTTTTGGATTTGGCGATGGTCCGAATGATTTTGCCTTGTTGGAAGCTTGCGACAACAAAATCGCTATGGGCAACGCCTATGACGGATTAAAAGAACTTTCTACCTTTATCACAAAGAAAAATACAGAAGGCGGAATTGTCCACGCATTGAAGTATTTTGATCTGATTTAAGATCTTTTTTTGAAGCTACCTCTTTTCTTAAGAAAATCGCTTATTTTTTCTTAAGAAAGGGGCAGTTATTATATAAATAATGGGATATGATTCGCTTTTTTATTGAATTTATCCCAATATATGCTATACTAATTTTGTATGAAAAATACACGTAACCCTTGTTAGCTAACGGGGACGTTACGGATTCGACAGGCACAGTCGAGCTTGAATTGCGTTTCGTAGGTTACGTCTACGTAAAAACGTTACAGTTAAATATAACTGCTAAAAACGAAAACAACTCTTACGCTTTAGCTGCCTAAAAACAGTTAGCGTAGATCCTCTCGGCATCGCCCATGTGCTCGAGTAAGGGTCCTAACTTTAGTGGGATACGTTTCAACTTTCCGTCTGTAAGTTGAAAAAGAGAACATCAGACTAGCGATACAGAATGCCTGTCACTCGGCAAGCTGTAAAGTGAATCCTTAAATGAGTTGACTATGAACGTAGATTTTTAAGTGGCGATGTGTTTGGACGCGGGTTCGACTCCCGCCGTCTCCATATATGTATGGTTGAGACAGATAAACATGTATGAAAAACGTTGTTAAATCAACGTTTTTTTATTTTGGTCAAGGAGAGAAAAGTAGAGAAATACAAAATTTTTTGCATTGATTTTGCATTCAAAAAAACATTCAAACATTTAGAAATCCCCAATACGTATTCAGGAAAATCTATTTTAAGGTTTACAAAAAGAACTTTTGTTCGTACACTCTTTTTGAGGTGAACTTTTATGCTGATGGAAGGAAAAACACAATTATGGTTTAAGCATGTTCCTTCAAATAAGTTTTTTAATTATAAACTCTAGAGAAATTAATTCATCCTAACATAAAATAATTGTTCACTCAAAAGTTTTTCTAGAACAATTAAAACAGCAGGCTTCACATTCGCTATACATTTGTAAGAAGTAATAATTCCTGTACTAAAAGGCATAATTGCTTTAATTATTTTTTGACTTCTCTTCAAACACAAGAAGTAGTTGTGTAATAATTGCAGAAATAAGGATTCCAATAATAGATATAAAATTTGACTTGGAAACGTCTATAACATTAAAAGAATAAAGTGTTGAAGAAAGTAAACTGATTGAAATAACCCCTCCGTAAAAAATAGTCTGTGAATATACCCACTTTTTTTCAGAAGACGTACTTCGTTTGGTTCTAAAACCTATCCCTGCATTTCTACTCTTATCAAAAAACCAAATATTTAGAAGTAATAATATTGCTATTATTAAGATAAAATTACTGTAAAAATCCAAAAGCTATCCTCCTAGCAACTATTTAAATACGAAAAAAAATTACCTCTAGATAATATCATACCTACGTTTTCACTTATAAATTTTTTCATAAAAAAAGCGTTTAGAGGCATAATCGTTAATACAGATGGTAACCAATGTATCTGGTTTGAACTGGGATATCACCCTCTCCATATATGTATTACTAAGACTAATAGATACTATAAAAGACTTGATAGTTTTGCATTGATTTTGCCTAATACTGAGCATAGGTGTATGCTAAACGATACTATAAGGAGTGTGTACATAATGAAAAGAATTCTGTTTATCAGTTTATCAAATTTATTGTTACTTACTGCTTGTGGGACTTCTGCATCAAAGAACATACCTTCAGATACGCAAATTTCGAATAGTATCGATTCAACAATTTCTACAAATGAGAAAAATTCTCCGGTAGAAACTTCCGATATAAAAGTTTCTACCTCTGCAAAAAACAGGGTAAAGAAACTGTCAGCACGTCTCCTTTATTTCAAACAAACTCTGAATTAGCTTCTTCATCTTCTTCAGCAAATAATGATGATAGTTTCGCGTTTACTCCTAACTAAATGCAACCTTTACAAATGCTTTACGATAACAAGCCTGAGCTAAATGATCCTGATATCAGTTTTGCATTTTTTGAAATGATTGGATCGGATGATCTTTTTAAAACTACTAGTTTGTCTATCCGAAAATAGGACAGTTCTGGCAGTATAGGTTTTTATCGAGTTTCTCCACCAGGCCTCGTTACAGAGACAGATTCTCTAGGCGAACCTTTTGAATAAATCAAAAATCATGAACAATCACTGCCAACTAAATAAAGTGCCTTCAAAAGCTTGGTCTTCTCGCTTTTGAAGGCACTTTATTTAAATCTTTATGAAACTAAAGTATGTTCATATTTGTTGCTATAGTTATATAGATATTCTGTTGTTTCCAACTCATAAACGTGAGTATATTTTGCCACTACTTTTCCGCATTTTTCTAATATTTCATTGCGATCGACGTCATGATATTCGTCTACGCAGATCACAACACAATTTTCTAATTTACTGATTACTTCTCCAACCACTTTTTGTTTCAAGCCAATAGGTTGGCAAATATATTTTTTTCCTAAAATGATAGTTTCGTTATTCATATTTCATCCATCCTTAATGTTTTTTCATTATTTAAAATGATAATACCATTAAAATATGATTATGAAAATCAATAACACTTGTGATTTTATAAAAAAATAAAAAAACCGAAAAACAGAAATGCCCACTGTCTTTCCGGCTCTTTTTATTCTTGATTTCTCTTCTTTTTTGTTTCAATAGACGATTTTAGTTATTAATAAATGAAAAAGCATTTATATTAAAATTTGCTAATAAAAGATCTACATATTTTTCTAGAAATGCTTGATCGATTTCATCATACCCTTTCGTTACTCCGCAATCGATATCTAAAACACCGATTAAATTACCTTCTTTTACCATTGGCACTACGATTTCTGATTGTGCGGCTGAATCGCAGGAAATGTAATTTGCATGGGTTTTGACATCATCAACGATCAATGTTTCTTGTTTTTCAGCTGATTCTCCACAAACTCCTTTTCCCATCTTGATACGTGTGCAAGAAACTCGCCCTTGGAACGGTCCTAAAATCAATTCATTACCATCGAATAAATAATATCCTGCAAAGACAGTCTCAGGCAAAGTCTCATTCAACAATGCAGATGAATTTGCTAAATTTGCTAACCAGTTATCTTCTGCTTCTAATAATCCTTGTTGCTGTAATAATAAAATTTCGTATGCATCTTTTTTCTGTTTTTCTGTCCACATGATAAAAACCGCTCCTTTTTGATCTATGGAGAAGATTATAGCTCAGTTTTTTTGTAAACGCTAGGTTTCCTCTTCAAAAAAACGAGATACGTCAGGTTAATCACCTTGAACGCATCTCGCTGTCTTTTTCTATTCTGCTTGTTGGATTTCTGCTGCTAAATCAGCATAATCAATCGTTTCGTGAACAAAAGTCGGATCATCAACTGGAAAATGCTGTACAAGGGACGAGATGCGGCTAATCTCAACTTTTCCTTCAGCCACTTCAAAATCCATTACATGTCCGCCAAATGTATGTGTATCATCGATAAAATGCAGGTGAAATCCCGCTGCAGCAACTCCTTGGAATAATTCAGGCGTAAAGAACCCGACTAATGTTCCTTGGACATTGCTTTGTTGGAATTCTGGTTGAGACTCTGAAATTTTTGCTAGTCTTCTGTAAGGTTTTTCTTGCTTCGGCATGATACGGATGTGCATATTTTTGAATAATCCAGTTATCTTCACTGCCAAAAATAGGTTTTCCCCGGCTTCTCTTACTAATATGTCTTTTTTCAATTGTTCTCCATCTGCAGTTTTTGAGACAGAAAAACTAGTATCTGGCGTAAAATCTGTAATTGCTGCATAGGGGGTAAGTTCACTTCCATCTAATTGGGCAACTGAGCCATCTGATCTTCCTTGATAAGCTACGCCATCTAAAAAGATGACTTCACCATCAAGCCCATGCAATGTTCCCAATCCCAGAGTTCCTTTTTCTAATATATGAGCAATCGTTTCTGTTCCATCCATCAAGCCGGCCATCAAAGCTCCTAATGTCCCGTGCTGGTATAAGATTTTTTCAGTCATGTCGACACTTCCTTAATAGAATTGATCTGGTAAGATTGTTTCTCCCAATTTCTCATTATCACGGTAATCAATCGGAATATCAATAATTACGGGTCCTTCTGTCGCAAATCCTTCTTCTAAAGCTTTTTCTAATTCCTCTACACTTGTAGCTCGGATTCCTTTAGCGCCAAAAGCTTCTGCATATTTCACAAAATCAACTGGACCAAAGTCTACACCTGACGCCCGCTGATATTTCATTTTTTCTTGGAACTCTACCATATTGTAGTGTCCATCATTCCAAATCAAATGAACGATATTCAATTTTTTACGTACCGCCGTTTCTAAATCCTGGGCAGAGAATAAAAATCCCCCATCGCCGGAAACTGATACGATTTGTGTATTTGGACGCACCAATGCAGCAGAAATCGCCCATGGCAATGCAACACCAAGCGTTTGCATACCATTACTGAATAACAAATGACGAGGTTCATAACTTCTAAAGTGGCGTGCCATCCAAATATAATGACTACCTACATCTACGGTAACAGTCATATCATCTGTTACTTTTGACTGAAGCGTGTTAATAACTTCTAAAGGATGCAAGATACCTGCTTCTCCTTTTGATTGAACAATGTCCCGCTCCGTTAATTTTGCTTGAAGAGATGCTAAATATTCTTTTGCATCTTCTGACACTTGTTGAGGCTCTAATGAACCTGTCAATAAATCAAGAGTGGCTGAGATATCACCGATCAATTCTCTTTCAGGCTGCATAAAAGGATCGATTTCAGCTGGCGTTTCATCGATCACAATGATCCGCGCATCTTTTTCCGCATTCCAGTTTCTTGCTTCATATTCGATTGGATCATAGCCAATTGCAATAACTAGATCACTTCGTTTCAAAAGCATATCTCCTGGTTGGTTTCTAAATAAACCCACACGACCAAAGAAATGCGCTTCTAATTCACGTGAGATCACTCCAGCTGCTTGGAATGTCTCTACAACAGGCAATGCTGTCTTTTCAACTAATTGCCTGATGGCTAACGTTTCTTTTTCACTTGATCCTCGCATACCTACTAATAGTACCGGTAGTTTTGCTTCTCTAATGCGTTCAGCTAGGTAACGAATATCATCTGCAGAAGCAGAACCTAATTTAGGATCGCTCAATGGCTTGATGACATTACCTTGGACAGGTGCATCCACTACATCTTGCGGGATACTGATAAAGCTCGCGCCTTTTTTTGAACTCTTAGCCATACGATAAGCATTGGCAATCACTTCTGAAATTGTTTCTGGATCTTGGATTTCTGCACTGTATTTTGTGATTGGCTGGAACAGTGCTGCATTATCCATGCTTTGATGGGTCAACTTCAATAGATCGCTTCGTTTTACTTGTCCGGCAATTGCTAAAACTGGGTCACCTTCTGCTGTCGCTGTTACCAAACCTGTAGCTAAGTTACTAGCACCAGGACCACTTGTTGCGATAACGACTCCTGGCTCTCCTGTAATACGTCCGATTGCTTGTGCCATAAATGCAGCATTTTGTTCGTGACGAGTCACGATTAATTCAGGACCTTGATCCTCTAATTCATTAAATACACCATCGATTTTTGCACCTGGTATACCGAATACATAATCAACATGATGATTAATCAAACTTTCTACTACAGATTTCGAACCTTGTTTCATTTTTTCAGCCATTGAACATCGTCCTTTTTATGCTTTATTTTTAATTATTAGTTAGAAATAATCACAAATAAGTGATACAGTTTCTAAACCTGTTTCATTCAAAAGTATAGCACGTTTTATTTCATTTGTTTAGCCATATGTTTCAAAAAATGAAAAAGAATGACAGTTTTTACATAAAAAACTGTCATTCTTAATTGAAAGTTTCAATTTATAAAGTCTACAGATCCATAGTTCTCATCAATTTACGATTGTTGAAGTAAATCAAACCAAATACGATAGAAGGACCTAGTAGAATACACCATTGGGGCTTTACGAAAAAGAAGAGAAACAAACTTGTCAATAGTAAAAAATCTAGTAAACTCACATACCATTTTTTCAACGTATAGTAGAACGCTATCCGTAGAACTTGATTTGGTTTCGACGCTGGATTTCTCACCTGAAAATACCAGCAGTTGATGCTAAAGGAAACTGATAAACAAGCAAGTAAAACAAACAACGGAATCAACCATTTTCCATAAGAAAAACGTATAAAAAAGAAACAATCAAAAATCATTATCACACTAACTATCCAAGCAAATAGCCAATAAAAAAATCCCTTTATCCAAAATTGGCGAAACGTCTTTATGAACAAACGTACTGGTGAAAAACTTTTTTCTTTTGCTAATTCTTCTGTCATACCTATCATCACGATGCAACCTGGACCAATAAAAAGTAAAGAAAAAATAAAGGAAAAGACATTCCTTCCATCTATCGACAAAAGGAACACAGCTGCTATATACAAGATATTGACACACCAAAAACAAAGGCTACTTGCCAATGATTGATACAACCAATAAAAGAATTCCATATAAACATTTTTGTCAAAACGCTGCTCTTTCATAATCACCTCCTATTCCTTCATTCCTGATGAAGCGATCCCTTCTACAAAATATTTTTGCATCGCTAAAAATATAAAAGCAACAGGAAGAACAGAAACAACTGAGGCAGCCATGATTAATGCGTACTCTGCATCAAATAGCCCAATAAACATTTTCAACCCTAACTGGATTGTTTTATTTTCCGTAGAAGACAAATAAATGAATGGCCCCATATAATCGTTCCATGTATTAACGAATGTGATGATCGTCAAACTGGCAATCGCCGGTTTTGTAAGAGGTAAAATGATCTTGCGATAGATTTCCCACTCTGATAAGCCATCGATCCGCGCACTCTCACATAAAGAATCTGGGATACTACTGTAATATTGCTTCAACAAGAACACACCAAAAGCATTGAACGCTTGTAATAGCACCAACGACCACAACGTATCTGTTAAACCCACTTTTCTCATCATAATGAACTGCGGGATCATATAAGACTGCCAAGGGACAGCAATCGTGCCGATATATGCTAAAAATAAAATATCGCGCCCTTTAAAATTTAGTTTAGAAAACCCGTAAGCAGCAAAACTAGAAGTAAACAACTGAATCAACGTGATCACAACGCTTAAAAAAGCTGTATTCTTAAAAAATGTCACTAAAGGAATACGAGACCAAATAACCAGATAATTCTCTAAATGCCAAGTTTTAGGGATCCATTGAATCGGAATCGTGAACACTTCATTATTTGCTTTGAATGAAGCAGAAACCATCCATAAAAAAGGAATGATCGTCAATAAAGCTAATACAATCAGCAGAATCATACCCAACCATTGAATAAAGGGCATGTTTTTTGAACGAATTTTTGCTTTTTTTCTTTCATTTCGAACACTCTCTTCCATATCACACCTCCTAAGTACGACGCTTATTCCAAGAAAATTGAACAACCGTAACGCCCAAAACAATTACGAACAAAACAAGTGAAATAGCTGAAGCATAACCAAAATCAAATTTTTTGAATGCTTCATTGTAGATTTGGTAAACCAGCACATTTGTCGCTCGACCAGGGCCGCCATCCGTCATCACTTGCACAAGGTCAAACACCTTGAAACAATTGATGACAAGCATGATCGTTACAAAGAAGGTTGTTGGTCTCAACGAAGGTAATGTCACATTCAAAAATTGTTTCCAACGGTTTGCTCCATCTAGCGAAGACGCTTCATATAGTTCTTTTTGGATACTTTGTAGTCCTGCAAGGTATAGAATCATGTAATAACCCATCCCTCGCCAAATACTGACAATTACAATTGCCCAAAGCGCCCAATTTGAACTTGAAGTCCAACCTGGAGGATGTTCAATAAATCGTCTTAAAAAGATATTAATAGGTCCCACTGTTGGATGAAACAACATATTCCAAACAACAGCAATTGCTACTAAGGAAGTAACATACGGAAAGAAAAATATCGTACGAAAAAGCTTCATCCCTCTAATTTTCTGATTTAGTAGTAAAGCTAGCCCTAACGAACAAACAAGTGTGCCAGGCACTACAGCAGCGGTATATAAAAAAGTATTTTTCAAAGAAATCCAAAATGTCTCATCGTTGGCCATTTTACGAAAGTTATCTAGTCCAGCAAATTCTGGCGTTGAAAAAGAATCCCATTTCATAAATGCTAGTACAAGCGAAAACAGGATTGGTATTAATGTAAAAACGAAAAAACCAATGAAATTCGGGGCGATAAACGAATAAGCGATCCACGTTCGTTTTCTACGCAAATGATTTGTAGCTTTCTTATTTATACTATTCTCCATTTCGATGACGAAACCAAGAGTGTTTGATCTCTTGGCTTCTCTCCTTTCATGATTATTCTTTTTCCGCAGCTACACGTTTCTCCATATTTACCGTTCCTTTTTCCGGCGTTTCATCTCCAACCAAAACTAAGTCATGTTCTTCTTGTAAAATCTTATCGATTGCAGGCCCATACGTATCAATCGGAAATTCAAGTTTGATTTCATCAGGAGAAAAAGCTTTTTTAGAAATTTCATCCGTTGGCATTCCAGCGAGATTAAAATAAAGCTGATCAATCTCATCCGTACGATATGAAGGAACTACTCCTACTCCTGCTAATACTTTTGCTCCTTCTTCACTGGCTGCAAATTCAATAAATTCTTGCGCCGCTTTTTGTTTCTTTGAGTTTTTATTGACAGCAAATGCTGTTGGTGAGCCAAACGTCGTGACCGATTCTCCTTTTTTCTTCTGAGGAATAGCTGTAATTCCCCATTCTACTTCTGTCTTACTTGCTTCTTTGTTTGCGAGTATGCCAGCCATATACCAAGTTCCCATGTACATCATTGCTGCTTTTTGTTCTTCAAATTGAGACTGATAGGTTACTTTCGTTGATTTAGCCGTGCCAAAATCCATCTGCGCGCCTTCTTTTTGCATCCTCAATGCTCGATCATAATAATCAGTCATATATTGATAATCTGGTTCAACAAGATTCGCCTCGTTTTGAGCAGCTGCAATAGCTTGGATTGTCGAACGCCAGATATGTTGATATGCTCCGTAAACTTGTCCGTCATTTTTACTAAGTTTTTTTGCTAAATCTTCATATTCGTCCCAAGTTAGATTTTTTGGATATTCGATTCCTGCATCATCAAACATTTTCTTATTGTAATATAGTACCCAAAAGTCCGTTCGATATGGCAATGCATATGTTTTTCCATCGATATCATACATTTCATATGTTTCTTCAGCAGCATCAGTGTCTAATTCTCTAATTCGTTCTGTTTGATCGACTAACTGATCTCGTAAAGCATAATTTGAATACGACAAAAGATTTTTCATCGTCAATACATCTGTCGTGTCTCCAGAAGAAAGCATCGTGGTGAGTTTCGTATCATAATCATCTGAAGCAATATCTACTGCTTTCACTTTGATTCCCGTTTTCTTTTCGAATGCTTCAAAGAGCGCTTTGAATTCAGGTGTTGTTTCATAATTCCATGTCGAAACGGTAATTTCATTTGCTGATTCTTCACTACTGTCTTCTTGATTACCACAAGCACCAAATACGAGTGACATTCCTAAAACTATTGATCCAATCATCATTTTTTTCCATCGCTTCATTATATGAATCCTCCTCTTCTCTTATACATCACCAGTAACAGTACCATGTTTTAGCTAGACGAGTGATCCCTTCTACATAAAAGTAATCGCCCCAGATCACACATTCATCTACACCTTTTAAGCTGTTTTTATCATAAACGGCATGGAGAAGCAGACCGTTTGATCCGTTAACTCGTTTCGTTGTATAGTTTTTCTGTAATTCTTCCAAGATTTTGATTGCTATCTCTTCGTAATCGAAATGACGAGGATCTGAAACAGGCAGTTGTTTGGAAAGTTCTAGCAATCCACATGCCGCTATAGCTGCTGCAGAACTATCTTTTTCCTCTTTGCTATCTTCTTTGAATCTAATTTTAGGAGGTACGTTTTGGTATTTATTCGTACAAATAAAAGAGAATTATCTTTATTCATGTAACGCATCCAATTGATTTTTTCATGTACGCTCCTGGAACGATTTTACTGACGATTGCTTATTTAACTGCGAATCGCTCATTAGCTTTTATCATAGCTATCCATATTTTGAATAACGTTCTTGGCTTTGTATTATAGATACAGATGACAAAAAAAGTTCAAGTATGCGGTGTAGAACCAATATCGCATACTTGAACTTTTTTCAATGAGTATAAATTAAAACTTCTAATTTTCAATTCCCATCATCTGATATGCCCGACCGTCTGAACTTCTTTTGAAAAAGCCAAATGTGATTAGATAACGTCTTTGTTCGACATAATCGCCACTAGAAAATACGTTCAGCAGTATCGAATTAACCTCTGTTTCTGTATAAGTCACTCCATGGTCAAAGCGTTTCAAGACTTCTTTCAATAGGATGTTTTTCTTTTTTGTTGAACTTGGTACTTGTTTTACTTTTCCATCATTCATGAATGTGTCTAAAACTTTCATTTTTTCTTGCTCCGTATAAGTATAAACCATCTTCTTTCTCCTTTTGATTCTAAGAATACTCCATTTATGTTAGAATATTCTGGATTTTTTATTAAAGCGGTTACTCTTAAGAAAGATATTATCATAGTGCTCTTTTTTTTACTACTACTTATAGGTAGATTTATTCTAATCCATTATTCTCCCCTACCAATAATTAAAGAAAAAAGGCTCTATACTTTTTGATGTTGGTGGATGACACCAGCATCTTTTTTATTTTCCAAAACATATAGAAAAGACACCTTGAAATCCTTTAGAATTAATTTGGCGAACCAACCCAAAAGGAGGAATCAAGATGTCTTACACTCACCTTATCAAAGAAACATTAGATATTCTAGACTTATCAGTTACTTTTAACGAAAATTGTCTCACAAAAGAAAAATACAAAGGGCAAATCTGTCATATTTATCGTGGAAACTTGATTTATACAGCCCAAGAATGCATCCACTGTAAACACCAGATTGCTTCAGATATTGTGCGTTGGGGTACAACAACCGTCCGGTTGTTAATGAACGATGTTTCTGAATACCGTACCTACCTCGAATTGAAAAAGCAACGCTTCAAATGCAAAGCTTGTCAGCGGACCTTTGTCGCAGATACTTCTGTTGCGAAAAAACATTGTTTCATCAGTGAGAAAGTCCGCTGGTCTGTCGTGACTCGTCTGAAAAAAATACCTCAATGACAGAGATCGCCGCTCAGAAAAATCTATCGGTCTCTTCTGTTTACCGTATTATGAAGCGATTTTATCGTCCGTTGAATCCTTTTCGGACACCGTTACCTAAGGTACTTTGTTTTGATGAATTCAAATCAGTTCGGGGTGTTTCAGGTGCTATGAGTTTCATCATGATGGATGGACAAACACAGCGCTTATTGGACATTGTCGAGAACCGACAACTGCCTTTTTAAAACGTTATTTTAGTCATTTTTCACGAGAAATTCGTGAAGCGGTCGAATGGATCGTGATTGATATGTACGCTCCTTATGTATCGCTCGTTAAAAAGCTGTTTCCAAAAGCACAGCTGATTATTGACCGGTTTCACATCGTCCAACATATTGGTCGTACCTTTCGCAATCATCGAATCAAAGAAACGAACCAACTATTAAAAAGCAAAGAACAAAAACACTATCAATTAGGTAAGCAATTAAAAAGATACTGGAAACTTCTTCAAAAAGATGAACGCAAGCTTGATTATACTCGACGCCTTTGGCGACCTGGCTTCAAAGCTCATTTAACAGAGACCGATATTGTGGATCGCTTACTGAAAGGGAGCCCTGCTTTGCGTGTAGGCTATCAGTTATATCAAGACTTTCTTTACGCTGTAAAGGAACGAGACTACGTATCGTTTGAAGAACTACTTACCAATAATATCATGCTTCCCGAAGGCTATCAGACGACCTTGAGAACGTTCCAGAAATTTCTGCCACAAATCAAAAATGCTTTACAACAAAGTTATTCAAATGGCCCACTTGAATGTCTGAACAACCATATCAAAGTGTTAAAACGAAATGCATATGGCTTTCGTAGCTTTTATAATTTCAAATTGCGCATCATGATTCGTCATGGCAACGCATTGATTTTCAACTAAAAAAGATCAAGAGGAACTGATCCACTTGATCTCCAATTATTCTAAGATTTCTCTTTACCAACATCATTTGACAAAGAGCCAGAAAAAAACTGGATCAGGGTGTTCAAATTACATGCTAAGAAAAAAGAACCCTTGAATACCAAGGGTTCTTTCTCAGTCTGATAACAATGATTAACGACGGATTTCTTTGATACGAGCAGCTTTTCCGTGTAATGCACGTAGGTAGTACAATTTTGCACGACGTACTTTACCGTAGCGAACTACTTCGATTTTTGCAACACGTGGTGTATGCAATGGGAATGTACGTTCAACGCCCACTCCGTTAGAAACTTTACGTACTGTATAAGTTTCGCTGATTCCAGCACCGCGGCGTTTGATAACAACACCTTCAAATAACTGGATACGTTCACGAGTACCTTCAACAACTTTTGCGTGAACACGCACAGTGTCACCAGGGCGGAACGCTGGGATGTCAGAACGTAATTGTTCTTTTGTTAATTCTTCGATTAATGGATTCATGGTTTTCTTCTCCTTATTCCAAATATTCTTATGAGCTTTTCTCACAGCGGAATATCGTAATAGTTAAGTGCTTTTGCACTCACCATAAAATACTAACATATTATCAACCTACTGTAAAGAATATTTTAGAAAAAGTCACTTGGCTTCATCTGCTGTTTTTTCTTGTTCTTCTTTCTTGATTTCTTCTAAAAATTTCGTCATTTGAGGTGTCCATTCAAGTGTTTCCAAAAGATCAGGCCGACGTTGATAGGTCCTTCTTAGTGATTCTTTTAATTGCCATTCTTCAATCAATTTATGATTTCCATTTGTCAATACTTCTGGTACTTTCATCCCTTTATATTCTGCCGGGCGAGTATATTGGGGATGTTCCAATAAACCGGTTGAATAAGAATCCGTTTGAGCTGAAGTCTGATTCCCTAACACATCTGGCAAAAGCCGAACTGTTGCATCGATCATGACCATCGCACCTAATTCTCCCCCAGTAAGGACATAATCTCCTAAGGAAACTTCATCTGTCACTAATGTGCGGATACGTTCATCATATCCCTCATAATGACCACAAATGAATACTAAGTGTTCTTCTTGTGAAAATTCTTCTGCCATTTTCTGATCGAATCGTTTACCAGCTGGGTCAAGAAGAATTACTCTTTTTTTGACATCCGGTGCAGCTTTTTCAATGGCTTGGATGTTATCATAGATGGGCTGGACTTTGAGCAGCATACCTGCTCCACCGCCGTATGGATAATCATCTACTGTCTGATGTTTGTTATCTGAATAATCGCGGAAGTTAGAGATATTGATATCTAATAATCCTTTATCTACAGCCTTACCGATGATGGATTCCCCCATAGGACCTTCAAACATTCTTGGAAATAAAGTCAATACATCAATCTTCATCGTCAATCAGTCCTTCTGGAATTTCTACACGGACCACTCCAGCTTCTAAATCGACTTCTTTGACGACAGAAGCGATATATGGAAGCAATATATCAGCTTTTTTCGGACGTTGAACGACCCAAACATCATTGGCACCTGGTGACAAGATTTCTTTTACTTTACCTAACTCAGTTCCATCTTCTAATACATGCAGACCGATGATCTCATGGTAATAGAATTCATTTTCAGCTAGATCTACAGAGTTGTCTTTTGACACTTTTAATATGCCATCCCGATATTTTTCCACATCATTGATAGAAGGATGTCCTTCAAAACTCAATAAGTCAAAATTTTTATGTTTGCGATGACTTTTGACTGTTAATTCCACAGGTGCTTTTCCGTCTTGGAATAGTGTTAACACCGTTCCTTTTTTGTAACGTTCTTCTGGGAAATCCGTTGTTGAGATAACACGGACTTCGCCTTTGATACCTTGTGTGTTTACGATTTTTCCTACATTCAAGTATTCAGTCAACTTATATCCCCATTTCTTTTTTGTCTGTTTTATTTTAGCATGTGTGAAGAGGCAATTCTAGTTTTCTTTTAAGGTATTAAGCCAAAATTATGCAAAAATGCGGCGTGCTATTTTTGATTACTTCCTGTGACTTGGAGTTAAATGATGGGCTCAGATCAGCGCGCTGATTTCACAACCTCTTCATAGAAACTGCCATCTTCAACGCAGACATAGGATCTTGATGAGTGATCGTATAGGCATTTTTCGGTTCTTGCCAGCTTACTTCTACGGCTCGATTCGTCGTATCACCCATATCAACAGTAATTTTACCAAATTGTTCAGGTGCTGGTAGACTGTTTTCTTCCAAATAAGCTACGATTTCTTTAGCTAATAGTAAGGGATCTTGGCCTTCTATATTATTCCCACGGATTCGAATACGCCAGTTTCCTTCTTGCCATTCAAGAAAACTTGAACCTGCTGCACCTTGCTGATACCCTGTGATTCGAGAACCTAAGTCCACTTGCTGACCATTTGTGTCGATCTCAAAGGGCTGCAAAACTTGGATTGTTTCTTGACTAGAAGCAAACCCATATTGATATAGATAGGTTGCAATAGGCGTTTCTTGATTCAATTCGTCAGCATTCAACCCGAGGGGACGATCTGTTCTGTAATATAAAATAGAATAACCTTGCTTTGTATGTGTCGCTGCGATATTGAGATAGCCTGAAGAGACTGGTACATCTAGAGGCATGGGAACATTTGGCTGTTGTTCTTTCAACTGGTCTAAAGCAGTCTTTTTCTCATTATTTGAGGTAGCCATTGTTTGTTCAGTGGTGGTAGCCGTTTTGGTACTACTTTTTTCTGGACTGGTAACAGTTTCAGATATACTGCTTGATAGATGTGTATTGTCTGATTCTTGAGTAACCGAACTACAAGCGCTTAACAATAGAGCAAATGGAATAAATAACATTTTCTTTCTCATTGGCTGTTCACTCCCTCCTCCTATAAGGATACGCTTTCTTGCTTGTTTTGCCAAATAATCATTTCTTCAATTAATAAAAAAACAAAAAAGCTGCACTCGAAAATTCGAGTACAGCACGTTTATTTACTTTTCCTTATCATCGATGATATTCAAACGCACTTTTTTCGGTGCATTGATCCGAACACCGTAAACGATTATGCGGATTGCTTTAGCAACACGCCCTTGTTTTCCAATGATACGGCCAATATCTTCAGGAGCCACTGTTAGATTGTACTCGTAAAAGTCTTTCGACTCTACGACGTCTAACTTGACTTGATCAGGATAAGTGACTAGCGGACGAACGATTGTTAAGACTAAGTCGCTTAAATCTTTCATATCCGGTCACCTTATTTCTTTGAGAATTTAGCTTCGTGGTGTTTTTGCATAACGCCTTCTTTTGAAAGGATGTTACGTACAGTGTCAGAAGGTTGTGCACCTTTTGATAACCAGTCAAGAACTAAGTCTTCTTTTAAAACTACTTCTGCAGGGTCTTTCAAAGGATTGTAAGTACCTACAGTTTCGATGAAACGTCCATCACGAGGAGAACGTGAATCAGCTACGACGATACGGTAAAACGGACTCTTTTTAGAACCCATACGTTTTAAACGGATTTTAACTGCCATTATTTATTTCCACCTCCATTGTTTTATTCACAAGATGTAGTGTAACAGTTTTTTTTTACCCTGTAAAGCTTTTTTTCTTTACAGCTTGATTAAATTCGATTTTTTTTAGGAAATAGAAGATTTTAGACTTCTTTTTTGTTAAAAATAAGTAATCTATCTTCTATGTAGCTTTTGTCAGTAAGTGTTTTTATTTGCTCCAGTTACTTATTTTTTGTAAGATTGTTATAGATAGTTTGAAGGAGGAAAAATCGTATGACAAAAAAAATTGGATTTTTTATTGGTAGTTTAAGAAAAGATTCTTACAACAAAAAAGTAGCAGAAGCTTTTGCGAAATTGCTTCCTGAAGGGTACGAAAGTGTATTTGTAAAAATCGATGATCTGCCATTTTACAATGAGGATCTCGAAACTCCAGAACAGGCTCCTGCTGAATGGACTCGTTTTCGTGAGGAAGTGAGGGGACTAGACGGTGTCGTTTTCGTTACTCCTGAATACAACCGTTCTGTGCCAGCAGTATTGAAAAATGCTTTAGATGTAGGCTCAAGACCTTATGGACACAGTGTTTGGGATCATAAACCAGGTTTAGTCGTTACTGCATCACCAGGTGGGATCGGCGGCTTTGGCGCAAACCACCATCTACGACAATCACTTGTCTTTTTGAATGTGCCAACCTTGCAGCAACCGGAAGCATATATCGGAAACGTTGCGAATCTAATTGATGAAAATGGTAATATCGTTGAAGGAACATTAAGTTTCTTCCAAACGATTTTAGATGCGTATCTAGATTTTTCTAACAAATTAACAGAGTAAAAAGCATAACGGTAATAAAAAAGGCAACTATGTACAGGACATTTCTGCATATAGTTGCCTTTTTTATTTTATTTACTTCTACTTTCGTACATAATGCAATTTGATAAATTCACCGAATCGTGTCGTGTCTAGCATTTCAAAACGCGCTTCATATGTTCCTTTTTGGAATAAAGGAATCCCGTCCCCTAATAATACAGGGGTAATCTGGATATACCATTCATCAATCATTTGATGTTCCAATAGCGGTTTGATCAATCGACCGCCACCCACAACCCAGATATCTTTTCCTTCTGTCATTTGTAGATTTTTTAGAAAAGCAACAGGATCTTCGTTTACGACCTCAGCATCTGGCAATTGTAATTGTGCGTGGGTGGAAAAAACGAAATTCTTTTTCTCTGGATAAATTGCTTCGGTCTCCAAATATTTTTTTGCTTCCTGATAAGTTTTTCTGCCCATGATGGTCGTATCGATTGTTTCATAAAAAGCTTCATAAGTGGTTTGCTTACCTGTTGGAGTGTCAAAAAGCCATTGAAGATCATCCGTTTTCGTTGCCAAATAGCCATCTAAACTTATAGCACCATAAAATATGATTTTTCGCATGCTTTATTCGCCCTTTCTGCCGATACGTACGACCTCTTCTTTGCGGAAACAACTGTCAAGGTGATCATTGATGATCCCGACAGCTTCTAAAAAAGCATAGATTGTTGTGCTTCCGATAAATTTAAATCCTCTTTTCTTTAGATCTTTTGCTAATTCATCTGAAAGAGGACTTGTTGTTGGGACTTCTTCTTGTGAATGATAAGAAGAATCAACGATTTTTCCATTAGAAAACGACCAAAGATACTCTGAAAAACTGCCGATTTCTTCTTGAATTTTCAAGACTGCTTTGGCGTTTTGGACGGCTGCTTCGATTTTTCTTCGGTTACGAATAATTCCTTTGTTTTCCATTAGTTCACTGATTTTTGTTTCTCCATAATTTGCGACTTTTTTAATATCGAATCGATTATATGCTTCATCGAATGCTTCACTTTTATTTAAAATCGTCTGCCAGCTCAATCCGGCTTGATTAATATCAAGCATCAATTTTCGGAACAGCTTTTGGTCATCATATTCAGGAACACCCCAGACAGTATCATGATATTGCCGCATACTTTCTGTTTGTTCACTCCACGGACATCTCATCTGTGCCACCTCTTCGTTTAGAGTAATTGTATTAGTAAAGAATAAAAATTGCTGATAGAAAAGCTCCGGCAGTAGACATTTTCAGTCTGTACCGAAGCTGTTTTTTTCATCTTATTTCCGTTTTTTCTTTTTCTTCTTATTTTTCTTGATCATTCGATTCATCGCCATTTTGCCTAGTTTTCCTTTGACGCCTGAACCAAACATTTGGTCCATACCTGGGATGTTCATATCCCCTTTGGACATTTGCTGCATCATTTTTCTTGATTCCTTGAATTGTTTGATCATTCGATTCACTTCAACAACACTGTTTCCAGAACCGGCAGCAATTCGGCGACGACGGCTTGGGTTCAACAGATCAGGATTTGCTCTTTCTGCTGGCGTCATAGAATAAACCATCGCTTTTTTGCGTTCAACATCTTTTGGATCTACCTTGACGTTTTCGATTCCAGGGACTTGATTCATTCCTGGGATCATTTTGATTAGATCTTCCAGTGGGCCCATACCCATCACTTGATCAAGCTGTTCAATAAAGTCATTGAAATCGAATGAATTTTCCCGCATTTTCTGTGCAAGTTCTTCCGCTTTTTTCTCGTCATAGTCTTGCTGCGCTTTTTCAATCAATGTCAGCATATCCCCCATACCAAGGATACGGCTAGCCATACGATCTGGGTGGAATACTTCTAAGTCAGTCAATTTTTCACCAGAACCGATGAATTTGATTGGTGCGCCTGTCACTGAGCGGATCGATAGTGCTGCCCCGCCTCGAGTATCCCCATCAAGTTTAGTGATGACGACCCCTGTAATACCTAATTGCTGGTTGAAGCTATCAGCTACGT
This sequence comes from Enterococcus sp. SB12, assembly GCF_030910025.2. Taxonomy (NCBI): domain Bacteria; kingdom Bacillati; phylum Bacillota; class Bacilli; order Lactobacillales; family Enterococcaceae; genus Enterococcus; species Enterococcus sp. SB12. The sequence goes on along the minus strand of NZ_CP175675.1, from coordinate 909,301 downwards.
TGACGGCATCTTGACCAGTCATAGCATCGACAACAAGCAAAATCTCATTTGGTTGCGTCAATTCTTTGATTTGTTTCAACTCATCCATCAATGTTTCATCGATATGCAGACGTCCTGCCGTATCGATCAATACATAGTCGTTTTTCTTTTCTTTTGCTAACTCCATCCCTTGACGGACGATCTCTACCGGGCTGACTTCAGTTCCCATATCAAATACAGGAACGTCTAGCTGTTGACCTAATACTTTCAATTGGTCGATCGCAGCTGGTCGATATACGTCCCCTGCGATTAGGAGCGGACGAGCATTTTCATTTTTCTTTAAATAATTGGCTAATTTACCAGTAAAGGTCGTTTTACCTGCCCCTTGAAGACCAGCCATCATGATAACAGTTGGTATTTTTGGTGATTTATTTAACTCTGCTGTTTCAGAACCAAGTGTGATCGTCAATTCTTCATCAACGATTTTTACGATTTGTTGTGCAGGTGATAAACTTTCCAGCACTTCTGCCCCTACCGCACGTTCGCGTACGCGCTTAGTAAAATCTTTGACTACTTGCAAGTTAACATCGGCTTCTAGTAAGGCAAGGCGGATTTCCCGCATCATTTCTTTTACGTCAGCTTCTGATACTTTTCCTTTTTTTCTTATTTTTCCCATCGCCTGCTGGAGACGTTCAGTTAAGCTTTCAAATGCCATATTTTCTTCATTCCTTTTATTTATTCTTCGATTGCTTGAATTTGCTGTACATATTCAAGTAGTTTTTTATCTTCCGGGTACTTATCTGTAATATATGCAGTCATATTTTCCAATACCTGTTCTCGAACAATATAATTAGAAAAAAGATGGAGTTTTTTTTCATAATCCTCCAAGATCTTGCTTGTCCGCTTGATATTGTCATATACTGCTTGTCGGCTTACTTCGTATTCTTCCGCGATCTCACCTAATGAAAAATCATCTGCATAATATAATTCCATGTAGTTCATTTGTTTTTCTGTCAATAAGGTCGAATAAAATTCAAAGAGCGCGTTCATTCGATTGGTCTTTTCGATTTCCATTCTGCTCACCTCTAGTTTTCAGCCATTCTTCATCAGAGAGCACAGTCATTTTTTGCTGAATAAAATAAGCAGTAGCCACTCCGGCACCATTTTTTTTTATTCCGGAAAAACTCCCGTCATAAATCGAATGGGTTCCGCATGAAGGGCTTTTTTCCTTCATGATGACTAGATCAATGTGTTTTTCCTGCAATTTTTGATAGGCTTTGATCGCGCCATTTTTGTACGCTTCCGTTACATCTTCGCCGCTTGTCGTCCATACTTTTGCTTGATCTTTCCACACATCGAATCCATTTCCACCAATGATTTCAGCGGGATCTCTAGGAATTGGTAATCCGCCGATCACTTCTGGACAGACCATGACAGCTTCTCCAGTTTCAACTAGTTCCATCAATTCTGGTACTTCTTTTTTCTGTCCATCATAGCGACAGGCCAGACCGCCTAAACATGCACTGATTCCAATCATTGACTGTTCTTCCTTTCTATTCAGCAAAGTGCCTTCCTATTATACCATTTATTTCTTTTGTAAAATAGCCCTTTGTACTGATTCTATGCTAAAATATAAACAGAATGAAACCTATTTAAAGGAGATTTGAATGAAAAAAATACTAGTTGTTGATGATGAACCTTCTATTGTAACGCTCTTGACGTTCAATTTGGAAAAAGAAGGCTACAAGGTAACCAGTGCCACAGATGGAGGCGAAGGATTAGAATTAGCATTAGAACAATCATTTGATTTCATCATTTTAGATGTGATGCTTCCAACGATGGATGGCATGGAGATCACTCAGCGGCTGCGTCAAGAAAAAAATGAAACACCGATTTTGATGCTGACGGCTAAAGATGACCAAGTGGATCGGATCATTGGCCTAGAAATAGGTGCTGACGACTATTTGACCAAACCATTTAGTCCTCGCGAAGTATTAGCCCGTATGAAAGCAATATTCAGACGGATTGAACCTCGTAAGCAATCAAAAGATGAAGCTGAGCCTGAATATCTATCGATTGGACAAATCACTGCTGATTTGACCAATTATCAAGTGACCGTAGACGACCATCTGATTGAACTAACACCGAAAGAATTTGAATTACTTGTTTATTTCATGAAACGAAAAGACCGTGTGATCGACCGAGACACATTGCTAGACCGCATTTGGAATTTTGACTTCGCAGGACAAAGCCGAATCGTAGATGTACACGTTAGTCATTTGCGAGAAAAAATCGAGCGAGATCCAAAACATCCAAAGTACTTGGTGACTATTAGAGGATTTGGCTATAAGTTTCAGGAACCAAAACGATGAAATGGAAAAAAATTTATGAACGTCTCTTCTTTCTTATTCTTTTAGTTAGTTTGTTTTTTGGTGGCTGGCAATTGATTTCCAATTATTTTCAACAGCAGATCGTGGAACAGCAAGAAAGCTACCTGACAAAAAAAGCACAACTGCTGATCCGGCAATTAGATGTCGAAAACCTCCAAGCAGCGCAAAACAAAACTGCTTTGGAAGAATTCGTCCATCAGTCGAACGAACGGATTACTTTAATGGATGCTACTGGAAAGATCTTATTTGACACAAACAATGAAACATTGAATGAACAGCGAAACTCCCGTCCCGAAATCAAAGCCGTATTGAATGGTGGGAACCTAGGTAGCGCTTTGCGCAAAAGTACTACTTTGAATGGGGATCTTTTATATGTCGCATTACCAGTCAAAAAAAGTGGCCAGTTAGAAGCCATTTTACGTATCGCAGAACCGACAAGCGGTTTTTTACCGAGAACTGAGAGTTTTCGCCGTTGGGTCTTTTTCTTCTTTCTGTCTTTCTTCCTTGTTCTTGCAGGAATGATCTATTATCTGATCTATCAAAAAAACCAGCCATTGAAAACCGTGCTGCCCGTACTAAAAAAAATGGTGCAAAATCCTAATCAGGCGGAAGTAATCATGCAAACACCCGATCAATGGGAAGAATTGTATCAGACGATCAATGCGTTGAGCGAACAAATGAGTAAGATGTATCGGGCGTATACTACCACAGAAGAGCAATTATATACGTTACTGAACGAACTGATGATTGGCGTATTCCTGATTGATGATGCTGATTCTCGTTTACTACTGCTTAATCCAAAGATGCAGCTACATTTAAACGTGGTAAGCTATCAACCTGAACAGCGGTACACAGAAGTCATTCAAGAGCCAAAACTCATTCAGCTGATTCATCAAGTGACTCCTGAGCATCCGCTGATCCATCAGGAGATCACCCTTACAGAAGGTCGGCAGACATTAGACTTGAGTTTGCGCTACTTTACTAATTCAGAAGGTACCGGACAGATTCTAGGGGTGGCGTATGACTTAACGAAAGTGCGACGTTTAGAAAAGCTACAAAAGGATTTCGTTGGCAACGTCTCTCACGAATTAAAAACTCCTGTGACTTCACTGATTGGTTTTACCGAGACTTTACTGGATGGTGCAAAAGATGACCCGCAAACTCTGACTTCTTTTCTTGAGATCATGCAAAAAGATGCGATCCGGTTAGATAAACTGATTCGGGAAATCATCCAGCTGTCAAAAGATGGCGAGAATTCTTACGAGATCCAGACAATTTATACAGAACCTTATTTCCAGCAAATCGTTCAAAATTATCAGCCAATCATCGAAAAGAAACGGTTGACGATTCGATTGATTGGAAAGAACGAACCATTTACTACTAAAACAGATATCCTTTATCCAATTATCAAAAATCTGATTGAAAATGCTGTCCAATATTCAAAAAGCGACAGCGAGATTATTATCCGCTATCAGGCAACAGATGATCTATCGTTTTCTGTCCAAGACTTTGGTATAGGTATCGACATTGAGGATCAGGAACGGATCTTTGAGCGTTTTTACCGCGTAGACAAGGCGCGAAGCCGGCATTCAGGCGGGACCGGATTAGGGTTAGCGATTGTAAAAGACTACGTGCAACTCCTTCATGGTACGATTACTGTAGACAGTCATCTTGGAACAGGTTCGACTTTCACCGTTACCATTCCGAAAATGTAAAAAAGAGCAACTGCTCGTGCGTTTTAAAGTTGGATGACTCATCCTGCTTCGAAAGATACACGAGTGGTTGTTCTTTTTTACTCTTTTTTGAGATACTTTTCGTCAATTTTCTCGTTTAAATATCGATAGAAATTTTTTAACTACGCAACTAAACGGCTTTTGCTCTTTTTCATTTTTACGTTCAAACAAATATTCTACCAATGTGGTCAAATGCCTAAAAATCGAATCTGCCGAGAAAAATAGAATGCTCAACAGCAAAAGTGATACAGCTGAGATACCGGTGATTGAAAACAGCTTATGCAAAAAGATGACCGAAAAAAAGTTACCGCTAGCACAGAAAAGAATGATCTGACTTCTGAATTTATTCAGCGGTGAACAGATTTTATAGAGAACGAGGAACCCTACTGCAATCAAAAGCATGGTAGATGCTGTAGAAACATCTGTTTTATTTAGATTCAAAGTCACCCCGCAGATCACCAACGCACCGACTACGATCATATCTGTTAGTCCACCTGGCACAGCTTTTTCCATCACATTCATGATGAATTTCCCTCTGATTCGCTTTTTGTTTTCTTCTAGAGCAAGCAAGAAAGATGGAAGTCCGATAGTAAACAAACTAATCAATGTGATTTGTGATGGTTCTAAAGGATAGGTCAGAGCAAAGATCACTGAAAACAGTGAGAGCAAAAAGGAGAAAATATTCTTCACTAAAAACAAGCTGGCTGATCGCTCAATATTGTTCACAACGCGCCGTCCTTCTGCAACAACTTCTGGCATGCGTGAAAAGTCAGAATCAAGTAAGACCACTTGTGAGGCCTGCATGGCGGCTTCATTTCCGGAAGCCATCGCTATACTGCAGTCTGCTTCTTTCATGGCTAGAATATCATTCACGCCATCACCTGTCATAGCTACTGTATTGTTACGACGCTTTAGCAATTGAACGAAGATTTTCTTTTGTTCTGGCTTGACGCGTCCAAAAACTGTATATTTTTCGACAGCTGCTTCATATTCTTCTTCTGATAATTTAGATGCATCAACGTACTGATCAGCATGTGAAATCCCTGCTTGGACAGCTACATTGGATACGGTGAGCGGATTATCTCCAGAAATCACTTTGATGGCTACTTGCTGTTTTTTGAAGTAATCAAATGTGGCTCTTGCTTCTTTTCTGATAGGATTAGCAATCAGAATATAGCCTAATGGTGTGACTGCTTCTGTCAATACTGGTTCTTCAAGAATCCCATCGTACACACCAAAGACCAACACGCGATAGCCTTTTTCAGCGAAAGAAACAAACTCTTCCGCATATTCCGGCAATTGATCGCGCAAAACCATTTCGGGCGCTCCTAAAACATACACCTTGTCTGCCAACGCTACACTGCTGAATTTTTGGACAGAAGAAAAAGGAATAACATGGTGATAGGATTGATCAGTGGTTTTTGTAAAATATGCTTTAACAGCTTCCATTGTTGCATTGTCTCCTGCCATCGCTTTTGCATAGTCAGCAATGCATGCTTCCAATTGATCTGACTGACTGATTATTTCTTGTTTTTTAGAGACGATCACTTTTTGAACAGACATTTTATTTTCTGTGATCGTTCCTGTTTTATCTACACAAAGGACATTTACCCTTGCCAATGTCTCAATGCTTTTCATATTGTGTAAAAGAACTCTTTGCTTTGCTAGTTTAGTCGCACTTAATGCTAATGCAATCGTCGTCAGCAAGTACAGTCCTTCAGGTATCATACCGATCAATGCTGCTTCCATTGCAACGACACTTTCTTTGATCGTGTTTCCATTAAAAAAGTAACTTTGAGAAAAAAGCAGGATACCGATAGGAATAATGATGATCCCAATCCATTTGATCAATTGATTAAGAGAAGCAATCATCTCCGACTGTTCTCCTTCTCCCATTGTCTTGGCTTTGACTGTCAGCTGGGAAATATACGAATCTGCTCCAACTTTGTCTAATCGGGCGTAAGCTTTTCCGGAAACAATGAAACTGCCGGACATTAATGGATCGCCTATTTCTTTGGTTATTTCATCTGCTTCGCCTGTCAATAAAGCCTCATTAACTTGCAGTTTCCCTTCCACGACCTCTGCATCTGCTGGAATTTGATGTCCAGTCTCTAAAATAACAATGTCATCTATTACAAGGTCTTCTATATCTATTGTTTGTTCTATCCCGTCTCGTATGACATTGACTTTTGCTGTATTTAAAACATTTAGTTCGTCCAAGATCTTTTTGGATCGAATTTCCTGAAAAATGGCGATTCCTGTATTGGCTATGATAACTGGTAAAAAAGTCAAGTTCTTATAGGATTCTACTAAACAAAGCAAAATGGCTAAGATAAGAAAGATCAAATTGAAATACGTAAATATGTTTTCCAATACGATTTGCTGATTTGTTTTGAATGTGGGATCGACTGAATTATTTGCTGCACCTTTTTCTATTCGTTCCTTGACTTGATCTGCCGTTAATCCTTCTTTATACGATGGAAAAAGACGGATGACTTTATCTGATGATCTTTGTGTTACTTTCTTTTTTTTACTTCGATTTATCCATTTATTCTTCATGTGGCTACCTCGATTGATTTCGTTTTCTGGATATTTCCAAACTTCTCCTATCCAGTATAGAACAGATATGGAAAGTGTTCCTCACATTAAGCTTGCAAACACCTTTCATTCCTGTCATATAGCAAAAAAAAGCTACGACAGTTCTATGTCGTAGCTCTTTTTTTCGAATAAACGGTGTTCAATCAGCTGACCCTCGGTATTAGCTCAAAAAACGGCAAAATATGAGGAACTATTTTTCACAATTAAAGGAAAAATGTATATGTGGGGAAACATAGTTGATTTTTCCTTAATAGTAACGACTACCGTGGCATGTTTATCTGCTAGTTATTTGATATTTCCTTCGTGATCACGTTCTACTTCCATCATTGTGATTGGTAAATAGCCCAATTCTTTGACAGGTCCTTCTTGGATTTCTTCTGTCATCATGTAGTCTAAGAATTTTTGGACTTCAGGGGAAGGTTTTCCGTTCGTGTACATATGTTCATATGACCAGATTCCCCAGCTGTTATCTGCTACATTCTCTTCTTTTGGTTCTACACCGTCGATACTTAGTGCTTGTGTGGAATCATCGAGATATGAGAAAGCTAAATAGCTGATTGCTCCTGGTGTTTGACTTACCAGCTGCCGAACTGTTCCTGATGAATCTTGTTCTTGGGACTGCACAGGGGTAGCACCATCCAGTCCCCATTTTTCGAATGTCGCGCGGGTACCGCTGCCGTTTGCACGGTTCACGACGTTGATTTTTTGATCTTTCCCGCCAACTTCCTTCCAGTTAGTGATTTTTCCTGTAAAGATATCAATCAATTCCTGTTTGGTGATATCTTTGACATCTGTATCTTTATTGACGATTGGTGCCATCCCGACCACTGCTACTTTATGATCCACTAATTTTGAAGCATCAACTCCGTCTCTTTCTTCTGCAAATACATCAGAGTTTCCGATAGTAACTGCTCCAGCTTCGACTTGGCTCAAACCAGTTCCGCTTCCTCCTCCTTGTACAGAGATTTGATAATTTGGATTTTCTTGTACAAAGCTTTCTTGTGCTGCATCGACTAACGGCTGTAATGCTGTCGAACCTACCGCAACGATTTTTACTTGTTCATTTGAGTCACTTGAATTATTTTGTGTGGCAGAGCCATCTGTATTTCCTGATCCTGAGCCGCATCCGGCTAAAAGAATTCCCATCATACCTAGAGTAAACAATACTTTTTTCATTTTATTGCTCCTTTCTTATTTACAACTAAAGTTTATCAGTCGACTGTAAATCCCTCGTATGGTTGCTGTAAAAATATAGTTAAGTTATGTAAAAATCATGTAAACGTTTTTCGCATTCTTTACATAATAATAAAAAAAGCATATGAGAAACATGCATTTTACGCAGCTCATATGCTTTTTTACTGATGATCCACCATCAATAGTTATTTTTTATAGATACAGATCGTTCACTTTTTATCCTGATTTCTGTCCAGAAGTAAAAAAATGTTGCAAGAATAAATGAGGCAATTACTAAATAGAACCATGGTTTGATCGTCAAGAAATACATGGAGGAATAAGCTGAATCCTTCAATCCACTCTCGCTCAAACCATTAGGGCCGATAATCAAGCGAGGCAGCAAAGAAAACATAGATGTAAATACTAATAAGCAAGAAAAGTAAAGCAGCTGCCAATTGTAGTGATTGATCAGAGACTTTGGTAATAAGAGACCTACACTTATCACTAAATAGAAAACAGTCAAAGCTGGAAAATTCCTAGAAACCACTAATCCGCTTCCTTGGATCAGGCCTAATATCTCCGCACCTTGTACAACAGCATTTACCCATGTAAAAGGTAGCAAAACGATAGGAAAAAACCAAAAAAATAAATAAAGCCGATCGATTACTGCTTTTCTTCTCATTAACGTTCCCCCAAACTACTTTTTCTCTCATCATACTATACAATTTTCTATCTAAAAAAATTAGGGGGAAAAACTTTTTTTTTAGAGATAATGGCATGAGAGTTTATTCATTTAATCTAGAAATAATGAAAAAGTAATTGATTATTGCAGGATTCAATTTACAATAAAACTAACAAAATAATGACACTTGTTAGGTGGTGATGAAAGATGATAAAAACTTGCTGGAAAAACCTTCCGTTGCTTTTATCTTTTGTTCCTTATGTGCATTTCGCCTTACTGCTTGATTTTCGTTATCATTCCGTAAGCGGGTTCATCACATTGATATTTTTATCTCTTTTTGCTGGATATTATTTTCAAAGGAACAGGCGTATTATATCTTTATTCATTGCCAATATTATATCTACTGTCACTTCCTATTTATTTTGCGCCAATTTTACTGAATGGCGTTACTTCTATCATCCTTTAAAACCGACCCAGCTGATCTTGCTTCTTGCAGGTATTTACTTAGTTCCACAAATCCTTGGGTCGTTATGGGCGGTAGCCTTATCTTATAAAAAAGCTCGGCATCCATAAAAACAAACCATATATGTACAAAGAGAAGCTACTTTCTTCTTTTTATACATATATGTTTTTCTTATATCACCAAAACTATCACTAGTTTTTCTATTTTTTACTTCTTTTCTTCTCTCCAAACACTAAAAACAGTTGTGTAATAATTGCAGCAATAATGATTCCAATAATAGATATTGAATTTGAGGTGGAAACATCTATAATATTCAAAGAATAAAGTGTTGAAGAAAGTAAACTAATTAAAACAATTCCTCCATAAAAAATAGTTTGTGAGTATACCCAATTTTTTTTAGAAGACAGACTTCGTTTAGTTCTAAAACCTATACTTGCATTTCTACTCCTATCAAAAATCCATATATTCAGAAGTAATAATATCGCTACTATTAAGATAAAATTACTATAAAAAAGCAAAATATTACCTCCTAATTAAATATTAAATACTGGATTTGAGTCAATATCTTGGACACATTTTAGTAGAGACGGTTAAGCCATTTTTTCTTTTGCTAATTCTTCAAATTCCTGTGGGGTTAGATAGTGAATCGAGCTATGGATTCGATTTCGGTTATAAAATCCTTCAATGTAGCTAAATAGCGCTCGATTTGCTTCTTCAAAATCTGAGTAGCTAGTCGTGTAGACTTCTTCTTTTTTCAATGAGGCATGGAAAGATTCGATTCCAGCATTATCATAAGGTGTTCCTTTTCTACTATAAGAATGCCTTATTTTGTTGGTTTTAAGCCATTGTTCCACTTCTCTTGCTGTGTATTGGCTGCCCAAGTCAGTGTGTAGAATCATTCCTTCTGGAATGTGATAATGTATTTTTGCTTTATTCAATGTTTGAATGACACAATCCACAGTCATTCGTTTTGAAAATGTATAACTAATAATTTTTTTCGTGTGTAAATCCATGATTGAAGATAAGTAACACCAACCATTTTTCTTAGTAGGAATGTACGTAATGTCAGCTGCCCATTTCTCACAGATCGTTTCAGTAGAAAAGTCCTGATTTAAGAGATTCTCTTTTGAAATGATCGGTTTATTAGACCTTTGAGGTCTATATTTTTTAACTACAATCGACCTTAAATTTAATTGTTTCATTAGCTTTTGGACATGTTTAAGAGATACTGAAATCCCTTCTTTTAATAAAACTTGATGGATCTTTATGGCACCATAGCGTTGTTTATTCGTAAAAAAAATTGTTGAAATCTTCTTTTTCAACTTATTATTTCTGATTTCTGTAGCTGTCAACGGTTTATTCTTATAAAAATAATAGACACTTCTAGGGATTTCTAATAACCGACACAACAAAGAAACAGTGTAATCCTTACACCATTTTTCAATAAATTGAACAAGCGAATTTAGGTTTTCCGAGAGAATATGGCTGCGGCTTTTTTTAAGATTTCAAGTTCTTCATTTAAACGAGCATTTTCTTTTCTCAGTTCAGCTACTTCTTTTCCAGTCAGTCCTGTGGACTGATCAGGTAAATATAAATTCTTCCATTTGTAAATCGTTGCTTCAGATAAGCCATATTCTTTCGCTAACCCTCGAACAGAACGTCCAGTTTGATTCAGTTCAACAATCATTTGTTTAAAATTTTCTTCATATCGGGTCATAAAAATTCATCCTCTCGTAGATAAGTTTAATTTATTCTTGTCTCTACGAAAAGCTGTCTAAGATTTGATACTAACACCAATACCGAAAAAATTATGTTTAGATAATACCATAGTTAAGTTTTTCCTTGTGATGTTTTTCGTAAAAAGATATTTTAGCAGCATTATCGTTACAGTGCATAGTTACCATCGGCGTTATGACTATATAAAGTATACTTTCGTTGATCCAGAAAGGTATATAGATTAAAATAAGTTACCTAAAAAGGACAAATACAAATTTTATTATCTTATTCACAGTAAGAAGATAATTTTAAGATTGCGAAATACGATACTATTTGTAATCTATTGGATAGGCTACAATTAACTAGACAGAAAAATTAAGGTGTGTAGACTAGAAGAAAACATACCAGGAGGAATTTTTATGTCTAAGAGAACACGAAGAACTTTTTCACAAGAATTCAAGCAACAAATCGTCAATCTTTACTTAGCTGGAAAGCCACGTGTAGAAATCATTCGAGAATATGAACTAACGGCTTCAGCATTTGACAAATGGGTAAAGCAATCTAAAACGAGTGGTTCATTCAAAGAAAAAGATAATCTTACGCCTGAACAAAAAGAATTGTTAGAACTACGTAAAAGAAACCAGCAATTAGAAATGGAAAATGATATTTTAAAGCAAGCAGCGCTGATATTCGGACGAAGAGACAAGTAATCGATGCGAATAAGCATCTTTACCCTATATCAGCGATGTGCAGAATATTAGGTCTATCACGTCAGTCCTATTATTATCAATCAAAACCAAAGAAAGACGAATCAGAACTTGAAGAAGTAGTCGCTGAAGAATTTATCCGCAGCCGAAAGGCCTACGGCTCAAGAAAAATAAAAAAAGCCTTATCAAAACGAGGCATTCAGATCAGCCGACGAAAAATTAGTAGAATCATGAAAAATAGAGGATTAAAATCGAGCTATACTGTTGCTTATTTTAAAGTACATCATTCTACTTGCAATGAAGCCAAAACGACAAACGTATTGAATCGTAAATTCTTAAGAGACAACCCATTAGAAGCGATCGTAACAGACTTGACTTATGTACGAGTCGGGAAAAAATGGAATTATGTCTGTTTCATTTTGGATCTGTTCAATCGAGAAATTCTCGGCTATTCTTGTGGAGAACATAAAGATGCCGTTCTAGTAAAAAAAGCATTTAGCCGTATCAAACAACCTCTGACAGAGGTTGAGATTTTTCATACTGATCGTGGAAAAGAGTTTGATAACCAAGTTATTGATGAATTATTAACAACTTTTGACATCAATCGATCATTGAGTCATAAAGGCTGTCCTTTTGATAATGCCGTAGCTGAATCAACTTATAAGTCGTTGAAAGTAGAATTTGTCTATCAATACACATTTGAAACCTTACAACAATTGGATTTGGAGTTATTTGACTATGTCAATTGGTGGAACCACCTTCGGTTGCACGGTACACTTGGCTACGAGACACCGGTTGGTTACCGTAACCAGAGATTGGCGCAGTGAATCCTTGATAATGAGCTCGGATGTGCTAACGCTAGCGAGGCAGTCTAACTTTAACTGTTAGCTCCTGCCGAAGATCGTCACATCCGAGGAGGCTCATTGTCAAGGACAATCGGAATAGCATACGGAAAGAAGTTCTGCACCTTATAAAATTTGTCAAAAAAACTGTTGCCATTCCAATATATACTTTGTTGTTAGATAAGTTGCACATGTTTATAGAATCTAAATAATAAATTTTTATGTACCGCCCCTCAAAGAGGGGGGGATTTTTTATCGTTGTGGAATATTTAAATACCAACGCTTGTCATGAAAATCTTGTGCTCCACCCTTAGTATTTCCTTCTGGATCGTTTGTCGCACGCATCATGACGTATACTTTCTTATTAGGGAAATCACGCATATTGAAAGATACATGATAGCCAACATTTCCTAAAGTATTATAAGCTTGATTTACGTCTGGTCTATAAATCCCATCAGCTCTTACTCTAGCTAGTTCTTTTCCAGTATTGTAGTCCATAATGAAAATATACTCGTATTTATAATTAGCAATGTGCCATCCAGCTACATGCAAGTTTGCGTTTTCGATTTCTCCGAACTGATCAATGTGGGCGTAATTTGTTCCATCTGTCAGCGTAGAATTTGCAGCACCTGCTCGAGTTGGATCAATTACTGGTTTATCCTCCGAAGTAGTTGGATTATCATCCGTAAAACCATGAGCCAAATCATAGGCTAGTTTTTCTTTACTTACACCCATTTCAGAAAGATAACCGTAAGGATCTGTATGATCGCCCCAAATATTTTGTGTTACCCATAAATGCGATTTGATTCCTGGTTGGTTATAAGGAGTGTCTAATGTTAATGGAATACCATATTTCATTGCTGAATCTCTTGCCAATTCAACGTATACTTTATAGTTCTTTTCAAAAGTTTCTTTATCATGTGTGTGTTGTAACTCGATTTGCACAGGACTTTTGGCTCACGAGGTTGTCCTACTCTACATCTTGCTGATAGATATGCTGAAAGGAAAACACCAACATTATGTTTTGCTTTTTCAGCTAGAACGAGACAAGCAGGAATACCTTTAGAAGATATCAAAGATTTTTTAGGTCATAAAGATGTTTCCACTACACAAGTCTATGCCCATATTTCTCCCGAAGTGAAAAAAAGATCAATGAATCAACTAGAAAACTATATAGAAGAGCAAATAAAAAAGCACTCAAATTGAGTGCTTTTTTAAGCTCACTATCACTAAAACTATCACTAATTTTATTTATAAGCGAACATGTTTCTATCACTGATTTTTTAAATCTAGCGAAAAACCCTTATCTTAAAGGCGTTCGTTCAATTCTTTGGCAAGGTCTTCAAAGCCTGGCTTGCCTAGAAGTGCGAACATGGTTTTCTTATAGCTCATGTAGAAAAATTTTCTTGATGATGATTTTATCCATCAATTGAGATTGACTGTTTTGCTCTCCTATGATTTCAGCTATGATTGTCCGATTTTGCGGTTTTCTTCTTAACTGGTAGTTGATTTTCCCAGTTTCCATCAACTCGCTAAGCATATCCACGACTCCGCCAAATCCGGTCTTTTTCGTAATAAAACCTAGTGCTACCATTCGTTCATCTAGATTTTTTGCTGTAATCGTCACACCAGTAATGAGCGAGTGCTGTAATGTTTGGGCCAGCTCTTCCATCCCTTCAGCATTGGATACGACGGAAGCTGTTTTGTTAATAGGTTCTTCGTTTATTTCTTTTGGTTCTTTCCTCTCCACTTTCACTGTTTGACGAAGGACATCTAGTTCTTGCAAGAGCGTTTCGTATTGTTCTTGGGTCAGCATCACGCCAGCTACTTTTTCACGATTAAATATATATACGCCAGTTCCCGCGTCTCGCGCTTGAGCAAATACATCCATCGGCGATCGTTTCACTTCTGTGATCGAAGATGTGGGAACTTCTAATTTCTTTAATTCCAATGGATTTCCTCCTTTACTAATCGCTTTTTATTATAGCACAGACTGACTTGTTTTGATCTTTTTTCCAAAGGTTTTATCGGTTTTTGCCTAACCAGTAATTGATATCGGTAAGAAGTCTTTCGATACCAAATGAAGGATGGTACAGATACGTTTTTTGATCTTCGTTATGGTCTAGTGGAAAAAAATGATCGGTGATCACTAGATCTGCATACCGAGGCGGCTTATTTCGAGTACATACATGTATAGAGATCCGTTTTCGATGTCTTAGCGTTTTGTTCAGTACCCCAGCAAGTCTTCTTGCTTCTTGGTGTTCATAGCGAAAAAAAAAGACGATTTTCACTTCAGGAGGGTGGACATCTAAATACCCTCGTTCCTGGAGTGTTTTCAGTAAAAGCATCCCCCACTCTACTGCGGGGTGTGCAAGTGCTTGTTGGATCGCTAGCCGAAATTGATATAGTTTATCTTTGGAATTGGGAAATTTTTCTAATGTTTCCTGATAATAACGAACTTCTTCTATCAGCCGGTCATGGATACCAATTACGTAACGAAGCCATTCTTGGTAAAGTACTTTTATCAGCTTTGATTTGCTTTCGCTCTCAAATTCGCTATTCAGCCAAAACAGCGAATCAAGCTTTTCAGTCACAATCGTCAATTTCCGATAGTCTTGTGTCTCTTCTATCCGTTTCCACCGCTTTTCAGTAATCTGGTTACAGCTCAAGCGCAAAATTGCTAGATAATTTTTTTCTTTTATTGGCAAAATCTGCTCCTCTCTAAATAGCAATTCAGGAAACAATTCAAAGAATAGTGTTCGACTGTCTCCTAAAATCTCGATTTCTGCCGGATCCTTTCTTTGCTTCAATAATTGGATGAACATCTCAGAAAAGGACTGCTCTCCATCATCTGCAAAAAAATGCGGAAAATCTTTCAAAAAGCAAAACAGCAGATATCTTACTTTTCTTTCTGAACCAAAGATCTGTGCTTTTTTATAAGAAAAAGAAAGGTGGTACTCGCCAAACCACTTTCTCAATCGCTCTTGCGTAGAACGATCGTACTTCTGCTCGTAAGGTTCATTTAATAGCAGATTTTTCAGTAAACAAAACGGGGGTGATTGGATCAGAAAAACAAACAAGAGATAAGGTTCGCTATATCCTTGATCATAAACTAACTGAACGGTTTTCTTATGAAGAATCAGCTGAATGGGACAGTCGCTTTCCGCCAAACGTTTCAGATGCCGATCCACTGTTTTAACATCGATTTTCAGTTCTTCAGCTAAATCAGCTTTTCGCCAGATCAAATCTTTCATTAGATTGATTAGTGAAAATAAATTCTGTGCATTTTTTGATAATAGTTTTTGCCATCTCATCGATCATTTCTCACCTGATTTCTAAACATATTGTTTGATCAAAATGAGTTCACTCCTAAAAAGATAAAAAACTCCCTTTCTATTTATTTAAATACGCAAATCTTCCTCATTATTTTTTATTTTACTCAATTTAATCGTATTCTCATTTCAAAACGAATGTACTTTAAAAAAACATAATAAGATCACTTTGCTTGTAGGATGTATTCCCTTCCATTACAATGAAATAAATAGCGATTTTATGAGAAGGTGATGTGAAAATGGAAGAAAAAATAGAAGAATCCAAACAAAAAATCGATCAGTTGATATAAGAATTAGAAAAAGCGGTCATCGGCAAACGTTCAACTATCCAATTGATGATCGTGGCCCTATTAGCAGGTGGTCATGTCTTATTCGAAGATATTCCCGGTGTAGGTAAAACGTTACTGGTCAAAGCACTAGCAAAAGCTGTACAGGAAACCTTCAGCAGAGTCCAATGTACTCCTGATCTGCTGCCTAGTGATATTCTTGGTTTTTCCGTATACAATTCACAATCAAAAGAGTTTGAATTTCGTCCGGGACCGATCTTTACCACGATCTTGTTGGCAGATGAGATCAATCGTACGACTCCTCGTACTCAGTCAGCACTTTTAGAAGTAATGGCCGAGAATCATGCAACGATCGACAACAATACATACCCTCTAGACAATCATTTTTTTGTCTTAGCTACGCAAAATCCAATCGAGTACGAAGGAACATATCCTTTGCCGGAAGCACAGCTCGATCGTTTTTTATTCCGACTACAAATCGGTTATCCTTCTTTTGATGACGAACTTTTGCTACTTTTGGATAAATTCGAAAAAGTGTTGGATAACTTAAATGAAGTATTGAACAGTTATGAAATAGAAGAAATAAAAACAAATGTGGCGAATGTCTTTGTCAGTCCCGAAGTGGCATCTTATGCCTTGCAGTTAGTGTCAGCAACAAGAAGTCATGCTGCCATCCAGCTTGGCATCAGTCCACGAGGAAGCCTTTCCTTTATTCAGGCAGCAAAAGCTTATGCTTTAATCCATGGGAGAAATTACGTCACGCCCAAAGATTTGCAGGATTTAGTTCCTTACGTGTTTTCCCATCGCCTGATTTTTTACGATCGTTCATTGAAGGAAGACGAAAAGAAACAAATCATTCATACTCTTGTTGCACAAATTCCTATTCCTGTGAGGTAGATTGAGGTAGACAATGGAAAAAATCAAAGATTATTTCATTAATTTTGTGTTATTTCTGGTATATTTCATCATTGTGCTTTTTGCTCTTGTATTCAACAATTCTTTAGGCTGGTTCTTGTTGGCCTTTTTTACTCTTTATGTATCATGGAGCTTGATTTCATTAAGCAGCTTTCTAAAGAAACTTTCGGTTACTTGTACATTGCAGCCACTCGTTTATCGCAAAAAAAGTATGCAGGTTATTTTTTCCATAGCAAAAAAGAGAACTTTTTCTTTACCTCTCCCTCGTTTACAAATCGGCTTCCCAGCAATCTTTGCAGAAAAAAACAAGAGATTTTGATTCTTACAAATAAACCGCAAGAAGTCCAAATGCTTTGGCAGCCAAAAGAAAGAGGATGCCATGAAACATTAACTGTCATTTTTACAGCCTATGATAGTCTAGGACTTTTCAGAAAAAGTGCAAAAAGAGAGATCTCTTTTCCTGTGACTGTTCTGCCTGCTTTTTGTAAGATTCAAGCAGAAAAATTACAGAGAGTTCTGGAAAAAAAACAGCAGCTGAACGCGTACCAAAGAGGTCTTGATTTTCGGGAACATCGCGCTTATCGTCCAGGTGATTCTTTCAACCGAATCGATTGGAAATTGTCTGCTCATACTCAAGAGTGGTTATACCGTGAATACGATTATCAAGAAGAAGAATGTTCTCCTCTTTTTTGCTTTTGGGGTTCGCCCAGTCCAAAATTTGAACCTCTGCTAGACTTGTATTTTTCTTTATGGCATTTGAGAAAAGAAAAGCAGCCGGAACTTCTGATATTAGGCAACCGCGCCTTTCATGGCAAAGACCCCGGTCATACCTATTTTGCTTCTTTAGAAGCTGGCGATGAGAAAGCTTTTTTCGCACACTTGAAAAAATATGCAAAAAAACAAATCGTCCTCTTTGTTCCTGAGAATTCTCCTGAAGTCTCAGAAGCTATTGAAACATTGTCAAAAGATCGAACGGCTTATCTTGTTTATTTCGTAGAAAAACAACTCATGGTCCAAGAAAAAGACAAGATATGTTCATTGCCAGGAGGTGAATGGATTGACGATTAAACGGGAAAAATGGCTGCGTGGCGTTTACTCCTTTGTGATACTAAGTGTAGGTGCTCCGATATTTGTAGTAGCTAATCAATTGCAAAACAGCTACCTTCTTATCCTAACTATTGGTGTCCTATGCCTTATTGTCTGCTGTATTCCTAAAAAATGGGTACGTTTGCTGCTTTCTTTGCCAGTAATGATAGGTTGTTTGTTTTTATATTTTCCTTCGAAGACATTTTCCATATTATGGATCTTACAGTTTTTTTCGTCAGTTACAGAGGAATTCTTCCATCTATCCCAAGGTAAACTTTATTATTTGCCAGAAAAGACAGCTTTTTTTCTCATAATGTTGCTGATCTATTTATTTATTACATTGACCGTGGATTACGACTATTGGTACGCACCCTTTCTTTCTTTGATGGCTTACTTCATGATGCTTACCGTTTTTCGGAAAAAAGATTTACTGTACGAAATGATTGCGGTAGTAACTGTTTTGTTCGTGTATCTGGCAGCAAGGCAATTTTTCTCCATCCGGTTGTTGTCGGGAAACACTCGATTCCAGTCATTGACTACAGTTCTGCTTATTTGTTTCTTAACTTTTAGCGCTATCTTGCCTTTATATCTTCCGAAAGTACACCAATCTCTCGAGGAAACGAGTGAACCGATCCGAGAATATCTTAATGATGAAGGGCTTTATGACACACTCCATGAGTATCAATTAACCGGAAGTGCAAGAACAGGCTTCAGTGAGAATGATGAACAGCTTGGTGGACCTTTATATGATAATGGCGAAGTTGTTTTTACAGCGAACCAAAAAGGAAATGGCTATTGGAAGATCGAAAATAAAAATCATTACACCGGTTCTGGATGGATAGAAGATCAGGACGCACCCATCCAACCAATCCAAGAATTCCCTGTTGACATCACGAGCTACCAAACCGTTATAGAAGACAAAGAAAACATTACATTGACCCTAAAAAAACAAGCTTTCTTACCTTATCCTTATGGAAATACTACCTTGACTGATTTTTCATTAGCTAGTGGACAAACGCTTTACTATTTGCCTGAAAGCCAGCGATTCATTCCTGTCCCGAATGAATCGACACGTTCTGCAACTTTACAAACAGAAAGGTTAGTTTTTACGAGAGAAGAATTAAAAAGCAGTCAGTTAAAAGCTGATGATTTAGAAAATCAGCAGACAAATCTTCAATTGCCAAAAAGTTTGCCTAAACGTATTGAGGACTTGGCGGTCGAATTGACCAAAAATGAAGCAACTTTAATTCGTAAAGTCGAAGCTGTCTAACAGTATTTAAAAACAAGCGGAAATTTCCGCTATTCCAAAACGGATACCGGGCATACTCCGAAAGAACACGATTATGTGGATTATTTCCTCTTTGATTCAAAAGTCGGCTATTGTGACAACTTTTCAACTTCTATGGTCGTCCTTCTTCGAACACTTGGTATCCCAGCTCGCTGGACAAAAGGTTTTACAAATGGGCTCAGAACAGGCACAGATAATCAAGGGAATGAGGAATACAGCATTCTCAATAGTCATGCTCATTCTTGGCCAGAGGTATACTTTCCTGGATTTGACTGGCTTCCATTTGAACCAACCCCTTCATTTGCCAATCCAATGGGTTCACAACCAGTTGCTGAAACAACCGAAACCGTCCAGCCTGCTATCGAACAACCAAATGAAAGCGAAAATATGGCAGAAACTATTTCCAGTGAGAGATCTGAGGTCATTCCATCAGAAGAAACAACACTCACACCAGCTTATAAAATCGTCTTATTCAGCCTTGGAGTGTGTTTATCCGTCTTGTTGTTCTTTCTATTGTTATTCAGAAAATCTCTGCGCTGGACAAGTTATCTTATCTATCTTCATTTTTTTGCTTCTACTAATACGATTGCATATCAAAAACTTCTTAACCCTTTGGAAACATTGGTACCGCGCAAACCCGCAGAATCTTTGCAGGAATATAGCCTGCGAATAGAACAAGAATTCAAGCTAGATCTGCGTTTCATTCGATTAACTACTCAATATGAAGCAGAAATATATGGACGACAAGCAGATCCGGTAAAATTCGATAAAAAAACCTATTTAGAAATAACGCGTATAATAAGAAAAACGGTATACAAAAAAATTCTGACAAAAGGGAGCCGCTTCAAAAAATAAGATAAAATTTCTGGAGAATCTACTTCTGGAATGCCGAGAACCAGCTGATTGAGTATCGATTACTCGAAAAAAAGGTTGTGACACGTTTTTTGTCACAACCTTTTTTCATTATTATTTGATTTTCAATGTCAAAGCATTTAGAGCTACAACTACCGTACTTAACGACATCAAGACAGCACCAACTGCTGGACTTAATATGATACCAATTGGCGCAAGAATTCCGGCTGCTAGCGGAATTGCAAGAATATTGTAACCTGCCCCCCACCAGAGGTTCTGGATCATTTTCTTTCGCGTTTGCTTGGCTAGATCAAGAAAATGCAAAATATCTTTTGGATCGCTGTTTGTCAATACGACATCCGCAGAATCGATTGCGATATCTGTCCCTGCACCGATTGCCATCCCGATTGAAGCACGGGCTAAACTTGGCGCATCATTGATCCCATCACCCACCATGATTACTTTTTTCCCTTGGTCAAGGTATTTCTGGACAACAGCTTCTTTATCATCTGGTAATAAACCGCCATAATATTCTTCGATCCCTAAATAATCTGCTACTGCTTGGGCAGCGTTTTTATTGTCACCAGTAAGCATGACAGGAGTGATTTTTCTTTCTTTCAATGTTCGGATAAATTCTTTTGCTTCTGTTTTTACTACGTCACCTAAAGCAACGATTGCAGCTAGATGATTTTCTAAAATCAGGAAGCTGATGGTATTTCCTTGTTCTTGGTAAGGTTTCAATAATGCTTGTTCTACGTTTAATCCGAGACGCTCAACTTCTTTTTCATTAACTATTTTCACTTGTTGTTTTTTGACTGTTGCCTCTAGCCCGACTCCTGAAAGATTTTTTAGATTTTCAGCTTGATAAGGCTTGATTTCATGTTCTTTCAAATAATTCATAATGCCAACAGCCAATGGATGATTGGCATTCGCTTCCAAGGCTCCTAGATATTGAAGGATTTCATTTTTATTGAACGCATCATCAAGTACTTCGACACCCGTTACAGTAAATTTTCCTTCTGTTAGTGTTCCTGTTTTGTCCAGCATGATCACATCTAGATCATTGGCTTGCTCCAGTGCATTGCGGTTTTTCAAAAGTAATCCGTTTTTAGCTGCTATTGATGTGGAGCGAGCAACAACTAATGGGATAGCTAAACCTAGAGCATGAGGACAGGCGATGATAAAGACTGTTACCATACGTTCTAATGCATTAGGAAGATCTGTCAAGAACAACCAGGCGATGAATGCCAGGATACCCACAATTAATGCGACATAAAACAGCCATTTTGCCACTTTGTCAGATAATGACTCTAGCTTGGATTTTTCTCCTTGTGCTTTTCGCACCATTTCCATAACCTTCGCTAGATAACCATTTTCACCAGTTCCAGTTACTTCGATTTCGATCGTTCCATCCCCATTGATAGAACCGCCAATCACTTTGTCATTGGCTTGTTTTTTGATTCCTCTTGATTCGCCAGTCACAGCTGATTCGTCAACAATTGTTTCACCTTTCAAGATTACACCATCTGTTGGCATTTTATCACCAGACCGGACGATCAAACGATCACCTTCGTTTACTTCTTTCAATGAAACTGTCTCTTCTTTTCCATCTTTCGTCAAGCGTTTCACTGATTCTGGCAGTAATTCTGCTAGTTTTTGTAAAGCATTGCTGGCATTCGACACAGCATTCATTTCAATCCAGTGACCTAGTAGCATAATAACGATCAAAGTAGCCAATTCCCAGAAGAAATCCATGACGTGTGTATGTGGATTGAGCAGATTTGCGATAAACGAATAGACACTATAAATATATGCAACTGTAATCCCCATCGCGATCAGTGTCATCATAGCAGGACTTTTTTGTTTCAATTCCATCTTAGCTCCACTTAAAAATGGCTGACCGCCATAGATAAATAGTATAGTTGCTAAGATCAATACGAGCCAATCAGAACCAGGAAACGTTACTTGAAATGGAAATTCCATTCCCATCATTGGTGAAAAAAGAATGATTGGGATAGCTAGGATAAGCGATAGCCAAAATTTTTGTTTGAAATTTCCCATGTGCATGGAATGATCCATGCCGCCATGATCGTGATCCATGTGCATCGAATGGTCCATTTGTTTGCTGTTTGCTATATCTCCATGGTTATGTCCCATGTGCATGGAATGATCCATCTGACTATGGTCATGTTTCATCTCCATCTGTTTTTCATGAGATTCTGTACTTTCTTTGTTTACTACTTCTTTTTTATGCTCATGTTTTTTCTCCATATCGTTCCCATTCATTTTTACTCCATCCCTTCTCTTACTTTTTCATGTGTCGATTTAAGCTCAGGGAGTTCAACAATACACTGACGGAACTAAACGCCATCGCTCCTCCTGCAATGATTGGATTCAAAAAGCCTAGTGCGGCAAAAGGAATACCAATCGTATTATAGACAAAAGCCCAGAAAAGATTTTGTTTGATTTTTCTCAATGTCAACCTAGACAACTCGATTGTTTGTGCAATGGATGCCAAACTGCTATTCATCAGCGTCACATCGGCTGTTTCCATCGCAATGTCCGTTCCACTTCCCATTGCCATACCGACATCAGCTAATGCTAAGGCCGGTGCATCATTGATTCCATCGCCTGCCATACCGACTTTTTTGCCATCTTTCTGAAGTTTTTCTACGTAGGCTGCTTTATCCTCTGGAAGTACTTCAGCAAAGATATGCTTTGGATCAATACCAACTTGTTTACCAATCGTTTCGGCTGCCAGTTTGTTGTCTCCTGTCAGCATAAAAACATCTAATCCTTTATTCTGGAGCTGCTTGATTGCTTGTTTGGCTTCTAGTTTGATTTGATCAGCCACGGCAATCAACCCGATCACTTGCTTTTCATCAGCTAAAAACATGACTGTTTTTCCCTGCTGTTCTAATTCTAACGCGTGTTCTTGGTATTCATCAAATGATAGGTTCAATTCAATTAATCGTTTACGTGTACCCGCAAAATAGCGTACTCCATTAATCGTACCGCTGATCCCAGCACCTGGGTGGGCTGTAAAATCAATCATATCGTATGTTGCTGCTTCTTGCAGTTTTCCGTATTCCACGATTGCTTTACCTAGTGGATGTTCAGAAGCTTGTTCTAAAGTATAAAAAATAGATAGGACTTCTTTAGAACCGACTAGATCTGTAACTTTGGGCTTTCCTTCTGTAATCGTTCCAGTTTTATCCAAAACAATGCTGTCTAAGTGAGCAGCTGCTTCTAATGCTTCTCCGCCTTTAATTAAAATTCCATTTCGTGCACCAACACCCGTTCCTACCATAATAGCTGTTGGAGTCGCTAAACCTAATGCACATGGACACGCAATGACTAATACAGAGACACTATGGATCAATGCGAGTTGCCAATCACCAGTGATCAAACCTGTAGCTATGAGCGTGATAAACGCGATGACTAATACGATCGGAACAAAAATCCCTGAGATCCGATCTGCGATTTTTTGGATTGGTGCTTTGCTCCCTTGAGCATCTTCCACCATTTGAATGATTTGCGCTAATACTGTCTGCTTGCCGACTTGTGTGACTTCCATGTGTAGCAGACCATTCGTATTGATTGTCCCGCCAAAAAGCGCGTCATCCGGATTCTTTTCTACAGGAAGATTTTCACCAGTAAGCATACTTTCATCTATCGCACTGCTTCCTGAAATAATTCGACCATCTGCTGGAATCTGCTCACCAGGACGGATGACTAGTTGATCACCAACGACTACTTCTTCAATCGCTAACGTTTCTTCTTTCCCGTTTCTTATCACTTGGGCGGTTTTTGTTTGAAGAGACATCAATTGTTTGATTGCATTACCTGTTTTCGTTTTTGCTGTATGTTCCAAATATTTGCCGAGCAAAATCAGCGTGATGATCATACTGCTGCTTTCAAAATAAAGATCTTGGGGGTGTCCACGGAAAAATCCGTTGTAAATGCTCAATGCAAAGGCAGCCGATGTTCCAATTGCTACCAATACATCCATATTTGGTGCTTTCGTCTTGATTGCATGGTACGCACCTTTATAAAAACGAGCACCGACATAAAATTGGACAGGAGCAGACAGCACTAACTGGACGATTGGAAAATGAAAAAAGTGAACAATCGCCGCATGGCTTCCTAACATCATAGCAATCATTGACAACATCAACGGCAAAGTCAAAACCGTACTCAATATAAGATCGAATAGCATTTTTTTCAAATACGCTTGCTTTTCTTCTGCAATTTTTTGTTTGTGGGCTTCATCGTACAAAATTGCACCATAGCCGATGTTTTCTACGCTTTGGATTAATTTTTCAGTGGTCGTCCCTTCATATTTGACACTTGCTTTTTCAGTGGCCAAGTTGACTGTGGCATTGACCACACCAGGTTGTCCGTTCAGCTCTTTTTCGATTCTAGCAGAACAATTTGCACAAGTCATACCTGTAATGACGAACGTATCCATTTTGGTTTCTGCTGTTGCCATCAAATCACCTCTGCTTTATAACCCAATCCATTGATTGCTTGACAAATCTTTTCGGATTGAACTTTTGTTTCATCAAACTTGACCGTACCGTTTGCTTTTTTCAAATTTACTTTCACTTTTTGCACGCCGTCAAGTGCACTTACTGTTTCTTCTACTCTTGCTGCACAATGATTGCAGCTCATACCTTCGATTGAAAATTGTTGTTTCATTTTTTCTTCCTCCTATTGATGTTGTTTACATTCACATTGACCTGGGATACAGTTACATTCGATCGTATCTACTGTTTGCTTTTGTTCCAGTTGTTTCAAAATCTCATTGATATCTTCTTGAGTCAAAGTGGCTTCTTCTACTAGATCCGCAATCGTCTCTCCAATCCTTTTTGCACAGATATGGGAAAAAAGATTTTCCGTCGCACTGCGAACTGTTTCCATCTCCGAGACAGCTGGATGATAAATGAATTTTTTTCCTTCTTGTTCTGTCCAGATCACTTCTTTTTTTACCAAACGTCCCAGCAAAGTTTTGATCGTTGCTGGTTTCCAATCCATCGAATCAGCTAAGATCTGCGTGATTTCTTGGGCTGTCGTCTGTCCAAGTGTCCAAATAACACGCATGATCTCCCACTCTGAATCACTGATCTTTACTGGCGTTTTGACTTTTTCCATTTATTTCACACCTTTCGTTTACAAATGTAATCAATAACTTATGGATACAGATTACACTTGTAAACAAAAACTGTCAATTATTTTTGCTCTCTATTTTCAATTTAGTTAAAAATTCTTGTTTTTCCCCTCTTGTTTTAAGGATAATCAGTTTGTTTTGTGCATGGTTTTCTTGGATCAGCTGCTGTATTTCGGGTTCATGGGTTTCTTCAAAATGCCAGATGAAAGACAGAAATTCCAGATATTCCTTATCGAATCTTTCTGAAAATGTCTCAGGCATATCTGGTCGGGTCTTCTTGTTTATCTTTCTTTTGAGGGAACGTAAAATCACTCGATAAATCGCCCGGCAACGCGGAACTTGTAGCCAAATGATCTTATCTGCTTCTTTAATCCTCTTTCCTAGTGTAGAAGTATAGTTTCCTTCAATGATCCATGAATGATTAGTCTCCATAAATGATTGCTGTTGTTGTATGAACCACTTTTTTGCTTGGATGCTGTAATCTGTCGTATGCCATAAAAGGTCTAGCGGCAGTAGCGGAAAGCCGGTGATTTCTTTGATCTTCCTTGCGAGGGTCGATTTTCCCGACCCACTTTGTCCAATCACGATGATCTTCATTCTTCTCCCTCACTTCTCTTATCATTTTGATTTGATCATACCACTTATAACGCCGCAAAAAAACAAGGGACTGTGACAAAAGTCGTGTCAAAGTCCCTTGTTTCGAATAAATGGTGTTCAAAAGCTTGCATCTGCGGTAATAAGCCCAGCCAAACGAAAAATATGAGGGGCTATTTTTGTTTGGCTGTTCTTATTAATTGATGCAGGACAGCTTTTTCACAACCTCTTGTAACAAGTATTTCTATTTTAAGGCTGAACCACTGTTTCTGGTTCAGTGATTTCTTTGTTTTTGTCTCGACGAGCAATTGCTGGCAAGATCATACCTAATAAGATCAAGACGATTGGTGTGATGATATTCGTGAATAATTGGAACCACCATGCTTTAGGATCAGCAGTATAATCTACTTTTGGCACCATTCCTAGGATACATGCAAACGCAGTGAAGGCAAAGCACCAAGCACCAAAGATAAAACCGATTTTTGGATTTTTAACAAATTTATATTCAGAATTGAATTTCTTATAAGCTTTATTCAACATCATATATGCCAAGAACACCCATAGGTAACGCATTGGCATGACAACTGAGTTCAAGTTCGTCAACCATTTTACTAATTCATTCATATCTTTGATACCAAAGATCGGCAACAAAATAATGATTCCTACTAGTATACCTGTCAGAAGATAACCATTCACCAATGTACCTTTACGATTACGTTTACGTAGCCAGTTTGGTACAAATTCTGGATCCGCATCTGCTAACAAGATTTTTAGTGGTGCATCAATTGAAAAGGCTAATGCGGAGATTTGTCCAATCATGTTTGTCAATGCGTAAATGATCATCAATGAGTTACCGATACCATAGTAATTACCTAAAATTTGAAAAGCACTGTATGCCCCATTTGCCATCAAGTCTTTAGGAATATTATCGCTAGCAAACAGCATACCCATTGCGACTGAGCCTAATACAGCACAAATCCCTACCATTGCTGCTAAGAAGATCATCCCTTTAGGAAATTCCTTTGCAGGATTTCTTGTAGAGTTGACATAAGGGGATATTTTTTCCGCTCCTCCAACTGCAAATACTAGCATCGAAACGGTTGTGAAATAACTGAAATCAAATGTTGGAATATATGTTTTCACTTGATTCATATGTGGTGTGGCAAATTCCATCGTTGGATTGATGAACGGTGCCGTTACAGCTAAAAGAATAAATAAGATCGACATGACGAACATCGCTGTTCCGGCCAGTCCACCAATCACTTTCAAAGTAGAAAGTCCTTTTGTTGATAAATATAAAAAGGCAAGAAATATAATAAGTGAAATAACTGCTACCATTTGTACTGACATCGTATTTACGATATTTCCATTTCCTTGGACTGCCCAACCGCCAGCAATCAGGATTGCTTGAGGCTTTTGTGCCAAATAAGGAATATGGACGACCCAGTAAGTCCAAGCGGCATAGTATGCCAGTCGTTTATTAGATGTCGTATTTTCGACCCATGAACTGACGCCTCCTTTACTATCCTTGAAGGCTGATCCTAATTGTCCAACGATCAATGCGTATGGAATAAAATAAATGGCCAAAATCAATAGCCAAGAGGTGACAACTGATACTCCTTGCTGAGCATAGTTATTAACTACATTCCCCATGCCCCAAACCATGTTAAATGCAATTAACGCAACAGTAAACCAGCGTAATTGTTTGTTGTTCATTCGTTCTCTCCTTTATGATAAAAATTTGTTATCCAGATGTAATCATATTCAATTTTTAACAAACTTACAAGACAGTGTTATTTTATGTGTGTATTCTTTTATTTAATACACATCGTTTTTTCATATTTTTTCCATCAAAAAAATAAGTTATTTTCTTTTATTTCATTGACCTTATTGAATTTCAAGCTATTTTGAATTTTCTGCAAAATTAAAAACATTAGTTATTTTATAATCTTATCTATTTTCTTTACATTTTTCATTAAGAAAAGGATATAAAAAAAAGAGGACGTTCATTCGTCCTCTTCATTGATCAACGTTTATTTTTTACATGCAAGCTTCGCATGGCATTCAAAACAGCTAATACTGTCACCCCAACATCTGCAAATACTGCATCTCCCATTGATGCAAAACCAAAAGCACCTAAGGCAAGTACCAAAATTTTTATCCCAATAGCAAAGACAATGTTCTGTTTGACGATTTTCAATGTTTTCTTTGCTAAATGGATTGCTTCTGCAATCTTCGATGGTTGATCATTCATGATGACTACATCTGCTGCTTCAATTGCAGCATCGCTTCCCAATCCACCCATTGCGATTCCTACATCTGCTCTTGCTAGCACCGGTGCATCGTTGATTCCATCTCCGACAAATGCGGTCTTTTTATTGTTTCTTTGTAAGATTTCCTCTAACCGCTGCACTTTATCTTCTGGAAGCAATTCGCTATATATCTTGTCCACGCCTACTTGCTTCCCGATATGATCAGCAATTTTTTTCGAGTCGCCCGTCAACATGACTGTGTTCTTCACACCAGCCTGTTTTAATTGAACCAATGCGTCTACGGCATCTTCTTTCAAGGTATCTGCAATAACAAGATAACCACTGTAACTTTGATCGATCGCTAGATAAAGCAATGTACCGATTTCTTGACTTGAAGGAAAAGAGATTTCAAATCTTTCCATCAATTTGTGATTACCTACTAATACTTGTTTGCCATCAACTTCAGCTAAGATCCCTTCACCTGCAAATTCTTGGATATTAGTTGTTGGTAAAAGCGGACCTGCGTAGCCTTCTAAAACAGATTGAGCAATCGGATGTGTAGAAAACTGTTCTGCACTCGCAACATATTGCATGAATATCTTTGGATCGATTTTTGTATCGATCGTCTGGATCGAAAAGTCACCTTTCGTTAATGTGCCGGTTTTATCGAATACCACTGTCTCAGTTTGTGCAAGCAACTCCAAGTAATTTGAACCTTTTACTAATACACCGATTTTACTTGCTCCTCCGATACCGCCAAAGAAACTAAGTGGCACGGAAATCACTAATGCACATGGACATGAGATCACTAAAAATGTCAATGCTCGATAGATCCATTCAGAAAACGCCGCTCCAGAAACAACAAGTGGAGGTAAAACAGCTAATAAAACGGCCAATCCTACAACGACTGGTGTGTAATAGCGCGCGAATTTAGTAATGAAATTTTCAGCTGGTGCTTTTTTACTGCTGGCATTTTCTACTAATTCTAATAATTTGCTGATAGTAGAATTTTCATAAGATTTTTCTACTTGAACTAAAAATGGTTTATTTTTATTGATAAATCCGCTTAATACTGTTTCACCAACATATACAGATTTAGGGACTGATTCTCCTGTAAGTGCTGACGTATCGACTAATGATTCTCCTTCGATGATCGTTCCATCTAACGGTACACGTTCACCAGGCTTCACAAGTACAAACTGACCGATCTGCACGTCTTCAGGGTTCACGGTCATCAATCCTTCCGCCGTCTGCACGTGAGCTGTTTCTGGACGGATCGCCATCAATTCGCGAATCGATTTTCTTGAATGACTGACTGCCAATCCTTGGAAATACTCGCCGATTTGATAAAATAGCATCACTGCTACGGCTTCTGGATATTCACCGATCAACATAGCGCCAATCGTAGCAACAGACATAAGAAAATTCTCATCAAAGATTTTTCCTTTGACGATATTCATCACTGCCTTCTTCACTACATCATATCCTATCAGCAGATAAATCAATAAATACCCTATCAAGCGAATTGGTTCATTAAAATCAAATAATAGCAATAAAGCGATACCTGCAAGGGAAAATAAAATCCGGAACAGCGTATTTCTCTCTTTTTCATTTCCATGTTCAGATACTTTTTCCTTATCTATTTCTGTTACTTTGACATCTGGTTCTAATTCCTTCACTACTTTTTTTGTTTCTTGTTCAATCGTAGCCAAATGATCTTCCTCTGCGTCAATCGTTAGTTTTCCAGAAGTGAAGTTTACCGTTGCTTCCTTGACTCCATTGATTTTCTGAACTCCTTTTTCGATTTTCATTGCACAGTTCGCACAATCTAAACCTTCTAATCTGTAACTTTTCATTTTAATGACCTCCTCGCCTCAACATATGAATATCTCTTCATAACTAATTATAAATGAATGTTTATTCATATGTCAAGGTATCCGAAAGAAAAAATGAAAAACATCTGCATCGGAAAATTTCTTCCATACAGATGTTTTGGCTTATTCTTTCTTTTTCTTTTCGATCATTGCCACTGCTCTTATCCAACCCGCACTTGCCTTCTTGATCTTGACAGGATAGCAACTAAGTTTGAAGCCTGTTGCTGGCAATTTGTCTAAATTCATTAATTTTTCGATAGGACAATATCTTTTTTCAATCCCTGCAAAATGTCCTTCCCAGATATTCGAAGCTCCACTACGCTTTCAAAAATATAGAAAGAGTTCTTTAATGAAAATTATTTCAACTTTCCATAAACAGTAATCCCATATAAATAAAAGACGTAAAAGTCACATGGAAGAACTTATGCAGGAAAACGCATAGAGTCAGGTGAAATACATGTATCCCACCTGACTCTATGCGTTATCTAACCTTTATTATTCTCTTTTATACAATTTCTGCACCGAATGGCATCAACGCCAATCGAGCAAGTTTGAAAGATTGCTTGGCAAAAGGTATCCCTATGATCGTGATACATAGAAGGATGCCGCTGACGACATGTGCGAGAGCAATTGGTAGGCCTGAAACGATCAGCCAGATGATATTAACGATCAATGACATGCCAGACTGGTGATAAATTACTTCTTTGCCAAAAGGCGCAAAAGAAAGGGAGGCGATCTTAAAACATTGCATACCGATTGGGATACCTATGATCGTGATACACCAAAGTATCCCCGCTGCTAACCAGCTAAGACCACCGATTAGTCCGCCGAATATAAACCAGATGACATTTCCTAAACAACTCATTGTATTTCTCCTTCTATTACTGTTTTTGATTAAAACTGGGCAAAAATTGATTTTATTCTTCTTTTTTTAGCTTCCAGCATCAAGTATTCTGCAAATTTTTTTTGGATTTCTTTCGTATTTTCTTTTGTTACTAATGTGTGTTGGATTAGTTTTCCTGATGGTCGCTGATCCAATCGTTCTTCTGACTGTTGCACGTCCGCTTGCGCAAATCCGATAATCTGTTTTTCTTTTGTTACAGCAATGAGCAATAGTTTATTCTTATCATTTAGGTCAGCTGCCGTTTTTGCTTTTACGAATGATTCTGGATGATCAGTAATCAGCTGATTGATTTGAGGTAAATCTTCTTTTACTGCCCACCTTATTTCCATCATTTTTCACTTTTCTTTCGCTCATTTTTATCTCCACTAAAAAAATCGACTGCGGCAATTGCATCTATCCAGCTTTGTGCAATGATCTCATGTCCGCCAATCGTTGGGTGGACCCCATCTTCTCTTGTATATTTCGAAAAACCATAAGCAATCCCTAAAGCATTGAATATACCATCTAAAGGAACCAGCAATGCGCCATATTCCTTAGCAAGTTTACGAACAATTTGGATTTTAGGGTCTAAGTCTTTACGCCAGCCATGACGGTCGTCGGTTATAGGAAGTACAAACGGCTCCATCAAGATGATGTTGCAGATTCCCGCTTTTTGAAGTTCATTTAGTAATTTTCGATAAACGGATTCAAATTGCTGAGCAGATTTCTCAGTTCCGAATATAGCCTGATCGCTAGTATTATGCCAGGTATCATTGATTCCGATCAAAATCGATACATAGTCAGGTTGTAAAGCTAAACAATCTTCTTGCCAGCGTACTTGCAGATCTGCAATTTTGTCTCCTCCTATCCCACGGTTCACGCATTCAAATTCCATCGTTGGATATTGGGAGATTAGTTTTCCGGCAATCAAAAGTGGATAACCTTTACCTAGATCAGTTGCTTCTGCTCGGTCTCTTCCTGCGTCTGTAATACTATCACCGATAAATAATATACGTTTTTTCATTTGTCAAAAACTCCTTTTTGAATAAAACGATGATTTTCTTCCTTATATTATCCCATAAGCCCTATCAAGATGAAAGAGAAAATATATGTATAAAAAATGACACCAGCCTAGTCCCTTCAAACAATTGAATGAACGCTCATCAAGTGTCTAGTTTTTTATGCTATTTTTTTCTTAACGTGCCGGATTCCCCTTGATTCCTTCGTTGTTTGGTCCAGAGAGATCGATCATACCCAAGCTTCCGTCAATCAGACCACTGATGACGCCATCAAAACATATATTTATAGGCTCATCTAAGACTTCTAGTAAATGTCCCTTTACTAATATCTCTTCTAGATTGCTTGGGATAGATTGGTCATAACTTTATCTGGTCCGATGATTTCAAGGGTGAATTGAACTTACATATGGATTATTGCATGCTGAAAATACGGACCTACTCCATCTTCGAATGTTACTATTAGTTTGTTTTCAGGTGCTAGATGCTGCTTTATTTCAACAGCAGAAGCATCATCAAATCAGATTTCCATTTGAATTACCTTCTTTGTAAATGTTTGATTGATTGCGATTTCGTTATAGAACCTTGTGAATCAAATAGCAATTTCTTTTGCTTTCTTCTCTTGTCTGCTGGAAACTTCCTTTATCCCGTATTTTAAAAAAAGAACTGCGAGAGTTCGCAGTTCTTTTTTTTAAATAAACGTTGCTCTCCGGCCAACTCCTCGGTCACAAGTCACAATAGTCATCAAACATGAAAAACTGTTTTTTGAAATTACTCCTTGTGACTCGGAGCTGAACGGCAGGCGCACAACCTCTTGATATAAACGGTGTTCAATCAGCTGACCCTCGATATTAGCTAAAAAAACGGTAAAATATGAGAAGCTATTTTTCCGTTTTGTTTCTCTAATACTCAGGTCAAGGCACTGATTTCACAACCTCTTCCTTAAACGGTGTTCAAAAGCCAGTTTCTCGGTATTAAGCCAAATTTATGCAAAAATGTGGAAAGCCATTTCCACAAAATTTTTCTTAATACTCGAAACTAAACAGCTTTTTCACAACCTCTCCACTAAACGGTGTTCAAAAGCTTACATCTGCGGTAATAAGTCCCGCCAATTCAAAACATGAACAGCTGTTTTTGCTTGGCTGTTCTAATTACTTGATGCAGAACAGCTTTTTCATCACCTCTTATGGATAAATTCGGTTCAACAAACGTGGGAATGGAATAGCTTCACGCACATGGTCGATACCAGCAATCCAAGTGACTGTTCGTTCAAGGCCTAGACCAAAACCAGAGTGCGGAACAGAACCGTATTTACGTAGATCAAGATACCATGAATATTCTTTTTCATCCAAACCGTGATTACGGATTTGTTCTAGCAAGAAATCATAGTCCGTTGCCCGTTCGCTTCCGCCAATAATTTCACCGTAACCTTCTGGTGCGATCATATCTGCACAAATTACCACGTCTTCTCTTGTTGGATGTGGTTTCATGTAGAATGGCTTGATAGCTTTTGGATAGTTTAGGATAAAGACAGGCTGTTCGAATGAATTCGCAATGAACGTTTCATGAGGTGAACCAAAGTCTTCGCCCCATTCGATGTCATCAAATCCATTTTTCTTCAGTAATTCGATCGCATCATCATAAGTAATACGAGGGAATGGCAATTTTGTATAAGTTTTTAAGACTTCTTTGTCTCGTCCTAGTACATCTAATGCGTATTCGCAATGATCTAAAACATTTTGTACTAAGAATGCTACATATTGTTCCTGTACTTCTAAACTTTCTTCTTGATGAGTGAAAGCCATTTCTGGTTCGATCATCCAGAATTCAATCAAATGACGTCGTGTTTTTGATTTTTCAGCACGGAAAGTCGGACCGAATGAAAAGACTTTTCCGAAAGCCATAGCAGCAGCTTCCATGTATAATTGGCCACTTTGAGATAAATAAGCTTTTTGATCAAAGTAATTTGTTTCGAATAGATCCGTAGTGCCTTCTGGTGCGGAACCAGTCAAGATCGGCGGATCGATTTTGACAAAATGATGTTGATTAAAGAATTCATACGTTGCACGAATGATTTCATTTCTGATCTGCATAATCGCATGTTGTCTTGAAGAACGTAGCCATAAATGACGATGATCCATCAAGAAGTCTGTTCCGTGTTCTTTTGGTGTGATCGGATAATCGTGGCTCTCGCTTACCACTTCCACATTTGTAATTCCGATTTCATAACCAAATTTTGAACGGCTGTCTTCACGGATTTCTCCAGTTACTAACACGGATGTTTCTTGGTGCAGATTTTTAGCTGTTTGGAAAACTTCTTCCGGCACTTCGCTTTTTACAACTACACCTTGGAAAAAGGCTGTTCCGTCTCTTAATTGTAAAAATGCGATTTTTCCGCTTGATCGCTTATTTGCGACCCAAGCGCCGATTGTTACTGTTTCTCCCACATGGTTTTTCGAATCGATGATTTGAATTTGTTCCACGTATGACTCTCCTTTTATATTCCTTGAATTTCTTCAGGATTAATTTTGACTTTTACTCTCAATAAATTGCTTGATTCTGCGTACCGCTTCTTCTAACGTAGCGCGATCAGTGGCATAACTCATGCGGACATTTTCTGGTGCCCCAAAGCCTTCGCCAGTCACAAGCGCTACCCCTGTTTCTTCTAAAAGATCTTCTACCCATTGTGTGACATTTTCATATTTACACATGCGTAGCGTTTCTTTTACATTAGGAAAAAGATAAAAAGCTCCTTGTGGCTTTTCAAGAGAAACACCCGGCAGTTCTGCCACAAGCGGATATAACGTATTCAGGCGTTCTTCAAAGGCGTTCCGCATTTCTTCCACTGTATCTTGCTCGCCTTTCAATGCTTCAACAGCTGCATATTGACTGACTGCTGTCGGATTGCTAGTTGATTGGGAAGCAACAGCGATCATTCCATTGATGATCACAGGATTTCCCACCGCATAACCAATGCGCCAGCCTGTCATCGCATATGTTTTAGACACGCCGTTGATGATGATGGTCTGATTTTTGATTGCTTCTGAAATCGTTGCAATTGGAGTAAACTCATTGCCATTATAAACTAAACGGCCATAAATATCATCAGCAACTATCAAAATATCATTTTTTACTGCCCATTCACCGATTGCCTGCAGTTCATTCTTGCTATAAATCATTCCAGTCGGATTCGATGGAGAATTGATGATTACGGCTTTTGTTTTTTCTGAACGTGCTTGTTCTAGCTGCTCAACAGTAACTTTCCAGCTATTGGATTCTTCCCCTTTCAAAAAGACAGGAAGTCCTTCTGCCAGTTTTACTTGCTCACCGTAACTGACCCAGTAAGGCACAGGAATGATGACTTCATCTTGCGGGTCAAGGATCGTTTGGAAAAGGGTATACAAAGCAAATTTCGCTCCGTCTGTTACGACTGTTTGTGAAGGTTCATAGACAAGTCCATAGTTTTTCTTCAGATAATCAACGATTGCCTGTCGAAGCTCTGGGATTCCTGCTGTTGGTGTATAATAGCTAGCTTTCCCATTGCGGATTGCTTCGATTGCTGCTTCTTGGATGTTTTCTGGTGTCGCAAAATCCGGTTCTCCCACAGTCAAACTCAGCACATCTCTGCCTTTGGCTTTTAATGCCTTGGCCTTTGCCGCAGCTGCCAAAGTGACAGACGGTTCTAATCGTTTTGTTCTTTTTGATAACTCCATCCCATTCATTCCTTTACCTTTTAAATTCCCTTGATTGTCTTGACTTCATCTCCAGATTCAAAGCCAATCAGGTAATAATTCAGTTTCCCATTTGTTTCTTTTCCTACTACTTCCCACACAGGCTGATCATCATACATCCCTAAAGCAGCTTTTTCGATTTGGATTTCAGGATGGGCCGCAGCAATTGTCTGTTTTGCTTCATTTTCAGTCAGTCCCTTTGTTTGATCCAATACTTTTACTTTTTCACCAGATTTAGGAATGATAACGGCGATTTCTTTTCCTTTATCATTTGTACCTGTCAGTGAAAAGTATGTCTTCTTTCGAGTAAACCAATAAAAATGATCGGCTTCCTCAAGATTTGCATATTTCTTTGCGATTTCTACTGCTTCTTTCTTCGCCTGCACCGCCGGACGACTGGAACGCAAGTAAAAAATCGAGCTGATCACGATGACCGCTAATAAAAATACGATCAAGCCAAGTAACACGCGATTAATCGTTTTTTCCTTTGTCTGTTTTTTCTTCAAGGGTCGTCGCTCCTTTATCTTCATTCCTTTTCATTATAGCAGATTTTAATTATGAAAAAAGACAGCTCCTCTAACTTCCTTCTTCATTTTTCTTTAAGAATTCATGGATATCCTGATAGATTTCCTCCATAGCTAGCTCTTTGATCGGTACTTTTTTCGGTAATGCATGGATGATCCGTGCACCATATTTTGCAGTGACTAGTCTTCGATCCAAAATAAGCAATACGCCACGATCTGTCTCCGTCCTTATCAAGCGACCTAATGCTTGGCGTAACTTCAAAGCTGCTTTAGGTACGGATTCCTGGTAAAAAGGATTGATCCCCTCTGATTCTAAATAAGCGTTCCTAGCTTTAACCATCGGGCGAAGCGGATTATCGAAGGGTAAACGTGTGACTACAACGATCTGCAAAGCATCTCCAGGCAAATCTACACCTTCCCAAAAGCTGTCAGCGCCAAACAATACGCTTTTTTCTGACAAAATGAAGCGTTTCAAAAGCTTCTCCCGGCTTCCGCCAAACCCTTGAGCTAGTATTTCTCGTCCTTTTTCTAGCATAGACAGATGCATTTTCTGATAGACCTTCTGCAAAACATCATGAGAAGTGAATAACACAAGTATTGGCCGATCTTCTTGTTCGATCAGACCTGTAAGTGCTGTCTCTAAATAATCGATATATGCTTGATTGCTGACTTGATGGACGGCAGGTGCCTCTTTTGGCACATAGATCCTTGCCTGTTTCTCATAATCATAAGGAGAGGCAATCACTTTAAGAGGTGCTGCTTCAATGCCAAGCCGCTTAGAGAGATAGTGTCGATTAGGGCCGATCTTCAGCGTTCCTCCAATATAAAGAATACGATCATATCGAGGATACCAAACAGTCGACGGCAACATAGCCGCTTGAAAATCATGGAGATGAAAAATCATCTGCTGCGCTGTTTTCCCAGGAACGAACCAATGGATCAAATGATCTCGCCAGTCTTCCAGCCATTGATCCATCAGCAAGTACTGCTTATCTAATTGATCAAATAAGCTATATAAACTTGCTAAATCGATCCGCATCTGGTTTGTCCAGCTTTCTTGGATAATCTCAAAAGTCAGACGCATTTGTGACTGTAGCTGCTGGATCTCCTGATAAAAAAGCTGCAGGTGATCAATGGCTGTCCCAGATTCCAGTGGCAGCTGATCCAACATCTCTTTTGTCATCATGACTTCTTCTGGATACTGTCCGTTAGGTTGCTTGCCGCTCACTAAACTCATTAATCCTTCTGCCATACAAATCTGTGCTTCGCATAGCGCAGAAAGTTCTTCTCGATAAATCGATAACCAGCGTAAGGCTTCATGTTCTTTCGGTAAATAGCTTTGTATTCGGTCAAACAGCTGATTTGGTTCTTCTAATTGCTGGATTTGTTTATGGAAATAGTTAATACTTAATCGTTTGTCATTTACTTTTTCAGCGATTTCCGGCAAATGATGTACTTCATCGATCAACAAAAATGAACTAGCTGGAAGCAATGGTTCTTTTCGCTGTGTTTCTTGTATTAAAAACGCATGATTGACAATCAAAAAATTACTTTGCCTGATTTTCTTTTGCAAGAAACGAACAAAGTCTTGTTCGTAAAATGACTGATTTCTTGCTAAAAATCCAATACCTCTGTGCGCGATATCTGCAAAGAATGAATGGTTCAAATTTGTTAAATGTAATTCATCCAAATCACCGGTCTTCGTTTGCGTCAGCCAAACTAAGACCGCCATTTGATACAAAGCATATTGTTTTTGTTCTGGCGGTTCCACAAGTGTGCCTTTAAAACGCTGTAAATCAATATAGTGGCGATAGCTTTTGATAATTACAGGTTGTATGGGTTGATCTAGCAATTGATTCAGCAATGGAATGTCTTTTTCTATGATCTGCTGCTGCAAAACTAGCGAAACGGTACTGATGACAGCGGGTTTTTCAGGTGTAGCCAAATAACTCAATGGCAACAGATAACCGATTGTTTTACCCATTCCTGTAGCTGCTTCGATCATCAAATCTTTTGATTCATCTTTTGTGAAATGGTCGTAGACCGCATTCATCAGTCTGTTCTGTTCTTTTCGATACATCAGTGTTTTACCAAACATTTTTTCTTTTGCTTGTTTTTTTCTTGGATATGTCCGCTCGCCATAATGGACGGATGTGAATAGTTCCACTTCTTTTTTCTGCAAAGCTAGCCCATCGACGATTTCTAATGAGGGATCAAGTGGCTCTGGTTTTTCTTTCATTTCTTCAATCACGTGATAAATGAAACGACTCGTATCCATACCTGTGTGTCTACTTAATCGCGCAATCTGCTCTAACGTGATGATTGGCAATTTTCTCATCCGTTCTTCGATCAGCAAAAGAAGTTGACCTGTCACTTCGGCATCACTATCTGCCTGATGAGGATTCTCATGAATAAATCCAAGGCTTTCTGACAAATCAGCTAAGCGAAAGCTTGGTTCCGTCGGCAAGAAAATTTGTGCAAGTTCTACTGTATCGATGCCTGGTATCTTCAAACTAGGAAGTCCGCATCGCATGAGTTCATGGTTCAAAAAATTATAATCAAAATAAATATTATGCGCGACAAATATGGTGTCTGCCAAAAGATTGTAAATCGTTTGGGCGACATCTTCGAAATAAGGCGCTTTTTGGACGCGTTGATTCGTGATCCCTGTTAAATGCTGGATTTGTTTTGAAATCTTCCGCCCTGGATGAATATCGATCGAAAAACGTGAAGTGATCCGACCTGATTCAATCATGACGCAGCCAAATTGGATGATCCGATCTTCTTTTGGATTCGTCCCAGTCGTTTCGATATCAACGACTGCATAAGTTCTTGGTTTCAAAATATCTTCCTCTTCTCCTGCCTCTAATGTTCTTTTGAAATTATACTACAAAGTGCAGAAAAATACTCTCATCGCTTTTTAAAGAAAATAGACAAAAACGCCCAGACACGCAAATGTCTGGGCGTTTATTTTTTAGTATAGGTTAATTAAGCTTTAGTAACGTTTGTTGCTTGAGGTCCGCGTTGGCCTTCTTCAACATCGAAAGTTACTGCTTGGCCTTCTTCTAAAGTTTTGAATCCGTCGCCTTGGATAGCTGAGAAATGAACGAATACATCGTTTCCGTTTTCTGCAGTGATGAATCCAAATCCTTTTTCTGAGTTAAACCATTTTACTGTACCTGTTTCCATAATAAAAATCCTCCTTGTGTATCAACACATATTTTGCAATTACTTGAATGGTGTATATCTGGAAGATGTTTATTTGAAACAAGCTACCACAGATTACCGAACAAAAACTACTCCTATAGTATATCATACCGTTTACAAAAAAGCTAGAGTTTTTCGACTTTTTTTATTAAAAAAAGTTTTCTCAGCGATTACATAAAGTGAAAAACCGAACTTTTTTTAAAATAAACGACATATTGTTCAGTTGGTGTTTTTTTGCTCTGATGTTCTTTTTTAAACTAAAAAAATTATTCTTTCTGACTACTTATCGGTTCTGTTTCAACGGTCGAGGCTGGGGAAGATTCTTTAGTAGGTCTGATGTTCTCATGGTATTTCTGATAGCCTATGACAGTTACCAGAAGAACAAGGCAAACCAATACGATCAACGAGATTAGTTTTTCTTTTTTGCTCATATCTATACCTCATAAATAACAGGATGATGTCCATCATATTTCTGAGTATGAGTAAAAGCAAAAGCTGCAGCTGTATAATGTAAGAAATGCCAGCAACTTTCATAATCACAGGTCGGACAGTACCAAAAGTAACCAAATCTTGGCTGCAAAGACCGTTCTTCTGTTTCAGGAATCGCAGAATCAAGATCTGTTGTCTGTACATAAACATTTTTGTACAGACGTGTGCCTGTAATAGGAGACCGCTGTGTTTCTTCAGCAAAAACTGGCTGACTTGTTAAACTTAGGGATAGAAACAGCAAACACCATAACAGTCTTTTTTTCATAAAGACCTCCTTATCGATAAGTTTTTCCCAATTAAAATCATATCTCAAGAACGCCCGTTATTCACATTTTGTTCATAAATGATGTTTTTTGTATCATAATCGTCAAAAAGAGGTCGTGACCACGTCACAACCTCTTTTTTAAACGGTGTTCAAAAGCTTGCATCTGCGGTAATAAGCCCACCAAACAAAAAATATGAAGAGCTACTTTTGCTTGCTGTTCTTATTACTTGATGCAGAACAGCTTTTTCACAACCTCTTTTAATAACGAAGAATCGCTGTCAGACTCTTTTCATCTGGCGCATCTTTTTGATCCAAAATAAACACTTTCCCGCCATTAATGATCACATCATCTGCTAATGCATTCAACACTTGACGCCGATCATATTCTGTTTCAGGATCTTCACCGAAACCATCAGCTAAGTTTGACGTAGCGATAAATAAATGTGACACTTTTCCTTCTTTCGCAGCTGGAACAATATCAACTAACTGATCGATGAATTTCTTATCTAAGAGTTTATTGTATTCTTTTGATTCTTGAGCTGCGAGTTCACTTGACAACTTATTCGCCCCTTCTTCGATATCTCTAAAGGATAGCTGCGCAGGAGAAGCAGAAATCGCAACGTCTGCACAATAATAGGGATTTTTAGCAATTTTTTTGAACATCGTCTGATTTTCTGGTAATGCAAATAAATAAATCGGCCATTGTTCAGGATTTTCGAAAGAATCCTTCAAGTACGTATCAACTGCTTGGTAATAGTTGACCCAATCGATCTCTACTTCTTCATCTTTTGGATTTACGCCATGGAAAGTTACTCCATCACGGGCTCCGCCTCCTCCATTAGAAGAGAAGTTCAAACCGCCACCTGTCAGTTCAGATCCCAATGCAGTAACGACATCAACCGGTGCCCCTTCTGGTAGAGATACTTCTTTTACTTGTTTGTTGCTGACCTCATACAATTTCATGGAGTCGCGGTTCAATCCCAATAAATAATAAGAATAGTTGAACTGCCCATTTTTGAT
Organism: Enterococcus sp. SB12; assembly: GCF_030910025.2. Taxonomy (NCBI): domain Bacteria; kingdom Bacillati; phylum Bacillota; class Bacilli; order Lactobacillales; family Enterococcaceae; genus Enterococcus; species Enterococcus sp. SB12. The sequence goes on along the minus strand of NZ_CP175675.1, from coordinate 868,233 downwards.
AATAGCCAGTAAATAGGGAAGATCACTTACATAGTATTGATCGTCTACCGGGATACTCAAACGATGGATATAGGTTTGGTCAGCAGTTATAATGACCGCTACACTCGTAGTTGCACTACGCCAAAACGAAGGATCTCCTAACAAATTTTCAATTTTTTCTTGGAACGGGGACCAGTCATGTTCGGAATATTTTTTCTCAAAACGTTTCTTTGCTTCTTTCGCAAAATTTTTGAATTTGATCTGATCTTTTTCCACATCTTGATGGGCGACATGCGTATTCAGCATGATCGTGACGAATGGTCCTTTAGCGCCTTCTGAAGTCAATTGTGACAATAATTCTTTATCCTTTTTTGCCATAAACGTACCCCTCCTAAAAAAATCATTCATTTGTTTCTATCTAAAGTCTACCACAACACTATTTTTCCATACAATAAAACGTATCTAAAAAAATAAAACGGTTTCTACGGTTTTAAATTTAGCTATTTTTTAAGTTATCTTCATAATTTCCTCAATTATTTAGCCCCAGTCTTCAACTATTCTTCATGAAATGCTGATAAACTAAGAAAAAGAATAAAAGAGGTGGATCTTATGCATTTGATTATGATTTTCAGTTTATTAAGTATTATCAGTTTATTTGCTTTCAGCGCTTCCCGCTTATTAGATGCGGAAACACAGCCTATTCCTGTAAAAGTACGTAAAAACGACCGCTAACCTTCCATAACGTGCGTTCTTATCCTAAAGTTTTTTCAGAAACATTGAAACTCTCTCCCCTCTCTGATAAAATTTTAATTTGTAGCGAAACAAATTAATTACAAGGAGATCGGATATGTCCATAAAAAAAACACGTCTAGTCCTATTATTGGCTAGCCTCATTCTTTGCCTTGCTTCTTTTCTACCAGCTGTTGCTGTGCAAGCTGAAGATACGTTCAAAGTAAATGCAAAAGCAGCTTTTGCTGTAGATGCGCAAAGCGGTAAGATTCTTTATGATCAAGATGGAGAAAAAACCATGGGGATCGCTTCAATCACAAAAATCATCGGTCTTTACATCGTTCTTGATCAAGTAAAAGAAGGAAAACTATCATGGGATGATAAAGTTTCGATTTCAGATTATGCAGAAAATTTGAGTATCACCCTAGATTTATCGAATGTTCCTTTGCATAAAGAAAACACCTACACTGTCAAAGAATTATTCGACTCTGCAATCATCCAGTCAGCCAATGCTTCAATGGTGGCCTTGGCAGAAAAAATCTCTGGCAGCGAAGCTAAATTCACTGAACGAATGAAAGAACAATTGAAAGATTGGGGAATCAAAGATGCAACAATCGTTAATGCATCAGGATTGAACAACTCTTATCTTGGTGAAAACCGACCAGAAGGCACTGGAGAAAACGACGAAAATCAAATGTCTGCTCAAGATGTGGCCATCGTTGCCCGCCATTTGATCTTGGATTTCCCAGAAATACTGGATGTATCAAGTACTACGACCCAAATGTTTGGCGAAAATACGCAATCACCAGTGGAAATGGTCAACTGGAACTGGATGCTCCCAGGATTCGTTAATTACAAGGAAGGCGTGGACGGATTAAAAACTGGTACGACTGAGCTTGCAGGTGCTTGTTTCGTTGGTACGATCACTAAAAACGATCAACGGATCATCACTGTCGTATTGAATGCGGACGGCCATGCGGAAAACCCGAGTGCCCGCTTCAATGAAACAGACCGTTTGATGGACTACTGCTATGACAATTGGTCAGAAAAAGAGCTCGGAAAAGCTAACGCAAGTATTCCTAGTCTAAAAACCATTGATGTAAAAGACGGAAAAGAATCAACAGTTCCTGTTGTGCTTAAAAGCCCTGTAAAAGTATGGGTACGAAACGATATGGATACTGGCAAATTAACGATCACGCCAACACTTGACAAGAAGCAAGTCACTGACAATGAGATCCAAGCACCTATGGATAAAGGTACAAAAATCGGTACCGCTACGATCACCTTGACAGACGATAAATTAGGCTATTTAGAAGACAACAATGCACCATCAACAGAGATCATTACGGATAAAACAGTGGAAAAAGCGAATATATTCGTGATTGGCTGGCGACGCGTCGCAGAATTTTTTGGCAACTTGTTTTAATTGAACAATAAGAAAAACATCTTTCCATCGGAAAGATGTTTTTTTGCTTTTTCTAGTTTAAATAACAGCTTTTTTCATCTATTTTCGTTATACTGTATAAGAAAAAGGAGTTGAATTTATGAATCTAACCAGAGATCTGATCTTTTTAGTTCTCTATCTTATTGGGGTATTCTCTATCGTTTATTGGCGAAAACAGAAGAAGGATCCTTCCTTGTTCTTTTACGGCAGTACGTGGACATTTACGGTAATCTTAACTTATTTTGTCGTGTTGGAAATTTTTTATTCGACCTTTTATTTTTTGATTCCATTGTTGTTCTTTAGTATCTTTGCTTTTTCTTATTTCACAGAAAAACGAAGGCTGCTGAATGGTCTTTTATTCAATGTTTTCCTCATCAGTTTCGGCATCTACTTGTTTGTCTTGCTGTATGAAACGCAAAATATTTTCCTTGGCGGACTGATCGCCTTGATCACGATTCCATTGCTACTTGTCCTTTTATTTGGTATTTATGGATTGATTGTTTTTCTTTTTTGGAACGGGGTCACAGTTTTACGTAGAGAATCGCATTCATTAGCTAATCTTTTAACGTTGATACTAGCCATTTTTCTTACACTGTTTCTTGTTTTTGACTTTTTCTTGTTAAAATATTTGCCGCAATGGATAAATGCTTTGTTTTTCTGCGTTCCCCTGATCTTGATCTATCTATTTATCGTATTCTACAACTTTTTGACTGTCTCATTCTTGTATCAGTTCAACCGACCTCGATACAATCAAGACTTCATCGTTGTGTTAGGCGCTGGGTTGATCAATGGAGAAACAGTGTCTCCTCTTCTAGCCAAGCGAATCAATAAGGCAATTGCTTTTTATCGGGCTCAAAGCCGTGCTACATTAAATCCGCCCATCTTATTGATGTCTGGCGGGCAAGGAGCAGACGAAAAAGTACCAGAGGCCATTGCGATGAAACAATATGCCATGGAACAAGGAATCCCTGAAAGAGACATTCTTGTCGAAACCAATTCGACAACCACTTTGGAGAACATGCTCTATTCAAAGGAAATCATGGATCAGCAAATGAAAGGGCCATACCGCGCGATCTTTAGTTCCAACAATTACCACATTTTTAGAGCCGGTCTTTATGCGCGGCAAGCCAAATTGAAAGCAAATGGTATTGGTGCAAAAACAGCTTTCTACTACTTGCCTAATGCGTTTTTAAGAGAATACATCGCCATCTTGATGATGAACAAAAAAAGACATATGATCATTTGCGGATTGCTTTTCGCAGGCTCCGCATTCTTATCGCTGATTACTTTACTTTTCTAAAAAAACAAGGTGTGACAAAACATATGTCACACCTTGTTTTTTTCTTTCATTCTCTTAACTATTGGCAAAAAGAGTATCCCTTTTTTGACCGCTACTTGCTGAGCAGAATAAATACCGCTGTTGCCTGAACACATAAAGCTGATCAAGCAGATCATAAAGAAGTATACTGCCGCTTGTGAACCGAACAATTCGATCCCCATCACAAAGCAGGCAATCGGTGTATTTGTCGCACCAGAAAATACTCCGATAAAGCCCAATCCTGCGAGAAAAGGAACAGAAACATGGAGCAAAGGCGCTAGTGCTGCACCAAGCGTTGCACCAATTTCAAACAATGGTGTCACTTCTCCCCCTTGATATCCCGCGCCTAAAGACAAAACTGTGAAGAATAACTTCCCAATAAAATCATAGACATGTGTCTGTCCATTAAATGATTCTTGAAGTAACGGAAGACTCAAACCGAGATAACGTTGTGTTTGCAAAATCAATGCTGCTGCCACAACTACAGCTCCACCTATCGTATTTCGCCAAACAGGATGAGGAATCCATTGTGCATATCGCGCTTTTAAAAAGACGATCGAACGGCTGAATACCCAACCAATCAAACCAAAAGCAATCCCAGCAACAAAAACTTTGAAGAACAGCAACATACTCCATTCAGGAATCACACCCATTTGGTAATGTAGATGAGAAACACCATAGCTTTCTGTCATGAAATTTGCAAACAGTGCAGCAAAGAAGCTAGGGAAGATCGCTTCTGTTCGGACTTTCCCGATTGCCAACACTTCTAATCCAAATAATGTTCCAGCTAAAGGTGTGCCAAATACAGAACTAAAACCCGCACTGATTCCACTGATAATCAAGATTTCCCGTTCTGATTTATCCAATCGGAACAAACGTGATATATTATCTGCTAACGCTCCCCCCATTTGGACTGCTGTTCCTTCACGGCCAACAGATCCCCCAAATAAATGGGTAGTTATGGTTCCAAACAGTGTAAGTGGAATAAGTCGCAACGGGATTTTTTCTTCTCCACCATTTCCTTGATCGATCACTAAGTTGTTTCCACGACTAGAAAGACCGCCGTGATACGCATAGAGATAAGCAAAAAGCGCACCACTAACTGGTAGTAGATAAAGGAGCCAAGGATGTGATAGTCGGATATCTGTCACAACTGTCAAGCTATTTAAGAAAAAAGCAGATAAGCTCCCCATGAATATACCGAGAATCGCTGTGATCACCAGCCACTTCAGCATGTACACTAAAATGCGTACTGGACTCGGTAATTGTTTTTCCATAAAAAATTCCTCCTCAATAAAAAAACGCCTACTAAAGAAAGGGGCTGTCCCCAGACTTTAGTAGGCGTCATTAGCTATCTTTCGTTAGCATTTAAAGGCGAACACCATCACCTATTCACTTCCATTAAAAGATAGCATATTTTTCTGTAAAAAACAATAAAATTATCGTTCTTTCTTTACACGTTCAGTAAATTCATAGAAAGGAGCCAATTTCGTTAACTGTTGATTACATTGGTCACTATCATGACAAATATAATTCCCCTTTTTCGTATACGTGCCATCAGAACCTGCTTTCGTTGTAGAAAGAAAAAGCGAAACATTCGATGTTTTCTGACAGATTGCACAGATTCCCTTATTTATCGTTGGTGATAAAGTACCGCTAATCCCTTTTAATTTTTCATCTTCGTAATAGACCATGAATTTTTTCTGCGTACCTGGATCATTCCAGCCGATGTACGTATGTTCTTGCAAGTCGATTTCATTCCAAGCTGGTTGTTTGAGTTTTTTCACTTTTCGGAATAATTTCTCGATTTGTGGTTTGCTAGGCTGCATAAACGGCTGGACGATTTGCTTCAGCTCCTCCAATGCTCTTTCTGCTTGCGCTTTTGTCAGTTTTACGTCTAAAACTGTCGTTAAAAATGTATCGATTTCTGGCAGTTCGTGTTCTAATATGTCTCGAATCTTTTCAGCTGCTAGTGCCTGAACTGTTTGTACCGTTTTTGGATCATTGACAGATGAGTACGCATTTAATAACTGTTCTACTTCTCTTTTTATAAAAAAATATTGGTATGGTTTTATTGTTTGTTCCATGATTTTAAAGTCCTTTCTTCTAACCAAAGTGCATACTTTGTAGAAAAAAGTGATCTTCTGCAAAGTATGTGTTACCTGAAGATCCCGGACTCTTTTAAATAAGATACGTTTTGCATCTTATCATCACCCCCTTTAATGCTTATTATTCTATGTACATGATTCATTCGATAAATAAAAGTAAACCGTATCTTGAACAGATAGTCAACTGCAAACAGAAAAAAGGACTGTGACAAAAGTCGTGTCAAAGTCCCTTGTTTCGAATGAATGGTGTTCCAGAAGTAGCTTCTTCGAAAAATAAGCCGAAATTTCACAAAAATTTGAGAAGCAATTTTCGTACATTCCTTCTTATTTCTTGAAGCTGACCACTTCTGTCACAACCTCAATATGGTCTATATTGGTTTTACCTGTTAAATCGAGGATTCTTTCCCAAAGTAACGTTGCCATCTCTTACGCATACTTGCAGACATGGGCTGAGCCGCTTCTTTGACTGCGCAGTATTTGTCCACGAATGTCACGATATATCCTTCTTTGTACTTAGGCGGTGCGATCGTTGCGCCCCACATGTGCTTCAAAATGATATCTCGCTCAAGATCAGACAAATCGGTGATTTTTTCTGCATTCTTTACAGCAATTCTTGGATGGATATACGCATGTGTCCCCTCGTCAAATTTCGTCGTACGCCAATCATAGTAGAACAGATCATGCAAAAGTCCAGCACGCGCTGTTGCTTTAGCATTGCCACCCCATTTTTTTGCGAGCAGATAACTATAGTAAGAAACACTGATGGAATGCTCCAAACGAGTGGAATGAACATGCTGTGTGTAATTCGCTAATTTTTTCACTGCTTCTGTTTCTAAAAGATCTTGTACATAAGACATATATTCTTCGTCTTCACGCCATTTTTCTGTCATAATTATCGATCTGCCACCTTTTTGAATTTCATTTTCTTCTGAAATTGATCTAAGTATACCACCAGTGTTCGGATTATTCTAGTCGCTCTAGATAAAATAGCTAAAGCTTAATAGTTCCTTAATCATAAAGAAAAATGATAAAGAACGATCCCTGCTGCGACTCCGACATTCAATGATTCCGCATTTCCTTTCATTGGGATATATACGTTCTGATCAGTCAAAGACAAGATTTCCTGACTTACTCCCTGACCTTCGTTTCCCATGATTATAGCGAAATCCTCTGTTTTTTCTACTTTGTCTAATGCATGTGCTTCTTCATTTAATTCTGTACCGTACACCGTAAACCCTTTGCCTTTCATTATAGGGATTACATCTGCCAAATCTTTTTGTAACACAGGCAAATGATAATTGCTTCCCTGCATGCTTCGCAGCACCTTTGTACTATAAATATCTGCCGTTCCTTTACCTAATAAAACACCAGCCATACCAAACGCATCTGCCGTACGGATCATCGTTCCCACATTTCCAGGATCCTGTACATTATCTAGTAAAAGCCAGCCTCCTGAAAAATCTGGCGTATCTTCAGATGTTAACGTCATCACTGCTAAGATCCCTTGCGGTGTAGGTAGATCTGACATAGCGGTCATGACCTCATCTGAAACTAGAAAAGTAGAAATCTCTTTGTTTACAGCCAGCCAGTCTCCCCATTCTTTCATACCTCTCTGTGTCACAAAAAGTTCTTTTATTTCTGCATCAGACGACGCAGCTTCTTCGATCAGATGGAACCCTTCCAAAAGATATTCTGCCTTTTCTTCTCTGTATTTCTTTTTATGTAGTTTTTTTAATTCTTTGATTCTTGGATTTTTTGCTGATTGGATCTCTTTCACATTCCTCACCTCAACTGATTATATCATGGAATAGGTGCTTGAGCTTGTTTCATCCTAAAAAAATCGGTATCATTGATTTATAAAACAGGAAAGAAAGGTGACGAACATGCGCAAAGTTAAAATGAATGTCCAAGGACGTGTCCAGGGCGTGGGATTTCGCTATATGACCAAGATGGTTGCTGATCAGTTAGGCGTGACCGGAACGGTAAAAAACGAAGACGACGGCTCAGTCACAATCGAAGCAATCGGAAATGACGACATCATCCAAAAATTTATCGAAGAAGTCAAGAAGTCTCCGAGCCCAAGTGGACGAGTGCAGTATGTGGATGTCCAAGAAGATCCGATGATTGAGGAACGAAAGAAATTTGATGTGGTGGGATAAGGTTGTGAAAAAGCTGGTCTGCATCAAGCATTAAGGACTGGTTGTGATAAATAGCTCTCCATATTTTTCAACAGGCTGGACTTAATGCCGTAGATGCAAGCTTTTGAACACCATCGATAAGGTTGTTTTTGAAGCGCTTTGCCTCGAGTATTAAGGAGAAACATTTTCAAAATAGCTTCTCATATTTTGAAATGTAATGACTTAATACCGAGAGGCAGCTGATAAAACACCGTCAATAAGGTTGCGAAAAAGCTGATCTGCATCAAGCATTAAGGACTGGTTGTGAAAAAGTCGCTTAGTTTTGAGTATTAAGGAAAATTTTGTGAAAATGGCTTTCCACATTTTTGCATAAATTTGACTTAATACCAAGAAACTGACTTTTGAACATCGTCGATAAGGTTGTTTTTGAGGCACTTTGCCTCAAATATTAAATACAGGTAGTAAAAAAGCTGATCTATAACTTGCAATAAATTTGCTTAACCCATATTTTCCAAACAGAACAAAAAAGTTTTTAGTTTTTTAAATAAGAAAGAAACACTTGGAATCACTCTTTTCTTTCTAAGTATTTCTTTCTTGATTTTTTGTCTTTTTTCAAAATTTTTCGCTACGAAAAAGAACGAATATTTATATGAAATTTCTATGAAGTTGATTGAATTCCATGCGCTTTTTTAGTATAGTTAAGTTTGTGTAAAAATTATAGAAGAGGAAGTATTCTATGAATAAATGGAAAAACTGGTTATTGGGATCCGGACTTGTCAGTATCCTGCTCTTTTTATCTGGCTGTGTGCGGATGGATTCAAACGGAAACCCTGACACTTCAGGAATCGTTTATCGAGTACTCGTCCATCCTATGGGCCAAGCGATTACATATCTAGTTGAGAATTTCAATTGGTCTTACGGCTGGGCAGTTATTGCAATGACTGTGATCGTTCGTATCATCATCTTGCCACTAGGTATCAGTCAATCGAAAAAAACAATGATCCAATCTGAAAAAATGCAAGCGTTAAAACCACAAGTTGAAGCAGCACAACAAAAGCTAAAAGCTGCAACAACACGTGAAGAACAAATGGCAGCACAAGCAGAAATGCAGCAAGTATATCGCGAAAATGGATTGAGTATGACCGGCGGAATCGGCTGTCTGCCTCTATTGATCCAAATGCCGATCTTCTCTGCCTTGTATTTTACAGCACGCTACACAGAAGGTATCCGTGAATCATCTTTTTACGGCATCGATCTAGGCTCACCAAGTATGGTGCTTGTGGCCATTGCAGGGGTCGCTTATCTGCTTCAAGGATATATTTCAACAATCGGTATTCCTGAAGAACAGAAAAAGACGATGCGTACGATGCTGATCGTCTCTCCTGCTATGATCGTCTTCATGTCGATCAGTGCGCCAGCCGGTGTTACACTTTACTGGGTAGTCGGTGGTGTGTTCAGCTGTCTGCAAACATTCATCACAAACGTTATGATGAAACCACGTTTGAAAGCACAAGTGGCAGAAGAGTTGAAACAAAACCCGCCAAAACAAGTCGTCACTCCAAGAAAAGACGTGACAGAATCAGCAAAGCCAGCTAACAACAAACAAGCAACAAAACAAATCAAACAACCAAAAAACAGTACAAACAACAAAGGCCGCAACGCAGGAAAGCAGCAGAAGCGGAAGTAGATAGTAAATAAGAGTGTAATAAAAATTCATTAACAGTTTTAGCAATTAAAAATATCGACCAAGATTTTTGAAAAAGAAATCTGGTCGATATTTTTATTTAAGTGAATGTTTAATTTGAATCATCGATTGATCGCTATCTAATTGCAGCAGCATCTTTTTATGAAGAAACAACTTTTTCTTATCTATCAACGTAGACAGGTGTTGCTGTTTCTTTTAATAATGTACTTAATTCCTTAATATTTTGTTTTCCTTCTTCTAACATCCAACTACTCGCTTTTTTTTCGCCTTCGGTAACAAAAGGTGCCACTCCCTTCGCCCATGTTGCTCGCCCACATAAGACACCATTGAATGTCGAACCTGATTGTTTTGCAAGACGTAATGTATCTTGAAATAGCGTAGCATTGACTCCCGCACTTAAAAAAATAAACGGTTGTTCAGTCACTTTCGATTGTTCATAGAAATACGCGGATGCCTCTGCTTGACTATAACAAGTCTCTTGCCCATATCCTTCCACAAATCTCATATTCACTGGCACTTCTACTTTCAATACATCCACTTGATAACGTTCTTTTGAAAATTCTCGCATGGCTTCAATAACTTTATGGGGTTTTACTTTTGCATAGGCAAGAGAAGACGGATCGCCAATAGTTGCATCATAAGAAAGGATCTCTAAAAAGAAAGGTATGCCTTCTGCTTCGCATTCTGAACCAATCCGTTCTATAACTATTTGTTTTTGCACATTAATCTCTGCTGGTTCATCCACGTCATAGTACAATAAAAATTTACAAGCATCCGCACCAGCTTCTTTTAACCTTTTCACCGACCAAATATTCAATAAATCAGGTAATCTTCCCGGCATTTTCGTATCATAGCCGGTTTTTTCATAAGCTAGCAGCAAGCCACATTCTTTCTCTCGAAGAGCTGCTGCAGGAAGGCCGTATTCTGGATCAAGTAAAATAGCTGAGGCATAGGGAGTCAGGTATTGAGAAACCATCTGTTTAAATTGGATGATGTCTTCTGATGTAGCTTCTTTATATTGGTTAATCATTTTCTTCAAAGCACCACGCTGGTCGATTGCTAACGCGCTAATAATTCCAGCTTCATCCGTCAATCGCTTCAAACGTTCCTGCTTTTCTATACTCATCTTCTTCATATATCTTCACCTATTTCTTTAGTTAATATTGTGGCTATTTTTGTTTTCGATTTTGCTTTTCTCAACTGTTCTGTAACCTCTTTTCGCATCAATGATCGTGCAACGAGAGACAATAATTTCAAATGAGTCGTTCCTGCTTCTGAATCTGGAATAAATAACGCAAAAATAAAATCAACTGACTGTCTATCTAAACTGTTCCATTCAATTCCTTTGTTCAGTGTGACGATAATCATACTAGGTTCATTTATTGTTTGAGACTTCGCATGAGGAATAGCAAAACCTGACATTATTCCTGTAGTACCTTCTTTTTCTCTTTCTAGAAGTTTTTGATATACATCTTTTTCGTCATGAGCAATTCCTAAGCAGAATGTTTGCTTTGCTAAAAACTTAAATGCTTCTTCTTGACTATCCAATGGCTGTTGTAAAAAAATGTTCTCTTCATGAATGATTGTCATGATAAGTCTCCTGCTCTTCCTTTTTCGATAACTGTACGATTTGCTGCTTTATTATCCATCTTCTTGTCTTTATCAGTTACTCTTTTCTTTTGGATTAATCCTAGTATCACTCCACCAACGATCGAACCAATAAGAATCGCTGTAACCCATTGGATTTTTCCCGTCACTACAGGTAACACTAAAAAACCACCATGTGGTGCTGGAACTTGGACGCCAAACAAATAAGTTAAGACAGCAGCAATTGATGAGCCTAACATCATCGTGGGTAACACTCGGATCGGGTCTTTCGCGGCAAACGGAATAGCTCCTTCCGTAATATGAGTTGATCCTAAAATAAAATTAACCAAACCTGCATTACGATCATTGGTATCAAAATATTTACCAAACAATAAAGTAGCAAAACCAGTAATCAACGGTGGTGCAATACAAGCTGCTGACACACCAGCCATAAAAGTCGTGTTTCCTTGTGCCAAAAGAGCTGTTCCTGTTACATATGCCGCCTTATTAACCGGTCCTCCCATATCAAACGCACACATACAGCCAACAATCACGCCAAGAACAAGTGGATTCGAATGTTCAAATCCAGCTAAAAAGCTCATCATTCCTTCATTTATAGCCTTCATTGGACCTGCCAGCAAAGACATCACGATGCCAATAAATGCTACACCAATAACTGGATATAAGAAGATTGCCTTCAAGCCATCTAGTTTTTTAGGTAAAATTGTCAGTAGCTTTTGCAACAATAAGATAAAATAACCTGCTAAGAACCCAGCTAAAATACCTCCTAAAAATCCAGTACCGCCATTCATGGCTACGATTCCACCAACAAATCCAACGACTAACCCTGGACGTTTCGCGATCCCTTCTGCAATATAAGCTGCTAAAACTGGAACCATCATTCCCATTGCTGCATCGCCAACTGCTTTTACCATTGCCGCTGTAGCATTGTATTGTGCATGATCTGAATCAAAAGAATAGATTCCCCAAACGGCAAATGAAATAGCAATCAATACTCCGCCAGCTACCACGAAAGGCAACATATGAGAGACACCATTCATCAAATTTTTATAGATGCTGCGACCAAAATTAGCACCACTTATCGTTTCTGATTCTAAAGTATCAACAGCTTCATTATCTGCTAAGATGGTCCCTTTTCCTGCCAATGCTTCGTCAATCAGCCGTTGTGCATACTTGATTCCTGTACTGACAGAAACATCAATGACTCGTTTTCCCGCAAATCTTTCTGAATGGACATCTTTGTCTGCGGCAATAATGACAGCATCTGCCTGTTTGATTTCTTCAGCCGTTAATTCATTCTCGATCCCAATTTGTCCATGGGTCTCCACTTTGATCGTGATGCCTTTTTTCCTAGCTGCTTGCTCTAATGCCTCTTGCGCCATGTAGGTGTGTGCAATTCCTGTCGGACAACCGGTTGCTGCAATTAGTTGATATTTTCCCATCTTTCGAACCTCTCTTCCTTGATTTTGATTTGTTTACTTAATTCCACCACATCCAAAAAATCAGTCAGTCCTTTACGAAAAGCAGTAGAGCTGCCTGCTGCTATGCTTTTACGTAACGTTTCATCAAGCGGTCGTCGATTCATGTATCCTGCTAAAAAAGTGCCTAACATGGCATCACCTGCACATGCTGTATTGACAACTTTTCCTTTTGGCGAGTTTCCTCGAATCACCCTGTCTTTCGTAAAAAGAATCGCTCCTTCCTCACCGAGGGATAACAAAACATTTTCTGCACCTAACTCTACTAGTCGTTGTCCATAAACAAAGTATTCTTCATCTGTAACCATTTTTCGTCCGAACCAAGAAGAAAGTTCTTCCTCATTCGGTTTCAGCAAAAATGGTCGATAGGGCAAACAATCCATGACCTCTTGATCACTACTATCAATAATCAAATGAATCCCCTTTTCCTGACAAATCCGACTGATTTCTACTAAAACCTTTGGAGACAGCCCTCTTGGTAAACTCCCAGAAACACAAAGATAATCCTCTGCTTGTAATGCTCTTATTTGATTTAAAAAATTATGGACAGCTGCCTGCGGTATTTCAGGTCCTTGATTCACTAATTTGTATTCTTCTCTCGTTTGATTGACTTGTGTAAATACATTGATACGCGTCATACCAGGCACTTCAATAAACTCTGTTTGGATTTGTTTCTTCTGTAAATAGTCTTCTATATATTTTCCTGTGAAACCAGCAGAAAAACCTAATGCCGTACTTGGGAAATCTAGCATCTTTAATACTAGTGACACATTCACCCCTTTTCCGTTTGCCTGAATGTCATCCTCCTTTGTACGGTTTACCATAAAAGGATGCATCTCCTCTGTTTCAATAAATAGATCAATTGCCAAATTCATCGTGCATGTGTAGATAGACATAACCAATGACCTCCTTGACTCTATTATGAAATACGCGAAAGAGAAAATGTTTTCTTAATCGTTCCAACACAAAGAGAACCTTTACATTTATAAACACATCGTGCTATTTTTTAACTAACTTTTAGTGAAAGAAGGAAAGAATATGGATCACAAATTAAGTGAAACAGAACAGTACCTCTGGAACTTTATCGAACACCACATCCTAGAGATCCCTAACTACTCCATCGTGAAACTAAGTGAACAAGCAAATGTCTCAACAGCCACCATTGTGCGGACAATGAAAAAGAAAGGCTATGAAGGATTTACTTCGTTTAAGCACCATCTAAAAGAAGGAGAAAACAAGAACATCAATTTTTCTTTCTTAGATAAAGTAGACAAAGGTATCCGTCGAGCCATTCTAAAAAATGAACAAGAAGTGGTACGTACGATCAATATGTTGGAAATCGGGAACATTGAAGATACAATACAAAGAATCAAATTTTCTGGCCGGGTTTTTGTCTTTGCCCGAGGATTTTCAGAAATGATTGGCCAAGAAATGCTGGTAAAACTTCAATTAACAGGAAAAAATTGTCAAATGCATACTGATCCAGAAATTATCAAAAGCATCAGTCAGAAACTGACTAAGAAAGACAGCGTTATTTTTGTTTCTTTGAACGGCGAGACAAAAGAACTCGTCACCGCCGCAAAGAATTGCTATGATGCAGAGATTGGTTCGATTCTAGTTACAGCCAATCATTCCTCTACACTGAAAGACTATTGCGAGATCAATCTCGTAGGTTTCAAATCAGAAGGTTCTTATTTCCCTGATTATGAAGTACGGTCGCGTTTGCCTCTCCAGATTATAGCGAGAATCCTGCTTGACGCCTATGTATTGCGTATGGGGGAGAAGTGAGGATATTTGATTTGCGATTGATAACAATTGCAAATAATGGGATTAACAACACTATGAAAAAACCTATTCTATCAATATCACTTTTATTTATATACAGAATTAGTAGGAAATAAAAAACTTCCTAAATGATTAAGAGATTGTAAAATAATCGCTAAAAATTAAACAGTAATGTTAAAGTATACTTTGCTTCAAATTTGGATAATAAAACTGCTAAACAATTACCTAAATTGTTATTTGAGTTATAACTATTAGAATTTGCTATGTACTATTTAAAAGCTTGAGATTCAAAACATTTACCACAACAGGAGAAAACTTTTATAATAACGTTCCACAAGAAAATTAAATAATATAATAAAGCATGAAAAAATAATCAAATCCAAACATAAAAATTTAGGCTCTATACTTTTTGATGTTGGTGGATGACACCAGCATCTTTTTTATTTTCCAAAACATATAGAAAAGACACCTTGAAATCCTTTAGAATTAATTTGGCGAACCAACCCAAAAGGAGGAATCAAGATGTCTTACACTCACCTTATCAAAGAAACATTAGATATTCTAGACTTATCAGTTACTTTTAACGAAAATTGTCTCACAAAAGAAAAATACAAAGGGCAAATCTGTCATATTTATCGTGGAAACTTGATTTATACAGCCCAAGAATGCATCCACTGTAAACACCAGATTGCTTCAGATATTGTGCGTTGGGGTACAACAACCGTCCGGTTGTTAATGAACGATGTTTCTGAATACCGTACCTACCTCGAATTGAAAAAGCAACGCTTCAAATGCAAAGCTTGTCAGCGGACCTTTGTCGCAGATACTTCTGTTGCGAAAAAACATTGTTTCATCAGTGAGAAAGTCCGCTGGTCTGTCGTGACTCGTCTGAAAAAAATACCTCAATGACAGAGATCGCCGCTCAGAAAAATCTATCGGTCTCTTCTGTTTACCGTATTATGAAGCGATTTTATCGTCCGTTGAATCCTTTTCGGACACCGTTACCTAAGGTACTTTGTTTTGATGAATTCAAATCAGTTCGGGGTGTTTCAGGTGCTATGAGTTTCATCATGATGGATGGACAAACACAGCGCTTATTGGACATTGTCGAGAACCGACAACTGCCTTTTTAAAACGTTATTTTAGTCATTTTTCACGAGAAATTCGTGAAGCGGTCGAATGGATCGTGATTGATATGTACGCTCCTTATGTATCGCTCGTTAAAAAGCTGTTTCCAAAAGCACAGCTGATTATTGACCGGTTTCACATCGTCCAACATATTGGTCGTACCTTTCGCAATCATCGAATCAAAGAAACGAACCAACTATTAAAAAGCAAAGAACAAAAACACTATCAATTAGGTAAGCAATTAAAAAGATACTGGAAACTTCTTCAAAAAGATGAACGCAAGCTTGATTATACTCGACGCCTTTGGCGACCTGGCTTCAAAGCTCATTTAACAGAGACCGATATTGTGGATCGCTTACTGAAAGGGAGCCCTGCTTTGCGTGTAGGCTATCAGTTATATCAAGACTTTCTTTACGCTGTAAAGGAACGAGACTACGTATCGTTTGAAGAACTACTTACCAATAATATCATGCTTCCCGAAGGCTATCAGACGACCTTGAGAACGTTCCAGAAATTTCTGCCACAAATCAAAAATGCTTTACAACAAAGTTATTCAAATGGCCCACTTGAATGTCTGAACAACCATATCAAAGTGTTAAAACGAAATGCATATGGCTTTCGTAGCTTTTATAATTTCAAATTGCGCATCATGATTCGTCATGGCAACGCATTGATTTTCAACTAAAAAAGATCAAGAGGAACTGATCCACTTGATCTCCAATTATTCTAAGATTTCTCTTTACCAACATCATTTGACAAAGAGCCAAAATTTATAATTAACAGAAAAGAACAGAAAGAAATGATAACTTCTTTCTGTTCCTCAGCTTGTAAAATTTAACTTTTCATTATTAATTTCAAAAAGAATTCATTGTAATATTTTAAAATCTAATCTACATAATTTTATCTTTTTTATAACCAATAAGCTTGTTTTTCATATAATTAATAATCTCAGGATTTAAAAAGAAAATTGTACATAAATAGACTAAACTACCTAAAAATATCTGAATATATAATTTGTTAAAAAAAGGATTTATAAGTTGAAATATTCTACAGATAAAAAACATAAATAACCCACTTATTATCATTTTCCACAAATCTTTAAATATATATTTTAAGCTGATATTATTTCTCATAAAAATTAAGGAGCTTACTGCAATAACAAATTCACCGATAACTGAGCTCATTGCTGCACCAATAGCCGAATAATTATTTATTAAATAATATGATAAAAAAATAGACAACAATGCTGCTAGTGAAATCGAAATTGTAATCCCAAAAGGCTTGTCACTAGCTATTAAATATTGATTGATTAACGAACTCCATCCCATAAAAATAATTTCAAAACTTAAAATTGCTAAAACTTTATCAATTCCTTGAAAGCTATCTCCAAAAAATAGTATGGAAAACGGACGTGAAATTAGAAACATTCCCAAGGAAATTGGTATTGCTACTAGACTAACCATATCAAATGCAATTTTAAAGTAATTGTTCATTTTCAATAGATTATTTTTATGAAATTCATTTGCTAACCTTGGGAAAAGAACTGTTCCAATAGCAGTTATAAAAGCAATTAATATTCTAATGATCCTATCTGAATTATCAAAAAAACCAGTTTGCACAAATGTAGACATATTTCCTAAATATATTTTATTTAAAGTAACAAATAACTGTGTAGCAATTTGTGGAATAAATAATTTTAAAATTAGAGGAATATGAACTTTTATAGATATACTCTTTAAATCAACTTTTTTTATATATTTACGAACATAGCTCCATAATGTAAAATTTCCAATCAAAATAGAAAAACTATTAGTAACTATATATTTCCATAAATCGTCAGGTTTTTTTACTAATAAAAAAATCAGTATAACTGATGCAATCTTTATTAATATATTTCTAAAAACAGTTTTTTTAAAATCCTCTATACCGATAAAAAACCATGAAATATCTACACCTACGGCTAATATTTGAAATGATTGCAATAATAGTATTAGTTTAAACTTTCCATAGATAAAAAGAAAAGCAATAAATATACTAAAAGAAACAAGCATCATTAAAAATTTTAGTACCATAATTTCGATAAATTTTTCTGATCTTTTTTCAATGTCATTTCTATAATATGCTATTGTTCGGCTACCATATATACTGGTACCCAATGTAGCTATCAGCACAAAATACTGTATGATTGAATTAGTGTAAGAAAATTTCCCTACACCTTCAGCCGTAAGAGTTCTAGATATATATGGCACTGTTACTATAGGTAATATAATTATTAGCAACTGATATGATATGCTATATAAATAATTTTTTACTATTTTCATACTTCTCCTTTTACTTAGAAGCCAATAAAATCCTTTTTAATTTTATATAAAGTTCTTCTCCTAATAACACTACTAAAAATTTCTTTATTGTTTTTTTAAAATGAAAACTTCTATCTTGCCATGAAGCTGAAAAATGGTGTACAACGTATGTTTGTCTCGTATACCTAGGTTTTCCAGTTTCTAAATTAAATGATGAAAAATAAGTATCAGGAAATAAAGCTATCCCATCTGATATCTGAATTTCATTTTTTATACAAAATTTTTGTTTTTTTAATATTTCTGTTAAATAAATTGTATTAGGAATAGTAACTTCATTACCATCGTTATCTATAAAATTCATAGTTTGATACTTTTCAAATAATTCCATTATAATTGAATGTTTTTCTTCAGCAGCAATAAAAGAAGTAGCTACACTTGAGTTGTCATTTTCTAATGAAAAAACAGCAGAGTAATCATTGATTACAGATGTGAAGTCTTTAACTATTTCAATATCTGTATCTAAATACACTCCCCCATGTTCTATTAATGCGTACAGTCTAGCTACATCACTAACAAAAGCAAATTTTTTCCTATCATATGCTTCCTTAACAAATGGTATAGAATTTATATCAAAATTTTTTTCATTCCATTCAATAAATTCGTGTTCCGGTAATTTCTTTTTCCACTCTTCCAGATTACTGTTTATTTCTGTGCTTTTATTTGTCTGTCCAAACCAACAATAGTGTACAATTTTAGGAATCATATTTCACCTCATGTATGAAATTATTAATAAAATAGTTATTATATCTTTAATTTTCTGTATATAACTTCTATTTTTTTTTAATTTAACTAATAAGTAGTAACTTGATAAACATTCTCTTCTACTTAAAAATTCAAGATTAGAAAAACTCTTATTTTTTATATGATATTTAAATACATTAGTATAAAATTCATAGTATAAAACTTTTAAATAAGGATCATAGTTGTGATTAAGTATTTTTTTTAAATTATCTATAACGTTAAAGGCACTCATATATTTATTATCAATCTTTCTAGTCGCTGAATTAGAGCGTTGAATATAGTTATATAATTGTTGGTGAATTAAATAAATATTTTCTATATGGCATAGATATTTAATTAAAAATTCCATATCCTCAAGTATAAATGACTTATCATTGAATTTTATAGAATGTTCTTTTATTATTTGAGCATCAAAAATTTTATTCCAAACAAATCCTTTAATATAGTTATCTGATAGAAGTACTTCCTTTATTATTACTGAAGAATTTACAGTCGATATTGATTTTAAGTTATTATCTGTTTTTTTTCTCTTTTTCTCATAAACTAACCAATAATCGCAGATAGCTAGTTGGACATTATTATTCATAACACCATCTAATAATTTTTCTACATATATATCTTCTACATAATCATCTGCATCAATGAAGCAAATATAATCACCGGAAGCAATAGTTAATCCTCTATTTCTAGCAGCAGACACGCCACCATTCTCTGTAAAAATCTTAGTAATTCTTGAGTCTTTTTTACAATATTTATTTACAATATTTCGTGAATTATCTGTAGAACCATCATCAATAAATATCATTTCTATATTGTGATATGTCTGATTCATTAATGATAAAATCAAATTTTCTAAATATTTTCCAGCATTAAAAACTGGTACAATAACGGTCACTAATTTATTTTCCATTTATTCCCCCTCCATATATTAATTGCTCATAATATTCAATCAAGTTACTTTGTTCTTTTTTAATATCATAATTCAGCTCTTCAAGTATGTTTGCTTCTTCTCTTTCTCTATAACTGGTTAAATTAGTATTTGAAATAGCTTCAGACCAAAATTTATAGTTATTAATAGATAAATATGTGGTTTGTTTACAAAATAAATCTTTAGTTATCTTGTTACTTAGAATCACAGGCAAGCCACTTGCTAAACCTTCTACGGCAACCATTGGCAATCCCTCAAATTTCGAAGGTAGCACAAGTATGTCCAAAGCGCTATATATTTTATAAATGTCATCACGAGGATCTGTGATTGTTACATTATGCATTTTTTTTCTCTTTATATACTCTTCTATATTCTTTTTGTTTGGTCCACTTCCAATCAAAATCAAATGAAATTCATCGCTTTTTTTCAAATCATAAAAAACATCTAAAAGGAATTTTTGGTTTTTTTGATTATTAAAACGGCCAATACATCCAACAAGAATTTGATTTTCTTTGATTTTGAATTCTTCTCTAAATATTTTTCTATATCCATGATTAAATTTAAATTTAGATATATCGATTGCATTTTTTATAATGAATTTATTTTTTTTAACAGTGAATCTAGACAAAAATCTTAAAGCTTCTGATGAACATCCACAAATATTTGTGAAATAATAATTTCTATTTGCTAAAAGTATAAAATTTCGTAATTTTGATAATATTTTATCAGAATATTTAGTAGCGTGAGAATGTCCTATAATTATCTTAATACCATTTTTTTTTGCTATTGGTGCTACTATAAAAGCAACATTAGGCGTATGAATATGAATAATATTATACTTATTTTTATTTTCTTTAAAAAATGTATTTAATTCTCCATATACATTTTTTATATTCTTTATACTTAAAGACTTAAAAAGATGTATTTTTCTTTTATGAGCTTTCATCTGTATATCAAAGACACCAGTTGGATTATCGTCAAATACCATAAAGTCATATATTATATTTTTTTCAAAAAATTTTTCATAATTTTCCAAAACTGTTTTTATTCCAGCTTCAGGTCTAGTAGCAATAACATTTAACACTCTGGGTTGCATTTTAATCTCTCCTTATTGCCAGAAAAATAGATAAGGATAAACCTTATTCCATTCAGGTCTATATATTATTATTATTAAATAATAACATATTAAAATTATATAAAAACCATATATTACTAGAATAGACGCATATTTGTCTTTTAATTTAACCATCTGATTTGGTAAATAAATTATTAAATATAGTAAAAAATAATCTCCTACTCTATTAAACAAATTAAAATTTATTGACAATATATTTATAAAAATGCCTAAAGTAATCATAGTTAGAAAGAAACCTTCGATTTTATTAAATTCTTCTATATCAAGCTCTTTATCAATTTTAATTTTATTACTTACAGATATCTTATATGCTAGCAAAGTAAATATAGAAAAGATTGCTATATTGAATAAAGTAGCAATTTTTACGTTGCCATCAAAATATGCAGAAGTTAAATAGTAACTATATATAGGAAATATATTTAAGACTATTTTCAATATCGTGTCAAAAACTATGAATAAAATTAAGGTTCCACTACTTAATACTACTAAAGACTTTCTATTAATTCTTATATTAAATTTCCAAATAAAAATAGCAATTAAATATGCTAAAGCTGTTCTATGAAAAGTAGAAGCCAAAATAACTAAAAAAGTAAATAGTACATATCGATTCTTTAATAATTGATAGGTTGCTAGCATAGTTATTGCTATGGCCATTGATAAACGTACTACATTCAAAGACATATCGTAATACCGCAATAAAAAATACATTGCTATGGAAAAACCTGGCATTAGTGCATAATTTTTTAACAATATATACAATGAATACAATGTGACAATAATAGTTATAGTAAAAAGTAATGTGTAAGAGTGACTAATTACATTTAATAATTCATTTAGTTTTAAAAAACCAATTTCATATCGATCTTTAAATATATCAACTCCATTTCCAGCAATTATTTGATAAACCCTTGCATATTCTATAGAATCGTTACCCACACTGTAGTGTCTTAGGGAGCCAAATATAAGAAAAGGTAATAACAAGACAAGCGATAATATATTGTTATTTTCTCTATAAAATATTGTTAAACAAAAACAATATATTAAAAAAAATAATAGTAAAATCATTTTTTCACTCTCATAACATGAATCATGTTTCCTTTCTATATATATTTTTTATTGAATATCTTCCAATAAAAATCTAAATAATCAACTCTTTTTCTCTAAAATTTATACTAGCATATTAATTTTCTTATTCAGCCTCTTAACTTTTTCTTAGTAAAATAATCAACTATCTTAAATGGCAATATAAACATAGCAATTTGTGTAATTGTCACATATATAAAGTCATGTACTTTTATATATCTTTTTTTAAAGAATCCATGACTCACTTTGATATAGCTCATACAATTCTCTAAACTTGTTCTTCTCTTATAGGCAGAGTAATTTGATCTAAACAATAGTAGAGATTCAGGAATATTAATAGTATACATTTTATTTACTACCATTCTCATAAATAAGTCGTAGTCTTCTTTTCTCTTTATATCATTATATCCTCCGAGTTTTAATATTTCACTTTTTTTATACATTACGGTAGGATGATTAAATGGGCTTCTGGTTTTAATGAATTTTTTTATACCTTCATAATCAGATGGAACTTTTCTAGTAGAAGTTATATTATCAGGTGTGTCATAAAACTCATCAACATTCGTTCCAACCATTACTAGATTTGGATTCTTATTAAATTCATTTAGTTGCTTCTCACACCGATCTATAAGAGAAATATCATCGGTATCCATTCTAGCAACTAATTCGTTGGAGCAAACTTTTAGTCCTTCATTTAGTGCTAAACCTAATCCAATATTGTGAGGAAGTCTAACTATTTTAAATAGTGTATTGTACCTTTTTAAAAAATACTGCAAACAATCTTCTAATTCATCTGTTATTGGACCATCAATAACTATTACAATTTCAGAAGGCATGACAGTCTGATTTATAATACTTAGAATACTAGTTTTTAAAAAACTAGCATTTTCTTTGCGATATAAAGACATCAAAACAGAATACATTAATTTCACTATAGTCTCTCCTTATTGGTTTTTATATCATACACCAAATTTCCAAACGCCTTATTCGTCAATCGCCCGATTTTTCCTGGTACATATCCGAGTAAGCGTATTGCCCAATTCATATAAGAGAAAAGGTAAATTTTTTTTCCATTTTCTTGAGCAATGTCTCTCACCATATGACTTGTGCGAACATATTGATCATTTTGTGGGTAAAATACACCACTGTCTTGAGCATCAATGCGTTCTTTGACAAACTCAGACAACTTATCAATATGGAGCATTGATCGTTCATTTTTTACATCAGGAAAAATAGGTAATTTATTTGCCAACTTCACCAATTGTTGATAGTTTCCCTTACTCCCCGGTCCATAGATCATTGGCGGACGTAAAATAACAATATGGAAAGTAACATCATCTAATGGTTGTAAGCCAATCTCCGCTTGAAGTTTGCTGTCACCATAGAAATTAGAAGGGTTTGGTTTGGTATCTGGTGTGATTATACGTTTTTTGTTGATGTTTGTTTCTTCTCCA
Organism: Enterococcus sp. SB12; assembly: GCF_030910025.2. Classification (NCBI taxonomy): domain Bacteria; kingdom Bacillati; phylum Bacillota; class Bacilli; order Lactobacillales; family Enterococcaceae; genus Enterococcus; species Enterococcus sp. SB12. The sequence goes on along the minus strand of NZ_CP175675.1, from coordinate 845,112 downwards.
TAAATAATGATGGAGCTCATATAAATGAATTGGCCCTTTTTTCCTGATAGATCTTGTTTATATTTTTTTGCGGTCTCAATCGCAAGGTCTCGGTTGACCGCATAATAGAGCTGCTTTGTTTCTTCGCTTACTTTCGATACATCTGCGTGCGCGATACCTGCTACATGAAAGACCGTATCATAGCCCGAAAAGTCATGTTCTCTCCACACATCTCCTCGTACACTTAAAGTGTCGATTTGATACTCGTCTTGAAATTGTGTCATCCATTTTTTGAAGGATGTACCGATATAGCTGTTTGCACCAGTAATCAGGATCTTTTTCATTTTGCATCCTCCTTTTTCACCGAACCAGTTCCGCCTTCGACAACACCGTCGCTTTTGAAGACGGAAATTATGGTTCCAAAAAAGCATTTTAGATCCATCAATGGCGTGATATTTGATGTGTATTGTCCATCTAAACGTGCTTTATATTCGATTTCTAATTCATCACGTCCACTGATTTGTGCTAGGCCTGTTAGTCCTGGACGGATATCATTTGCGTGGTACTTGTCTCGCTCTTCAATCAAATCATATTGGTTCCATAGCGCTGGACGTGGTCCGATGACTGCCATGTCCCCTTTTAATATATTAAATAATTGCGGTAGTTCATCCAGACTTGTTTTTCTAAGAAATTTTCCTACTCGTGTAATAAAAAAGTCAGGATTTGATAACAAATGAGTTGGTGTTTCTTTCGGTGTATCTACTTTCATTGTCCGAAATTTATAGATATAAAAATGGGTCTTGTTTTTTCCTACCCGTTTTTGTTTAAAGATGACTGGACCTTTTGAATCGATTTTGATAGCTAAACATAAAATCAAAAGAATCGGTGACAATACGATGATACCAGCTAAAGATAATAAAAAATCTATTCCTCTTTTTAAACCGTCTTTATACACTTTACTCCCCCTACTTATTTGAAGCATTTGCAAAAGTGACGATATCTTTAGCCAATTGTTCATCTTCTTGCGGCAGGCTCTTGACAAAATCCATCACTTTTTGTATTGAGTAACCTTTGATGTTTCCTACAAAGATTTTCTCATAAACTGCTTCATCATTTCTTTCCTTATCCAACAATAGTTCTTCATATAGTTTTTCCCCTGGACGGATACCTGTTTCAATGATTTCGATTTCGTCTTCGCTATACCCGCTCAATCGGATCATGTTTTTGGCTAGGTCTACAATCTTCACTGGTTCACTCATATCTAAAATAAAAATTTCGCCACCTTTTGCTAATGCGCCAGATTGAATAACTAAACGACTCGCTTCAGGAATCGTCATGAAGTATCGGGTCATACGAAAGTCTGTTACAGTGATTGGACCACCTTTAGCAATTTGTTCTCTGAATACTGGAATCACACTACCGCGAGAACCAAGGACATTCCCAAATCTGACAGCTGAGAATTTCGTACAGCCTTCTTCATTCAATCCAGTCACGATCATTTCAGCGATTCGTTTTGTTGAACCCATGACGTTTGGAGGATTGTTAGCTTTATCTGTCGATACCATGACGAAGTTTTTCACTCTTGCTGCTTTGGCTGCTTCTGCTACATTTTTTGTACCGAAAATATTGTTTTTGACTGCTTCTTTTGGATTATATTCCATCAGTGGTACATGTTTATGAGCAGCTGCATGGTAGACGATATCTGGATGATATTGTTTCATGATCTCATTGATTTTCTCGCGATCTTGGATATCTGCGATGATCGGTACGATTTCTGTAGGACAATTTTGATGATGCGTGCGTAACTCACGGTCAATCAAGTAGATCGAGTTCTCCCCATGTCCTAAAAGCAATAGCTTTGCAGGATTGAATTGAATGATTTGCCGACAGATTTCTGAACCGATCGATCCTCCTGCGCCGGTGACAAGAATGACTTTGTCTGTGATCTGATCTTTGATGGATTCAATATCCAGCTTTACCTCATCTCTTCCCAGTAAATCCACTACGTCAATTGTTTTTAATTTTGATACGCTAATTTTTCCTGAAGCAAGTTCTTCTATAGAAGGCATCGTGTTGACTTTTACACGAGCGGATTCGACTAACTCGAAGATTCTTCGTAATTTTTTTCTTGATAAGGAAGGGATAGCGATCGTTACCATTTGAATGTCATATTTTTCAATCAATTCCGGAATATCTTTTAATGCACCTAATACTTTTTTTCCTGAAAGATACGTATTTCTTTTATTTGGATCATCATCTACAAACCCGACAACATGGATATCTTGAGCCGTTTTGGATCCAAGAAAGCTGTTGTATAAAATACGCCCTCCTTCGCCAGCACCAACAATCAATGTATTTTTAGCAGAATCCGCTGATACGTATCTCATGTTTTTTGTTTCGATGTAGATACGCCAGATCAATCGGCTACCGATGATCAATAAGAGCGAAAGCAGATAAGCAAAGATAACTAACCGTAAACTGTATTGCCGATTAATAAACAGCAGTATGAAGATACTTGAGGCAGCACTTGCAGATAGTGAACTAAAAATCGCAATGATTTCTCTTAAATTTGTATAGCGATTGATCCGAGTGAAAACTTTGAATAAACTACCATAAAATAAATAAAAACCAATCGACAAACCGATAGAGATTAAAATAAGGTCCATTGGTATAGCTACAAACGGCTTCATGAATTTAGCTGCTGCAATATTCGCAGCAATCAACAACAAGCTGTCCACAAATACCAATGTGGCAATTTTTCTTCTTCTTGTTAATACAAACACCCTACATTCCCCCTAAAATAAACCAAACTTCTTCTTTTTTACCTCTTCATAGACTGGATAACTGATTTCATCCCCGTTGGTCAGATCCTTTGCGACTTGTTTCATCTGTACTACTTTTTCCTTACCAAAGTCCTTGGCAATCTGCTCATAGCACTCTTTTAAGTAAAAGGTGCGCTTAGATACCCCATGGGCATCAGAAGCAGCCATCTGCACGAGATTATGTTTGACCATTGTTTTGGCTGTTTTCTGGATGTCTTTGCCAAATACCCCAACATAACTTGGCGCAGTAAGTTGGGCCAAACATCCCATATCTAGGAATGGAAGCAAATGATTCGGGTCTTTACGAAAATGCGCGTTACGTTCTGGATGGACGATCACTGGTGTCTTTCCTAGTTCTAACAACTCAAAAAAAAGCCGTTCTGCATATAACGGCACTTCCAGTGTCGGAAATTCGATCAGAAGATATGTATCATCTAAATCTGTAAATAAAATTTCATCTCGGTTGATGTCTTCGATGAGCGTTCCGGTAATACGTACTTCTTGTCCTTCCAATAACGTCAAAGGCAACTGTCTTTTCTCTAATTCGGCTTGTAACGAAGCGACTAGAGAAATGACTTGTGATTTTTCATTGCTGTATTTTCCATTATTGTGGTGTGGTGTGCATAAAATATGCGTAATGCCTTGCTGAATCGCTTTTTCAGCCATTGCAATACTTGCTTCTAAGTTTTCTGCCCCGTCATCGATTCCTGGTAGGATATGGCAATGTAGATCGATCATTTCTCTTGTCTCCTCTCTTCTTATTCCTTAATTTCCGTAGTAATAACCAGCATCTTTGCTATGTTCTGCTCCGTTGTACACAACACCTAAAACTCGTGCTTGTGCCATCTCCAGCAGTTCTTTTGCTTTAGTCAAGGATTCTTTACGTGATGTATTTTCACGTACGACCAATAAAGTGCCATCCGTTTTTGAAGACATGATCTGTGCATCTGTTACGGCTACTACTGGTGGCATATCGAATATCACCACGTCAAATAACTGTCTTGCTTCGGCAAGGATCTGATCCATTCTTGGCGAGCTTAACAATTCTGATGGGTTGGGTGGCTTAGGTCCACTAGGCAAAATCGACAAGTTCTCGACTGGCGTTCGTTGGATCACATCTGCTACACTTCCTGATGAACTAAGTGCTGTACTTAAACCACTGGCATTACTCAACTGGAATGTTTCATAGACGACGGGTTTACGTAAATCTGCATCGACTAGTAGAACCCGTTGACCGGATTTAGCAAAAACGACTGCAATGTTTGCTGAAGTGGTGGATTTTCCTTCTCCAGGACCTGATGAAGTCACGACAATCGTTTTGATTTGCTGACCATCTGCGGAGGCAAATTGGATATTCGTCCGGATCGTACGATATTGTTCGGCGATTGGTGAAGATGGGTTTGTTAATGTGATCAAACTGACTGCATGAGTTTGTGCTGCTTTTTGTTTCTGTGTTCGTGCCATTTTTCTTCCTCCTAGACTCTTGAGCGGCTTCTGCGTGATGGGGCTGTTTTATCGTTTGTAGCTTTTGGTCGTGCAGGAGCTGATCCTTTTTTACGGATACCAGCGTTCAATTCTTTCGCTGACATTTCTGGAACTGTTCCTAAGATTGGGAATCCTAATGTATCCGTCACATATTTTTCATCTTTCACTGTTCGATCAAGTAATTCGAATAAGAATGCCAAACCTACGCCTACCATCATTCCTAATATTAAGCCAATCACTAGATTCAATTTATTATTTGGCGAAACAGGTGTCGTATTGGCAACTGCACCTGAGATGATCGAGATTTTATCGACATTCATCACGTCTTTTGCGTTCTCTTGGAAAACTTGTGAAGTTGTATTAGCGATCTGTTGAGCAGTCACTGCATTCGTGCTTATTGCCTGGATCGAGAACATTTGTGAGTTTTCTGACTGATTGACTGAGATGGCATCCTTGATTTGTCCAGCAGTCATTTTCACATTGTCTTCTGTCTCTAAACGGTCTTTGACTTCATTTAGCACTAGATCACTGACGATCATATCTTTATACGTATTGATCATTTGCAGGTTCGTATTGACATCATTGACATTTGCTGTGTCTGATTGTGGCAGTGTCACGATCAATTGTGCTTGTGAACTGTATTTTGGTGTCAAGATGAAAAACGTCACGATTCCTGAGATGGCCAAGCCAGCAAACATTGAGATGATGATTGTTACCAAGTGTTTGCGTAATGTTTCAAAAATTTCTTTCAAGCTGATTGTCTCTTCCATTTTTTCTCCACTTTCCTATTTATTCTCTAGATTCATTTGATCTTTTAATTCTTTTTTCACACGATCAAGTTCTTGATCACTGACTTTTTGATAGGAGATATTATCTTGCATGAAGCCTTCTCCTTGCAGCTGATCTTGCTTGATCGTACCAAATGCCTCCCGATAATCTAAAGCGATTTTTTTCATTTCATCAAAGCTCATGTCTGTTTTCATATTCGACTCTAGAGCATTCAAAACGGATTGATAGTTGCTGACACCATTTAGACTCAATACTTTTTTTGCTACGCCTTCTACGATCTTTCTTTGACGCTCTTGTCTACCATAGTCACCATTTGGATCTTCATAACGCATACGAGAATAAGATAATGCCTGATCCCCGTTCAATGTGATTTTACCGATTGTAAAGTCATAGCCATCTTGTGAGAAAGTGAGGTCATTATTGACTTCGATACCACCAACTGCATCAACGAGTTCCTTTAGCCCTTTCATATTGATAGAGACATAGTGATCGATTGGGATGTCTACATATTTTTGTACGGTATCCATCGCCATGGCAGCTCCGCCGAATGCGTAAGCGTGGTTGATCTTGTCTTTCGTGTCACGACCTACGATGTCAACATACGTATCTCGAGGAATGCTGACGATCGTTGTCTGTTTGTCTTCAGGACTGACTGTGGCAACCATCATCGTATCTGATCTTCCTTGATCGACCCGACCTAAATCTCCAGTATCAATCCCCATCAATAGAACAGAGAAAGATTCTTGTTTGTCCAGATCAACTGGTTTCGTTCGTTCTCCTTGGGTTCGTTCCACTGATTCGTAAGTTTTCTCAATAGAATGTGAGAGATCCAGATATAATTTTGCTCCTACTCCTACAATTGCTAATACTAATACGATAAGAACTGCTAAAATAATCAGAAATATTTTTTTCCCTCTTGATTTTCTTCTTCGTCTTGCCATAGTTTCCTCCGTTTGCTAACCTTGCTTGAATCAACGCTTTAACTGTCAATAGCTTATATTGCTATAACCCATTTGCTGAGCAACAGTTTGTGCTTTTGTTGCGTATGCTGCGCTTATTTTTTCATTCCGGATCTGCTCTATTTGACTGAGCGCCGTCAAATATTGATCGTAAGTAGCGGTGGCAGTCACTTGACCATCCTTTAACATCGTATCGAATAACTGATCTAGTTGCGTGACTTGCGCGATCTGGGTATCAGCGAATCCTAGATATTGCATAACAACCGTTTTCCAAGGACTATCTTTAAAAAAGCTCATATTTTCACGTACACGAGCGACATCTGCACTTGTCACCTTTTCTTTGATGATGACATCGTCTACAGCTTGCTGCCAGTTTGATACATTTTTAGTAAATAAATCGTTGACAGCTGTCTGGATCTTCAGTTTTGATTCTGCACTATCTAACTGTGTCACGATTGCTTTCTTCTCATCTTGGATTGCAACAGCTTCTTTAGGCAATTCTGATTCTTTGATGTCGTAATCATCTGCTGAAAGTTTGACAGAGGATAGCTTATTGGACAAACTTGTAATTGTTTCTTCTGTTATTTCAGGGTTTAGAAAAATTTTTTCTTTTGTACTATACAGCTTGTCTACTTCTTTCGATAAAGAAGTCAAGGTGTCTTTTTGATTGGTGATGGCAGATTCTGCATAATTGATCCGTTGCTGATGTTGCCGCTGATTATTGATATGGTAACCAAACAAACAGATCACAATAGCACCTGCACCTACCGCCACAGCAGTCAATGACTTGACGAATGGCTTTTCCATAGATTCACTCCTAAGTATTGATGATAGATAAATTAAGATATAATTCACTTACATAAAAATGACAGCTTTTTATTTTAAAAAACATAATTAGGGAGCGTCAATAATTTTGTGTAAATAACTCGTCCTTCTGCAAAATAATGGGTTACTCAGTAAACATTGAAGCTAATGTATCCGTCACTTGTTGGAAGCCTTTATGGCTTCTATTTAAGAATTTTTGATTGTATGTATCAAAGATGGATACTAGGAAACGCTCTAGTGATTCTTCATTTTGAAACTGCTCTTTTCTGCGGCTGTATTTCTTGATTTGTTTATTGAAAGATTCGATTAAATTAGTTGAGTAAATGCTTCGGCGGATACCAGGCGGAAACTCATAAAAAGTCAATAAATCTTGATTTTTTATCAGTGACTGCGTCACTTTAGGATAAGTTTTCTGCCACTTCTCAATCATACTCCCTAAAAAGGTATTTGCCTCTTCCTTTGAGCTAGCTTGATAAACAGCCTTAAAATCATCACAGATTTCTTTTCGATCTTTGACACGTACTTTATGAGCAATATTACGGGAAACGTGAACACAGCAATGTTGGTATTTAGCTTTAGGATAAATCTGGTGAATCGTATCTTTCATGCCTTTTAAGCCATCGGTAATAAACAGTAAGACATCATGAACCCCTCTGGAGTAAATGTCCTGTAACAACTCATTCCAAACGTAGGTCGATTCAGTCGGGGCAATCGCATAACTTAGTACTTCTTTAGTGCCGTCTTCTCGTATACCAATGGCAATATAGATTGCTTCTTTGGAGACGGTTTGCCGTTTTAAAGGAATATAAGTAGCATCCATGAAAATAGCGACATACTTATCATTTAGAGTTCTAACTTTAAATGCATTTACTTCTTCAGTCAGCACTTTAGTCATGTTGGACATGGTTTGGGGCGTGTAGTGATGCCCATACATTTTCTCAATCAAGTCTGCGATTTCCGACATGGTAATACCTTTTCGGAAGAGGTGAATGACGGTCTCCTCTAAGGTATCATTCGTCCGTCTATAAGCAGGAACAGTCTGTTGCTTGAACTCGCCGTTGCGGTCGCGCGGAATCTGGAGATGAAGTTCCCCGTACTCGGTCTTGACCGTACGGTCATAGGAGCCGTTACGAGAATTACCCGTGTTAAAACCAATGCGATCGTACTTTTCGTAATCGAGGAAAGCCGTTAACTCCGTTTTGAGAAGCGTATTGACAGCTTTTTCCAAATGGACACGGAATAATTCATTCAAATCGCCTTTGTTCGCTAGAGTCTTTAGAATTTCTGTAGTAAAATCGTTCATATGGAAGTCCTCTTTTCTGTGAATGTGTTGTGGTAACTCTATTCTACAGAAGGGACTTCCTTTTTTCTATTTACACAAAATATTTTACACTCTCCATAATTAAACTAATATATTCACAGAAATATTTATAAACAAGTTTTCCCTATATAATCATACCACAAACTGTTTTCTTGACTAGGGCAATTTACGATTTAAAAGTAAATAAAACATTAATAAGATAACAATTAATTGATTTCATTTTTATTTCCTTAATTTTCATAGTTGTTTTTAAAAGTTACACAAAAAATAAAATAACAAAAAAATTAACATTGAATTAATAATAGTTATTTATATTTATAACAAATAAACCAGAGAAATAGCCTATTTTGTGCCTGTTCTCTGGTTTATTTACATATTAGAAATTATTTTGTGATGATTTGATCTAAACTTGCTAGTGACAAAGCCATGGCAGCAATTTGATTTAATTGCGTTAATCGGTTCTTACGTACTGCTGGTTCTTCTGCCATGACCATCGTCTGATCAAAATAATTTTCGATCAGTGGGCGAAGGCTTACAAGCTGATCATAATTTTCGTTGATCGTTTGGTCAGCAAAGCTTGTTTTCATTCCCTCTACTGCTTTGTACAGTTCTTTCTCCGCTTCGTTTTCGAACAGTTCAGGGTCTACTTCTGATTGTTTTTCAAGCTCCGCTTTTTTCGCTAAGTTCACGACACGTGTCAAAGCTTCCATCGATGGTTTGAAGTCTTCATCTGCAAGATGCTGCTTGAACAATTGTGCTGCTGCAAATACTTTTGTCAGATCTTTTTGTTCTGCGTTCAAAACAGCTTCGATGACATCATGACGAATATTCTTCGTTGTCAATAATTGGCGCAGACGGCCTTTGATAAAGTCGATCACCTGTTGTTGTCCCGCTGACAAGCCAATGCCAAAACGATCCGCATCTTTACTGATAACTTCACTAATCGTTTCTTGCAGAACAGATAAAGGAAAGGCCCATTTTTTCGATTCGATGATTCGAACGACACCATATGCTTGACGGCGCAAAGCATATGGATCGTTTGAGCCACTTGGGATCATCCCAACTGCAAAGAAAGAAAAGATACTATCTAATTTATCAGCAATCGCTAAAACAGAACCTACTGTAGTCTCAGGTAGATCTCCTTCACTGGATATAGGCATGTAATGTTCACGGATTGCTGTTGCTACGGCTGGTTTCTCGCCTTTAAGCAGAGCATATTTTTCTCCCATGATCCCTTGTAGTTCAGGGAATTCTCCTACCATGTTGGTTACTAGATCAAATTTATAGATTTCAGCAGCGCGTTGCAGATCCATCAATTCTTCCTCAGATAGTCTTACTTGCTCGCCTATGATGCGGGCGATGACTTGTACCCGTTGCATTTTCTCGTAGATGCTACCGATTTTTTCATGGAAAGTAACAGTTTTTAATTTTTCAACGTATTGGTCGATTGAAGCTTTCTTGTCTTCATTATAAAAGAATTCCGCATCTTCCAAACGAGCAGTCAATACTTTTTGATTGCCTCGTACCACATTTTCCAATTTTACCCGATCGCCATTACGAGCAGAAATAAAATGAGGAAGCAACATACCTTGATCGTTCCGTACTTCGAAATAACGTTGATGTTCTTTCATAGAAGTGACTAGTACTTCTTCAGGAACAGATAGATATTTTTCTTCGAAGTCGCCAGAAAAGACAGTTGGATATTCGACTAGATTGTTGACTTCTTCTAGTAAATCTTCGTCTAGATCAATGATCCAGTGATTTTTTTCTGCTAATTCGTTTGCTTGTGTGATGATCATTTCTTTTCTTTTTTGTGGTGAAGCAATAACAAATTGTTCATTTAATTTTTCTTCGTATTCTTTTGCATGCGCAAATGTCACATCTTCGCCTAAGAAACGATGACCTCTTGAAGCTCTGTCTGTTTTGATATCCAAGATCTCAAACGGGATTATTTCGCCATCTAACAATGCCACAATCCAGTGAATAGGGCGGATATATTCAAAATCGTATTCTGCCCAGTGCATCGTTACTGGGAAAGTGAGGCTTTTAATGACATCTGCTAAACCTGTCAATACTTCTTTTGCTTCTTTGCCGTGAGTGTATTTCGTTACATAGACATATTCCACGCCTTTTAATTCTCTAAAAGTGATAGCATCTGTCGTCAGACCTTGTCCGCGGACAAATCCTTCCGCTGCTTTCGTCCAGTTTCCATCTGCGTCCAAAGCAATTTTTTTGGCTGGTCCTTTGACTTCTTCTTCACTGTCTGCTTGACGTTCTGGAATGTTTGTTACTTTGATTGCTAAACGGCGCGGTGTAGAAAATGTTTCAATCGTATCATAAGTCAATTGGTTTTCATCTAAAAATTTTGCTGTTTTTTCTTCTAATTGTTTCATGCTTGGTGTGACAACATGAGCAGGCATTTCTTCCAGCCCGATTTCAAGTAATAAGTCTTTTGCCATCTTATTCAGCCTCCTTCATGTTTTCTGGATTTGCTGTGTTTTTATTCAATAAAGGGAATCCTAATTTTTCGCGTTCTGCCACAAAGATTTTGGCTGCAGCACGAGCCATGTTGCGGATACGGGAAAGATAACCTGCACGCTCTGTTACGGATACTGCACCGCGAGCATCTAATAAATTGAATGTATGACTACATTTCAAAATATAATCATACGCTGGATGAACAAGATTTTCATCGATACAGCGTTTAGCTTCTTTTTCAAAACGGTCAAAGTTGCTTAGTAGCAAGTCTTGGTCGCTTACTTCAAAAGAATATTTGGAATGTTCATATTCTGGTTGTTTGAAGATCTCGCCATATTTCACACCATCAGCCCATTCCAGATCATAGACACTTTCAACTTCTTGAATATATGAAGCAAGACGTTCTAGTCCATAAGTGATCTCAGAAGTAACTGGTTTACAAGGTAGTCCTCCGACTTGCTGGAAGTACGTGAATTGTGTGATCTCCATCCCATCAAGCCATACTTCCCAACCCACACCGGCACACCCCATCGATGGGTTCTCCCAGTTGTCTTCAACAAAACGAATATCGTGTTCTAATGGATCAATTCCTAAAAGACGCAAGCTTTCTAAATAAAGCTCTTGGATATTTTCAGGTGAAGGTTTCATTACGACTTGAAATTGATGATGCTGATACAAACGGTTTGGGTTTTCTCCATAACGCCCGTCAGCTGGTCGGCGGGATGGCTCTACATAAGCAGCATTCCATGGTTCCGGTCCGATTGCCCGTAAGAATGTATATGGGCTCATCGTACCTGCTCCTTTTTCTGTATCATAAGCTTGCATCAGCATGCAGCCGTTTGATGACCAAAATTTTTGTAATGTTAAAATCATATCTTGGACGGTCAATTTTTTACTCATCTGTTTTGCCCCTTTCAATTTTTAAGCGTTGCTGTCAATAAGAATACAGGAAAGAAAACGACAAAAAGTCCCTATGTCTGATTACAGACATAGGGACGAATAATTTCGCGGTTCCACCCTACTTCCGAATAAAGATTCGGCAGCTTCATTTATCGTACTCGCAAGTGCCTCTTCAAAAATCGTTTGGGTCCGGCTTCCACTCTCCCGAACTCGCTAAACCACGTGTTTTTTACTGATCTTGGTCAATGTACGTATTCATTTTGCAGTTTTCTTGTTTGTATAATAGATCCTCTCAGTGAACGATCTATTTAATCTACGGTTAATAATAGACGGAAGTCCCTGTATTTGTCAAATAGTTTCGATTTTTTTGTTGTATCTTTCATTTATTCTTCTTTTTCAGGTATCTCTTTTTCAGGCATATTTTTCTCTGGCGTCTTTAATACGTGTGCCCAAGACTTCATTTGATCAATGAACTTTTTGCTTTTTAGATGAATACCGACATATTCATCATACAACTGGTCAATGAGGTCACGAATTGCCTGCTTCGTTTCTTCTTTCAAGTGGATTCCACTGATCTTATCATAAGAAATAGCCGAAAACATTCGAACGAAATAAACAGCGCGAGGATCTGCATGATAACGGTGTTCGTCCATTGGCCAGTGTTTCTCGCATATCACACCGCCATATTTGGAAGAATAGTCAAATTTTCCTTTTGTTTCCCCGCATACGACACAGTGCGTCCAAATTGGCGCGATTCCGAAGCGTTGCAGTATTTGAACTTCAAAGATATTCGTGATGATTTCTGCATCATCTCCTTGGTCCATCCGCTGCAGAGCTTGTTGCGTAAATTGGAATAAATGCGGGTCATATTGATGATCTTCGATTGCTGCATCTACTAGATTTAGCAAATACGTACCATAACCGCTCAAAAAGATATCTTCTTGGATGTTCCGAAACGCATGGACGTCTTTGACACTGCTTAAAAACGACAAACCTTCACTTCGAAAATTACCGATATAGACTGCTTCGGTAAAGGGGAGCAAAGCCGGAGCTAATGGCTGATTTTGCCGATGGATTCCTTTGATATAAAACATCATTTTGCCAGAAGATTCCGTAAAGATTTTGACTAATTTATCTTTTTCTTTGTAATTACGGCTAGATAAAATCAAGCCTTTCGATTCTGCAAGCTGGCTCATATTCTCCCTCCTAAAAAATAAATCTGGAAAAGCAGATTCTGCCGATCCAGATTATTTATGTTACGATCTTCCGCCGTTTTTCTCAACGTGCGGATTTTTATCCAGTTTATTTCTATACTTAATCTATAAGAAGTTCAGAATATCAGTATTCGTCTTTTCGGTAGCCAAAGTCTTGCAGATAGACTTTTTTGTCTCGCCAGTCTTTTTGGACTTTGACCCAAAGTTCTAGAAATACTTTGTCTCCTAAAAGATTTTCGATATCCTTTCTTGCTTTCGTTCCTACTTGCTTCAGCATTTTTCCGCCTTTGCCGATAATGATTCCTTTTTGGCTATCTCTTTCGACGATGATCGTGGCCTGGATATGGATTTTATCATTCTCGTTTCGCTTCATCGAATCAACAACGACTGCGACAGAATGAGGCACTTCGTCTCGTGTTAAAAACAAGACTTTCTCACGGATCAATTCAGAAACGATAAAGTATTCAGGATGATCAGTCACTTGATCATCTGGAAAATATTGTGGGCCCTCTGGCATTTCACTGACTAATACATCCATTAAGCGTTCGACATTGTTTCCTTCTGTAGCAGAGATCGGAATCACTTGTGCAAAAGGCATCTGCGTCGAATAATCTTCGATGATTCCCAGCAACTCGTCTGGATGGATCTTATCGATTTTATTGATAATCAGATAAACAGGAGAATGCACGTTTTTTAGACGTTCAATAATAAAATCGTCTCCCCGGCCGCGTTTTTGATCAGCACTGATCATAAATAAGACTGCATCCACTTCTTTCAACGCACTGTAAGCTGCTTCTACCATAAAATCTCCTAGACGATGCTTTGGTTTATGGATTCCTGGTGTATCTATAAAAATCAGCTGAGCTTCTGGTGTAGTATATACTCCTTGGATTTTATTTCTAGTTGTCTGTGCCTTGTCACTCATAATGGCAATTTTTTGACCCACGATTCGGTTCAATAATGTGGATTTTCCTACATTCGGGCGGCCGACGATTGCGACAAACCCTGATTTATGTTCTGGCATATACGTTCTCCTTTTTAATTAAACAACAAATGATATATTTTAGGGACAAATAAAATCAACCCAATGATGACAGCAAAACAAGCGGTCACTAAAACTGCTCCAGCTGCCATATCTTTGATTTTTTTCCCAATCGGATGAAAATGAAAATCCGTAAACATGTCCACTACATTTTCAAAAACAGTATTGATGATCTCTACTATCCAAACGAGAAAAACAGCTAAAAGCAGCCATAACCACTCTATCCGATCAAGTTGGAAAATCACGCCCATAAATAAAGCAAGGATACCGAACGCAACATGTTTCCTCATATTGCGTTCTTCGTCAAAAACGGTTTTGACTCCTTGGACAGCAAATTCCACGGACATCAGGAAATGTTTGTTTTTCTCTACGTTTTTATCTTTTGAGTCCATAGGCATCCAAGATCTCTTTCTGTAAACCAAACATTTCTTTCTCATCTTCTGGTGTCATATGGTCATACCCGTTGATATGCAAGAATCCATGTACCGCTAAAAAGCCAAGTTCCCGATCATATGAATGGCCGTAAGCTTCTGCTTGTTCAGCAGCACGTTCAATAGAGATCATGATGTCTCCTAGTACACGAGGCAATGGATTCTCTCCATCTTCAAAAATCACTGGGATTTCGTCTTCGCCTTCTTCTTCCAGAGCAAAACTGATGACGTCTGTCGGTGCATCTTTTCCACGGTAATCACGATTGATTACTTGGATTGCCGCATTGTCCATGAAAGTAACAGACATTTCTGTTTCCTCTGGCAGCTTTAAATAAGATGCTGCAAATTGCAGCAAGTCATCGATTTCTTTCATTTTCTCTTCTGAGACTTGGTTTGTTTCATCCATAAAGGTAATATCCATTATACATCGCTTCTTTCTATTCTTCTTGTTCTTCCTTTATCTTCTCAACTTCTGTTTTCATTTTAGGATATTTGATCCGAGAATGGAAGGTGCTACTTAAACCGCTGATCAATGATTTTTCCACTTTTCGGATTTCTTTCAAGGTCAGTCCACTATCGTCTAATTGACCATCGGAAATACGCTCTTCGATAAGATTATGGACAAAACTTTCGATTTTTTCGCTCGTCGGATGATCCATTGCCCGTACTGCAGCCTCACAACTGTCAGCAATATTGACGATCCCTGCTTCACGACTTTGCGGTTTTGGTCCAGGATAACGGAATTGCTCTTCTGTTACTTCCGGATTGCGTTCTTTCGCTTTGATGTAGAAATAACGCATTAGCGTGGTTCCATGATGCTGTTTGCAAATATCGATCACCATTTGCGGCATATTATAATCTTCCAATATTTTGGCTCCATCTGTCACATGTCCAAAGATAATATGTTTACTGTCTTCTGGCAATAAGAAATTGTGCGGGTTTTCCGCTCCTGAAGGCAAGTTCTCAACGAAAAAGCTAGCATGTTTGATCTTGCCGATATCATGATAATAGCAAGCTACTCGAGTTAGCAAAGAACGTCCGCCGATTTCTGCTACAGCGTTAGCACTTAGATTAGCTACCATCATACTATGATGATAAGTACCTGGCGCTTCTTCCAGCAACTGTTTCAATAAAGGATGATTTGGATTGCTGAGTTCATTTAATACAATTACACTGTCATCATTGACCATCAATTCAATATATGGGTGTAGACCGATCGTCAGCAAGAATGAGAAGAGTGCACCAGTGAACCCGCATACGAGCATTAACCAAGTCGTTGCATCACCAAAGCTCATTCCTTGATAGACGATCAAAATGACATCCATCATCACAGGAAAAATAATGACCCACATGGCAGCAGATAATCCTTGTTCTGAGATCCGTTTGCGTCTGACAATCGTTGCCATGAGCCCAGAGAAAACATAAGACATCAAGATAATCGTTAGAAAGTTCGTGCCAATCGAATCATAAAAAATGAAAAGTGCGGATACTGCTTGGAAAATACCAGCCATGATCCCTGCTCTTCGATTCAAGAAAAAGCTTAAAACAAGTGGTGCAAAAGCAGCGGGATAAAATAGCGGGATATAAGTAGCTTGTTCCGTTTGGAATAATTGGAAAAATTTCATCAGCACTATGCTGACTGACATAGCTGTCACATAGAAAAGCACGTATTTTGTTCTTTCTCCTGCATTTTGGAATTGAAGTGAATTATAAATCAGTACGCCGATTTGAAGCAAAACAGCTAAAACCATGGCAATTAGCGGAAAAATCGAAGTTGTTTGATTAGTCAGTCCTAGTAATTCCAATTTTTTCATAGCTGAAGCATCAATTTGATTACCTTCACGAACAATGATTTCTCCTTGGAAGATCATCACTGGTTGTACAGCTTCTCGTGCGGATTGTTTCAATTCTTCTGTCTTTTTCTCATTCAATACGTCATTCACTACGATACCTTGATCCACTAAGTAGCGAATCATTTGTTGTTGTGCTGGTGTGACATTCAAATATTGGATTTGCTCTTCTGCTTCTTGTTTAAAAGCTTCCAATTCGCTTTCACGAACTTGTTTGCTCATCTGTTCGTCAATGAGCTTCAGACTCTCATCCCTCACAGTATGAATCTCAGTTTCAGTCATTTCAAATATCGTCGAATAAAAATTGTTCGGTAGTTTTTGATAAAACGCAACATTTTCTGCATTCACATTTTCAAAATTTTTCTTCAGCGCGGCGATCCGCTCTTCTGTAGTAGGCTTTGGGATATTTTCATCTTCCTTTGCCTTATCAATCTTTTCGTCATAAGATTTGTTGATGGCATCATTCGTCTTATCGATCAATTCAAATAGTTGCTTGATCCGATTGTTCTGGTCATCTGCAAGATCTTTTTGGTAAGTGTATTCTGGAGTGACTGCTTCTGCTGCCAGTTTTCTTTTTTGTTCGGTTTCTTCCGTGTTCTCGATCGTTTTGTTCGCACGGATACTTTCTTCTGCTACTTGGCCTTCTCTGAAATCATTGGCCTTTTGTTTGACACTACTAAATGTAACGCCGCAGATAATGATAAAAAACAAGAACAGCAGGAAAGGCAATGCTGCCTTTCCAAGTTTTTCTTGTAGTTTCTGCAGTGTTTTATTCAACATGTGCTTATCCTCCTAAGCAAAGCTTATTCTTGATGGAGATCTGCCTTTTCATAAGCTTTGATGATTTCGGCAACTACAGGGTGCCGAACAACGTCACTTGCTTCAAAATTAACAAAATCGATTTTCTTGATTTGCTTTAATGTTCGTTCTGCATGAACAAGACCACTTGTCGTCCCTCGAGGCAAGTCTATCTGACTTGTATCCCCATTGACAATCATTTTTGATTGATAACCGAGACGGGTCAAGAACATTTTCATCTGAGCGACTGTCGTGTTTTGTGCTTCGTCCAAGATAACGAATGCATCATCCAATGTTCGCCCCCGCATGTAAGCTAAAGGTGCGATTTCGATTACGCCTCGTTCCATCAATCGGTTCGTATGATCCAATCCAAAAATTTGGTATAAAGCATCATAAACAGGCCGCAGATAAGGATCCACTTTTTCTTTCAGATCCCCAGGAAGAAAGCCTAGATTTTCCCCTGCTTCCACAGCAGGCCGCGTCAAAATGATTTTTTGCACTTCACCTTTTTTCAAGGCAGCGATTGCTAATACTACGGCAAGAAACGTTTTTCCTGTCCCGGCTGGTCCTACGCCAAATACGATATCATGTTTGGCTACCGATTCAACATATTTCTTTTGGCCGCTGTTTTTTACCCGTATAGGTTTTCCATTACGGTCTTTGACGATCTCTTCCTCATACATCTCAACAAAATAATCTAATGTACCTTTTTGCCCCATTTTCAGTGCCGTCACGACATCTGGTGTACTTACATGGATTCCTCGTTTGATCAATTCCTGCAATGTCCGAATGACTGAGGCAGCCAAGGAAATCTGGGATTGTTCACCAATGATCTGAATGATTTCTCCACGTGTATGGATGGTTGTTTCTGTTGTTTCTTCAATCAGTTTTATATGCTTGTCGTGTGCACCTAAAAGCATGCTGACATCATCAGCAGCTGTCAATCTAATCTCTAAAGAACTAGACTCTTCCGTCAAAAATAGACATCCCCTTTTTTTCGATTCATTCTTTCCTATTTTACCATACTCAGAAGAAACTATATAGCAAATAAGAAAAGGTTGTAAAAGAGGCTCTTAACCATACGTACCAAGAAACGTTAAAAAATAGCCGTTTCCATTCGCTAAAGGTCTCGTTTTGATAAAAAGAAGCTGAGAATGTAAGTTATATGAAAGTGGAGAACAAAATATTCCGTTTCATTCAGCAGGTATTCTCTAGGTATTTTTCTTGTTTCAAAAAAAGAAAACAAAATAGTTAAAATATTCTTGCATTTCAAAAAAAACAGGTGTATTATTACGTCAACAAATAAACATACAGCAAAGCGTCGAGGAAAACAGTAGGCTATTCAACGATTTATTCCCAGTGAGTCATGTAAGTGAGAAATGACAATAAATCGAATAGACGAACATCATTTCCGAGTCAATGTCGAAAACGTAGATCATTGTGGCTGCCTCCATTATCAGGCTAGCGGATAACTTTAGCAAAAAGCGTCCGTGAATGAAGAAGCTTTTTTAAGCGAAAAAAGGTGGTACCGTTCTAGAATCTAGAGCCCTTTTCCCAAGTGGAAAAGGGCTTTTTTTTATATTTTAAGGTGGTGGTTTTCATGGAATCTGATATTAGTGGCATTACTAATTGCTGCAACGTTTATATCGTCAATCAAAATGATAATTATTGGAGGAAAAATTTATGGAAGAAACAAAAACTTATTCATGGAAACAACTATTGATGGTCAGTTCACTTATCTTCGGGATGTTTTTCGGGTCAGGTAATCTAATCTTTCCTGTCCACTTAGGTCAAATGGCTGGCGCAAACTGGGTCAGTGCTGGCGTAGGATTTGCCATCTCAGGCGCTCTTTTCCCATTACTAGCTATCTTAGCTGTAGTAGTGACAAAAAGTGATGGTCTGTATGACTTAGCTAAACCTGTCGGAAAATGGTATGCTGCCTTGTTCTTAATCCTTGTTCATTTGACGATCGGACCATTTTTCGGTACACCACGGACAGCTGCTACTGCTTTTGAAATGGCTGCTAAACCATTTTTGCCTGAAAAATATAATTCATTAGGTATGTTTTTATTCTCTGCTCTTTTCTTTTTACTTGCTTATTTCCTTACTGTCCATCCCACACGGTTGGTCAAATACGTCGGAAAGTATCTAAACTCCTTGTTTCTTGCATTATTAGCAATCATTTTTGTCGTTTCTTTATTCCACCCAATGGGAAATCTAAATCAATCTGCTGCAGATACTTACCAAACAAACGCTTTAACAAATGGTGTCCTAGAAGGTTATAACACGGTTGATGCAGTAGCCTTGCTTGCCTTAAGTGTCACTTTTGTCCATGCAGTCCGTGACCTTGGTTTCAAAGATAAAAAAGTCACAGAATTAACAGCAAAAGCTGGTAGCCTGAGCGTTGCGCTAGAAGTCATGATCTATTTTGGACTTGTTCTTCTCGGTGCGATGAGTTTGAATAAGATGTCTTTATCAGAAAATGGCGGAACTGCACTTTCTCAGATCACTAATTTTTATTTAGGTAACTTCGGCGCTAGCTTCTTAGGAGTGATGGTCACATTAGGTGTCTTCACTACCGCTATGGGACTCGTTGTTTCTTTTGCACAAGATTTCCATAAACTGTTCCCTAAAGTCAGTTATATGACATGGCTGCGGTTAACGACTTTCGTCTCTTTTGTCGTTGCAAATGCTGGTTTGGACAATATCATCCAATGGTCTTTACCAGTGTTGATGCTTTTGTATCCATTGTCGCTTGCGTTGATCTTGCTTTCCTTAACAGCAAAATTTTTCCAAAAGACACCATTTGTCTATCAAGTAACGATGTTGTTTGCTGCTGTTCCCGCCGTATTGGATATGCTGGCAAATTCGCCTGCTTTAGTGAGTCAACAAAGAGTTGTAGCAAGCATGCTCGAATTTTATCATCATCACGTTCCTTTTGCTGCATTAGGACTTGGCTGGATGGTCCCAACGTTACTTGGTTACGCTGGCAGCTTACTCTTCTATTACGCCTATCGCCTATCAGGGTATAAACAAGAAGCAAATGAACTACCAGAAGAATAACCAGATCAAACACAATTTAACATAAGAAATATTAAACAGGAAAAAACCAGCTAGATGAAAGAATCCTATTCTTTTGTCTAGCTATTTTTTAGAGGCTCTATACTTTTTGATGTTGGTGGATGACACCAGCATCTTTTTTATTTTCCAAAACATATAGAAAAGACACCTTGAAATCCTTTAGAATTAATTTGGCGAACCAACCCAAAAGGAGGAATCAAGATGTCTTACACTCACCTTATCAAAGAAACATTAGATATTCTAGACTTATCAGTTACTTTTAACGAAAATTGTCTCACAAAAGAAAAATACAAAGGGCAAATCTGTCATATTTATCGTGGAAACTTGATTTATACAGCCCAAGAATGCATCCACTGTAAACACCAGATTGCTTCAGATATTGTGCGTTGGGGTACAACAACCGTCCGGTTGTTAATGAACGATGTTTCTGAATACCGTACCTACCTCGAATTGAAAAAGCAACGCTTCAAATGCAAAGCTTGTCAGCGGACCTTTGTCGCAGATACTTCTGTTGCGAAAAAACATTGTTTCATCAGTGAGAAAGTCCGCTGGTCTGTCGTGACTCGTCTGAAAAAAAATACCTCAATGACAGAGATCGCCGCTCAGAAAAATCTATCGGTCTCTTCTGTTTACCGTATTATGAAGCGATTTTATCGTCCGTTGAATCCTTTTCGGACACCGTTACCTAAGGTACTTTGTTTTGATGAATTCAAATCAGTTCGGGGTGTTTCAGGTGCTATGAGTTTCATCATGATGGATGGACAAACACAGCGCTTATTGGACATTGTCGAGAACCGACAACTGCCTTTTTTAAAACGTTATTTTAGTCATTTTTCACGAGAAATTCGTGAAGCGGTCGAATGGATCGTGATTGATATGTACGCTCCTTATGTATCGCTCGTTAAAAAGCTGTTTCCAAAAGCACAGCTGATTATTGACCGGTTTCACATCGTCCAACATATTGGTCGTACCTTTCGCAATCATCGAATCAAAGAAACGAACCAACTATTAAAAAGCAAAGAACAAAAACACTATCAATTAGGTAAGCAATTAAAAAGATACTGGAAACTTCTTCAAAAAGATGAACGCAAGCTTGATTATACTCGACGCCTTTGGCGACCTGGCTTCAAAGCTCATTTAACAGAGACCGATATTGTGGATCGCTTACTGAAAGGGAGCCCTGCTTTGCGTGTAGGCTATCAGTTATATCAAGACTTTCTTTACGCTGTAAAGGAACGAGACTACGTATCGTTTGAAGAACTACTTACCAATAATATCATGCTTCCCGAAGGCTATCAGACGACCTTGAGAACGTTCCAGAAATTTCTGCCACAAATCAAAAATGCTTTACAACAAAGTTATTCAAATGGCCCACTTGAATGTCTGAACAACCATATCAAAGTGTTAAAACGAAATGCATATGGCTTTCGTAGCTTTTATAATTTCAAATTGCGCATCATAATTCGTCATGGCAACGCATTGATTTTCAACTAAAAAAGATCAAGAGGAACTGATCCACTTGATCTCCAATTATTCTAAGATTTCTCTTTACCAACATCATTTGACAAAGAGCCTTTTTAGATTTCTTTTTTACGAGCACAAAAAAACTGCGGACAATGATTGTCCGCAGTTTAAATGATAAAATTAAGATTGTAATAGTTCTTTCACAATGGCATTTACTTGGTTTCCATCTGCTTTTCCTTTGACTTTAGGCATGATCGCACCCATGACTTTGCCAAATTCTTTCATTGATGAAGCACCAGTTTGTGTGATTGCTTCTTGAACAAGTTGTCGAATTTCTTCGTCGGAAAGTTGTTCCGGCATGTATTTTTCGACTATCACAATTTCACTTTTTACTTTTTCAGCTAAATCGTCACGTCCTGCTTCTTCAAACTCATGCAAAGAATCACGTCGCTGTTTCATTTCGCGAGACAACACCGTTAATTCTTCTTCTTCTGTCAAGTCGTGACCTTCTTTAATCTGCTCGTTTTGTATAGATGACTTGATCATTCGGATGACTTGTAAAGATTCCTTATCTTTCGCTTTCATCGCTGTTTTCATGTCATCGTTTAATCTACTTAGTAGTGACACACTACCAACTCCAATTCATCACAGAACTAGAATTTTTTGCGTTTTCTAGCTGCTTCAGATTTTTTCTTGCGTCTTACACTTGGTTTTTCGTAGAATTCACGTTTACGAGATTCTTGTAAAGTACCCGCTTTTGACACGGAACGTTTGAAGCGACGAAGAGCATCGTCAAGTGATTCGTTTTTGCGAACGACTGTTTTTGACATGTTAATTCCCTCCCTCCGAGCTTAAAAAGTAACCGTAATTGTTATTGAAATATATCTCAAAAAACAAGACTGTCCTGTGAATATTATATCTAATGCTGTTTTGACCGTCAAGGAAATCTTGCTTTTTTTTAAAATTATCAAATGTTATTTTATTTAAATCCTTATTGACAATTTTCACATCTTCCGAAAATCTCGAATCTATGCCCTTCGATCGTACATCCACCGAGCTGTTCTTCGAAATAATTCATTGGACACATATGGATTTCTTTCGTTGTTCCGCACACCGTACAGATAAAGTGATGGTGATGGCCGATTTCCCCTTGACAGCAATGAAAACGAAACTTCATTTCTCCATTTAAATCGGTTTCTTCCAGTAAATCGATCTCTGCAAAATCATGGAGATTCCGGTAAATCGTATCATAACTTACCCCTTTGAATTCCTGATTCATATAGTCAAAAACTTCTTTAGCAGATACGTAGCGGTTACGCTTCACTAAATAAGTTAACAATGCTTCTCTTTTTTTAGTATATTTAAAACCGTTATTTTTCAATGTTTCTAATGTTTGTTCGATCAATGTCTGTTTTTTCATGACTTATTCCTCCAAATCAAAATGATTACGAAGTACGCATTCTAGAGTATGGTATAATAAACATAAAAAAAATGCAAGTGAGGTTTTATCCATGACTTCCGATTCTACAGAAATCGTTACTTTTTTTGTCATCTCCGACTCTGCTGGAGAAACTGCGACAAAACTAGCGCAAGCTACTATGGCTCAGTATCCTACCGTTGAGTTCAACCTATTCCGCAGAACGTTCGTGACAGATGAAAAAACATTAAGGCAGGCATTGCAAGATGCATTAGAAGAAAAAGCACTTGTCCTGCATACATTAATCAATCAAGAACTGATCGAGATAACACGTTCTTTTTGTGAAGAACATCAATTATTTAGTTTTGATGTGATGACGCCACCGATATCAGAAATTGAACGTTTAACTGGTATCAAGCCAATTCGGCAACCTGGTGCCCTCCATTTATTGAATGAGAACTATTTCAAACGGATCAAAGCAATGGAATTTGCTGTAAAATACGATGATGGGAAAGATCCTCGTGGTTTTTTAGAAGCAGATGTCGTTTTGCTAGGCGTATCCCGAACTTCCAAAACGCCTTTGAGCTTGTTTTTAGCTAACAAAAATTTAAAAGTTGCCAATTTACCTTTGATCCCACAAGCACATATTCCCAAACAGCTTTGGGAGATCGATCCTAAAAAAATCGTGGGACTAACGAATAACCCAGATATTTTAAATAATATCCGTAAAGAACGGATGCGCTCTTACGGATTAAACCCTGATACTGCTTATTCCGATATCGAAAAAATTAGAGCTGAACTCGATTTTGCGAATGATCTTTATGAAAAACTAGGATGTGTAGTGATCAATGTAGCATCTTTATCTATTGAAGAAACGGCTTCGCTTATTTTGAATGCTTTAGACCTAGAAGATCATAGTTATTATGGAACTGAAACAACAGAAAAAAGCGATTGATCATTTTTGTCTTTTTCTTAAAAAACACTGGAGTGTGACAACGAAGAAATTTCGTTGTCACACTCCAGTGTTTATCTATTTGCACCTATCGTTATTGATGTTCCACATGTTTGAGTGTCTGGTTCAAAATATCCAGTACATGAGAATCATCAAGACTATACAAAATCGCTTTTCCCTCGCGATGAGACTTGACGACATGATTTTCTCTTAATAAACGTAGTTGATGCGATACAGCAGACTGCTCCATTTCCACTGCTTGGGTGATTGCTGTCACATTTTGTTCCCCGTCTTTCAGATATAGCAGAATTTTAAGACGAGTGGGATCACTCAACATTTTGAATAATTGACTGACTTTCTCTACTTTTGATTTTTGCGTGTCTGGCAATCCATTCACCTCCAACTTGAAAAAAGACTGACTTCTAAAGTTTACCACTTTTTCCATCAGTCTCAAGTTTTTTATTCTTCTGTCATCTTTTTGATAATCGCTTCATAAGAGGCTACTTTTTCGGCTGCGTCTTCTGTAGAGCTTCCTTTTACACCAATATAAAACTTGATTTTCGGCTCAGTTCCTGAAGGGCGGATAGCAATCCAGCCATTTTCTTCCAATGTATATTTCAATACGTCGGATGGCGGTGTTGTGAGTTTTTCTACGTTTCCTTCACGGTCTGTTCTCGTCAATTCTTTAAAGTCTTCTGTTTGAATAACTTTTGCTCCGGCAAATTCTGTCGGTGCTTCTTTACGGAATTTTTCCATCAAAGCAGAGATTTTCGCAGAACCTTCTTGTCCGCTCATTGTCACAGAAATCGTTTTTTCTGCGAAATAGCCATAGGTTTCAAAAATCGTTTGCAAGCCGTCATACAACGTTTTGCCTTGTTTTTTATAGTAAGCTGCTACTTCTGCTAATAAAAGCAATGCTTGGATCGCGTCTTTATCGCGAACAAAAGGTTTAACTAAATAACCATAACTTTCTTCGAATCCAAACATAAAAGTATGTGAATGGTTTTCTTCGAATTGTTGGATTTTTTCAGCAATGAATTTAAACCCTGTCAACACATTGAACATGGTAGCACCGTAGTGTTCCGCAATTGCTGTAGGCAATTCGCTGGAAACGATTGATTTCAATACCGCTGCGTTTTCTGGTAAAGTGCCTCTTGATTGATGTGCTTCCAAAATATATTGAGCAAACAATGCTCCGATTTGGTTCCCAGTCAATACTTCATAAGAACCATCTGGCAAACGAACCGCTGCGCCTAAACGGTCTGCATCAGGATCTGTTGCAATCAGCAAGTCAGCTCCTTCTTTTTCTCCAAGTCGTATAGCATATTCAAAAGCTGAATGTTCTTCTGGATTTGGCGATTTGACCGTAGTGAAATCTGGATCTGCCACAGCTTGTTCGGGAACTAGTACGAATTGTTCGAATCCAGCTTGTTTCAACGCACGTTCGCCCAACATTTTCCCTGTTCCATGAAGTGGCGTGTACACAAGTTTCAAATCTTTCCCCATTGTTTCAACCAATTCACGATCAATCGTCACTGCTTTGATTTCTTCTAGATAAGCAGCGTCCACTTCTTCTCCGATGATCGTGATCAACCCGCTATGTTTAGCTTCTTCGTCAGATAATACTTCGACTTTTAGCGGATTGCTGACTTCACGGACATATTTCGTCAATGCATCTGCGTCTGCAGGAGGCATTTGTCCGCCATCTTCTCCGTAGACTTTATATCCATTGTAAGCCGCTGGGTTGTGAGATGCAGTTACCATGATTCCCGCAAACGTCTTCAAATGACGAACTGCAAAAGAAAGCTCTGGTGTTGGACGCAGACTTTCGAATACATAAGACGGGATATTGTGATGTGCCAGTGTTTTGGCTGCTTCCATTGCAAATTCTGGTGACTGATGGCGTGAGTCATAAGCGATAGCGACACCTCGGCGTTTTGTTTCTTCACCTTGTGTATCCATGAAACGTGCTAGTCCTTCTGTTGCTTGTCTTACCGTATAGATGTTCATTCGATTGATCCCAGGTCCTAAGATTCCCCGCATGCCTGCAGTACCGAATTCCAACGGTGCATAAAAAGCATCTTCAAGTTTTTCAGGATCTTCACCCAGATCATTTAATTGTTTTTTTAAGCTTTCTTCTAAATTTTCTTCATGTACCCATTGTTCATACACTTGTTCCCAAGACATGAAAATAACACCTCTTTCTGAAATATGGTTCTTAATAAGTATAGCATTCACTTATTAGATATGAAAGTATGAGGACCAAAAAACGCTTAAATCAAGAAAGGATTCTTTTATCAAGCATGATTGCAAGTATTCACATAAATCGGATTCAGTGGATTTCACGCGAAAAAAAAAGAGTAAAAGAACAATTGAAACCGTTCTTTCACTCTTTTTAAACTTATGCTGTTGTTTCTTCTAAAGACTCCAAGTATTTATACACTTGTTGTCCAGCAATACCGCCGTCACCAACAGCTGTAGTGATTTGTCGCAAATCTTTTTCACGAACATCTCCGATGGCAAAAACGCCTGGCATATTCGTTTTCATTTCGTTGTCTGTTGGAATCCAGCCAGCTTCGTTCGTCAAACCTGCTTCTCTAAAAGGTGCAGTTAATGGATCCAGTCCAACATAGATGAATACTCCGTCTGCTGCTAAATCAAATTCATTGCCGGTTTTGACATTACGTGCTTTCACACCTGTCACTACCATTTCGTTTCCAACGATTTCGTCAACGACTGTATCCCACATAAAGGAAATTTTTTCATTTGCAAATGCACGGTCTTGGATGATCTTTTGTGCACGTAATTCATCTCTACGGTGGACGATCACTACTTCAGAAGCAAATTGTGTCAAATAGATGGCTTCTTCTACTGCTGAGTCCCCACCCCCGATGACTACTAGACGTTTGTTACGGAAAAACGCACCATCGCAGACTGCACAGTAAGAAACGCCTCGTCCAGCAAATTCTTCCTCGCCAGGTACGCCTAATTTACGGTGGATACAGCCTGTTGCGATAATGACTGTTTTTCCTTCGTAACTTTTATCTTCACAGATGACTTCTTTATGGCTGCCGTGATCCTTGATATCTTGAACGATTCCATAAGCATTTTCTGTCCCAAATCTTGAGACACTTTCATACATCTTATAAGCTAGATCGGGGCCCATGATCGAATCGAATCCAGGATAATTTTCGATTTCTGCCGTATTGTTCATTTGGCCGCCAGGGGCACCTTGTTCGATCATCAATACGGATAAGTTTGAACGTGAAGCATATAAAGCAGCAGTCATCCCAGCTGGACCTGCGCCAATAACGATTACATCATACATATGTAGATTCTCCTTTACTTAATCAAGTAAGCATACTTTACAGCCAATGCGAAAAAAAGTCTATTGTTCTGCTTGCGTTTCTCGAATAGCTTTATTATACTCGAAAAATCCGCTGAAAAACAATAGACTTTTATAAATCATTGATCAATCGTTCGAAAGATTTTCTCCATTTGAATCAATTACTTTTTTATACCAGTTGAATGATTTTTTCTTTGAACGGGCTAATGTGCCATTTCCTTGGTTATCACGATCGACATAAATGAATCCGTACCTTTTCTTCATCTCACCGGTACCAGCTGATACTAAATCAATACATCCCCAAGTCGTATAGCCTAATAGATCGACTCCGTCTAGTTCTACTGCATCCTTCATCGCCTGGATATGCGCTGCCAGGTAATCGATTCGGTAATCATCTTCCACATAACCATTTTCATCTGGCGTATCGACTGCACCTAAGCCGTTTTCTACAATAAATAATGGTTTTTGATAACGATCATAAATATCATTCATCGTTATTCTCAAGCCTAATGGATCAATTTGCCACCCCCATTCACTTGCTTGCAGATATGGATTTTTGACAGAAGCAAAGATATTTCCTGCAGTCTGTTCCAAGAGTTCGTTGTCGGTAGTCGAAACTCGGGAAGAATAATAAGAAAAGGAGATAAAATCAACAGTATGTTCTTTCAGCAATGCGGCATCCCCTGGTTCCATTTCGATATGAATGCCATTTCGTTCCATTTCTTTCAATGCATAAGCTGGGTATTCTCCTCGTGACTGAACATCAATGAAGAAATAATTTTCTCGATCTGATTTTCTAGAAGCCCAAACATCTTCAGGATTGCAAGTGTATGGATAATATGCTCCTGCTGCCAGCATACAGCCTACTTTGTTCTCCGGATCTACTTCATGAGCAATCTTCGTTGCGATGGCACTTGCAACCAACTCATGATGTGCCGCTTGATATTTGATTTGTTCTTCATTTTCTCCTTTTTCAAAATACAGCCCTGCGCCCATGAATGGTGCATGAAGGATCATATTGATCTCATTGAATGTCAGCCAATATTTGACAAGTCCTTTATAGCGATTGAAGATGACTCGACACAGATTTTCATAAAAACCAACGAGTTCTCTGGAACGCCACGCACCATATTCTTTGATCAAATGCATTGGACAATCAAAATGCGTAATCGTCACAAGTGGCTCAATTCCGTGCTTTTGGCATTCTTTAAAGACATCCTCATAAAATTTCAAGCCAGCTTCATTCGGCTCTTTCTCATCCCCCATTGGAAAAATACGACTCCAGGCGATGGACATTCGATAAGTCTTGAACCCCATTTCTGCAAACAAAGCAATATCTTCTTTATAACGATGATACATATCGATTGCAATTTTTGCTGGATAAAAATGGTCCTCATCAAATTCAAACATTTTTTTCTTTCCGGTGATAACAGGAAAACGGTCTTTTCCGATTGGCACAACATCTACGTTTGCTAGTCCGCGTCCACCTTCATCATAACCGCCCTCACATTGATTGGCTGCTGTAGCACCGCCCCATAAAAAATCTTTTCTGAATCCCATTATACTTCCTCCATTATATGTGTATTACTTGATAATTCTCTTGCCAGTTCATCTTGAACTTCGATTCCTTCTTCTTTTAATCGGCCGATTGTTTCCTTGAATTGCGGTAAATACTGCTGGTGTGCAATAAACAACTCATCCATGATCCGTTTTGCTGTCTTTCCTGATCGTATAAGTGGATTGATCGTAAACGCCTGTAAGGCTGTCCCATAATCACCAGTCACAGCTGCTTCGATCGTCAGCAATTCCATATTCTTCATTACCTGCAACCAGCCTCTTTCAGCAGCAGGAAGAGAACCAAACGCTACATTTCTCGCTCCTTGTGCGCCAACATAGGCAGTGACTTCTACAACACAATCTGCCGACAGGTCAGGAACAGCTCCATCATTCTTTGTAGATACAACGATCTGTGTTTCTTTATTTCCATAGATTGAAGTAATCGTTTCACAGGCAGCGTCTGAATAATAAGCGCCACCTCGTTTTTGCAATTGTTCAGGTTTATGGTCTAATTCTGGATCTTTGTATAATTCAAACAGCTCTGCTTCTGTTTCTTTCACTTGCTGCGCTCTTGTACCAATCGTTTGATATTCTTCTAAAGCATGTTCCAGCATTTCTTCTTCACGATAGTAATAGCGGTGGTAGCCACAAGGGATCATGTTCATTTGTTTTAATTGTTCTTTGAAAAACGGGATATCAAAGATATTTTTCGGCAATCCATTGTCTTCATCGTATAAACGATCAATCAATTCTGCCGTGCGGTCATTT
This sequence comes from Enterococcus sp. SB12, assembly GCF_030910025.2. NCBI lineage: Bacteria > Bacillati > Bacillota > Bacilli > Lactobacillales > Enterococcaceae > Enterococcus > Enterococcus sp. SB12. The sequence goes on along the minus strand of NZ_CP175675.1, from coordinate 815,634 downwards.
CCTTTATTATCTGCTACTTTGTGCCAATGGAAATGATTTAGACCGGCAAACTTGTAGATCAGCTCTTCTTTTTTCTTGCCAAGCATTGCTGGTTCTGTCATCATCGCCATTACTGGCACATTGCATAATCCAATCACTTTATCCCATTTGCCATATCTGATAACTGCTTCTGTCACCATCCCACTTGGGTTCGCGAAATTGATCAGCCAAGCATTTGGACATAAACGCTTCATGTCTTCAACGATTGCCAAGACCACTGGCACGGTACGAAAAGCTTTGAATATCCCGCCAGCACCATTTGTTTCTTGTCCGATCATCCCGTAATAACTAGGGATCCGCTCGTCTTTGATTCGTGCATCTAATTGACCGACACGAAACTGAGTCGTAACAAAATCCGCATCTTTCAATGCTTCTTCCCGATCCAGAGTTGCATAGATCTTGACTTCATACGGAGAAGCATCCCACATACGCTGAGACATCTGACTAACGATCTCAAGCTTTTCTTTTCCTTCTTCTACATCTACGAGCCAGATTTCTCGTATTGGTAATTCCTCATATCTTTTGATAAATCCTTCCATCAACTCGGGGGTGTAACTGCTGCCACCACCAATCGTAGCGATTTTGATTCCTTTTGCCATGTTCTCACTCCTTTACTTTTTTACACTTTAATTATCTTTTTTGTAAACAAAACAAACAATAGAAATCCGTTTCTTTCCAGTAACATTTACAAAAGTTACTGTTTTCTAGTGGATTTTTGTAAATATCTTGTCAAAAAATGTCTATTTTAAGTTATATAGTATAAATCCGTTTACAAATCATTTTCAAAAAAGTTATAATTTACGTAAAAAAATAAGAAGAAGGTATCTACATGTTATTACGTGAAAAAATCAAAGAAACCTCCTTTTCTCCTTCAGAAAATGAAGTGATCCAGTTTCTCTTAAGCGGTTCTCCAGCACTTGGCGAAATGACCATCCAAGAGATCGCTGAACGATGTTATGTCCACCCGTCCACACTCATCCGTGTAGCAAAAAAAATGGGGTTTGATGGCTGGGTCAGTTTTCGTAATGCTTTTTTAGCTGAAACAGCCTATCTTGAAGGGAATTTTCAAGACGTAGATGCGAATCTTCCTTTTTCCACCACAGACGGTATTATGACGATCGCAAATAAAATGGCTTCTTTAGAACAGATGACGATTCAAGATACACTTTCTCTCATTCATCATGACCAACTGCAAAAAGCTAAGTATTTACTGCTCCAGGCAAAAAAAATCGTGATCTTCGCCAGTAACTCGAATACTTTGATTTCTCAAGATTTCATGCTGAAAATGAAGCGCATCAAAATGGATGTCACAATTGTCACCACTTTTGGTGAATCATTCTATGAAGCGTACAATTGCACGAGCGATATGTGCGGGATCCTGATTTCTTATACGGGTGAAAATAAAGTGATTCTTCGTACCGCAGAAATATTGAAACAAAATCATGTTCCAATTTTAGCTTTGACCAGTATCGGTGATTCAACGCTATCTGCAATGAGTACAGCCGCTTTGCGACTTACGACACGCGAGCGACTGTATTCAAAAATTGGTAATTTTACGATCAATACATCAATTTGTTATCTTCTAGACGTGTTATATAGTTGTGTTTTTGCAGAAAATTATCAACAGAATTTAGTCCATCTAATTTCTGTCGGTCAAAAATTCGATAAACGCCCTATCAGCTCAGCCATCATGAAAGAGCCTTTCAATTTTGAAAATAAAGAAGTGGAATAAAAAGAATAGCCAAGCCTAGTCCATTCTTCACCTAACCGTTCAGGTCAGTGCGGTGATAAGTGCATCGTCTGGCCCGACCGTCTCCCCTTGGTTTTCCAAAATATCCAAATAATCCGTGTAATTGGTGACGATCACAGGTGTTTCTAAACTGTATCCTTCCTTTTCGATTTTCTTTTTGTCGAAGCGTAGCAACAGGTCGCCTTGTTTCACTCTTTCTCCTTGCTGCACTAAGCTTTCAAAATATTTCCCTTCCAACTGCACAGTATCCAATCCGACATGAATCAGCAATTCCAGCCCTGTTTCAGAAACCATTCCGATTGCATGTTTCGTCGGGAACAGGGTCATAACTGTTCCATCAAAAGGGGCACGTACTTCTCCTTTTTCAGGGTAGATCAAGATTCCTCGACCTAGTGTTCCTTGTGCAAAAGCTGCATCCTTCGCTGCATTTAGTGGCGCGATTTGTCCTTGTATCGGTGTTTTTACAATTTCTTTACCTGATTTTTTCTGTATAGCATCTGTTTCACCTGCTTCATCCTTCCAAAAGAAAAAAGTCAGCGAAAACCCGATTACCGAAGCAATAGCAATGCCGATAAACGCTTGAAACATACCACTGGCGTCTGTTTCCGTGATGTAGTTTACCACCCCAAAAATCCCTAATCCGCCCATTGTGTAGCTGATTGTTCCAGATGCCATCAAATAGATTCCTGAAATAGCACCACCAATCATCGAGTAAATAAATGGCTTCTTCTTCGGTAAGGTGATTCCATAAATAGCCGGTTCTGTTACGCCGAAGATTCCTGAAATCACAGCTGGCATGCAAAGCGCCTTCATTTTTTGATCCTTGAACTTGGAAATACATCGCCAATACCACTGCTGTCTGTGCAAAACTCGCGCCATAAACGCCTACTAACATCTGACTCCACCCATTTTGCGCTAGCTGCATAATCGCAAGAGGGATAATACTCCAATGAAGTCCGAAAATCACCAGTACTTGCCAAAGAAACCCTAGAACTGCACCATACACAGCTGGAGAAAAGTCCATCAATGCTTGGAATCCCGTGCTTAATAGATCTGTCAGTATACTGACAATCGGACCGATAATCAAAAAGCCAGCAGGAAGTGCGATTAATAACACAGAAAAAGGAACCAAAAAGGTCTGGACGACTGCAGGAATCCATTTCTTGGCAATTTTTTGGACTTGTCCGGCAAATGCGATAATGAAGATAACAGGTACGACGCTACTGGTATAACTGCTGCCCACCCATGGGATACCCAAAAATGTTTCATAAGCCGGAAGCCCCAGCAAGCTATAAGGCGCAGGACTGCCATCAGGGAAACCACTTTGTAGTGCTGCTCCTTGTACAGTCGGATAACAAAGTGCTGCACCAATCACGAGCCCCACCATCGGATTCAGATGAAATTTTTTCGCTGCTGTGTACCCTAAGATCACTGGCATGAAATAAAAAATTGCATCCCCTATCCCATTCAGCATGATGTACGTACCCGATCCTTCAGTATAAAATTTGAGAAACAAGAACAAAGCATTTAATCCTTTGACCATTCCCGCTGCAGCCAAAGCACCTAAAAAAGGCTGGAAACAGCCACTTAATATGTCGATTAATCGATTGAACAGATTACTACTTGAAGAAACCTCTTCTTCTGCTTCATCGGAAATCCCGGCTACTGTCAGTACTTCTGCATAGACATCTGGCACATGATTCCCGATTACAACTTGATATTGCCCGCCGCTTTTCATGATGGTGACTATCCCTTCCATCTTTTTCAAAACATCATCCTTTGCTTTATTTTCCTCCTTTAGTTTGAAACGAAGTCGCGTCACACAGTGTGTCAAGCTACGGATATTTTCTTTTCCTCCGATATTCTTTACGATGTTTTCTGCTAATTCCTGGTATTTTCCCATTTCTATTCCCTCCAATTAATTAGTGGAAGGTTTAGCCAACTGAATGTCACTACCCTTATTTTCATACGTTCTTGTTAATTTGTCCTCCTTTTTTATTTATTTACAACGATTCTCATGCACTAAACGCGCAGTATGGATCGTTAAATACATTTTTTCATCCGTGGACATCTGGTAGTCGAAAGCCCCGGTTAAAAAGTCTGCTATTTTCTCAACGCAACCAAACGTATCCTTATATTTTTTTTGAATAACTTGGAACAATTCCTCAGAAACTTCTCCATCTTCTGATTTTGCTCCATCTAGGACACGTGTCAGAAAAAAACGCAGGTGCGTGACGAATCGAAAAAAGTGGACTGAATCTTCATCAAATGTAATCTTATAGTAATAGCGGACGATATTTAAAATATCCTGTATTGTTGTGGTAAACAGGTAGGTATTGTCTTGCTGGCTTTGAATGCCTTGTGCATTGACTAAATGCAATGCGATAAATCCGGCTTCGTCTTCTGATAACTTGATGTGGTATTTATCCGAGATTTTCTTCACTGTTTTTTTCCCAATGGCATACTCTTTAGGAAACAGTTGTTTGATATCATACAGCAATACATTTGGCACAAAGATCCCCATTTTTTGACGTTCGATAGCTGTATACAAGTGATCCGTCAATGAAATATACACAGAATCATTTAAATGGACTTGCAGAGCCTCTTTTGTATATTCAATGATTTCGCAAGAAATTTCTAAGTACTCAAGAGGAATCGCTTGTGCCAATTCTTGGAACTGTTGTGAAAGTCCGTCATTTTTCAACTGAAATTTTTTGTCGATGCATGAGTCAAGAATCGGGTCACCCACCTTCTTTTTGAATGCCAATCCTTTTCCCATCACAATCATTTCCCGATCTCTTTCATCCCTTGTTATTACGACGTTGTTATTCAGTACTTTCTCAATCAGCATGTTTTGCTCCTTTCCATGATATATAGGGCTGTATCCAAAACAAAAAGAAAAACCCAAAAAGCCGTCCATGAAACCATGGGAGACTCATCAGGTTTAGCTTGCATCAGGCAATCACTATCCAAGTTGTATCGTTTTCTTTATATTATCGAAAGCAAACGATTTTGTCAACGCTTTCTTAGGGTCTATTAGGCACTTCTGACTAGCTGACGTCGTCTTTTTTAAATCTGGTAACTACGACACTAACTCTCACAGATGAAAAATATGGGAAGCTATGTTTTATTTTCACTCTAGTGCTTAGGTCAAAATGCTACTGTCACAACATCTTTTATATACCACTGCTTTGCAGTTTGTACATATCTGCATACAAACCATTTTGCGCTAGAAGTGTTTCATGATTCCCGCGTTCTACTATATGACCTTTGTCTAAAACTAAAATCAATTCTGCATCTCGAATCGTTGACAGCCGATGGGCAATCGCAATCGTTGTCCGTCCTTGTCGCATTTTCGCCAATCCTTCTTGGATCAATCCTTCTGTTTCAGTATCGATATTTGCTGTTGCTTCATCCAATACTAGAATTTTAGGATCAGTCACGATTGTTCGCGCAAAAGTGATCAGCTGTCGTTGTCCACTAGAATAGCTGGCACCATGTTCGATCACTTTTGAGTGATATCCTTTTGGTAATTCATCGATGAATTTGTTTGCTTGAACAAACTCAGCCGCATGGCGTATCTGTTCGTCTGTGATAGCTGGATTCATCATCCGAATATTTCCTGCGATATCCCCATAAAACAAGAAAGCATCTTGCAAGACCAGCCCCATTTTCTTACGTAACTCTTCCATTGGATATTCTCGAATGTCATGATCATCAATCAATATCTGACCTTCATAAAATTCGTAAAACCGCATAAACACATTGATGATCGAGCTTTTCCCACTTCCGGTGTGTCCCACTAATGCAACGGTCTCTCCCGGATTAGCAACAAAAGAGATATTGTTTAATACATTGTGCTCTCCATCATAAGAAAAGCTTACATTGCGAAACTCAATCTTACCTGAAGTAATCATTTGATCTGCTCCAGGGTTTTGTTGTGGTGCATATTCTTCCGTATCCATAATCTTCAAGATACGACTACCAGCAACCATCCCATCTGTGAAGATGCTCAAAAAGTCCATCATTTGAGACATTGGATTAAAAAATCCCTGGACATAGGTCGTAAATGCATAGATCAGTCCAACTTCTACGGGAGAATGCAACGCATCGATCCCAAACAAAGTCAACACCAACGCAATCGCCAATGCATATAGAAAATTGATGATTGGACTTAACAGAATCGAATTCGTTTTGATCATCGCATAACGCGTGTCTAAATACTCATTGTTCACTTGTTCAAATTCTTTAGCTAAACGAGCTTCTTGACGAAACTGCTGGATAATACGCATGCCGGAAATCGATTCATTCAATTTCGTATTCAGCTGACTTAATTTTTCTCGCATATTCCGGTAAATACGAGAACTAAATTTCTGGTAATACCAGATGACGATTCCTAAAATTGGCAAGAACACCAAAGTCCACAAGGCAATTTCTCCATTGATTTGAAACATGGCAATGAATGAAGAAACGACTGCAAAGATCCCAGTCAATACCATCAAAAAGACGTACCAAAATTCAAATAGCGTTTCTGTGTCATTCGTCACTCGAGAAACGGTTGATCCTGCCGGTGTCTGATCAAAATAACGCATACCTAGTGTATGCAGCTTTTCAAATAATTTTACCCTAATATACTGATAGGTCTTCAATGAAGCCATGGAATACAAATACCATTGGAAAAACCAAATGATACTTTTTACTATGACTCCAAATAAGTACATACCAGCAAAAAACAAAATAACTTGTGTCGTAGCCGACTGTTTAGCCAGATGATCATCCATAAAAGTTTGGATGATCCTTGGCAATAGGACATTGATCACAGACAGAGCAAACGCAAATAAGATAGCAACGATGAACGTTCTTCTAAAAGGTTTGGCGAACTTCATCAGTCGTGTGATGATCTTTTTCTGTTCTTTAAGTGGAATCGATTTTGTCCATTCCGATTGATAATTTTCATCCATCAGGCCTCGCCTCCTTCTATCTTCGCTTCTAATTGCTGTTTCTCCCACATTTGTTCATACCAGCCGCCTAGTGCAAGCAGCTCATGATGGGTTCCTCGTTCAATGATTTTCCCTTGATCGACAACAATGATTTCTTTTGCATGCATTACGCTACTTAAACGGTGAGCTGCAATGATAGTTGTTTTCTCTTTTCTTATTTCTTTTAAATTATGCAAGATAGCTTCTTCTGTTTTGGCATCTACTGCAGAAAGTGCATCATCTAACATTAATAATTCAGGATTTTTGATCAATGCTCGAGCAATCGAAATCCTTTGTTTCTGTCCGCCAGATAAAGAGACTCCACGTTCTCCAACTAAGGTATCATAACCTTTTGGTAATTCCTTGATTTCATTGTTGATAAATGCTAAAGAAGCCGCATGCTCTACTTCTTCTTCTGAAAGTTTTGGATTAGAAAAACGGATATTATCTCGAATGGTCATCGAAAACAAGAAGTGATCCTGAGGCACATAGCCGATTGATCCTAATAAAGCATTCAATGAATATTCTTTGATCGAACGTCCGCCAAATTGGATTTTCCCTTGATAATCATCGTATTCACGCATCAGTAATTTGATGATCGTCGTTTTTCCCGCACCAGTTTTCCCAACAATACCTAATGTTTCTCCTTCTTGGATTGCAAACTTGATTTGTTCTAATGCTGGTGATTCTTCTTTCGGATAATTAAAAGAGGAAATAGCTACATTCAGCTCGCCTTTTGCCGGGGTCTGCACTGCACCCAGTTGTTCCACGATATGCGTTTTTTCATGCAAAAGTTCATTGACGCGATCATAAGAAGCATTTCCTCTTTCCAATACGTTGAACAATCGACCAATCGCAAACATCGGCCAAACAAGCATACCGATATAACTAATAAATGAGACCATCTGCCCGATCGAGATCGTGCCTTCCAAGACATACTTTCCACCTAAAATAATTGTTGCAACATAAGACAGACCGATAATCAAGGTAATGAATGGATCAAATAAGGAGTCTAAAAAATTGACTCGTTTGTTTTTAATAATTGCATCTTCAATCTTTTCTTCAAAATCCGCTAGATCTTCTTTTTCTTGTCCAAATGTTTTAATGACTTTGATCCCAGTGATACTTTCTTGTGTCTTATCATTGATACTAGAAAAAGCTTCTTGCGAATCACGAAAAGCATCATGGAGTTTCGACCCCAGCACTCGTGAAGTGACGGCCAGCAAAGGCAGAGGAATTAGCGCAATCAGTGTTAAGCGCCAATCAATAAACAAAATCATCGCAATGATCGTTGTTCCGCCCGTAATCACTGAATCTGCAAAGGTCAAGATACCAGCTCCTGCTACATTCTGGATCGCATTCAAATCATTCGTTGCATGAGCCATCAAATCCCCAGTCCGATATTTTTGGTAAAAGAGATTGTCCATTTCTGTAAAATGTTTGAATAACTGCTGCCGAAGTTCTTTCTCCAACCGAGCTGCACTTCCCCAAATATTCGTCCGCCAGATATAACGAAAAAGATATTGTAAAAAAGCAGCGATAATCAATAGGAAGATCCACCCGAAAATGATCTTTATTGATAAATTTTTATCGGCAATCTCATCAATGATGATCCCAATCACTTTTGGAGGAACTAACTGTACCAAGGCCACTGCGAATAGCGAGAAAACTCCAATTAAATAATGTTTCTTTTCCTGACGAAAAAACCAGCCTAATTTTCTAAAAATCGACATTTTACTCCTCCTTTGTCTTTATCAAGAGCCTAGGATTGTCTGTGCTTGTCTTTTTTGCTGAATAATCTGAATAGTCTAACAAATTACGAAATAAAAAACGGGCTGAAAAAATCAGCCCGTAAAAAGTCGTTGGGTCAGAACCTATTTTTTCCCTTGGTTCTTCATTTGCTGCATCATCTGGCGAATTTTCTTCTCAGATGGTTTTTGCCCCATTGACATCATCATTGATCGCAACATGTCCTCATTAACGGGAGGATTTTTTTCTAAATAGTCTTTCATATATTTACGCGCTAGGAAAAAGCCACCTACTGCGCCGATTAGCAAAGCAATAATAGCAATAAGTACGACAATACCTGTTGATAACATATAAATCTCTCCTTTCTATTTCCGAATTGCTCTCAATGACTTATTTTACTAAAGTTTATTGAAAAAAGAAAGGCGTATTCTTTAGTTTCATGCAAAAAATAGCGGTTTTTTTAGAGGAGAACAAAATTTCTTTCGTCATCTAGCAAGACACGCCACGAAAATAAATTAGGCATACCGAATCTTTTTCTTTAATTTTTTCTTTTTGAGGTGTAGAATGTAATCGTAGATAAATAGGAAAGGTGGTTTTTTCTTGAATAATCAATCCAATAAACAATTTCATAAGCATCGACTTATTGAACATACAAATGGTTTATCTTTAGCTGAAGTAAATGGAACAGTTGATGTACCAAAGGGGAAAAGTTTTTTTAAAACACTTCTTGCTTACTCTGGACCTGGTGCGTTAGTAGCAGTTGGGTATATGGACCCGGGTAACTGGTCTACTTCGATCACCGGAGGACAAAATTTCCAATATTTATTGATGTCAGTTATTTTGATGTCTAGTCTTATTGCTATGCTTTTACAGTATATGGCAGCAAAATTAGGAATCGTGAGCCAAATGGATTTGGCACAGGCAATCCGAGCACGCACAAGTAAGACATTAGGTGTCATTTTATGGATATTGACTGAATTAGCCATTATGGCAACAGATATTGCAGAAGTAATTGGTGCAGCAATCGCCCTCTACTTACTTTTTGATATTCCATTGGTGATTGCCGTCTTTATTACTGTATTAGATGTTTTCGTTCTCTTACTACTGACAAAAGTCGGGTTTCGTAAGATCGAAGCACTGGTTGTCTGCTTGATTTTCGTCATTTTATTCGTTTTTGTCTATCAAGTTGGCTTGTCTAACCCAGATTGGCACAGTTTATTTGCTGGCTTTATCCCTAACAGCCATACATTCTCCGACTCACCTGTCATTGGTGGCGAAACTCCGCTAACTGGAGCATTAGGGATTATTGGCGCAACAGTCATGCCACATAACTTATATCTACATTCAGCAGTTTCACAAACTCGGAAGATCGATCACCAAGACGAAGAAGATGTAGCACAAGCTGTACGTTTTTCTACTTGGGACTCTAATATCCAATTGTCGATGGCTTTTCTAGTCAATGCGCTGCTATTGATCATGGGTGTCGCTGTCTTCAAAACCGGTTCTGTCCAAGATCCTTCCTTTTTTGGTCTGTATGAAGCTTTATCTGATCCATCAGCTATGAGCAATGGTATTTTGATTGCTGTAGCAAAATCTGGTATCTTGTCCACTTTATTTGCTGTAGCACTTCTTGCTTCTGGCCAGAACTCTACTATTACTGGTACGTTGACCGGTCAAGTCATCATGGAAGGATTCATCCATATGCGTATCCCGATCTGGCTAAGAAGACTGGTCACACGATTGCTTTCTGTGATTCCTGTATTGATTTGTGTTTTGTTTACAAGTACAAAAGGAACGATCGAAGAACATACCGCTTTGAATAACTTAATGAATGAATCCCAGGTGTTCTTAGCTTTTGCGTTGCCGTTTTCGATGATCCCTTTACTGATGATGACCAACAGCCAAGCGGAGATGGGTAGCCGATTTAAAAATTCATTCATCGTAAAACTTCTTGGCTGGTTCTCTGTGATTAGTCTAACTTACTTGAACTTACGAGGATTACCAGGACAGATCGAAAGTTTCTTCGGCGAGCAAGCCACTTCCGCTCAACTAGCATTGGCTGATCACATCGCTTATGTAATCATTGTTCTTGTCCTTCTCCTGTTGGCATGGACGATTGGTGATTTATATAAAGGAAACAAAAAATATGAACAGCGTTTGCAGGAAACGGTAGAAGAAATCGAATAGAAACTGATTTTTCCACACAAAGACCCTTGATAGTTAGGTTAAAAATCTAACTATCAAGGGTCTTTTTGTTTAGAAGATAAAGCTTTTTTCAGATTTAATTTACTGAAAACTAGCATGCTTGTTACTACGATGAATTGCGTTAATGGCACACCTGCACCAGTGTAGACACTTAAAAAATAGTCCTTTTTTTCTGGCGCATAAGAACAAAACCATGAGACACCGAAAAGAAAAACCAATTGTGTCAGTACTAATCCAGTGACCACAATCAAAGAAGAACTATAATACGTACGATCAACTTTTGCAAATACGGTTCCTAGTATCATGAGTAGTATTCCTGCTATTGAAGCAATCAGTAATGGTATGGACAAAACTTGGTAAATTTTTATCATGACATTCGCGACTTTTGCTGATTTTGTTAATTGGAAATTAGGTGTTCTCGGTTCATTACTATCGATCCAATTCTCCATTAGCGGAAGGTTTAATAATTCTTGAGCCTGTTTGACTTGTTCTTGCGTTCCGAAACTATAATCTCCTCCTTGATGGAAATCTTTATATCGCCATGCATAAGCGTATCCTGATTGAAGGAAATCGAATACGATTGGCAGATCACTCATCGTCTTTCCATCTCCTGATCCCATCAGATAGAACTCTTTTTTCTTTTTGATGGTTCCCTTGTGATAGGCTTCTTCTAATTCTTGGTTGACTTTTTTCCAAAAATCATTGGTTTCTTTTGCATTGTTTTGGTAATAACCAGATTCGCTTACCACATCTCGCAATGCCCAAAAGATGATATCTCCGGGTAATTCTTTTACTTTTCCACCTTGAGTCCACGCGTGAGTCGTATATAATTCGTCAATACGGGTAGAAACAGTATGGAATGTAGGAGATGCGGCTAATGCTTTATTTAGTGCAGCATGTGAGACCCATATCTCACTGTTTTCTTTATTCAAGTTCGTTTCATCATCTATTCGGATCAGTTGTTTCATCAAACGTCCAAATTCTCCACTCGAACGGTCATTGATGGTTGCAATACCGTATGTTGTCTCATTTTTATATTCGATCCACTGATAGACGATGGAAAAGCCAACTATAGGAAGTAAAAACAATGAAAGTTTCAGCCATTCCCGTTTCGAGAGAAGAAAGAGTCGTTTTTTTAACTTCTTTACTTCTTTGAAAGAAAAGTCTTGCCCTAGCAAGATCTGGACGAAACTGATACCCAAAGCTACTACAGTAAAAGGAAGAAGCCAGATAGAATCTTCGCGAATGAACCAAAAAAAAGGAAAAGCGACAGAAAGCCCTAAAAACCATGGCAGCAATTTTCTGCTAGAACCGTATTTGCGGTAATAAATAGCTAATAAACAAGCGATAATGATCTCAACAGCCGGAATCACGAGGGCATTACGATACGTTCGAGTGGAATATTCATGTGTAAAACTAATCGGAGAAAACAAAAAATAAAAATAGATACTTAAAAGAAGATACTTGTTCTTCACGATCGGTTTAAACGCGAGTGCAACCAATATACTGGCAAAAATACTGAACATGCCGAACAAAACTGCATAAGAAAAATGCAGTTTATGTGCAAGTACTAAAAATAAGCTGTAGGAGATTCCTTTGGAAAGTGTTGTAGTCGTATACTCCCCTAGCCATTTACCGTCCAAAATATTTTGAGCATAGCGAATCAGCAGCTGATCATCATAGGTTGCCGACATGTCTGTTCCATAGATTGCTTTACTATATAAATACAAACGAATAATTGTAAATAATAGGGCTATGCCAAGAATAAAGTATGTATGTTTCTTAGTCAGTTGGTTGATCAAGGGTTTTAAAGTGTTCAGCATCTTTTCGTCCTTCCAATCACGTTTTGCCACTTGCTTGTGAAACTTTTCGTTTTTTTACTTTTCTACCAGTATACCCTGTTTGTCTAAATTTAAAAAGAGGGGGGAGAAGATGCATGATGAAAAAGACTGCAAAAAGTACTCCTTTGTTTCTTAAACAAAAAAGGACAAGGCACATTGCCTGGTCCTTTTTTGCTGCTGTCAAATAGAAAATCTTAGAGTATCACTTCTTCTGCTAATAACTCAGGAAACACTTCTGGATCGAATGTTTGCGCTTTGAACATGGCGATTTCTTTTCCATATGGTGCGTAAGCTTTCTTTTTATCTTTGCCGACATAGGGAGTTTCCAAGATTTTCGAAATATTGTCAAACATTGGATCATGGACGATCTTATTCAACGTGTCGAATCCGATTGTTCCAAAACCAATATTGGCGTGCCGGTCTTTATGCGAACCTTGCGGATTTTTAGAATCATTGATATGGAGTACTTTAAGCCGATCTAACCCGATGATCTTATCAAACTCTTCCATTACACCTGAAAAGTCTTCTTTAATATTATAACCGGCATCATTCGTATGACAGGTGTCAAAAGTAACGGATAATTTTTCATTCAATTTTACTCCATCGATGATTTGCGCTAATTCCTCAAATGTTCGACCGATTTCCGTACCTTTACCTGCCATCGTCTCCAAAGCGATTTGTGCCGTCTGTTCTTTTGTCAAAACTTCATTCAAGCCTTCAATAATTCTAGCAATTCCGGCTTCTGTTCCTGCCCCTACATGAGCACCTGGGTGAAGTGTAATTTGAGTAGCGCCTAAAGCTTCTGCACGAACAATCTCTTCTCTCAGAAATTGGACGGCAAAAGGAAACATTTCTGGTTTGATCGTATTCCCCAAATTAATGATATAAGGGGCATGAACGACGATATTTGTTAGACCGTTTTCTGCCATGTACGCTTTTCCGGCATCAATATTCATCTCTTCGATGGCTTTTCTTCTAGTGTTTTGAGGGGCGCCTGTATAGATCATAAAAGTCGAAGATCCATAACTGGCTGCTTCTTCTGCTGCTCCTAACAGCATTTTCTTTCCGCTCATGCTGACGTGTGAGCCTAATAACATGGATGGATTCCTCCTTGAAAGGCAATTGTTACTAACAATTCCTATATATTGAAGATGATATACAAAGAAAATGATTGATTTTTCTTTGCCCTGTTCTCCATAGTAACTGAAATTTTCTCTAAAGAAAAGCTTAAGAACTCTTTTATAAAAAAGATCATTTTCTCACGTTTTAACTCCTTTAAAAAAGAAATTCCTGCCAAAAACAGCCTTGTCTGTTTTTTTGTTCTATTATTTGCTATAATTAGCGAAATAAAACCATTAGTTGAGGTGACCCTTTTGCCACGCAAAAATACTCGAAAAAAACAGAATAGAAGAAAAAAAGAAAAATGGTTTGTTCCTAAGATTATTTTTAGAGTTTTTCAATCATTGACTGTTTTTATTACTGTTCTTCTTTTGATGTTCGCAGCTCTAGGTATTGGAATAGGCGCTGGCTATTTTGCCTATCTCGTCGAAGACACACAATTGCCGACTAAAAAAGCACTGCAGACAGAACTAGGAAACATTACAGAAACGTCAAAGATTGTTTATGCAGATAATACAGAGATATCAAAAATCCAGACAGATCTGATGCGCACGACTATTTCATCTGATAAGATTTCACCTTTATTGAAAACTGCAATTATCAGCACAGAGGATGAATACTTCGATAAACACCAAGGTTACGTTCCTAAAGCTGTTTTACGAGCATTAGTATCTGAAGCTACTGGTATTGGCTCTTCTGGTGGATCAACTTTGACACAGCAATTAGTCAAACAGCAGATCCTTACAGATGAAACAACATTCAAACGTAAAGCAAACGAGATCATTCTTTCTGCACAAGTAGAAAAATACTTTTCAAAAGATGAGATCATTGCTACGTATTTGAATGTCTCACCATTTGGTCGTAATAATAAGGGACAAAACATTGCTGGAGTCCAGGAAGCTGCAAGAGGAATCTTTGGTGTAGATGCAAAAGATGTTACTCTGCCGCAAGCTGCTTATATCGCTGGATTACCCCAAAGCCCGATCACGTATAGTCCATACACGAACACAGGCGCGCTAAAAGAAGATCTTTCTGCCGGCCTTGCCAGAAAAGATTTTGTTTTATTCAGTATGTATCGTGAAGGCCAAATTACGAAAGAACAATACGAAGAAGCAAAATCCTATGACCTTACAAAAGACTTTCTACCACAACAAATCGCAGAACAGACTGACAGAGAATTCTTGTATTATACTGTGATGAATGAAGCAACAAGAATCATTGCACAACAATTGGCTGAAAAAGACAACGCTGATATGTCTGATTCATCGATCAGTGACGCTTATTATCAAAAGGCACAGCAAACGATCCAAAATAAAGGATATACAATCCATTCGACAATCGATAAAGATGTCTATGCTGCACTGCAAAATGGCGTAGAAAATTATGGATACATGTTAGATGATGGTGCTGGCAGTCAAGTAGAAACCGGAAATGTATTGATGGATAACAGAACTGGCCGCATCTACGGATTCGTTGGCGGACGGAATTACAGTCAGAATCAAAATAACCATGCCTTCGATACAGAACGTCAAGCTGGCTCATCAATCAAACCAGTTCTTGTTTACGGACCTGCAATCGACATGGGGCTTATCGGATCAGAATCCCGTGTATCAGATTATGCAACAACTTGGCAAGAAGGAGAAAATGCTGGCGAGAAAATCGTCAATGCTACTAACGAAGGATCGAACACCTTCCAAACCGTCCGTGAGTCACTAGAATGGTCCAACAATATCCCGGCTTATCACTTATATCAAGATGTGTTGAATTCCGGTGGATCGAAACAATATGCTTACGAGCACTACTTGGCAAAGATGAACTACCCGGCAAATGACGATTGGGGCGTTGAATCTGCTCCTTTAGGTACAGTAGATGTCACAACGCTTCAACAGACCAACGGATTTCAGGCTTTAGCAAACGGCGGGGTCTATGAAGAAGGCTATATCATCGATTCCATCACAGATAACGCAGGAAATGTAATTTATAAACACGAAAGCAACTCTGTCCGGATCTATTCGGAAGCAACAGCATCGATCATGAATGACATGATGCGTAGTGTGATCAATGCAAAAATCACTACACCATTCAAAGATGCCATCTCAAGCTTAAACGGAAATCTAGGAAAAGCAGATTGGGTCGGAAAAACTGGTTCTACCAATGAATACCGAGATTCGTGGCTAATTGTCTCTACTCCGTCTATTACCATCAGTAGCTGGGCAGGGCACGATGACAATACTGGAATGGACAGCAAAGCAAGGATACGTTCGGCTAATTATCTTGCCAATCTGATCAATCAAGCTTACCAAGCAAAACCTGACATTTTTGGCACTGATGAGAAATTCGAATTATCATCTGATGTGATGAAGAAAAAAGTATCTGGATTTACTGGTCAAACACCTGGAAAAGTTACTGTCAATAAAAAATCCATCCAAACACCAGGAAAAACAGTTGAATCGCTATGGGCAAAAAATGGACCGAAGAAAAGCGCCTTTAAATTTGGCGTTGGCGGTACCGATGAAAACTATACAGATTACTGGAACACCGCTTCAGCTTATGCAAGAGCAAATCAAGCAACCAAAGAATCAGATGAGAAAGATGATTGATTTAATAGATTACACAGTAATAAGGGAATGTGACAATAGTATTGTCACATTCCCTTATTTTTTTGATGGTGGTGAACAAAATGCAGCATATATACACGGATTGTTTTCTATACGATAAATGTAATTTCAACCACTTTCTCTCTTTTTTAAGACACAAAAAAAAGGATTATAACAAAATTTTGTCATAACCCCTTTTCCCGAATAAACGGTGTTCTCCTGCCAACTCCGAATCACAAGTCACAATATATATTCATCAAACATGAGATGCTGTTTTTTGAAATTGCTTCTTGTGACGCAGAGTTAAACGGCAGGCTCACAACCTCTGAATGGTTGTCCTTTTATTATTTTGTAGATCCTTTTTCTTCGATTCCATAAGGCAAGATAATCGTTTTTTCTTCGACTTCTTCTTTATTCATCATTTTCGTCAATAGGCGCATAGATACCGCTCCTAAATCGTATAATGGTTGTGTGATACTTGTTAAACGAGGACGAGCTACTTCTGTCAGTAGTGAATTGTTACTTGTGATGATTTCGAATTCTTCCGGTACTTTCACGCCACGGTCTAATAAACCATCCAAAATACCGATGGCTAATTCATCATCTGAAACATAGACAGCTGTTGCACCGCTATTATGGATCCGATCGACTAGAGATAGACCATCTTTGAAGTTGTATTGTGCTTCAAAGATCAATCCTTCGCTATATGGTAGGTTATTTTCACTTAATGCTTCTTTATAGCCTTTCAGACGATTTTGTCCATTGATGGGATCGATCAACGCACCACTGACAAAAGCGATTTTTTTATTGCCGCTTTTGGCCAATTTGTTTACTGCATCTTTTGTTGCTGATACATAATCAATGTTTACACTACCTACTTGTTCATCTGGATCAATAGAGCCAGCTAATACAACAGGAGTTTTTGAACGTGAAAATTCTCCACGGATTTCGTCTGTGATATGGTGACCCATGAAGATCACGCCATCCACTTGCTTAGCCAGTAAGTTATTCAATACATTGACTTCTTTTTGGTCGTTGCCATCTGAATTTGCTAAGATAATATTGTATTTGTACATTGTTGCCACATCATCGATACCACGTGCTAAAGAAGCAAAGAACATATTGCTGACATCAGGGATGATTACCCCAACTGTTGTTGTTTTCTTACTTGCCAAGCCACGCGCAACTGCGTTTGGACGATAATCCAAGCGATCGATAACTTCCAAGACTTTTTTTCTTGTTGCTGGTTTGACGTTTGGATTGCCATTTACGACACGTGAAACAGTAGCCATCGAAACATTTGCCTCTCTCGCTACATCATAGATAGTGATTGTTTGCTTTTCCATTTGTGTGCTCCTATTCATATTTTATATGTTTTCTGAAAATACGTCTTACATTTCTAAAATAGGATATCAAATAATCTCAAGAATTGCAACCGTTTTATCTCTGTTTTCATGAAAATTTTTACTTTTTTCAGTTTTTAGAACGTTGGTCTTTTAATAAATCAGTGGTACAATTATTGAATACAAAATTAATTTAGAAAGTAGGTTGCCAAATGAATAACGTAAAAATCAATGAACTACGTCAATGGATGGCACAACACCAAGTCGAATTGGCTTATATCAGCGACCCTGGCCACATCGCTTACTTTTCCGGATACGAAAGTGATCCTCATGAGCGTGTACTAGCTCTTTTTATCCCTCTTGAACAAGATCCTTTCCTTTTCACTCCTGCTTTGGAAGTTGAAGATGCTCAAAACAGTAGTTGGGCGTATGATGTCCGTGGCTATTTAGACAGCGAAAACCCTTGGGAGATCATCGGAAAAGAACTTCGTGCTCGCTATGGTCAGCCTGGCAATGTAGGGATTGAAAAGAACGCCTTGACTGTCGAGCGCTTCGATGCTATCTCTGATATCTTGACGGGAACGGATTCTTACACTGATCTAACTTCCATCATCCAACGTCTACAACTGATCAAAACTCTAGAGGAAAAAGACAAACTGATCGAAGCTGGTAAATGGGCCGATGTTGCATTTGAGATTGGCTTTAAAGCAGTGAAAGAAGGCGTGACTGAACAAGCGATCATTGCAGAAATCGAATACCAATTGAAAAAACAAGGTGTTTCACAAATGTCTTTCGACACATTAGTCCTTGCAGGAGCAAATGCTGCAAGCCCTCATGGTACACCAGGAAACACGAAGATTTCACCGAATGAACTTGTGTTATTCGATCTTGGCGTTGTTTGGAATGGCTATTGCAGTGATGCTACTCGTACAATTGCTTATCAAAAACCAACCGACTTCCAAGAAAAAATATACAACATCACTCTTGAAGCACAGCTTGCCGCACAAGAAGCCGTCCGTCCAGGTGTGACAGCAGGTGAACTTGATCAAATCGCACGAAACGTGATCAACAGCTATGGCTACGGCGAATATTTCAATCACCGTTTAGGTCACGGGATCGGAACAACCGTCCACGAATTCCCTTCCCTTGTAGAAGGAAATGACTTAGTAATCGAAGAAGGAATGTGCTTCTCTCTTGAACCAGGAATCTATATTCCTGAAAAAGTAGGGGTACGTGTCGAAGACTGTGTATATGTGACAAGCGATGGCTGTGTGCCATTCACGACTACACCAAAAGAATTACTTGTTTTAGAAAAATAAGAGTAAAAAAGGTGAGAGCTAGTCCGCTCCCACCTTTTTATTCTATAAATTTGTGATTTTAGTGATTTGTAGATGAATCTGTCATTGTATCTTTTATTTCTTTTTTAGCTTCTTTCGCATCTTCTTTTGCCATTTTCATCATTTCTTTTGTGTCATCTGCAACTGGTTTTGCTTCTGACATTCCTTCATTGACAGTATCTCCTGCTTTACCAGCAGCGTCTTTTACATCAATCATGATATCTTCTGAAGTATCTTTAGCAATACTTCCTAATTCATCTGCAGGTTTTTTCATATCTTCTGCCGTTTTTTTGAAACGATTAGATAAGTCAGCTGATTGTTCTTTAAGATTTAACAAGATATCGTCAGATTCACTTCCTGCTTCATCTGCTGATTCACTTACTTTTTGTTTGACACTACCTGCTAGATCACCTGCTTGTTGAGAAAGATCTTGCGCTTTTTCTTTTGCAATACCTGTTAACTCAGTCGATTTTTCTTTCGCCATATCTGTGTAATCTGAAGCCATATCCATCAAATCATCCGCTTGGGCAGCTAATTCATCCCGAAGTTCTTTACCAGATTTTGGTGCTAACAATAACGCGGCGATTGCTGCGGCTGTTCCTCCGACTACTGCACCTAATAAAAATCCACCTTTTTTAGCCATTTTTATTTTCCTCCTGTCGTTTCAGTATGTTTTTTGTTTTTAAAAAATTTCATCGCTGTCCCACCGACTTTTCCGGCAACCGTCGCTTTAGCTGTCGTTTTACCGATTCCGCCGACTTTCGTCGCGATGTTTTTACTAGAATGATTAAGTTCTGATACACTTTCACTTAAATCAGCAACTGCTGTGAACAATGGATCGATCGTTGCGACTTTTCCATTGATATCCAAGAGCAGTTCATTACTTTTGACCAGCAAGCCTTCTACTTGTCTAGACAAAAGATCTACGTCTTTTGTGACGATTTCGATCGTCGTATTTGCTTCTGCTACAGTCTGATCTACTTTTTCTAAAGTTTTAGAAACTTGCAACAACACACGAACGATAAAAACGACAAGTATCGCAAAGGCGATTGCTGCGATCAATCCTGCAATTTCTCCTCCTGACATGATCAAACTCCCTTCTTGTCTCTCTTTTCTATAAGGATAGCATTTTCGTGTTTTTTAAACAAATAAAAACGAGCTTCAACTACTTTTTATTCAATTAGCAGCTGAAGCTCGTTAGAAAAAAGGGTTATTTTTTCTTTTCTTCTTTGATTTCTGTTATTCCTTTTGGATTATGATCGATCTTGCTTCCTTCTGCTTCTAATTTTTTACCTAAAGACAGGATATACTCACGTAAAGGTGCACCTACTTCTGGATGTGTTAGACCATATTCAATACTTGTTTTCATAAAACCAAATTTGTCACCGACATCGTAACGTTTACCTGTGAATTTACGGGCAAATACGCGTTGTGTTTTATTCAATGTATCGATTGCGTCAGTTAATTGGATTTCATTTCCGGCTCCTGGTTGTTGCTCGGACAATACATCAAAAATTTCTGGAGTCAATAAGTAACGTCCAATAATAGCTAAATCACTTGGTGCTTTGCTTGGATCTGGTTTTTCAACAAAGTTTTTGACATTGTATAACCCATCTTCCAATACTTCTCCTGGATTGATAATTCCGTATTTTGAAGTTTCATCATGAGGAACTTGCATAACGGCGATCGTAGAAGCATGAGTACGTTCGTAATCATCGATTAATTGCTGTGTCAATGGTACTTCATCTTCCATGATATCATCGCCTAGCATAACGACAAACGGTTCATTTCCAATAAAGGCTCTTGCTTGAAGAACGGCATGTCCTAAACCCTTTGGATGAGATTGACGGATGAAATGCAAGTTGACATCTGTCGTTTCTTCTACTAATTTCAATAATTCGGTCTTTCCTTTTTCACTTAGGTTTGTTTCTAATTCAATATTTGAATCAAAGTGATCTTCGATTGGTCGTTTAGCTTTTCCTGTAACGATCAAGATGTCTTCGATTCCTGATTTCAACGCTTCTTCAACGATGAACTGGATTGTTGGTTTATCAACAATTGGCAACATTTCCTTTGCCATAGCTTTTGTTGCTGGTAAAAATCTTGTTCCTAATCCTGCTGCTGGAATAACTGCTTTTTTGACTTTCATATACATTCGCTCCTTCAAAAAATTGTTAATGAGAATTCATTTTCTTTTTTCCCATCACGTAACATGATTTCTTTTGCGGCTGTTTTGATTTCTTTTTGTTCATACAGCACTTCATAGATTGTTTGAGTGATGGGCATTTCGATTTCCATTATTTGGGCTAGTTCCATCGCTGCTTGAGTAGTATTCACACCTTCAACGACCATTCCCATATTGGCTAGCACCTCTTCTAGGGGCTGCCCTTGTCCTAACAAGTTGCCTGCGCGCCAGTTCCTAGAATGAACACTTGTGCAAGTAACGACTAGATCGCCTACTCCGCTTAATCCGATAAAGGTCAGCGGGTTGGCACCCATTGCTACACCTAAACGGCTGATCTCAGCTAATCCGCGCGTCATGATTGCTGCCTTTGCATTATCGCCAAACCCTAAGCCGTGAATAGCGCCAGCACCAATAGCAATAATATTTTTCAAAGCTGCCCCCATCTCTACACCGATCACATCAGGATTGGTATAGATCCGAAAATAATTATTCATGAACAGCTCTTGTACATATTTTGCTGCTTTTGCATCTGTACTTGCAGCTGTGATCGTAGTGATGTCATGTTTCGCTACTTCTTCTGCATGGCTTGGTCCAGAAAGAACAATAACAGCTTTTCTTTTTTCTGCTGGGATTTCCTCTAACAAGATGTCAGAGATCCTTTTATGTGTTCCCTGTTCTAATCCTTTACTTGCATGGATGATCACTGGCTTTGTATTCAATTTAGGCACTAGTTCTTTTGCAACAGAACGTATTGCTTTCGTTGGAATGACAAATAGCACCGCATCTGCGTCTTTTACTGCATCTTCCATATTGGTGAATGCTTGGATGGAATCGGGTAGATAATGATCTGGTAAATAATGTTGATTCGTGTGTTGGGTGTTGATTTCTTCTACTTGTGAAGCACGATGTCCCCAAATCCGAACGTCATGTCCGTTTTCGGCGAGGACTTGTGCCAAAGCAGTACCCCAAGAGCCTGGTCCTAAAACCGCTACTCTATAATTCATTTTACCACTCCTGAAATTTTTTTCATTTTTAACGCTCTAAAAATCAGATAATTTGTTGATTTTTTCCTAATGAGCGGTCATAATCCGGTAAATTTCTTTTTTTTCTGCGCCAAATAAATAGAATCAATGTACCGACAAATAACACAGCAGATAATAATTGAGAAATACGGATCACACCTAAAAAGTAAAGACTGTCTGTACGTAATCCTTCAATAAAGAAACGCCCGAAACTATACCACATTAGATAACATAAAAGGACTTCGCCTTTTTTCAAAAGGTGTGGTTTCTTTCGTAAAAACAAAAGCAAAATAAATCCAATCAAACTCCAAAGTGATTCATAAAGAAATGTTGGTTGACGATAGATCCCTTCGATATACATATTATCAATGATGAATTGCGGTAAATGCAGACTTTCTAAGAAGCTTCGCGTCGTGTCTGGTCCATATGCTTCGTGGTTCATGAAATTTCCCCAACGACCGATTGCCTGTGCTAATAATACACTTGGTGCAGCGATATCTAAAAAAGTCCACAAAGAAATAAAATGATATTTAGTAAAAAAATACAGCGTGATCGCGCCTGCAATCAGTCCGCCATAAATAGCTAAGCCTCCTGAACGGATATTGAATATTTGGATTGGATCAGCTATATACTGGGGAAGATCAAATAAAACATAATATAAGCGAGCGCCAATAATGGAGATAGGCAATCCCCACAACATAAAATCTGTCACATCATCTGCTTTTAATCCTACCCGAACAGCCTCTCTGCTGCTAAGCCACATGGCGATAATGATACCTGATACGATGATCAATGCATACCAGTAGATAGGAATCCCTACAAGCTCAAAAGCAACTCGATTGATTTGTGCTAACATATTGTCACTCCTTGCTAGTCGTTGCCTGAGTTTTCTTCAATCAAGCGACTTAATCTTTCTTCAAATGTTTTCGTTGCGTCAAAGCCCATTGTACGTGCACGGAAATTCATCGCGGCTACTTCAATGATGATTGCAACGTTTCGTCCTGTTTTGACAGGGATTTTTATTTGTGGAATGCCCACTTCCGCGATTTCAACGGTCGTGTCTTCAGAGCCCAGACGGTCGTATTTCTTATCTTTTGCCCATGCTTCCAGATAAACAGCCAACTGGACTTGCATAGAGCCACGTACCGCACTCGCACCAAAAAGATTCATTACATCAATGATCCCGATTCCTCGGATTTCAATCAGATGTTCCAGGATTTTAGGCGGTTCTCCGATCACCGTTAATTCATCTTGCTGATAAACATCTACTCGATCGTCTGCGATCAATCGATGACCGCGTTTGATCAACTCCAACGCTGTTTCACTTTTTCCTATCCCACTGTCACCTTGAATCAGTACACCTAATCCGTAAACATCCACTAAAACACCGTGGACACTTGTTCGAGGGGCAAGGCGACCATCTAAATAACTGGATAATTCTCCTAATAAACGAGAAGTTGAGATGGGAGAACGCAGTACAGCTATCCCATTTTCATTTGCTGCCTGGATCATTTCTTCTGGAGCTGGTAATCCTCTTGAAATAATAAATGCGGGCATATCTTCACTACATAATCTTCTCATGATGATCAAACGCTCTTCTGGGATCATCCGTTCCGCAAAACTGATTTCTTTACTGCCAAATAGCTGTAAACGATTATGGGAATAATAATTAAAATAACCAGTCAACTCTAGTCCTGGGCGTGAGATGTCCCCAGTTACGATGACACGGTCTAAGCTTTTCTCGTCGCCTGTCACGATTTCCAAAGATAATTTTTTCACTAATTGGCTAACTTTTACAACTTCTGACATTCATGCTACCTCATTTCTATTAGAGTGTTCTCTATCATTTTATCATTGTCTAGCCAAAAGTACTACCAATTAAAAAAAACGTTTTTATTTAATTACTAATGTAATAGAAAACGCATTCCTAATTCTAAATAAAAAAACTGCGCCGATAGTTCGGCACAGCTTTCTTTTATTTTCTACTGTTATGTTCGCTGACAATTACATTGACAAGCGACATCAAGATAGCTACTAACAACGCTGCACCGAATGAAGAAAAACTAAAATGTTCTGCTCCCACAAAAAAGGAGGTCATTTTAAGAATCGCTGCATTGATAACAAACGTAAACAATCCCAATGTGACTAATGTAAAGGGCAGGGACAGTATCGTCAAAATCGGTTTGACAAACATATTCAACACAGACAATACGAAGCTGGCAAGAACGGCCGTCCAAATACTGCTTACATGGACCATCGCAGGAAAAAGAACAGCCAATGATATGAATGTTAACGTATTAACTAAAATACGTTGAAAGTACGACATTAAAAGTCACTCCATTCGTCATCATCGATTTTTTCCGCTTCTTTGCGTTTTTTTGTTTGTTCACGAGTTTGTTCACGATAATTGTTTTTTTCATAATATGCATTGTTATGTCCATAGTTTGTTCGTGCAGAACGCGCAGATGGGATAATCAAAGCTAATAAAATGTATAAAATGATTGGACTTCCAAAAGCAACTAAGCTCAGGAATACATAAAGCACACGGATAACAGTCGGATCAATCCCGATGTATTCTCCTATTCCTGCTAAAGTCCCTGTCAAAACAACATTTTTATTGGATTTTGTCAACTTTTTTTTCATCATGTCTCACCTCTGTTCTACTATTTTAAATGAAGAAAATCGTTGTGACAACCTTCTTCTTAATCGGTGTCTCTCTGCAAAATTCTCGGTCACAAATTACCATATTCATAAAACGTGACGAGTTTTTTTTGAAATTATTCCTTGTGAATCGGCGATAAGTGGCAAGTTCATAATCTCTTGGTAAACGGTGTTCAAGAGATAGCCTATCGGCAATAAGGCACAATTTTGTAAAATAGGGGAAGCTATTTTACAAAATCGCTTCTTATTGCTCAAGGCTGAACATCTCTTTCACAACCTCTTTATTTATCTGTATCTTTTAAATAGATACTTCCTGTTGTCGTTGAAAGTTGCACTTGCGCGATTTCACCATCTGAAACACGACGGAATTGCAACATTTGGTTTGTCCGTTCTTTTTTCTCACGAACTACTTCGTAATTGGACAGACGGCTATTGATACTTCCAAGACTTGTTTTAGCATGTCCTTCCAAACCGATGCCATCTGGTAAAGCGACTTTGACATTTCCGTTCACTGAACTTGCTTCTACTTTTTTCAAATTATCTTCTTTAATCGTAAGACGTACATCACCATTTACTAAAGACACAGAAAGATTTTCTGCTGTCGCACCAAATGTCACTGTACCATTTACTGTTTCGATAATAGAATCTAAGATGTTCCCGTTTCGAATATCGATATTGCCGTTTACACCTTCTACTTCCAGCATCGTTGCAGTTAATTGGTCCACGATGATGTTACCATTCGTAGATTTTGTATAAATATCTTTAGCTTCCAATGTTTCAATCATGATGTTGCCATTTAGAAGTTTAATAGCTGCGTGGTCGTATACTCGTTTAGGTAAGTAGAAAACAAGGTCTGCACGCACACGTTTATTTGGAATTTGGAAGGAGATATGATCTTCATTAACCTCAATCTGGCTCCGTTCAGAGAATGCTTCAAATGGTTCAGCACCCATTTTTCCGTAAAGTTTGATCTTAGCTTCAACTTTCACATCGTTGCTGTCCCACGTTTTTAACGTCACGTTTCCGTTTGCTGCCTTGATATCGAGGATACTTGCTGCAGGAGCTTCATAGTAAAATTCATGCTCAAATTTCGTTGTCGCAATCCCAGGGACACGTAAGCTGACATCTTTCCATTCCATGTTATCATTCACTGTTTCTGAAACAGTTTGGAATGTTTTCTTCAAGAATTTTCCTAACTGTGATCCAGCTTCTGACATTTTTTCGCCTACTTGATTCAGTGTATCTGTTGCTTGATCTTTCCAATCATCTGGCAATTCAAACTTATCAGTAAACGTTTCTTTTTTCTCAGACCATTGATTCTTACGGATATCTTTTAATTCTGCTTCTAATTTCAATTGTTCTTCTAACAGTGTATCGCCACTAGCTTCTAACTCTTTGATTTCTGCTTCTAACGTCTGACGCTGTGCTAATTCTTCTTCTGTCAACTCGCCTAATTCTTCTTTTGTATTCAGCTGCATCAATGCTTCCTGTTTCTCATTGCGTGCTGCCTTATTGTCAGCGAATTGAGCATTTACTTCATCTAGACGCGCCGAAGTTTTATTCGCTTCAGTTGCTAGTTCATCTAAGATCTTTTCTAAGTTTTCTTGATCTTGTCTTTCTCTTTCCTTTGGATCAACTGGCTCAGAAATTTCTTCTTCGCCGTTTTCAAGTTTATCGATCAATTGACTTGCCTGATCTTTTTCTTTATGACTAGCAGTTACCTTGTCTGCTTCTTTTTTTATTTGCTTTTCGTCTTTTTCAGTTGCCATGCTTTCTAATAAATCTAAGCCTTCTTCAGTCGAAAGGATTCCTTTTTTCACTAAATCTAAAATACGTTCTCTTTCTTTCATGGAAATTGCCTCCTTAAGCAAAATTGTTTGCAAGCTTTTCCTTACATCCATATTATGCACTGATTCAGTAAAAATGTCATAGGACTTAAGTTGTAACTTTTACTCCATCTTGAGTTGTTCTTTCTTTTTTGTAAAGAGATATGCTGCAGTCACGCAGGTTAAAGGAAGAACAAGTAGTGCGGACAATGTGGTAAGAATAGCCATCGTATATTCTAGAACAAATGATTTTTCATTGATCACTTGCTGAAAAGGAATGTCTAAATCAATAAACCAGAGGATCAACGCTAAAGAACTTCCCATGAATGCAAAAAGAAGTGTCATTACTGTTGACGCCAATATTTTTTTAGCAATAGCGAAACTAGAATGGCGCAATTGGTAAAAAGATAATTGCGGATTTGCCTGATATACTTCGAATGTCCCACTAGAAATTGCTACACTAGCATCTAAAACAGCACCACTAAGACTAATCAGAAGCAACGATCTCGTAAGTAATCTAAAATCAATCGCTAAAGTCTTATCTAAGCCAGATAATTCTTCTAGTTCTACCGATGTAAAACCTTGGATCGCTAAAAAATCAGTGATAGGAAGCAATAGTAGGAAACAAAATAAAAAGAT
Organism: Enterococcus sp. SB12; assembly: GCF_030910025.2. NCBI lineage: Bacteria > Bacillati > Bacillota > Bacilli > Lactobacillales > Enterococcaceae > Enterococcus > Enterococcus sp. SB12. The sequence goes on along the minus strand of NZ_CP175675.1, from coordinate 788,342 downwards.
CAGTATACTCACAAAAGCTGCACGCATTTTTAGATTATAACCGTTGATAAAAAATAAGATAACCACAGCAATCAATAAAAATCCTATGACCGACAATGCCAGTATCGGCCACTTCTGATGATAACCGAATAACAACAGGAAAAAGATCCCTAAATTGATGAATAAGCCTAAAAGAATATACATACCTTGCGTACCGCCAATAAGTAGCACGCTGATTGCTAAAATCCCAACAAGTATAATAAGTACATTCATCGTTTCAGCCTCCTTACAGTCAGAAAAAAGAGGACCGAGATAGGGATTGATAATACTATTCCTAAGCTGCCAGCAATGACGCGTAAAAATTCCAATGATAAATGCTGTTCTATCGTTTCTTTGAACGACCATTGATTTCCTAAATATAAAAGAAGCGATGGAACTGACCCACTGATATAGACGAACAAAAGGATATTGGTCATCGAGCCAATCACATCTCGACCCACTTGCCTTCCTGAAAGCCATAACTGTTTCGCTGTTATTTCTGGTTGTCGCTTAGTCAATTCTTCTAATGTCGCAATGACTGTGATAACGGTATCGAGTGTTCCTCCAGCTGTTCCAATCAGTACGCTAGAAAGAAAAACAGAACGATACGGTCGTGTCAGATAATTCAGTTCCTCATAGCGCAGTCCTTGGTCTTTCCAATGATTCATTGTCAAAAGACAAATAAAAAATGCTAAAAAAACACTCGTAACTGCAGCTGAAATTTTGATTATACTGCTTCTATTCCATCCATCTAAAGCCAATATGCTAATAATCATCCCTATAACGACGAACAGGATAGATATATTTAATAGAGAAATCCCTTCTGTTTTAGTAAAGATGAGCAACAAAAGTAAAAGTAAAACGATATTGATGATGAGACTTCCTAAAGCAAATAGACCCTGTTTTCCGCCAATAAGCAACATGGCGCCAATGAAGATACTTGTGAAGAAGAAAAGCCAGCCATCATTTTTTTTGCTACTAGCTGCCATTCATCTCCATGCATTTGGACTAGATACATTTGTCTCGCTTTTATATTTGCTGTTTCTATTTGATTTTTTTGATAAGGAACCGATAAATAAATCGATTCTCCTTTTTGATCCGTGTTCATCAGTTTTCCTGTAATCAATTGATGATCCTCTTTTATTCGTACTTTTTCTATCTCGATGACAGGTACTTCATATAAAGCGGCTTGATGCTGAATAACCCATGAAGTAAGCACACAAATAAAAAATATAGTGATGATGCTAATTTTTTTTTGCATTCTTTATCCTTTCTATGAAATGATGAAAAGGGTTTGTGACATGTTTTGTCACAAACCCTTTCCCGAATAAACGGTGTTCAAAAGCTTGCATCTGCGGTAATAAGTCCAGCCAAACGAAAAATATGAGGAGCTATTTTTTGTTTGACTGTTCTTATTACTTGATGTAGAACAGCTTTTTCACAACCTCTTTTCATAAACAAACGGCATAATCACAGCTTCAGTTTAGAAAATCTCATTGTGGTTCGTATTTAACTCAGTGATTTTCCCTGTAGCCAAGTAGACGATCCATTCACAGATGTTTGTCACATAGTCTCCGATCCGTTCTAGATAACTGGCAACATTCAAGTAGTCTGTTCCACTGATGACTGTCTCAGGATTTTCCTGCATATTTTTGATTGTTGCATTATAGATTCGATTGAAATAGTCATTGACTCTTTGATCCATATTGGCGATCGTACGTGCGTCTTTTTCGTCTGTTTTGACATAAGCAACTAGGACGTTGTCCACCATTTTTTTCACATAATCGGACATATCGGAGATCTCTTTTTCGATTTCCGGTATTCTCGTCTGCCCTTTTACGCGAATCGTGGATTTAGCAACAGACACCGCATGATCGGCCATACGTTCTAAATCCGAGCTAGCTTTCATGACCGTAATGATCATACGCAAATCAGTTGTAACTGGCTGTTGCAATGCGATCATTTCAAAACTTTTCTTCTCCAAGCGTGTTTCCATGTTATTGATATTTATATCGTTTTCGATAACTTCTTGGGCTAAGATTTTATCGTGTTTGATGTATGCACGAACTGACTTGTGCACGGCGCTGCTCACCATCATCCCCATTTCGTAGAACTGATTATGGAGATTCAGCAATTCTTCTTCAAATTGTGTACGTAGCATTCCGTTTCCTCCTTATCCAAATCGACCTGAAATATAATCTTCTGTCTCTTGTTTTTCTGGATTCATGAATATCTTCTTCGTATCGTTGTATTCGATCAAGTGACCATCTAAAAAGAATGCCGTCTTATCTGAAATACGTGAAGCTTGAGACATATTATGGGTCACGATGATCATCGTATACCGCTCTCTTAATTCTAACAGCATACTTTCGATTTTCCCAGTAGAAACAGGATCAAGCGCACTTGTTGGTTCATCCAATAAGATGATTTCCGGACTAACTGCCAAAACACGTGCGATACATACACGCTGCTGCTGCCCGCCGGATAAAGATAAAGCACTTTTATGCAATTTGTCTTTCACATCATCCCAAACAGACGCTGCCTTCAGGCTTTCTTCAACTACTTGATCAAGGACTTTTTTATCTTTTTCCCCTTTTAATTTCAATCCATAGATGACATTTTCATAGATAGAAAAAGGAAATGGGTTTGGCTGCTGGAATACCATGCCGATTTCTTTTCTTAGTTCAACAACATCTGTTTTTGGACCATAGATGTCTTTGTCTTTATATAAAACACTTCCGGTGATCGTTACATTCAGAATCAGGTCATTCATCCGGTTCAAAGAACGCAGATAAGTGGATTTTCCGCAACCAGAAGGACCGATCATCGCAGTGATTTCCCCTTGATTGAAACTTAGATCGATCCCTTTTAGTGCTTCTTTCTTTCCATAATACAGATGAAGATCTTTAGATGAAATAATTTCTTTTGTCATGTTGAGGCCTCCGTCTTAACCAAAATGTCCGGACACATAATCTTCGGTTGCCTGAATTTTTGGTCTGGTAAATATCTTGTTAGTTTTGTCATATTCCATTACTTTTCCTAGATAGAAAAAGGCAGTATAGTCGCTGATACGAGCTGCTTGTTGCATGTTATGCGTCACGATGATGATCGTATAGTCTTCTTTCAAGTTTACAAGTGTTTCTTCAACCGTTCCTGTCGAAATAGGGTCCAAAGCACTTGCCGGCTCGTCTAGCAGCAAGATATCAGGTTTCATCGCGATCGCACGAGCAATGCATAAACGTTGCTGTTGCCCGCCAGATAAAGCCAAGGCACTTTTGTCCAAGCTGTCTTTTACTTGGTCCCACAAGGCAGCTTGTTTCAAGCTTGTTTCAACGATTTCATCTAATTTCTTTTTGTTTTTTTCGCCGTGCTGTTTCAAAGCAAATGTAATATTGTCATAAATCGACTTGCTGAACGGATTAGGACGTTGAAAAACCATGCCAATCCGTTTGCGCATCTCATAAACATCCACTTGAGGCGCATTAATATCTACGCCTTGATACATGATTTTCCCAGTGATTTTCGTATTAGCGATCCCATCATTCATTCGATTCAACGAACGAAGATACGTAGATTTTCCGCAGCCGGAAGGACCAATCAGTGCAGTGATCTTATTTTTTTCAAATTCCAGATCCACTCCTTTGATTGCTTCATTGTCGCCATACCAGACATGTAGATCATCCGTATATAGTGCTACTTCTTTCTCTTTTGGCATGGTGATGACATTTGTTTCATTCCAGTTATATTTTTTCATTTTGCTTCTTCTCCTTAGGCTGAAGTCATTTTTCGGTATAATCGTTTGCCAATCGCACGAGCGCCGAAGTTGAACAGTAAAACAGCAATGATCAACACGGCAGAAGCGCCAGCCGAAACAGAAACACCATCAGGCATCGTGCCTTCTGTATTGATCTTCCAAATATGGACAGCTAATGTTTCAGCTTGACGGAAAATGCTGATCGGGCTTGAAACACTTAATGGATTCCAGTTCGTAAAATCTAACGCAGGTGCACTTTGTCCAGCCGTATAGATCAATGCAGCTGCTTCACCAAAAATTCTTCCAGAACTTAGGATCACACCAGTCAAAATCCCTGGTGTCGCTTCTGGAACCACCACTTTCATCACTGTTTCCCAGCGTGACAAACCTAAGGCCAATCCTGCTTCTCGTTGTGTGTAATGGACCGCTTGTAAAGACTCCTCAACTGTTCTAGTCAAAAGAGGCAAGTTGAATACAGTCAAAGCCAATGCACCAGAAATAATCGAGAAACCATACTGGAATTGAATAACGAAAACCAAGAAACCGAATAAACCGACAACGACAGAAGGCAACGAGCTCAAGATTTCAATCGACGTGCGAATCACATCTGTTAGCCAGTTTTTTCCAGCATATTCTGAAAGATAGATACCCGCACCTAAAGAAATAGGAAAACTGATGATCATCGTGATCAAAAGCAAATAAATCGAGTTAAATAGCTGGATCCCGATTCCACCGCCTTCTTGGTAGGCTTTGGAAGGTTCGGTCAAGAAGGACCATGAAATGTGCGGTATTCCCCGAACTAAGATATAAAGTAGTAAAGCTGCTAAAATCAATACGATGATCCCCGAAACTATATATAAAACACCTGTAGCAATTTTATCTGAGCGTTTTGCGTTCATTATTTCAGCTCTCCTTTCTTCCCAATCATACGGATCACGATATTAAAGAATAATGACATCAATAGCAAGATCAGCGCTAATGACCATAACACATTATTTTCAACTGTTCCCATGATTGTATTTCCGATTCCCATTGTTAAGATGGACGTCAATGTAGAAGCAGGAGTAGTAAGTCCTGTTGGCATCAATGCTGCATTACCGATGACCATTTGGATAGCTAAGGCTTCACCAAACGCACGAGCCATACCAAAAACGACTGCTGTTAAAATCCCGGGCACGGCTGCTCGTAGCACGACTTTGTAGATTGTTTGCCATCTTGTGGCACCAAGCGCTAATGAAGCTTCCCGATAGTGCCGTGGTACTGCCTTTAATGCATCAATAGTCATCGTTGTGACAGTCGGCAAGATCATAACGAACAACACAAATGTACCAGCTAAGATACCAAACCCTGTCCCGCCAAAAATACTTCTGACAAAAGGCACGATAACTGATAAACCGATAAAACCATAAACGACAGAAGGAATACCTACAAGCAGCTCGATGACCGGCTGTAAGATCTTCGTTCCGTTTTTAGGAGAGATCTCCGTCATGAATACTGCTGCACCAATGGCAAATGGCGTGGCAACGATAGCAGATAAAAAGGTCACAATAAACGAACCTGTGATCATAGGCAATGCCCCTACCATTGGTTTCCCATTTGCTCCGATTTGGCTTGGATTCCAATCTGTACCAAACAGAAAATCAAATACATTGATCTTATCAGTAAAAAAGGTGGCCAATCCTTTACTAGCTACAAAATAAAAAATAGATAATACAACCAACACGATCAGCGCGATACATAAAAAACTGATGAATTTTCCACGCTGTTCCATTTTTGAACGTTTTGATTTTGTTAATAATACTTTTTTCACATCTTCCACAGATGACTCCCCCTTAATCAGGTTTAACATACTCACTCAGTGTACAAATTGAACATCAATTTGGTTTTAATAACATGTAAAAGTTTAGCTAAGTTTGTAAATTTTGTGTAAAGATTACTCTTTAACGATATTTCCTTGCCAATCACGTTCGACTTTCATATGAGAAACAGGGATATAACCTAGTTCTCCAACGATGTTATCTTGTACTTCATCAGATAAGATATAGTCTAAAAATTCTTTTGTCAGTTTTTTTGGATGATCTCTTGTGTACATATGCTCATATGCCCAAATCGTCCATTTGTTCGTTGTCACATTTTCATCTGTCGGTTCTACACCGTTAACATTCAACGTATCTACATCATCGGAAACATAAGAAAAAGCAACATAGCTGATTGCACCGGGTGTGTCGGCAACGATCTGGCGCACCATTCCGCTTGAATCTTGTTCTTGTGCCTGAACAGCTGTTTCTCCGTCCAATACCCATTTTTCAAACGTGCTACGGGTTCCGCTTCCTGAAGCGCGGTTCAATATAACTACTGGCTGATCTTTTCCACCGACTTCACTCCAGTTTTTGATCTCGCCTGTAAATAGTTTTTTCAGGTTTTCCATACTGATGTCTTTTACGCCAATATCCTTGTTCACAATAGGAGTGATCCCAACAACTGCTACTCGATGATCGACTAATGCTGAGGCATCGATCCCCGATTTTTCTTCCGCAAACAAATCAGAGTTTCCGATGTCGACTGCTCCTGACTGTACTTGAGACAAACCAGTTCCGCTTCCGCCCCCTTGTACATTGATGAATTTTCCAGGATTTTCTGTCTGGTAAGTTTCAGCAACTGTTTCTACTAAAGGCTGTAAAGCAGAAGAGCCAACAGCCGTAATGGATTCTCCTCGATCAATCCACTTTGAACAGCCTGATAAAAGAATGGCTAATCCTATTATTGGTAAGAATAATTTAAGTTTTTTCATTAGAAATCTCCTTTAATCCTAAAGTATGTTTATTTTATCATTTTCATTACTTGATGAAAACGAATCAAAATCATTAAATAACAAAATAAATTCTCATAATTGTAAAAAAAACTATCTCATTAAAAGTTTCTATGCTATACTGGCTTTGAAATGTGTCTCTTTTAATAGCATATATTAGCTTATTTCTTGCTTTCCCCAAAAAACAAGAGATACCCCAAAGTTAATTTCGCTCATGCGAGACGCTTTCTCCATTTCTGACGTACTCTCAGAAATGGCCCCGTTAGAAAAGGACACGAGATCTCCATCTGTTGATGGTTCTCATGTCCTTTTTATGTTTTAAAGGAGCGGCGAAATCAATCTTGCTAATCCTTCTTTCATCTTGATGATTATTCCTCGGTTTTCATACATTTCTTTTGTGAGATGCGTAGAAATTTTCGAGTCTTCAAAAAAAGCTTTTCTTACACGTGAAGCCATTCGTTCATCATAAACCAGTGTATTGACCTCAAAGTCTAAGCGAAATGAACGAACATCGATATTTGCTGAGCCAACTGAAACAATGCCACCATCGATAATCATCGTCTTTGCATGAATAAATCCATTCTCATATGTTTCGATCCTTGCTCCATACTCGATCAGCTCTGCAGCGAAAGAATACGTTGCCCAGTAAACGAGAAGATGATCTGGTTTGTTAGGTATTTGGATATGAACTTTTACGCCTGAAAGAAGAGCCAACTTCAGTGCTTCATGAATCGATCCATCCGGTATGTAATAAGGCGTTTGGATCAATATCTCCCGTTTGGCTAACGAAATCATTTTCAAATAAGTCATTTTGATTTGTTCATGTTCGGTATCTGGTCCGCTTGTCACGATTTGAACAGCTATATCACCAGTAGTGTGAATGGACGGAAAAAATTTGGGAGAATAGCCTACTTCTTTTGTATGCTGAGAATTCCAGTCCATCAAAAAACGGTTTTGCAAGGTATACACCGCTTCTCCGTAAATACGCAAATGATTGTCTCGCCAATAACCAAATTTCTTTACCAATCCTAGATATTCATTTCCAACATTGAACCCACCTGTATATCCGATTTTCCCATCAATAACTACGATTTTACGATGATTGCGATAATTGATCCGAGGATTAATATACGGAACAAATAGAGGAAAGAAAAATGCGACTTCTCCGCCTGCTTTTTTCAAATTCTGAAAAAAGCTGGAAGAAACTTGTGTGGAACCCCATGCATCAAGAAGGACTCTGACTTTTACCCCTCGTCTTGCCGCCTCTGTCAATGCATCTCGAACTTCTTCACCTAATGCATCACTGCGATAAATATAATACTGGAAGTGGATATGGTCTTCTGCCTGCTTGATATCTTCAATCAGCGCATCGAATTTTTCACGACCATCTGTAAATAAAGTGATTTCATTTTTAGTCGTATAGAGCGTACTTTCAAATACCGTGAGCATATAGATCAATTGTTTCACATCTACTTGTCCAGTAGGCGGATGAGGATAAAGCCCTCGCATCAATGCCTGTTTGTCTTCTTCAATTTCCAGGTTCTTACCGATTTTCCCTTGGATCTTCAAATCAAAGATTTTCTCTTTGGAAATCCCTCTTCCTAAAAAAATATATAAAATAAATCCTACAACTGGAATGAACATCAAAACGAGCAGCCATGCCCATGTTTGAGCAGTTTCCTTTCTTTCTCGAAAAACGATGATAAAGGAAAGCAAAATATTCATAATCAAAAGGATCGTAAAAAAATTGTCAACGATAATTTTCACGGCTTCACCTCTTCTTCTACCAACTTAAGAATACCCAAGTTGTTTTTTAAAGTAAAGGGAAAAAAGCCGCTTCCTTCTATTCTCCTAGCCAATAAAAAAAGAAAGCTGGAACGAAACTGTCCAACTTTCTCATTTTATTTATATTGTGGTATTAGAATTTCAAGAAACGTCTCATAGAAATGATCGAGCCAAGTGAACCAATGATCACACCAATGCCGACCATTAAAAGATTGATTTTCCAAACGATATTTTGTGGATGAATCAATGAATAATGGGAACGTAATAATGATGGATTGATCAATTGGAAAAACCATGCATAACCAAATGTGATGATCAAAATCGGAAGAATCGCACCGATCAGACCGATCCAGCCACCTTCAAGGAAAAACGGCCAGCGAATATATCCATTTTTTGCACCGACTAAACGCATGATTTGAATTTCACGCTGTCTAGACAAAATCGTGATCCGAATCGTGTTCGAAATGAGAAACATCGCTACGAACAGCAGCAATGCCGCTGCAACTAATCCCCATGTCCGAACTGCACCAGCGATTTGGAAAATCCGATCTGAGGAAGCTCCACCGTAATCAGAACGAGAAACATTCTTCAAATCTGCTGCTTCTTCTGCTACTTGTTTTGTATAAGAAGGATCAGTAGCACTTACTACATACACATCATATAACGGGTTATTGTCACCTTCAAATAATTTCCAGGAATCACCCATTTCGTTTTGGATTTTTTTCAATTCCTGTTCTTTGCTTGAAAATTCAACTTTTTTAACATGATCTAAGTCATTCAATTCTTTTTCTAGCTTTTTCATCTCTTCGTCTTTTGTACCGATATCTACGAATACAGATACATCAACGTTTCCTTCTATATCCTGAGCTAATTTAGTTGCATTCATGATAACTGCCATGAATACACCGACTAAAGTCAACGTGATCGTTACCGCACTGACTGAAGCAACTGTCATCCAGCCGTTACGTTTCAAACTCTTGATACTTTCTAATAAATGGCGGAAAAAGGTTCTAATCATCGTATCCATATTCCCCTTCCGCTTGATCTCGAATAATGCGGCCGTTTTCGATAGCAATTACTCGGTGCCGAATCGTATTTACGATCGTACTGTTATGTGTAGCCATCACGACAGTAGTTCCTTGGGCATTGATCCGATCTAATAATTTCATGATTTCCCATGAGTTTTCTGGATCCAGATTTCCTGTCGGTTCATCCGCGATAAGTACTTTAGGCGTATTCACGATTGCCCGAGCAATAGAGACACGTTGCTGTTCCCCACCGGATAATTCGCTAGGAAAGACTCGAACTTTGTGTTTCAAACCAACAAGGTCCAGCACTTCCATTACTCGTTTTTTGATATCTCGAGGTTTTCTGCCGATAACTTGCATAGCGTACGCAACATTTTCATATACTGTTTTTCTTGGTAATAATTTATAGTCTTGGAACACCACGCCGATTTCTCTGCGTAGATAAGGAACTTCGCGGTTTTTGATTGCTATTAGATCATGACCTGCGACGTTCAAAGTTCCTTTTGAAGCTTTTTCTTCTCGATACATCAATTTGATGAATGTAGATTTACCGGCTCCAGACGGACCAACCACATAGACAAACTCTCCTTGTTCGATGACAATCGAGAGATTGCGGATAGCGGTCGTACCATTTGAGTACTTCTTCATTACATCCTTCATTTCAATCATGGCGTTCTCTCCATATCTTTTTCAGTCTTTAGCTATTATAGCATGGCAATGTTTCAACATGCTTGCAAAATCTTACAATTTTATTTCAATTTAACAATGAGTTCTTATTGTAGATGCATTTTTAAATAGCCGTCAATAAATAAATCAAGGTCACCGTCCATAACTGCTTGGACATTTCCTGTCTCTACGTTTGTCCGATGGTCTTTTACCATAGAATAGGGATGGAAAACATAAGAACGGATCTGTGAACCCCAGCCGATTTCTTTTTGTTCTCCTCGAAGTGCAGCTGCTTCTTGTTCTTTCTTTTCCACTTCTAATTGATAAAGCTTAGCTTTTAACATCCCCATCGCTTGCTCACGGTTTTTCAATTGTGAACGTTGTGCCTGACTAGCTACTACTGTTCCTGTAGGCAAGTGAGTGATCCGTACAGCAGATTCTGTTTTATTGATGTGCTGACCACCTGCACCACTTGCTCGGTACGTATCGATTTTCAAATCATCTGGATTGATTTCTATATCGATCGTTTCATCAAGCTCTGGCATCACATCTACCGAACAAAAAGAAGTATGACGTCGTTTCGCTGAGTCAAAAGGCGAAATCCGTACAAGGCGATGAACACCTTTTTCTGATTTTAGATAACCAAAAGCGTTGTGTCCTTTAATCAGCAGGGTCACACTCTTGATCCCTGCTTCATCACCTGCTTGATAATCTAGTGTTTCTACTTGATAGCCATGCTGCTCTGCCCAACGTGTATACATACGTAAAAGCATGCTGCCCCAGTCTTGGGACTCCGTTCCGCCAGCCCCTGGATGCAATTCGACGATCGCATTGTTTCGATCATAAGGTCCGTCTAACAGCATAGATAATTCATACGTCTTCATTTTTTCATCTAATGCATTGATACGTGTTTCTGCTTCTTCCTGCATTGCTGCATCAGGTTCTTCTTGCAGCATCTCCACCATCAATTCGATTTCTTCTAGTTCTTCGGCAAGAGAATGGAATTGGTCATAGGTTTCTTTATTAGCGTTATTTTCGCTGATCACTTTTTGTGCGGCTTCGCTGTCATCCCAAAAACCAGGTTCAGCCATTTTTGCTTCTGCTTCCGCGATGTCTTCTTCCAGCTGATCTAAGTCAAAGAGACCTCCTGAAACTTGTGACCTTTTCCTGCATTTCTGTCAGGAGATTTCGAATTTCGGATATTTCCATGTTTTTTCCTTCTTTCACTATACTTTTTTCATTATATCTAGTCTAACAGAATCAGCAAATAACAGAAAGAAGGTGAGACGAATTCTTAAAAAAAGAATTTGTCTCACCAATCCTGCTGTCAGAAATTAGTTTGCATTTTTTCCATGACAGTTCTTATATTTTTTCCCGCTTCCACAAGGACAAGGATCATTTCTTCCGACCTTGTTCACATGGATTGGCTGTTTTTTCGCGCTAGTATTACTATTTTCTTTGGCATCTCCGTCTTCTGAGTGAGAAGCTGTTCCTTGAGAAACCTGTTCACGCTGTACGTTTTGACGGATCTCAGCTTTCATAAAGATTCGAGTGACTTCATACTCGATGGCGCCTACCATATCTTCAAACATCTTATAGCCTTCTGTTTGATATTCGACTAATGGATTATTCTGTCCATAAGCACGTAAGCCGATTGACTGACGTAATTGATCCATTGCATCAATATGGTCTGTCCATTTAGAGTCCACAACACGCAAGATCACGACTTTTTCAAATTCCAACAATTGCTCTGGACCATTTAGTTGAGCCGCTTTGGTATTAAATACTTCTTGTGCTCGTTCGTTTAGATACTCTTTGATCTCCTGAGCTGTTTTTCCTTCGATATCTGCAAGAGTAATACTATCTTCATGGACAAGAGTACTGCCGGCAAAATCGATGATACTTTCCAAATTCCAATTTTCTTTCTCTAATTGTGTATGCGCATCTACTACACGACTGATTGTCCGTTTGACCATGTTCATTAGTGGCTTGGATAAGCTTTTTTCTTCCATGATTACTTCTTGTCGCTGTTTATAGATTACTTCACGTTGTTCACGCATCACATCATCGTATTGTAAGACGTTTTTACGTGTGTCATAGTTATTTCCTTCTACACGTTTTTGTGCAGATTCTACTTGTTTCGTTAGCATCTTGCTTTGGATAACAGCATCTTCCTCACCGATATTCATCCGATCTAAGAAAGCTTTGATTCGTTCTGAACCGAATCGTTTCATCAAATCATCTTCCAATGACAAGTAGAATTGTGACATACCAGGGTCTCCTTGACGTCCTGCACGTCCTCGAAGCTGGTTATCGATACGACGAGATTCATGTCGTTCTGTCCCGATAACTGCTAGACCACCAAGTTCTCTTACCCCAAGTCCTAACTTGATATCTGTTCCCCGACCAGCCATGTTGGTAGCAATCGTCACAGCACCTTTTTGACCAGCATTCATGATGATCTCTGCTTCTTTAAAGTGATTTTTCGCATTCAGCACTTCATGAGGAATACGTTCTTGATTCAGCATATCTGATAATAACTCAGATGTTTCAACCGCAACAGTTCCGACTAACACAGGCTGTCCTTTGCGGTAGCGATCTTTGATATCTTGTACGACAGCATGGAACTTGCTTTGTAATGTTGGGTAAAGCAAATCTGGACGATCATCACGGATAACCGGACGATTTGTCGGAATCTGGTATACTTGGATGTTATAAATTTCTCTGAATTCTTCTTCTTCTGTTTTAGCTGTACCAGTCATTCCCGCAAGTTTCTTGTACATACGGAAATAGTTCTGGAAAGTGATCGTCGCCATGGTTTTCGTTTCGTCTTCGATCTCTACGCCTTCTTTAGCTTCGATTGCTTGGTGAAGTCCATCTGAATAACGGCGTCCATCCATGATCCGACCAGTGAACTGGTCAACAATCAGTACTTTTCCGTCTTGGACAACATAATCGATATCTAAAAGCATGATATAGTTGGCTCTCAATGCTTGATCCAAGTGATGGGTCAATGCAGTATTTTCAATGTCGTATAAGTTATCCAAACCGAATGTTTCTTCTGCTTTTTCGATCCCTGCTTCGGTTAAACTGATTGTTTTTGATTGTACATCGATTTTATAATCTTCTTCTTCTTTCAAACGTTTCACGAAGTTGTCTGCTCTTGTATATAAAGCTGTGGATTTTTCTGCTTGCCCTGAAATGATCAGCGGCGTTCTCGCTTCATCAATCAAGATTGAATCAACTTCATCGACAATGGCATAATTCAGCGGACGTTGTACCATTTGATGGCGGTAAACGACCATATTGTCTCTCAAGTAGTCAAATCCTAATTCATTATTCGTACTATAAGTGATATCACAATTATAAGCCTCGCGTTTTTCATCCGAAGATTTTGAGTTGATATTCAACCCCACTGTTAATCCTAAGAAATTATAAAGTTCGCCCATTTCCGTTGAGTCACGGGTTGCTAAATATTCATTGACGGTAACTACGTGGACCCCTTCGCCAGTCAGAGCATTCAGATATACTGGCATCGTCGCAGTCAAGGTTTTACCTTCACCAGTACGCATTTCAGGGATATTTCCATCGTGAAGCACGATTCCACCCATCAATTGTACGTGGTATGGATATAACCCCAATACACGTTTTGCTGCTTCTCGGACGACTGCAAAAGCTTCCGGAAGTAATTGATCTAATGTTTCTCCTTTTTGGTATCTGCCCTTGAATTCAGCAGTTTTTGCCTGTAATTGTTCATCAGTTAATGCTGCCATTTGGTCAGCGTATGCTTCAACTTTTTTTGCAATGCTATCTAAACGTTTTAGTTCTTTCTTATCGTTTTCGATAAGTGAACGAATCAAATTGGCCATGCGTTGTGTAATCTCCTTTTCCTTCTGTGTATTATCCAGACTATGTAGACTTTACTTTTCATTTTATCATTAGTTATAGATAATTGAAATATCTTAAGCGTATTAAAGTAAGAACTTCATAATTTATTCATATTTCATCTAAAAGAGGAGGAAACTCAAAAAAACTTGCGGCAGCTGTCAGTAGCTGCTGCAAGTTTTCGTTGTTATTTAAGTAAGGCTGATCAGTCTGTTTCAATCAGTCCGTATTTTCCATCTTTACGGCGGTAAACGATACTTGTACCATTTGTTTCTGCATCTTCAAAAATAAAGAAGTTATGTCCCAGCATGTTCATTTGCAAGACTGCTTCTTCACTATCCATTGGTTTCAATGAAAGGCGTTTCGTACGTACGATATCTAATTCAGAATCATTTTCGTTTTCGTCCTCTTCATTGAATAAAGCAGCAGCATCTGCAGTATTCATGCCCGTTTCACGGGATTTACGATTAATTTTTGTTTTGAATTTGCGGATTTGGCGTTCCAATTTGTCAACAACCAAATCGATACTTGCGTATAAATCTGGAGAAGTTTCTTCGGCACGTAATACAAGATAAGGTAATGGGATCGTTACTTCCACTTTTGCTGTTTTTTCTGTATAAACTTTTAAGTTCACATGCGCCGTTGCATCGGGTGCGTCACTGAAATAGCGTTCTAGTTTGCCTACTTTTTTCTCAACGTAGTCGCGAATCGCTTCAGTTACTTCGATATTTTCGCCGCGTACATTATATCTAAACATAAAAATTACCCCTTTCGTCTACCACAATCAAGAAGGAGAAGGACCACTCTTTCCCTCTTCTTAATTCTATTATATCGAACTCTAGGTTATTTGCAAATTAAATCGCTATCAAATTTCCACATCTAATTCATCTCGCCAAAGAAATAGTTCGGATGATTTTCGGCTGTGCGACCTGCAAACAATCTGCTGCGTGGAAAAGAGTCTGTCCTGTTGTATAGACATCATCAATAATCAATATTTTTTTATTTTGTATCTTAGAAAAGGTGACTGCAAGTTCAAAAGGTTGAGGCATCTCCAATCTTTCCTTTCGCGTGTTTTTTGCTTGAGCCAGCAGATGCTTCTCTCTTTTGAGTAGCATCTGAAAAGGAATTCTTGCTGCTTTCAACATCTCGCTTACTTGATTGAATCCTCTTTCTGTTCGCCTTTTTTCAGATAAAGGTATTGGACAATAGATGTATGTCGGGTATTCTTTTTTTATCTGCGTCCATTTATATGCAAAGGTGCCTGCTAGTCGGATATCTCCCATAAACTTGTATTGATTGAGCCAGGCCTTCATATTTTCATCGTACACAAAAAAGGCACGGTGCTGAAAATCATAGGCCGGATATTTCTTCTTCCATTCTTGACAGTCACTGCAGTAAACGGGAATAGACTTTACTTTCTTTTCCGTACTCTCTAGATTGAAATGGATTGGTTTTTGACAGCCAGAACAGCCTCTTGTTTCCAATAAATGAAATTGTGCGCGACAAACTGAACAAGTCTGAGGTAATCTGTATTTCGAAACACCAATAATCTCGCTGAATGTTAAATTTTGGACGATATCTTTACTGCAGCAACTGCACCTCACAGCATCTTCTTCCCTTCTTCATTCATTTCTTTGATTTCCTGACAAGCTTTTCGAATAGCTGCAGTTTTTTCTTCATAGAAAAAATATACTTGACTGTTCGTATAAGGCCCTTTACGATCGGCTCTTCCTGCGATTTGTACCAAAGAAGATTTAGTAAAAACCGGATGATCCGCTCCTAAAACGATAACGGATATTCTTTCAAATGTGACTCCACGTTCAAGAATCATCGTGGTTAACAGTATGTCATATTTTGCTTCTCGCATTTTCTGGACTTTTTCCGCCCGCTGATTGTCTCTTGAAGAAACATCTGTGATCTCATATCTCGGAAGAGCCTCTTGAAGTGTGGCTTTCAAACGATGCATCATCGTGATACTTGGACAAAATAAAAGGATATGGTTTTCTTTAATTAATTGATGAATGATCCGCACCAAAGATTTTATCTTCTTCTTGTTCTTGCATTTTTGTCGCCAATTATTCATGAAAACCAAGACGGGTTCAGGAAGCAAACGTCGATGAAAGCGTAAAGCAAGTTTGTGGATGTCAAACGTTTGCTTGATTTCCTTTAGTAACTTTTTATCAGGTGTGGCGCTTAAGTAGATGAATCGTCCGTCTGGTTTAATCGCTGTTTGCACAGCATGAGCTAATCCTGCATCCTCGTTATAAGGAAACGCATCGATCTCATCGATCACTATTAAATCAAAGGACCGATAAAAACGGTATAGCTGATGAATCGTACAGATAACAAAAGAAGTAAAGGTATAAGCCGTTGCTGTATTCCCATGGAGCAACGTGATTTTTTCTTCTGGAAAAACATAACGATAGCGTAAAAACAATTCATTACAAACATCGACTCGCGGTGTACAAATCGCTACTCTTCCTCCAGCTTTTAAAGTTTCCACTAAAATAGGATAAAGCATCTCTGTTTTCCCTGCGCCTATTACAGCCCAAATAAGATGATGTCTTTTTTCTGAATGGCAAAGTATTCTCTTTGAGATTTCCGTTTGTTTTTCAGTAAGCTGTCCTGTCCAAAAAAAGACGACTTCTCGAGGTTTTGCTTCAGGCTGATCAAACAAATATAAATCTTGTTGAGTGTCGCATCGCCCTAAATATAGACAATGTGTACAAAAATAACCGTAATCTGCAAGCTGTCCATCAATGACGGACGTCCTCATTCCACAGCGATGACAAAGAATCCAGTTGCCCAAACGTTCCACTGCTGCGATCTTCTCATAATTTGGTAAATTTACCTCCTCACAGTCTATTGCTTTAATATCTCTCGTCAGAAGCCTTCTACCCCAAAAATGATTCATATTATTCGCCCTAAAAAAATATACGAAAAAACAAGCGATCTATTTTTTGGATCGCTTGTTCGATAGTTATACTGTTCTATTTATTCACCTATGAGCGTGATTGCTTGATCTAACACTTTTTCGCCATTCATCATACCATAATCAGCCATATTGATGACATCTAAAGGAATGCCTTTTGGTTCCAGACGTTTCTCAAAATCAGCTTTCATAAAGCGAACTTGTGGGCCTAATAACAACACATCCACGTCTTTATTTGCAAGATTGTTATCTGCGTCAGAAGCGGACACAGCGAAAATATCCGAGTCGATTCCTTTTGCTTCAGCAGCTTTTTGCATTTTTGTTACTAGTAAACTTGTGCTCATACCAGCCGAACATACAAGCATGATTGTTTTTTTAGCCATACTTTTCTCTCCTTTTTAAAACAAACTACGCAAACGTTTTCTTCGCGTCTGTTACTCTATTATATAAAAAGAAAGAATTTTGTCAACGTTTTCTAAACGCGGTTTATTTAATCAAATAGCCAACTAGATTTCACTAATTTATTGAACACGACATATTCTTTGTCCAAATTGATGACAACTACTTCATAGCCTGCATTTATCCAGCCATAGGCACCTTTTTCAGGGTGTTTATAATCATTTGCCCACCAATCTGTACTTTCCCTTGCTGTTTTGGGAAGTCCGTTACTGGGAAACAGCAGTTCGTCAAATTGGGTAAAGGTCAACGTTACTTGAGAGCCGCCATTGTTCTTCAAATAATGCGTAATTGCATCGTACTTTTTCATTCGTTCCTGCATCCCCAGATCCACCTGCCTTTGTCTTTATTATCGCATACTACAGCAATTGCGCAACCGTTACAGTGTTGAAACAACCTAGAACTTTATTTATACTGAATAAAGAAAATGAAAAAAAGAGGTGACAAGATGATCGAGCGCTATCGTACAATAAAAGAAAATGGACAAAGTGAGATTGAGATCAAAAAATCACGATTTATCTGTTCTCTTAGACGAATAGAATCAGAGGACGAAGCAAAAAGTTTCATTCAAGAAATAAAAAAAGAACATTGGAAAGCGAACCATAACTGCAGCGCCTTCATCATTGGAGAAAAAAATGAAATCCAGCGAAGCAGCGATGATGGAGAACCAAGTGGAACGGCGGGCGTACCGATGTTGGAAGTCCTCAAAAAAAATCAACTGATCAATGTAGCTGCAGTAGTCACTCGATATTTTGGAGGAACGAAACTCGGCACAGGCGGGTTAATACGAGCATACACTCATGCGGTCTCTCAAGCATTGTCTGACATTGGAATCGTAGAAGGTACCTTGCAACAGGAGATCTCTGTGATGATCACGTATCCGCAACTAGGAAAATTACAGAATTATCTTGAACTCCAACATTTTTTTATAAAAGAAATCCAATATACTGATCAAGTTAGCGTCATCTGTGCTGTAGATGAAAAAAGTGCTGACCACTTTAAAGAATCCATCATTGAGCTGCTGAACGGACAAGTCCAATTTGAAGAGGGTCCTGTTTCTTATCACGAGCAACTGGTAACTGATCATATATAAAAACAGGTGATTCTGATTCTCTTTTATTTCTAATAAGGAATCAGGGATCACCTGTTTTTTATTTTTCCAAATAAAACTCAAAACGATTTCCTACGTATTGCGTACGCACATACTCAAACGGCGTACCGTCTTCAAAATAAGAAATCTGGCGCAAACGAAGAACTGCATCTCCTCGTTTTACCTCTAAATAGTCAGCAATTTTCTCAGAAGCCAACACAGCAGTAATCGTTTGATTCGCTGGACCGATCTTTTTCCCGCCTTTTTCTTCTAGCGTGCGATACAACGATTCAGTAATCTCTGCTTTGCTGTAGCCATCGATCAGCTTTTGTGGCACACTGGCAACTTCAAAACAAATAGGGACATCATCTGCGAAACGAATACGTTCCATTCGCAAGATCGTGTCATCTTTACTCAAGTTTAGTTTTTCCATTTCACTTGAGCTTGGCGAAGTCAAGAAATAAGAGATTGTCCGACTAGACGGTACTCGATTTTGCGATTCCATAATTTCTGTAAAACTTGTTGCACCAGACATTTTTTCTTGTACTTTTTCTCGCGCAACATATGTACCCGAACCGATCTTTCTTTCTAAGATTCCTTCATCTGCCAAGTTTTGAATTGCTTGTCTCAACGTCATACGGCTGACATTGAATTTCACTGCTAATTCTCTTTCTGAAGGAAGACGGTCTCCGACTTTCCATATACCTTGTTCGATTTCATTTTTTAATTGGTCATGAATCTGTATATATACAGGTAATTGATTCGACATAACGTACACCCGTCCTTTCGTTTCTTCTATTATAACTGGTATATACCTGATTCACAACTGAAAAAGATAAAGGTTTCTATCCATCAACAGAGGATTTAGACACACATCGTTCTTCCTACTCCTATTGTCAGAAACAATTTTTTAGATATGTCCAACCTAGAAAATAACAAAAGACCCTAAAATCGATGAAAATGCCGACTTATGGATCTTTTGTTATTATTAGCGGTTTTTAGCCATCCATTTTTTTGTATGATTCGTTGGGCGTTTTGATTTTACCTGGACCGCTTTTCCGCCTTTTTTCGGAATATTCACTTCAATATTGTATTTTTCTGATTTGACCAAATCATATAACTTTTCAGCTGCTTCGTCTACTTTTTCTTTCCATTTCATGTGGATCCCTCCAATTCTTGTAGTTAACTTAACTCTATCTTAAATCAGCAGAATCTTCAAGGAACAAGGTAGTAAAGCAAAAAAAAGAGCTCTCGAACTAACGAGAGCTTACGATTGTGGTATACTGGGGTAGCTGGATTCGAACCAACGCATGAGGGAGTCAAAGTCCCTTGCCTTACCGCTTGGCTATACCCCAATGAAATGGAGGAGAGTGGATTCGAACCACTGAACCCTAAGGAACGGATTTACAGTCCGTCGCGTTTAGCCACTTCGCTACTCCTCCGAAAGGTTTGTATCAACCTGACTTAGTTATAATACCTAATTTTCCAGATTTTTGCAACCCTTTATTGAAAGTTTTTTTGATATTTTTTTATTCGTGCAGATTCCAGTGTCGAATCACTGTTTCTATCGCATTTTCAAGACTTTTTTCTTTTCCAAAATCTTCTTCACCAAAGAAAATTTCATATTCTTTTGGCCCATAGGCTAAGATCTCACCAATCATTTTTTTCCCTATAAATAACTGAGTGACTTCATAATTCTTACCTTTGATATCTTTTTTCACTTCTTCTATACGCACTTCAATATCTTTATTTTTTTTTGACATCATTTTCACCTCTCAGATATTTTATCATACTGCAGCAAATAAAACATTCCTTAGGTAAAAATCTCCTATTCATTTCATTCACTTCTTTTATGCAAGCTGCACCTTCTCTAAAGCTCTTAATTCTCCCCTTGACGTACAGCGAGATAGTTTGCTGCTGCACCTACAAGATTAGCATCGTTTCTGTATTCACATAATAAAATCTGCGGTTCGAAATCATGCAGATCGAATTGTTCTGTCAGCTTCTTCATTCGGCTTTTGATCTCATCAATGAGCCCTTCTTTTGCAGAAACCCCGCCGCCTAATACGATCACTTCTGGATCAAACGAAAATTGAATACTGAATAATCCCTTTGTAAGATACGTATAAAAACTCTCAACTTCTTCTTTTGCTATTGCATCTCCAGTTTCTGCTAATTCAAAGACATCTTTTCCGGTATAAGAATTTTTATCGAGACCTTTGCGTTCACAATAACGCCAAGCCATCTGTACCGCTGTACCAAGTTTACTGAATGTCTTATCGCCATTTAAGAACATCAACCCAAATTCTCCACCGTAAAGATGTGCCCCTTTATTGATTTGTCCTTTCGTGAACAACGACCCGCCAATCCCAGTTCCTGCCACAACAAAAGCAACATCTTGATAATCACGGGCAGCACCTTCATAAAATTCAGCCATTCCGGCACAGTTGGCGTCATTTTCAATCGTTACTGGGAGTTGAAACAGAGTTTCCAAATCTCGGAAAATATTAAATCCATGAATATAAGGGATCGCACTGATTCCCTCAATCACCTGTTTCTCATTATTCACTACTCCAGGAGAGCTGATTCCAATTCCTTCGACTTCAAAAGAAACGAGTATTTTTTTATAAACTTGAAATAATCGCGCTTTCATTTCTTCCCAAGATTCAGGCGTTGCAAATTGTCCCTTACCTTTAATCTCTTTGCCATCCCAACAACCATATTTGACAGCCGATCCACCAAAATCAAAAACTAATATTCCCATAAAAATATTCTCCTTTTTGTTTGCTAAAGCTATTGTAATGTATCTATTTAGCATTTGAAAGCATTTTCTTGAATTGAAATTTTATTAGTTAAAGCTATTTTTAGGTAAGTGAATTGCTAAAATCACTTGATCCCTTAATTGATCTCCATTTTCAAAAATGGGCTCAGAGTAATGATGGATAAAATAGTCTTTGACTCGACCAATCTCCACATAGCCCATTTTTTGATAGAGATGTAACGCCGCACTGCTAGTACTGCCGGTTCGTATGATGATCTGAGTTTGACTGGAAGCGAGTTGTGAAAGCTTCTGAAAAGCTGTCTCAAGTAATTTTCCGCCAATCCCCTTTCCTTGATACTTTGGGGCTACTGCTACATTGACGATTTCGTATTCTTTTTCCCTTGCCACATAGATCAGTACACCTATTGTTTTTTCTTTTTCTTTCCATATCCAGCCACTCCCTCTGGAAACATATACTTGAACTTTTTCTTTATCAGGATCTGCATCTAATAACAAGGACCATGGTAAATCTTTCTTGTTTAGTTCTTCGATCATTTTTTGTCCCCCATATAAGTAGTTGCGGAGTTGTTACTTTGACAATAAATTTCCTCTTTTTCTTTATCGCTCAGTGCTACCCGTATTTTTCACAACCTTTTTATAATCTGGTTCTTTTTTATCTTTCTTATTTCGCGTTAATTGGAATGTCAATGGTACATAATCGATACCGCCTTTGACAAAAGGATGACAGCGTAAGATCCGTGCAGTCCCCATTACCGTCCCTTTTAGCGCACCATGGGTTTGAATTGCTTTTATCATATAATTGGAACAGGTTGGGTAATAACGGCAGCTAGGTGGAAATGCAGGCGAAATAAAGCGCTGATATCCTCTAACTAAATAAATCAATATCTTCTTCATCAATTAGATTCCTTCTTTTCTTTTACTAAAAAAAGGGATCGCGACTAACGTCAACGTTCCCTTCTGTTTTCTTTTATCATGTTCTGCTTCATGGCTCACTTCATATCGACTAGAACCACTGTGATTCTTATTTATCAATGAAAAAAGTCTCGAATATGAATCCACAAACTTGGCTGAAATACTTTAAATGGATTGCCGCCACCGATGACACCATATCCGATCATCGTTCCGGCCACAAAAAGAAGGATAAGCAATAAGATCACCACTAAAATCTTTATCAAAGTTAATAAGATATATCGTTGGTTACTCATTCAGCCACTTCCTTAAGCAATCGTTTGTGCTGTTTTTTCAGCAGAAGTTTGATCCATGTCTACACGTTCAACGTCTGCACCTAATTGCTGTAGTTTGATATGGAAATTATAATATCCACGGTCTAGATAATTCAAGTTACGCACACGTGTGATTCCATTTGCTTTCAAGCCAGCTAAAACTAATGCTGCTGCTGCCCGCAAGTCTGTTGCATATACTTCTGCACCTTGCAATTCATGGTTTCCATCCATGATTGCTACATTTCCGTCGATTTTGACATGAGCGTTCATACGGCGCATCTCTTCTAAATGTTGGAAACGATTTTCAAACACTGTTTCAGTCACTACACTTGTACCTTCTGCAACTAATTGGATAGCTGTCATTTGAGCTTGCATATCTGTAGGGAAACCAGGATGAGGCATCGTTTTTACATCTGTAGGTAAGATATGTTTTGGTCCGATGACACGGACTCCGCCTTCTTCTTCAATGATTTCTGCACCCATTTCGATCAATTTAGAAATCAATGGGCGGTTATGTTCAGAGATAGCATCTGCAATCAGCACATTGCCTTGTGTCATTGCAGCAGCAACCATAAAGGTACCTGCTTCGATACGATCTTGTACGATTGAGTGGTTGACTGCATGTAAATGATCCACGCCTTCAATACGCATTGTTTCAGTACCAGCTCCATAGACTTGAGCGCCCATTTTATTCAAAATGTTTGCTAAATCAACGATTTCTGGTTCGCGAGCTACGTTTTCAATGATGGTTGTTCCTTTTGCTTTTACAGCAGCCATCATGATATTTTGAGTAGCACCTACACTAGGGAAATCTAAATAAATCGTGTTACCGATCAATTCATCCGCAATTGCTTCGATATAGCCGTTTTTTTGAATAATT
This sequence comes from Enterococcus sp. SB12, assembly GCF_030910025.2. Classification (NCBI taxonomy): domain Bacteria; kingdom Bacillati; phylum Bacillota; class Bacilli; order Lactobacillales; family Enterococcaceae; genus Enterococcus; species Enterococcus sp. SB12. The sequence goes on along the minus strand of NZ_CP175675.1, from coordinate 765,034 downwards.
TTTGCTCCTAAAGCTTGAAATCCTTTTAAATGCAAATCGATTGGTCGTTTACCAATCGCACATCCACCAGGCATAGCTACTTTTGCATGTCCATTTCTGGCAAGTAGCGGACCCATCACAACGATTGAAGCACGCATTTGACTAACATACTCATAAGGCGCTTCGATTTCTAATTGTCTTGAAGCGTCGATTGTTACTTGATTCTTTTGTTCATCAAAATCTACATCTACGTTTAAGTGACGAATCACTTGATTCATAGTGAAGACATCAGAAAGAATCGGAACGTTGTCTAATGTCGTAATACCTTCTTCTGCTAACAAACTAGCAGCTAAAATAGGCAAAACAGCATTTTTAGCTCCTTCAATTCTTACTGTTCCATTTAATTGATTGCCACCTCTTACGATGATCTCTTCCATGTTGTTCCCTCCAAAAAATTCCAATGAGCATACACTTACTCAAAATCTTTTCTATTATAACATCCTTGCTTTTAAAATAGTACCTTTTTTTAAAATTTACAGGCTAACGAAAAGGTTTCGGCATAAAGCGATAACTTCTAAGAAAAAATTACTTGCAGTGTACCCTAAAAAAATTGAAAAAAGTACGATTGCCATTCTAATTTGCGTATTATGCATTGGTCTGAAAAAAGTTTCAATGCGTAACGAACGTAAAGACCAGAAGGCTAAGTAGATAAACGCCAAATGACTCACGATTCGAAGCACCGCATCAATTCCGTATACTTGCATAATGACGTCCTTTCTAACGATTGTTTTATAATAACTAATAAAATGATAATACCATAAAATGTATAAAAGGAAAAACAAGTATACTTAAAAATATAGGAATCCCCTTACATTTTTTAGGAAATAAATGCTAAAAATATGCAAAAAAAGGGACTGAGACAAAAGTCTTGTCGCAGTCCCTTATTCCAAATAAACGGTGTTCAATCATCTGACCCTCGGTATTAGCTCAAAAAACGGCAAAATATGAGGAGCTATTTTTCCGTTCTTTTCTCTAATACTCAGTTCAGGACGCTGATTTCATAACCTCTTGGTAAACGGTATTCAAAAGCCAGTTTCTCGGTATTAAGCCAAATTTATGCAAAAATGTGGAAAGCCATTTTCACAAAATTTTTCTTAATACTCGAAACTAAGCGACTTTTTCACAACCTCTCAATAAACGGTATTCAAAAGCTTGCATCTGCGGTAATAAGTCCAACCAAACGAAAAATATAAGGAGCTATTTTTGTTTAGCTGTTCTTATTACTTGATGCAGGGCAGCTTTTTCACAACCTCTGATATACGGTGTTCCAGAAGTAGCTTCTTCGAAAAATAAGCTGAGATTTCACAAAAATTTGAGAAGCAATTTTTCGTAAATTCCTTCTTATGTCTTGAAGCTGACCACTTCTGTCATAACCTCTTTTTACTGTTCTTAAACACGGATAAACATCCGCATCTCATTTTATGAGTGCTTAGATACTTTGATACGATTGATTGCTCGGTGCAACGCAACAGTTGCCCGTTTCAATTCGTTCGTATCTTGTTTTGCTTTTGCTTCTTCGATTTGGCGTTCTGCACGTTGTTTTGCACGTTCCGCACGAGATACATCGATATCACGTTCACGTTCCGCACTATCAGCAACGATTGAAACAACATTATCACGAACTTCCATGATTCCGCCATTAACAGCGATCCAATCGACATGGGTATCTGAATCTGTTCGTTTTACACGAACTTCATCAATCGTCAATGGAACGATGATTGGTGCATGTTTAGGCAAAATCCCAAGCTCACCAGCTGTCGTACGTGCAACGACGATAGCTGCGTGGTGATCATAGACCAAACCGGCAGGAGTTACCACATTTACTGTTAAATATTGATCCATGGGGCACCCCTTTCTAGTAGCCTAGTGTTTTCGCTTTTTCTACGACGTCTTCGATTCGGCCAACACTTCGGAAAGCTTCTTCAGGAAGATCATCGTATTTGCCTTCCAAGATTTCGCGGAATCCTTTCACTGTTTCTTCTACAGGGACATATGAACCTGGAAGACCAGTAAATTGTTCAGCCACGTTAAAGTTTTGTGACAAGAAGAATTGGACTCTGCGGGCACGAGAAACTAACACTTTTTCTTGATCGGATAATTCATCCATACCTAAGATAGCAATGATATCTTGTAATTCACGATATCGTTGCAATACGTGTTGGACTTCTGTTGCTACTTTATAATGTTCTTCTCCCACGATTTCAGGTGCTAAAGCACTTGAAGAAGAAGCCAATGGATCTACCGCTGGATAAATCCCTTGTTCTGTTAATTTACGTTCCAAGTTGGTTGTCGCATCCAAATGAGCGAATGCTGTTGCCGGCGCCGGGTCAGTGTAGTCATCGGCTGGCACATAGATTGCTTGGATCGATGTGATCGAACCTTTTTTCGTAGATGTGATACGTTCTTGCAATTGACCCATTTCTGTTGCCAATGTTGGTTGATAACCAACCGCAGAAGGCATCCGTCCTAACAAGGCTGATACTTCAGATCCAGCTTGAGTGAAACGGAAAATGTTGTCGATAAACAACAGTACATCTTGACCTTCTACATCACGGAAATATTCCGCAATCGTCAAACCAGTCAAAGCAACACGCATACGTGCACCTGGTGGTTCGTTCATTTGTCCGAACACCATGGCTGTTTTTTCGATAACTCCTGAATCTTTCATTTCATAATACAAGTCATTACCTTCACGAGTACGTTCACCTACACCGGTAAATACAGAAATACCACCATGTTCTTGGGCGATATTATGGATCAGTTCTTGGATCAGTACGGTTTTACCAACACCGGCACCACCGAATAGTCCGACTTTCCCACCTTTTAAATATGGGGCAAGCAAATCGATAACTTTGATCCCTGTTTCCAAAATTTCTGTACTTGTACTTAATTCGTCAAAGGCTGGTGCTTTTTTATGAATTTCGCTTCTTTCCGCATCTTCTGGGAAAGGTGTTTCTAAGTCGATCGTATCTCCTAGTACGTTGAATACGCGACCTAATGTTTCTTTACCTACAGGAACAGAGATTGCTTTGCCTGTATCAATGACTTCCATTCCTCTTTGTAAACCATCTGTTGATTCCATCGCAATGGTCCGGATCACTCCGTCCCCTAATTCTAACGCTGCTTCAAGAACAACTTTTGATTTATTTTCGTCATTTTTATAAACAACTAATGCGTTGTTGATATCTGGTAAGGATTGGTCTAAAGAAAATTCCACGTCGACAACGGGACCGATTACTTGAACAATCTTGCCTGAACTCATCTTTTTTCCTCCAATCTCAATACTATTCTAGTGCCGAAGCTCCGGCAACAATTTCGGTAATTTCTTGGGTAATAGCCCCTTGTCTTGCACGGTTGTAAGAAACCGTCAGCTCATCAATGATATTAGCAGCATTATCAGTTGCTGTTTTCATTGCTGTCATACCAGCAGCATGTTCTGCTGTTTTGGCGTCAACGATCGCACCGTAGATCAAACTTTCAGCATACTGAGGCAATAAATGAGACAAGATTTCTTCTTTTGAAGGTTCAAAAATATATTCTTGTTCGAAAGTAGTTGCTTCTTCTGGATCTAAGTCTGAGATTGGCAGCATTTTTTCTACACGAAACTGACTAGTTAGCGAATTGATATGATGGTTATAACATACGTATAATTCATCAAATACTTCGTTTTGGTACATAGTTGTTGCCATATTTACGATTTTGCGGACTTCATCAAAGCTTGGCTGATCAGATAGATTGCGCAGCTCATATGCTAGATTGATACCGCGTGCTTTAAAGAAGTCTGCACCAGTTCCGCCAATTGCGATCATCACGTAATCATCGGGTGATTGGTGGTCTTCTTCTAAAATAGACATCGTTTGTTTCAATATCGAGCTGTTATATCCACCGACTAAACCGCCATCTGCAGTGATGACGATATAACCAGTTTTCTTAACAGGACGGCTGAGCAGCATGCTGTTGTAATTGATATCCCCTCTAGGATTTTCTGAGGCAATATCATTTAACTGAGTAGCAGTCAAATGCGTAACGATTTCTCTTACTTTTGTTGCATAAACCTGAAACTTCTGTGAAGAAGCTTCAGATTTTGTCAACTTAGAAGCAGACACCATCTGCATTGCCCGCGTGATTTGGCTCGTTTTTTTCGTTGAAGCGATACGTGTCTTGATTTCATTTAATGAAGCACCCATTCATCTCACCTCACTATGCATTTTGAATGGATTTCAATTTATCTTCTGTAGAGGAATTATTTCCTTTTGTAGCTAAGAACATGTCTTTATATTCCTGAATCGCACTGTTCAACGCTTCTTCTTCTGGAAGATCTTTTGTTGTACGGATTGTTTCAAAGATATCTGAATGATTGGTATCCAGATATTCGAATAATTCATGTTCGAAGTCTAAAATACTGTCTACAGGGATACTATCTAAGAATCCATGTGTCAAAGCATACAAAATCACTACTTGTTTTTCAACAGCTAGCGGTGCATGCAATTTTTGTTTCAAGATTTCTACTGTACGGCGTCCACGATTTAGTTTTGCTTGTGTTGCTGCATCCAAGTCAGAACCGAATTGTGTAAATGCTTCTAATTCACGGTAACTTGCTAAGTCTAGACGTAAAGTCCCAGCAACTTTTTTCATTGCTTTGATTTGCGCAGAACCCCCTACACGAGATACAGATAGTCCGGCATCAACCGCTGGACGAGTACCTGCGTAGAACAAGTCGCTTTCTAAGAAGATTTGTCCATCAGTGATCGAAATAACGTTTGTTGGGATATAAGCAGAGATATCTCCAGCTTGTGTTTCAACAAATGGTAAGGCAGTCATTGAACCGCCACCTAAATCATCACTTAATTTTGCTGCACGTTCCAATAAGCGTGAGTGTAAGTAGAAAACATCCCCTGGATAAGCTTCACGACCTGGTGGACGGCGAAGTAGCAAGGAAAGTTCACGATAAGCAACAGCTTGTTTTGAAAGATCATCAAAAATGATCAAGACATGTTTACCGTTGTACATGAACTCTTCACCCATTGCAGTACCAGCATATGGTGCGATATAAAGCAACGGCGCTGGTTGAGACGCACCGGCATTCACAACGATTGTGTAATCCATTGCGCCATATTTTTTCAATGTTTCAACTTGTGTACGAACTGTAGAATCTTTTTGTCCGATTGCTACATAGATACAGATCATATCTTGACCTTTTTGGTTGATGATCGTATCGATCGCAATGGAAGTTTTCCCTGTTTTACGGTCACCGATAACTAATTCACGTTGGCCGCGTCCGATTGGTACAAGAGCGTCGATTGCTTTTAGACCTGTTTGCATTGGTTCGTTAACAGATTTACGTTGCATAACACCTGGTGCCATCGCTTCTACTGGACGAGCTTTGTCAGTAACGATTTCACCTAGTCCGTCGATTGGTTGACCTAGCGGATTGACTACCCGACCGATCAAGGCCTCTCCAACTGGAACTTCCATGATCTTACCTGTTCGTTTTACTTTATCTCCTTCACGAATGGACTCGAAATCGCCAAGGATAATGATACCTACATCATTTGACTCTAAGTTTTGCGCCATTCCGTATGAGCCGTTTGAAAATTCAAGCAACTCACCACTCATCGCGTTTTCTAAACCATGTGCACGAGCGATCCCGTCACCTACATAAGTTACGGTACCGATTTCTTCGACTGAAAGCACGTTTTGATAATTTTCAATTTGTTCTTTAATCAAGGCACTAATTTCTTCTGCTTTGATGGCCATTCGATTCACCTACCTCTTTGTACTATCTGTTTAATTGATTACGCATTTTTTCTAATTGCGTGCGAATGCTTCCGTCGATTACTCGATGGTTGGCTTCAACAATCGCGCCACCAATAATAGAAGAATCAACGATTTGTTTTAATTCAACTGATTGATAGTCCATTGTTTTTGCAACATTCTTTTCTAATTGTATTCGTTGTTCGTCTGAAAGTGGGACTGCTGTTGTGACACTTCCCAATAGTAACCCTTGATGTTCATCATATCGACGTTCATATTCTTCAATCATGAACAAAAGGTCATCCATTCGGTTATACTCATAAACAACTTCTAAAAAGTTTTTAACGATTCCATCATAACCGCTGACAAGCTTGTCCATGATTTCTCGTTTTTCATGAGGTTCTAGACGAACATCACTTAACATATTCCCTAATCCAGGTACTTGTTCATAGATTTGACGTAAACTTACGAGATCTTGATAGATTTCTTCTGCTTGATTTGAATCGATCGCCAGTTCAAATAAAGCTTTCCCGTAACGTCTTCCTACTGTATATTTATCTAGTTTCATTTGAAGAACCTAGACCTTCAATGTATTGATTGATTAATGATTCATGCATTTCTGGAGATAATTCTTTGTTCAAGATTTTTTCCGCGATTTGAAGAGAGAGTTCTGCAACGTCGTCTTTTACAGAGTTCAGCGCTGAATCACGTTCTACAGTGATATCAGCTTGGGCTTTGCTTTTTAGACGAGCTGCTTCTTCTTGAGCATCCTTCAAAATATTTTGGCGGCTTAATTCTCCACTTTCTTTCGCATTTTTGATGATATCAGCTGCATCAGAACGAGAGGCTAACAATTGTTGTTCGCGTTCTTGTTCCATTTTCGCTGAGTTGATGCGAGATTGTTCTGCAGAATCTAAATCATTGGCGATCTTGTCTTCACGTTTTTTCAAAATATCGCTGATTGGTCCCCAAGCAAAGTGCTTCAAGAGAGCCAGTAGTATCAAAAATGAGCCGCTGACAACGATGATATTACCTAACATCGCATTGCCAACTTCTGCAATTGCCAATTGATTCAGCATAGGCGAGCCTTCCTTTCTTTGGAGTATTTCTAGTTTCCATGTAAAAAAGCAGTAACAAACGATGTTGTTTCTGCCTTAATACTGATTCAATTAAACGGCAAAAACTAGAATCAAGGCGATAACTACCCCTAAGATAGGAACAGCTTCAACTAGAGCTACCCCGATAAACATTGTTGTACGGAATTGACCAGACATTTCAGGTTGGCGAGCCATTGATTCGATTGTTTTAGAGATAACTTGACCGTTACCATAACCGGCTCCGATTGCTGCTCCCATGATTGCGATTGCTGCTGCGATATAATTCATAATTGTTTTCCTCCTAAAATAGATAAATAGTAGTTTGTTTTTTAACCGAGTATTATTCTTCTACTTCAATCTTATGGCTCATATAAACCATTGACAAAGTGACAAAGACAAATGCTTGGATGCTCCCAATAAACAAGGAGAACGCGATCCAGACCATCTCTAATGGAATTGCTAATGGTAATGAGAACCAGCCTAAGCTTGTCATCATTTTTGCAATCAAGGTTAGCAAAACTTCCCCCGCATAAATATTCCCATAAAGACGTAAAGCAAGTGTTAATAAGTTTGTAAATTCTTCAATCAGTTTCATCGGAAACATAAAACTATAGGGTTTCAAGAACGAATTTACGAAATATCCTTTGAAGCCTAACTTTTTCACCCCGAATAAGTGAGTAAGTAAGATCATTATAAATGCCAAAGTTAAAGTAACAAACGGGTCTGCTGTCGGGCTTTTCCAAAGTGTTGTTTCGTTAGGTAAGACGATTTTTGTTACTAAACCGATGTTGTTTGCAACAAAAACAAATAAAAACAATGTAAATGCCAACAAATGGAAATTGCTCAATTCTTTTCTAGGCAGATTATCTGTTACGATTCCTCGACTAAAATCAATGACCCATTCTATCGCATTTTGTTTGCCTGTTGGTTTCAACTTAAGATTTCTTGTAAAAAAGTAAGCTAAGAAGAAAACAATCAAACAGGTCAGTAACACCATTATACAAACTGTACCATCAAACCAAATTGGTCCAATGTGGAACGTTAGCGAGCGTTCATCCAATCCATTTCACCTCTTTTCCCCGAAATTCACATAAAATCAATTCATGTGCGTATCTGGTTTTTTCCAATCGGTTTCTAACCACACGGTATCATACCACCATGAAACAGAAAATTCAAAACATTTTCATGAAAATTAGACACTTTTTTATTTCAGTCAAAAACGAAGCGAATTTTTCCCCATGCACGGTGCTCCTGATCTAAGAAAAAACCTGTGATAATCATGTTTTGTCAGATTAAATGCTAACAAATTTTATCATTAAGTAAAAGCAAAAGCACCGAATATGCGAAAAAGGATAATGAAATTATCTAGAGAAATTTTTTAAAGTTCGATCAATTTGTCGATCGATATCTTTTCGTTTCAAATCTTCCCGTTTATCATACGATTTTTTCCCTTTTGCCAGACCAATCAATACCTTGGCATAGCCGTTACGAATATAGACTTTTAAAGGAACAACAGTGATTCCCGTGTTTTTCAATTCGTTTTCAAGACGAACGATTTGTTTCTTGTGCAATAATAGTTTTCTCGTGCGCAACGGATCATGATTAAAAATATTTCCTTGTTCATAAGGACTGATATGAACATTATGCAAGAAAGCTTCCCCGTTGCGGACGCGAATAAATCCATCTTTCAGATTGATCCGGCTGTTTCGTATCGACTTGATCTCCGTTCCTTGCAAGACCATCCCTGCTTCCATCGTGTCGATGATCGAATAATCATGGCGAGCTTTCTTGTTTTGTGCAATTAGTTTTCCCTCGCCTTTTGGCATAGCTGTTTCCTCCAACTCATTTTATTTTTTCTTTTTCTTCTTTTTGACACCTTTGTAAAATGGCTTTTTCCCTTTTTTCTTACCGAACGTTTGCTTACTATCACTATATCGTTTGTTCTTCTTGCCATTTTTTTCTGAGCGTTTGCCTGCTTGTTTTCCTTCTCGTTTTCCAGATTTTCCATTGCGTGCTTTTGGACGTTCCAACGCAGTGACCTCTTCTGCGGAAACGAGTTCAAAATCCACTGCTCGTTCATCTGGATCAGCTTTGACTACTTTTACGCGCACTTTTTGTCCGATTTTAAAAGTCAGTCCAGTTCTTTCACCTACAAGCGCTAAATGATTTTCAATAAAATGGAAGTAGTCTTGTTTCAATTCATTGATATGGATCAATCCTTCTACTGTATTCGGTAGTTCGATAAACAGTCCGAATTTCACAACAGAGCTGATGATCCCGTCGAATTCTTCTCCCACTTTGTCCATCATGAATTCTGCTTTCTTCATCGCATCTACTTCACGTTCTGTTTCTACTGCGCGACGCTCCATCTTAGAACTATGATCCGCGATTTCAGGAAGTTCCTCAGCCCATAAACTTTGATTGCTTTCACTTTTATCTTGGCTATAAGAACGGATCAGCCGATGGACGATCAGATCGGGATAGCGTCGAATAGGAGATGTAAAATGTGTGTAGTAATCTGCTGCTAAGCCATAATGCCCAAAATTGTCTTCTGAATAGCGTGCTTGTTGCATACTTCTTAGCAACATAGTATTGATAACTGCAGCTTCTGGTTTATCTTCTACTCCTTCGATCACATGCTGTAAATCTTTCGGTGTGATCGTTCCTTTCGTTCCTCGTACCAGAATGCCCAAAGCTGAAGCAAAATCAAAGAAGCGCTGCATTTTTTCTTCTTTTGGCTGTTCATGGATTCGATAAATAAACGGAAGATTTAATTTATTATAATGTTCAGCTACCGTTTCGTTGGCAGCAAGCATAAAGGATTCGATCAAGCGTTCACCTATCCCTCTGCTTCTTAGCTGGATATCATTTGGGTGTCCTTCAGCATCAACAAGGATCTTCGCTTCACGATCCTCAAAAGAAATCGCTCCACGTTTGATTCGCATCATTTCAAGGATTCGATGCAATTCACCCATTTCTTGGAACATAGGCACGAGCTGAGCATAACGTTGCATCGTTTCTTCATCTTGATCTTCTAAGATTTGATTGACAGCTGTGTAGGTCATCCGTTCTGTTGTTTGGATCACACTTGAAAAAATCTCATGAGAGACAACTTGTCCATTTGGATCGATCTCCATTTCACAACTCATGGTGAGTCGTGGAACATGGGGATTCAATGAACAGATACCATTGGATAAACGTTGTGGGATCATCGGAATCACTCGATCGGTCAAATAGACACTTGTTCCTCTTTCGTATGCTTCTCTGTCCAGTTGACTGCCTTGCGTCACATAGTAAGATACATCTGCAATGTGTACTCCAAGAAAATAATTACCATTTTCTAATTTTTTGACCGTCACTGCATCATCTAGATCTTTTGCATCTTCTCCATCAATCGTAACGATGAGCTGATCTCTTAAATCTCTGCGTCCAACAATATCCTTTTCGCTGATCTGGTCTGGAACTTCATCTGCCTCAGATAACACATCATCAGGAAATTTTGTAGGAATACCGTTAGCCACGACAATCGAGAGGATATCCATGCCAGGGTCATTCTTATGACCAATCACTTGCTTGATTATCCCTTCTAAACTAGTTGCATACCCTTTTTCAGGGTAATGGGTCAGTTCGATCAATACAATACTTCCGTCAACTGGACGAACTCCCTCTGCCGCTGCATACACTTTGAATTGGTTAAGCTTTCTATCTTTCGGGATGACCACACCATAAAGATCCGTTTCCTGTATCTCTTCGTCTGAATAAGCAACAAATTCTCCGGCTAGCTGAGTAGTCGCTCGGTCTCGAATCTCCACTACTTTTCCCTCTGCTCCGCGATCCATATCTGTATTTGCTCGCTTCATGATATCAATTGCTACGGTATCCCCATCCATTGCAAAGCCAGTCGCTTCTTTCGGGATATAGATATCATCTTCTTCGGGATCAATCGTTACAAATCCAAATCCTCGTTCATTTGCCCGAAATGTCCCTTCGACCAAGATCGGTTTTAAAGGAAGTTTGACTTTTCCTTTTTTATTGAAAACGATACTCTGTTCTCTTTCCATTTGAGCAATCGTTTGTACTAGTAATTTAAAATCATCGCTTTTTTGAAAGCCTAGACCTTCAGCGATTTCTTCCATAGAAAAACTACGTTTGCGACTGCTTTCCATGAAAAAGAGAATTTTCTCTTTTATTGTTTCTTTTGTCATATTTATTCCTCATTCCAAGGTAATTTTTCTAAAAATTCCAACACGTCTTTTTCTAATTCGCGTCTTGCTGTGCCAACTGTAATCACATGACCGCTTTCAGGATACCATTGAAGTGTCACTCGTTGGCGGCTCAATTTGCGTGCCGTTTCAAATACACCATTTGGGTCGATCATTTCATCTTTCCCAGCTTGAGCTAAAAATATTGGCTGTTGGATATCTGATAGTCTACTTTCTGCGATTGCTGCTTGGTCTTGTATATCCATTAATTGATGTTCAGCTAACGAGCGGTAAGCAACTGCTTTTTCATTGATTTCTTTCTCTGATTTACCTGCTGTCTTAAGCACTTGACGTACGTATTTTTCAAAGTTTTCAGGCACGTTTGTTTTTACAGGAGACAAAGGCGAACAGAAAAAACCGCCGCCAATCACTGATTCTTCTTCTAGTGCTCGTACAGCAAAGATGCCGCCCATCGATAATCCTAATACGGCAATATCAGAAAACTGCTCAGACTGTAAAAAATGGATGGCTTTTTTAGTGTCTGCCCACCAGCTTTCTGCTTTTTCTTGCAAGATATCATATGGCTCCATTGTTCCGTGTCCTTTAAAAAGCGGCGCATAAACTGTATAATCTGCTTTTTCCAAAAATCGTGCGAGCATTCGAACATCGTTTGGACTTCCTGAGTAAGCGTGAAGCAGCAAAACCGCTCGCTTTCCATGTTTTGCATAAAGGGGTTTTGGTAATTGTCTCACTCGTCTCACCTCTTTCGCCTAATTTTACCATAGTTTCTTTCATAACTTCTTCTTAAGCGTTCTCTTTGCAATAAAAAAAGCCGCCCGCCGTTTTGCGAGAGGCTTATTCAACTACTTCGAAGATAAATATGCTAGGACAAATAATAAGATCATCCAGATAGCTCCCATAACTGCAGTTGATCGCTGCATGACAGCTTCAAAGCCGCGAGCTTTTTGTTTGCCGAATAGTTGATCCGCACCGCCGGTAAATGCACTCGCTGCACTATTTTGCTTGCTTGGCTGCATCATAATCGCAATGACCATAACAATCGATAAAACGATCACGATTCCCAAAATTAAATTATACATATCGCAGCCTCCTTCCCAAAAGATATCGTCTCTTTAACTTTATCATAGATAAAAGTCCGTGACAACTCTATATAAATGGAATAACAGCTGAAAGTTCAAAACTTTCAGCTGTTATTCTTATGACTGACGTAAGACGTCTTGATATTCTGGTTTCTTTTCAAACTCTTTTTTTGCATAAGGGCATAAAGGAATGATCTTTTTCCCGTCTCGTCTTGCTAATTCTACTCCAGTATACACTAGCTTTTCAGCTAACTTTTGACCACGATATGCTGGATCTACAAATGTATGGTCAATGATCATGATGTCTGGGCCCGCATCTGACCATGTCATTTCTCCAATCTCTTGTTGCTCATCATTGAATAAAGCAAGACGATTTTTTTCTTCTTTGATTTCCATATGCCGCACTCCTCAAATAACTGATATTTTTTTATTCCTACCTTATTTTAGCAGTCTCCAGATCTATAAACAATTATTTATCCTCAAATTACTTACAAAAAAGAAGAGAAAATTAATCCATCGTTATTCTTTGTTCAATAAATGAAAAAATCACTGTCCAATAGGTTTTCGGATCTTTCATCGATGCTTCCAAGTGTTCTGCTTCTGGAACAAGCAGCAGTGCTTTATCCCCTGCCGTAGCATTTTGAATCGTGTACGCTGCTTCTGTAGGGACAAAATGATCTCTTTCACCATGGATGACTAATAAAGGCAGATGGTTGCTGCCAAGCTGTCTCGTAGCTGATGCTTGCTTTAAGGAGTAACCGGCGTATTTCTGGGCATAATGATTCGCATATCTCATGACCATTTTTTTAGGAAAGACAGTGATTTTACTTAACATATATCGGAATTCTGCATAAACAGAAACATATCCGCTGTCTAAAATAAATCCTTTGACCGCTGATGGAAGTTTTTCACCACTTGCCATCATGATCGTAGAAGCTCCCATTGATCCGCCGTGTAAAATAATGGACGCATTCGGCTGTTCATCTAAGATGAGTTGGATCCAGGCAATTAAATCTAGCCGATCTAGCCATCCCATTCCGATGATTTCTCCTTCACTTTCTCCGTGCGCACGTAAATCAGGTACAAGAACGTTGAATCCTTTCTCTGCATATCTTTTACCTATATGAGACATGTCTCTTTTCCCTGTGCTTCGGTAATCATGTACGCAAATGACCCATTTATTCTGCTTATTTGGATGGATGAACATCTGACCAGCTAGTTTCAACCCGTCATAACTTTTGATTGTTTTGGGTGTTCCCTGCTCCCAAAAGCTTTCACACTCTTCTTCTAATTTTTGTCGTTTTTTTTCTACTGACGTGACTGCAGCAGGGTCCATCAAACGATGACCAGTGTCTTCATACCAGTCATATCCTCTCTGTACTCCCGCTCTTACTAATTTCTTTGCATAAAAATAAGAAAGAAAATGGTAACTGATCCCTATAATTATCAGAATAAGAATGAAATAAAAAATAACCATTGTACACCCGCCGCTTTCTGCCAAACTATAATCTATCTATTATCCAATGTACCGATCCATAGGATTCTTTATTTTCGGCACACGTAAATTCCATTTCTTTTTCATTGTATCATTTACTTAAAGTTCTCCTCAATAGATTTACTTGTAAGAGAGCATTTACATTCGCAATAAAAGCCAGTATACTAATTTCGTGCATTATAATCAAGACGCTCGTCTTGGACTGGTTCGGAAACTTCCCAGAATAAAAAACTAAGTATCTCTAAAGAAAGGAGATTGGAAATAATGCGAAAAGTAATTATTGATTGCGATCCAGGGATCGACGACACTTTAGCTTTATCATTAGCTGTCAAATCCCCTGATATCGAAGTAGTTGCTATTACCGTAGTTTGTGGGAATGTCCCTGCAGATATAGGTACGCAGAATGTGCTGAAATGCCTGGAACGCTGTGATCGTTTTTCCATTCCTGTTTATCAAGGAATGGAAAAACCTTTGAAGCAACCTTTCATCAGTGCACAAGACACTCATGGTATGGATGGTTTAGGGGAAACAAATTTCCCGATGATCTTGAGAAAACAGGCAGAACCTCTCCATGCCGTTGATTTTTTGGCTGATTATTTCAAAGAAAAGACAAATACATCAGTCATTGCTTTGGGTCCTTTGACCAATATCGCTTTTGCTTTGAAAGTCAACCCAAATATTGGGAAACATATGGATCGTTTTATCTCGATGGGTGGAACTTACAAAAGCCATGGTAACTGTTCGCCAGTTGCTGAATACAATTACTGGTGTGATCCTGAAGCAGCTTCTTATGTATTCGAGAATCTCAAACAAACGATAGAAATGGTTGGGTTAGATGTGACAAGAGAAATCGTCTTGACACCGACTATCCTCGAATACTGCTGTCAAATGAGTCCTGAAGAGGGAGAGTATCTAAAAGCGATCACTCGTTTTTATTTTGACTTCCACTGGAAACAAGAAAGAATTTTAGGATGTGTCATCAATGATCCGTTAGCTGTTGCTTATTTTATCGAGGGGGCCATCTGTGAAGGTTTCAAAAGCTTCACCGCTGTGGAAACTCAGGGAATAAGTCGTGGACAAACATTGGTTGATCGTTATGAATTTTGGCAGAAACCTGCTAACAGTAAAATTATGACAAAAGTAGATACTCGTCTTTTTTTCCGAAAGTTTTTAACCGTTCTTTTAAATGCACAAGAAGAAACGATTATGAAAGATTTGGAAAGGTTAAAGATGGGCTAAAAAAATGAATAAAAACAAAATGGCAACTCGCGTACTTACAGTGATGGCTTTGTGTATTGGGATCAATTATATTGGAGGAACGATTGCTTTATGGCTTCGTTTGCCAATCTATCTCGATTCTATCGGAACGATTTTTGCTGGTGCATTGCTTGGGCCTGTACCTGGAATGCTGACAGGATTGTCCAGCGGTATTTTAAGTGGAGTGACTACAGATATTTTTTCTCTGTATTATTCGCCAATCCAAATTCTCACAGGCTTGCTTGCTGGATTGATTTTGCCAAGATATCTCGGCAAAGATAAAAACAGCTTGAAACTGTTATTACTCGCTTTGATTTTGTCGGTACCTGGAACGATCGTTTCTTCGATCATTACCGTTCAGTTATTTGGCGGGATCACCTCCTCAGGATCCAGTATGATCGTTCAGCTATTACATGGGTTAGGTTTAAGTCAGACAACAAGTGTGATCTTGGTACAGGCGGGTACAGACTACCTTGATCGCTTGTTGTCTATCGTCGTTGTTTCATTAGTCATCACTATGTTGCCCCAACGCTTGATATATTCAAAAAGAAAAATAGGCTGAATAAACAGAGCTGGATTAGCAAAATAATGCTAATCTGGCTCTGTTTTTTCATTTATTAAAAAAATCTTACGCTAAGTAGGATAAAATAATTCCTTGATATTTTTCGATCATATCCAAATAATTATCGATTTCAACATACTCATCTACTTGATGAGGCAAAGTAACGACACCAGGCCCAAAGACGACAAAGTCGAAGGAATGGTTAGCTTTCGTAAATTCGGCTGCATCCGTTGTTGCTGCCGCTCCAACTAAAGGTAATGGCTGGCTGAATTGTTGCTGAATGCAATGAATCAAAGGAGAATCTGGATCAGCTTTGACAGGTATTTTGTTGTAATCGATCATCAATTCCAAATGATAGTCTGTCTCTTGATTCAATTCATTGACGATTGATTGCAGCAATGCAATGATTTTATCATTTGGGTATTCTGGAATCGATCGAATGTTCCCTTGGAGCTGCGCATGGCTTGGGATGCTGTTGACTTGATTCCCGCCACTGATCAATGTAACATTATGGATTGTTTTTCCTAGGACAGGATTCTCGATTGTTTCAGCGAGGTGATTCATTTCAGCATTTGCTTTCGTAATGAATTCATTTAGGTGATTGATTGCATTATAACCTTGGTCTGGCATAGAGCTATGCGCTTCTTTTCCGTGCGAGGTGACTGTATAGTTGATTGATCCCATGTGCGTATACATCAAACTGTAATTGGTTGGCTCTCCGATGATCAAGGCATCTAAGTCATCTACATAGCCTGATTTCGTGAGCTGTTCCCCACCTAGTTCACCCACTTCTTCTCCGACAGTGGCTAATAATTTGACTGTTCCGTTAAATGGTTTTCCTGACTCTTTCAGTTCGATCATGGCAATCACCATCGCTGCCAAGCCACTCTTCATATCTGTAGCACCACGTCCGTACAAACGGTTCCCATGGATTTCTGCTGCAAAGGGTGCATAGGTCCAAGACGATTCATCACCAGCCGCCACGACATCCATATGCCCAGATAGGCCTAACACTTTTCCTGATTGGCCCTTTTGGTAACGAGCAATCAAATTATCTCTACCATCTCTGTAAGAAACAATCTCTCCTGTTATGTCATGCTTTGCCAAAAGCTTATTCAAATAGGCTGCTACTTCACCTTCGTTTCCATTCACTGATTTAATTCGGATAATCTCTTGTAAAATCGCGATTTTTTCTTCTTTTTTCATCTAATCCTCTCCCTTGCCATTTCTTTTTATTGTATTTGAGTGTGCTCGAATTTTCAAATAGGAGCAACCAAAGTAAAAATGAAGAAAGAGAGCCACTTTATGAAAAATATGCTGCTACTTCCCTCCTATTTTATTTATACGAGAGGACTTGCCCATAGATTCCAATTCTACTGTTCTATCCTTAAAAGCTCTTATATGATGCTAGTTATTGTTAGCTTTCCTTTTTCAAGGATGATCTTTTCTTGTACCATTCTTTGTAAACATCATATACAGAAGCTAGTTGCAAAAAAACTCTCTACCTGCTGATATTTCAGCAAGTAGAGAGTTCGATTACTTAACTAAGTGATCATACTCGACTATCTTTCAATAGTCGATCATGTATCTTCATTAGAAAAGAATTATTTGTTTTTTAAGTTGTAGAAAGATTTCAAACCTTTGTATTCTGCAACTTCACCAAGTTGGTCTTCGATACGTAGTAATTGGTTGTATTTAGCAATACGGTCAGTACGTGATAGAGAACCAGTTTTGATTTGACCAGCGTTTGTTGCAACAGCGATATCAGAGATTGTTGAATCTTCTGTTTCACCAGAACGGTGAGATACAACTGCTGTGTAGCCAGCTTCTTTAGCCATTTCGATAGCTTCGAAAGTTTCTGTTAATGTACCGATTTGGTTCACTTTGATAAGGATTGAGTTAGCAATTCCTTTTTCGATACCTTCAGATAATTTTTGAGTGTTTGTTACGAACAAGTCGTCACCAACTAATTGAACTTTGTCGCCTAATACGTCAGTTAATTTCTTGAATCCGTCCCAGTCGTTTTCGTCTAATCCATCTTCGATTGAGATGATTGGATATTTAGAAACTAATTCTTCGTAGAATTTGATCATTTCGTCAGTTGTTTTTTCGCCTTCGCCTGAGTCAGCTAGTACGTAAACACCTTTTTCTTTGTCGTAGAATTCTGAAGAAGCAGCATCCATAGCAAGAACAACGTCTTTACCAGGTACATAGCCAGCTTTTTCGATTGCTTCGATGATTACTTCAAAACCTTCTTCGTTTGAACCAAGGTTTGGAGCAAATCCACCTTCGTCACCAACAGAAGTTGCTAATCCGCGAGCTTTCAAGATTGAAGCTAATGCGTGGAATACTTCAGCACCCATACGTAGAGCTTCTTTGAATGTTGGAGCGCCAACAGGCATGATCATGAATTCTTGGAAGTCGATTGAGTTATCAGCATGTGATCCGCCGTTGATGATGTTCATCATTGGTGTTGGCAATACTTTTGTGTTGAATCCGCCTAGGTAGTGGTATAAAGGTACTTCTAGGTAGTCAGCAGCTGCACGTGCAACAGCGATAGAAACACCTAAAATAGCGTTCGCACCTAATTTACCTTTGTTAGGAGTTCCGTCTAAAGCGATCATAGCTTTGTCGATAGCCATTTGGTCACGAACATCGTAGCCAATGATTGCTTCAGCAATGATGTTGTTTACGTTGTCGACAGCTTTAGTTACACCTTTACCGCCATAACGAGCTTTGTCTCCGTCACGTAATTCAACTGCTTCGTATTCACCAGTTGAAGCACCTGAAGGAACCATTCCGCGGCCAAAAGCTCCGCTTTCTGTGTATACTTCTACTTCGATTGTTGGGTTACCACGTGAGTCTAAGATCTCGCGAGCGTAAACATCAGTAATAATTGACATGTTTTGTCTCTCCTTTGAGTTTGTTTTTTCCTAAGGGATTTCCCTCATATACGATTTTAGTTAATTTTGCTCATTAGTGCAAACATTTCTTGCATTTTTCGCAAATTTTCAACAATTATTTTACAGCGTCTAACAATGACAAGAATGAATCTGCTTGCAAGCTTGCGCCACCGACTAAAGCACCGTCAACATTTTCTTTTGCCATGTATTCAGCAATATTTTCTGGTTTTACAGAACCGCCGTATTGGATACGAACTGCTTCTGATACTTCTTTTCCATAAAGTTTTTCAACTGTTTGACGTACAACTCCACAAATTTCGTCAGCGATTTGTGCGTCAGCTGATTTACCAGTACCGATTGCCCAGATTGGTTCATAAGCAATAACCATGTTTGACACTTGTTCAGCTGAAAGATCAGCTAAACCAGCTGTAATTTGTCCTTCGATCCATTCAGCAGTTTTGCCTGCTTCATAGGTTTCTAAAGATTCGCCGCAGCATAGGATTGGTGTCATACCATTTGCAAAGATAGCTTTTGCTTTTTTATTGATGTCTTCGTCTGTTTCATGGAAATATTCACGACGTTCTGAATGTCCGATGATCACATAATGAACACCTAGATCAGCAAGAGCTGCTGGTGAAGTTTCACCAGTGAACGCACCTGAGTTTTCCCAGTAGCAGTTTTGTGCTGAGATTTTTAGTTCTGTACCTTCAGCTGATGTCATTAATTCTTGTAAGAATAATGCAGGAGATCCGATGACTGAATCAACTTTGTCATTTGAAGGGATTTTGTTTTTTACTGCTTCAGCAAATTCTTTTGCTTCTGATGCAGTTTTGTTCATTTTCCAGTTACCTGCGATAATAGGTTTACGCATTGAGGAACACACTCCTTAATTTATTGAAAAATGGCTAGGGAGTCATGAAAACTCCCTTCACCTTTTAATCGATTACTCGTCAGAATTGAGCAAACTTGGTCGTTTATTTATCGTTGATTGCTGCTAGTCCTGGTAATTCTTTACCTTCAAGCAATTCCAAGCTTGCGCCACCACCTGTTGAGATGTGTGTGAATTTGTCAGCAAATCCTAATTGTTCTGCTGCTGCAGCTGAGTCTCCGCCACCGATGATTGTTGTTGCGCCTTCTAAGTTAGCGATTGCTTCACAAACACCGATTGTACCTTTAGCAAAGTTACTCATTTCAAATACACCCATAGGTCCGTTCCAAACAACTGTTTTTGCACCTTGTAATGTATCAGCAAATAATTTTACTGATGCTGGGCCGATGTCTAAAGCCATCAAACCATCAGGAATGTCTCCTTCGATTACTTGTGTTTCAACATCATTTGAAAATTCTGGTGCACAGACATTGTCGATTGGCAAGACAAGTTTGTCGCCTGCTTTTTCGATTAATTCTTTTGCTAGTTCTACTTTATCAGCTTCTACTAGAGAGTTACCGATCTTGATTCCTTTTGCTTCGTAGAATGTGTAAGTCATTCCGCCACCGATTAAGATTTTATCTGCTTTAGGAATCAAGTTTTCGATTACGCCGATTTTATCAGAAACTTTTGCGCCACCAAGGATTGCAATCATTGGGCGTTTTGGTTCTTCTACTGCTTCACCGATGAACTTGATTTCTTTTTCCATCAAGAATCCAGCAACTGTTGGGATACCAGTTGAAGCGATACCTACGTTAGAAGCATGTGCACGGTGAGCTGTACCGAAAGCATCGTTAACAAATACATCGCCTAATGAAGCCCAGTATTTACCTAGTTCTGTATCATTTTTGCTTTCTTTTTTACCGTCAATATCTTCAAAACGTGTATTTTCGAATACGACAACGTCGCCGTCATTCATGTTGCGGATTGCTTCTTCTAATTGTTCTCCGCGAGTTTCAGGTACGAATGTTACTTCTTTACCTAATAATTCGCCTAGACGTTTTGCAACTGGAGCTAAAGATTTTCCTTCTTTATCTTCTTCTGTTTTTACACGTCCAAGGTGAGAGAAAAGGATTGCTTTTCCGCCTTGTTCTAGAACGTAGTTGATTGTTGGCAATGCTGCTTTGATACGAGTGTCGTCAGTGATCACGCCGTCTTTCAAAGGAACGTTGAAGTCAACACGGACAAGAACTTTTTTGTCTTTTAAATCGATATCTTTCACTGTTTTCTTAGCCATTTTATTTCCTCCTGAATAAACTTATTATCAAAAAAAGCGGAAGAAGCGCGATTGCTTCCCCGCTTTTAAATGTACATGTCTATAATTTACACTTGTACGTTTGTCTATCTTATAAGTTAGCGAAGTATTCTAAAGTACGTACTAATTGTGCAGTGTATGACATTTCGTTGTCGTACCAAGCAACAGTTTTAACTAATTGTTTGTCGCCAACTGTCATTACTTTAGTTTGTGTAGCATCAAATAATGAACCGTAAGTCATACCAACGATATCTGAAGAAACGATTTCGTCTGTGTTGTATCCGTAAGATTCGTTTGAAGCTTCTTTCATTGCTGCATTGATTTCGTCAACAGTTACTTCTTTTTCAAGAACTGTTACTAATTCTGTTAATGAACCTGTTGGTACAGGAACACGTTGAGCAGCTCCGTCTAATTTACCGTTCAATTCAGGAATTACTAAACCGATAGCTTTAGCAGCACCTGTTGAGTTAGGAACGATGTTTGCAGCAGCAGCGCGTGCACGGCGGAAGTCACCTTTAGGATGAGGTCCGTCTAGAGTCATTTGGTCACCTGTGTAAGCGTGGATAGTTGTCATTAATCCTTCAACAACACCAAATTTGTCGTTCAATGTTTTAGCCATAGGAGCTAAACAGTTAGTAGTACATGAAGCACCTGAGATAACTGTTTCTTTACCAGTTAATGTTTCGTGGTTTGTGTTATAAACGATTGTTGGAACATCGTTTCCGCCAGGAGCAGAGATAACAACGCGTTTAGCACCAGCTGTTAAATGTTTTTCAGCTGCTGATTTAGAAGTGAAGAAACCAGTACATTCTAGAACGATATCTACGCCTAGTTCGCCCCATGGTAATTCTTCTGGGTTGCGGTTAGCTAATACTTTAACTTCTTTTCCGTTTACGTTGAATGAACCTTCATGAACTTCAACTGTTCCGTTGAAACGTCCTTGAGTTGTGTCGTATTTTAACAAGTGTGCCAACATTTTAGCATCTGTCAAGTCGTTGATTGCTACTACTTCGATTCCATCTACATCTTGGATACGACGGAATGCTAGACGTCCAATACGTCCAAAACCATTAATACCTACTTTAACTGTCATTTAAGATTTCCTCCTTATGAAAATCAAAAAAATATTTATTTTAAAGGGTTACCCCTTTTAAAATCTCATTTGCAGCAGCTTCATCAGTGATGAGCCACGTTTGTTTTGGTGCATTTTTCATATAAGCTCGAATTGCTTTAGCTTTTGATTTTCCGCCCGCGATTGCCATGATGATCGGGACTTTTTCCAAATCTTGCAATTCTATGCCGATTCTAGGGACCTTATAAACGACTTCACCTTTTTCATTGAAAAAGTAGCCAAAAGATTCCGCAACAGCATTTGCTTGTTTCAGCATGACTAATTCTTTTTCAGTCATCTTACGACGTGCTGCCATGTGTAATGCACGCCCAATACTATGAATAACACAATTCGCTTCACTAATCAAGTTTAAGACTTCTTGGATAGATGGCTCATTGAGTAAAGAATTGTAAGTTGCCAGACTTAATTGTTCCGGAACATAAAGTGCGCGGTGGTTACCGTTTGCTTTAGCAGCCATTCTTGCACTGACAGAATTTGCCTGTACAGTTATCGCTTCACCAATCCCGCCTCTTGCAGGGACAAACAGGTTATGCCGTTTCTTATTTTCCAGATTAGACAATTGTTCGGCTACCACAGCCATAGTAGTTCCTCCCATCACAGCGATGATATTCTCGCCTTCTGGAAGTAGTCGGTCTAAGGCTTCGCTCAGCGCTTCGCCGAATGCATCAGCCACTTTGGTCTGCTCTTCGCTGTTTCCTGAAACAACGATACAGCGTTGGTTACCAAAATATTCTGCCAACTGTTGTTCGGTTTGATGCGTACCTAAAAGCTGATCCATGAAGTTTTCAAGGCTTTGATAAACTTCTTCGCCCTTAGTTGTCAGCGTCATACCGCTTTTTGAGGTGTCGATCAAATTCAGATTTTTCAAAAGGTCTGTTTCTGTTCGTAAGACTCGTTCTGTGATCCCCATACTTTCCGATAAACTTCGACGCCCAATCGGCTGCATCCAATAGATATTTCGTAAAATTTTATAGCGTTCTTGCAACACTTCGATAATATCTGGTGCAACAGATTCAATCATTTTTATTTCATCCAGCATAGCGATCTCCTTAGTTGGACACTTTACGTCCAATGTAGACTTAAAACGACCCATATACGATAAAAAAAGAAATTAACTATTCGAATTTCACATCAATAAAGGGAAATCTCAACCTCACGACTGTAAGTCTAACAGTTTTGCTCTCGTTTTTCAACTAAAAAGACTAGAAAAAGTGAAATACTTTTTCTAGTCTTTTGACTGATTAGTTATCATAACGTTTTCTTTTTGATGAACTCGGGATTCCTAATAAATCACGATATTTTGCTACTGTTCGTCTTGAGATCGCTATCTCATCTTTTTTCAGCAATTCAACCAATTTCTGGTCCGACAACGGCTTGTTTTTGTCTTCTTGATCGACTAATTCCTGCAGCTTTTTCTTCGCTGTATCTGCTGAAAGGTCTTCTGTCTGTTCTGTACTATTCGTAGGAATTCGTGTAGTGAAAAATTTTTTTAATTCAAATACACCGAAATCTGTTTCCAAATATTTCCCGTTGACTGCACGACTGACCGTGGATTCATGCACATCTATCTCAGTTGCAACTTCCTTTAACGTAAGAGGCTTGATTGGACGTTCCTTGTCGATAAAGAAAGCTTTTTGCCGGGAAACAATGACTTGAGCAACCCGCAAAATTGTATCCCCACGTTGGAGGATCGTTTTCTTCAACCATTCGAATTCCTGTTTCCGTTCTTTTAAATAATTTTCAGTTTCTTTATCTGCTTGTTGTGACATTTGTTTGAAGTAACTCTCTTGAAAGCGTATATTTGGTTGATTTTTTCGGTTTGAGATAACTTGTACATTTTTATCGTCGTCCACTAATACCCGGACATCAGGAATAATGTACAATTCGCTGCTACGGTCGAAAATCCGGCCAGGGCTTGGACTCAACGTTTGTAAATAGTCGAATATCTGCTGAACAGCATGTAGATCAACAGAAAAACGTTGTGCGATTTCTTTCCATTTTCGCTCCACCAGTTCCTCAAAACATTCTTCCAACACGATATAAGCTAATTCCGGCGCATAATCATCTCGTTCTGTTTGAAGCATGAGACATTCTTGCAAACTACGTGCACCTACTCCAGCTGGTTCTAATTGCTGAATCAGAGTCAACGCATCGAGCATTTGGATAGGCGTAGCTCCAATCTCTTTTCCGGCTTCTTCTAAACTAATCGTCAAAAATCCGTTCAAATCGATGTATTCTACAAGATAAAGAACGATTTTCCTCAAAAAAGTATCTCGGTAATTCAAATGGACTTGTTCGATCAATGAATCAAATAAAGACCCTTTTGTATCAGGAATCTGATTTAGGTAATTTGTCTCTTCTCCTTCATAAGAAGATGAAGAAGCTTTTATGTAATCTGGCTGCCATTCCGGCTCAACAACTTCCACCAATGGATTTTCCATTGCTTGATTCTCAACGAATGCCAACAGCTCCTCACTGTTATATTGTAAAACTTGGATGGACTGTTGCAACTGTTGCGTCATGGCTAGTTTCTGTGTCTGCTGCTGTTTTTGTGAAAAATTTTGCTCAAATTTCATTTTTTTGTCCAATCCCCTTGTAATTTTTTATCTGTTTAGTTACAATTATCCCAGTGCTTGCGTCCTTAGTGTAGTGGATATCACGTAAGATTCCGGTTCTTGAGACGGGGGTTCGATTCCCTCAGGACGCGTTCTACTGCTATTTTAGCATAATTTACGAATAGTTGCTTCTTTATTTTTAAGTGAAAACTGTCCGCCAAAGAGAATTGGTGGACAGTTTTTTGTTGTATCTGTATAGATATTGTTAAGCCTTTGCAAGTAAGGTAGTTATGTGTTCAACTACTTATTAAAATGTGTTATTTATTAAAGATACTTGTCTCACTTACTGAACTGGCCGATGATCGTTTCTGCCATAATAGTTCTCGACAGCCGTTGGATGCCCTAATAAATCGCCAACTGTCGTGATGCGATAGCCTTGCTCTTTCAGATAATCGATCACTTGAGGAACGGCACGAATCGTTTCAGGATAGATATCATGGAATAAAATAATTGACCCATCGTATACTGTTGCTTGGATCTTCTGCAAAATCAAATCAGGATTCCTTGTCTTCCAATCTTCTGAATCAACAGACCATTCGATGATCGGTCGCTGGATGATCGTTGCTCCTACATTCGTGACAGAACCATAGGGCGGACGAACAAAAGCGGGGGTTTTGCCAGTGACTTTTTTTGATCTCAGTGTCTGCTTTCGTCACTTCCTCCGTCATCGACTGGGCAGAAAGAGTGGCCAGATTCTGATGATCGTATGTGTGATTGCCAATCTCGTGCCCTGCTTCAGCTGTCTGCTTCACGATTTCAGGATGCTGCGCCGTATTTTCTCCTAAGACGAAAAAAGTGACATGCACGTTTTTTTCTTTTAAGATTCGCAGAAGCTGCGGCGTTGTGGTCGCTCCTGGTCCATCATCAAAGCTGATTGCGACGCTTTTGACAGTCGGGTCTTGGATTGCTTCTGTACTGTCTTGTGTTGATTGTGATGATTGACTTTGTACCTTTTCCGCTGATTCTTGAATGGCTTCTTTGACGTTAGCTGTTTCAGTTGATTGGCTTTTAATGGTTGATTGTTCTGATTGTTTGAAAGATTGTGACGAATGCTCCGAAGAGTGTGTTTGTCCTTTTACTTCGGTGATCAAGGAGGCCAACGAAGTAATTTCGAAAAACAAAAGCACGGATAAAGCAATAATACTGATGACTAAATAATTTCTTTTCACTATATCTCTTTTTTCTCTTTTTCTCTTCTTATTATTTACTTGACTTGTACTTACTTGAAAATTGAAACTGCTAGTCGCAACTACTTCTCGTCTAATGATCCAAATAATCTTCCGATGCCAAAATCGTTTTTGTCACGGACTTAGGAATGACAAATTCTGGTGTACCCATATAACCAGGAGCAATTTCGTATTGAGAAAAAGTCAAAACTAATTGATGCTCTTTGTTCAAATAAAAACTTCGTGTAGGCGTAACAAGTGTTGGTTTTTCTATCGTCCCTTCTTGAATATCTTGCTCAGTCCAATAGTACTTAGATGGATCTTCCTTGACTTGTTCGGCCATCTGCCGTTTGACTTCTTTTGTCAAAACAGATAGATAAGTGTCATCTTTGAATAAAAGTGGAAGTGAGAGCTGGACACTGTTTTTCTTGTCGATTGTGTCGTATCTTTTTTCAACATGGCTATCTGCTGCTGTTTGGGTGATCTGCCTTTCAATCACGAGAAACCGGTTATCGTCTACGATTTTCTGATAATCTCCCAAAACTTGGTAATGATCCGTTTCAAAATTTCCATATTCTTTTTCAGCTTTTTCAAAATCTGCTTGTCCTTCGCGAAAGTATTTTTGATTTAATCCATGAATTGTTTTATTTTCTTTCTCATTTTGTGTATTGATCTTCGGTACCTGAATATCGATTTTTTCAGATCGATCAGTAAAGCGTTCGCCTAAGATCAATTCAATGACTGATCCTAAGATGGGTAAATCTTCTGCAAAGCTTCGAACTTGACTATTAAAAAGAAGGCTACTTGTTGTAATCATTACGATAGCCAAAGATACTCCGAACCCTTGGAGACGTCTCTTTCTCCGCCTTGCTTTTATAAATGATTGCTCTTCGATAATAAAACGCTGGCGGATCTCCTCTTTAAGCCCTTTGGGAATTGCTTGTTCTTTATAAGTTTTCTTTAGTTTTTTTAAATTTTCTTTTTGGGAATACATGGCACTCTTCTCTCCTTCATTCTAGGATTTGACGTAAAGCATTCAATGAGCGGTACATTTTCGTTTTAACTGTGTTTTCATTCATATCCAAGATAGTTGCAATTTCTTTCAAACGAAATCCTTCAAAAAAGTAGAGGATCAGAATCTCTTTTTCCGGACTGTCTATTTTATCTAAAATCATATGGAGCTCTGCAACGGAAGTTTCTAAAGGTAACTGTTGGGGGATATCTTGAATTTCAAATAAGTCCACAGGCGTCCTTTTTTGTCTGCGCCAACTATCTAATGCCGTGCGGATCAATATCCGATAAAACCATGCACTAAAATGCTCGATCTCTTTTTCTTTTTCAAAATAGTTCAAGGCTTTATGAAAACTATCTTGCATCACATCTAAGGCCTCTTCTTTATCATGTACGTAATTCATCGTGATACGGAACATTTTTTGATAATCAGTTTCGATGAGTCCATTCAGCAGGTGACGGTATTTTTCGATCTGCCGTTTTTTCTTATATCCAGTAAAAATCATTCTCCACTCCTTTCTGCCTCACTTAATATGACGTACAAGGTGCGCTAAAAGTTTCAATTTTTTTATTTTTTATGTATTTACTTGGGATTTTTATATACAAAAAAGAAGGTGTGACAAAAATCGTGTCACACCTCCTTATTCTGATAGGCTGATCGTCTCTGTCACAACCTCTCGTAAGAAAATAATGTTTATTCTTTTTCAGAGTCAGAAAATTCTTCCTCTTCATAATCTTCATCATCATCGTCTTCGTCTATGATACTTAAATCTTCTTCGATATTTCCTGGCAAGTCTTCTTCATCATCTGTCGGGTCATCTGCTCCGATTTCTTGCAAGTCAGAATTATAAGCAGCGATTTCTTCATCTTCATCATCATCGTCATCAAACAGATCATCGTCATCTTCTTCTGTCAGATCTGTATCTTCTGGGTCATCGTCATTGTAATCGATCGCGTCTTCATCATCATTGATAAAGGCGTTGACTTTCTTGCGTTTACGGCGACGTGGAGTATCTTCATCCTCTTCGTCCATTCCATGGTTTACTTCTTCATCGATCGAATCGATAGCATACCATGAACGCAAGCCCCAACGATTATCCCCTAATGAGATAAAGCTGCCGTCAATATTCAAGTCAGTATAAAATTGTGCGAGTGAATCACGAATTTCACTGTCTGATTTCTCAAGATAGTTTTGGATCTGGTTAGCTAAATCAGAAAAATCCATGACATCGCCACGTTGTTCTAAGATCGCGTGTGCTACTTCGATCATTGATAATTCGCTTTTGTTTGCACCTTCAAATACACTAATTTCCAATCAGGACACGTCCTTTCACAGTCTACTCCTTATCATACAAAATCAGACACAAAAAATCAAACTTTTCTTTTATATTTACGCTGTAAAATCCAAGGTCAAATAATATTCGCCGATTTTTTCCGGTCCCATGAACAGATCATAATCGATTCGAACCTTCCCTGCTGTGGGACGGTCTTTCAAACTAACATGCAGTTCTTTCGTAAAAGTAGCAATCTGGATCATACCGTATGGTATTCGATAGGATGTTTCTAACCGTTCTTTATAGCCAAATTTCAAACGCATCCGCATTTCTCCTGCACGGATCAGCTGTACATGACCATCTGGAACTAATTTGATCGTTACAGGAATCTCATCGCCCGTCTCCTCCTGAATCTCTTTATAACGTATGTACAGCGTATCGCCAATTGTCACCATTTGCCCTTTCAAATCAAAATAAAAATCTTGCACTTCCCCTTGCTGTTTTACTTTTGTACGCAATTTGATTGAAATCGGTGTTCCTTGTGATAATTCCATTATTCATTCTCCTTTACTTCTCATAGCTACATTGTTCCTAGTTTCTTTTGTTTTGTCAACCAACTTGTCCATTTTTACAGAAAACCTTTTTTCCAAAACAACTCTTTGATTTTAGAGTATAATATTGTAGAAAATATGAATTTATACAAAGGAGCCGGTTGAATGAACCCTGCGATTCGACTAGATCAGCACATTTATCAAAAAAACGACTTTTCCCCTTTTGCATTAACAGATATATTAACGGAATATTCTAAAGAACACCAGCAAATCTTTTTACATTTCTGGCAATATGACTGCACAGTCATCTTAGGTATGAAGGATGTTCGAACTCCTTTTCTAAGTGACGGGATCCAAACACTGAAAGATGCAGGTTACGCTCCAGTGATCAGAAATTCAGGTGGATTAGGGATCGTATCAGATGAAGGAATTTTAAATATTTCTTTGATTTTCCCTCAAAGTGACACAAAAAAAATAACCATAGATGACGCTTACGAGCAAATGCTCCTATTGACTAAATACGCTTTTCCAAAGGCACCGATACAAGCATTCGAAATCACCCATTCTTATTGTCCTGGAACTTATGATTTAAGCATCCATGGCAAAAAATTTGCCGGTATCGCTCAGCGTCGGATCAAAAATGGGATTTCTGTTATGATGTACTTAAGTGTCAACGGTAATCAGGAAAAACGCGGGCAAGTCATGAAGCGATTTTATCAATCTGCTTTAAAAGAAGACTTTGGTACAAATGGCTATCCTGCAGTGGATCCTGCTACAATGGCAACACTTGAAGAACTGCTTGACCAACCCCTTTTTGTAAAAGAAGTCAAAGAAGCATTTGCAAAAGCTTTTGAAAAGCTGTATTCTGCAAGTGATTTACAGGATTCTACCGACTGGCTAAAAAAAGAAATCCAGCTGGAGCAATGGAACAACCAAATCCAGAGAATGGAACAACGTAATAACATAAAGGAGCTACATTATGACAACCCCTTATAAATATCAAATGCTGCCTATGGAAAAAGTTTTTCGTGATCCAGTCCATAACTATATCCATGT
Organism: Enterococcus sp. SB12; assembly: GCF_030910025.2. Classification (NCBI taxonomy): domain Bacteria; kingdom Bacillati; phylum Bacillota; class Bacilli; order Lactobacillales; family Enterococcaceae; genus Enterococcus; species Enterococcus sp. SB12. The sequence goes on along the minus strand of NZ_CP175675.1, from coordinate 735,637 downwards.
CCAGCATAAAGTAATCTTAGATTTGATCAATTCGAAAGAAGTCCAACGTTTACGACGCATTAAACAATTAGGCACTTCTTCTTTCACTTTTCACGGAGCAGAACATAGCCGTTTTACCCATTCATTAGGCGTTTATGAGATTTCAAGACGAATCTGCGATATCTTTTCTCGAAATTTTTCAAAAGAAAAAATAGGCAACGGAGGCTGGGATGATCAGGAACGGCTGGTGACTTTATGTGCGGCACTGTTGCATGATGTCGGTCATGGTCCTTACTCTCATACATTTGAACATATCTTCCATACGAATCATGAAGCCATCACTGTAGAGATCATCACTTCTCCAGAAACAGAAGTGTATCAGATTCTTAACCGAGTAGAAGAAGGTTTTCCTGAAAAGGTAGCTAGTGTGATCCAAAAAACTTACCCCAACCCACAAGTTGTCCAAATGATTTCTAGTCAGATCGATGCAGATCGAATGGACTATTTGCTTCGGGATGCTTATTTCACTGGAACAGAATATGGAACATTTGATCTTACCCGAATATTACGTGTGATTCGTCCTTATGAAGGCGGGATCGCTTTTTCCATGAGTGGCATGCATGCAGTGGAAGATTATATCGTTAGCCGATATCAAATGTATGTGCAAGTGTACTTCCATCCTGTTTCCCGTGGTATGGAAGTGATTTTGGAGCATCTGCTTCATCGCGCACACGAGTTGTATCAAGAAGATGCCAGCAGTTTTGAACTCCATTCTCAATTACTTCTGCCATTTCTTGACGGAAGCTTTACTTTAGAAGAATACCTCAAACTTGATGATGGGGTCTTGGGCACTTACTTTACTCAATGGTCTGAATCTGCTGATCCTATTTTAAATGATTTAGCTAAACGTTTTTTGAATCGTAAACCACTGAAATCTGCTACTTTTTCTGGCAACCGGGATTCAAAATTAGTCCAAGAACTCACTTTGTTAGTAGAAAAGGTTGGCTATAACCCTGTTTATTACACTGCTGTGAATTCTAGCTACGATCTGCCTTATGATTTTTATCGCCCAGAACAAGGCAGACATCGCACACAAATCGAGATTTTGCGAAATGACGGAACTTTGATAGAATTATCACAGGTTAGTCAGCTTGTTGCTGCATTAGCGGGACAAGAACAAGGAGATGAGCGATTTTTCTTTCCAAAAGAAATGGTTGATCCGTCCTTGCGTGATCATTATGATTTATTTGACGAAACTTATCAAGAATTTGCCAGCCATATCCGTAATGGCGCATTGATTGAAATAAATTAAAATATATTGGAGGAAATTATGTCTATCAAACTAGTCGCTATCGACATCGATGGTACTTTATTAAATGAGAAAAGAGAAGTAACAAAAGAAGTAAAAGAAGCGATTGCCGCTGCTGTTGCAAAAGGTGTTTCGATCGTTTTATGCACTGGCCGTCCCTTACCAGGTGTCCAGGAACAGTTAAACGAGTTGAACCTTTTTCAAGATAATGATTACGTTATTACTTATAACGGGGCACTCGTACAACAAACGAAATCAGGTAAAATCATCGCCCGTCACGGACTGACTCATGAAGATTTCCTAGAGATCGAAGTGATGGCACGCCGTGTCGGCAGTCATCTCCATTCGATCGATGACAAAGCGATCTACACGCCTAATCGAGATATCAGCGCTTATACGATCCACGAAGCAAGTTTAGTCAAGATGCCGCTAAAATATCGAACACCTGAAGAAATGACACCAGACATGAACATCGTCAAAATGATGATGATCGACGAACCAGAAATTTTAGATGCAGCAATTGCGCGTTTACCGCAAACTTTCCGTGATAAATACACAACGGTCAAAAGTGCGCCCTATTACTTCGAAGTACTAAATAAAGAAGCAAGTAAAGGTGCGGCAGTTGCGAATCTCGCACAGCACCTTGGTATTGATCAAGATGAAATCATGGCTATCGGAGATAACGAGAACGACTTATCCATGATTGAATATGCTGGTCTAGGAGTAGCAATGGGAAATGCCGTTTCTCTTGTCAAAGAAGCAGCAAATGTCATCACTTCATCAAACGACGAGCACGGTGTAGCTGAAGCAATCAAAAAATATGTACTGTAATAAATAAAAAAACTGAGAGAAAGCTGATCTACTCGCTTTCTTTCAGTTTTTATTTTTTTCGATCCATCTCTCGACTGCCCATCGGTGGCTACCACGTTTCAATTTCACAAGCGCTTCTTGAGGGCTCACCCACCAAATTTTATTGGTCTTTTCAGTTGGTTCTCCTATACGCTTCCAAGAATCAGCAACAAAGAAATATCCTGGATTATAATAATAAGTTGCACGATAATTCGAGTAAAAATACTCATCAGCTTCTCCCAGATAAGAAGAAATTTCTGCCACAATTCCCATTTCTTCTATCAGCTCACGGACAATCGCTTCTTCTTTCGTCTCTTCTCCTTCGATTTCCCCACCAGGAAGGAAAAAAGCACCATTTGGAGCCTCGATCACCGCAATCCGCTTGTCTCTTTCTATGACAATATATGCTGCATAACGGGTTTGATAATTAGCAGATTGCTTTTTTTCACCAAAAATTGGTTTATCCATGAATTGTTTCCACCTTAACAGTATTATTTTCTATCCATTTTACATGAGAAATTTCTCATGAACAAGCACAAATCAACTATTTCCTTACTTCTTTTTGTTATGATTGAGTAAAAGGAAAAGGAGAGATGAATTTATGAAAATGGCTCACACATGTGTTCGGGTGAAAGATCTTGAAGCATCAATCGAATTTTATCAAAAGGCATTTGGTTTTGAAGAAAGCCGCCGCCGTGATTTTCCAGAAAACAAATTTACACTTGTTTATTTGACACTTCCTGGAGATGACTATGAATTAGAGTTGACTTACAACTATGATCATGGTGCGTATGATCTAGGAGACGGCTATGGTCATATCGCTATTGCAGCTGATGATTTAGAAAAATTACACGAGCAACATAAAGCTGCAGGTCTTGAGATTACTGACTTAAAAGGATTACCTGGCACTACGCCTTCTTACTACTTTGTCATTGACCCTGATGGTTATAAAATCGAAGTCATCCGAGGATAGTTAGTATGGGGCATTTTACTCTTGATTGAATAAAAAACAAACACCAATAATTAAAAAAAGACGCAAACTTTTCATTAAATTGAAAAAGTTTGCGTCTTTTTTTAACAACCATTGTAGCTATAAGGCTGCCACTCTCCACCAATTTATTTTTAATTCATTTGAAAGAAATCAAATAAGCGAGGTACCTTTAGAAAACAAAACTGCTTTTCCTCCTATTATCACACGATCTTCTTTTAATTCACATTCTAGATCCCCGCCCCTTGATGACATTTGATAAGCTGACAATTTTGTTTTATTCATTCTTTCTGCCCAATAAGGAATAAGATTAGAATGTGCTGATCCACATACTGGATCTTCATTGATTGTTAATTTTGGAAAGAAGGTTCTAGAAACAAAGTCTTTTTGCACACTTTCTGCTGTCACGATGACTCCTATTCCTAATTCAAAATTTTTGATAGCTGTAAAATCTGGCTGCAATTTAGCCACCGTTTTTTCATCTTCTAATACGAAAAATAAATCACGTGCTAAGTAGGCTTCTTTAATCTTAGCCCCAATTGCTTCTTCATATTCAGTCAATATCGGCACTTTTTTCGGCATAATACTAGGAAAATCCATGTAATAATAATCTTTAATTCTTGTCACAAATAGATTACCGCTTTGAGTAGAAAATTTAATCGTTTCATCAGGTATTTTGTAATAGTTAAATAAAACAAATGCTGTTGCTAATGTCGCGTGACCACAAAGATCGATTTCTCGATCTGGCGTAAACCATCTAAGCTCAAATTCTTGGTTTTTCTTCACTGTAAATGCTGTTTCAGATAAATTGTTTTCAATGGCAATTTTTTGCATCGTACCTTCTGGCAGCCATTCTTCTAGCACATAAACCGCTGCTGGATTTCCTTTGAACACCTCATCTGCAAATGCATCAACTACGTAATAATCTAAGTTCATTTTAAAGCCCCTTTCTCTAATTTGTTATAAATATATTCTGCACAACAAAGATCTTCAATAGCTAGACCAACTGCGTCGAAAATCGTCGGCCTCGATTCTCCTTTATAAAATGTTTTTTTCTCAGAAACTAATTCGCCTAATGTACCAACAATACAAGATTCCTCTAAATCTCCTTCTGCCATGGCTATAAGCAGGTCCCCGCTTTCTGTTAAGGCAGCTGAGTAATCATCTACATAGATTTGAGAAGTTTCCATCAACGATGTACTTATCTCTCTTGTATCAGGAGTAAATGTGCCCACAGCATTGATATGTGCGTCTTCCCTTACCCACTCTTTTTGAAGAAATGCCTCTTTACTAGAGGTCAACGTACAAATGATTTCCGCTGGACGTACTGCATCTTCTACTGATATTGCATTTATAAACGTTATTTTAGGATACTGTTTTTTAGCTTTAGCGATAAAAGTATTTCGTCTTTCTTCTAAAATATCGTAAACAAACACTGTAGTGATGGGACGAATGGTAGAAATCGCAGTCAAATGCGACAATGCTTGTTGACCAGCTCCAATTAAAGCAAGTGTTTCTGCATGCGGATTTGCTAAGTAATCTGTTGCCAGCGCAGATACAGCAGCTGTTCGAATCCAGGTGACTGCATTTGCGTTTATCAATGCTTTGGGTAGTCCGTTTTGAGCATCAAACAAGAAAATCTCTCCTAAATGAGAAGGTAAATGATACTGATGATTATCCGGAAAAGCGGTAATGACTTTTGTTCCAAAATATCTGTTCTCCCCCAAATAAGCAGGCATCATCGCAAACATATTTTTGTCTTTTCCGTCAGGTAAAATTTCCACCAATCGAGGATTTTGGCTGATTTTACCACTTTCATAATCAAAAAAACATTTTTTCATTACTTGAATCGCTTCTTCAAAACTAAAAGAAGCTACTACTTCCTCAAAATTAATAATTTTCATAGACAATTCCCTCCTCACAAAAGATTAACTTCTAAAATCAATACAATCAATGGCAAAATTGTATGGTATACAATTTTAAGGAGTGGAGAAAATGCCTATTAATTCTTATGACAATTACCCGTTAACTTGGCGACCAGACAAACAAAAATTGAAGCGTCCTTATTATCGATCGTTGATTCAACAATTAGAACAAGATATTTTAAAGAATAAATTACAGAAAAACACTCAGTTACCCTCCCAAAGAGAGCTAGCTGATTATTTAGATTTAAATTTTACTACCGTTGGCAAGGCTTATAAATATGGAATTGAGAAAGGTTTGCTGTATACGAATATTGGAAGTGGCACATTTATTTCTCCCAATGTCTTTGAGTCCATCACCATCTCTACCAATGAAGTAACCGAACATATCATTGATTTTGGTCTGGTTAGTTCTTTTGAAGAATGTAATAAATTCGTTGTCCCGTTTATTCAATCAACTAGTAATAACCCAAATCTTGTTGGTTTGCTTAATTACCAAGATCCCAAAGGCACAAATTTTCAATTGACTACTGCAGCAAATTGGTTAAAAACTCAAGGAGTCATTCCGTCCTTAGAATCTCTATCTATTGTTTCCGGTGTTCAAAATGGATTGGCTATCACACTTTCTGCACTTTTCTCTCCAGGTGATAGAATAGCAACAGACCGATATACATACGCTAATTTCATTGAATTGGCTCAGTTATATCATTTAGAGATCGTTCCAATTGATTTTGACGAGCAAGGAATGCGACCTGATATATTGATTCAGGAATGTAGAAAAAAGAAGATTCATGGTGTCTTTCTTATGCCTTCTTGTAATAATCCTATAGGGTTTCAAATCTCTCACAAAAGACGAGAGCAATTAGCCGAAGTGATTGAAAAAGAAGGTCTATGGGTTATTGAAGATGATATCCATTCATTTTTAACAACTTACTATCAACATACGATCATTCCTCCTTTCCAAAAATTATTACCTAACCAAACAATCTACTTAGCTGGAATGACAAAATTTATTTGTTCTGGATTGCGAGTTGCTTATCTTGTAGTTCCAGTACATGTCCAAAACAAGATAGAACAAGCAATTTTTAATATAAATGTGAAAACTTCTGGATTAGATGTGGAAGTCATCACTCAAATCCTCCATTCAAATGAAGCAAATAGGATCTTAGAAACTAAATTAAGTCTTACGAAAAGAGCCAATCAGCTTTTTGATTCTCTTTTCAAAGTAGAAAAACCAACGAATCGTGTCCCTTACTATCGAATTCTTCCAGTTGATCCTGAGATTGATCCTAAGATAATTGAGAATGACTTTCTTGCTAACGGTATCCGACTTTATCATTCCAGACGCTTTACTACACGTGCGCAACCAGATGCATTCGTTCGAATTTCCCTATCCTCTAATAACCTTGAAATTTTAGCTTCTGGACTAAGTATCGTAAAAGAAAAAATAAAAAAATATGAATTATAACCTATTGATAAATAAAGGAATCAAATCTTATTGATTCCTTTCAATAAAAAAGAGGCACTACCCGAGGTTCAACAACGGGTAGTGCCTCAAAAAATAAACGAACATTTTGCACTTAAAGTATCCAAGAAGCAAGAAAAATTATTTTATTTTCTTATTTTACTAAATCACTAGGTTTCTGTCAGAAGATGAAATTATCCAATCATGACACTTTCTTCTGGATATTTGTATTTTGATTGTGTTCTTTGTGCTTTTGTCATCAGAGAGAAGACCACAGTCAATACACCAACTCGTCCAATGTACATAAGCGCTATAATGATCAATTTCCCTATTGCAGTCAAGTCTGGCGTCAATCCCATCGTAAGACCTACTGTACCAAACGCAGAGAAGACCTCAAAAGCAATATATTCGATGCCAGAAGTTTTAGGTATCGTTTCAGTCACCGATAAAATCATGATGGCGACTACACACAACGTCAACGTAACAAAAAATAAAGTAAGTGCCCGCAACACTGCGCCTTGTCGGATGGTACGGCCAAATGCTTCCGCTCTCGTACGTCCTTTAAGCATCGAACGCATCTGGATCAGCAACACACCTAACGTAGTTGTTTTCAATCCGCCGGCCGTCGACCCAGATGTTCCACCGATGTACATCAAAAACATCGTTAAAATCAGACCTGCATGGCTCATATGGAGGTAATCAACTGAATAATATCCAGCCGTTCTAGGTGTCACACTCATAAAAAAGGTGTTTGCCAATCGTTGAAACATATTCCCTTCCACTAGCGTTTCCCCATTGCGCTCTGTGAAAAAGAACACAACGAATCCGCCTAATAAAAGGGTACCTGTAACGGTTAATGCGATTTTTGAATGAATCGTTATCTTCTTTTTCTGATGATATTCCAGTAAATCACGCCATACGATGAAGCCTAACCCGCCAGAAATGATCAAAGCAGATACCACCATGATCAAATAAACATTTTGCTGGTGATTGGCTAAACTGTCTCCTAACAAATCAAACCCTGCATTACAAAAACTAGAGATTGCATGGAACAAACTGTACCAGATACCTTTCAACCAGCCAAATTCAGGCACGAATACAAAAGATAAAGCAACCGTACCAATCAGTTGGATCACAAAGGCCAATTTCAGGATGTAAAGCATGAGCTTCATCACACCTGATACTTCTTCTAGATTCAGCGCTTCTTTTAATATAATACGTGTGCTGAGACTGACTTTCTTCTTTATCAATGCAAAGCATAGAATCGGAACCATCATAAAACCAAGACCGCCGATCTCAATCAAAAGCATGATCAAAAATTGACCAGCACTGTTCCAATGCTCTGCTGTATTCAATGTTGTCAATCCCGTCACACAGACAGCAGAAGTTGCAGTGAAAAGCGCATCGATAAAATTTGTCCCATGCCCACTATTACTAAAAAATGGTAGGGTAAGTAGGCCGCCGCCAACTAAAATCAGGAGAAAAAATCCTAATGCGAGAAGCTGAACAGCCGGCAAGCGTTTCTTTATTTGTTTGCTTTGTTTAATCATCGTTTTCCTCTTTTAAAAAAGGATACCACTTAGTCAGTGGTACCCATATTTTTTACTTTGATCAACCTTGTTACTTCTGCGCGCTCGTTTTCTTCCAGCTTCATACGAATATAATAGATCGTTTCTTCTAATTGAGGGATCGTCATATATTCTAATGCATTGACTCGCCGACGTGTCTTTTCGATTTCACTCGCCATCAGTTGACAAGTTTTTTCGATTTCTGTCAGTTCCAAAAGTTTTGGAAGCAGGGTAGTAAACCGATCGATTGACCGATCCAGTTCGGCACTGGAATTCAAATACCCGTATTCCAAAGGTGTGTCTGTCAGCTGTTCATCATATTCAAAATTCATCACAGGTACTTTTACACTCATGATATTTTTGTCTACGATAGACAAATCAACGTTTTCCGCCGGCAAAACAAATAATTCTTCGATGAAAGGCTCCGTGATCGAAGCATTTGCCAATACAAAATCAGACATTGCTTCTGTCATAGACTCTTCCATTTCTTGACGCAGCTGGTTGTTCTTTCGAATCAACAGGATGAATTGACGCATCAGTTCATCTTGCTTATCTTTTAATAATTTATGCCCTCTTGTGGCAGTTGTCAACTGTTTTTTCAATCGAGTCAATTCCATGCGGGTCGGATTCACATTCAATCGTGCCATCAGAACTCACTTCCCTTCTGGCAGATATTTGTCCAGCATGTCGTCTTTGATTCGTTTTAATTCGGTTCTTGGCAACATCGATAGCAGTTCCCACCCTAGATCAAGTGTTTCAGTAATCGAACGGTTCGTGTAGAATCCTTGATTGACATATTCTTTTTCAAACCGCTCAGCAAACTTCGCATAGATCTTGTCTACATCAGATAAAGCAGATTCACCTAAAACTACGGCTAATTCTTTTGCCTGTTTTCCTTGTGCATAGGCTGCAAAAAGCTGATTCATCGTAGCTGCATGGTCTTCTCTTGTCTTTCCGGGTCCAGTTCCCTTATCTTTTAACCGCGAAAGAGACGGGAGTACATCAATTGGTGGCTGAATCCCACTCTTGTAAAGCTCTCTAGTCAAGATGATCTGTCCTTCTGTAATATAACCAGTCAAGTCAGGGATTGGATGAGTTTTATCGTCTTCTGGCATTGTTAGAATCGGAATTTGAGTAACCGATCCTTTTAGTCCGCGGATTCTTCCTGCTCGTTCGAATAAAGTAGCTAAGTTCGTGTAAAGATACCCAGGATATCCTCTTCTTCCTGGAACTTCTCGCCGTGCTGCAGAAATCTCTCGCAATGCCTCTGCATAGTTGGTCATGTCTGTCATGATAACCAAAACATGCATTCCCTTTTCATAAGCAAGATATTCTGCAGCAGTCAAAGCCATACGAGGAGTAGCGATACGTTCGATTGCAGGGTCGTTTGCTAAATTCATAAACATGACAGAACGGTCGATTGCGCCCGTTTGACGAAAATCTTCCATGAAAAATTCTGCTTCTTCAAAAGTGATTCCAATAGCAGCAAAGACTACGGCGAAATCATCTGATGAATCGAGTACCGTTGCTTGTCGCGCGATCTGAGCAGCTAATTCTTTATGAGGAAGACCAGAGCCAGAAAATACTGGTAATTTTTGCCCACGAACTAATGTATTCAAATGATCGATTGCAGAGATACCTGTTTGGATAAACTCATCTGGATAATCCCGAGCTACTGGATTGATTACTTCTCCGTTAATATCCAAATGCTTTTCAGGCAGGATCTCTGGTCCGTTATCTTTCGGTCGTCCCAAACCATCGAATACTCGACCGATCATGTCTTCCGATACACCTAGTTCTAAAGGATGGCCTAAAAATCGTACAGAAGAGTCACGTAAATTGATACCACTTGTTCCTTCGAATATTTGGACCATTGCTTTATCTTCTTGGACTTCCAATACTTGTCCACGACGAATCTCGCCATTTTGCATACGAACTTCGATTAATTCTTCATATTTGACACCAGCAACTTTTTCAACCGCCATCAATGGACCGACGACTTCACCGATCGTACGATATTCTTTAATCATCGCTCATGCCTCCTTCTGAAACGATCGTTTGCATCGTTTGCTTGATTTCACCAATAATTTGATCTAGTTTTTCTAATTCTGTTTCCGGGATATATTTGCTTCGTCCGATCCTTTCACGAATCGATACGGTACCGTCCATGATCTCACTTAAATAAGCACCTAACGACAACGCACGGCGTCCTTCTTCACCAAAGGTCAAGATCATCTTCAACATTTTGAATTGTTTCTCTCTTGAAGTGAATGTATCGACATCATCAAAAGCATTTTGCTGCAAATAATCTTCACGAATGGATTTTGCCACTTCTAATGTCAGACGGTCATTATCTGAAAGGGAATCAATCCCTACCAAACGCACGATTTCATTCAGCTGCTGTTCTTCCTGCAAAATACGCATGCCCTCGGTGACCATGGATGCCCAGTCAGCTTGAAGGATATGATCCATATACTTCCCTACTTCTGTTGAATAAAGAGAATAGCTTTGTATCCAATCGATCGAAGGAAAATGTCTTTTTTGGGCTAAACTGGAATCAAGACCCCAGAATACTTTTACGACCCGCAATGTATTTTGTGTGACTGGTTCCGAAATATCCCCTCCAGACGGCGATACAGCACTGATTGCGGTTATACTTCCTTCGCGACCTTCTGATCCTAATGCAATGACTCTTCCAGATCGTTCATAGTATTCCGCAAGCCGTGAACCAAGATAAGCTGGATAACCTTCATCACCAGGCATTTCTTCCAAACGTCCGCTCATCTCACGAAGTGCTTCTGCCCATCGTGAAGTGGAGTCTGCCATGATAGCAACGTCATAACCCATGTCACGGAAATATTCCGCAATTGTGATTCCCGTATAGATAGAAGCTTCTCGAGCTGCTACTGGCATGTTTGATGTATTAGCAATCAATACCGTACGTTCCATCAACGATTCTCCTGTATTAGGGTCAATCAATTCAGGGAATTCATTTAAAACATCCGTCATCTCATTTCCACGCTCGCCACATCCCACATAGACAACCATGTCCACATCGGCCCATTTTGCAATTTGATGCTGAACGACTGTTTTCCCTGCACCAAAAGGACCAGGTACAGCTGCTGCTCCTCCTTTTGTCACTGGGAAGAATGTATCAATCACTCGCTGTCCAGTGATCATGGGTGCATCCGGGTTTAATTTTTCTTTGATTGGCCGACTACGTCTTACTGGCCATTTTTGAAGCATCGTCAAATTTTTGTCACCATTTTCGGTTTCAATGACACATACTGTTTCATCAATAGTGAATGAACCTTTTTCGATTGTTTTGATCGTACCTTTTATCCCATTTGGCACCATGATTTTATGTTTTATAACTTTTGTTTCTTCTACGATCCCGATAACATCTCCAGCACTCACCGTTTCTCCGGCTTCTACTGTTGGTTCGAACCACCATTTTTTCTCATGGTCCAATGCGGGCAATTGAACTCCGCGCCCTAAGAAATTACTTTGTGTGATTTCCATAAAGGTATCTAATGGCCGTTGGATTCCGTCAAACATTTGTGAAATGATCCCTGGTCCTAATTCAACAGATAAAGCTTCACCAGTAGAGCGAACCGGTTCGCCTGGACCAATTCCAGAAGTCTCTTCATATACTTGAATAGACGCCACATCGCCACGCATCTCGATAATTTCTCCGATAACTCCTAGATCTCCCACTAGACACATGTCTTGGATACTGGCATCAGACATGTTCTCAGCCATTACAAGAGGTCCGGAGACTTTTATGATTTTTCCAATTTGCAAAATTTCTATCTCCTTTTCATACTATAAGATATTTTGACCTACTGCTTTTTCTACGTTTTTTTGAATTTCTTCCAGCCCTATCCCTAATGATCCTTGATGATTGGGAATCAATACGATAGCAGGTATCATTTGTTCCTTGTAACGTTCGATCGTTTCTGGGCTCAATGCTGCACATTGCTCTGTGACATAAATCACGCCATACTCATTCTTTGCCATTTCTTCAATTGCCTGACGAACGGTTTGCTTGGTTGTACCATAACGAACATCAAAGCCAAACAATTTGAATGGCAAAACAGAATCTTTGTCGCCAACTACACCGATCTTATGCGTCATAGACTTGTCTCACCCGCTTTCTGATTGTTTCTGATTCGAAATGGCTTCTTTTGCCGATAACCAGTAAACGAAGGTTTTTGCTTTCTACCTCTTTTGCGTTCAAAAAGGCTAGTAGTGGCAGTGGTCCGAAAGCCTGTGTTTGTGCTTCTTGATACAATGAACTTAGATAATCATCTTTCAACTGTTCAAGCTTTACGAGATCAAGATTTCCCTCACGGATGACAGGGCGCAGAAAATCAGCATAATCTGTCTCTAATAGAAAATTCGTGTAATCTTCCATATCTTTATCTACAAAGTTCAAAAATACTTCTTTTTCGATACTTCCCGAGCTGGAAAGTACCGTCGTCATGAACCCATATGTTCTTTTCTGCAATATTCCTCGAGCCATCGTTGTGATATTGGTCAAGTCAATAAAAGCAATGACTTCTGTCAGCAATTCTTGATATCCTAGCTTATCGGCAAGCCGTCGCTGCTCTGTCAAAAACTGTCGATCATAAATCACGTCAATTCCCTGAAGAATGGTAGACTCTTCAAAATAATCACGTACTTCTCGTATACTGTCCATAATGCTTTCAGGGAGTTCATTTGAAACTTGCGTATGAATGGCATCCTTCAAGGTTTCTAATGAATAAAATCCATCGTCGATATACAAATGGTCCAGATTTTGATTTGTCATCTCGGCTTTTGTCAAAACCTTCAGATTATGAAAAGTATAGCGCATCGTATAGATCCAAACGATTTCAGGCTCCGGTGCTGATTCCTTTAACCAGCGAAATAGACGGCTCTGCTCCTTTAAAAGATTCTGTTCGAAGTCATATTCATATCCGTCATAAATATATGGACTGTAAATCGTGGATTTCAATATTTCACCAAGTGCTTCGACAGAATTTGTTTGAATCATCCGTTCAAATGTCTCATTGGACAAAAGTTCAAGCTCTCTTCCGCGAATCAAGGGATTTAGTTCGTGGTATTCCATACACTGATCCCTCCTTATTCGAATAATTGATTGGCAATCTCAAAACTCATCGTTCCTTGGATATCTTGTACAAGGCTGCTGAAAAGAAAATTATACTGAACTCCTTGATCGTTTATCAGAAAACCCGCTTGATCAGCAACAGTTTCATCACTTAAAACCATCATAAAGGGAAGTTCATTGTTCCATTCATCCAACAACGTCTGAGAAAGATAGGCTGCTGATTTTTCTCCAGCAATGAATGCTACTTTTCCTGTCAAAGGTAATGAATACAATGCATTTTTGATAAACTGGATTTGTTCAGATTCATCCCAATTTTCCATTTCAGTTACCGCATCTGCAAACAATCGTCTTAAAAATTCCTGCTTCGCATTCAAATTTTCTTGTCGTACTTCTACTTGCTGGCGATTCCTTAGCTGACGGTATTTTTTTTCGAGTAATTCGATTTGTTTTTCTTTTTGTTTTTGATGTTCTGTTTCAACTTGCGTACGTTTTTGTTCAAAGTTTTGATCGATCTTCATTCGCTCTTCTTGTTCTAACGCCGCTCTTTCCTGCTCTGCTGCTTCGTTCATCTGAGAGATGATTTTTTCAATGGCGTTCATCTGCTTTTCCTCCTTTATGCTTAGGCATTCAACACTAATAAGAAGGAAATAACGAAACCTAAAATCGCGTATGTTTCAACCATCGCAGCAAAAATGATTCCTTTTGTAGCATGTTCAGGTTTTTTCGCTAAAATTTGAATACCTGCCGCTGCGACTTTTCCTTGGGCAATACCTGAAAACAAGCCTGTAAAAGCAATCGGCAGAGAAGCGCCTAGAAAGTTCAGTCCTTGTACAACTGACATATCATTTCCTAAGTTGATAAAAATCAAAAAGGCAATAACAAATCCATACAAACCTTGCGTACCTGGAAGCAATTGCAGAATCAGAGCCTGCCCGAATTTTTCTGGTTGACTTGTTGTCAATGCTGCTGCTGCCTCACCTGTCATTCCAACACCTTTAGCTGAACCGATCCCTGAAAAAATCGTCGCTGTTGCCATCGCTAATACCGCAAATACCATTCCACCATTTTGACTAATTAAGTAATCCATCATTGTATAAAAATCCTCCAATTATTTATTGTTTTTTTTCTTGTGATTGATGTTGACGTATTTTTCCGCCGTTTTCAGCGGATCAAAGGCACGTCCGCCTCCTGTATAAAACTTCCCAAAAAATTCGACATACTGCAATCGTGCGCCATGGACATAGGCACTTAGCAGTGTCAAAAACATATTCAGTGCGTGTAAAGCGATGATCAAAAGGATCCCTACACTGAATCGAGCAGCTGGCGGCATGAAAGCAACTAGCATATTGAATGCCGCTCCAATACTTCCGCCTGAAATACCCAATGCCATCAAACGTGTATAACTGACTAAATCACCGATATAGCCGGTCAGTCCGTAAAGATTATACGCACCTTTGGCAGCACCTTTGACTTTAGACGGCGTTTGGATAATCGGAACGATCAAGATACATAAGGCAGCAATGATCGATAGCCCAGCGCCAAGGTAAACAAATGCTGTATTTTTTATCAACATGGCACCAACCAACGCAATAACGATCCCAATTAGGATCCCTTGCCAGGCAAATCCATCACTGACAGCACTCAAGTAATCTTTTCTCCTGATATTTTCCTTTGCTGCCACAAATAATCCAACCAAAATCTGTATCAGACCGAAAATCACGGATAAAATCAAAATCGTATTGACGTCATCCGTCGTAGATAGGATTGGGAAAGGCAAGCGGATGCCAAACAGTTCTTTTGGTAATGCCTGTCCGAAAAATGAACTGTAGATCAATCCCCAGATGATCGATGGTATCGAGAGAATCTCAAAGAATTTTACGAAACGTTTCATCCCGCGTGGTAGAACAAGTAGTTTTTGAGCTAGTATTGTCCCAATGAGCATCAGCAATCCGTAACCAACATCTGCGACCATCATCCCGAAGAAGACAAGATAAAATGGTGTCATCCAAGGTGTTGGATCTACTTCTTCATATTTTGGCAGACTGTACATTTCAGTCAGCAATTCAAAAGGTTCGACAAGCGGATGGTTTTTCAATTTAGTAGGGACTTCCTGCTGAATCTCTTCTGAGTTTGGTGTTTCGAAACTGACGTATATATCTTCTTCTGATACGGTTTCGTTTAACACATGCAGCAAATTCTGTTTTTCTTCTGCATCTACCCAACCTTGCAAAACGATCAGATAAGTCGCATGGATAAACCGTTCTTTTATTTTTTCTCGTTCTGCAACGGCAAGTGTGACTTCTTCTACCCATTCAAATTCTTGGATATAGCCACTGCACTGACCTAACGCTGTCGTTATCTTCTTTTGCTGCTCGTGAACAATGGATAATTGCTGCTTGGTCTCTTGCAGTTTTTCTTTAGGATTTTGTTCATAAGGATACGTTTCTTTATTGAACCCGTATTTCCCAGCAATTTCTTCTATAACAGCAACTGATTTTTTTAAAGCAACATACGAAAGATAAACTTGTTTTGGCGTATAATCTATTTCTTCCATATAAACGTCATCAAGCTTACTCAGTTCTTCCTTGAAACTTTCAAAATTTGCTGCACTCACAGTCCCCATCTCAAAAATGGTCGTCTTACTTGCATACATACTTGGAGCAATATCCAGCTGTTGCCAATGAAGAAGCCATTCTTCCTCTTCTTCTAAACGATCACGTTCTTCAGTTAGTTGTTCCCACTTTTCTTTTAAATCAAGGACTTCTTTCAATTTATTTATGAAATTTTCTTCGGAATAATTGGCTTCCAAATCTTGTAAGGAAAGTTCTTGACGTTTTAAATGGAGTTTCTTTTGACGGCTATCGCCGTGGTGTTGTATGAATTGGATAGCTTCTTGGATATCTTTCAACCGATTACCTAAAGCGCTTAATTTTGCTTCTTTATCAATAATCGTGGTATCTGGAAAATACTTCTCCACCCACTGGTTGTTTGTTCTATTTTGATACAGATCCCGGATTTCAACGTTTTGGATTCCTTGTACTGCTTGTAAAATCCTCTCCTGATTTCTTTTATCTGAAATGAGGGTCACTTTTTCCATCTTAGTGACGGCCATAAGTTTCTTTCACCCTTTCAATGATCGCACCGATCGCTTGACTCTGATGCTTTTGATATTGATCTTTCAAAGTTGCTTGCACCTTGTCTGCTTCTGCTTTCAATTTCATTTTTTCTTTTTCTAATTCTTGTATTTCGAATTGTTCTTTTTCTTCCACCAACTGTTTTAGTTGTTGTCGATAGTTTGTTTGGATCGTTTCCAATTCCTGCTCTTTTTCTGTTGCATAGATCTTCAGCTGCTGCCGCAGTGTTTGAGCACGCTTTTCATTTTCTTCTTCTGCTTTTCGGATTTGTTCCAAAGCTTCTAACACTTGCTTCACTTCCTTTCGATTTAAAAAAGAGGTACATGCTTTCTTTTTTCATTGAAAGTATGTACCTCTAAAGATAACTTAGTATAGGCAGGCCCCTTCAATAAAATGTCCTTCTCACCCCTTGAAGAACTAGATCCTTGAAGCTTACGCCCAACCTTTTTATTTCTGCTTAATTTTTATTATAACAAATTAAGCAATATTTTCAACTATCGTCATGAATTTCACACGAAATTTCTCTTTACAGATAGTAACACAGCAAGAACAGATAAGTATAGGGGCAAGTCTTACATAGTTTAATTTTTTTATAATCCTTGTTACAATAGGTCTACTTTAGGGGGAATACAAATGAAACCAATCATCGGCATTGCCGGAAATCAACTGATTCGAGCAACAGATACTTTCCAAGGAAATCAAGTGAGCTATACACCGCAAGGATTCGTGGATGCAGTTTTAGATGCTCAAGGATTGCCTCTTATTCTGCCAGTCATGTCTCCAGATTCAGCTTCTCAACTGATTGGACAAATCGACAAACTCATTCTTGCAGGCGGTCAGGATGTTAGTCCGCAACTTTACATGGAAGACCCTCATCCAAAACTAACGGAAACAAATATTCAACGAGACCAATTTGAACAGGCACTGATCTTGGAAGCATTGAAACAAAGAAAACCAATTTTTGCAGTCTGCCGGGGACTCCAACTATTGAATGTCGTTTTGGAAGGTACACTTTATCAAGATCTTTCATTATATCCAAAGTGGTCAGTAAAACATGAACAACAGCCCACTGCCCCGCAATTTACGACTCACGAAGTCAAGATTGTTTCAGACAGTTTGTTAAGCAACCTTCTCCCCGATCCATATTTTGTGAATTCTTACCATCATCAGGCAGTCAAAGATCTTTCACCTTTATTAAAAGCCATCGCTTTTTCTAACGATGGACTCGTTGAAGCGGTTCAAAGCAAAGATGATACGCATAAAATCCTCGGTGTCCAATGGCATCCGGAACTTACCCACCGTGTACATCCATCTGAACAGCGCTTATTCGATTTCTTTGTGAATGAATTTTAATAGACTTTCTGAGGGGTTGTGAAAAAGCTGTTTAGTTTCGAGTATTAAGAAAAATTTTGTGAAAATGGCTTTCAACATTTTTGCATAAATTTGGCTTAATACCGAGAAACTGGCTTTTGAACACCTTTTAAGGAAGAGGTTGTGAAATCAGTGCCTTGACCTGAGTATTAGAGAAACAAAACGGAAAAATAGCTTCTCATATTTTACCGTTTTTTGAGCTAATATCGAGGGTCAGCTGATTGAACACCGTTTATCCGGAAAAAGAGACTGCGACACGACTTTTGTCTCAGTCTCCAGTCTATGGAACAATGTTCACTGGAATTCTTCTCAATCGTCCTTTCGATAGTCCAACAGCCTTTTGAGCTGGGTAATCTGCTGCTGCAGTTCCATACCTTTTGTTGTATCACGATTGAGTTTGCGTGGTAGTTGCTGTTCGATTACTTTTTTCACATTTGTTTGGTCGGATTTTTTTGCAAATTGTTGTTCAATAGGCAAAAACGGATAATGTGTCACGATTTGGAAACCATAAGAATTGCATAATAGTGAATAACCGGCAATTCCTGTCGTTTTTTGATAAGCTTTGGATAAACCTCCGTCAATGACAAATACTTTTCCATTTGCTTTGATCGGTGACTCCCCTTTTTTTACTTTTACTGGCGTGTGCCCATTAATGATTGCTGACCCTTCTTCTTTTGTGTCGAATTCTGCTAAAATTTTTTCACTGAACCACTCTTCATCTCGCAAGTGATAATAAGGATTGCTTTTCTCGATGTGCGTATGAGGCTCTGTGAGAAAATAACGTTCAAAAGTCGCCATTTTACTCTTGCCGAATAAAGGCGAAAATGGCCCACTCCATGCATACCAAATCAAATCGGTTGCTAAATCTTCTTTTGCAGTCAGATCTTTTGCGCTTTCAGTTATCTGTTTTTCAAAAAAGCCCAGCAGTTCTTTTCCGCGATAAGATTGGTCTAATTCAAATGCTAAGAGCTGTCCCTTCTCGTCTACAGGTATACAGCCATGAAACAGCACATGCTGATTGTTCGTGAGATACATTCCCCCTTTTTCGATCAAAAACGTCATATGTTTTTGCATTCTCAAAGAATGCTGGAATGAATACATCAAACTATCAATCACTTTTTGTTCCTCTTCCAAGAATTTTTTTGGATCATCTGGCTGGATCGTTTGAAAACAAGTTCCTTTCAACTCATAGAGCTGATCTTCTAAATCAACCGTTGATGCTTCATAGTCGATTTTTTCCAGCAATTTACGATCGTCCATTTTAAATTCAGGTCGACGATCCAATAACTGATGTTCTGATTTGAATTGAAGGATAGAAAGTGCCTGATGGATCTTTTCTAATTCTTCTTGCTCTCTTTCGGATAGATCTTTACTGTTTTTAGGCGCAAATACTGGATTCTTCTGATAAGTTTGATGAGCAAAAGAAAACAATGGACGTAAATTCAACCCATATTCTTTCTCTAATTCAAATAAATAATTATAGCGTGCTGCAATCCGTAAAAGTGTCAGTAAACATGCCTCAGAGCCGCAATACGCACCAATCCACAAAATATCATGATTTCCCCATTGGATATCTACAGAAGAAAAATCCATGATTCGATCCATCACTTTTGCTGCTTGAGTTCCTCGGTCAAAAATATCTCCAACGATATGCAAATGATCGATGACAGATTTTTGGATCGTCTGTGCAAGTTTCGTTAAAAATTTTTCTTCTTCCTTCATCAAAACAAGTTGTTCAATGATTTTTTTTACATAGTCTTTTTTTCCATTGATACGGTCATCGATATACAAGAGTTCCTCAATGATATAGCTATATTCTTTCGGCAATCCTTTTCGAACTTTTGACCGGGTATATTTGACTGTCGTAAACCGTAAAAGATCGATCAAATGATGGATCAGCTGCGATTTATCTTGTTCTTTGTACCAATCAGTCGTTAATGCATATTCTGGATAAGCCGTAAAAATAGTGAATTGGCTGATATCCGTTTCCGTCATTTGTTCAGAAAAAAGGTCTTTGATCTTTTCTTTAAGATTTCCTGAACCGATACGCAGAATATGATCAAAAGCAGGAAATTCGCCATGTATATCACTCAAAAATAACTCTGTTCCTTTTGGAAGCTGCAAAATTGCTTCGAGATTGATGATTTCCGTGATGACATCTTCCGTTGAGGGGAATTTTTCTGAAAGTAAATCTAAATAACGGTCCATTAAAACGCCTCCAAAAATTGGTATACTCAATATTATAAAGTTGTTGTACACTATTTTCAATGAATATATATCCAATATAGTAAAATAAATAAAATAGGTCTATACAAAAAGAAGCTGGGAACAATAGATGTCCAGCTTCCTTCTGTATTTTAGGATTGTTTTATGCTTTTTTTCGTTCATTCCTCATAATTGAAATCGATTGTTTTAATGAACTCCATAATCCGCCTTCGCTATAAACGAGTACATTCGATTTGTACATGTTTGCAGACAAGATCATCAATAAGAATGTTACGGCTACAAGTACCAACAAGGAAATCAATGCTCCACCCATACCGACTGTCTCATTTGCTAAGCGAACCGGCATAATATATGAAGATAAGAATGGAATATACGAAGTGATCCGAATAACGATATTGTTTGGATCTGAAGCTCCTAGTATCAATCCAAGCATATATCCGCCTAGAGATAGATAAGTCACTGGCAAAATTGCTTTTGCTGTATCTTCTGCTTTGTTGACCAAAGAGCCACATAAAGCTGCTAAAACAGAAAAAATCAAAATGCCAAAGATCATGAATAGAAGAGAATACCACAAGAATGGTCCAATCAAGTTATCCAATGAGATACCGTCTAATATATTTTTGACCATTTCCATATCTTTGAATTGACTGTATCCTATACCAAAAATAATACCGTATAATGCCATTTGCGTTAATGCAACAAGTAAAACACCTGTTAGTTTTCCGTAAAAATGCTTTTGTGCAGTCGTACTGGACAGGATCACTTCCATGATCCGCGTGCCTTTTTCAGAAGCGATCTCTTGTGCAATGATCTGCGCATACGTCAAAATAATAATGAACAAGACAATCGTTGCTACATAACTTACGACATATTGGACTGTCGAGTTATCTTCTCCGACTGTCATTTTTCCTTTTGAATCAAAATTGACTTTTTGTCGAGTCAAACTTGCTTGTTGGCTCAAGCTAGCTACTTCTTCTGGTGAAATGCCTAATTGACTTGCTCGAAGCATCGATTGCAAGCCAGTCAGTTGTTGTTGTATCAGTAGTTGTGTACTTTGTCCTAATGAATTTTCGCTATAAAGCATCCCATTTATCTTATCATTCTCAGTTGAGACTACTAAATACGCATCGATTTTTTCTTCCGAAAGCTCTTTTTGTGCTTTTTCTTCAGAATCAACTGCTTTGAACTCAAAATCATCTGTTTTGACTTGGCTCATTTGCTGACTGATTTGCTCATTATCAGCCAATACGCCGATTTTATTGACATCACTATTTTGTTGAGCAAAGTTTCCTGCTACATAAATGATACCCAGCATGATAAAAGGGACTAATATCATGATCAAGAAAGAAATCGACTTAACATTTTTTAAATAGACATCTTTGGTAATAATCCAAAACTTACGCATCGATTTCACCTGCTTTCAATTTGAAAATCTCTTCCAAAGTTGGCGGTTGCTGGTTAAACATAGGAATGTAGCCGAACTGAGTCGCACGAGTAAAGATTTCTTTCCCAGCTTCAGGATCTTCTAAGGTAATCTCTAACGTATTGTCTTCATGAAGGATCACTTTTTTCACGCCTTCGATTTCTTCTACTTCCTGTTGGCTTAAACCAGATTCCAAGAATAACTTCGTACGGCCAAATGATTCACGAATCTCATGTACTTTTCCATTCAAAACCATTTTTCCGTTTCGCAACATGATCAAATGATCGCAGATTTTTTCTACATTATCCATATTGTGGCTAGAAAAAATGACACATGAACCATGTTTTTTCAATTCCAATATTCCATCTTTTAGCAATTCAGCATTTACCGGATCTAACCCGCTGAATGGCTCATCCAAAATGATCAATTTAGGTTCATGGATTAACGTGGCGATCAGCTGGACTTTTTGCTGATTTCCTTTAGACAAAGATTTTACTTTATCCGTCTTTTTCCCTTTTACCTGAAATTTTTCCATCCAAAAATCGATTTTTGGTTCAATCTCTTTTCTTGATTTCCCTCTAAGTTCTGCAAAATAAAGCAGTTGGTCTTGAATCGTTACTTTCGGATAAAGTCCCCGTTCCTCCGGAAGATAACCGATGACATCATAATCTTTCTCCCCAAGATGATGGCCATTCCATAACACTTCTCCTTGGTCTTGTGTCAAAAAATCCAAGATCAAACGAAAAGTCGTTGTCTTCCCAGCCCCGTTTTGGCCAATTAGCCCCATGATTTTTCCATCGGGGATTTGGAAAGAGACATGATCGACAGCTGTGTAGTTCCCAAAAGTTTTAACAAGATCCTTGACTTCTAACATTTCTTCACTCCTTCTTCAAGAAATCACATATATCCTTAGACACCAGACGTAAGCGATTTATTATTTACCAACAAAACGTAAACGCTCTTTTTGTTGTACATAAAATGATAGGACACTTTACTTTCTTTGTAAAGTGCCCTTTCCTCATTCCTGATGTAATTTATCAAATACGTTTTGTGCGACATTTTTCGGCAGTCCGATTTCTTGTAATTCTTCTGTCGTGGCTGCTGTGATATTTTTCAACGATTTGAACTCTTTAAGCAGCATTTTTTTTCGTTTTGGTCCTAACCCTTCAATTTCATCTAATCGGGAAGCAAAACTGTTTTTACTGCGTAGCTGCCGATGGAAAGTGATTGCGAATCGATGGACTTCATCTTGGATTCGCTGGAGTAAGAAAAACTCTGGTGAATTTCGCTCAAGCGGTACTACAGCCAAATCTGTACCGAATAGCAACTCATTTGTTTTATGTTTATCGTTTTTTGCCATGCCAGCAATAGGAATATCGATTCCTAATTGATTTTCTAAGACATCTTTTGCCACATCTACTTGTCCTTTTCCTCCATCGATCAAGATCAAATCAGGTAAAGGCAACCCTTCGCGAATCACTCGTGAATATCTGCGATAGATGACTTCTCTCATTGATGCATAATCATCCGGTCCGTTGACTGTTTTTATTTTATATTTCCGATATTCTTTTCTTGCCGGTTTTCCATCAATGAATACGACCATCGCAGCCACAGGATTCGTCCCCATGATATTAGAGTTATCAAAAGACTCGATACGTATTGGGGTCGGGATATTCATCGCGTTTCCTAAACGTTCAACTGCTCCGATCGTCCGTTCCTGTTTTCTGGCAATCAGATCAAACCGTTCATTCAAAGCAACTGAGGCATTCTTATTCGCCAATTCAACTAATTTTTTCTTTTCTCCTCGTTTTGGTTGCAGCACTTTCGTAGCTAACAAAGCTTCTACAATGGGCTTGTCGATCGTATCAGGAATCAAGACTTCTTTAGGAATGAAATGCTCATTTTCCTGATAAAACTGACCGAGGTAAGTCAAGAAATCTTCTTCTGCTTCGTTATAGAAAGGAAACATTGAAACATCTCGTTCAATTAGCTTTCCTTGTCTTACGAAAAACACTTGGACACACATCCATCCTTTGTCAATCGCATAACCAAATACATCTCGATCCAGTAAATCAGTATTTGTCATTTTTTGGCGAGTCATGATTGTCTCAATGGCACGGATCTGGTCTCGGTATTCTGCAGCTTTTTCAAACTCCATGTTTTCAGCAGCTTTTTCCATTTTCTGATGGATCTCTGACTCGATTTTTTCGTGTCCTCCGTTTAAAAAGTTTTTCACTTCATCAACGATTTTCGCATAGACTTTCGGATCTACGTCGAAATAATAAGGACACAGACATTGTCCCAAATGATAGTAAAGACAAGGCTCCTTCGTCTGACTAGGTTTGCATTTTCTCAGAGGAAATAATCGATCGAGGATCTTCTTTGTCTCATTCGCCGCACCGACATCGGGATATGGTCCAAAATACAGTGCTTTGTCTTTTAGTACCTTACGAGTAATCACCAAACGGGGATATTTTTCATTCGTTATCTTAAGGAAAGGATAGGTTTTATCATCCTTTAACATAATGTTGTATTTAGGATCATTTTTCTTTATCAGATTGATCTCTAAGAGCAATGCTTCGATATTCGATTCTGTAACGATGTATTCAAAGTCTTCGATTTCACTAACAAGCCGTTCCGTTTTCGTATTATGGCTGCCAGTAAAATATGAGCGGACACGATTTTTTAATATTTTGGCTTTGCCGACATAAATGATCGTTCCATTTTTATCTTTCATCAAGTAACAGCCGGGCTGATCAGGAAGTAAAGCTAATTTGTTTTTGATTCGTTCGTTCATCTGGTACTCCCCTTCATATTCAATTAAAGTTATTATAGCATGTCTGTCAAAAAAACAATCCAGCCTGACAACGTAATTATACTCAAAAAATATTAATTTGAATAACCTTAACTCAACCGCAAAAAAACCGAGGACGGAACTGGATTCAGTCCCACCCTCAGCTTATTTTTGCTTTAAGTTTTTATAAATATTGATCGATCATTTGACGTAGTTGTTCTTTTGAATGAACACCAACAGCTTTTTCTACTACTTGACCATCTTTTTTCAACATTAATGTTGGAATGCTCATGATACCGAATTGTTGAGGAGTTTCTGGATTTTCATCCACATCCATTTTAGCAATTCTGAATTCTTCTTCATCATATTCTTGTTCCAACTGATCCAAAATCGGTGCTTGCATACGACATGGACCACACCAAGTTGCCCAAAAATCAATCAATACAAGTCCTTTATCTGTTTCTTCATTAAATGTCTTATCTGTAATTACTTGTGACATATCAAAGACCTCCATTTTTAAAATCTATGACTAGTATAGCATTTCTATACTTGGATAGCGAACCATCTGCTTACCTTTAGTAAGCTTTACTTAAATTTAACAATTGTCGCACCATTTCCGCCTTGGTTTGCCGGTGCAAACTCAAAGCTTTTGACGCTCCGATGGTTTTTAAGATAATCAGTAATTCCCTTGCGAAGTGCGCCTGTTCCTTTTCCGTGGACAATAGTCACTTGAGGATAACCAGCTAGAATGGCAGAATCCAAATATTGATCTACCTCACTTAGCGCTTCTTCGTATCGTTTTCCTCGAAGGTCCAATTGATTCGGCACGTGACTACTAGATTCAGATCGTACAGCATGGATAACTCGTTGTGTCGGCTCTTTTTGAGGAGCAACAGGCGTCAGCTCGTCTTCGGATACATTCATTTTTAATATACCGATTTCTACTTGCCACTGATTCCCGTTTTTACGTAAAAGCGTCCCTCTTTGGCCGTAAGTCGTAACCAACACTTCGTCTCCCGGTTTCAACGTTTTTTGTTCTTTCGCCTTCTTCAATACTTTATTTTTCTTCAAAGTTTCTTCTTGATGTAGATTTGCTAATTGGGTCTTTGCATCGATCAACTGATGCTCTTTCACATTTCCTTGCCCAATCTGCTGTTGCATTTTACGAATATCAGCAATGATTTTTTCTGCTTTTTCTTCCGCCTCTGACACGACTTCGTTTGCTTTTTTCTTTGCTTTTTCCATTTCTTTTTCACGTTCTTCAAAGAAATAGCTGTAAGCTTCTTTCAAATCATCGTGAAGTTCTTGTGCCTCAGAAACAAAATGACGCATTTCCAGATATTCGGTCTCTGCCATTTTCCGGCGATTCTCTAAATCTGTGATCATTTCGTTTAAATCTTGGCTCTCATCATTCATCAACTGCTTCGCTTCATCAATAACTTCTGTATCAAGACCTAATCGGCTAGAGATTTCAAACGCATTGCTTCGTCCAGGAACGCCAATCAGCAAACGATACGTTGGACTTAGTGTATCCACATCGAACTCCATGCTGGCATTAATCGTATTTGCCCGATTGTATCCATAAACTTTCAATTCAGGATAATGCGTTGTTGCCATCACATAAGCAGACTTTTTACCAAGATCATCTAAGATTGCGATTGCTAGAGCAGCACCTTCTTGCGGATCTGTTCCTGCACCGAGCTCGTCAAATAATACCAGACTTTTTTCATTGACTTTTGATAAAATATCTACAGTGTTCGTCATATGAGAAGAAAAGGTCGATAGACTTTGCTCAATCGACTGTTCGTCTCCTATATCCGCAAATACTTCCTCAAAAATACCGATTTGACTTTCTTCACCTGCAGGAATCGGTAATCCTGCTTGCCCCATCAGTTGTAACAGACCTAAAGTCTTCAACGTGATCGTTTTCCCACCTGTGTTAGGTCCTGTAATGACGATGGCTTGATAGTCTTTTCCGATTGTGATGTCATTAGGAACTACTTTTTCCTGATCGATCAGCGGATGTCTTGCTTGTTTCAAGACGACATGATTGTCTTCACTGATTCCCGGCACGATGGCTTTTAGTTCTTTACCAAATCGTGCTTTTGCATTCATCAGATCCATTTTACCAATCACATAAGCATTGTGGATGATTTCTTGACGATGTGGAACAAGTTCTGCAGAAAGTTCACTTAAAATACGTTGAATCTCATTTCGTTCAGCGATTTGATATTGACGCAAACGATTATTCAAATCCACCACTTGTTTTGGTTCAATAAATAAAGTCTGTCCTGAAGCACTTTGATCGTGGACTACACCGCCAAATACACCGCGGTATTCTTGTTTGACTGGGATAACGTAGCGGTCATTTCGCATGGTGATGATCGCATCACTTAAATACTTTGCATTTTTCCCACGGACGATCCCATCTAACTGTTCACGAACAGCTTGTTCACTTCGCCGAATGTTCTGTCTTATGCTCTTTAACTCAGGAGAAGCGTCATCAGTCACGCGTCCGTCTTCATCGATTGCTTCCTTTAAACGGCGGCTCAAAACAGGGATCGTGACTAACTGATCTGCCCACATATACAAACGTGCAAATTCGATTTCACTGTCAGAAAGATCATCAATGAAACGATTCAATTCGCTTGTCGTAGACAATACTCTGGAAACTTGTGCAAGCTCCACTCCATTCAAGTCTGCTCCGATCTCAATCCGTTTCATATGGGGACGGATATTTTCAAGTTTAGGTATAGGGATCCCGCCTCGCAGACGTTGCACTTTCAATCCATCCTCAGTTTCTTGAAGCCAGTTTGTGATCGTTTGTTCCTCGCTCACTGGTACCAATTCTGCCAGTTCTTCTTTTCCTTGTGCAGTCACTACAAATTGTCTGACCATCTGTTTGACTTTTTCAAATTCCAATGTTTCAAGGATTCGGTTATTCATTTTATCACCTTATCTTTCACTATGAAAAAAGAGCTGTGCCGGACATACGCTACGCAGCCTTCTTAAATAAACTACTGTGTACAAAAAACGAAATATTTTCCAGCACTGTTTTCCTTAATTCAAAATATTCGTTACCCAAAGCTCATACATCTTGTTGGTAAGAAATGGCGTTCTCTCAACGATAAAACGAGCGAAACTATGCTCGCCGAATTGATTTTGGACCACATCTAATGGAACAAAGGCAAGTAACTGCAAAATCAAAAATATAGTAACGTAAGCCATGATTAGTGACAGGATGCCTCCTGCAATCCAGTCTACCTGTCTCAAGATCGGCACATACGTCAATCCATGGACAAAGACCCCCACAAATCGGGTAATCAGCCAGCCAATCAGCAAAATGATCAGAAAAGCCGTTCCTGCATAAAAAGCTTCATCTAGGTGAAAGGCAAATACTTGATCAAAAAATGTTAACTTTGATGTCGGGGTGACAGCTGGGTATGGAATGTATAATTCCAAATGACTTGCTAATGGTTTGTAAAAATGCTGGGCAGCAATAAATGACAACACATATCCGATTGCGAATATGACTTGTAAAGCAAACCCGCGACGTGCTCCAGAAAAAAACGCAATTAGCAATAAAAATAAAATCAGCAAACTCAGCATGCTACGTTCCTTTCTCTTCTAACTTTTTTAAATTTTTCTTATTTTGATAAAAGGATCTTAATTAGAAGATTTTTGTTTGATTTGTCCTTTTCGTTTTTCATTTAAAATCTGTTGTGCTTCCACATGATTTTTAATAGTATAATCTGCTTGACCATTTTCTTTCAGTACTTCTCGAGCTTCATTCTCGATTGCTTCCATGCGTTTTACGCGATTTTCAAGCTCTGTAAATTTGATCATTTTTTTCTTTAATTCTGCTGTTTCTTCTTCTAGCTCCAAGATTCTTTCTTGTTTCTTCAATTGATCCGAAAGCGCATTGACAGCCATCAAGATCGCTGCTTGTTCATTATCCATTTGTGGTGATAATTGTTTCAATTCTGCTAACTGCTCATTGATCAGCTTCGTTACGATATCCATATGATGCTTGGTTTCCCGTCCGATAATAGTATATGTTTGGTTGGCAATCACTGCTTTGTAGCGTGTTTTTTCGTGCGCCATACGAATCATTTCCTCCTATTTGATGAAAGTTTTATTTAGTGTACCATGAAGTTGGTTCTTTCACCGTTCTCCACAAATATTTTTCACATACTTAACTATTATATGATAAACTTAAAAAAAATGCTATGTCTCGCAATCTCTTAGAAAACGAAAATTCAGGAGTTGCGGTATAGATTTATGTATAAAAACGAGGAGAATTTTATGAGCAACGTCATTATCAAAGCAACGAACGACCAACTTAGTCAAATGAAAGCATACTATCGCTCTTATTTGTTAAATAAACAGATTCCTTATACTATCTTTGCTGCTAAAAAAGACGGGACGACCATCACTGCTTACACATCAGGAAAAGTGATGTTCCAAGGGGCAAACGCAGAAACGGAAGCTCAGCGCTGGGGACAGGCACAGGATAAACAGGCCAAACCAGCAAGAACGGTCTCTTCTTTGCCAAAAAATATCAGTCAATTATCCGTTTTAGGTAGCGATGAAGTCGGAAATGGCAGCTATTTCGGTCCACTAACAGTATGTGCTGCTTATGTGAAACGTGATCAGCTTGCAGAATTACGTAAACTTGGTGTTCGAGATTCAAAAGAGTTAAAAGATAGCCAAATCATCCAACTTGCTGATGTCTTAAAAGAAACTATCCCTTACAAACTACTTGTCTTGCCCCCAGAAAAATACAATGAGATCCAGCCAAAATACAATGCTGTTCGGATGAAAGTCGCTTTGCATAATCAAGCAATCCATTTGCTGCTAAAAAAGATCGCACCAGAAAAACCAGAAGCGATTTTGATCGATCAGTTTACGCCAGAAGCAAATTTTAAAAAATATGCGCGTTTAGAAAAAAATCAATTACAAGAAAGACTGTACTTCGTTACTAAAGGAGAACAATATCATTTATCTGTTGCTGCTGCTTCTATCATCAGTCGTGCCAGCTTTTTAGAAGAGTTAGACAAAGCATCAGCTGAATCTGGAATCACCCTTCCGTCAGGAGCTGGAACGAAATCTGACCAAGTAGCGGCAAAACTATTGGAGAAAGGCGGCATGCCTATGCTTGAAAAATATGCCAAACTTCATTTTGCCAATACAGAAAAAGCTTTGAAGCTACTAAAAAAGTAATGGAACTGTGACAAAAGTCATGTCACAGTCCCTTGTTCCGAATAAACGGTGTTCAATCATCTGATCCTCGGTATTAGCTCAAAAAACGGCAAAATATGAGGAACTATTTTTCCGTTTGTTTCTCTAATACTCAGAACAAAACGTTGATTTCACAACCTTTTTCTTAAACGGTGTTCTCATGCCAACTCCTCGGTCACAAGTCACAATAGTCATCAAACATGAGAAGCTGTTTTTTGAAATTGCTCCTTGTGACGCGGAGTTAAACGGCAGGCTCACAACCTCTTCCTTAAACGGTGTTCAAAAGCTTGCATCTGCGATAATAAGCCCGGCCAAACGAAAAATATGAAGAGCTATTTTTGTTTGGCTGGGCTTATTTATTACTGAAAATAAGTGGTCAATGCTTGTGTCAAACTTGCAGCAATCTGCTGCTGATAACTGTCTGTTACTAATTCCTTTAAATCACTATCATTATTCATATAACCCATCTCGATTAAAATAGAAGGTTGAAGATTTTCTCGAAGAACTTGATAGTTCCCAGTGGAGATTCCTCTTGAATCCAGAGGCAGATCAGTGAAGGAGTCAGCAATTGTCTGTGCTAATGTTTCCTCTTGTCCATAGTAATAATATGTCGTGATTCCAGTTGCTTCATTCGCATATTCCGTAGAGTCTGCGTGTAAACTGATAAAGACATCTGCCTTTTTTTCTTCACTGTAGTCGCATATATCTCCAAGCTGTACTAATTCATCTGTAGTATGGGTCAAATAAACCGTTGCTCCAGCATCCTCTAGCGCCTTTTTTACTTTTATGGCTGTACTTAATGTTATATCTTTTTCTTCTGTTTGTTCATCATTGCTTAATGCCCCAGTATCATTTCCGCCATGCCCAGGATCTAATACAATCACTGCATCAGATAGCTCTTCCGGTTTTGTTTGTATATTCTTTGTGACTTTGGTTCCATCTTCGAGGGCTAAATATCCAGTATAGCCATCATTTGTCTTGATCTGATAAGCATTTTTTGTTTCAGAAAGAAACTCCGCCAGCTCTCCGCCGTTTATAGTTGCAAGTGGGGTAGTTAGCGAGTCATCTGTATATAGTGTACGGTCATTTTTTCCGATTTTGATTAATGTCTCTTGTTCTGTGTCATCAAATGATTCCTTTGTCTTTGTAACCGTACTGTTCGTACTGCTGACCGTTTGTCCAACTATCTTTTTTTGACCAAAAACATCTATTTGAAAACAGATAATAATGATAATGATTGCAAATACAAAAGCTCCAATTATTTTTTTCATTCTTGACTCTCACCTCGTAGATCCAGACTAAGGGTCAAAACTTAAAATCAGCTTAAGTACGCAAAAAAGGGGCTGTAAAAGATATAACCGTAGAAAATAATATTACTGCTAAAATGTTTTTTTTTCATTTTTGGCATATCCTGAAATCTCCTTTGACTATTCGTGGTGATTCATCTACCCAATAAATAGTTTCCTTCATTCTACAAACAATTAATTTCTTCGTTATTAAATTAAAACACTTCCTGGAACACCGACATAATAAATAAAAATATACCCTGATAATCATGAGAGAATAACAAATTTGTATTTATGAAAAACTACCTATGTAAAAAAAACAAGATATAACGATCTTCGTCATATCTTGCTTCTTCACCTAACTATTTTTCTCCCTATATAACAGCTTTACGCTTCTCCTAATACACCATTCAAATATAAATCGATCAATTGCGCCACATTTAGCGGTTCTTCCACAGGTCTTTTCGACCGAGTGATGTAAGGTGCTAACACTAAGAAAAAATGCCTTGCTGCGATTTCTTTTGAAATCCCATTTCTTAGCACAGATTGGTTTGCTGAAAAGATTTCTTCAAAAGGTTCACGATAATTTTTCTTCCATAGAAAGAAAAGATGATCTCTTGTTTCCTTTGAAAGATTGCTTTCAAGATCGTGAAGCATCAGAAACAAATCGACCAGATGTGTCTCAATCAAAAACTGCGCCATTTTTGTCAAGGTCACTTGAAATCCCGTTTCGCTTGTTTGAACGATTTCTCTCAAAGCTTTTCCAACATCTTTTAAGTGGTTTTCTAAAACTGCCGTATATAGTTTTTCTTTATCACCGAAATAATGATAGAGATTGGGCTGGGTGATCCCAACTTTTTGTGCGATCTCTCTTGTTGAAGTGCCGAGATATCCCTTGGACATAAACAAGTCAGTCGCTTCTTTCAAAATTTTTTGCTGTGTATCTTTGTTGTATCGATGGATCATTTTTCCACCTGCTTTTTGGTTATTCTTTTTCTTTCAATACACCATCTTCCATCATAAATATTCTATCGCATTTGTCAATCAGCCGTGTATCGTGAGTAACCATGATCGTTGCTTTATTTTTGTCTTTTGATTCTTTTGCCAAGATATCGACTACTTCTCGTGCCTTTTCTGAATCCAAACTAGCAGTTGGTTCATCTGCTAGAATAATGGACGGATCATTGTACAATGCACGAGCGATTGCGACCCTTTGCCGTTCTCCACCAGATAGTTCTTCTGGATACTTGTTGATCAACTTATCCACGCCAAGCTGCTCAAATAATTCGTTTGCTTCTTTTTGACGATGTTCATGTTTGATCTTATCTACTAATAATAACTGCTTTTTTACTGTCAGAAAAGGAACCAGATTGGAAGCTTGCAAAATAAAGCCAATTTCTTTAAAACGTAGTTTAACGCGTTCACTTTCTTTTTGATTACTGAATTCTTGATCATTGATAAATACAGAGCCACTGCTAGGCGTCTGCAATCCGCCTGCCAAAGTCAAAAAAGTACTTTTACCTGAACCAGAAGGACCGATGATTGCAACAAATTCCCCTTTATCGATACTCATGGTTGTTTCTTTCAATGCTTTAACTACTTGGTCGCCATCTTGGAAACTTTTTTCTACTTCTTTAAATTCTATTGCTTTCATGCTCTTCCTCCTTCTTATCCAATTGCCTTCAACGGATCGATTTTTACGATTGTCCGAACAGAAAATAGTGCGCCTAACACAGCTACTACTAACATCAACAAGCTAATGACGCCAAAAAACAGCCAATTGCTTTGGAATGGAACCGCATCAGGTAGAACAAGGGATGTTCCCACTGTTCCTAATAGACCAAGAAGAATACCAACAAATGATAAAATGAATGTTTGTGCCACTACAGAACGCGCAATAAATCCTCCTGTGATCCCTTGTGCTTTCATTACACCAAAGATATTAATCTTTTGCATCGTCAGTACATAAATGAAAATCCCGATCACAATAGCCGCAATAACGATCAAAAATCCGATCATAAATCCAAAAGTCAATACTTGCGCATTATATCCAGGTAATTCATTGATGAATTTAGAAATTTTGATCTGTTCTAAATCTTCAGGTAAATTACTGATTTTACCTCTGACAACTATTGCGTTAATCCGTGCATTTTCACTTGTATCTTCTTTTTCGAAGCGGATCTCTTGGTAAGCATTGATGGTTGTATAGAGAACTGGTGAGACATTGAATTTGGCATGATCCGTAAAGCCAGTTAGTTTAAACGTCTTGTCACTACCAGATAACTTAACTGTATCTCCTACGGCTAGACCATATTCTTCTTTCAAACTAATATCGCCTACTGCCTCATCATCGTTATCAAAAGCTTTTCCTTCAACAAGATTGGGCATGATGAATTGATTTTTATCGATACCGAAGAAGCTAACATTGATTTTTCCTTCTTCTGTACTGTCTTTACTAGTCACGACTCCAGGTGTCTGGGCAAGATACGCCACTTTCCCACCTTCGACTTCTTCTGCTATCTTCTTAGTAATCATGGACATCCCTAGATTTGAATTTGCATCTTTCGAAAGCACAATCGAATCTGCCTCCCACTTGTCGACTGCTGTTCGATTATCTTGAGCTAAGCCATAAGCTAACCCAGTCAAAAAAAATACCAGGTAGGCGATCAAAAACATCACCCCTGCAACTAACGCATAACGTAACTTTGAATGCATAATTTCATTTAATGCTAAAAACATTTAACTCCTCCTCCTGAAATAATCATTTTATACAACAATTTTATCACTTGATAAATTTTTGGCGAATATTATGCTCAAAAAATTCTTCCGCTATTTCATTATATGAATTTTTTATTCTCAATTGATTAATATTTATTATATCCCCACACAATAAAAGACCGTGATATTTCTCACAGTCTTTTATCTACTCTATTGCTATTTGCTCTCTTAGCTAGTACTTTAAAAGCTAACTCATTGAGGTAGTGAAAACGAGAGGTGTATTCAGACAGAAATCCAAAATCCTCAACTGCTAGCTGTGGAATCGTAGTTTTGTGTTTCACGATATCCGCAAGCAGGTTCAAATCTGATAATAAGAATTCTTGGCTTATCAGCTGTCCGCCAATTATTTCTAATGTATCCGGATGGTAGATCAGCTTTGCATTTACTGTTTTGTTTTCTTCATCGTATTATGGAAATAGATCAAATTCTCCTGAACACGAACCGGTATTTTGTTCCAAGAATGGCGCTTCATCTTCTGTCAGCCCTACAGTTCCTAAAAAGTAGTCTATAATGACTGCTGCTGTTATCTTTTGTCTGAGGTCGTAAGCGGTTGGCCGACCACTCAAAGTTAGCGCTACTGCTCTTGCCATATGTACAGCTCGAGTAACTAAAGGTAAAAAGAGATGCCGTTTATTTTTGTCAAAACTGACTGGGACGATATCTCCAATCGCATAGATGTCCGGATCACTTGTCTGCAGATATTCATTGACTATCACAGTCTCATCCTCATACAAAGCCACTTTTTCTTTTAACAATGTCGTATTAGGACGAGTTTGGGCAGAAAAAATGACCATATCTGCCTTTATTGCTTGAGATAGAAGTTGTACGGATACTACTTTCTCTTCTGATTTTTTCCAATCGATCAAGAATTCATTTGGATAAAAATTGATTTGCTTAGTTTGCAGCTGATTTTGAAAACTGTTGATCATATCCTTATCGAAATATCTTGATAAAACATTCGGCATATAATCAACTAGATGAATAATGTATCCTTTATTTCTCAAAGCATCTGCTAATTCCAATCCAATATAACCAGCACCGAAGATCACTACTTCTTTTGCTTCTTTTAAAGCGGCAAGTACTTGCTTAGATTGCACTAGATTTTTATAGGTGTAGACATTTTCAGCTTCAATTTGTTTATACAAGGTGACAGGAGAGGAACCTGTTGCTACGATTAATTTATCATAGGTTATGGTCTCGTTTTTTCCTTCTTTGGATGCGAGGATGAGCTGATGTTTGTCTGGATCAAGTTCAGTTACTCTCCATTTGGTGATCAGTTTTGCCCCACTTTCTTGAAGAGTCCGCATGTTATGGGCAACTTCAGCTAAACTACGTATCTTTCCTTTTAAATAAAGGTTGATTCCATTTGAAACATAGCCTAGTCCATCTTTATGATCTTCATCGATCAGTAAAACTTCTGCTTTCGGTTGAAGTTTTCTTAGATTTAGGGCAGCTGTGATGCCTGCATGGGAAGCACCAATGATCACGATTTTCATGTTTTATTCATCCTTAAATTCAATTTTTCTAAATAACATTCTTTTAAAAATTGGTTCAAATAGGGGAAATCATAATTATATTCGTTGCTAGTGAATACAAAAACTTTAGCGGACTTCTGTGACGGGTACTCTTTCAATTGGCTAGTCAAAATGATATCATACTGCTTTTCTTTCTCGTATTCGACTAAATCATACTTGATCGTATTCAGCAATTATTCCTGGATGATTTCTTTCACGATATCCGCCATTAGCCTTTCATAAGGAAGATCATAAGCAATTTGCAGACGTAATTCTAACTGCTTGATCAGCGTCCGCAAAATAGATGCATAGCGAGCAAATAATTCAAAGCGGGCATTTTCCTCGTCTACTTCAGTAAAATCAACAATAGCAAATGTTTGTCTGACCAATCTTTCACATAAAACCAGGAATTGTTTATCTTCTACTTCAGTTAACCGCTGTTTTAATCCTTCTTGGCCAAAAATATTCATCCATCCTCTAAAATAGGCAAAATGAGCGTGATTTTGCATCACTGTCAACGCAATCTTTTGCGAAATCTCTTCTGGAAAAACATAAAAAGAGAAATATTCTTCTATCGATTGTTTAAACGTTCGATTCAATTGAGCTACTACGTCGTCTTTGTATTTTTCGCTTATCAAAAACTCCTGGACATGCGAGTTATGTGTATCTAATGTAAAGTTACTGATCATGAAAAGATAAAAAACCAACGTTTCATTTTGATTCCAAGGAAAGGCATATTGAAAGAAGTAACGGGTCAAAAATGTATGGAGGTCCAATAAAAATTGTGTCGTTTGAAACAATCCAACAGGAAGATTGCTATAATCTGGTTTGGATTTTTTCGTACAGCGCATTCGCTTCTTCATAATGGAAAGCCATATTTAAAATTTCAATCGTCCTTCTTCTGTAATAGCAAAACTAAACTCTTTTTGCAGCAGATCTAAAAAAGTGTTTCCTGATAAATCACTGTATTCTTTTTTGTTTTCAAGATAAGGACGTCCAAACCAAAATAATTGGAAATAAAAATAACGAATTTGACTTTCTGGACCGGTCAGCCGCCCGCTTTTTATTTTCAGATGAAACTCATTTAAAGAATCATTTAATTCCTTCACTCTGCGAGACAAAGTAGCCGAACTGATATTAAGTTCCATGACAAGTTTCTGCCGATCAAATGAGCCATTTTCCAACAGATAAAGAAGTATCTGATATTTTGTAGAATAGCGCAAGTAGCAATGATAACAAACATCGACTGCTGCTATATTTCCATGTCTGATTAATAAAATATTCCCTTCTTGGATAACAATTTCCAATTGTTTGATATTTTCCAAGTTAGCTTGTAAATAAAACAGATCTTCTTTCAAGGTAGCCCGATCAACTGATAAGCGGGTAAGTACGTTATTAACGGAAATCTCTCCTTTTTCCTCTAATAAAAGTTGGAAAAGTTTGATTTGCCGTTGTTCATTTTTTTCAAGCAAACTGAAAAGTTCCAAGTCCACTCCTCCAAGCATTTCTGATTTTAACAGCAGAAGTTTCCTTCTCATCCTTGAAAAAGAGGATCTGTGACAGTTATCACAGATCCATACAAATTCTAATCACTTAGCTGGTTGGCCCAGCTGTCAGTTCCCATGTGACCATGCCTTGATACGTTGCGCCAGGTTGAGCATTCGTACTGCTATTTACCTCTAAGAGTAAACCATCGGTATCGGGAAAGTCAACGAGAACCTCTCCTTTAGCTGTTCCATCACTCTCATAAATCAACGTGTTTTGACCTTGCTGAATCAATTGCTTTGATCCAGAATGATTGAAGTATAATTTTGTTCCGCTTAATTCTTGACCTTGATTATTCTTAAATAAAGAAGTCAATGTCCCTGTCAGTTGCCAAGGAGACGTGCTTGGAAGCCGAGTATCCCGCACATCAAAAGAAAAATCGCCTTTTGCTTCATAATAACTTGTCTTCAACGGTTTGGGGAGATCGTTACCAAATGTAAAATCATCTGGTACATTAACTAATGTTAATTCTTGTTTGGGGACAAGAATTGTTTTAGCAGATGTTTGGACAACTGGGTTAGGAAGCTTAGCACCATCTGCTAATGTAATATTGCTGGAAAGTACAGCTGCCTTTGTCAGTATGCTGACGGATTGTACAGAAGTATCTACAGTATTTAATTGATAGTTGTAAGTAAGATGAATGGTATCTCCTATTTTGCTCAATAGATCTGCTGGGACAGAAACTCCTTGTTGAATGCCGGTATCTGCGATAGTTGTACCATTTAATTTTAAGGAACCATTGATATAAGTAGTATTTTCAGGAAGTGAGATCGTGATTTTTTTGTCGGTTATCGCATCCCCAGATTTTGTTAACGTGAATGTCACATTTTCTTGAATCGTATCTCCTGATAGAGCAGACAGGGGATCTCCTGTCTCAGGTTGTCTACTAAGGTTTTTTAGCTGACTATCTGCACTCACAGATGGAAAATTAGCCACTGTTATTTGAGGAAGAGTGGTGATTCCAGCTTGTTCAGACTGCCATTTGTACGCAAAAGACGGATACATGTTAGTAAGTACATCGTCCACCAAGCGATAATCAAAATAATATTGCCCTGAAGCCAATGCAGTTAGTGTAGAAGTAGCTGTATTTACACCCCCGTTATTTGATTGGATCGTTTGGAAAAGTTGATCTGTCCATCCTGTCGCTAATTTTTGGGTTCCTTTCGAATAAAGCCTGGAATGGATCGAACCCTTTTTTAGTTCAGTTGCTGACCAATTGGCCGTGACTTGGTACGATGCAGAAGAAAGGAGCTTTCCCCACTGACTATCGGCTGTTAAGTTTGTTGGTAAAACCGTTCCGTCTAGCTTGTACTGCTCCAATACCTTTAAAGCAACAGGAGAAAGCAATCCGCCTTGCGCATCTTTCCCACTGTACACGATATTGGCTGTCTGGTTCAATCCACTTGTGCTTGCTGGAGTATGAGTCAGTGTTGCTCCTTGTGTAACGTTTTTTCCTGTAAAATAGTTGACTACGCGATCAAAGCGACTAAATGGCAACTGATCAAAACGTCCTTCAGACAGCCCCATCGTCAATGTCCGACTATTGGTAGAGCCTGGAAGGTTCTGGTTATTTCCATCCACGTATTCTGTGGTATCAGCAAATGTATTATATTTTCCTGTTGAATCACTTGGTGAGATGTAACTATTCCACGTATTTATCTCTGCACTTGTAGAAAATGCATATACTCCTGGATTCAAGTTTCCGCCAGTTAATTTAGGATAAAATCTACCTGCAGCTGGAGCTAAAATCGAATTGAACATACGATCTTGGATAATATTATTCGAATCATAAAAATCAACAGAAAAAACGGCCTTTTTCGAAACAGAAGGCTGTAATCTGCCTTTTGTCAAAATTTTGTTTGGGCTCGTATCATATTTATCTCCGTTTTCTGTCATCTTCGCTACATTAGCTGTAATATCAAATTGAAGCGGGATATCGTCCACGTTGAATTCGCCTCGCGTAATAATAGCAATAATATCTGCTAATAGAGTATTAGTATCCCACGACCCCATCCCAAAACGCAAGGTATGGCTTCCTGCTGATAATAAACTTCCGCTAGTAACCTTGATGGGGGCACCGGCAATATACAAGTAGGCGTTGTTCCAGTCAATTGCTTTTAATACATCACTGCTTGATACATGTTCCAGCAAATTGATGATCGCCACAAACGCAAATCCTTGTGCAGTAATATTCACCAAATCAAGTACATTTGTTAGCTTCACATGGCTTTCCCAATGAAAACGGACCGTGCCACCTTTCCAAGGATCATTTGAACCATCGTTCAAATAAGTAGCAGTCAATTTAGGCAATTGGTTAGCCCCAGTTAGTTGGACAAGCTTCCCGCCATTGACTGCACTACGTCCACCATTTGGAGGTACGATATTTTCATACGTGTATGGATCATAAGAAATGGTAGGAGGCGTTGCTCCAACAGCTTCTGTCGAAGGTGAAAAGGTAAATATACTTAAAACAAAAAACGAAGTAAAAAAGAAGGAGCAAAAAAATGAAAATTTATTTTGTAGCAACATGTTCATCCTCCTTTTCCTTTCTTCTCCATAACAACAACCACGCAAGAAGCCATAATTCTATACCAATGATCAAATAAAGAAAACGGATCTTTTGTTCATTCGTCTCCGGGAATACGCCATGTTGATTAGATTCTTTATAAATCGGTGAATGTGTCTGCTGTTTTGATGCGCCATTGACTGAACCACTTGGATGCGGAACTGGACTTAGATCATAAAATGTAATCGTACCTGAACTTTTGGTATCTGCTTGGACTGGCTCTTGCCAGCTGAAGAACAGCAAACTTGCAATAATCCCTCCCAATAAGATCGATGTTTTCAGCGAAATCACCTCATCATGTTGTTTCTCCTTTTTTCTTGTGGACCCACAAAAACAGCAAAATTAACAATAACACTAGAACTGCAGCAACCAATCCTGCATAAAGCCATGGGAAAGATTGTTCTTGTACTGCAAAAACGGAATTTTTATTTACTTTTTGTGCTTTTTCTTTTTCGATCGTAAAGTTTTGTGTAAATCGCCATTCATTACTGTCGCCTGATTTTGCTATGATTTCTGCGCGGTAATCGCCGGCTTTTGCTTTATCACCAGCTAAATCAAGATTCAAGTGAAAATTCGAATTTGGTGCAACTAAAAATGCATTAGACGTATTTTCAATATAAAGCTGATTTTCATAAAAGATCTTGCTCGTAAATATCAAATTGCTGATAATCCTAGGCTGAGGATTTTGGAAACGAAGCTGAACAGTTGGCTTTGCGTTGACCTCGTCCAAATCTCCTGATAAAAGTTTCAGATCCGGTTCTATCGTCTCTTGACTTTCTTGTAAAACGACTGCGAGATTATAAGCAATACGATTTTTGATTTGTGCTCCTTCTGTAGCATTTTCTGTTTCAGCTTCTTCTTTAGGTGAAACATGAATACCCGCTAATACACGTCCCTTAAAGCTTTTTGCTGGTATTTTCACTTCTATAGGTACAGTTGTTTCTGCATGTGCTGATACATTGATTTCCTTTTTCGCAATGAGCAAAACGTCACGGACATCAAACGGCAATGTCTCATCTAACGTTGGTTTTTTTTGACTATAATCGATCGTTCCACCATCACTCGTTACCGCCGGATTGACAGAGACCTCAAATGTTCGTTCTTCATCTGAAGAATTGCTGATAATTACTTCTAGTATCTGATTTTGTTCCGGTGCCACTAATAAATCAAAATAACCGATTGCTTTATCTATTTGATTCTCTGGAAATACCGGTTTGATCCCAAAGTCTCCTGCTGAATCTTCTGCTTTACTGATTGACGGAAAAATGAAAAATAGACTTAAAATAGAAAAAAACGAAACAAACAGTCGTTTACTTTGATTCATTGTCCACCACATCCTTTCAACAACAACTGCGGTAAAAGATCCTTCACCTATAGTATTTTCACCGCAGTTTGTTGAATTTATTTCATACTCTATGCTACTGGGCCAGCCACGAGGTTCCAAGTCAAATCAGCCGTGAATGTTCCAGCTGCTGCTTTCGGCACTTTCAGTGTGATATTTGCTGGATCATAAACAGAAAGCCATGTTCCCAGACCTTGATCTTTTGCTGCTGTAAATATTGGTGTCGCTGCACTTGCTTTACTCAACCCAGTTACAGTTTGACTAGTTGGTCCAGTGGATTCGTTATCTGACGTACTTTTAACAGTGGATGTTCCAAAATCTAATTCAGCGCCTTGCAAAACTTGTGAACCGTTTACAAAATCTGAAACCGAAACTGTCACGTTCCACCCTTGTGCTTGGCCATCTGCACCTACACCACGACGATCTGATACTTGAAGATAAGGTGTATCGTTTTTTGAAGCGTCTACTTGATACGTTTTTGTTCCGCTTTCAATCTCGTGTGTACCAAATGGCAATTCGGGAACTACATCCAGTGTTAAAGGACCTGTCTGGCCAGTTGCTGGATTTTCCGGATCTGCTGGCTCTACTGGTTTTGAAGGATCAGTAGGGTTAAGAGGCTCCACGGTATTTGTTGGTTCAGTAAAGGTAATATCTCCTTTTGAAGTCGCTTGACCCTCAGCAAAAGCTGGTGTTGCCAAGCCGCCTAGAAGAAGTATTGAAAGTAATAATATCCCAATCATGTTCTTTTTCATAATAAATCACTCCTTTTTCTTAGTGACCTAAGTATAGTAGAGACAGTATGCAAAAAATCCTCATGAATTCATCCGTTTACTTGAAATTATGACCCTTTTTGTATAAAAAAGAAAAAAACAATAAAATCGTTTACATGAATATTCTTCCTTTTTTATTAAGTATGAAAAAATATTTCAATTTTATTTTTTCGTTTCAAATTATTCTATTAGTGACATCCTTGAACTATAAAAATAGGAGTACGGCATCATCTGCCGCACTCCTATTTGTTTTCGTCATTTGTTTCTTAAATAAAACGATTCTCACGCAATTTTATTTTTTTGATATCTTCTACTGTTTGTGTTCCAGCTAATTGCATGACCATTTCCAATTCTGTTTTAAAGAAATCAAACACTTGATGGACTCCTGTACTTCCTCCTAAAGACAATCCATAAATAACGGGTCTGCCAATAGCAACAAGATCGGCACCTGATGCGATTGCTTTGAAAACATGTTGTCCACGTCGTACACCGCTGTCAAACACGATTGGTACACGTTTATCTACTGCTTCTGCCACATATTGCAACGAATCAAACGCAGCAGGCCCACCATCTAATTGACGGCCACCATGATTAGATACCCAAATTCCACCAGCACCAGATTCTAATGATCGATAGACATCTTCTTCTGATTGAACACCTTTCACGTAGACTGGCAAATCAGAATGAGCAGCGATAAATTCTACATCTTTTGGACTAAGTTTTTGTTTGGAAGATTTATATACAGCATCCATCGTTTGGCCTACTCCTGATTGATAAGCCTGAACGATCGGCATTGGCAGCGGGAAGGTAAACCCATTTCTGCGGTCTGTTTCACGGTTTCCGCCAACTGTTGCATCCGCTGTCAATACGATTGCTTTTGCTCCATTACGCTTGGCCACTTCAAGAATATCCAAATTGATTCCATTATCTTTGCTCATATAAAATTGAAACCATTGCGGTGCTTTCTCCCCGCCTGCTTCTCTTATCTCTTCTAAAGTACAAGAAGCGTAAGAACTTGCTGTATAGATCGTCCCAAAATCTGCTACACCTTTTGCAGAAGCTTTCTCCGCCTTCACATGAGCTAATCCATGAGCAGCAACTGGTGCCATGATGATTGGTGCAGTCAGCGTTTCTTCATCAAAATGTGTAGTTGTATCGGGTAATTCTACATCTCTTAATACATGAGGAATAATCAAACGATGATTGAATGCCCGTTCATTTTCTTGATAAGTAAATAAGTCGCCAGCACCACTGCTGATGTAACCATAACCACCAGCTGGGATTACTTGTGAAGCCGCGATTTCTAAATCTTCCATATTGATAAAATCTACTATTCCTTCATTTGTACCTGCTTGATATGTTTTTTCCATCTCAATGCCTTCTCTCTATAAAAATTGAATGACAAACAACATGATAGCGTTTACACTTTTTATATTACTCTTCGACATTGATACAGGCAAATAATCTGTTTACATTTCAGCCATTCCAGATGTCACTACTATGGAAGAAATGATTATAATAAAAATAGATAAAAAGCCGATGGGACTTTGACAAAAGTCGTGTCAAAGTCCCTTTTTTTGAATAAACAGTGTTCAAAAGCCAGTTTCTCGGTATTAAGTCAAATTTATGCAAAAATGTGGAAAGCCATTTTCACAAAATTTTTCTTACTACTCGAAACTAAGCGACTTTTTCACAACCTCTCGATAAAACGGTGTTCCTTTTTCATCAACATTTTTACGAAATACTGTGGAAGACTATTGAAATAAGTGTGGATTGTTTCTTTGTGTTTCAATCGTTTCTTGCCATTCTTCATTTAATTTTGGATTACCGTTTTCTTCCTTGAACTCATAAGGTCCTAATTCAAAAAGCCCAGTCAGTATTTGATTCACGATTTCATATAGTTCAGTGTGATCAGACACATGATTCTTGAAGATCATCTCATTATCACCACGTTTGAACCTCACATTCGGGCTCTCATGATGAACCTCTATGCATTTTTCTCCTTTTTTTAACTGACGGACTTCTGAAAACATCTCATAAATATCTTCTCCAGTAAAACCTTCAGCAAGCGCCAGACTGTCCACAAGACCGCCTACTGTCAGTTCAGAGATTATTGCTTGATTGGAATCTAATTTTAATGTATAGCTTGTCGCTTCTACTACGCCACATGCATTGCAACCGCCTTCTGATAGTTCGCTTTTTCTGATCAATTGAACTTCTTGCATTTTCTGTTCCTCCTCTTAATTTTCTACTTATGTATTTTTATCACCTGACATAGGTGACTCCTATCAACGCTATCATGTGCTTTTTTCCTCAGAAATCCTATTTATCCATTCCATCTATCCCTTATTCTTCTACTTTTCTTTCTCTAGCATATAAGAGATACGCATAGTATTCAAGCAAGGATTGTCGATATAAAAAGAACAAATACTGCTATTTTGATTTCTTTTGGCTATATTACATATAAATAAAATTTATCATACCTGCTCTTTTTGACTATATCATCATCTAACTTCTATACTTCGTTTGTATTAAAACTTAGGAGGAATCATTCATGCTTACAGGGTTAAACTTATTAAATAATCCTTTTCTAAATAAAGGAACAGCTTTTACAAAAGAAGAACGGGCAAAATATGGAATCACTGGTATGCTTCCAAGTACTGTCCAAACACTGGAACAACAATCTGTTCAAGCTTATGGTCAATACTTAAGCAAACAAACAGATTTGGAAAAACGTATCTTCTTAATGAATCTATTCAATACGAATCGGACATTGTTTTATAAATTGATGGGCGAACATTTAGTTGAATTCATGCCTGTCGTTTATGATCCTGTCGTTGCGGATTCAATCGAACAATACAACGAAATTTTCTTGAAACCGCAAGATGCTGCATTTCTTTCAATCGACGAACCAGAAAACATCAAAGCAAGTTTGAAGAACGCGGCAGATGGACGAGACATTCGTTTGATTGTTGTGACTGATGCAGAAGGAATCTTAG
The DNA here is from genome assembly GCF_030910025.2 of Enterococcus sp. SB12. Classification (NCBI taxonomy): domain Bacteria; kingdom Bacillati; phylum Bacillota; class Bacilli; order Lactobacillales; family Enterococcaceae; genus Enterococcus; species Enterococcus sp. SB12. The sequence continues at coordinate 691,455 of NZ_CP175675.1, read as the reverse complement.
GTATGGGCGACTGGGGTGTGAACGGTGTTGACATCGCTATCGGCAAATTGATGGTCTATACTGCTGCTGCTGGTATTAATCCAGCACAAGTTTTGCCTGTATCGATCGACGCTGGTACTAATAATGAAGAATTATTGAATAATCCCTTATACTTAGGCAATCGTCATGCTCGTGTAGAAGGCGAAACTTACTATGAATTCATCGATCAATTCGTTCAATCAGCTACCGAATTATTCCCAGAATTGTTATTGCATTGGGAAGATTTTGGACGAGGAAATGCTGCAGCGATCTTAGAAAAATACGAAGATCAAATCACTACTTTCAACGACGATATCCAAGGTACAGGAATTGTTGTCCTAGCAGGTGTATTAGGCGGATTGAATATATCCGGTGAACAATTGAAAGATCAAATAATTTTGACATTTGGTGCTGGTACTGCTGGTGTGGGTATCGCAAACATCCTTTTAGATGAGATGATCCGTCAAGGTGTACCTGAAGAAGAAGCACGCCAACATTTCTATCAAGTAGATAAACAAGGTTTATTGTTTGAAGATACAGAAGGATTGACTCCTGGTCAAATCCCATTCGCTCGCAAACGCTCAGAATTCACTAATGCTGATGAATTGACAAACTTAGAAGCAGTTGTAAAAGCGATCCATCCGACAATCATGATTGGTACTTCTACCCAACCTGGAGCATTCACTGAAGAAATCGTGAAAGAAATGGCTGCTCATACACCACGTCCGATCATCATGCCTTTGTCTAATCCAACAAAATTGGCAGAAGCAAAAGCAAAAGATTTAATAGAATGGACGGACGGAAAAGCATTAGTTGGAACAGGTATCCCTGCTGCTGATGTTGAATATAATGGTGTAACTTACCAAATCGGTCAAGCAAATAATGCTTTGATGTACCCAGGTTTAGGACTTGGTTTGATTGCTTCAACAGCTACACGAGTAAATGCTGAAATCATTTCTCAAGCTAGTCGAGCATTAGGCGGAATCGTTGATGTAACAAAACCAGGAGCAGCTATCTTGCCTCCAGTAGCAAAAATCACTGAATTTTCTCAAACGATTGCTGAAACTGTCGCAAAATCAGTTGTCGCACAAAACTTGAATCGTGAAGAAATCACGGATATCAAAGAAGCAGTTGAATCTGCTAAATGGGTTCCTGAATATAAATCTTTAGAAGATTAAGATCGTTATAGTAAAAGAACATACAGAAACTTTGTATGACGTCTAAAAAGAAAAAAGCGACTGCGGCAAAACAGCGGCCAGCCAACTCCTGCTCTTTTGCCGCTTTTCTTTGGCTTTTTTCATACGATACAGAATAAGAAAGGATCTGTAAAAATGGCACAAAAAAAAACAACTGCAACTGCAGTTGAGGAAAAGAAAAAAGAAGGTTTTTGGTCCACAAAAATCACCGGCGTAAGTTTGCCACTTTATTTGATCATGGTCCTTGTCCTGATCATTGCAATGGCTTTAGGGAAATTACCGACGAATATGATTGGACCAATCGCAGTTTTGGTTATTTTCGGTAATTTATTTCATTTTATCGGGACAAAAATCCCTATCGTCAAAAGTTATTTGGGTGGTGGTTCCGTTTTTGCGATCTTCGCTTCTGCTGCGATTGCTACATTTGGGATCTTACCTGAATATGTAGTGAAATCCACAGAAAACTTTGTCAGCAATATGGGCTTTTTGGACTTTTATATTGCTGCCTTGATTACTGGTAGCATCCTTGGTATGAACCGTAATCTATTGATGAAAGCTTCTGTTCGTTTTATTCCCGTTGCACTTATTTCAATGGTCGTCTCCTTTTTTGCCGTAGGACTCGTGGGCATGCTTATCGGAAATGGTTTTGCAAATTCCGTTTTATACATCTCATTACCTGCGATGGCTGGTGGTGTTGGAGCCGGAGCCGTTCCTTTATCAACGATTTATGCAAATGTTTTAGGTACGGATGCTTCTTCTATCATTTCCCGCCTGATTCCTGCTACAGCAATGACAAATGTCTTAGCTATCATCGGTGCAGCATTAGTTGCTCGTGCTGGACAATCAATGCCAAAATTCAACGGCAATGGTAAATTAATGGAAAAAGGCGATCTTGGCGATGGAAAACCTCGAACTGTGAAACCTTCCATTCCACAGTTAGGTGTTGGTTTGATGGTATCATTGACTTTCTTCATCTTAGGACAAATTGGTAACTATTTTGTTCCTAAAGTCCATGCATACGCATTTATGATTATTATCGTTGTCATCTGTAAAATCGCCAACCTATTACCAGAATATTATGAAGATGCAGCTATCATGTTCAATAACTTGATTGTCAAAAACTTGACAGCAGCTGTTCTTGCCGGTATCGGTATTGCGTTGTTGAATCTGAATGTATTAGCTTCTGCTTTGACATGGCAATTTGTTGTCTTATGTCTGACAAGTGTTATCGCGATTTCAGTTGTTTCAGGATTTGTCGGTCGTTTGTTTGGTTTATATCCAATCGAATCAACTATTACTGCTGGCTTATGCAACAACTCGATGGGCGGAACAGGAAATGTAGCTGTCTTATCTGCAGCTAATCGGATGGAACTTATTGCTTTTGCTCAAATGGGCAATCGGCTTGGTGGTGCCATCGTTTTGATCATCTCTGGTTTCTTGATGCAATTACTTTCTTAGTCAAAAAAACAAAAATACCTGATCATCAAGTATCGGCTTGATGATCGGGTATTTTTGTGATAAAGATTTACAGGATTTTCAAAAATCTTTTTTGCATTTTATCGGAATGATAACCGATGTGTTCATAAAATTGGTGTGCTTCTACTCTGTATTCTGCAGAATTAAGCCTTATTGCCGTTATTCCTCGTTTTTTCGCTTCTTCTTCTACGCCAGTCATCAAAGCCTTTCCGATTCCTCTTTTTTCAGCATATTTAGACACAGCAAGTGCCATAATATTGAACATTGGATCGCTAAAAATCGATTCATAGGACTCCGCTTGTACATAGCCAGCTGCTTTTTTAGAAGTAGGATCTTCATAAACCAAGAAAAAATTTTTCTCTGGCTCCTTCAGCAGTTTCTTCATTTGTCTCACCGTAACGGTTAATGGTATATCATACCCTAATTGATCCGCATTGATTTCACGTAGTGCTTCTGCATCTTCTAAACGCATTTCCCGTAACATCCAAATCACCAGCCAATGTCTGATTTTTTAAAATGAATTTTTTTATCATAGTATACTTTTTCCATTTAAAACAATATGTTTCAGTGATTTTGACTTGCGTTAGTCTAGATTATTTTAATGTTTGCAAGATGACAAAGGCATTGTAACAATTGATCAAAAGAACCATGATGACAATCGCTTGAAAAATAAAGGTCACTTTTTTTGGAGACAAAATCCTGCTAAATTTTGCTCCCCACAAACCTCCAATAACAGCAGCGGGGATAATATAAAACAACATAGATAAATCAAAGCGCATAAAGCCACTTGTTAAAGCAATCGTTACCAATTTAGCCAGTTGAGAAAAGAAAATCGTAGATAGAGAATACAGCGTTGCTTCTTTTATTGGCAAGGCAAACATCAGCATCAGCAATGAAACATTGATGGGTCCACCACCGATACCTAAAAAGCTAGCTAAAAAGCCCAAGATCACCCCACATATAAGATACCAAATCCATGACGTTAGATGAAATTTTGGCTGATGATGCTTGGTGTAGAAGAACGCAAAAACCAAGGTCAATACCGTCAAGAAAATTTGGATCAGCTGCACATGCTTTTCATTTTCAAACAACTGTAAAAAAACTTCGAATACAATGTTACCGGCTATTCCTCCAACTACAGCTCCACCAGATACCCAACCGACAATCTGCCAATTCAGCGATTTCCCACTTGATACTTGTCGCACTGTCGAAACAATAGACATCGTGAATACCGCAACCGTTGAGTAAAAAGAAATACCTGCAATAGAATGGGCACCGATAAGATCAAGAATCGGTTTGATCAACACGCCTCCGCCCATGCCGGAAATAGCGCCAACTGTATTTGCCAGAACGATCACCACAAAATAAATCAGACCAATCATATCATCTTGTATATCCTTTCTCTTATTTATATCTTTTAGCGATTTTTACTCTTTGCTTATATTATACAGTAAAAGAAACGAACGAGGCTTCGAAAGCTTTTCTACTTTTTAAGGAAATGTAGTGCTAAACAAAAAAACCGGGCTCTCCTTTTCAGAGAGTCCAGCTTTCTTGCACCATATCAATTCTTTTGTTCTATTCTTCTTCTTCCGCCATGAATGTATTGAATACTTCTTCGATCATATCCCATTCTGCGTCTGTTTCGATTTGTTCTAACTCGCCTTCTGTTCCATCTTCGTTTTCGATGTATGCATAAGCTTGTAATTCTACATCTTCATCTTCTGAAACACCAGCAGGATATAAAAGAACATAGTTACGTCCAAATTCTTCTTGTCCGTCAACTGTTAGTAGGATTTCATATAATGTTTCATTTCCTTGGTCATCCACCAATGTGATGTGTTCGTGTCCTTCATGGTCGTGGGAATGGTTATGTTCTGTCATAAGATTACCTCTTTTCTTTTATTATTAAAATAATTGCTTACCTGAGCCGTCTAAATAATTTTGTAAGATCATCACAGCTGCTAATTTATCGATGACTTTTTTTCGTTTGGCTCTTGAAGTATTTGCCTGCTCTACTAGCATACGTTCTGCCTGAACAGTGGTTAATCGTTCATCTTGATAATCAACTGGCAAGGAGAATAGTTCTTTGATCTTTTCTCCGTATGACATGGAAGCTTCTGCCCTTGGTCCGATGGAATTGTTCATATTTTTAGGTAATCCAACTACAAACCGGTCTACTTCATATTGTGCTACTAATTCCTTCAACCGATCAAAGCCAAACTCTTCTTCTGCTTCATTGATCCGAATGATCTCTACTCCTTGAGCTGTCCAGCCAAAGGGGTCACTGATAGCAACACCTACTGTCTTAGAACCGACATCCAAGCCCATTACTCTCATAAATTCACTCCATGATTTGAGAGGTAGTCCTTGACAATTACTTCCATAATTTCATCGCGTTCGTGACGGCGAATCAAATTTCGAGCATCACGATAACGAGGAATGTAGGCCGGGTCTCCAGAAAGCAAGTAGCCGACAATCTGATTGATTGGATTGTAGCCTTTTTCTTCCAAAGCCCGATAAACAATCGCTAATGTTTCGCTCACTTCTTTTTTGCGACTATCGTCAAAACCAAAACGTACGGTTTCATCTGTAAAACCCATGATTCTACACCTCTTTCCCGCAAGGTAATTCCAGCTTACCTTCTACAACCTTATTTTACTCGAAGAAAGGGAAAACTACAAACAAATATTCCAAACTTCCGAATAAATTAAGAAACACTATTTGTATGTTTTTTTCCTTTTTTCTGTAGCTTTATCAAAAGTACTCTTTTCATAAAGTATACGCTATATTTCTTTGAATGTATGTTTTTACACAATTTTTTCATAATATTCATAAAAAATTCGAATAGCTGCTACTAATTTTTTGTTTTTGTTGCTTGTCCTGTCTCATAATTGATCGTGTAGCCATCTTGAACATTGTAGATAAAGACATTAAATTCAATTTTTTTGTCTTCAATGCTTTCTGCTTCCAATTGCACTCCCCTGGCTACCAGTTCATCCCCCTCAAAATGAGGAGTGACACGGTAGCGTACATGATGATTTGTTTCTTTGATATATGCCGCAATATCATTTTCGTGAGCAAGCATGTATGGAGCATTCAACGAACGTGTCCCTGTCATCAAGTTTTTAATGTTGTTATTTTGACCAGTCAGCTGGAAGCCAATTAAATGGCTGCGATTATATAACCATTGCCCGTCACTTAATTTCTTTTGTTTCCAACCTGTCGGGTCAATATACAAAGGCTCTCTCTTTTCAGTAGGGAACAAATCTTTTCCAAGCATAGCATTGGCTTGTCCTACTCTGTTCAATTTATCAATATTTGAATAGCTTTCCCATGTTCCTTTGGAAAGGCTAAGATCCTCTTTTGTAAATTCCGGCTGATTCCCATTGATTTCTATTTCTTGATGTTTTCCATCATATTCTGGCACATCCGCTACTTGAGAAGCTTGTGGTGTGGAATCAAAAATAGTTGTAATCTGCTGAAAAATATCTGAATCTTTTTGTGTGGTGGAAACACCGAATGCCCCTGCAATCACAGCAGCGACGATCCCCACGATCGCCTTGGTTGTTTTTTTGCTCATTTCTTTACTCCTTTACTAACAGCTCCCTAAATCTTAACATATGTTCCCCTATAAATAAATACTGGAAAGAAATAGAAACAGCAAAAAAATAAAACCAATTTTAAGATGGTTTAAAAATACAAAAAAGAGACGGATTCCTCGTCTCTAATCAGTCACAACTCTATCTGTAAGGTATTTATTATTATTCAAAAATTTTCTTCATACTCAAGACAATACACTGATTTCAAAACCGCTTGGTAAACGGTGCGCAAAAGCTTGCATCTGCGGTAATAAGTCCATCCAAGTAAAAATTGTTTTTGCTTGGCTGTTCTTATTACTTGTTGCAGAGCAGCTTTTTCACAACCTATTTTAAGCGGGTGACGGGAATCGAACCCGCGACATCAGCTTGGGAAGCTGGGATTTTACCACTAAACTACACCCGCAATACAAAAACAGTATACGCCTCTTTTATTCCTTCCTCAAGTTTTTTTATTCTTTACGCTTCTGGTATGTTTTGTAGTAAAATAAAACTAATCAATCAATTATTGGAGAAGATGCTATGACGGGAAAAAAATTAGATCTGTTGCTGGACACTTGTTTACTCGCTGGGAAAATCATGATGGAAAGCAATGCGGAGATGTATCGGGTAGAAGATACGATGAGTCGAATTGCTTTAGCTTCTGGAAATTTCCGTTTGGTCAGCTATGTCACTCAAACCGGTCTCTTTATTGGTCTTGATCGTATCTCGACTATCCGAATGGAACAAATTACCAACCGTTCGATTAATTTAGAAAAAGTAGTAAAAGTAAATGATCTTTCACGTAAATATGTTGCTTCAGAGCTAACATTAGAAGAACTTTACTGCGAACTGCAAGCAATCGACCGAGACCGTTCTTTCTTTCCTGTCTGGTTGCAAATCGTTAGCGCGGCAGTGATCAGTGGAACGATTATGGTGTTATTTGGCGGAAAGATGACCGATTTACCTGTGACTTTAGTCATTGGAGGATTGGGATACGCAGCTTATCTATATAGTTTGAAATTTTTTAGAATCAAATTTTTATCGGAATTTTTATCTTCTTTATTGATTGGCATAGCCGCTATCTACAGCGTACGTTTTGGCTTAGGAATCAATCAGGATCTAATCATTATCGGATGTGTGATGCCTTTAGTTCCTGGGGTTCAAATTACGAACGCTATCCGTGATTTGCTAGCTGGCCATTATGTCTCAGGAGTTTCTCGCGGAACAGAAGCGATGATGACTGCTACGATGATCGGTTTTGCGATTGCTTTTATTTTCCAGCTTTTTTATTAGGAAAGGAATACAAGTATGGGGACGATATTTATTCAGTTTTCTTTTAGTTTTTTAGCGACTGCGGCATTTGCCGTTATTACAAATGTACCTAGGCGTTCATTGATTTGTTGTGGTCTTTCTGGTGCTTTTGGCTGGATGATCTACTGGATCTGTGTTCAAATAGGCGGATCCGCTGCTTTTGGTTCATTGCTTGGTTCTTTAGGAGTAGCATTCATCAGCGATCTTTTCTCTAAACGTTTGAAAATGCCCGTAACGATTTTCAATATTCCCGGGATGGTTCCTCTAGTCCCTGGTGGTTTAGCTTATCAAGCGGTTCGAAATCTCGTTACTGAATCCTATCGAGAAGCGGCTCATTATGCGGTCCAAGCAATTATGATTGCTGGAGCAATCGCTTTAGGTCTTGTATTATCAGAAGTCTTTAACCATAACATCCGTAATTTCAAAGTAAAGCGTGATGCCATCATGTTGAAACGAAAAAAACGGCTTTTTAAATAAACGAAGTGTAACAAAGAAAAAGTTGTGAAAGAGACGTTCAGCCTTGAGCGATGACAAAATCTCTCACAAACATTGCAACAAGTAACCGCAGGAGCAATAAGAAGTAATTTTGAGTATTAAAAAAAGTTTTGTAAAAATAGCTTCTCACACTTTTACATAAAATTGACTTAATACTGAGAAACTGACTTTTGAACACCCTCTATCTGTAAAAAAGGGGCTGCGACATTGATTTTTGTCACGGCCCCTCTTCTTTATTCAAATTTTTTCCAAAACGTTCGTTGATAATAAACGATCCATAGAGCGGAAAGTATTAGAACTAAACCGATCACAAGAATATTCACTAACCAAAATGGATAAAACAAAGCCAACATTCCGTATAAGACGATAAGAATAATACTGATGATCAATGAACCCATCATAGTTGCGACTAAACCCAAACTTCCTGAACCTCTGTTAAATAATTGGTTAATATTGGTCCAGTTCAGTAGCAGCAACCGATAATCTCTAGCGAAATAACGTAGTGACAATAAGTAGCAGCCGAATAAAGAACCAAATAGCAAGCTAGGGATAAAAAACAAAGGCAGCCGAAAAGACAGTCCGCTTAATAATGCGATCCCACCAGTTAAAAAACTCTGCAATATCCATCCGAATCTGAACTTTTCTTTTAAATATTGGTTCATAGAGATTGGCAAAGAACGGATAAACAGAAAATTTTCTTGATCCAAAGAAATAAGATTACTGATAAAAGAAGTCTGATTAACTGTTAAGAAAGCCAATGCGATCCCTACTAGGAAAACAACACCGACTAACTTATTATCTAAATCAGTTAATTTTATTTCGCCTCCTAGGGCAAAAGCAAGAATAAAAATGATTGGAGTTAACAAGGAAGAAGAAAGAACTTGCATAATCAAATTAGGTTCTTTTACTAATTGAGCATTGTAACTAAATAAAAGCTGATGCACATTTTGGTTCTTTTTATGGGTTCTTTTTATTTTGAACTCACTGTTTGAATCAGTCAGTTGCTCTGTAAGCTTTGGTACTATCAGCTGTTTTACAGCAAGGAAAAATCCCAGAGCCATGATAGCTAGTATTCCCCAACCCAATAAACCTTGTTGAGAAAGTGGCTGACTGGCAGCATAATAGAATGGCAATAATATCGAAATCGGATGCCGATCTGTTAACTCATTTTCAATAGTCCCCGTTTGATGATTCATCCACATGATTCCAGCAAATGCGATCAGCATCGAGCTGCCAAGCAAGATACTAGAAACTGTTTTTCTATGTTTTTTAAACACTGCTGTTCGAGCCAAACCAAAAACAATCAAACTAGCCAGACAAAAAAGAATAATCAAAAATAGAGAAAACAAAAGGATCGAGATAATGATAGTAAGCAAAATCCCTAGATCAGCTCGCCATCCGGTTAAAATAAACATGACTAGAAGCGGAAAAACAAAAGGAATGATGGTCAAAGCAACTGCCAAAATCTTTGCTGAAAAAACCTGTCCTTGTCCAAAAGGCAGAGGCAAAAATACTTGCAGGTCATTTCCTTCAAAAAAGATATTATAAATGACTGATATACTTTGAGTTAAACCTAACATACCAAAAAGTGCCACGTAATAAGTAAAGAAACCTGGCAATTTAACAAAGTTCATAGCAAACATAGCAAATCCGTAAATCAGTAAAAAATCAGCCCTGAAAGAAGGTTTTGAGACAAAAGATAGATAGTTAATCGCTTTCCCTTTTTTCCTTTCTCTCTTGCTTTATTCGTGAGCTGTGGATTAACATATAAAAGATTAACTCGAATTAATTCTAATAATTGTCGCTTATACATACGGCCCATCTCCTGTCGCTTGCCTTCCAGCCATTTTCAAATAAATCTTTTCTAGCGTTTCATCAGGTAAGCCATTCAATAATTCACTAACTGCCCCCTGATAAATCAATTCACCTTTCTTCAAAATAGCCAGTTTATCGCATAACTGTTGTGCGGTATCCAATACATGTGTAGAAAAAATGACCGTTTTTCCTTTTGCGGCATGAGCCTTCATCATTTCTTTCAAATCAAATGCTGCTTGAGGATCAAGTCCTTGCAAAGGTTCATCCAATACCCAAATATCTGGATCCGGCAGCAACGTGCCGATCAAAATCGTTTTTTGACGCATTCCATGTAAAAAACTTGCGATTGTTTCATTTTGATGACTATACATATCAAAAAGCGCTGTCAATTCTGCTAAACGCTTTTCTTTTTTTGTGTGTCTAATTCATAGGCAGCTGAAATCAAGTCCCAATATTCTCCAGCCGTCAATTGTAAAAAATATCTGGTGAATCAGGCACATAACCGATTTTTTGTTTGATACTCAAGCGATTTTCCGTCAATTTCATTCCATCTACTAAAATCGTTCCCGATGATGGTTCAATAATACTAACTAAACTTTTAATCGTAGTTGATTTTCCGGCACCATTATGTCCTAAAAATCCAAAAATTTCCCCTTGTCTTATCGAGAGAGACAAGTCTTTTAATGCTTGTTTTTTCCCGTAACTTTTACTTACATAGATGAATTCAATCATTTCTGTACTCCTTTTGTTTGTTATTACTTTTTATTGTACCCTTCGTTATTGGTGGAGTAAATGTCAAAAAGAGTGCATAACAAAAAAGGATAGAAACGACAGGCTGCTACTTGGGTTGTCTCTTCTACAGGAAAACACTCTTCTAACAGGTAAGATATGAGTCTTTGTTTTCTTTAAAATGATTCATTTTCTATCTTTTCTTACATAAAATTCTTTAGTTTATCAATACTTCTCTTTCCCATCTCTAGTTGTTCTCTATTTGCAAATGTTACTATTTCGTTTACTCTGCTAATAGATGTGATGAGAGTATAAAATATTTTGTGTAAATGAAAAAATCCATACAAAAAAGGAAGTCCCTTCTGTAGAATAAAGTTAACGACAACCAATTCACAGAAAAGAGGACTTCCCTATGAATGATTTTACTACAGAAATTGTGCAAACTCTAGTCACTAAAGGCGATTTAAATGAATTATTCCGTTCGCACTTAGAAAAAGCGATAAACACACTCCTACGGACTGAATTAACGGCTTTTTTAGATTACGAAAAATATGATCGCACTGGTTTTAATTCAGGTAATTCGAGAAACGGTTCTTACTTTCGATCAATCAAAACCGAATATGGTGAATTAACATTGGAAATACCTAGAGATCGTAATGGTGAGTTTAAACAACAAACTTTACCAGCCTACAAAAGAACAAACGATACATTGGAAACCACTATTATCCATTTATTCGAAAAAGGTGTTACGATGTCTGAAATTGCTGATTTGATCGAAAAAATGTACGGTCATCACTATACTCCACAAACCATGTCCAACATGACTAAAGTTCTGACTGAAGAAGTAAATGCCTTTAAATCCAGAGCCTTAAATGATAAGTATGTCGCTATTTTTATGGACGCTACTTACATTCCACTAAAACGTCAAACTGTATCCAAAGAAGCGATTTATATTGCCATTGGTATACGAGAAGACGGCACTAAAGAAGTACTGAGTTATGCGATTGCTCCAACTGAATCAACATACGTTTGGAATGAGCTGCTACAGGATATTAACTCCAGAGGAGTTCAAGAAGTCTTGCTTTTTATTACGGACGGCTTAAAAGGCATGAAAGATACTATCCATCAAATTTATCCTAAAGCAAAATATCAGCATTGTTGTATCCATGTATCTCGTAATATCGCTCATAAAGTACGTGTCAAAGACCGAAAAGAAATCTGTGATGACTTTAAGGCTGTTTATCAAGCTAACTCAAAAGAAGAAGCGAATACCTTCTTATCCGGCATGATTGAGAAATGGAAGAAAAACTATCCTAAAGTGACGCAGTCACTCATAGAAAACCAAGACTTATTAACTTTTTATGATTTTCCACCTAGCATTCGTAGAACCATTTACTCAACCAATCTAATCGAGTCTTTCAATAAGCAAATTAAAAGATACAGCCGTAGAAAAGAGCAGTTTCAAAATGAAGAATCACTAGAACGCTTTCTAGTCAGCATTTTTGATACATACAATCAAAAATTTCTAAACAGAAGCCATAAAGGTTTTCAACAGGTAACCGATACATTAGTTTCAATGTTTACTGAGTAACTAATTATTTTGCAGGAGGACAATTTATTTACACAAAATTATTGACGCTCCCGATGTGATGTTTTCAGTATTAATGATATAAGCTTTTAAATCTTTACATAAATACTCATATTCGAGTGACTTTTTATATTTTTTAATTGTGCCGTTTACGAGAATCTCTTCATCTTTCAATACTAGGCCTATTTTATTTTTATAACCTGGCATGCTCATTAGATAAAGGATTTCATCGTAATGGATATAGTGATCGCTATTACCATAACGGACAGTTGTCCACCTTTTTTTCGTAGCATGTTGAACAGGATAGTTTTCTTTTTCTTTCAATAAGTAACTTTGGATGCTTTTTTTATTTTTTTCATAAGTGAATTCTTTTATCAAATAACCACTAGGCGTAATCTTTCGATTAATAACAGTTATTGCTTTATTCGGATGAGACGTTAGATAAACAATTTCACACTTTTCATTCTTTTCTCTAAGCATTTCTCCTAGTTCGATACCGCTATAATAGGCGTTCAAATCGATGTCTAGGAAAAAAATATCTGAGGAATAGATTTCATTATTTTTAATGAATTCAACAAATTGTATAACGTTCAATCCCTGAACGATCTCAAATTTCCAAGGACTTAATAAAATTCTGGATTCTTCCAAAATTTCTACTAGCATTTTTTCAAAAACCAAACTATCATCCAAAATAAATATACGCGTTACCATAAAAAGTACCTCCACTCGATATTTTACTATCAAAATCATTTCATACAACTTTCAACATACATGTTAGGAATAAATTGTAATTCTCTTCACAATCTTTTCCAACACCTTTGAAACCGATATCAAATACTTTCAGGATGCTGCTTCTAAAATAAATATCAAACAAATGAATACATCATGCAAAAAAAGCCAGACAGCCGACGTCCTTGCGTGTCAGCTGTCTGAGCTATGTTTATTTATTTTGTTCTTTTAAAAAGAACGATACACATACTGATTTTTCGGAGCAGAGACTTTCTCAGCGTTTGTAACAACTACAGATGGGATTTCACGCTTGAATGGTTGATAATAGTCTGATTGGATGGTTCCTTCTATTTTATACCATTCATCATTTTTAACCGTTACTCCTTCCGGCATATGCGTCAACAAACCAAAGACTCCTGAATCTGCCACACAATGGATAATGCCGAATCGGAACAAGAAAATATCTGTATTGCTATCGTTCGGTGTTTGGTAAACAAATCCTTCATAGCTGATTTTTTTGCCAATGAATTCGCTAGGGTAATTATAAATTAGCTCCATAACCTCTAAATAGTTTTCATCTGTGATCTCGATAGTTTGCTTATCTCCATACTTTTCTTTCAACTCATTCATTTGGTCTAAGTAGTCTGATTTGTTGAAATAAATACTGGTATCCGGCTTTAAGTATTGTGTCTGCATCTCCGGATCCCCTACTGATTCTTTACTTACTGGGAAATTAAATCCTTTGGCTTCTACGATCGTAGTGTCGAGACTAACTGTTGGAAACAACGTCCCCACGATTACTGGCAAAGCTAGCAGTACATAAGCGATTCCACGTTGATAAGGTTTTGACAACCCATGGTCATGATTGTGCTTGTGTGCCTTTTCCTCTGCTTTTCCGTTTTTGACCCACAAATACAGCTGAACTAAAGCCAAAAGAGCAGATAAAATCATTGAAAGAATAGCTAAGTAGCGATAATGGACATTGATATATTGATCGAGTTTGCCAGAAACTTGCAAGTACATCATCAATTCGAAATACCCAGATAAAATCAAAAACCGCAGCATATTTTCCCTCCTAAATAAATAATGTGAATCCAATAACGCTAAGGGCAATCAGTCCGATCAGCGATAAAATAAAGCGTCCTGTAAAATATCGTTTCATCATCAGTAGATTTTTGATATCGACCATTGGGCCAAAGACCAAAAAGGCAGCTACAGGTGCTGTGCCGAACAGACTTAACAAAGAAGATCCTATAAACGCATCTGCTTCTGAGCAAAGAGACATCGTAAAGGCCAATAACAGCATGATGATAATGGCTAAAATCTTTGTTGAGCCGAGCGTTAGCATAATTCTAGTTGGTAAATAAGTCTGCATCGCAGCTGCGATTAATCCGCCAATGATCAAATAACGACCTGTATCAAAAAATTCGTCGATTGAATGTGTCAACACATGCCCAGTTTGATGGATCAGCTGATTTTTTGGTTCATTATTCTCACTTTGTTCTTCTTCATGGACATGATGATGGTGATTTTCTGCTACTTTATACGTGATTTTTTCTTTCAATACAGAGTCTTTTTGAAAATAGGCAAGCCAGACACCAATCACAAGGGCAACAAAAAAGCTGCCTATCACCCGCCAGCTTGCCATCTGCCAAGAATTGCCAAATGCGATAAAAGTGGAAAAAATCACGATTGGATTGATGATCGGAGCAGTCAGCATAAAAGCAAATGCTGTGTGAACTGGTACGCCTTTTTTAACAAATTGATGAACGATCGGTACGATGCCGCATTCACATGAAGGAAAGAAAAATCCTAAGATCGAACCAGTAAAAATAGAGAAGATACGATTTTCAGGAAGCCATCGCTTCACACGTTCTGGGGTCAAAAATACTTGTAAAGCGCCTGAGATAAGACAACCTAATAATACGAAAGGTAATGCTTCAATAACGATCGATAAGAAAATCGTACTCATCTGCAAAACCGAATTTGGAATAAAAGAAAACATGAGTTTCCTCCTTTTTATTTCTAGTTCATTTGCTTTGCAAATATACGCTTTTATTCAAAAAAAAACAAGTTGCTCTGTAAATTTTTACACAACTCTTATTTTTTACCAAAGCACTTCAATTGACTTTTTCTGTTATTCCCATTAAATTAAGGTCTCATACATATCACTTCTATCATAAAAGGGAGAATAAAAATGAAACAAACCACTAACTTGACTGAAGTTCAAGACATACTGCAACAATCATCCGTTGCCGTCATTTATCTTTCGATGCCTAATTGCAGTGTTTGTCACGCTGTTCGTCCACGACTAGAGGAACTTCTCACACATTATGATATTCCGGCACTTCATTTGGATGCATTTGAAACACCAGAAGTAGCTAGTAAATTTGAAGTGCTGACTGCGCCAGTTGTCCTGATTTTTCATCAAGGAAAAGAAGTCTTTCGGCAAGCACGGTTCATCGACTTTGAAAAAATCCGTTATCTACTAGATGAACTGACAGCAGAAGATGATTCCCTTTCTTATGAAGAAATCTTCCGAACAAAATAATCGTTGTCCAAACAGAAAAAAGCGATTGAACAAGTGAAAGTTTTGCCTTCATTTGTTCAATCGCTTTTTATTTTTATTCTGCTGTATTTTCGGAATGCGCATTTGCGTCAGAATGCAAGAAATAGATCAAGGTTTGCAATTCATTCGTCAAATCAACATTTTGGATCAATACATCTGACGGAGTATTCAATCGAGCAGCGGTAAAGTTCAAGATTCCTTTGATTCCTGCTTCCGTTAACTGATTGACTACTTCTTGTGCTCTTTCAGCGGGTATCGTTAAAATTGCTACTTCGATTTGTTGGATCTTGATTTGTTCTGACATATCTTCCATTGGATAAACGGGGATACCGTCTACGATGCGCCCAACGATTTCCTCATTCACATCAAAAGCACAACTGATACGTATGCTATTACTTTGATGGAATTTGTATTTTAGTAAAGCACTTCCCAAGTTCCCTACACCGATCAGCGCAACATTTGTCAATTGATCGTCGTTTAATGTCTTCGCAAAAAAGTGCATAAGATCTTCTACATCATAACCATACCCACGTTTTCCTAATTCGCCAAAATAAGAAAAATCTCGACGGATCGTTGCACTATCTACTTGAACGGCTTCACTTAATTCAGTTGAAGACACTTTTTTCTTTCCAGCATTATTTAAAATCCTTAAATAGCGATAATACAAAGGCAGTCTTTTAGCTGTCGCCTTTGGAATAATATGATCTTTCACGAAATGACCTCCACGTATTGTCTAATTACATCTTTGATTTCTCCATCATAGCAGTATTTATAGGAAAAAATCAATTCCATTGCTCAGATATTGTGAAATTTTATTCTTTGTTCATTTATTTATCATTTCTGCAAATCTCGCAGTATAATGGAATTTATGGTAGACTACTAATTGAAAAATAGTTTTTTATTTGAGGAGAATTCACAAAGTAGAAAAGAGGATTCCATGATATTATTACAAGCCAATCAGATTGCTCGCCATTTTGGTGCAGAAGTCTTATTTGAAAACATACATTTAGAAATTAGTACAGGCGCTCGTGTCGCTTTAGTTGGCAGAAATGGCGCTGGAAAATCGACTTTATTGAAGATCATTGCTGGAATTGAAGCACCTGGTGAAGGAAAGATCGCTAAAAATAAAACAGCGACTCTCGGATACCTCGCTCAGGACACAGGACTTGATTCCAATGAAACAGTTTGGAACGAGATGCTGAAAGCTTTTGAACAAGTTAGACAAATGGAAGAGCGGATGCGCGAGCTAGAGATTTTCATTAGCGAAGGTACGCCAGACACACCTGCATATACTTCTTATTTAAAAGAATACGACCGGCTGCAACACGATTTTTCAGATCGAAACGGCTATGGTTATGAAAATGAAATTCGTTCCGTATTGCATGGGTTTAAATTCGATTCTTCATTTTATGATCAGAAAATCGATACTTTATCAGGCGGACAGCGCACACGTTTAGCTTTAGCTCGCATGCTTTTGCAACACCCTGACATTTTGATTCTAGATGAACCAACGAACCATTTAGATATCGAGACGCTTTCCTGGCTTGAGAATTATCTGCAAAGCTATACTGGTGCATTATTGATTGTTTCCCATGACCGTTATTTTTTAGATAAAGTAGTCAATGAAGTCTATGAATTAAGCAGAAGAAAAATGCGCCATTACAAAGGTAACTATTCGAAGTATCTAGATTTGAAAGCAGAACAGCTAGCAAGTGAATGGAAGGCTTATGAAAAGCAGCAAACAGAAATCCATAAATTAGAAGACTTCGTTGCTCGGAACCTTGTTCGCGCCTCTACCACAAAACGAGCGCAAAGCCGCAGAAAGACATTAGAAAAAATGGACCGACTGGATCGTCCTCAAGGGAATGAAAAACAAGCAAACTTTCTATTCAGTATAGAAAAGCCTTCTGGAAATGTAGTCTTGCAAATCGAAGATGCCGCTATCGGATATGATAGTGTCACCTTATCTGAACCAATCAATCTAGATATCCGTCGTCAAGAAGCGATTGCTCTAGTAGGTCCGAATGGTATCGGGAAATCGACATTGCTGAAATCAATCATTCACCAGATTCCTTTTATTCGTGGAAAAGAAACGCTAGGGACAAATGTCACCATCGGCTATTACGATCAAGGTCAAGCTGATCTGCATACAAACAAGACGATCCTAGCAGAATTGTGGGATGAGCATCCTACCACTCCAGAAAAAGAGATTCGAAGTGCTTTAGGTGCTTTCTTATTTTCTGGCGAAGATGTAGAAAAACCAATCCCTCTGCTAAGTGGCGGTGAAAAAGCACGGGTTGCTTTAGCCAAATTAGCGATGAACAAAGAAAATTTTTTGATTTTGGATGAACCAACAAACCATTTAGATATTGACAACAAAGAAGTATTAGAAAATGCATTGATCGATTACGACGGCACACTGCTTTTTGTTTCCCATGACCGATATTTCATCAATCGGATCGCGACAAAAGTCGTCGAACTCTCTGAAAATGGCAGCAAAGTCTATCTAGGAGACTATGATTATTATTTAGAGAAAAAGCAGGAAGAAGAAGAAATCGCCGAATTGTTGGCACAAGATGAGCCAGAATCTGCTCCTGCTCCCACGAACAAATCTGACTATTACCAAAGCAAAGAACAGCAAAAGCTTATCCGTAGCCTTCAACGAAAAATTACTCAGGTTGAAGAAGAAATGGCGCGGATCGATGAATGGATCGATCAGTTGGAACAAGAAATGGTCGCGCCAGAAAACCTGGAAGATCACGTAAAACTCAATGAGCTGAACCAAGATTTAGAAGCTGCTAGACAAGATCAAGAAACAAAATTGACGGAATGGGAAGAACTAAGCTTGGAATTAGAAGAATACGAGAATTAAAAGCCAATGGAAAGAGGTTGTGACAGCACTGTTGTCATAGCCTCTTTCTTTTTTATGCAGAAACATAGCGAAACCGTTCTCTTTTTTCTTACTATTTTTCTCTACTGACAAAATAAACAATAATTTTCCGGCACAATTATTTGCTGTTTTTTGCCATAACATAGTACGATCAACATAGAAAAGGAGATGTTTTTATGAAAGTTGTTGTCATTGGCGGTGTAGCTGGCGGTCCTTCATTTGCCACTCGTTTCCGTCGATTGAATGAAGCACACGAAATCATTATCTATGAACGCGGAGAGAATATTTCTTACGCAAGTTGTGCTTTGCCTTATTATTTAGGTGGTGTGATCACGGACCGTGACTCGCTGATCGAACGTACACCAGAAATATTGAAAACAAAAAACAACATCGACGTATTTACTAAACACGAAGTAACAGCAATCGATCCTTCTACTAAGCGATTAACAGTTAAAGACCTATCCACAAATGAAGAAACAAAAACAGATTACGATAAGTTGATCATCTCTTCTGGTGCTAGACCAGATTATCCGGATATTCCCGGAGTTTTTGAAGCAGAAAACGGCTTTGTCCTCCGTAGTGTGACGGATGCGGATCGAATCAAATCGTTCCTTGAAGAAAAAAATCCACAACATGTCGTCATTCTTGGTGCAGGTGTTATGGGTCTGGAATTAGCTGAGAATTTCAAGCATCGCGGCTTAGACGTGACTTTAATCGATCAATTGCCACAAGTCGCTTTCCCTTATGATCCAGAAATTGCTAATTTAGTTTATGACAAATTGCTGAAAGAAGGATTAGCCGTTCATTTAGAAACAAGAGTTACTGAGATCCGTGATAAAGGTCGAGAAATAATATTATCAGATGGCTCCGTCCTTTCTGCTGATATGCTAATTTTTGCTGTTGGTGTTTCTCCGAATAATGAAGTGGTGAAAGCAGCCGGCATAAAATTATCTGATACAGGACAGATCATTGTCGATGACCAGTTACAAACCAATCTTCCGGACATCTATGCGATTGGCGATATTATCGAAACAACTAGTGTAGTGACTGGTCAGCCGATCCAAAGTATGCTTTCCAGTGCGGCCAATCGTCAAGGACACATGTTGGCAGATATTTTAAATGGTACGCCTATGCGCTATCGCGGATATATTGGTGCAGGTGTCGCAAAAATCTTTGATCATACAGCAAGTTATGCTGGAATGACAGAACATGCACTAAAAGCATCAGGCATAACAAATTATAAAACTGTTTTTATCACTCCTTTTGACCATGCCTATTTCTATCCAGGAGCTACAAGATTAAATCTAAAGCTGATTTTTGATGCAGATAGCGGTCGTATTTTAGGTGGACAAGCATTTGGAGAAAAAGGTGTCGATAAACGGATGGGAGAACTTTCTGTAGCGATCACCGGAAACTTGACAGTCTTTGATTTGCCCGATTTGGAGTTGCCTTACTCTCCACCGTATTCTACTACCCGTGATCCGTTGAATATAGCTGGTTATGTCGCAATCAATCAAATGACGAATATCGTAGAAACGATCAAAGCAAGTGATATACCCGAAAACGATTTGAAAGAAGCGTTCTTTTTAGACATACGTGAACCTAATAAAGCACCTTCTGGCAGTATCTCGGCAACAAAAAATATTCCAATGAATGAGTTACGAGATCGAATCAATGAAATCCCAAAAGATAAAAAAATTTATATTACTTTCAGAAGAGGATTGAATACTTATACTTCTGCCCGAATCTTGGCAGGTTTGGGTATCAAAGCGGTTTTGATTGAAGAATAAAAAAACGACCGCGGTGGGTAGCCGCGGTCTAGGAGTTATTTTTACTTGAGGAGTAAAAATGAAAAAGTATATAGGGTTGTTGGTTGGTATGTATATAGAATAGAAGATAAATGTGAAGAAATTGTGCATTATTTCTTCACATTTATTAGGTTATAGTTTAAGAAAGTTTAAACATTGCGCAATTTAATTATTTTAGCTGTTTCTTTTCATAAAAAAACATGTTGTGACTCTGAGACAAATCATAGTCCATAGTGATGTCTCTAGAGTAACTACGCCTAATATTACGAGGCATCATATTAATCTATCAGCACTAGTACCTAAACTAGCATCCCTTTCGAATATTTTTTCTTATGTAATAAAGTTTGCTTTCACTCCTCTAATCTCACCAAATCGACTGGCTTACGTTGTGTGATACTAGGAACTGATTTGTTTAGAACGACTTTTCTATTGTAATCATATTTTTCGCCATCCTCGTTGTCTTCTAATCCTTCAACGAATGATCCCTAATGTGTGTATTAAGTAATTTAATTTTTTTGTTCCTATTTATTTAACAAATAAATAATATAAAAGGTAAATAAAAAAGAGTGGATTTCTCCACTCCATGAAAAGCCGACTTTTTGGGACGCTTTTTTTGCCAAGCCTCACATTTTTATAGCCAAACTTCTTTTGCGACTTGCTGCAATAATTGGATTTTCTTCCATTGTTCTTCTTCTGTTAAATGGTTTCCTTCTTCTGTTGAAGCAAACCCACATTGAGGACTGATACTTAGATTTTCCAATGGTACAAATTGTTGTGCTTCTTTTATTCGTTCTTTTGTTTTCTCCGTATCTTCCAAATCTGGAAACTTAGAAGTAACTAATCCTAAAACAACTTTACTTTCTTTGTTACTCCAATGTCTTAAAGGAGTAAAATCTCCTGCTCGGTCAGAATCGTATTCCAAAAAGAAACCATCATAATTTGTTGA
Source organism: Enterococcus sp. SB12 (assembly GCF_030910025.2). NCBI lineage: Bacteria > Bacillati > Bacillota > Bacilli > Lactobacillales > Enterococcaceae > Enterococcus > Enterococcus sp. SB12. Next base: position 670,307 of record NZ_CP175675.1, on the reverse strand, counting down.
AAACAACTCTTCTGCAATGGGTTCATATCCACCGGAAAACAGCCAAGAAGAAGCGTGATTCCCGCGGCAGATATGTGTTGTGATCGTCAAATCTTCTGGTTTGTCTTCCAGTGCGTTATTGATAATCTCTGTACAAATATGGGCCATTTCTTTCGGATCAATTCCTTTTTGAAGAAGTGCTTCTCTTTTAGTTTGATCAGCTAGAAACGCCCAATTTGTATCATCGAATTGCAGGTAACGGCAACCTTTTTCATAAAAAGCATGAATCGCTGATTTGTAAGTAGAGGACAAGTCCTCATAAAAATCAGATAGATCAGGATAAATCTCCTTGATTTTTGAAGAACCATCATTAGATAGGATCTCTTGTCGTAAAATCATCGTGGGACTAGGGATCGTTGCTTTTGCAACAAAAGTATCATCTGTTTCCACTACTTCTTTCAGAAAAGCAAAATCTTTTAAAAATGGGTGATTTGGATTGAAAGATAATTTATCTACTACCCGAATATTATAAGCTGGTGCTGCTTTTCCGTGGAATGTTTGATTATATCCAGTTTCTGGAACATAGCCTTCGATACCATTTAGTTCTTCTAAAAAATCAAGATGCCAAAATCCACGCCGAAATTCACCATCTGTAATTCCTTTGATGCCGACTGCTTTTTGGTCTTCCACTAATTTTTTTATTTCCTGGTCTTCGATTGCACGAAGTTCTTCTTTTGAAAGTAAGCCTTCTTGAACTTTTTTTCTTGCTTCTTTGATCGATTGCGGGCGTAAGAAACTTCCGACATGATCTACTGTAAATGGTCTATTTTTACTCATTTCACTCACTCTTTTCTTTGTTTTTTTGTAAAAAAAAATCCTTTTACTAGCAAATACTAGTAAAAGGACGATTATACTCGTGGTACCACCTTTTTTCAGAAAAAACATTCTTTCTCTCAGCCTGACAATAAAATCAGTGGTCTTGGTAACGAAAGACTGTTCGTTTTTGCCTACCTTTCGACAAAAAATCCTCTAAGGCCATTTTCGACAGTCAACTTCTAGCTTTTTACACCAACCAAAGCCTCTCTTGAACCATTTTCTGTCTACTTTCCTTCTCATCGGATACTATTAGAATAAAATTAGAATAGCATGTTTGAAAGAAAAGTCAATAGGGAATAAGAACAAACAAAAACTAATTTGTTATTCTTAGTAATTTGTTTGTGGAATACAATAAAGCTTTTCTAATATGATAATTGTTCAGTCATCCTTTCATCTTAGATCACTTCCTTAAAATGATCATACCCGTTTCAACCACATAAAAAAGGACTTAATTTTGAAAAATTTCCCATCAAAACTAAGTCCTTTTTATTATAGTTATGCAAATTTGCTTATTTTCTCGCTATTTCCGATACATCTTGAATTCTAAGAATAGGTCATTATAGATGCCTAGGTATTTCGATCCTAGATCTTCGTAGACTTCAAGATGGGAGATCGTGTCATCAGATGGATAGAATTGTTCATCCGACGAAATGTCTTTTGGCAATAACGCTTTTGCTTTTTCATTTGGTGTAGAATAACCAATATACTCTGCATTTTGTGCCGCATTTTCCGGTTCTAGCATAAAGTTGATGAAATCATAGGCACCTTCTTTATTTTTCACGGTTTTTGGCATAACGATATTATCAAACCAAAGATTGGAACCTTCTGGTGGGATTACGTAATGTAAATGTTCATTTTCCCACATCATATCGGCAGCTTCGCCAGAAAATGTCACTGCCACGGAGGCTTCTTCATTGATCATATACATTTTGATCTCATCTGCCACGATTGCTTTGACATTTGGCGTTAAATGATTCAATTTATTTGCTGCTTCTGTCAGCTGTGCCATATTCTTACTATTCAAAGAATAGCCTAAACTATTCAAAGAAAGCCCCATAACTTCTCGTGCACCGTCAATCAGCATCAAACTGTCTTTTAATTCCGGCTTCCACAAATCATCCCAATGCTTAATTTGATCTGCATCAAAGAATTTATCGTTATATACGATCCCTAAAGTTCCCCAAAAATATGGAATCGAATACTGATTATCTGGATCAAAATCCAAGTCTAAAAATCGTGGATCAATATTATTTAATCCTTTGATCTTCGAATGATCTAATGGAAGTACTAGTTTTTCTTTGATCATTTTTTGGATCATATATTCACTTGGTATAGCGATGTCGTAGTTTGTCCCACCTTGCTGGATTTTTGTGAACATCGCTTCATTAGAATCAAATGTTTCATAATTCACTTTGTATCCATATTCTTTTTCAAATTTCGTGATCAAACTAGGATCGATATAATCTCCCCAGTTATAGATGGTAAGTACCTTTGCTCCACTCATGCCACTTGTTTTTTCAAGTTGACGAACACCAAGCAGCAGCACCGCAATAATGATGAGAATACCTAAAAACAGAGATTGTAATTTTTTCATCGCAGCCGTGCCACCCCCTCGCGTACTCTTCTGTTTTTCTTCAGCCGTTTTGGACGGTTTTCTTTACTAATGAAGTAGTATCCAATGACCAATATCATGGAGAACAAGAAAACTAACGCACTTAGCGCATTGATTTCTAAACTGATTCCTTGTCTTGCACGAGAATAAATCTCTACTGAGAGCGTCGTAAAGCCATTTCCTGTGACGAAAAACGTAACCGCAAAATCATCAAGAGAATAGGTAAATGCCATAAAATATCCAGCTATGATTCCTGGAGAAAGATAAGGCAAAATGATATTTTTGACTACTTGGAAATTATTAGCACCAAGATCTCTAGCCGCATCAACCATTGAATCGTTCATTTCCTGCAATTTTGGCAAGACCATCAAGACGACGATTGGAATGCTGAAAGCAATATGGGAAAGCAATACACTCTGAAAACCTAATCCGAATCCTAGTAGTGTAAAGAAAATCAAGAAACTAGCACCGATAATAACATCAGGAGAGACTAATAAGATGTTATTCATGCTCAACAACGCTGTCCGTGCACGTCGTTTCTTCGTGTAATAGATCCCCATAGCCCCAAATGTCCCGATGATCGTGGCGATCAATGCAGATAAGAAAGCCAGCATGAACGTATTCAATACGATAATGATCAAACGTGTATCTTCAAAAACAGCTTCATAATTTTCCCAAGTAAATCCTGTAAAGCTGTTCATCGTTCCTCCTTCATTGAAGGAATAAAAAATCAGATAGAAGATCGGTGCATATAAGAATAAAAAAACAATCCCTAAATAAAGATACGACCATTTAAATTTTTTCATTTATGAGCGACCTCCTTTTTTCTTCTCGCCTGTCAGGAGCATCACGATGAACATAGCAATGATTAAAATCACACCGATTGTAGAACCCATCCCCCAGTTTTGTGTAACCAAGAAATGCTGTTCGATAGCCGTTCCTAAAGTGATCACCCGATTTCCGCCAATCAGACGAGTCAGCATGAATAAAGAAAGAGAAGGAATAAATACTGCTTGGACACCACTTTTCACACCATTTAATGATAACGGAAAAATCACTCGTCGGAAGGTCTCAAAGCTATTCGCGCCTAAATCTCTACTAGCACTGATCAAAGAAGGATTCATCTCTTCCAATGCATTGAAAATTGGCATAATCATAAATGGAATCTCGATATACGTTGCCACGAACAGAAAACTGAAGTCTGTGAATAATATCTGTTTCGGCCCGATCCCGATAAAATCAAAGAAATGATTCACGCTGCCGTGCACACTGAAAATCCCAATAAATGCGTAAGCTTTAAGCAGCAGATTCACCCATGTAGGCAAAATAATCAGCATCAGCCATAATTGCTTGTGCTTCAGTTTTGTTAAAAAATAAGCAGTCGGGTAACTGATGATCAGCGTGAAAAACGTGATCAAAAATGCATACCATACAGAATTGATCGTCATAGAAAGCGATGTCCCCGACGTAAAATAAGATAGATAATTATTCAGCGTGAATTGCCCATTCATATCAAAAAAAGATTGATAAATGATCATTAATACAGGCGCGATCACGAATAAACCGATCCACAAAATATAAGGGACGGAATAGATCCTGCGCATTGTTTTCATTCTTGTCCCCCCTATTCTTCGTAGCTGTCAAGACGTGCATCGAATTCTTCTTCAGACTCGTTGAAACGCATGACATGGATATCTTCTGGCTCAAAGGCCAATCCTACTTTGCTTCCTTCTTTAGCTTTTTTCGTTGAATGGACCATCCATTCATTTTGCTGTTCATCATAACAGATGATTTCATAATGGACACCACGAAACAGCTGAGTATCGACCGTTACGACTAGTTTTCCTTTATCTGGTGTCGTGATCGTCAAATCCTCTGGGCGTAAAACAACTTCAACTGGTTCATTTAGACGCATCCCGCCATCGACACATTCAAATTGCTTACCAACAAACTCAACTAGATTATCTTCGATCATTACACCGTCCACGATATTGCTCTCCCCAACAAAATCAGCAACGAAATGATTGATTGGCTCATCATAAATATCTACGGGTGTACCACTTTGGACGATTTTCCCTTTATTCATGACAAAAATCTCATCACTCATTGCCAACGCTTCTTCTTGGTCATGAGTAACAAAAATAAACGTGATTCCTAATCGTTGTTGCAGATCCCGCAGTTCATACTGCATATCTGTACGTAGTTTCAAATCAAGCGCCGATAACGGTTCATCTAGTAGCAATACTTTCGGTTCATTTACAATTGCTCGTGCAATCGCTACACGCTGTCTTTGACCACCAGACATTTCACTGATCTCCCGTTTTTCGTATCCAGGAAGCTGGACCATACGCAAAGCATCTTTTACCTTCTTTTCGATATCTGATTTGGACATTTTCTTGATCTTCAATCCAAAAGCAACGTTATCAAAAACATTCATATGAGGAAAAAGTGCATAATCTTGGAAGACTGTATTTACTTGTCGCTTATTAGCTGGCAAATCATTCAACCGTTTCCCTTCAAAATAGATGTCCCCTTCTGTAGCTTCGGTGAATCCAGCTATAATACGTAGGATCGTTGTTTTGCCACAGCCGGAAGGACCAAGCAGTGTATAAAATTTTCCTTGTTCGATCTCAAAACTTACTTTTTTTAATACTGTTTCATCATCATAGCGTTTCACTACTTGATCAAATGAAATGATTGGTTTCCCCACGTTTTTACCCCCTATATTACAAATATGATTGCGTTGCAACAATCAATACTTTTGTTCGTTTTTTGAGATGATTCCTTAATTGATGTTGTTTTGTCGCTTGATAATAGATCGACTGTCCTGCTTTTGCCACATAGACCGTCTCTCCTAAGCTTAACTCTAATTCCCCTTCTAATACAAAAATAAACGTTTCAGATAATGAAGGTTCAAACGTCTTATATTCTCCTGCACCTTCAAAAGTCAGCAAGACAGGCTCCATTTCTTTTTCATTCGAATCAGCCACGAGCCATTCCAATTCATACCCGTTTTCTTCATCGAAATAAACCGTATGATCTTCTTTTGAATAAACCACTTGCAGATTCGCTGCTTCTTGATGAAAAAATTCTTCTGGAGTCACACCTAAGACTTCAAGAATAGAAAAGAATGTTTCCATTGATGGTGAACTTAAATCTCGTTCCAACTGGGAAATATACCCTTTTGACAAATCTGTGCGTTCGCCTAGTTCTTCTTGTGTCAAATTCTTTTGGATGCGCAAATTTCTTAACTTCTCACCAATTTCCATAATTTCCTCCGAATCGAAGTTTTCTAATAGTAAACTTCCTGTTTACTACCACTCGTATTAGTATACGAAATTTATTGAAAAAGGCAACCCTTTGTAAAATTTTTTTTGCTGAATATTTCTTTATCTTTTGGAATAAATTCTAGTTGTTTGATTTTTTATTTTTCACCTAATTTTTGTCTAAATTTACGGAAGAACAAGAATAAAAGAGTAGGCTTTATGGTATGATAAAAGAAAATTTTAAAAGGAGTGTCTCACGAATGAACGCTTTTCGATCTTTTCAGGTAATAAAGGAACCTATTTTCCATACAGCAATCAGTGATCTGCCATTTACTGAATTGGCTGAAAATGAAGTCTTGGTAAAAATTGCCTATTCTGATGTCAATTATAAAGATGCATTGGCAATGAGCGAATCTGGTCAGGTGATACGAACCTATCCGATGACTCCAGGGATTGATTTATCCGGAATTGTCGTCCAAAGTAACAATCCACGTTTTTCAAAAGAAGATCTTGTACTTGCTACTGGTTTTGGGCTTGGTGTCACCTATCCAGGCGGTTACAGCCAATACCAAAAAGTACCAGGAGACTGGTTAGTCCCTCTACCGAAAAATATGACACTGCGTCAAGCGATGATTTTTGGTACAGCAGGGTTTACTGCTATGTTATGTGTGAACGCTTTAATCCGCCAAGGTATGACCTCTGATAAAAAAGTTGTCGTTACTGGTGCTTCTGGCGGTGTAGGCAGTACAGCGATAGCCCTGTTACATAAACTAGGATTCCAGTCAATCATTGCCTTTTCCAGAAAAGAAGAGTCTGTCACATGGCTAAAAAGTCTAGGTGCTTCTCAAGTCGTACGACCTGATGAATTTCTGCCAGAGACAACAAAAGCTTTAGGAAAACAGCAAATCGACTATGTCATCGACACAGTAGGTGGCGAGCAGCTAAGCAGTCTTCTTCCATTGATCTCTTATAACGGTGCAGTAGCTTTATGTGGCAATGCTGGAGGAATCAAACTAAACGCGACTGTCTTGCCTTTTATTCTGCGAAACATCCAGTTGATTGGAATTGATTCTGTCAATGTACCAATAGATCAACGTCTTTCTTTATGGCAACAGATGGCGGATTTGCAGATTGCAGATGAACTGGTCGTCCAAGAGATTACTCTGTATCAATTGCCTGAAACAGCATCTAAACTACTTGCTGGAACACACCAAGGAAGAACACTAGTAAATGTAGGTGACCATAAATGAAGATTCTAATCACAGCTGGAGGAACGACTGAAAAAATCGATCAAGTACGTGCTATTACAAATCATTCGACAGGACGATTAGGGCAAGCATTAGCTGATTATTTAGCTGCCAATCCGGATACCACAATCGATTACGTGACTACGAAACAAGCACTGAAACCGAAAAGACACTCCAATATAACGATTTATACGATCGAATCTGCACTGGACTTATTTTTACAATTAGAAGCACTAACGAAAAAAGAACACTACGATGCGATTATCCACAGTATGGCAGTCAGTGATTTTACTCCTGCTTTTAGTTTTTCAGAAGAACAGCTGGCAAAAAACCTACCCACTTCTTCAACGCAAGAAGAACTGGACAATTGGTTTGCGGAAAATGAACAGACAGATACCACTGTTTCAAAGATCTCTTCTGACACCGAGCATCTTGTGCTCGTTTTGAAGAAAACACCAAAAATCATTTCTTATCTACGTGAATGGCAGCCAAAAGCAAAAATCATTGGTTTCAAACTATTAGTAGATGTACCAAAGGAATCTCTTCTGGCAGTCGCAAAAAATAGTCTGATAAATAACAAAACTGATTTTATTTTCGCAAATGATTTGACGGAAATCCATGGCGAGACACACCACGGCTATCTCTTATCTAAAGATGGAACAGTGGAAGAAGCTCAAAGTAAATCTGAGATTGCTGCATTGATTACTGAGAAAATTAGACTGGAGGAATCAAAATGAAAAAGATCTTACTAGGCGTTACTGGAAGTATTTCTGCTTACAAAAGCGCTGATCTTACAAGTCAATTTGTCAAATTAGGTGCCCAGGTAGATGTGATTTTGTCTAAAAGCAGCACACATTTTATCACGCCATTAACCTTGCAATCTCTGTCGAAGCGCGCAGTCCATACAGACGTCATGCAAGAATCAAATCCGCAGGTAATCAATCATATCGAACTAGCAAAACAAGCTGACTTGTTTCTCATTGCGCCTGCTACAACAAACATTATCGGCAAGCTAGCAAATGGCATTGCAGACGATCTTCTTTCAACAGTCGCAATGGCGCTTCCAGTGGGAACACCAAAATTGATTGCCCCTGCCATGAACACGAATATGTATCAAAACCCGATCACTCAGCGTAATCTGGAAACATTGAGATCTGTCGGCTATCAGGAAATTGAACCAAGAGAATCTCTTTTAGCTTGTGGAGATTTTGGAAAAGGTGCCTTAGCTGATATTCAGACGATCATCGAACAGGTCATGCTGACTCTTAATGAAAGAAATGCTTAGAAAAAAGGAGTACTTATGAAAAATACAAAAAACTTTACATTAACTGCGATGTTTTTAGCTATTTTGATTTTATTAGCTGTTACGCCTTTAGGTTTTATCCCTATCGGTCCAATCCATGCAACAACCATGCATATTCCTGTAATCATTGCTTCGATCGTTTTAGGACCAAGACTAGGTGCTTTTCTTGGCGGTACATTTGGACTGATCAGCATGATCCGTAGCACAGTTATCCAAACACCTTTGTCTTTTGTCTTTTCTCCGTTTATCCCAGTCATCGGAACAGAACATGGAAGCTGGAAAGCCTTGCTGATCGCGTTTATTCCTCGTATCTTGATTGGGGTGGTTCCTTATTTCGTTTATAAAGGTCTGCGCAAACTAATGAAACAAAAAGCAGATTCCGTTTCTTTATTCTTAGCTGGACTTTCCGGTTCATTGACCAATACGATTTTAGTGATGAATATGATCTACTTTTTATTCCAGCAAGATTATGCCAAAGTCATCGGAACAAATTTAAATGCTGTTTATTCAGCTATTCTAGCGGTTATTTTTACAAGTGGTATACCTGAAGGAATCGTCGCAGGTCTTGCGACTGCAGCAGTATGCAATGTCTTGTTAAGATACTTCAAGCACCCTTCTCTTACTAACTGATAGTCATCGTAGCCGATCTCTGATTTTTTTCTCTTTTGGTGTTACTATTGAATGGAAAGATTTGACGTCGAAAGGATGATCCAAATGAAAATTTTTGTTGTAGGTGCAAACGGACAAATTGGCCGACACCTGATAAAAGATTTAGCTCCAAGTTCCCATGAAATTTTTGCAGGGGTGAGAGATGTTGCTTCCCAAACATTAGTAAAAAAAGAGAATGTTTCGTATATCTCTTTTGATTTAACTTGGTCCGTGGAAAAAATGACCGAAGTATTCAAAGGCATCGATGTATTGATTTTTGCTGCCGGCTCTCAAGGAAAGAATCTTCTGCAAGTAGACTTGGATGGCGCAATCAAAACAGTGATCGCAGCTGAAAATGCGCATGTCTCTCGCTATCTGATGGTCAGTGCTGTTTATGCAGATGAACCAGCAAAATGGCCTGAGTCCATGACAGATTATTATATTACTAAACATTATGCAGATGAATGGCTGAAACGAACTAACTTAGATTTTGTCATTCTTCAACCAGTCACATTGACTAACGATGAAGAAGTTACTTCCATTCAATTAACTAAGCCTAATGAAAAGGCATCAAAAACGATCACTCGCTCTACAGTTGCTGCTGTACTTGCCGCTCTAGTGGAAGAAACGGATATTTCTCGTACGACTCTAGTACTTTCTGAAGGTAGCAAAGAGTTGAATACAGCATTCCAAGAATGGGCAAAGGAGGAATAGATCCATGCGTGCCATTTCAATCAAGCATCCTGGTTCTGTAGATGTATTAGAACAAATTGAAGTGCCTGTTCCTAAACCAAAACAAGGCGAATTACTGATCAAAGTCCATACAGCAGCTGTCAATCGAACAGATATTATGAAAAGAGAATCAGTCTCTTTGAAACCTCCCTACCCTATTTTGGGAGTCGAAGTAGCTGGAGAGGTAGTTGAGAATAAAAGTGATATCTCCACTTTTACTCCTGGGACAAAAGTATACGGATTAGTCAATCTAGGTGGTTATGCCGAATATGCTGTGATGCCTGCCGATCGTGCAATCCTTCTCCCTGATACGCTAGACTATGTTTCTGCTGCTGGAATCTCAGAAGTTTTTTTGACTGCTTATCAAACACTTTACTGGCTTGGAAAATTACAAGAAGGCGAAACTGTCTTGATCCATGCAGGAGCAAGTGGTGTGGGAACAGCAGCGATCCAATTAGCTAGACAGCTTTCTCACGCGAAAATCATCGTTACTGCAGGATCAGAAGAAAAACTCGCCTTTTGTAAAGAACTTGGTGCAGATGAATTGATCAACTATAAAAAACAAGACTTCCAAGAAGAGGTACGAAAAATCACTGAAGGTCGGGGAGTCGATGTTATTTTGGATTTCATCGGCGCTTCTTACTGGGAAAAGAATTTAGCTTCTATAGCCGTTGATGGACGTTGGGTCTTGATTGGTATGCTAGGTGGGACCATCGTGCCTGAGATAGACCTTGGTGTATTGATTGGGAAACGTGTCCAACTGCTTGGTACATTATTGACACCTAGAAGTGATCAGTATAAAGCAGAGCTCGCACAAACTTTTATGCAAAAAGCTGGGCCTTTTTTAGAAAATGGCAAGATTCGGCCAATCATTGACCGTACATTCCAATTCAGCGCAGTCAAACAAGCGCATGAATATATGGAAGCAAACAAAAACATCGGAAAAATCATTTTGAAGATAACTGAATAAAATCATGCTGATCAAAAAAGAGGCTGGGACAGAAGCGTTTAACTCCAAGAAATAAGAAGAAATTCACGAAAATTGCTTTTCAAATTTTTGTGAATTCCAGCTTATTTCCGAAGGAGTTTCTTCTGCTTCCGCCGTTTATACGTGTTTAGAGCGTGAGACAAAAGTGTTCTTTACTTTTGTCCCACGCTCTTTTTCCGAATAAACGGTGTTCAAAAGCTTGCATCTGCGGTAATAAGTCCAACCAAGTTAAAAACATAAGAAGCTGTTTTTACTTGGCTGTTCTTATTACTTGATGCAGGGCAGCTTTTTCACAACCTCTTCACTAAACGGTGTTCAATCAGCTGACCCTCGGTATTAGCTCAAAAAACGGCAAAATATGAGGAACTATTTTGCCGTTTGTTTCTCTAATACTCAGGTCAAAACGCTGATTTCACAACCTCTTTTTATTTACGTTCTATTTCATTCATTTTCCGAAGCAAATCGAGCTGCTTGTATGCCCGCTTGTCGCCCAAAAATAATGATCTCCGCAACTGAATTTCCACCGATCCGGTTGTTTCCATGTAAGCCACCTGTGACTTCACCAGCAGCATATAACCCCCTAATTGGCTGGTTTTCTTTATCTAATACTTCAGTGTTCGTATTGATTTTCACACCGCCCATCGTGTAATGGATTCCTGGTGCGATTTTGATCGCATAATAATTCGGAGACGATAAGTCATGTTCCATGGCTGTGGCACGGTTGAATTGAGCATCTTTTTTCTCCGCAACATCCGTATTCCATCCATCAACTGTTTTTGCTAGTGTTTCTTTTGGTAAATCGATTTTTTCTGCTAATTCTTCCATTGTCTTTCCAGTTGTGACATATCCTTTTTGGTCATAAAATTCAATAGCTGTGGCACGATCACGCACGCCTTGGTCAAAAATCAAATAAGCTGATTTTTCAGGCAATGCTGTAATTGCTGCAGATACTTTATCCCTTGTATCCATTTCATTGACAAATCTTTTCCCCTCTTGATCGACCAAGATTGCTCCTTCTCCGCGAACAACCTCACCAATCAAGACCCCCTCATCCTGCTGCACAGTTGGATGAATTTGTATTTTATCCATATCAACGGTTTGTCCGCCTAATTTTTCAATCATGGTGATACCATCTCCAGTTGATCCTTCTTGATTTGTCGTAATATAATCAGCTAAATCGGGACGATATTTTTCAATAAATTCTTTGCTGGCACCAAAACCGCCTGTGGTAACTACGATTGCTTTTCCGGTGACCTCTTTTGGTTCTTCTCCTTGAACATGTACAGTCACTTCATTGACCGTTTCCCCATTTTTCTTAATGTCTGTCACATCTGCGTTGACAAAAATAGGGATTTCCCGCTCATGGACGTTATTCAATAACCCCTCCACTAAGTATCCACCAATAGCCGAGCCATCAGACGGACGATGTGTCCTCTTTTCACTCATCCCTCCAGTGATCGTTAAGTTGTCCAGTTTGATACCGTTTTGATCTAGCCAATCGACCGCATCAGCAGAGTGATCGACAAAGTATCGAAGCATTTCTTTATCATTCGTTCCTCCACCACCTTTTAGCGTTTCTTCATAGAAGGCATCATTCGAGTCTTTGATTCCTTCTTCTTTTTGAAATTTTGTTTCTGAAGCATTCATACCGCTTGATGATTTAGATGTGTTTCCTCCGGCAACAGGCATCTTTTCCAAAATTACTGGATTCAACCCAGCATCTTTTGCTTCGATAGCTGCTGCCATCCCTGCACCACCAGCTCCAATAATCACGACATCATAAGATTCTTTCATTTCTTTTGGATCTGTATATACTTGTTCAGAAGCGCCTGATGATACTTCGGCAGATTCCTTCGTACTAGAACTTGTCTGCGCTGTATTTTTCTGATCTGCGCCGCATGCGCTCATAGCAAGAAGTGCAACGGCTGTTAATAAACCAGCAACTAATTTTTTCATTTGTATCCCCCTTTTCTCCTTATACTATATTAAGTGATTTTTTTCACAATATCAACTCTGTTTTTCTTTAAGTCATATAGCTTTGGTAAACACACGCTTCTTAGTATAATTAAGGATATACATGAAGGAGTTATTTTATGAATCATTTGAAAACCTTTTTTACGAACAGTACAAAAACTGCAGGTAGAATCACAAACGGAATCTATATTTTATTACGTATCATCGTCGTTATTATGCTAGTGGATCAGGTCTGGAACCAACACTGGGGAAATACAATGCTTTTATTACTGACACTAATTTTATTTGAAATCCCTTATTTTCTGGAAAAGATATTAAAGATACAGATTCCAAATATGCTAGAAATCATTTTGTTATCTTTTATTTTTAGTTCAACAGTTTTAGGAGAGTTAAGTGATTTTTATGGCTATTTTTCAATGTGGGATACTTTTCTACATGCATTCAGCGGATTTTTAGCTGGGGGTGTCGGCTTTTCCCTTGTTTATTTGCTCAATAAAAATACAAAAACCATGAACTTGACTCCTTTATTACTAGCGGTTGTTTCCTTCTGTTTTTCGATGACAGTTGGTGTTATGTGGGAGTTTGTGGAATTTTCAGCAGATAAATTACTGCAATTCGATATGCAAAAAGATACGATCATCCAGCAAATCAATAGTGTGGAGTTAAGTAAAGACGGAAACACTGTCTATCATGTTCCAGATATCACTCGGACAATCATTGAAAATCAAAATGCAGATGGTAAAACAGATAAAACAATCATCCAAAATGGTTACTTAGACGTGGGAATCATGGATACTATGAAGGATTTATTTGTTAATTTTATTGGAGCAGTTGTTTTCAGTGTATTTGGTTACCTCTATAGTCGAAACGATTACCAAAAATTTACGTTCATCAAGAATTTTATTCCTAAAAAAATCAAACGATAAAACATGCTAAAAAACAAGAGAAGGGGCAGTGACAATACTTTTGTCACTGCCCCTTCTTTTTTGAATGTATGGCATGCCATTAGTTATCCGATAGTATTAACTCAAAAAAGTAAGATATGAGGAATGACTATTTCGTTTTTTATCCCAATACTGAGGACTTATTTCACCATTTCGTTATTTATCTAATTTACTTAAAACCTGCATAACTTTTTCATAATCTGGATTAGGTGTGCCGTCTAGATTTTCAGCAATAAAAGTAAAACCCGTTTTTTTATAAAGAGCAATCGCCTGATGGCTCCATGTCTGTGTGTGAAGATAGATTGGTCCGTCCGTATGGAGGGTAGGAAATTCTTGCAAGACTCTGGCAGTCAATGCTTTTGCGAGCCCTTTTCCTTGGTAATCTGGTTTCACTGCTAACCAATGAAAAACCGGATACACTTGCTCTCTTGATTTTTTTCGCCAAGCGGTACAGGTTGCTACTTTTTCTCCTTTTTTTGTCTCTACAAAAAACATCCTTCTTTCAAGTTCTTCAGGATAAGGAGCAAAGTTTTGTTGAAAATACTCAAGTGCTTCATCTGTCGTTTGAAATTCCCCAACGGAAGTCTCAATCTCCGCCCAAGCAGATTCATCTTCTTTTTGATAAAATCGAAATTCAAAACCTTCCGCTAAAGGCGTGATTGGAACATTTTGTTGAAGTGGTCTTGTCATCCAGATTTCTGCGTAAGGTAACGTTTTATCTAACATTTTTCTATCCCTCCTCGTCTCCATTATGCCAAATAACATATGACTCAGCTACTTATTTGACTATAACAGATAGAGATATAAATCAGAACCAGTCATCTGCGCCAAATTCATTTCGATTAGCGTATACCCATGTTCCTGCCATACCTCGCATGAAATCTCCTAAAGCAGAAGAAGAAGGAATACCTCCACCAGGTGCGGGTGTTCCCGGACTAGGAAGTGGTACTTGCGGCTGCAGATGCTCATCGGTGGAATCAATAGTTGACAAGCGTTTTTTCTTCGTTTCCTTCTGGTCATCTGATTCATTCTGATCTTCCGACTGTTTAGCAACAAATTCTTTTTCTGATTGTTGTTTTATTTTAGGCTCTAAAATTTCATTTTCCAATCCAGAAACTTGTGGGGCCAAATGAGCTTCTTGCCTTATCGTTTTATTAGATTCTGAGATTTTTCTAGATATTCTTGCTAACTCTAGGCTTCTTGTTTGTTTTACTTTCCCTGTTGGAGAAACTGCATGAGCCATTTGTTGTTTTTTTTCTGACAAGCTTTCTTCTTGTCTTTTTTGTTCTTTTTGATCTATCTGTTTGTTTAATGGTAAAACATGTAATAGTGACTGAGCATGGAGTTCTTGGAGTGAATACGGGTCATGATAACTATACATAATCGTAAAATCACCTGTTTGTTTGGTCAAATAACCATCCTCCAATGGTACTTCATTGATTGTAACCGATACATCCTTTAACGGTACGGGTTTATCTAAGGAATTTGTTGCTGATTGGATCAACTCTTCTTTGTTTATTTTTTCGTTTGGATGAACAATAAGATTATGGCCTTCTAATGAACGATTGTCTGGTATATAAACATAAGTAAAGGTAATTTCCCCTCCTGATTGCTTCCTGTTATTCATCAGTTCTGAGTGAAGTACTTCAAGGATCTCCGACCAGTGACTTTTTCTGTCTAATCCGTTTGCTTGCATCCAATCAGAAATAGAAGTGACTTTTCCGTCTTGTTCATAAGTCGATAAATCTATATTTGGCACTCGATCAGAAAATTCAGCAGGTAGGCGCAAATCAGGAATACGATTTACACTACTCATATGTGTTTCTGCTTGAAGTTCTTTATTTGTTTGACTATCTATAAAATGAGTGATGACAGTCGATGAAGCAGCAGATGCTTCTACATAAACTGCAGCTGTTGTTTCTGCCACATTTGATGTTTTCGAGTCTATATAAGTTAATACAACGGGATATTCTCCCGGAGTTGTAGTATCTACTGTCCCGTTCATTTTGATTTCTTCTTTATTTCCTGAAGTTCCATCGCTTTTTGTTACATATTCAACAAGATCTTTAGTGGCGTAACTCTCTCCTGTTCTTAAGTGAAGATCTTTTCCTTTGATAGCTGTTTGATCAGCACGAACATGGATCACAGCAGATGCAGTCTTTGTTTTTAAAGCAATTGGATCAAAATAGGACAAGGAAATAGTAGATGTTCCTGTATTAGTCGTATCCACGATATTCCCATTGTTTGAAATTACTTTGGACATATCTCCTTGTGTTCCATCTGCGTTCTTCAGCCTTTCTACCAGATCAGATATCGAAACTTTTGTCCCTGCCAGAACATCGATTTTCTTTCCTTCAAACTGTGAATAATCTTTTTCATATACATAAGAAACTTGTGCGCTTCCACCGTCCTTTATATCTGTCAAAGCATGATTCAAAATATCAGTGATCTGTTTTAACTGATCACCTTTTGTAGGATCAGTCATATCGGAAAAGATAGAAAGCGGCACACTGCTTCCGGTTTCCGATGTCCATAATGTTTTGTTAGGAATTAACCAGTAGTGGTTTATCGTTGGAGGATAACTGACTTTATTATAGGAAGTCAATGCAGGAAGTAGCTGTTTTCCATTTGCATCAGTGAAAGTATGAGTAATAGTGATAGGGGAATCAGTGGTCTCAGAAACAGAGGTGCGTACGACCTTGATGGTTTGTGCCGTTGCCTGAACGGGTACATGCATATAGACACCTACAGATAAACTGATCAGCATCGTGCGCATCATAAACTTAACGTAGTGTTTTTCAGAACACGACCGTTCCTTATCTAAACGACAAGCGTGTTTATTTAGTTGTTTTGAACGTCTTTTTGAACACATTTATTCTTAGTCCTCCCTACTCTTGTCTAAACATGAAGTAGTAATTTTCATAAGATGATTTCATTATATAAATAAAATCAAAAGAAGATGGACTATTAGGAGAGTATTTTTTTTGATTTTTTATTGTTTCAAGAAAATCGGAATAATAACTTATGTACTTTTTAATTTTGTTAAGTAATATATCTAGTTATATCTAGTTACCTTTTCTTTGAAAAAAACATAAATCATCTAATAAATATGTGAGACAAAGCTGCCATCCATAAATACTAGCTGATTTTATCAGTTAAATGTCTATTTTTTTCTCTGATGATGATATTTCCAAAATATTCCCAGTCATCTGGAGTCGGTGGATTTTTCCAAATTATCTGTTCTTTATTAAATTTTTCAAGTAAACAATCAGATAAATAAATATTCGTACGAGAAGTGATTCGACTCTCAATCACAATATTGTAATTTTTAAATCCTTTCACTTGAGAAATAATGTAATCGGTATAAGCAGATCCTTGCGAAAAATCAATACAGACATGAATCGGTGCTTCAAAATATGATACCGGACAAATACCGACCAATAAAAAGAGATAATCATAAAATAAGCGAATCATGAAACGTTCATCTTTTCCCAAGAAATAGCGTTTATTCTCTTGTATGACCTTTTGGATTGCTGTACTGAATATTGGATACGTCTCGAAGAAAAACTGTAGCTGCTTTTTAGACGTAAAGCTAGTCATCTCAAAGTCGAATATCCAATTTTTTCGATTGACATGCATCATACCCATACGAAGTTCTTTTCGTATATATAGTCTTTCTTCTTCAGAGATTTCAATCGAAAATGGTAATTGATCAATCAATTCCACTGACATTTTTTGACTAATCATGTGGATATCATGAAAATGAGCTTCCGCAAGTCCAAATGCGCCATCTAATTCAAATTCTTCTTCCGTAATCAAAAACAACATGATATAAGAAATCTCATCAATGATCTGCTCTTTAGGGATATGAAGAAAAGAAATATGTGATAAATCCTTGATGATCTTCATTCCTTCTGAGCTCTTAAAGTATTCATCTGAAAAGAAACGTTTTCCGATTGGTTGATTCCCATAGGCCCTCAACAAACTAATAGTGGTTAGCAAATTGAATTTGATTCGTTTTGTTTCAGACAGTTTTAAATTGAACAGATATTCAAAATATTGCACGATACTCTTTGCTTCATTCATGACGCTTTCTCTAAATGGCATAGAAAAACCATTAAAGACCCCGAAATATACCCCAAATAATACGTTCCGTATGTTTATTTCTTCCCCAACTAATATGTTTTTTTTTAACTTTATTTGATGCTGTTCAAGAAAAGAGACTAATTCTCTTCTTTTTACATAGGCTCTTGATATGCTTAAAAAATGATTCTCTGCAAATTTTTCGATCGTTACTTTTGAATCCACGATCTCCGTTAACAGTCGAGCAATTTTTGATCGTTAAAAGTAGATTCTTCTTAAATTTTTGATATCCGTCAAATTCAGACGTTCGACATGGATCTCTGCTTCTTCTGAAATTTGGATCTCTGGCTTTGTTTTGAATTCAGTAAATTCTTTATTTAATTCTATGATATAATTTCTTGTTTTAAATTTAGACAAACCTAATGTTTCATATAACTTAGGTAGCACTACATAATTCTTTTTCTCAAATTCTAAATATCTAGCTAGCAGCAGTTTTTCTCTATCTTCCTCTTCTATAAGGTAATCCAACTTCATATCCTACACCTCAAAAAATGCCTCATACCAATTACTTGATATGCAGATGAAAGTTCATCTCTTCACCTATACTGATTTTATGATGGATTACGCTTGTTTTTTCATCAGTTATTCTCATTTTTTATCTTTTTTTTGAGAATATTTCAAAAAATGGAAAAATTTATGAGGAAATATTTTATATTTTTTGTTTTATTGTGTTAAAATGTACAAGATTTGCGCCATTTGCGTAAACAACCACAAAAAAGAGCAGGGCGGCCACCGTCCTGCTCTTTTACTTATTTTAAGTTCCATTACTTATTAATTGGCTAAACTTCTGCTTGTTTCTGATATTGCTTGTTTTTCTCCAATGATCCGCACTTCTGTTTCTAAAGACACATCAAATTTTTCTTTGATTACTTCTTGGATGTGCGCAATCAATTCAATATAATCTGTCGCTGTCGCATGATCGATATTGACGATGAATCCAGCATGTTTTTCAGAGACTTGTGCACCGCCCCATTTCAGGCCTTGCAATCCTGCTTGTTGGATCAGCTGACCCGTATAGTGTCCAACTGGGCGCTTAAAGACACTTCCGCATGAAGGGTATTCTAATGGCTGTTTTGATTGACGCAATTCGGTCAACTCATCCATTCTTGCTTTGATTGCTTCATAATCCCCTGTTTGCAAACTGAATCGAGCTTCCAATACGATAGCACGTAATTCTTGGACTTTACTGTGACGATAAGAAAATACCATTTCGTCTTTTGTCAAAGTTTTCAATGTTCCATCTTCAAGCAAAAGATCCACTTCAGCAAAAACATCTTTGATCTCTCCGCCATACGCACCTGCATTCATATAAACCGCTCCACCGACACTTCCCGGGATGCCGCAAGCAAATTCAAATCCAGTCAATGATTCTGCCAAAGCTGCATAAGTCGTATCAATCAGTGAGGCACCTGCTTCCGCAATGACCATCGTTCCTTTGACATGAATCTGTTTCATTTCAGTCAGCATGATGACTACACCGCGAATCCCGCCATCTTGAACGATCAGATTGCTTGCATTTCCTAATACCATCCAAGGTATATCATGGATTCGGCAATAATCGATGATTTGCTTTACTTCTTCTTGCTTTTTCGGGAATGCAAGGACATCAGCTGGTCCACCTGTTTTCGTAAACGTATAGTTCATCAATGGTTCATCAAACAATATAGTAATCGTGGCTAAGCTTTCAACTATTTCTTCTTTATTCACTGAGGATTTTCCTTTCTTTTCTCAAACGTCCTCATTATTCTATCACGCTTAATACAATCTTGCCAGTCTTGTTCAAAGTTGATGACGGTAGTGATCTTTAAGCACTTCCTCACATAATTCATGACTTCTTACAACTTCTTTTTGTTTAAGCAATTCTGTTTCCGATTTACCTAAACGGATCTGAGAAAAGAAGGCCTCTACCATTGGCTCAAACCCGCGTTTGACTAGCGTGTTTGTCCAGTCGCCAAATTCTTTCACTTTTTTTCCATCAGCATCTTGAATGACAAGCTGGGTCAGATCGTTTACTTCATAAGTACCATTTTTACTTGTTACTTGATATTTTTCTATATTAGCGCCACTTGCTAAATCCATCGTTAAAATAGCCGTTTGATTTTGTGTTTCTAATTGTAAAATGGCATATTCCAAAAATTCCTTTGTTTCTCTTATCTGGTATTTTGTTCTCAAAATAGGTTCATCTAATAAATACACAGCTGTATCAATAAGATGTAAAAACAAATCATAAAGGACGAATTCTGTCGTTTCTTTTGCCGCTATTCGATTTTTTTGCAGGTGGATCAACCGCTTATCTGGGATACATTTCAATTCTTCTACCATAGGAGCAAAGCGTCGGTTGAAACCGATCATCAAAATTATTTGGTTCTTATCAGCTAATTCTTGCAATTCACGAACTTCATTTAGATGGACACTCAGTGGTTTGTCAATATAAACATGGATACCATTTTCTAGACATTTTTTGGCTAATTCATAATGTACTTTTGTTGCTGCGTGGATCATACATGCTTCGATTTTTTCTTCTAAAAGCTCATCGATCGTTTCATATAGATGTTGGAACCCGTACTCTTTTTGAATTCTTTCTTTTGTTTCTTTATTTCTTGTTGCAAAATAAAAATCAAGTGTTCCTTGTTTTTTCGCATAAGTTGGTAAATATGCTTTTTCTGCGATATTCCCTACACCGATTACACCAATCTTCATCGACTTTCCTCCTGGATCATTTAGTTACTTTCATCTTACACCATTTTTTACTAAAATGAGGTACAATAGTATCGCAAAGGTAAGGAAATTAATTCGAAGGAGTGTGCTTTTATTGAAATTTATCTCTTGGAACGTAAACGGGCTTCGTGCCATCGTAAATAAAAATTTTTTAGAAGTTTTTCATGAGTTAGACGCCGATTTTTTCTGTCTGCAGGAAACAAAACTCCAAGCAGGACAAATTGATTTAGATCTTCCAGGTTATTATCAATATTGGAATTACGCAGAACGAAAAGGCTATTCCGGCACAGCGATTTTTGCTAAAAAACCAGCATTGAATGCCACTTACGGAATGGGTATCGATATCCATGATACAGAAGGCCGTCTGATTACTTTGGAATATTCCGATTTCTTTCTTGTAACCTGTTACACGCCAAATTCTCAAAGCGAATTAAAACGTTTAGATTACCGATTAGAATGGGAAGAAGCCTTTTATAATTATTTGGAAAATCTAAAAAAACAAAAACCAGTCATCGTGTGTGGGGATCTAAATGTCGCTCATCAAAAGATTGATTTGAAAAACTGGAAAACGAATCAAAAAAATGCTGGATTCACTCCAGAAGAAAGAGCGGCTCTTTCTCGACTGTTGGATAACGGGTTTATCGATACATTCCGTTATTTTTATCCAACCCAGGAAGGTGTCTACTCTTGGTGGAACTACCGATTCAATTCAAGAAAAAACAATGCTGGTTGGCGGATCGATTACTTTTTGACGAGCAAAGATTTAGAGCCAAGACTAGCTGATGCAAAGATCCATACGGATATTATGGGCAGTGATCATTGTCCAGTAGAATTAGATTTGAAATAAAGAGGATGTGAAAAAGTCGTTTAGTTTCGAGTATTAAGAAAAATTTTGTGAAAATGGCTTTCCACATTTTGCATAAATTTGGCTTAATACCGAGAAACTGGCTTTTGAACACCGTTTATCGAGAGGTTGTGAAAAAGCTGTCCTGCATCAAGTAATAAGAACAGCCAAACAAAAATAGCTCTTCATATTTTTCGTTTGGTTAGGCTTATTACCGCAGATGCAAGCTTTTGAACACCGTTTATTGAGAAGTTGTGAAATCAGCGTCCTGACCTGAGTATTAGAGAAACAAATGGAAAAATAGTTCCTCATATTTTGCCATTTTTTGAGCTAATACCGAGGGTCAGCTGATTGAACACCGTTTAGTGGAGAGGTTGTAAAATCAGCGTCCTGACCTGAGTATTAGAGAAACAAATGGAAAAATAGTTCCTCATATTTTGCCATTTTTTGAGCTAATACCGAGAGTCAGCTGATTGAACACCGTTTAGTGGAGAGGTTGCGAAAAAGTCGCCTACTTTCGAGTCGTAAGAAATTTTTTTGAAAATGGTTCCTCACAACTTTGCATAAATTTGACTTAATACCGAGAAGTCATGATCCCTATCTAACTCCAAATCACAAGGAATAAGTTCAAAAACTAGCTTTTTTCAACAAATATTACATAAAAAATTCTATGTTTTTTGTTAAATTTATTTGCTTTTTTCAAAAGTATGTTACAGTAATTTCCCAAGGAGGTTTTACAGAAATGAATTTTGTTGCCATGGATTTTGAAACTGCCAATCATCAGCCTTATAGTGCTTGTTCTCTTGCGCTAGTCATGGTAAAAAACAGCCAGATCGTTGATGAATTCTATACATTGATACAGCCTGAGACTCCTTTTTTCTGGCGAAATGTCCAAATTCACGGAATCCATCAAGAAAACGTACGCAATGCGCCGAAATTCCCAGAAGTCTGGCAAACTATCCAACCATATTTTCAAAAAAATCGTTTAGTCGTTGCACATAATACTGCTTTTGATACAAAGGTCTTAGCGGGATGCTTAGATTATTATCATCTTGAACAGCCTAATTATCTTTCTTTATGTACAGTGAAAAGTAGCCGTCGCTTGTTTCCTGAATTTCCAAATCATCGATTGAACACTGTGTGCGAAAATTTGAACATCCAATTAGATCATCACCATGATGCATTGGAAGATAGTCGTGCATGTGCGGAAATCCTGCTTTATCAAGAAAAAAAATTCGGGACAGATCCATTGAAAAAACTTGTGACTATAAAGTAAAAGAATACTTATGAAACACACAAAGAGGTCGTGAGCCTGCCGTTTCACTCCGAGTCACAAGGAGAAATTTCAAAAAATAGCTCCTCATGTTTATTAAATATTGTGACTGGTGACCGAGGAGCTGGCAGGAGAACACCGTATAAGGAAGAGGTTGTGAAAAAGCTGTTCTGCATCAAGTAATAAGAACAGCCAAACAAAAATAGCTTCTGATATTTTTCATTTGGTTGGACTTATTACCGCAGATGCAAGCTTTTGAACACCGTTTACCAAGATGTTGTGAAATCAGCGTTTTGATCTGAGTATTAGAGAAACAAACGGCAAAATAGTTCCTCATATTTTGCTGTTTTTTGAGCTAATACCGAAGGTTAGCTGATTGAACACCGTTTATTCAGAAAAAGGGGCTGTGACACGTATTTTGTCATAGTCCCTTCGTGTGTTTTTCTGCCTTCTCAAAAGGATGACAGTTTCTCACTCTTTTCCTATTTCTTCTATTCAATCAAATAACTCATTTTATATACATCTAAAAATTCGCCTAGATCTGTTCTTGCCCCTCTAGGCATGACCGCTTCGATTTGGAAGCCCATTTTTCGGTAAAGGTGTACGGCTCTTTCATTACGAACTTGAACGTCAAGCTCCAATCGAAAAAGTACACCCATTTCCTTCGCCCAACTGATGATTTCTTCTAGCATAAGAGTGCCTAGTCCCATTCCCCAATATTCCTGCAGAATACTGATACCGACTTCTCCCACGTGAGACAAACGAAATTGACTGTCTGCCTTGACAGATGCTGTTCCAATAATCGTCCCTTCATAGATTGCAAGCAGCAATAAATTATTATTGCTTTCGTATATATAATCCAACTCTTCTTCTAAGGTTTCTGGTGGTAACAGGAGTTCTGCTTCATCCAAAACTAAAAATTCTGTCTCCTTATTGACTTGTCCCATCATCAAAAGAATGTCTTTTGCATCTCCTGGCACTGCTTCCCGCAAGATGATCCCAACTTCTTCACTCATGATTTTCAGCCCATTTTTCTAGAATTCGCTGTTTGAAGGTTTCACTTTGCTCCCCGTATGAGATTAGTTTCACATACCGTTTTTCTAAATCTGTATCACTTTTTTCTAAAATCAGTTCCAAATAATCCTCCGGAAGTGCTTCTTCTAATAGATTTCCCCATTCGACAACGGAAAGCCCATCACCTTCAAAATATTCATCTAACCCTAAATCTGCTCCGCTAGCTGCTACCCGATAAATATCCATATGATACAACGGAATCCGTCCTTGACTATATTCTCTAATAATCGTGTATGTCGGACTTTTGATCATTTGCGTTATCCCTAATCCTTGGGCAATTCCTTTCGTCAACGTTGTTTTACCCGCACCTAGATCACCAGTCAATATCAGATTGTCACCTGGCATTGCGGAATGACCAATTGCCTCTGCGAATTGTTCTGTCATTGTTAATCCTGATAGTTCGATCATTTTTCATCTTCTCCCGCTCTTCTTTCTTTTTGCCAGTATATCGCGTAATGAAGTTTTTTTAAAGAAAAAATGAACTAGTCAAGAACAGCAGCTGCTGTTTTTGGCTAGTTCGCGTGTATTTGTTAATCAATCAATGTTTGTGCTGCTGTGATAATCGATAATTTATATACATCTTCTTCATTTGCTCCACGAGACAAATCAGAAACCGGTTTGTTCAAGCCTTGTAGAATTGGTCCGATTGCTTCAAAGTTACCGAAACGCTGAGCAATTTTATAGCCGATATTTCCTGACTGCAATTCTGGAAATACAAAGACTGTTGCTTGACCAGCTACTTCTGAATCTGGCGCTTTCAGTTGTGCAACTGAAGGAACATAAGAAGCATCAAATTGCAATTCGCCGTCGATCATGTATTGTGGCGCTAGTTTTTTAGCGATTTTAGTTGCTTCAACTACTTTGTCTACTTCTGGCGATTTCGCTGAGCCTTTTGTCGAGAAGCTCATCATTGCTACTTTTGGTTCGATATCGAACAATTCTGCTGTTTTTGCAGAATCTACGGCGATTTCAGCCAATTCTTGCGCAGTTGGATTCACGTTGATCGCACAATCCGAAAAGACATATTTTTCTTGATCTCTTCCACGTACCATGATCATCGCTCCGCTTGTCCGACTGATGCCAGGCTTTGTTTTGATGATCTGAAGTGCTGGGCGAACAGTGTCGCCAGTCGAATGGATCGCTCCAGAGACCATTCCGTCTGCAATCCCCATATACGTAAGCATCGTACCAAAGTAATTCACATCTTTTAAAATCTTTTCTGCTTGTTCTTTGGATGCCTTTCCATTTCTGCGTTCAACAAAAGTATCCACCATTTCATCCCACTTATCGTAATTATCAGGGCTGATGATCGTAAAGCTAGATGTTTTGATTCCTCTGGCATGCGCTGCATTTCTTATTTCTTCTTCGTTCCCTACTAAAATGGGTTCCACAAGTTCTTCTGCTTTCAACCGGGCAGCTGCGCCTAAAATACGAGCATCAGTAGCTTCCGGGAAAACGATTTTGATCCCACGGCGAACAATCTTAAATCTTAAACTATCAAACAATTCCACAAGATGACCTCCAGACGTTTTTATATGTATTATCATACACTATTCCAGAAAAAAAGAACAGTTTATTTTATCTGTATCAGTCAAAAATGCTGGAAAAATTAAGTTTTTCACATACAAAGCGAATTGCACTATAACAGGAAAGTGCTGTTTTATTACACTGTTTCAGGCAGTTGCCAATCAATCGGTTCTTCTCCTAACGCAAGGAGCGCATCATTCGTTTTCGAGAAGGGTTTGGAACCAAAAAAGCCACGACTTGCAGATAACGGACTGGGATGTGGAGATGTTATGATGATATGGCGACTCTTATCGATCATTTTGATTTTTTCTTGTGCCGGTTTTCCCCACAAGATAAACACGATTGGTTTTTCCCGTTCATTTAATTTTTCAATGATCGTGTCTGTTAATCTTTCCCAACCTTTCCCGCGATGAGAATACGCTTGCCCTTCCCGAACGGTAAGAACGGTGTTGAGTAAAAGGACTCCCTGTTTAGCCCATGACACTAGATTTCCATGTTGAACAGGTGCGATTCCAAGATCATCATAAAGCTCTTTATAGATATTTCTTAACGATGGCGGGATCTTTACGCCAGGTTGCACAGAAAAAGATAAGCCATGAGCTTGATTTTCTCCATGATAAGGATCTTGTCCTAAAATCACCACTTTAACTTCTTCATAAGGAGTCAATTCCAATGCTTCATAGATATGATACATATCTGGATGGATCTTTTGGGACGCATATTCTTTTTTTAAAAATTCTCTTAGATGCAGATAATAATCTTTTGAAAATTCTGAGGACAAAACTTCTTGCCAACTGTTATGAATGATTTCTTTCAAAAACTCCACCTCCTAATAAAAAGAATAACTCACATTTTCTTCAATCACAAGGGACAATCTTCACCCTCCGCACTTGATTAATATGGTAAACTAGGAACAAGAAGCAGAAAGGAACGATAATCATTATGATCAAATTAATTGCATCAGATATGGACGGCACATTATTAGATGCCCATATGAGTGTTTCTCCTGAAAATGCCGAGGCGATACGTTTTGCAAATGATGCCGGTGTTGAGTTCATGGTCGCTACTGGTCGAAACTATCAAGAAGCTCGCGCAGCTTTAGATGAGGTAGGAATCGATTGTGCGATGATCACTTTGAACGGGGCACAGGTATTTGATAAAGAAGGAAATTCATTGTTTACCGTGTCGATTCCAAATAATCAAGCAATCTCTGTTTTAGATATTCTAGATGCTAACGGTATTTACTATGAAGTAGCAACCAACGATGGTCTTTATTCTGAAAATCAAGCGAAACGAATTGAAAGTTTTGCTTCCATGGTGGCTACCCATTTACCTCACCTTACGTATAAAATGGCGATTGCCATGGCCTCAGCTAAGCTGGAGTTATTGCACATCACATACGTGGACAGTATTCGTGCTATTTTGGAAGAAAAGAATCTGGAAGTTTTAAAAATTATTTGTTTTCATACAGAAGGGCCAGCTGTATTAGGTCCAGTTGGAAAGCAGATTTCTCTTTTAGGCGATCTAGCCGTTACTTCCTCTGGTCAAAACAATATCGAAGTTAACCATAAAAACGCTCAAAAAGGAATTGCTGTTGCCCATGTCGCTCACGAGCGTGGGATTTCTTTAGAAGAAGTCATGACGATTGGCGATAACTTCAATGATGTCAGCATGCTGCAAGTAGCAGGAGTCAGTTTCGCAATGGGAAATGCAGAAATCGAAGTAAAAGATTATGCCAAATATACAACGGACACCAACCTTGAATCTGGCGTAGGAAAAGCCATATTGCGCGCGATTGCAGAAGACTTGTAGTTTTATCTAGAAAAGAGGGATATAGATGTCAGAATTTTTCATTCAGGAAAAGCAGCTTGGACGTGCAACTCGGACAATTGTCAAAAACGAAAAAGGACATTCCCTGTTTTTGATGGTTGGTCGCTGGGGAACAAAGGGCGATGCCTTGTCTCTTTATGCCATGAATGGCGATCTCGTTGCTCACATCAAGCAGATAAGCCTGACATTCGGTACGCGTTTTGAGCTGTATAAAGAGTTCGAAAAGGTGGGAACCATGCAGAAAATATTCAATTGGCCCGGTGACTTTTATTATATTCGTAGACTTCACTGGACAGTCCAAGGTGATATCTATAATCATCAATATCAAATCCATCATTTCAATCAGCAAATCATGAAAATGGATAAAGCAACACTTTTTTCAGGAGATTACTATGTATTGGATGTCTCAAATGATGAAGATGCTCCAGTTTGTATTTGTATTGCTGCGGTTTTAGATTACTGGCTCTACCGTAAAGACAAAAGCAAAGAAAAGCCTTTATCCTATCGATTTGATGTGAACTAGAAAAAATGAAAGCAAGCTAACAATAAACAATCTCCAACTCTAAGTCAAAATTAAGAATCTACGATATTGGGAGTCGTTACTTGATCGAGTAACGACTCCCAATATTTCTTATCAAAAATAGGAAATATCAAAATTCCCTTCGAGACGGAGGTATTCAAACACTCTTGATGATGAACTAAAAAAGTGCTGTTTTATCCTTCTATATTCTCATAACACATATTAAGACTTTAATCGTCCGATAGGACATCCTCCATTCGATCTGACTGTTCCTCTATATAATCCCTACATACCAAAATCTTCCTGTAGCAAAATCTTTGTCGTAAGACCAAGTTTGTAAATATAATTGCCCACAATAAATACCATCATTATATATAATTGTATTTGTTAGACCGCTTAAAGTAGCCGATCGTCTTGTGTGGTAGATAACTTTACTACCTCTGCTATTGATAGTACTCATTACTTCCTCAGCATTTAAATCATTTGTATCAGCATGGATTTTTTGTGAAAAAGCGGTTAATCCCCATATAGCCATTATTAAAATAAATAAGTTCTTAAATTTTTTCACTTATATTATCTCCTTCCTGATATTTATTTTTGAAGGAATCGGTAAAGGTAAGGAATGGTGATAAAAATATCCCTCATAATAACCTCGAGTTCCATTTGAAAGGGGCATTTCCCTATATTTTCCAAGCCAACCTCGATAGGCTCCAGATTGGAAGAATGCAACAGCTGGGGCAGGATTTCCAGTCGTTGTCCATCCGCTTGTCCAATAACGAGTCAATATAGCTTGTGGGGAAATAGTGATAAACTTCATTTGATCAAAATCAAAAATAGTAGTTTCTACAATGTGAGAAGGAGCATCCTCACCATAGCTAAAATCTTTTTCTTCAGCATGGACACAGTTATTACTTAATAAAACAGCAAAAAACAGCTAGATAAAAAACATTTTTAATCATAAAAAACCTCCATTTATATTTTTACACTTTCATTATACATTGAATTTTTATGCATACTAAACAAAACTCCAATTATATTACTATTTTTTCGCAAATATGGTAAAATATCAAAAAAAAAGAAGGTAAAGGAGAGGGACACATGAAAAAAAAGTTATTAAAAAGAACTATTTATACATCGAATTTGTTATTATTATTCATAATCAGCGGTTGCAATTCGAATTACAATAAAATAACTCATGTCACAATAGAACAAATTACAGCTAATGGAACCTTACAAACTAGAGGAACTTATATTTTAGATAATGGGTATTTAGAAATCAGTAAAGAATTTAAACAAAATATAAATTTAAATACCTCTCCAACAAAATTGTTAAGCGAAACCGATCGACTGTTACTGGCTGAAATGATTAAAGAAGACTTTCCTTCCGAAACTATTTCTACTGAAAATCCAGAGTTACTGCAAAGTTTCAACAGGAAAGTCAAAAATGGAAGAGTGGAAATCGATTCTGATAATAAAAAAACTTATCTAATCGGAAAAGATTACAAAAAGGAATTTACATGGGCAGCTGATAACCAAACAAGATTGAAAGATTCATTCGGAGTCGAATATAGTTTTACAACGGATAGCAAATAGGACTGTGACAAAAATCATGTCACAGTCCTTTATTTCGAATAAACGGTGTTCAAAAGCCAGTTTCTTCGGAAATAAGCCGAAATTTTACAAAAATTTGAGAAGCAATTTTCGTAAATTCCTTCTTATTTCTTGAAGCTGACCACTTCTGTCACAACCTTATTAAAACCTATTCAATTTTTAGTAACGTTCATTCTTCTTTACACCATTATTATTTTTTCACTATTTGACAATTTAAATCAATTTAATTTCTTTTGCATATGATCATAAAGATGACCACTGATCATCCGCTGACCGACAACTTTGAAGTCATGGCGTTCGTATAATTTTTTAGCCTTTGGATTTTTTTCATCCACACTTAGACCGATGACGGAGCGATTAGCTTTCTTCGCCAATTTAGGTAATGCTTCTAATAATCGCGAACCGATGCCTTGTCCTCTAAAATCTTCTGATACACTGATAGAGTCCAAATACCATTCGTTGGGAAACGTTTCTTTATCAATGAACAAACGTGTAGACGAATCTAGCTGATATTTCTCTAAGATAGGTACCAGTGGCTGATCGATGATTGATTCTTCTTCATCTGTATAACCGTAAGCAACTCCTGCAACTTTACCGTCTATTTCTTCTACGATACCTCGTGAATAACTGTAACGATAATTTGGATCAGTGATTGCTTCTTCTAAAATCTCTAAAGTCTTTTGTTCCCCTGTCTGCTTCAAAAATGGCAGTTCCATATCTTTTAGAATCACTAAGATCAATGGGGCGATTTCTGGAGCATCTTCTTTTCTCGCAAAACGAATCATAGTTTCCTCTCCTTTTCGCCATTCTAACATGCAGAAAAAGAAATCGCAAAATCGTTATTTTAAAAAATCTTCAATCTTTTCAGTAATGAAATAACCATGAGTAACGATTCTTGCCGCTTCAGTTCGGCAATAAGGGCAGACGACTGGCATTTCTTTATCATTATGTTCGACTACATTATTGACTTCTTCGTATGCAAATTTTTTTCCGCAATTAGGGCATTTCATTTTTTCCATGTTATCTCAACTTCCTTTCATCTTTACTCTCTTAGCTTACTCTTATATTGTAAAAAAGAGAAGCAATATCCTTCTTCTATGCAGATATCCATACCTGACGGTCCTGTTCTCCATCTATTAATCGGACTTTATAATAAGGACGTTCATCTTTGACTAGAAGTGTCCACTCTTTCACTTTTGCTTTTTTCCCGTAGTAGCTGACTGCTTCCTTCATCGCTGCTTGCGGTTGTTTGAACTCTTCCGTTTTTTCTATATCAAAAAGATGTTCTGCGGCCTTTTCCGTGTCATTTCGTACGGTTGTTTTCCCAGTGGATGGATTGACTGCTATGACTTGTCCTTCACAAAAAAACTGGTATTCATATGTTGCATTCGTAGGATTCTCCAAATCTTTTTCAACTGCAAAATGAATAGCAGATATGTTATGTTCTTTTGTTTCGTTTTTTACAATTGCTGCTGCTTTTTTCAATGAGATCCGATATTCCTGGTCACTAATATCATCCATGTGAAAAGCGGCATTGAGCAGTCCCGTCATACCGGTAATCCCTATTACGATGAGGGCAGCAACACCAAACATCATTTTTTTCATTCTTCATTCTCCTGTTTCTTTTTTTTAAAGAATATCAAGAAATGAACGAATGAAAAATCGAATGAAACGAAAAAAAAGTGACAATTTTGTTATCTTTATTCGTGCAATTCTAATGGCAATCCGTCTGGATCAAAGAAAAACGTCATTTTTTTTCCTGTAAAGGTATCTTCTCTAATCGGTTCTGATTCGATCCCTAAGGACTGCAATTCTGCAATTGTTTCTTCAATATCGTCTACTTTGAAAGCAAGATGACGCAAGCCACAAGCTTCTGGATAGTTTGGTCGTTGTGGTGCATTAGCAATTCCAAAAATCTCCAATTCAGCACTTCCTAGTTTCAGATCTAATTTATAGTCATCTCGTTCTTTGCGGTAATTTTCTCTGATTACTTCAAATCCTAATTTATTAACATAAAAATCACGTGATTTCTGATAATCTGAAACAATGATGGCTATATGATGGATCGTTGTAAGGTTCATATGAGCACTCCTATTCTTCGTTTAAGCTCGGATCTATATTAATCTCCAGTTCCATTGTAAATGTGTCAGATTGAAAAAAATAGCTGTTTTTCCTTTTTATTAAGAAAAAAGGCAAAAAAAAACAGAAAGTAGGTCCTCCAAGACACTCTTCCTGTTCCCAATATAATAAATGAAAGTAAGAAATTATATTTTCAAGAAAACAAACAGAAAATTATCGTAACACAAATTATTTATAATTGAAAGACTAGTTTTTTTTTAAGAAAGGCATACAATAGATTGTGTTAGTAAATACAGAACACACTACATTTAGTGTCTTAAGGAGTCCTCATACATGAAGTCATATTTTCAGTTTTTAGCTCATCAGCTAAAAGGCTGGCCGCAACAAAATTATTATCTTTTCTTTTTCAGTCTTGGCTGTCAGGTCATGACTCTTGTCAATAGTCCCATCACTTGGCTGGCCGTTATTACATTTATCGGTACCACGCTTGGTGTATTGTGTATTTTATCCATCAATGCGGCAAAATCAGTCAACGGTATTTTAGGTATTTTGTCTGCGATTTGTTTTATTATCGTTGGATTCTCAGCAAAGAACTATTTAAGTATCGGTGAACAGATTGCTTATATGATCACATTGGATATCCCCGTATTGTTAAGTAAAGAATGGAATCATAATATGGCTTCAAAAATCCGAAAATTCACTGGAAAAAGCTGGTTTATCGCAATCATCAGTACTTTCCTTGTCTATCTTGTTTCAGGATTCCTGATTGGTCGTTATACAGATGATCCTCGGCCGTGGGTAGATGCCATTGCTTTTTCTATTAGCTTGACTGCTGGTATCATCAGTTTCTTGCGTTACAACAACCAATATTACTGGTGGTTAGCTTCAGGGCTTGCTCAAATGGTCCTTTGGTATATTTCATTTACGCATGGATCTGCAAGTTTGGCGATGTTCGTGAACAGCTCTGTTTACTTGCTGAATGATGTCCTTGCATTTACCGTTTCACCTTGGTATAACCAAAAAGAACGTGAACGTATGCAAAAAATGGAAGAAGAATACTACAACGCACAACAACACGCATAAAAAAACTGAGCGTGGGACAAAAGTAAAGAACACTTTTGTCTCACGCTCTAAACACGTATAAACGGCGGAAGCAGAAGCAACTCCTTCGGAAATAAGCTGAAATTCACAAAAATTCGAAAAGCAATTTTCGTGAATTCCTTCTTATTTCTTGGAGTTAAACGCTTCTGTCCCAGCCTCTATTTTTTATAGTAATTCCTTCAGATACTTTCTTGCCTCATCATTGAAACGCAGTGATTCTTCTAACTTCTGATAATATTCCAACGCTTGTTTCTGAGCTTCAGTAAAACGATAATGTTTTCCTTTCCATTTGTCGATTGTCTCTTGCACATTTCCAGATTGGATATCTTTCACTACTAGTTGCCATTTTTCTTTTGAGACTGTACGGTCTTTCTTATCAGCAGATTGTATAGCTTCTCGTTCTTTACGCAATACTTTTAAAAAACCATTTCTGACTATCCGAGGAATGCTGTCGAAGAACCCTTCTGTAAAACCATAGCGACAATATTGCTTCCAAATAAATAGATAGATTTTTGGTTGGATGAATCGTTGGTTTTTCGCAAAATATTCCATCTGAGCAGTGACTTCTGGTGTTCGTTGACGTTTTGTCTTTCTCAACACAGAAATAAATGTTTCAAAATAAGCATTAGGATGTACTGGCACTTCTTCATATACGATGGATTGCCAATCTTTACGTAAAAATGCGCGATAGTTGGTCAAGAATTCTTCTACATCCTTTACTAATTCTTCTGCAAAGTCGTCAAATAGTTCTTTTTTTATCTGTCGCTTTTTTGGCTGCCCATTGATGTGTTCACTTATTTTCTTGATTTCATTTTCCAATGCTTGATAATCCGCTATGTAAATCGGCATTTCTACTTGGCGAAATTCTGCGAGCCGCTGAGCTAATTTTATATGCGGTAAATATGGCTGTTTCATCCGACGATTTTGGTACAAGACAAAACAGTATTTTTGCCATAGTCCTTCAGGAAAATCGATATTCTTCTGCTTAAGCCATAATAATTCGTCTAAGGCCAGATCAACTTTTGTCATTCCCTGATGGATCGAAGCTGCCACTGTCGGAGAGACATGCAGGTGATCGGCAAAGTGGTTGATGCCTAGTTTTAGGATCTTTCCGGTTTTTGGCGATTTAACGATGTATTGCACTTTTAATTCTCTACCACACTCACAATACAATTTTTGCTGGCTTCGTTTTGTTCGAAAAAACGGATTGATCTTGAAGTCAGAAAACACCCAATCTGTTGCAGCTAAATAATGTTCTTCCATAAAACGAGAGCTGATTAGATATCGGCGGTGCTTATCGACTAGTTCCCGCTGTTTTTTCGTTAATTTTGCATAGATCTCCCAACGTTGACTGCTTGTGTATTGTTTAGAAATTTTGATGGGATAGCTTTTGCTGATTTCTTTTGGAAACCATTCTTCAAAGACGGATTGCCATTCTTCCACGGCTGTTTCTTTCCTTTCTAATTACAAAAAGCTGGCTACTAACATAACGTTAGCAACCAGCCAGTGTTTCTTGCTAAATTAGTGAGTTGTTCCGGCATTTCCGGAAATATCTTCTTTATTTTCTACTGCTGCTTCAACTGCATAAGTCAAAGAAGAAGCAATGTCTTCTAAAGACATAGAAGGCGTACCCACTGGACGATCGATCACTTGATCGGGTGAGAATGGCACGTGGATGAACCCACCTCGAATTGCCGGGAATTGTGTTTCGATCAAATGAAGCAAACGATACATGATATCATTGCAGACAAATGTTCCTGCTGTATAAGAGATGTACGCTGGTAGACCATGATCTTGTACATTTTTTGTCATTGCTTTGATTGGCAATGAGGTAAAGTAAGCGGCTGGACCGTTTTCTTCTAAAGCCGTATCGAATGGCTGATTTCCTTCATTATCAGGGATTCTTGCTTCTGCTAGATTGATTGCGACACGTTCGAACGAGACTGCTGACCGCCCACCTGCTTGTCCGACACAGATCACGACATCTGGTTGGTGCTGTTGGATGGCTTCTTTGACTACTTGACTGCTTTTTTCGAATACGGTCGGTACTTCCACTTTGATGATTTCAGCACCGCTGATTTCATCTGGCATTTTTTTTACTGCTTCATAGGCTGGATTCACTTTGTCCCCACCAAATGGATCAAAACCTGTTACTAGTACTTTCATCTGTTGTTCCTCCGTCCGATTGATTTAACATATGGTTATCTTTTATCATACCATTTTCCTTGAACAGCGTAAATAAAGGAAACAATAGTTTAAATAACATAACAGATCAAACTTAATATATTCTTATAAAAAATAGTGTTCCACTACAATGTTAGAAGAGGTTGCGACAATTATTCTGTCACAACCCTTCTCTTCTATTATTTAAATAGAATCATATAAGCAATTTGGAAAACTAGCATAAATAACGCAATAAACAACTGGTTTTTGATCACTCCGTATTTGTCTTTCATCTCCAGCATCGCTACAGGCACGATATTGAAGTTAGCAGCCATCGGTGTCAGCAGGGTCCCACAAAAACCGCAAGTCAATGCAACCATTCCTATTAACGCTGGATTCGCTCCATGACTAAATACGAATGGTGCACCGATCCCAACCGTCATCACGGTGATGGCCGCAAATGCATTCCCCATGATTACCGTAAATATCACCATGCCAAGAGCGTAAATGATGATGCCGATGTTCACATTTCCTTCTGGAACGATCGTACCTACTGCATTGGAAATCACTGTCCCAACTCCAGCGCTTGTAAATACCGCACCTAGAGAAGCTAAAAGCATTGGCAACATGCTTAACGGCCCTACTGTGCCCAGCATATCTGCTGCATCATCTAAAAATGTACTTGGTCGATTATCTCGAGAAAAGAACATCAAGATTAGCATGGCTGCAAAAACACCGACGCCCACGCCGACTAAAGCACCTAAATTGGTAAATAGAGCAAACAAGATCGCAAAGACACCGATACTCAAAGCTGGAATAAAGATTTTCATTCCTAGTTTGTCTGACATTTTTTCCATATATTCTTTTGATGGAAGCCGGCTTTCTCCTTTGCTGACTTTCTTAGCAATTGCTGGTATGGTCATCGCAAAGATCAAGCCACCGTTCACGATTGCCGGAAGCCATCTTCCTCCTGCAATAACTACCCCTAAGACCGTCCAGAAAAAGGCTGACCCATAACGATGAGGATTGGTTTTATCTGTTAAATTTCTTACTCCAGTGTAAATCAATACGAGTCCCATCACGATATAAAGGATCTCCAGTAATTTATCGCCTAATAAAATATCAGGATTTGTAAAAAAGTCCATCTTATTGCCCCTTTCCTGGATAATATTTCTTCGCTAATTTCTTTTCTTTAAGGTAGAAGTAGACACTTGCCACAACTAAAGCCGTGATAGCCACTGGAACTTCCACTAAAGCAAGCTGTCCCAATGTTACGTCATATCCTAGATCTTTCAGTGTTGATTGGACTAGCAACGCCCCTGCTCCTCCGATGAATAGTACTTGGCCAAAGAACCAGCAGACATTTTCCATAGCTGAAGCCATACCTTTTAGTTCTTCTTCATGCTTAGGATGGACTTCTAACCCTTTTGATTCGATGGTCCCCAATGCCATCGGTAAAATGATTGGACGAACAAATCCAGCAACTCCACCAAAACTCACGTTAAAAGCCGCAAAGATCATTCGAAAGATCCCATAAATATCTACAATCATACCAGCAGATACTTTCTTGAATCGCTTGATCAAGGAAGCCGCTGATTCTTTCAGACCATTTCTTTCAAGCGTTCCTGTTGCCAACATAATTATGATAAAAATCGCCATCCCGCGATTGTTTACAAAACTTGTACCTAAAAGTTCTAACATTCCTTGAATGCCAAGACCGCCAGTCAAAGCTGTAACAATTAAAGCAACCATTACGATCAATATCGAGTCTAATTTAAATGCAAACCCGAGAATAACAATCAAGACGCCTAAAAGGCTAAGATAATTTTCCATATATTTTCCTCCATAAAATGACAATATTTTTTTAATTATAAAGCAAAACACATAAAAAATATAGTTGTTTTCTCACGAAATAGACACTATTTTTAAATATTTTTCGTTATTTTTTTATCACAAAAATTATCTTACTTATTGTAAGGTAAAGCTTTTTTTAATTTATTGCCCGATAATATATAGAAATAAGGTCTAGTTACTGTTTTTTTTAAATGATTAATAAATAACAACTTCTTTCTATGAAATTGCAAAGCATTCATCTTCTTTTCCGCTAACGATATATCCGTCAATGCTTGGTACATTTTACTAAAAAGTATGAGATTGCCGATATCTGGATAGGTGTGCTATACTACAGAAAAAGATATACGTTCTGCCACCGGGTAGGATAAAGAGGATGATCATTCCATTAGGTCTTTGAAGGGATGATTTTCCTCTTTTTGTGTATTTTTTTATAGTTAAGGAGGAATGTAAGTATGGCATGGATGGAATTAATCATAGCAGGAATTTTGGAAGTATTCTGGTCAACGATGATGAAATGGAGTGATGGTTTTTCTAAAATCAATTATTCTTTTTACACAGTGATTGGAATGATTGCTAGTTTTTACTTTTTGTCAAAGGCAATCAAAAGTTTGCCGATGAGTCTCTCTTATCCTATCTGGACAGGGATTGGCGCAGTTGGTTCGGTCATAATTGGTGTGGTCTTGTTTCATGATAAGCTGAATCTTTCCACTTGGTTCTTTGTGGAGATGCTACTCATCAGTATCATTGGCATCAAGATTACTAGCGGCCACTAGACACTTGGAATAAGTACTGATCAGAAAAAATAAGCCTTTTTATTTAATATTCAATTTTTTTATGAACAAATAAGAAATAAGACTCATGACCTAGCGACTTCTCCACTCATCAGGTGTATGCTTGTACTATCTATAGAAAAGGAGTGAATATTTTTGAAAAGTCTTTCGGTCCAAGAATTATCCAAGAACTTTGGTCACAAACAAGCCCTCAGCGATGTCAGTTTTAGCTTATCCCCTGGCAAAATCGTTGGATTAGTAGGTCCTAATGGCGCTGGAAAAACAACGATCATGAAAGCTATTTTAGGACTGATCCATTACTCAGATGGAACAATCTGTATTGGTGAAAATGAGATTTCTCCCTCTAGTCATAAAGGGTTGGAACAAGTAGGAGCATTGATCGAATACCCGGGTATCTATCCATTCTTAACAGGCTATGATCATCTGAAGTTATTCTCTGAAACCAACGATGTATCTGCTATCGACACTATCGTGAATCAGCTCAAGATGGAAAAGTACATTCACAAAAAAGCGAAATCCTACTCGTTGGGAATGAAACAAAAATTGGGAATTGCTCTTGCCTTACTGAACCATCCGTCTATAGTTATTTTAGATGAGCCGATGAACGGTTTGGATCCACAAGCAACAAGAGATGTGCGAAAAATCATTACCGACTTGGCTACTCAGGGCACCTCTTTCTTGATCTCCAGTCACTTACTCAGCGAGCTTGAAAAAATGGTCGATGAGCTGATCCTGATCAATCAAGGAAAGATCATCAAACAATGTACAATGGCTGAATTGAACCAAACAGCGCAAGATTTCATCGTTATCTCTACAACAAATGATCAAGCTGCTCGAACGATCTTGACAGACGCTGGATATCCCTTGGAAGATTCTGATAAAATCAAGCTTCTAAAAGAAAACGAAGAATTATTAGGAACTGTGATCCAGTTATTGTCTGCAGAAAATATCCATGTGACAGACGTCCAGCATCTGACGAATGATTTGGAATCTTCTCTATTGGAAATTCTGGATTCAGTAAAGGGGGAAGAAGAAAAATGACATTGCTTGTAAAACAAGAATTATTTAAATTGATCAAGAAAAAGTCAACTGCTGTTTTATCTGTTCTATTAGTTGTTTTGCTCATAGGAACAGCACTTCTAGCCAAAAAATACACGACGATCATTGATCCAGTTGAAATGACTGCTCAACTTTTTAGTGCCACATCTTGGATTGTCTTTATCATGATTGCAGCTGCAAGCACGATCATTTCGATGGAAGCACAATATGGTACATTGAAAAATCTCCTTTATCGAAAGTATTCTCGAGGAGAAATATTAGTAAGCAAA
The DNA here is from genome assembly GCF_030910025.2 of Enterococcus sp. SB12. Classification (NCBI taxonomy): domain Bacteria; kingdom Bacillati; phylum Bacillota; class Bacilli; order Lactobacillales; family Enterococcaceae; genus Enterococcus; species Enterococcus sp. SB12. The sequence goes on along the minus strand of NZ_CP175675.1, from coordinate 631,882 downwards.
TGGATCACATTAGTTATTTATTCTGTTTATTTATACCTTTTAGCTATTATTGTCACTGTGTTGATGAAACTGATTCTTTTCCCTTCGATTTCCTTCACGGAGAAGGTTTCTACTGGTCAAACACTGATCCAAAGCTTGTTCACTTATACTTTGGGTAGTTATATCGGTTTATGGCTGATTTTAAGTTTAGTGTTGATGATTGCTTGCTTTATCAATAGTTCCGGTGCATCCATCTCAGCAGGAATCGTCTTTTATTTTGCTTCGTCAATCATATCTGGTATCCTTATCGCACTCATCCAAAAATGGGAGTGGATCAAATGGAATCCGATCAGTATGTTGAATCTGCAAAACCAAATTGGAAACGAAGAGATCATGAAGCAATTGACTCATCTTTCTACTAATCAAATGCTGTTCGGTAATTTAGCTTACATCGTTTTGTTCTTAGCATTAGGATATCTCGTATTTAAGCGAAAAAATGTATGATGACTCATCAAAAAAGAGGTTGTGAAAGAGACGTTCAGCCTTATTGCCGATTGGCTGTCTCTTAAACACCGTTTATTCTGAAAAAGGAGCTGTGACAACATTTGTGTCACAGCTCCTTTCCTAGTATGTTTTTGAATAAACGACAGGCTCACAACCTCTCTTTATACTTCTTTTATACTTCTATACGTGAATCATCCCAGTGGCAAATAAAACCATTGCAATCACTCCGACCATCGTCACACCTATAAGTAAAATCTTATCTAAGTGGATATGTTGTACAGGCTCGTTTTGCTCCTTACGTGCTTTGAGGTAAAAATAAATGCCTGGCAAGAAAAGAACAAGAACAAGCATTACTTCATTAAAGGCTACGACTAGCATAGCCCATACTTGAAAGGCACTTGCTAAAAGCCCTACTAAAAATTGGACCCATTCTTTCCGCTGATAAGAAAGTTTCATTTGGTACAATCCTAAGAAAAGCCACGTGAAGAAAATAGCTGCTGTACCAAGTGTGTAAGCAAAGTTATAAGCACTGTCAGTGAATAATAATGAAAGTAAAAAGACATTCGTACATAACGTCGTCAATACGATAGCATAAGTTGGTGCCCCATTTTTGTTGAGTTTTCCCCATGCTTTAGGCAAAAGTCCGTCTTCAGCCATGTTTCCCATTGTTTCAATCGGTAAGATCGTCCATGAGAGCCAAACACCAACTAAAGAAATGATCAAACCGCCGTTGATCACGACTGCTCCCCATTTACCAACCATCATTTCAAACACATAGCCCATAGCAGGCTGCGCCTTGATCGTTTGCAGCTGATTCATCGTCATTGTCCCATATGGAAGCATGGAAACCAAGACGTAAATAATAATCAAGCCGAATATCCCTAGAATCGTTGCTTTCCCAACATCTGATTGTTTTTTTGCTCGTGAACCTACGACAGAGGCTCCTTCAATACCAACAAATACCCAAAGCATCACCATGATGCAACTCAATACTTGACTGGAAAACGGGATCGGCTGTCCATTCGCATTCAATATAATGTCGCTAGAAAAGTTATCAATGAATTGTTGGATCGAAAACGTGCTGATAGCTACTACAATAAATAAAAATAATGGCACTAATTTACAGAATGTGACGATAGCATTGACGAAACTAGCATTTTCGACTCCCCGATTCACTAGCCATGCATATCCCCATAAAAAGACTGTACTCATCACGATCGATGCCAGATTTTGCCCACCTTCAAATACTGGGAAGAAATATCCTAATGCGCTCATCAACAATGTTGCAAAAGCTACGTTGCCTAACCAGCATGTGAGCCAGTAACCCCAACCGCTGATAAAACCAGCGAAACGGCCAAAACCTTCTTCTGCGTAACTAAAGATCCCGCCTTTTAAATCTGGACGTTTTTTATTGATATTATTGATCGACAAGGAGAGCATCAACATTGCTGTTCCTACGAGTACCCAACTGAAAATAGCTGGGCCGCCAGCCGATCCGGAGATGTCCGTCATAATACCAAATACGCCACCTCCAATCGCTGAACCAATTACTAAGGCAGCAAGTGGAATTAAACCAATTCCTTTTTTCTGTTGCTCTGTATCCATGTAAGCATCCTCCAAAATAAAACCGCTTTTATCAAAAAGTATAACAAACCTTTTTTATTTTTACTTAATTAATAAAAACTTTAATAGAAATATAATTCTACCGGCTTTTTTCTCATTATACAAGCAAAGCGCCTAGTCCCTTTCCAAATTACACCACCAAAAAACTTAAAAAAGATGCTATACTAAAAGGAAAGAATTGGAGGATGATCCATGAACATTTTATATATATCGATTTCAGGAAATACGCGTGCCTTTGCCAAACATCTAGCAGAATATGCTGAAAAAATGCATGCAGAAGATCCTGTCAATCCTGAAGTTACTTTAAAAGAAATCCATGAAAATAGTGATTTTACGAAAGAAACAGAACCATTTTTTACTTTCGTTCCTACTTATTTAGACGGCGGAAATGGTTTAGATAACGGTGATACAGAAATCTTGACCGAAACGATGCGTGAATATCTGGAACATGAAGACAATCATAAACTTTGTCTTGGTGTAGTCGGTAGCGGAAATAAAAACTTCAATAATCAGTATTGTCTAACAGCCAAACAATATGCACAAACATTTGGCTTTCCTTTCTTGGCAGATTATGAATTACGGGGAACACCATCTGATGTGACACGAATTTATCAGATTTTAGCAGAAAACAATAAATAATAAAAAAGAAGAAGCTGAAAAATAGATTTCAGCTTCTTCTTTCGTTTCTATTGTTTCTATCATATTAAGCTTTGACATCCATCACAGGTGCTTTTGCTTTTGCTTTACCTGTTTTTTCCAAGACAAAGTTTTTTACACGATCCATATTGGTTACCAAGACGATCATGGATGTTTCTTTGCCTGCTGCTTTGATCGCTTCTAAGTCAGCTTCTGCTACAAGCGTATCAGGTGTCACTTGCTGCCCTTCTGTTACTTTCACATCAAATGGCGTACCGCCTAAGTCAACTGTGTTGATTCCCATATGAAGCAAGATTTCTAAACCATTTGGCGTTGTGATCCCAATAGCGTGTTTCGTTGGGAAGACAGAGCTGACTACCCCAGTAACTGGAGAACAGATATGTCCGTTTTCTGGTTCTACAAAGTAGCCTTCACCCATCATCTTTTGTGCAAAAACTGGATCACTTGCTTTATCTAAAGAAACAACTGTTCCGTCAGCAACTGATGAGAGGATAGTCACACTTTCAGCTGAAGTTTGAGTTACTACTTTTTCAGGCACTTCATTTACTGTGGCTGTTTCAGTCGCTAATTCTTCTTTTTCTAAACGGTCTTTAGGAATACCGAAGAAGAATGTAGCAACGAAGCCACCAGTATAAGCTGCCAATAATCCAAGGATGTAGCCTAACCATTTACCGTCAGAGATCAATGGGATCAAAGCGGCTCCTGAAGGTCCAATAGCGATAGCCCCGACATTTCCGATCATTCCGATCACTGCCCCGCCGATACCTCCACCGATACAAGCAGTAATAAATGGGCGTCCTAGAGGTAATGTTACTCCGTAAATCAATGGTTCGCCGATTCCTAGGATCCCGACTGGTAAAGCTCCTTTGATCATTTCTGTTAATTCTTTATCTTTTTTGCAGCGAATCCATAATGCCAATGCTGCACCCACTTGTCCTGCACCAGCCATCGCAAGAATTGGAAGCAATAGCGTACGACCAGTTTCATCAATCATTTGCACATGGATTGGAGTCAAAATTTGATGCAGTCCGAACATAACCATCGGCAAGAATAATGTGCCTAGAACGAAGCCGGCAAATGCTCCACCAACGCCAAGTACCCAGTTGATCCCACCGACCATGCCATCAGAAATGAAACCTGCTAAAGGCATGATGAAGAAAATTTCAATCAGACCGATGGCAATCAATGAAAGAGTTGGTGTAACGATGATATCTACCGCATCAGGTACTACTTTATGCAGTTTTTTCTCAACGATTGACAATAGCCAAACAGCGAAGATGACACCTAGGATCCCACCTTGTCCAGCTGCAAGAGCTTCACCAGTAAATAAATTTTTCAGTGGTGCTTCCGGATTCATCCCTGTCAGCATCACAACGGCCCCGATAACTCCACCAAGAGTTGGTGTTGCACCAAAAACTTGTGCAGCATTGATACCTGTATAGATAACTAGGTAGCTAAACATCCCGTTTTTCAAGATGTTCATCACATCGATATATTGTTGCCATGTTGCTGCATCAAGTGTTCCGGCTGTGACTAAGTTTGCTAAAACTGCGGCAATCCCTGCCACGATCCCAGTACCGACAAATGCAGGAATCATTGGCACAAAGATATTAGAAATGTCTTTTAATACCGATTTGATTTTAGATGGTTTTTGTTTCGATTTTTGTGCCGCTTTCATTTCTTGTGCCCGTTCGTTTACACGGTCTTTTCCAGATGCTGATGAATTTGCTGTAGCTGCACTTACAGAAGGAAGTTTTTCTCCTAATTTCACGCCTGCCAAATCAACCATTTGCTGTGCTACTTTGTTCACTTTCCCAGGTCCGATGATGACTTGAAGCTGTTCATCTTCTACTACACCAAGCACTCCTGGAATCGCTTTTAATTCAGAGACATTTACAAGATCATCATTGATGATATTCATACGCACACGAGTCATGCAGTGGACAATGCTTTCTACATTGCCCATGCCGCCTGCCCCTTTATAAATTTGTTTTGCCAGTTCTTCCAAAGTCAGTTCGTTTTTTGCCATGGTCTTTTCCCCCTCATAAGGTCCCTTTTACAAATCCGTTTGCTTCAGCTAATTTTGCTTGAGCTTCCTCTTTATCACTATTTGTCAAAATCATGACGATAGCCAGCTTAACATTTTGATCTGCTTCTTCAAAGTACTTTTCAGCTGTTTCGTAATCAGCTTCTGTCGCTTGCATGATGATTCGTTTTGAGCGTTCGATTAGTTTTTCATTTGTTGGTTTGACATCGACCATCAAGTTATTGAATACTTTACCTATACCAATCATACTGATAGTAGAAATCATATTCAAGATAAGTTTTTGTGCTGTTCCTGACTTCAATCGAGTAGAGCCTGTCAAAAATTCTGGACCTGCATCGACTTCGATTGGGAAATCCGCGTGTTTACTGATTTCGGCTTGTTTATTGCAAGAAATCGTTCCTGTGACAGCACCGATCGATTTTGCGTAATCTAATCCACCGATCACATATGGTGTACGACCGCTAGCTGCGATACCAATAACTATATCATTTTTTGTCAAATTCAGCTTGATTAGATCTTCTTGCCCTAGCTCATAAGAATCTTCGGCCCCTTCGACAGCTACAGTCATTGCTTCTTCTCCACCAGCAATTAGACCTATGACCATTTCCGGTTCTACACCGAATGTCGGTATGCATTCAGCAGCATCTAACACACCTAGTCTTCCACTTGTTCCGGCTCCCATATAAATCAGACGTCCACCTTTTTTAAAGGACTCAATCGTGTTAGCAATCACTGGTTCGATACTTGTCAGTTCTTTTTCAACCGCAGCGGCCACTTTCTGATCTTCTTTGTTCATTAGTTGAACGGCTTGAGAAATACTCATCTCATCTAATCCAAAAGTTTCTTGGTTTCTGCGTTCCGTTGTTAGGTTCTCTAAATTGATTTTGCTCATTTTTATCTTCCTTCTTTTCTTATAAATTGATAGTTCATACCAGCTTTGATTTGGTTGATCAATGGTAGCTCTTCTTTGATAACTTTAGCTACTACATTCACTTTTTCATCCGCTGGCAAATCATATTTGGTTAATTGGATCTCACCCATATAGCGCAAATACTTTTCGTTATCTAAAGTAATAGACCCTTTCATACGCGTAGCTGTATTTCTTGCTGGGATAGGCGGAATCTCTCGAAAACGTGCATCTGCGCTTCGTATGACATCTCTTGCATCGTCTTGCCGATTCGTATGCTTCCCTAATATATATTCGTAAAATTCTTCATCTACAGGTTCCGTATGGAGCAAGACTGTCTGTTCTTTTTGGAAAGAAGCAAATTGCTCCTGAACGTTTTCTGACAGACCTGCATCTCCGATGTAAACAATATCCGTGTTACTTGCTAATAGATCTAGAGCGCCTGCAAGAGGATGGATCCCTCGATGTTCTTCCAAAGTTGGCAATCCTTGATATAGTGGGCCTCTCAACTCTGTATCTCCTGGTACAAAACCTTGGACAAGGAGACCTTGAATTTTGAGCCATTTATTTTTTTTCTGATACCATTCTTTGTCCAGCCCTGTTTCGGGACGTGGATAATAATTATGCCAAGCTTCAATCTGTGAGAAATCAGCTTCTGCTTCTTTCAATTCATCGATATCTTTAGGCGTGATCGTGCTAGCATTCAAACTGATTTTCAATTGATGTGACCAGTCGGCAATCTGCTGATTGGAAATATGATAATCCATTCTTAAACCTGTTACACCAATTGCTTTCAAAGGCGTTAGATCTTCTAATGAAAAACCCGCTCGTTCCAATGCCTCTCCTGAAATATCGACCATCAATTCTAGTTTATTCTTTTTCGCTTCGCTTCCTAGTTCGATCAATCGCTTTTGATATGCCGAAACATCATCTTCTGGTATATGCATGGAAGTGAAAATACCGACAAAGCCATTGGATGCCATTTGGCGTATATACTGTTTCTTCTCTTCTGACAAAGAATCGTTCATAAATATTGAAAAGCCAAACATATTATCCCTCTTTTTCTGTATCCGTCTTCATTTCTATGACTAGAGTATATATCTAAAGAAACAAAATTTCAATACTTTTATTAAAATAATTAAATTTCATTTCTAAAGGTTGAGTTTATATTACCAAAAGAATTGTCATAACCTAAAAAAGGCACTGCTAAGCAAAAGCAGTGCCTTGAAATATTTTATTTAAATAACACAAAAACATAATTACTCATAAGAAACCAATTCTGTATTATCTACCATGAATGTAAAGAACCCCTCATTAGGCATCGGATGAAAATAAGCATTGATCACTCTTATCAAGGCATTATGGCAAACTAACAGATAGACATTTTCTTCGTCTTCGATGCATTCTTTCAATAAAGGAACGATCCGTGCATACACATCTAAGACTGACTCCCCATTTGGGAATCGTACAGCGAACGCTAAACGTGCTTTTTGAAAGTTCTCATCTTTGCTTGGCAGTCCATCATAATCCCCAAAATCCATTTCTACCAATCGTTCATCAACGGTCAGCGGCAAGCTGAGACGATCAGCAACTGCTTGTGCTGTATCTCTTGCTCGTTGAAGAGGGGAATGGATGATTTTCGTGATTGGAACAGGCAAATCTACTACCTTTTCTGCTAGTTTCTGTGCCTGCATCTGTCCTTTTTCAGTCAGCGGCACATCTGCCCGTCCGCAAACTAATCCTTGTGCGTTCCAAGTTGTTTCTCCGTGTCTCGTTACATAAAGCATGTGATTCTCTCCTTCGTTGGCAAAGTTCCCCTTAACCATACCTTGTTGTTCTTGAGATTACAAGGGTTAGATTTTCTCAAGAGAAATAATCTCAGTAGATACTTTATCCAGGAAGGTTTGATCATGTTCCACTAGTAACATGGCAGGTTTCACGTTCAAGATCAGTTGTTCTAATTGTTCTTGATTGAAGACATCCAAATAATTCAATGGTTCATCCCATATATATAGTTCAGCTGGATGTGATAAAGATTTAGCCAATTCCACTTTTTTCCGTTGGCCCATACTCATCTGCTCGATCTTGTTATGAAAAACATCTCTTTCCATCCCAAGCTTTCGGAGGTTGTTCAAAAATGCTTGATAGTCTACTTGGTTTTTCTCTGCAAATTCCGCCAACGTTCCTCGATTGTCTTCATAATTTTGGCGTACATAACTAATGCTCAGATGTTTTGGCTGGTATTTTTCTCCTATAACCTTGCCGTTGAATGCTCCCAGAAGATAATGGATAATGGATGACTTTCCTGCACCGTTAGGACCTGAAATCGCCACCCGCTGATGAGGCTCGATTGTAAAATGAATTGGCTCGAATAACAGATTTTCATACCCTAATTGAAGATCTTCTACGCTTAAAAGTCGCTTATGGTGAGACGCTTGGCTATTCATCGTCAAAGAATCGATATATTCGATATCTTTTAATAGTTTTTCTTTCTCGCTGATCTGGGTCTCCATCCGATTCACGATTGCTTTGGATCGTTTCATCGTCCGTGCAGCATCAGCACCCACTGCTCCTTTATTCACTCGTCTAGATTCAGTATCGATGAATCCGACTTGTTTCTTTGTTTTATCTCCTTCTCGGGAACGAGACCATTCGGCTTTTTCAGCTGCTGTTTTCTTTAGCCTACTGACTTCTTTTTTCAATTTTTCATTTTGAGCCATTTCAAATTCATCACGAAGTTTTTTCTGTTCTTCATAGATAGAGAAATTCCCTTGATAAAGTTCCAGTTGACTTTTTTCGATTGCTAAAACATGGTCCACTACTTCATCGATAAATCCCCGGTCATGGCTGACCACGATGAAGCCTTGTTTTTTCTTTTTCAAATAAGCCGCTACTTGTTTTCTATCAGAGATATCCAAATGATTCGTTGGTTCATCGATTAACGGGAAATGAGTGTCATCCACAAATAAAAGTGCCAGTAGGACTTTTGTCTTCTCTCCCCCCGATAGTGTGCTGAATTCTCTCCATAAGATTTCAGGATCTGTTTGCATCAATTGGAGCTCTCTTTCGATTTCCCATATCTCAAAATCCGTAATATCATTTAACACGTAATAGGTTAAACGTTCTTTATCTTTTGTCTGTTGCGGGAAATAGACAAATTCTTGCTGATGGATTACTTGCCCTTGATAAGGTAGTTTATTTTGTAGAATATTCAGTAAAGTTGTCTTTCCTCGACCGTTTCGTCCGATAAGTCCTAGTTTCCATTGTGTGTCAAAATTTAGATTTGCTTGTTCAAATAATAATGTGCCTTGGCTGTCGTAGCCGAATGTCAGATTTTTTATTTCGATTTTAGACATTTTCCATCACCTCGTAAAAAAAGACCAGTCCTATTTTCAGAACTGGCTAAAGAGGATGCAAGGGTTGGGTACACACAAAAAGACCCATACATCGAAAAAACCAAGCCAATCCCGAAAATCTGCACACTGCTCCCTTGTCTCCACAAGGTACAGTCTGAATGCAGCTTTCATCAATCGACTTAATTTTTCAATGCACGGATCCCTCACTTTGTCCTATATTTGAAATTACGATAGCATAAAGAAAATGATTTTGTCAACTACTTCGGGAGGATGGTGAAAAATCTGCTAAGTGTCTGTCCTAAGATTTTTGTTTTTTCTAATGTTTGCCTGTGTTCCATTGCTTCTTCTAAACCTATTGGACCCAAATGAATACTTAAGACAATTGGGAGAAAATCAGAGAGTCCTTCTAGCTCTTGGTCTCTACTTCCGCAAATAGCGATTATTGGTTTTCGATATTTTTTTGCAAGCACTGCTACACCGTGTGGAACTTTTCCGTGGATCGTTTGCTGATTGATCCGCCCTTCTCCTGTAATGATGACATCTGCTTGTTCGATCTTTTTTTCCAATCCAGTGATTTGGCTGACTAAATCGAAACCAGAAACCATCTTCGCTCCCAACAAAAAAAGGGCTCCACCAATACCGCCTGCTGCTCCACTTCCTGGAATATCATCTAAATCCACCTCCCAGAAATCTTTTATTTGCTGAGCAATCTTTCCTGCTTGTTTATCTAAGAAAGCTAGCGTCGTATCTATTCCTCCTTTTTGTCTTCCAAATTGCCAAGCAGCTCCTTGTTGACCTGTATATGGATTGGTAACATCTGCAGCGATAATCAATTTTACTTTAGAAACAAGAACGTTTCTTCGATCAAAATGAAGTTTTTTAGTAGATAATAAAGGATTTCCTTCTGTGTACCCTTCTAAAGAAGCACCCAAGGATTGGAGTAATCCTAGACCACCATCGCTACACCCGCTTCCTCCTAAAGTGACAATAATTTGTTCTACTTCTTGAAGCAGTGCATCTTTGATAAGTTCTCCTAAGGCATAACTGGAAGCAAGTCGGATAGTTTGATCCGTTGGTTTATCAAGTAGATCTAACCCCAATGCTTGTGCAGATTCGATGACTGCGGTATTTTTTCCTTGCCAAGTTGTCAATAAATAGCTGATTTTTCGCTGACGGAATAAGAGATCCATCCCATCAATGGTACGCCATGTTCCCCCGAGCGCGTAATAGATTGCTTCTGCAGTATTTTCTCCGCCATCTGCAATCGGCACATTGATTTTTCTTCCTTTACGATCTTCCCAGCCATTTAGAACTGCCTGATTTAGTTCAAATGAAGAAGCACTTCCTTTAAATGAATCAATTGCCGCCAAAATATCCATCTGTATCCCTCACTTTCTTCTTAAGTAAGACACTTTTTTTCATTTTTTTCAAACAAAACAATGCTATTTTCTTCCATTTTTCTATATACTAAAAGGGAACTCATTGATAAAGGAGAGAAAAAACATGAAAATCGCAATAGCTGGAGCCGGAGCAATGGGCAGCCGAATCGGATTGATGCTACATCAAAGCGGAAATGAGGTCCTCTTGATCGATCGTTGGCCTGCACACATTGAAGCCATTCGTACAAATGGGTTGATTGCTGACTTTAACGGTAAAGAAGTGGTCGCAAAACTGCCAATCTATTCACCAGAAGAAATCATCGAAAGCAACGAACACGTGGACTTGATCGTAGCATTAACAAAAGCGAATCAATTAGATGATATGTTTCGTTCGATCCAATCCATTATTACTGACAATACTTATGTTTTGTGTTTACTAAATGGATTAGGTCATGAAGATGTACTGGAAAAATATGTGCCAAAGAAAAATATCTTATTTGGGATCACGATGTGGACAGCTGGTCTAGCTGGTCCCGGAAAAGTCACATTGTTAGGTGATGGAGAAATCGAACTAGAGAACTTGGAACCAGAAGGCGAAGCATTTACAAAAAAAGTTGTGGAAGTCTTTCAAGAAGCAAAATTAAATCCGATCTATAGCCATAATGTTCGTTATTCCATTTGGCGAAAAGCTTGTGTAAATGGAACATTGAATGGTTTATGCACGATTTTGGATTGTAATATTGCTGAACTAGGCGCGCAAAAAACGGCAGAGAGCATGGTTCGAACAATCGTATCTGAATTTGCTTCTATCGCAGCAAAAGAAGGAATCATATTAGATCAAGAAGAAGTGTACCAACATATTGCTTCTACTTATGATCCTGACAACATCGGGTTGCATTACCCATCTATGTACCAAGACCTGATCAAAAACCATCGTTTGACTGAAATCGACTACATCAATGGTGCCGTTTGGCGAAAAGGACAAAAATATGATATTGCTACACCATATTGTGCCTTTTTGACCCAATTAGTCCATGCAAAAGAAGGAATCCTTGGCGCAGAATAAAAGGCTCTCTGATGAGAATCAGCTGAATCAGCAGCTGGTTCTCTTTTTTTAAGCCCAATGAAAGATCAAAAAGAAAACACAACTCTCATGATGCCATAAGAATTGTGCTTGTTTGTTTCGGTACATAATCTCTTCAAAATGTAGGTTTTTTATTTATTTTCAACAGAGGAGAGGTCATATTCGTATTGCTCATAAATAGTGGAATCGTTAGTGATAAATCGTTTTGCCCAATTTTCTGCATCATAAAATTCCAATAGCTCTGATGGGATTGGCTTAAAAGGTGTATGCAGAAATTCCGGTAATTCATCTAAATCACGTTCTCGAAGCAAAAAAATATTTTCAGGACGATAAAAATGATAATGAGCAATCGCTTGATTATCCGTCACTAGTTTCTTTTGAAAATACATAGATTCAAATGTCCGCAAAGTCACTCCTTGCTGACCCTCCCGCAACAGTTCCAGAATCCCGCGCGATTCCCCTGTTTTTTTCAGGTACTCTTCATAAGCAAGATATCCAGGTTGTTCATTCCCTCGATGTGGAAGAATGAAATAGTTGGTCGTAACATCTCTTTTTATAAATTCCTGCTTATAGCTTTCTGCTCGTTCTTTTCTCCCATTATTCGTTGCACCAAAAAATAGATCCGTCTTTGGTTCGCTAGAAGAAAAATCCATATGTTTCGAATAAAATGAACTATTATGTTTCAGCCCAAGTTCTTTTGCTTCCAAAAAATCAAAATGATAAATCTCATCGATTGCCGGTTCATCTTGTGTCTGCTTCAGCATCGCCTCGTGTTCTGCTTTGAAGTGATTCCAAAAAAATAACACAATTTTTGCATTGGTAAATGGGCGCACGCGTCGAGCCATCTCCATATTAAATCCATAATCTAAAAAAACGATCAGCTGATAATTTGCCAACTGTTGTCTAGCTGATTTAATGAATTCCGACTGTAGTAAATCTTTTCCGGACCAAACATCTAAAGAGCGGATGGAAGGCAAAAAATAAAGTGATTTATTTTTTGCAACTAGCAGTACGTCATTTTTGTTCATCTTTTCCGCCTCACTTTCTCTGTCACTTTTTCCTATGATAGCCTGTTTAAATAGTAAAAAGCCAGTAAAACGCTTCCTATATTTGTATGAAAATTTAACATTTGTATGAAAATATGATGAAATAAATCATTCTTCTATTAAAATTCGCCTAAAAGTTTTCTGAATAGTTGTAATTGTCTGAAAATTTGTTATCATTAGTCATTGTTAAATATTGCTATTTATTCTTAATATAAATTTTGATTGTGAATTTAAAAGAAAGAGGTCATTTATGGAAGATAAAAAATTGAAAAAACAACTTAGCTCCAGACATATCACCATGTTAGCTTTAGGTGGAGCAATCGGTGCAGGTCTATTTAAAGGAAGTGGCGAAGCGATTGGGATCGCCGGCCCTTCTGTATTGATTGCTTTTTTGATTGGCGGGCTGATTTTATATATCGTGATGAAAGGTCTGGGAAAAATCGTTTTAAGCGGTGGCGACACGCATCACGGATTATCTGGTTTGATACGCCCTTATCTAGGTGCTCATTCTGCTGATTTTACTGATTGGGTCTACTGGTCTATGTGGATTATCAATATCATCGCTGAAGCTGTTGCAGCTGCTTCCTTTTTGCAGTTGTGGTTCCCGCACATTCCAGCCTGGGTATTTGTTTTTATGTTGGCTGTTTTAACTACGATCATCAATCTTTATTCGGTACGGTTATTCGCAGAAACAGAATATTGGCTGGCTTTTGCTAAAATCAGTGTCATTATCTTACTAATCATTTTTGCTACTTATCTTGTCGGTCAGCAAATGTTGGGCACAGGCGTTTTCCCTACCCTTCAGCAATTGACTGACCATGGTGGGTTTACTCCTCATGGTATGAAGGGAATCATCAGTTCTTTGCTTGTAGTTATCTATTCTTACGGCGGTTCTGAACTGATTGCTATCACGGTAAGCGAAGCAGATGATCCTAAACGTGCGATTCCTAAAGCCATCAAAGGTGTCATGGGAAGAATCATTTCCTTTTACATCATTCCTTTGTTTTTGCTTTTGATTCTTTTTCCTTGGAATACTTTAGCAGGCACGAATGTCAGTCCTTTTGTGATGGTATTTGAAAAAATGAATATCCCATTTGCAGCGGATATCGTCAATTTTGTTATTGTCCTTGCTTTGTTCTCATCTATCAATTCGGGTGTGTATGCATCTTCAAGAATTTTGTTCTTCCGTTTGAAGGATCGAAAAGGTTCCTCTAGAAAACTAGCTGTTTTAAACAAGCATCAAGTACCGCAACGTGCTGTTTTATTTTGTACCAGTGTTCTTTATCTTGGTGTAGCTCTTTCTTATTTTGTCGGTGACAAATTATTTGGCTATCTGGCAGGTTCCCTTTCGTATACAGTATTATTGATCTGGATCATTATCAGTGCGGCATCCTTTGTACTGGCACTAAGAAAAGGAACATTATGGGATAAAGGAATCAGCTTTTTTGCATTAGCTGTCTTAGGATTGATTTTCCTTGGTATCCTGTTCACGAACTCCATTGGGGTAACTGTATTGACTGGCCTGCTTTACCTGTTCATTTATTTCAGTTATCAAAAAAAGAATGATGCGTTCGTATTGACGAATGAATGAAATCGATAGAAAATTTTATTTTATTTATGTGGAATAGATGGAACTATTGAAGAAAGGAGTTGTGACAAAAGTCTTGTTGCAACTCCTTTTTCCGAATAAACAGTCTCATGACCTCTTGGTAAACGGTGTTCAAAAACCCTCTGTGCAAAATAATTGATTGTTCTCCATGCTCATGACATGATAGAAGAAAGGAATGAAAAAAAGGAGTTTGTTTTAAATGAAAAAGTATTGGAAGTTTTTGTTGATGATCGGTGTTTCAACGGTAGTTATGTTTGGTATGATGTACTTGAATGTCTATGCGCTCGATCATATCTTCTTCAGTCGTACACGAGTATTCATGGCGTTGATGATGGGTGCAGTCATGGCAGTCATCATGCTGTTGTTCATGTGGAAAATGTATGAAAACAAAAAGATAAATGTTATGATCTTAGCCGCTAGTCTTCTTGTTTTTGCCGGTTCCTTGTTTATGGTACGAAGCCAAACTACTGTCAACGACACAGCTTGGATGAAGGCCATGATTCCTCATCATTCTATCGCTATCCTGACAAGTAAACGAGCTGATTTAAAAGATCCTGAAGTAAAAAAATTAGCGGAAGAAATCATCCAGGCACAAGAAGAAGAGATCGACAAAATGAAAAAAATGATCAAAGAAATGGAATGACCATTATCCGTCCAAATAAAAAAAGAGGATGTTCCAGAAGTGATCAGCTTCAAGAAATAAGAAGAAGCTACTTCTGGAACACCGTGAATAAGGGGTTGTGAAAAAGCTGCCCTGCATCAAGTAATAAGAACAGCCAAACAAAAATAGCTTCTCCTATTTTTCGTTTGGTTAGGCTTATTACCGCAGATGCAAGCTTTTGAACACCGTTTATTCGTAAAAGGGATTGTGACAAAAAAAGTCTTGTCACAATCCCTTTTTATGTTTTTATTGTTCTAATTGCGCTGTCTTGCTTACTGCTTCTTGCGGTTTCACAAATTTTTTTGAGATTCCCCAACCTGTGAAGGCACTGACCATCGAAAACACAGGAGAAAGCAAACTGAAAAATACGAATGGCAAGTAAGTGAGTGTAGGAATACCAAATGTACTTGCTACGAAACTTCCGGCAATTCCCCAAGGCACTAAGTAGTTGATTACTGTTCCACCATCTTCTAGCGTTCTACCTAATACAGTTGGATCAAATCCTGCTTTTTCATAAGTTTCTTTAAATGCATTACCAGGCAGAATAACAGATAGGAATTGTTCACCAATAAAAATATTTACTCCGATACTTGTCATCAATGTTGTAAAAATCAATTTTGGTGTGTTCGTCATCTTTCTTGATACTCGTTCCATCACGGTTGAGATCAAGCCAAATTCGATCAACAATCCACCTAATGACAAAGTTAGAATAATCAATGACACAGTAGGCATCATACTTTCGATTCCTCCGCGACTAAGCAGTGAATCGATTTGTTGGTTTCCAGTATTTGAAACAAACCCTGATTCGATGACCCCAGCCAACTTCGTTAAGGAAGTTTGTGGGTTTTGAATAAAAATCATTCCTACTGCTACAGCGATATTCAACAAAATCGTCAAAATTGCCGGCACCTTTTTCCATGCACACAGTAACATTAAAAATAAAGGAATCAGTGACCAGATTGAAATAGTAAAGTTTGCTTCTAGAACATCAGTCACTTCACGAATAGATGAAAGACTTGCGGCTTTACTTGTGTGTCCTAAAATCATGAATAAAAAGAAAGAAACAACAAATGCCGGAACAGTTGACCACATCATATGCTTGATGTGTTTGAACAAATCGGCATCAACAATAGCTGCTGCTAGATTTGTTGATTCGGATAATGGAGACATCTTATCTCCAAAAACGGCACCTGAAACAATAGCTCCAACAACCAGCGCTGGATTTAGGCCTAGTGTTGTCCCAATACCGAAAAATGCAATCCCAATCGTTGACATAACAGTAAAGGCACTCCCTACAGCGCTACCTACGATTGCACACACAACAAATACAGAAGGGACAAACCACTGGACACTGATCAATTTGAACCCAATGACCATTAGAGTTGGAATGATCCCTGCTTGTATCCATACAGCAATCAATGAACCTACTAAAATAAAAATAAAGATTGGGATGATTCCTGGTTTGATGCCATTGATGATTCCTTCGTGCAGCCAATCTGTCGGGTATCTTTTTATCACTGCATACAACATGACCATTCCGATCGCTGCTAAGATCGTGATATTAGGTGAGACCTTTAATCCGACAACGCCAATCGCAATGCCTAAAACAATAACCATTAATACAAGTGTTGCTTCTAAAAAACTTGGTGTTCCTTTTTTTCCCATGATAATCTCTCCTTTTTTAGTTGTTCTTATGTTCTAAAAAAGTTAAGATATCGGATTACTCCGCCGCAATTCATCCGCTATTCCTCCTTTATAAAAATAAAAAGACCTGTTTTAAACTAAGGACGAATGACTCCGCGGTACCACCTTAATTAAAAACAGATCTGTTTTTCACTTTCAAACTTTTATTCAAATGTATGGACTTTCCATGTAATTCGTCAATTAGGCTTGATCGGTTCACAGCGACCACCGACTTTCTGAACAAAACACCTAACCGCTACTGCGTGAAAAGTTGACTTGTATGAAGTTTACCTTCCATAAGATCATTTGTCAATGAAAAAGAAAATATTTTTTCATTTTTCTGAAAATTATTTTTATAACTTTCACACACAAGTTTATTTTTTACTAGAAAGTAGCGCCCTCTTGTTTTTTTCTTGCTACTATTTCTTGATGTTCTTGCTTGATTCTTTCTAATAGCTTTGGCTCTTTCAACAGATCAAGAGCTGTATTGGCGAGTAGTTCTGCTGCAATCGCAATAGAAGCAAGGCCTTTGTCACTTTTAGCAGCAGCTTTGAATTCTTCTGTGTGTCCGGCAATATATGTCTCAGAGATTGCTACCGTAGGCTGGATTGTTGGTATGACTTGGCTGACATTTCCTACATCAGAAGAACCGAGACTTGTTCTTTGTTCCGTTTCTATTTCTTCATCTGGAACACCTGCTTCTTTTGCATGCTGGAAGAATAAGTCATCAAAAGAAGGAGTAACGATGACATCATCAACTGCATTTTGGAACAATCCAAACTCAAAAGTCGTGCCCGTACTTATCGCAGCACCTCGTACGATATTTTCCACTTTTTCATATACTTTATCTAATGTTTGCCGATTTCCTGCACGTAAATAGAAACGTCCAGCAGCGTAATCTGGAATGACGTTGGCAGCTACTCCTCCGTCTGTAATGATCCCATGGATATTGACATCTTTTGGCAATTGCAAGCGTAGAGCGTTGATTCCATTAAACACTTGGATCAATGCTTCCAAAGCATTTACTCCTTTTTCAGGTGCTGCTGCTGCATGGGAAGCGACACCGTAAAATTTGATGTCGACTGGATCATTCGCTAAAGATTCTGTCGTTTTCCCATAACGAAAAGCTGGATGGACGCATAACGCTACATCGACATCCTCAAAAAAACCTTCTCGAACAAAGCTGCCTTTAGCTGATCCGTTCTCGCCCCCTTCTTCCCCTGGGGTGCCATATACACGGATTTCTCCACCAGTTTCATCAATAAATTGCTCCACTATGCTGGCGGCTAATACGGAGTAAGTACCAAACAAATTATGCCCGCATGCATGACCAATACCTGGTAAAGCATCGAATTCTGCCAAAAAGGCAATTGTGGGTCCGGGTTTATTGGAAATATAACGTGCATCAAAGGCTGTTCGGTGTCCAGCTACTTCTTTTTCTACCCAAAACCCTTCTTTTTCTAATTGTTTAATCAACGCTGCTGAGGAATAAAACTCATAGTTACTTACTTCAGGATGTTCGTGGATATCTAGAGCAAGTGCTTGATATTCTGGTAAACGATATTGGATTAGATCCTTCAATTGGTTTGTTGAGATTGTTGTTGTCATAAAAAATTCCTCCTATGCTAGTCATTTTTCTTATTTTCTCCCGAATGTTTCCCATGCAGGCACGCTTGATCCTTTTGATGTTTTCTCGATTACTTTGACTGTGTCTTCTGTTTGATAAGCGTCTACTATTTTTTGATACGTTTTATTTTTTTCATCTTCTTTTCTTGCAACGATGATATTCACATAAGGACGTGCATGGTCATCCACTGGTTCTAAGAAGATGGCATCAGAAGCAGGATTAAATCCAGCATCTACAGCTACACCGCTATTGATCACTGAAATGTCTACATCTGACAAAGCACGTGCTGTTTGGGAAGCATCTAATTCAGAAATGTCTAGATTTTTTCTATTCTCGGTAATATCAGAAACAGTGGGCGCTTGTCCTTTTGCCTTATCCACTTTGATCAATCCAGCAGTTTGCAATAACAGAAGAGCTCTGCCGCCATTTGTAACATCATTAGGGATTGCTACTTTTGCTCCGTCTTTGATATCAGCTACATCCTTCAAAGTGTTAGAATAAATTCCCAGCGGTGCATTGACAGTATTTCCGATCGATACTAAATCAGTTCCGTGTTCTTTATTGTAATTGTCTAAAAAGAATTGATGTTGGAAAGAATTCAAATCAATCGATCCATCTGCTAAAGCCGTATTTGGTTGATTGTAATCTGTAAATTTCACGTATTCCAAATTAATGTTCTCCTTTTTCAAACGGTCTTTCACGTTGTCCCATACATCTGTATCTTCTCCAATAATTCCTAGTTTTACGGTAGTTTCTTTTTTGTCAGTTGTATCTGCTTTTCCTTGGCTACACCCTGCCAACCAAATAATTGCTACAAATGTAATGACTACAAAACGAATAATTTTTTTCATTTTTTCTCCTCCACTTTCAATGTGTAATTTTTTTAATCAGTTGATTACTGATAAATTGACTTAAAAAAACTAAGATTAGAATCAATAATGTAGCCACAATCGTTACATCTGTTTGGAATCGATTATACCCTCTCGATATAGCAAGATTCCCTAATCCGCCTGCACCTACTGCTCCAGCCATGGTAGTCAGTCCGATCACGTTGATGATAGTCAACGCCGAGACCCGAATGATACCAGGCAAACCTTCTAACAAATACACACGTAAAATAATACCGATTGGACTGGTTCCCATCGCTTCTGCCGCTTCGATCACCCCAGGATCAACTTCTAGCAGTGCGTTCTCGATTTGACGAGCAAAAAACGGAACAACTCCAAAAATCAATGGCACTAAGGCTGCTTTCGCACCAATCGTCGTTCCAACTAAGAAACGAGTAGTCAATGCTAAAAGAGAAAGCAAGATAATGAAAGGGATGGAACGAATGATATTGATCAGCTTATCAAGTATTTCAAATAGCAGACGGTTAGCTAGTAATCCATTAGGGCGTGTCACTACTAACGTCACACCTAAGATGATTCCGATCATCCCGCCAATGAATGCTGTCCAAAAAGACATATATAGTGTTTGCTTCGTCGCTTCGACAAATTCATCCGGAATCAAATAAACATTGGGCAAATATGTTTTAAAGAAATCAGTCATTTTATCTTCCTCCTTCGATCACTTTGATACGACTATCTAATTCGTTTTTTTGTAAAATATTTATTTTTACACCAGATTTGATCAAATAATCCAATGCTTTTTGCCGCTGTTTGGTTTCTCCAGCTAAAGTAACGATCAAACTCCCTAACGGCGTTTCTTGTAATAACTCTACATTGCCATATAAAATATTCGCTGTTACTTGATATTTGCTGTACAGATGAGCGATTAGAGGTTCGTTCGTCTGATTTCCAATATAACTTAATTCCACCAGCCATTTATTGGCGATCTGATCGGCAAAAGCAGAATGGGCAATGATCGTTTCTAATGCTTGGTCAAGATGAGTAGCTGTTCGAATAAAATCTTTGGTCAATTCTTCTTCAGGATTGCTGAAGATCTGGATGCTACTACCTTTTTCAATGATTCTTCCATCTTCCATAACCGCTACCTTGTTGCAGATTTCTTTGACAACTTGCATCTCATGAGTGATCAGGACGATTGTTAAACCTAACTGGCGATTCAATTTTTTTAACAATGCAAGGATCTGAAGGGTCGTTTTCGGATCAAGTGCACTGGTTGCTTCATCACATAATAATACCTTAGGTTCATTCGCCAAAGCTCGTGCGATTGCTACTCGTTGTTTTTGTCCCCCCGACAGTTGTTTAGGATAAGCAGATGCTTTTTCTTCCAAACCGACAAGTTCCAGTAGTTCATTCACTTTTTGACGACGTTCCTGTTTCGATTTTCCAGAATACTTTAAAGAAAAATCAACGTTGTCAAAAATAGTTCGGCTTTCCATTAGATTGAAATGCTGAAAGATCATACCGATGGCCTTTCTTTCTTTTCGCAATTCTTTGGGAGAGAGCTGACTCAAATTCGTCTGATTGACAATGACTTCTCCTGCTGTTGGTTTCTGCAGCAAATTCATCACACGAACTAACGTACTTTTCCCTGCACCTGAGTAACCGACGATTCCATAAACATCGCCTTTTTCAATCGTTAAATCTACAGAATCTACTGCCTGTATCTCTTTTTCTTTTTGTTTGAAACATACAGAAACATCTCGCAATTCAATCATTAAAATTCCTCCTTATCTAAAAAAAGCGTCCTCAAGAAAATGAAAATGTCATTTTCTTGAGGACGCTTTTTTGCGTGTTACCACCTCATGTTCAAGCTGTGTTCACACACAACTCCTCTTCAAGTACGATCATACTCTAGCAAGATATCGGTCGCAGCCGTCATCGCCTTACATCTATGCTCGGGATGAATTGCTCGATGGCCATTTTCCAATAGTCGTTCCTTGCTTCTTCTCAGCTACCGAAGCTCTCTGTCAAAGGTTCTTCTATCGTACTTACCATTTCAATGCAAATAATATTCAAAAAAAAATCCTTTTACTAACATAAACTATGTCAGTAAAAGGACGACGTATCGCGGTACCACCTTTTTTCGGAAGTTTCCTTCCCTCAAGCCCAACATCTCAAAAAGAGAGATTGGCGTTCGTTTTAACGGTCGAACAGTTCCGAATTTGCCTACTTATCGACAAATTATTCTCCAAGGCCATTTTCAGCTTTTCTTACTTGACTCTTCTCACCAGCCAGAGCCTCTCTGCAAAGTTTCCAAACTTACTTTCCTTTTCAACGAAATCGATATTTTGTTGTTGGGATTAATCTACATGAGGAAAACTAAAAAGTCAAGCACGAAATTCAAATTATTTTTTCTATATTTATTTTTCTGTTTTTTTATCTAACATTTCAATAACAGTTCGAAGATCTTTTCCTTCAGCAAGAAGTTTCAATTTTTCCTTTTCTTCGACGGTATAATTTCGGACAAAACTGGAATCAGGTATCAAAACAACGCCTAATCCTGCTCGTGAAGCAGCTGTTGCTCCTACTAAAGAATCTTCCACTGCAAAGGCTGAACTAGCTTCTAATCCTGTTCGTTCCAAAGCTGTCAGATAAGGAATCGGTGAAGGCTTGTTCTCCGACACTTCGTCTCCGAATGTAAACGTGTCAAAGTAATCAGCTAATTTAAAGTGATCCAAGATATCTGTTGCTCTTTTCGTAACAGTGGTCGTAGCAATGCCTAGTTTCATATGACGTTCTTTTAAGTCTGCCAATATTTCTTTTGCATATGGTTTTAAGTGGATGGCTCCGCTTGTCAGCTGTTGATAAAAATATTCTTCACGCTTCGCTCGGACTTCCTGTACTTTTTCAGGGCTACCTGCTGCTTTCACTAAAATATCAAAACTTTGTTTCCAGTTTTTTCCGCCCCAAGCGTCAACGATTTCTTTTGGGATATGGATATCAAATTGCTGAAATCCCCAAAGCCAGCCATCACGATACGTTTTTTCTGTGTCAACTAACAAACCATCTAAATCAAATATTGCACCTTTCATCTATACATTAATCCTTTCCAAAACAATACACATAGTTTAGCACGACTGGTCCAAAAATAACAGAAGCAAAGAACCAGCCTTCTCGTTTATAAGAGTTCTTGGAATCGATGGATATAGATTTTCTTCACAGCTGTCACAAGCGCCAGATAAGCGATGACTGTAGCAAATAACCATAACCAGTAATTGCCAGGAAGTGGCATCAAGCCTAATTCAGCACCAAAACTTGTAAAAGGAAGGACAGAACCGACAATAATTCCTAATGTAGTGATAACAAACATGGCAAATGTTGCGTTGCTTTGGATAAATGGTACTTTCGGTGTACGCAGTGCATGGAGCACTAAGGTTTGTGTCCATAGTGATTCGACAAACCATCCTGCATGGAATAATGCGATGAAAATCACTTGCTGTGAACTATCCAATGTATGGAAACTTCCGCCAACTACAGCAGGACAAATAACAAAATACATCAACAAGTAAGTAGTAATATCAAATATCGAACTTGTTGGGCCAAAGTAAACCATGAATTTCCCAATACTAGATGCATTCCATTTTTTTGGCTCGTCCAAATATTCTTTATCCATCCGATCCCATGGCAAGGAAATGCAGGAAACATCATAGATTAGATTCAAAAACAGAAGTTGTAAAGGCAGCATTGGTAAAAATGGCAGGAACATACTTGCAATCAGCACGGAAAACATATTGCCAAAATTAGAACTTGCTGTAGCCTTGATATATTTCATGATATTCCCAAAAGTTTCTCGTCCAGAAAGAAGGCCTCTTTCCAAAATCGTCAAATCTTTTTCTAAAAGGATCACGTCTGCAGATTCTTTCGCAATATCCACAGCTGTATCTACAGAAATACCGATATCAGCCACTTTCATTGCAGGAGCGTCATTGATACCATCTCCTAAAAATCCGACAGTATGACCATTTTTACGTAAAGCTGTCGTCAAACGTGCTTTTTGCTGAGGATTCAATTTTACGAATACTTCATGGTCTTCAGCTACTTGTGCTAATTCATGATCACTCATTTCCGAGATTTTCTCACCGGTAACCAATTCATTGATCTCTAGACCTACTTGACGGCACACTGAACGTGTAACTAATTCGTTGTCCCCAGTCAGAACTTTTACAGCTACACCATGTTCTTTCAGAGCTTTCAACGCTTGTTTCGTTGTTTCTTTTGGTGGATCAAGGAAAGTAAGATAACCAATCAAAACCATGTCTGACTCATCTTTGACTGAAAATTCTCCAACGACGCTTGGATTGGTCTTTTGTGCGACACCAATCACTCGTAAGCCATCTTCATTAAGTGACTGTACTTTTGCAAGTACGGCTTCTTTTCGTTCTTTTGTTAATGGTGTAACAGTACCGCCAAGATCAATAAATTTAGAAATGTTCAGCATTTCTTCAATCGCGCCTTTTGTGATCATTTGTGTTTTACCAGCTGGATCAGCAACCACAACACTCATACGACGACGTTCAAAATCAAAAGGAATTTCATCCACTTTTTGATAATTGATCTTATCTGTATCTAAAGTTTCTGTTGCTTCATCAATGATAGCCACATCTAACAAATTTTTCAGCCCTGTTTGATAGTAGCTATTTAGATACGCATGGCGCAAAACACGATCATCTTCATTTCCTTCACAATCCATATGATATTCAAGAATGATTTTATCTTGTGTCAATGTCCCCGTTTTATCCGTGCATAACACATCGATTGCACCAAAGTTTTGGATGGCATTCAAATTTTTGATCACTGTTCCTTTTTTGGCCATCACACTTGCTCCTTTGACCAAATTCGTCGTAACGATCATTGGAAGCATTTCAGGTGTTAGACCAACTGCTACAGATAGTCCAAAAAGAAAAGCTTCTAGCCAATCCCCTTTTGTAAGCCCATTGATGACGATAACTGCTGGAGCCATCAATGACATAAATTTGATCAGTAGCATGGATGTTTTATGGATGCCTAATTCAAAGCTTGATTGAATTGGTTTTTCAGATAGCGTTTCTGCTACATGACCAAATAGTGTTTCATTTCCAACAGAAACAATGATTCCTTCCGCACTTCCACTTATGACATTACTTCCCATAAAGACAAGATTTTCGTAACTTGTTTCGCTTTGCTGATCGTCTTCACATACTTTCGCATGCTTTTCTACTGGATAGCTTTCCCCTGTCAATGCTGCTTGGGAAATGAATAAATCCTTTGCGGACAATAAACGCATATCCGCTGGTATCATATCCCCTGCTGAAAGCCGAACAAGATCTCCACAGACGATTTCTTCCATAGGAATCTCTGTGTACTTTCCATTACGTTTTACAGCTGCCGTTACTTTCACAAGTGATTTCAGTTTTTCAGCCGCTTGATTGGAACGTACGGACTGAATCAACGTCATTGTCCCGCTGACGATTACCATAGTGAAGATAATGGCTACACCGAAAAGATCTTTATCTCCAGGAGCTGCTAATACATATTCCGTGATGAATGAAATAATTCCTAATGCGATCAACACTAATGTAAATGGCGTGATGTATGCTTTCAATATTTCTACGATGAATGGTGTTTTTTTGCCATATGAAATCGCATTTTCACCGTAATTTTCTCTTGAACGTTCGATTTGTTCTTCTGTCAATCCATTTGCTGATGCGTGGAATAGGTCAAATAATTCTTGTTTCGTTTTTCCAGCAAAAGCTGCATAGATTTTTTGTGTATCTTTCTTTTTTTCCATCTCAATCTCTCCTTTGTGTCCAAAAGACAGCTGTTCTCGCTGCTTTTGGTCTTTAGCTATTCATCGGATCGATAGAGAAAAAACTGAAAGGGGCTGAGAACAGATAGATAATAGCCTTGGCCTTTCCTCTAGATCCTTGTTTTTCGAATGACTGTCATCCATTTGTTCTCATCTCCTTTACTAAGTAATTTTAATTCATGACTTCCAATCATTTTTCGAATAGTTATTTTCCCAATTAGACCACCTCCTTTTTATTTTTCACCGATGGGGATTTGCGGCAACAAAAAAACCTCTCGCCAAATACTCAGCGAAAGGTTTGAAAAAGCATATTAAAAAAAGCTTCTCAGATCTCATCGTTGAGTTTTGACACTGTACAACGTAAAAAGCAGATACCTGCTTTTAGCTACCTTATGAAAAGCCTTATCTCGACAATTCCTGTTCTACCCATTGGCGTCTCTCGACGTTTTTGGGCAGTAGCCTATGTTTGTATAGGAGCCTCACCTAACAAATCTTATTCGGTTTTCCTTCGTTAATATAACAACTAAAAAAGAGGATGTCAAATCAATTTTCCATGTTTTTCATACTTTTTTTAAAATACACACGTTATATTCCTGTCTCACGCGGTTTTATTTGTCTCATTTTCCACCTCCCGCTATAATAGAAATATAGTAGGAAACGAGGTGCTGTTATGGAAAGAAC
Organism: Enterococcus sp. SB12; assembly: GCF_030910025.2. Classification (NCBI taxonomy): domain Bacteria; kingdom Bacillati; phylum Bacillota; class Bacilli; order Lactobacillales; family Enterococcaceae; genus Enterococcus; species Enterococcus sp. SB12. The sequence continues at coordinate 606,346 of NZ_CP175675.1, read as the reverse complement.
ACTTGTTATTATCAAGCCAGACGGCGTGAGACGCCATTTAGTCGGAAGCATCATTCAACGTTTTGAAGCAAAGGGACTGGCCATTGCTGAAATGAAGTTTGAAACTATGACTCCTGAATTAGCAAAAGAACATTATCAGCACTTGACTGAGCGCAGTTTTTTTGATGAACTGATCGATTACATGACTTCCGGTCCTGTCGTTTATCTTGTGCTGGTCGGCGAGGAAGTGATCGATATCGTCCGTAAGATGGTTGGGGCAACAAAAGCTGCCGATGCTGTTCCAGGTACGATCCGAGGAGACTACGCGCTGCCGGGGACTGAAAACATCATTCACGCTTCTGATTCCCGTGATGCTGCGGTAAAAGAGATCGCCCGCTTTTTCCCGCCATTCGATATAAACAAACCGTCTGAAAAAGCGGCGAAGTGATACAAATTCTAAACTGCTGGTCTAGTTGCTGGGTTCAGCAATGGCCAGCAGTTTTTTCTCTAAGGACCTCCGTTGATTCTTTCCTAACATATATTCGAGCACTGTGAAGAATTCTTGGTAGTCTTTCGTCTTTTTTTCCCCTAAAGCAGCAGAAATCAATCTTTGATAATAATCTGCCATCAATGTTTCATAGATCACTGTACTTCTTTCTTTATGTGCTAAGCTCCGTTTCATATCTTCATTCACACTACGTGCCTTTTTCAACCGACCATTTTCTATATAAAACGAAGTCAGGTTCATTAAAAAAGTAAAGAGATACTGCTCATGATTGTTCAACTGTGCTAATCGTCGCATTCTTTTTTTGATTTTCAAATAATTGTTCTCAATGAACCGATCACTGAATATCCAAGGAAAATCAGCTAGAATAGATAGTTCAAATTGACCATAGTCTGGTATCTGCATCAAGTATTCTTCAATGATTCGGCATTCATAACGTAAAAATTCAAATTCTGTCTCAGATACTTCTGTTTTTTCGACCATGTGAAGACTCAAAACCAAATAATACAGATCTTCTGTTTTCTTAAAATGCCTACGGTTATTGCTGATCTCTTTATAAGGATCAAAGCTGTCTTCTTGTACCCGATCTAGCATTCGTCTTTTTTTCTTTAACTTTATTGGTTCATCCAGCTGGTTTCGCATCCATTCATATTCTGCAAGTGTCATGTTCATTCGCTCTAAAAATGATCTCAATGTTACAAATGACATTTTTTTCACTGAATTTGTCTCAATCCCGACTAGAGAAGTCTTAGAACAGATTCCTTCCGCTAATTGGGACTGTGTCAACTTCTTGTTGACTCGAAGTTTCTTGATCAATTCACCATCATACATAATAGTTCTCCTTTTTAATTTAAATTTTTCCACATTCAATAAATAGATACGTTAAAAAGGAAAAATACACGAAAAAAATAAAAAAATGTTTTTTTCATAAAAAATACCAACCTTCAAGCATTAGAATGTTGTCTAACTACTGAAGGTTGGTTTGATTGTTTATTGATTATCTTTTTGCTGTTCAACGTCTGTTCTTGTTACTGGATATAAGTTGGTTGTTGTTTTATTGCCATTTTTTGAAAAGACACTTGTCGAATGTTCGCCTTTTTGCTTTTCGATGGCTATGTTACGTTCTGCTTCATTTTTATAGTCATATTTTTTCGGATCGATCGTTTCAAATCCGTTTGGCACATAAAAACGCAAGAGATTTTCTTGATTCAGCTTATCTGAAAGACTTAAAGCAGACTTGACTTTTTCCTGATCTTTGGAAATTTCCTCGTCGATTCCTGCTGCTTTCGTATCGATGATTTCTCCTGTTTGGTTATTGTAAGCTTTTCCTCCTAAGATGGTGTATTTGGGTGTCACGAAGTTCCCATTTCGAAAAGCCACTACTTGATCATGCTGAGGAGATAATAAATCCGTACCAAAATGGAGATAGTCTTTATCATCGATTCCCAAGAGATGAAGTAATGTCGGCAAAACATCGATTTCTCCACCGTATTCGTGATTGACTGACCCTTTAGTATAACCAGGTATATGAATCATTAATGGCACACGCTGCATTTGTGCGTTGTCAAATTCATTCCATGTATCTGGGTCTTTTCCAAGAGCACTTGCTAAGTCTTTATTATCTGTATTTGAGATGCCAAAATGATCCCCATAAATCACAAAGATCGAATTTTGGTAAATAGCGGATTTTTTCAGGTACGTAAAAAATTGTTCCAATGACTGATCCAAATAATGTGCCGTTCGAACATAGTTATCTACTGTGCTATTTCCAGTGTTCAAAGATGGAAAATCGAAATTCTTATCATCCGTATAATAAGGCGTGTGATTGGTTACGGAAAGGAATTTCGTGTAGAACGGCTGTTGTAGATGTTCAAGATATTGGGCAGATTCACTGAATAAATCTTTATCTAATATTCCATAACCTAGCGTTTCATCTGATTCATCAAAATAAGATCGATCAAAGAAATTGTCATAACCTAAGTTTTTATATACATGATCTCTATTCCAAAAACTAGCTACATTCCCATGGAAAACAGCGCTTGTATAGCCTTGCTTTTGTCCAAGGATCGCTGGTGCGGCTTGAAAGACATTATCTGACCCAAGTTCTGTGAATAATGAGCCTTGAGGTAAACCAAATGTGCCAGTTTCCAACATATTTTCAGCATCACTTGTCTTTCCCTGTCCTACTTCATGAAAAAAATTATCAAAGCTGATCGTTGCTTGATTCTGGAAAATACTATTTAAAAACGGTGTGACTTCTTGTCCGTCTACCTTCATATTAATCAAAAACTGCTGGAAACTTTCTAAATGGAGAACGATCACATTTTTCCCTTTAGCGATCCCAAATGTTTCGGGATTTGGCTCTGCATAATGTTTCTTTGTATAATCTAAAACTTCATCAATCCCATTACTGCTTGCATGCGCGCGAACACTGCTAGTCATTCCTGTTTTGATTCCATCATAAATAGTATACGCATCGATTCCTAGATATTTGACAATATATGAACGGTCAAATGTTCGCTGCAGCAATTGTGGACGGTTGGCTTCGCTCAGCGCTAGATTTCCTGAAAAAATAAGCCCTGAAAGACAGGTCACAGCGATAGCCATCGGTTTGCTGACAGGTTGACTTTTGATAGGTATTTTCTTGATCGTCAACCAAACCAGTATCCCAATGAACGTAGCAATATCCAGCCAGTAGAGGACATCATGGGGTTTCATCAAAGAAAAGGAGCTTCCTGATAACCCTTGCGACACTTTCGAAAATCCCAATACAGATTTGACTGTAATGAAATCTGTGAATTCCCGATAAAAAATAATGTTCAAGTACAACAAAAGCGTGTTTAAAATATCAATGATCAAAAGAATGGCTAATGCTGGCTTTGGCTTTTTAATATACAAAGAAAGGCCAAAAAACAATAAGGTAGTTGCAATCGGGTTGATCCACAAGATAAAGTACTGGATCGTACCTTCCACACCTAACGAAAAATCTGCATAGTAAGCAATAATCGTCTTCATCCAGAAAAAGAAAACAGCTGTCAAAACGATTGCTAAACGATTTTGGCACAATTTTTTAAGTTGTGTCACGTATATCACTTCTCTCTATTCACATTTTTCCTTATTTTGCTCCTGAAAAATGAAAATTCCCTAAAAAAGTTGTTATCTTAAGATTTTTTTATTCTTTCTAAAGATTATTCCGTGCACTTTTCACAGCATAAAACCGCTGTGATATAAGCGATTGAAACAGTAAGGTGATAAAAGTCTTGTCGCAGCTCCTGTTTAGTTGATGCAGGACAGCTTTTTCACAACTTCTTCTTTAAACGGTGTTCTCCTGCCAACTCCTCGGCCACAAGTCACAATATTTATAAAACATGAGAAGCTGTTTTTTGAAATTGTTCCTTGTGGCTCAGAGTTAAACGGCAAGCTCAAGACCTCTTGATACACGGTGTTCAATCAGCTGACCTTCGGTATTAGCTCAAAAAACGGCAAAATATGAGGAACTATTTTGCCGTTTGTTTCTCTAATACTCAGGTCAAAACGCTGATTTCACAACCTCTGTTTTTCATTGTCCATAGGATTGATATTGTCCTTGTGATGACTCATTCGTAATAATTGAGGCTTGATTTTCTTCACTTCCCGTTATCGTTTGTCCACTGCCAGAATCTGAAGGACTTGTTCCTGTCGACTCGTTTTTTTGAGAAGAGACAGTTGTTTTCTTGACTTGTTCATTTGTCTTTTTCCATTCCGCTAAACGATCGGCGACCACTTTTTTGTCTACTTTTTCAGAATAAGCGGTGATCACTTTTCCATTTTTCAAACGGGCTACTTTGTCGCCATCATGAGTCAAAAGCAAAACGGTCAAATGCTTGTCTTTAAATTGATATTGTCTGAGAGAAATCGCACTAAGTACGTCATCGATATTAATAAATTGATTTTCTTCTTTTCCTTTTGGCAAATAGATGTCCAATTCGCCTTTTTCGTAATTGGCAGTTATTTTATACTCCGCCCACCAATAAGTTGAGAATTCTTTTTTGAAATTATCTACTGATTCTTTGCTTGCTACGATTTTTTCTGTTTCTTTCTGAGCAAGATCTGCTGTCATTTTTCCTGAAAATGCTGCGGATAAAATAAGCAGTAAGAAAAAACCGAATAACCAAAAGAGAAGAAACGGTCTTTTTTTCCTCATGCTTTCCTCCACTCCTATTTAATTTTGACTATTCTATTATATACAAAAAATGAAATAGAAAGACAAAAAAGTTGAAAAAGATCGTAAATAATTGAACTTCTTTTTCACAAAATGGTAAGAATGGAGAATTTCACGCATTTGCTCTCAACTATTCTTTCTTAAGCCTCAAATCCGTTTTTATCTGATACGTCTTTGAACCAGTGACCCGATTTTTTGATTGTTCTTTTTCCATCTTGTGCTAAGTCTACTGAAATAAAGCCATATCGATTCTTATATGCATTGGTCCATGACCAGTTATCCATACATGTCCACATATGATAGCCTAAACAATTGGCACCTTCTTGAATTGCTTGATGGACATATTTCAGATGAGATTGGACAAATTCGATCCGATAATCATCGTGGATCATGCCATCTTCTTTGATAAATCGTGCTTCGTTTTCTACACCCATACCGTTTTCAGAAATAAAGCAGTCGATATTTCCATAATGATCTCGTACATTGATCAAAATATCATAGATTCCTTGTTCATAGATCTCCCATCCGCGATAAGGATTCATTTTACGACCAGGCATTTCATAATTGTCGAAATAATCCTCAGGCATTGGACCGTTTTTAGTATCGATTGGTGTTTCTTTTGCTTTTACCCGGCGTGGCTGGTAATAATTGATACCTAAAAGATCTACTGTATTTTCTTTGATGACCGTCAAATCCTCTGGATGGATCACAGGCATGAGATCAAGTTCTTTTACTATCTCAATCAATTCACTTGGAAACTCGCCTTTTACAGCTGGATCAAGGAATGAACGATTGAAGAACGCATCTGCTATTTGCGCTGCTTTAACATCTTCAGGGTTTGATTCGTCTCTTGGATAGCTTGGTGTCAGATTCAAGATGATACCAATAACACCACCTTGCTCCATTTCATGGTAAGATTTGATGGCTAACGCTGAGGCCAACGCTTCATGATAGCCAACTTGGATCGCTTTTTTCATATCTGACTCTTCTGGATAATGCCATCGATATAAATAACCTGCTTCGACTGGAACGATTGGTTCATTATGAGTAAACCATTTTTTTACTTTCGAACCGAACAATTCAAAACAACTTTTGGCATATTTTTCATAGGCTTCAACCGTTTCTCGGTTCAACCATCCGCCTTTTTCTTGCAGATACATCGGCATATCGAAATGATACAGATTCACAAAGGGTTCGATACCGTTTTCAATCAACTCATCAAAATAACGATGATGGAAACGAACGGCTTCTTCGTTGATTGTTCCAGATTCATCAGGTATCAAGCGGCTCCATTGGATAGATGTTCGAAATGAATTATGCCCAGTCTGTTTCATCAACTGTACATCCTCTTGATACTTCGTATAAACTTGTGAAGTTTTTTCAGGTCCTACTTGGTCAAAGAACTTTTGCGGTTCTTTTTTGTACCAATAATCAAAAATGTTCTCTCCTTTTCCATCACCTGAAATCCTTCCTTCTGTTTGTGGGCCACTTGCTGCAGAACCCCACCAAAAATTTGCTGGAAATTGATATTTTTTCATCAAAGCACCTCTTTTTCTTTTTTAGTTCGTTTTAGTTGATTCCATGTATGATATTTTCCATCACAATTACTTTTTCATTTTCTTCCTCTTCTTTTTTGATTCGTTTCAACAGCTGTTCTGCGGCTTGTTCCCCGATTTTATCTGTTGGTGGTGTAATCGTGATTTTCGGAAGGATGCTCAAATCGTTTTTATCCAAATAATCATAATGACTAAACGCAATATCCTTCCCGATTCTGATACCTTCTTGATTGAAACATTCGATAGCACCGATCGACATATTATAATTGCTGACAAAAATCGCTGTTACTCCTTTTTCTAATAATTCTTTTGCCCCATAATAGCCACTTTTTCTAGAATAGTCTCCTGTAAAGACCTCTAATTGGATCGATGGATCATTTTGTACCGCTTCTTTTGCTCCTGCTAAACGTTCTCTTGCTACGTAGTCTGTTTGAGTGGCAGCAATAAATCCGATTTTTTTATGTCCTTGTTCACCATGATGAGCGATCACTTTTGCTACACTTTCTCGATCATTCACTAATATTGTATCAATACCTGCTGGTCCTTCTGGGCAATTCAATGCGATAACTGGAATACTCATTTTTGTGAGCATTTCAAATCCAGACCACTCTTCTTCGGATAAGAAGACAATCAGCCCATCGATCACATGCTTCATCAGGTATTCAATTTTTTGTTCAATTTTTTCTGGCTGATCGGCAAACCCGCTTAATAATAAGCTATACCCATTTTCTTCAGCTACTCTTTCGATCCCTGAGACAACTTCCGACCCAAAACGGCTGGAAATCCCGTTTATCAAAAGTCCAATAGAGAAGCTTCGATTATTCTTCAACCCTTTAGCAATGATGTTTTCTTTATAGTCCAACGCTGAAATCGCTTCTGCTATTTTTTTCATGTTCTTTTCCTTCAGTTGCTGACCATTCAAGTAACGGGAAACTGTTCCCACTGAAACACCAGCCATCTTAGCCACGTCACGGATCGATGCCATACATTCTCACTCCTGCCAGTTACATTTGATTTCTCTTTCTTGTTGTTCGATTATGATGACCGCTTTCTTTGCATAGTGTTGCTTGTCATCAATATCCATATAACTAAAGTCTTCAGTAGAGCAACTTCCTCTCACTATTAATTATACTTAAACAAGTATTTGAACCGGTTCATTTTTAATATAGCATTTTTTTAAAAGATTGCAACACTTTTTTAAAACGCTTTCCTAAAATGGCGAATTTTTTGCCTTTTTAAAATTTTATTCTAAAATTTACTCTATTTGTGGGTGTTTTGTGCGTTTTTCTCTTCCATCCGTTTGAAGTTTTACTTTCCAATGGTATAATTTCTTTATCCTATCAAATGGGGGAAGTATTTTGAAGAAATTAATCGTACTATTTATTTTGTCTGCGGGACTTTTGACATTGACTGGCTGTAATTTGTTTGGCGGCTCTGACCAATCCTCGGATGAAACAACCGATTCTTCTGTCTTAAAAGCGGAAAAAGCAGATATCACTAACAGTGTATATACGCTAAAAGTACGTAAAGATATGGATTTATCCGCGGGACAGTTGACATTTACAGATAAAAAAATGGAATGGACACGCACGTATCAGACACAAGAAACTGATTCTTCTGAATCATCTGAAGAAAAAACAGTGCTGACAGACATCAAGATTACTACCAAAGATGACGAATATATTATTTCAGGAAAAGAAAATAAAAAAGAAGCAACCATCACATTTACCAAAATCGGTAATTACCGTTTGAAGGATGAGGATGGCAACATCTACAGTCTATAGTGCCGTCTGTTGGATCTTCTTTTGTTTCTCCCCTTCTTTTCTGCTATAGTAAAGAAGCAAGATGATTGTAAAGGAGACGAAATGGATGATCGATAGTCCTGATTATTGTACATGTAATAACAACAAAAATATCCATACAGAATTTAATGACCAAGGAAGCTTGAGCATATGCGACAACTGTCACAAACTAGTCAAAGATTCATTTAAAACATTTGAATCTTATCCTGTTCAAAATTATGTAAAAAGTAGAAGAAGATAAACAAATCCAAGCAAAACTCACTATGGCTGATTTTTATGAACTTCAAACTCAGCTTCTTCCTTTGATCAAGCTTCATCAGTAAAACAAACAGTGGATCATTTCAGTTTACAAATCAAAGAGTAAAGATTTATTTATTTCAAATATTTGAATATAAAATAACCAAACGATAGAAAGGCTTATTCTACATCACGTAGTAATTTTTCTTTCCCGTCGTTTGGTTTTTTATTTTTAGCCTAATTCTTGACCTTTTGCATGCTGGTTATCCGTAAAATATTTTCCAGCAGGCTTTCCTTCCAATTCAGCTAGTTTTTCTTGGATCTGATGGATCACCTTTTTTGCATCTTCTGGATTTTCTACAAAATCGAATTTATCCCCATCCACTTGTATTTTAGGACATACATCAAAATCTTCATACCATTGATTATAGCGGGTGTTCAACGTTTCATAATAGGTATATAACGTCTCATCGCTTTCTAGCTGTTCATAGTCACGCCCACGTTTTTTGATACGTTCTAGCATCGTGTCCAAAGAAACTTTGATATGGACCATCAAATCAGGCCGTTTTTTTGGAGCAACATCATCTAACTCGTTTAGCATCGTATCTAATAAGCTATCGTACTGCTGTACTTCGATATCCGTTACCCGACCTAAATCAGCGTTTAGATGGAACAACAGGCTATCTTCATAGATGGATCGGTCTAGCACATTGTCATCGTTCACTAAAGCATTTTTCATTGCTAAAAATCGCTTGTTCAAAAAGAAGATTTGCAATAAAAAAGCGTACTGCTCAGGATTTGAATAAAAGAGCGGCAATACTTCGTTATCTTCGACATTTTCATAAAATGGTTTAGAATCAATCTCTTTTGCAAGCATATCCGTCAAACTGCTCTTACCTGCACCAATCGTTCCTGAAATCAAAATCACTGACATACAACCCTTCCTCTTCTATAAGTACTCGCCTACGTAAGTTTCAACAGGCAATGTTTCAAAATCATATTCACGTACAGCTTGGTCTGATTTTAAATACGTATGGAGACTTTGTGTAATCATCAAGTTCGTAGGTACCGTCTCTTCTTGTACAATGATCATCGGTTTTTTCAACATAGTTGCCACACCTAATTCGTAAGCCGTTCCTGGATCGATTGTTTGATGCTCAAAGTCAAGGATAGCAACAACAAATTCTGCATTTGTCAGTTCTTCCATATCTTTTTCGTATACTTCCTGCGCCCATCCAGCGCTGAATAGTTCATAATTGCTTTCTTGGTGATGACGTGGAGAGTAGAAACTTGTGACTGTTTTGTTTTCCTCCAACGCTTTTTCGATACGACTTACTCGATCGATTTGCTCCTCTGAAAAAAATGGTCCTGCTAAATATATTTGACTCATTATTTTGCCTCCTTCAATAATAACTGATTTTTAATAGATACTGCTCGTAATTCATTGACCAGTTCCAATGGATTGTTGGAAAAGATTACTTGATCCAACCATTTTTTATCCATAAAATCCTCTTTTGCAAAAGTTTCTAATAATTGTTGCAAGCCGCTGTAATAACCGCCAATATTCAATATTCCGATTGGCTTGTCAGGCGTCAGACCGATTGCTATCCAAGAAAGAAGTTGTGAGAATTCCTCCAATGTACCTAGACCTCCAGGGAAAACGAGGACAGCATCTCCCTTTTCAAATAATAATACCTTTCTTTCATCGATCGTTTCTGTAGGAATAAATGTAGTAACATCTTTTCCAGGCAATTCAGTTTCAAAAAGCCCATTCGGATAGATACCTGTGACTTTTCCATTATTTTCCAGTACTGTTTTACTAATCACTCCCATAATCCCGGAGTATGAACCACCGTAAACCAGTTCGATTTCTTCTTGTGCCATGTATTTTCCTAACGTTTGCGCAATAAATTTGTAACTTTCTTTATTACCAAAACGGGAACCGCAAAAAACAGTAAATTTCATAAAAAAACACTCCCTAACTCAAAAGTCTATCTTCATTCTACACGTGTTTTTTTAAAATAAAAGACTAGATTTTGTAGTTTTTTAGTGGTATATAGGATAGACACCACTATATATAGTATTTAGAAAAAAATAATTTTTCAGCTATTTTATAGATAAAACAAAAATAAATAACGTGTTTTCATCGATATGAAATGACTTACTTATAGAAGATACTGGGATTTCGTCCTATATGCCAATAACGTGTATTATTTTAAACAACAAATACTTGTTTCTTTTATTAACGAAAAAATCATTTTGTTCTCGTGTTATGTTTCACTGATAAATGATGTTTCTCTAAATAAAAAAGCCGACGAACTAAACGATCAAAATTTGATCATTTTTGTTCATCAGCTTCTCCTAAAAATCTTTTTGTTAACGATAAATAGCTGGATTTGTAAAAATATCACTTGAATCGTCACTGCTGGAAGAAAATTCAGTGATAACCGCACCTGTTGCGCCTGCCTGGAACTAGTGTTTGATATTGGGCTCGAACGTGTACTGATCTCTAGCATGAAGAATAATTTCTTTTTTTACTGTATAATAACTTTCTTTCCTTTTTGGAATAGTACAGGAAAGTTTTTTTGTTTCCTTTCCTTCGACATAAGGTATACCAGACCTTTTCGACAACGAAAGGTTCTCATTTTTCCTTCATCGTCATTTCAAGGAGGGTGCCGATGCTCTGGACAGTTTCGATCGCTCCTAAACCAAAATCTGTATATTCGATTCTTTCTAACTCTGATTCTTTCATACCATTCCTGCCTCAAGGTACATCTATTGTACTTTTTTCTTGTAATCCATTCTGCCTCTCCTAACTAATTGTCAAATCATCCCAAGATATGTCTTCTTCCTCTTTTTCTTCTTGGATGATTTCTGCATTCGGATCTACTGGTTTTTTCAATAATAAAATGGTTATTCCTGTGACAAAAGAACCAGCTAACAATGCACCAATGAATGCCCATGGTCTGGTCATCGTAGCGACTGCAAACATTCCCGATGCCGGAATACGGCTATCTGCGCCCCAAAACATGCTTAATCCGCCACCTACTGCCCCACCGACTCCCGTTGCTATGACATTGCGTGCCAAGTCGTTCAATACGATAGGGAAACATCCCTCTGTGATCTGACAGATCCCCATAGGAAAAGCGGTCTTCAATGTATCGATTTCTTGACGATTGAATATATTTTTACGAATGATTTTCCCTAAGAAATAAGCGATCGTCAAGCCGAATGGGGTTACCATCGAAGCTAAAATCAATACAGTGATTGGTTCATAGATTCCTTCTGAAAATCGTGCCACACCCCCTTATCCAGAATAAATGGTAATCCAGAAACAGCCGTGTATCTGCGGTAATAAGCCTAACCAAACGAAAAATATGAGAAGCTATTTTTGTTTGGCTGTTCTTATTACTTGATGCAGGGCAGCTTTTTCACAACCTCTTTTTTTATTTATGTTTCATAATCAATATGGTAAGGATGCAGCTCCGTATGGTAGACCGCCTCCGAATATTCAATCATTTCCCCAATTTGCGTAGACGATTTCCGTATCCGTTTGATGCCGATCTGTGCGTCTGTTTTCAGAATTCCTTGTTCTTCTTCTGTTAAAAATACTGCCGAGAAATCATCAGAAAATGAGTCAATAGTATATCCTTTTTTCGTCAGCAAACGATACAAAGATTCTTTGCCAAATTCTTCTCTGCTGAATTGCATCATTTCTTGTGGAAGATAATGAACAAAATAAATATAAGGCTGATTGTTCAAATAATATAAGCGCTTAAAACAAACAGCTTGCTCACCGAAAAAGGAAAACAAAGGATCTTCCTTCTTTATATGGACCAATTGCAAATCCAGCGTTTCTTTCCGGACTTCATATCGGGAGTTCTCCAAGATTTGCGTAAAGCTTGCCGCTTTGGATAATCGATTGTAAGGACGATTGCTTAGAACCGTCGTCCCACGACCACTTTTCTTTGCGACATATTCATCTGATGCCAGCAGTTCGATTGCCTTTCGGACAGTGATTTTGCTGACTTGAAACAGTTCTTCTAATTCACTTTCTGTCGGTAACATCGAACCGACTGGATATTTTCCTGAGAAAATATCTTCTTTAATTTTATCTGCGACTTCCAAGTATAGTACACGTGTCCTTTTCATAACGTCACCCTTTGCTTTACTATTACTAAAAGAATAGCACATAAAAAATAAAAAAAGAACACAAATCACATGTGAGAAGTGTGTTCTTTTTCATTCAGCTGCTTTAATTACAAGTTTACGCCATTTGAGGCAATTACTTCTTTATACCAATCAAAAGATTTTTTCTTTGATCGATTCAGTGTCCCATTTCCTTCATCGTCTAGATCCACATAGATAAAGCCGTAACGTTTACTCATTTCTCCTGTTGATGCACTGACAAGATCCATACATCCCCAAGGCGTATAGCCCATCAAATCTACACCGTCTGCTACTGCATTAGCCATCGCTTCGATATGACGACGTAAATAATCGATCCGATAATCATCAATAATCGTGCCATCCTCTTCCATATGATCAATGGCTCCAAGACCGTTTTCAACAATGAATAATGGTTTCTGGTAACGATTGTATAATTCATTCAATGCGATTCTCAGCCCTTCTGGATCGATCTGCCAGCCCCATTCACTTGCCTCAAGAAACGGATTTTTTACTCCTCCCAGCAAGTTCCCTTCTGAAGTTGCTGCTTGTGGATCAGTCTCATTGATTGCCGTAGACATATAATAACTAAATCCGATGTAGTCCACTGGATATTCTTTTAGCAACTGGAAGTCTTTTTCCGTTTGCTCTAATTTTTCCGGATCGACTCCATATTTTTTATGGATACGCGCTGTGTATGCAGGGTATTCTCCACGTACTTGGACATCCGTGCAGAAAAAATTGAATTCTTGGTTTTGGATCATTGTTGCTGCCTGATTGACTGGATTGGCATCGATGCTGTAAGTTGTTGCATAGATAATCATGCAGCCGATTTGGATATCCGAACGCAATTCGTGGCCGATTTTTACGGCTTTGCTACTTGCAACGAATTGATTATGCCATGCTTGGAAAATATTTTGGTACTCTCCTGCTCCATTGCTTTTTACTAATCCTTGACTTAAAGCTGGAAAGTGAAAGGCCGAATTGATTTCATTGAAAGTCATCCAATATTTGACTTTACTGCTGTATCTCTCTAATACTGTCTGAGCAAATCGTTCATAGAAGTCGATCAGTTTTCGATTTTTCCAGCCACCGTATTCTTTTGCCGAATGAAGAGGCATTTCGTAATGAGAAATCGTGATCACAGGTTCAATATCATATTTTAAGCACTCATCAATCAGCTGATCATAAAATTCTAATCCCGCTTCGTTAGGAGTACCTTCGTCTCCATTTGGAAAAATTCGTGTCCAGGCAATCGAAAAACGATAACATTTGAATCCCATTTCCGCAAACAAGGCAAGATCTTCTTTGAAACGATCGTAATGATCGATTCCTCGATGATTCGGGTAAATATATTTTTCTTGATCAATCGTCCAGTCAAATTCTTCACTGCCGATAATCGCAAAGCGCTGCTTACCTCCAGGCATAGCATCTGCAACGGATAGCCCTTTTCCGTCTCGATCATAAGCCCCTTCTAATTGATTGGCAGCAGTTGCTCCACCCCATAAAAATTTTTCTGAAAAACGTGATTGCATCCTGATTTCCTCCTTATTTTACAATTGCCAGAACATCTTCGTTTGCAATAATCTCTTTTTGGTCTAATTCAAGTATATCGGCAAATGCATCAGTATTCGTAATGACAACTGGAGTGATTACGCTATAGCCAGCTGCTCTAATTGCTTCGATGTCAAAACGAATCAATAAATCTCCTGCTTTGACGAGATCCCCTTGTTTGACTAAGATCTCAAAGCCATTCCCATTTAATTCTACTGTATCCATCCCGATATGAATCAAAATCTCCGCTCCGTCAGTCGTTGTGATTCCTACAGCATGTCCAGTTGGAAAAATAGTCGTGATCTCTCCGTCTGCAGGTGCAACTAGTTCTCCTACTTCTGGATCAATAGCGATACCTTTTCCCATCACGCCAGAAGAAAAAACTTGGTCTGGTACTTCACTCAATGGCAGTACTTTACCCGTTAAAGGACTTTTTAAGGTATGCCGTGCTGAAGTAATCGGTTCTCCTGCATTCGCATGTTTGTTTTCTAATTGATTGTCTTGTGTTTGTTCGTCAAATCCTAAAATCAATGTACCTACGAATGCAAGAACAAAAGCAATTCCTGTAGCTATTACTGCTACTGTCACATTTGACTCTACACCATCCACCGTACTAATGAAAGTCGGAATCGTCAATAAGCTGACCAAACTGCTGGAGAAAGCTTTTACTCCGGAAAATCCGATAATAGCTCCACCAATACCTCCAGAAATACAAGCGGCAATGAATGGTTTCTTCAAAGGTAATGTCACACCATACACAGTTGGTTCAGTGATTCCAAATAACGAAGTCACTGTAGAAGAAATCCCTAATGCTCGAAGTTTCGTATCTTTTGTTCGCAATGCTACAGCTAAAGCAGCCCCACCTTGTGCCAAGATGGCTGGAAGAAGCATTGGCATCAATACATCAAACCCATATTGTTCGATATTCAAAAACATGATCGGTACGAATCCCCAATGCATGCCGAACATCACGAATACTTGCCATAAACTTCCCATGATTAGACCTGCTACGATTGGACTAAATCCATAAATCGAGTTGAAGAGACCGCCTAAAGCATTACCGGCAACCGTCCCGATTGGTCCTAAAGCAAGAAATGTTAATGGAACCATCACTACTAAAACGACAAGCGGAACTAAAATCATTTGCAGAAATTGCGGAATCACTTTTTTTACGAATGGCTCTAATTTACTTTGAACCCATACGGCTAGAATGATTGGTATGACAGAAGAAGTATAACCAGATGGTGAAAGAATCACTGGGATCCCAAAGAAACTGATAGCTTCTCCCGCACCAGCAACTGCTGTGATAGCTGGATACACAAGTGCCATAGCAATTGCTACTGCTAAAAACTGGTTGGCTTTGAACTTTTTAGCTGCTGTAAAAGAAAGCATGACAGGTAAGAAGGTAAAGACACCATCTGCTGCAGCAAACAATATTTGATAAGTACCGCTATCAGCTGTCAGCCAGCCCATCACCGTTGCCAATGATAAGAATCCTTTCAATACCCCGGCGGCTGCCATCGCCCCTAGAAAAGGTGTAAATATACTAGAGATAATATCGATCAGACGATTCAAAATATTTTTGGACTCTTCTTTTCCATCCTCCGAAACTGCAAGACCTTCCTCATCCACGATCGATTGATAAACATCTGCTACATTACTGCCAATTACTACTTGATACTGACCGCCACTTTGGACGACTTGGATCACGTCCGGGTCTTCTTTTAACTTTTGCGTATCTGCTAAAGATTCATCTTTTAATCTGAATCGCAACCGCGTAGCACAATGTACTAAACTTTTGACATTCTTTTGTCCTCCTACCGCTTCCCATACACGACGACCAACTGCTTGATTATCCATTGTTTTTTCCTTCTTTCTTTTTTATTTAAAAAATAAAAACCCAGATTGAAAAAAACAGTCACAAACATTCGTGAACCTATTTTTTCAATCCAGGTTTTGCCTGCCATACAGTAACAATCCTTATGATTGGATGCTTTTTTTCTCACTTACTACTCTTTGAATATGGATCGTCAAATAAATCTGCTCTGCGATCCCCATTTCCTGTTTTTGCGTTTGTCGAAGATACTCATTGATCCGTTCGACACAATGAAACGCTTTTGGATACTTTCCTTGAACTAATGCGTAGAGAAATTCATCTTGTTCGTCAGATCCTTCCCCTTTGAGATAACGCTGGGCAAAAAACTGCAGATGAGTAATAATACGCTGATAATTCAAAGATTCTTCATCGAACACGATGCCGAAGAATTTACTGATGATACTCAGTATATCTCTTACCATTGTGGTAGCGGTCATCGTCACTTGCATGTCTTCGTTTCCTTGTTGGCTATTCACAAAATGAAAGGCAATAAAACCGGCTTCATCCTCAGAAAGTTCCACACCCGTCTTTTGTTTCACGAACAAAAGAGCCTCTTTCGCTGCTTGATATTCTTTCGGATAAAATTTTTTTGTTTCAAATAATAATGGATTAGGCAGTTGGATATTTTCTTTTGCTCGTGTGATCGCATAATGAAGATGATCGGTCAATGTCAGATAAATATTAGGCGAAAATTCAACTTTTAGTTTATCTTCAGCCAGTTCGACTACTTGTTTGACCCATTCGATCTCCTCTGCCGGAATATCAGCCATCAGCTGCTGGAATTGGTTTTTAGCAAAAGAATCTCTTAAAACAAATTCTTTTTGGACCGCTTCTGGCGAAATCTCGTCCCCAATCTTTTTTTGAAAAGCTAGTCCTCTTCCCATACAAACGACTTCTTCCCCGAATCCATTTTTCGAAATGACGACGTTGTTATTCAAAATTTTATCAATTTTCATTTTGCTTCGCCCTCTCAAGAAAAATAAAAAAACCTAGAATTCGCCTACTGTTTCTTAGCTGAATTCTGGTTTTGCCTACCGTACAGTAACAATCCATTTCTTATTCAAAATCATCATACCATCGAATTTTTATTTATGCAAGCCTTTTCATATAAAAAATAAAAAAACTGGAACACAAGTCTATCTAGAAAACAACCAAATCAGAGATGCACCTCTTTGCGTTCCTCTTTTTTTCAGCAAATTGGTTTTTCCTTATCGATTCATATCCTTTGGCTGTTTTTAATCTGTAACGACTTATGTCCCAGTATCCTAAAATGTTTTTGTCTCTAGATTGAAAGCAGATCTCATATCATCTGTCGCATCTTTTATCGGTGTAACACTTTCCAGTTCTCCTTGTACAACTAGTCGCGTGACGGCATCCATGTCGCCACAAGTAATTAGTGTGACAATTTCTTTTCCCTCGACTTCATTCAGTAATTGGGTATCTGTAGGAGCAACTTTTTCTTTAAAAAATGTTTTGTATGTATACACATTTTCTAAATCTGTCAAATAGATCTTGGCACCCATCTCTAAATTTTCCAGCGGTGTAAACAACAATTCAGGGTTCGTTGCACGATGGCTTGCTAAGGCATAATTTCCTTTTCCCATTTCTTGATCTGGAGATAATGTTCCTGCTCCGTAAAGTAGTGACGTATTATCCAAGCCTTTGAAAATCGGTAAATTGATTGAAACTGAAGGGACTGCGATACTAGCAATCACTGGTAGATCTGTTCCTCTCATCTGCGACCTCATGACCCCTTCTGTCGTCATTGGTTCTACCGCATCAAAGTCAAAACTGACATCTTTATCGTTATTCTTTTTCAGATCTTCTTTTGTTACATTCGCTATAGCATATTTATCTCCTGTCTCTCTGACAAGATAATCCTTGATCTGTTCATTGAAAATCAAAGCTAGTCCTACTAATAACAAGAGGAACAAGAGGATATTGACTAGCCATCTTTTTGCTTTTCCTTTTTTTTTCATTTTCTCTCCCTCCAGACTCATTTTACTGTTTTTCTTTTGCTCTTTCCAACAGCCGAATGACACATTTCTAAAACTCTGTGTATTTTTTTCGTACACCTGCGCTTTTTTCTACAGGATATTTCAAATTATTTTTGATCAATTTTTCTTCAATGATCTCATCTAGATCCAGCTGAAGGTTGTCTGCCATCATGTATGAATAGATCAATACATCCGCCAGTTCTTCTTTGATTCGTTCTAATTGTGTTTCTTTTACTTCTTCCGGCGTTTTCCATTGAAAAAGTTCTAACAATTCAGATGCTTCCAAAGAAATAGAAATAGCCAAATCTTTTTCGTTATGAAATTGTCGCCAATTACGTTCATCTCTAAACTGGTTGACTTTTTCCATGCTATTCATTTGCTTGCCTTCTTCCAATCATTTCTTACTTGATTAATCATACCATTTTTTTACATAAAAAATAGATGATGCTTTTAAAAAAACTCCTGTTTTCTTTTATTTAAAATAAATGTCATAGAAATCAGTAATTTAGGTAGCCACCATGTGTATGCAGTAATGTGACTTCTTCCCCTGAGGCTTTTTGTTTTTCGATACGTTCTTCTCCCCAAACAGACATCGCTACTAGAATCTCTCTTAATGATTTTCCTTCTTCGGTGAGCGAGTACTCTACTTTAGGCGGGACTTGGTTATAGACTTTTCGATGGACAATGCCATCTTGTTCTAACTCTCTTAACTGCTGGGTCAGCATTTTTTGTGTGATCGTAGGGATTTTCTTGCTTCTCCACGCCTAAAATAAGCGATATTGCTCTTCCCTTTATCTGGTGTAAGCAAAGCAGTTAGCATTTTGACGATCGTGGGTTCCGCTTTTCACTTCTTATCTACTTAGTATCATGAAGTATACTTTCGTACTAATACTAAGTAGCGGAAGTGTCAACTACTTTGTTTAACTACATAGCAAAAGAAACAGAAGGGTGACAACGGTCATCACGCTTCTGTTTCTTTTGAATATGCTGTGTTGTTGTCTCTATCTCCGTGTAGACTTTCCTCAATCTTATCCTTTGACAGTAAGTCAGTAGGCTGATTTGCTCTTTCTAGATGCCAGATACATTTCTACAAAAAAATAGTGATTCTGTTTTGAAAATTCGATTTTTAGTTCTGCATTTTCGTAAACATCCAACATTTTTTTCGCACTGTATAGACCTAACCCGCCATTTTTTTTAGAGGTTTTTCCTATTTTGACCATCTCCGATAGCGTCAAATTCGTCGGATTTGCCTTGTTCGCTATACTAAAACGTAATCCCTCTTTTTCTTCCAGCAGATTGATCGTAATCGGACTCTGATCGGCTACACGATGATCGAATGCGTTAGAAATAAAAATAGATAAACAGCGAATAAAAACAACCAGATCAATCGGGATTGTTTTCACTTCGACAGGAATAACTACTTGGATCGGGATTTTCTCCGATTCTGCTTTTTCTAGAAATTTTAAAAAGACACCCCTGACAGCTGGGGATACAATATTTGTTAGCTGTTGTATTTGCGGTTTTTCAAAAATAGCTGCAGAATGATCTTCTAAGATTTCTAAAAATTCCAACGTTTCTTTTTTATTTTCCTGAAGAGTAATTTTTAATGAAAACAGTAGACTTTTATAATCATGTTTGAATTCCTCTAGATGATGGTAATATTCTTCATTTATTTGATACAGTTGAAGCGATTCCTGATGTTGTCTTTCTTTTACTTGGAAACTGATCAACATAATGGAAAAAAACAAAGAAAAAAAACTGATGACTATCGACAAAAGAGATAGAAGCAGATAATTAGATGAGCGGAAGTGAACACTTCCCAATACCAAGTAAATCACGCCCCAGCTTAATAAAATACAAATACCTCCAAAATAGTGTTCAGTTGGATAAGTAAAAAGCAAGTTGAGAAATCTCGTCTGTTTGTCTATACTTTTTACTAATAGATAGAAAATAAATGCGATAAGTAGTGCAAAAAAACTTGCTGTTCCAAGATGTCTCTTTCCTAAATAATCCATCAGATCAAAAACCAGAAAAAAGCTGAGTCCAGTGATAGCAAAAAAAAGATTACTGATCAAACAGCTGATAAACAGGTTTTTCGTAGTAAAATAAAAAAGAAACATCAATAATAAGCCAACTAGGTAAGGAAAGCTCACTTTAGGGATAGGAAATAAAAGTGTCACCACCATCAAAGCTATACAACCAAAGCTGTTTTTTACTAGCAGTTGTTTCGAAAAGAATAAATAGATACCTAAATCTAAAATCAAAGTAAAGTTCAAATAAAGTGTCACTGTTGCGACCATCTTATTCCTCCATTGTTTTGTTTCAAAATGTACACATATTTTTTTAATAGGAGCCTGCATATGAAAAAGTATTTTATCATAGAAGATAACCAGTTTCACAGCGAATGGATCATCAAAGAATTGGTCAATCATCATATCGAGAATATCGTGCAGCTCACTTCTATCTCTCAAATCAATCAGTTGATCCAGTTGGGCACTATTTATAATCACGATGTTTTCTTTATCGATATCGACTTGAAGCAATCACTCACAGGTATTGATGTCGCCGAACAAATACGTAAAAAAAATGCACATAGTAATATTGTTTTTTTCACCGCTTATACGAATTTTGCAGTAGAGATCATCAATCGGAAAATCCTTCCGATTGGATATATCAGAAAAGACAGGAATTTATCTGAACAAATTCGTCAAGTGCTAGAACAGATCAATTGGAAAGAACAGCAAATCGTAAATGTCGATAAAATCTTTATTGATCAAAAAGGTGGAAGTCTCGTCCTGTATCCTCGGGAAATTTTATATATTGAAAGTATCAAAGGTTTGAAAAACCAAGTTATGGTCAAAACAACTACAGAAGATAAATTAGTGAATACTTCTTTAAAACAATTGAAGACAGAGTTGGAAAAGTATGCTTACTTTTTACTATTAAAATCTTACTGTATCAACTTATCGCAATTGCAGAAAATTGATTCTGCTCATTATGTGTTAGAATTTTTCAATGGTGACTCCTTACTCGTTGGTCGAAAGATCTTTGAAAAGACAAAGGAACGTTTCCATGACTTCCAAAAAACTGCTTCGAGTTGATGAATAAGAGCTGAGACGTAAGCATAGCAGATTTCAGGGAGTAGGCCTTGAATCGGCTCCACTCCCTGAAGTCATTGATTTGATTTTACGCTTTCCCTTCTGTAGGAGCATCTGTTAACGACCATGTGAATGTTGAAACGTAGTTGTCTACGGCATAATTGGATACAGGAACAAATAATTCCACTGATTGTCTCCCTTGTTCCACATTCTCTCCTAATGAATAAATCCATGTGCCAATCCCTTCATTTGCTCCTGCAGTTACTAGATCTACTGCCTGATCTGCTGGGATCTCAATTCCTTCAGCGCCAGTACCAGAAATAGTAGATGGCGTTCCACTGCTATTAGTTGCGCTATTTCGAATCACGGCGTTTTTGAATTTCACCTTTGAACCAGTTAGTTTATTCGTATCAGATGTTGTACCAATAAATTCTGTTCGTTTGACTGATAGTTTCCAACCGGCATAAATTCCGCTTTTATCCGTTACTTGTACGAAATTCTGTACTTGTGTTGCTGTCCCTGTACTGTCCGTTCCGTTTTGTAATGCAGCATATACTGTTTTTGCTGTACCTAACTTGATTGTTCCAAAATCAAGATCTGGAGCTTGGTCAATCGTCAGTAATCCGGATGTTCCCTGATTTGGTTCGTCAGGTGTAAACGGCGTATCGGGATCATTTGGATCAACAGGAGGAACTGGAACAACGTCTTCAGGATTTGCGGCATCTGGTTTTGTTACAGAAATCGTTCCTTCTGTAGTGGCTGAGCTCTTATTCTCAGCAAAAACACTTTGTGTACATAATAATAGACTTCCAGCTAGAACGGTACTTAATGCAATTGTTTTTTTCATTTCTTTTTCCTTCTTTCTTTTAAAATAAATAATCCAGCAAATAAGCCAATAAGAATGACTCCAACAAGTATCAGCCATCGCCAGTCAAATGTTTCTGGCTGATTTTTTAAATCAATATCCTTTTCATTCAATTGGTCCGCTGCATCATCAGTTATTTCAAAATCGGTATGGAGATTCCAGCGTTTTTCTTTCCAAGCACCCTTCACAACCGCTTGATAATGTCCCGGAGCTAATTTTTTTCCTTCTAATGGGACAAGTAAATCAAAATTTGTATTGGGTGCTACATCTATTTTTTCTTTTTTTATTGAAAGATAAGGCTCTTTTGTTTCTTTTTTGTAGATTTCAACCGATGTAGTCAAGCCGAACATATAAGAAGCATTTGGATTTTGAAGATTCGCCTTAATCACATTTCTTCCATCGCTTTGATCCGCATAAGCTTTTTTTAATTTCAAATTTGGGGAAGACTCTTTTTCGCTATTTCGAATCAAGATTGCTTTCACTTGAGAAAACTGATTGACGACACCAACTGTACTTTTGTTAGAAACGTTCTCTTTTTTTTCTTGAAACGTGATTCCTCCTGCGACCACACCAGCCAGCTCTTTTTCTGGAGCTTTCAGTGAAAGTGTCTCAGTGACCGCACTTTGAGGAGAAACAGTTATTTCTCCCACTGTTTTTGCTAAGTTTTTCATATCATAACTTAATGTTTCATCAAATTTACTTTTTGATTCTCCATATTCGATCACACCGTTTGAATTCGTCGTAGCGGAGTTGATCAATGTCTCAACTGTTACTGATTTATCTGTTCGGTTAAAGACCGTGTAGGGGATTTCCTGTGTTTTCCCAGGCTCCATCCTTACATTTATATATGTTTTGTTCTTATCAATCTGATTAGCCGGTAATTCAAAATCTACCGCAAAGTTGAATTCGGAGGCATGGACAGGTGTCTGCCAAAGGATGAATCCAAGGAGAAGGATCAGAAGTAAAGAGCAGTTGTTTCGATGACTTTTATTCCATATTCGATTCATCAATCATCCTCCTTGATCTTTATTCTGTCGGCGCATCTGCTAATGTCCATGTCATCTCTGCTGAGTAATTACCAGCTATCTGATTTTCTTTGGTTAAGACAAGTTTAAACGCCCAACCATTATTTAAATATTCTGAATAATCTGTTTGCACATTCGTTGAATTTTGTCCTCTGACAATTTCCAGTTCTTCTTCATTCACTAATTGATACTCCTCAGCTTTCTTGAAATATAGGACATCCTGCATAGAAAATCCTGCATCGGTTGTGAAAGGCTGAGATAATTTTATCGTTAAGATCCATGGACTTTTTGTTTCTCGCTGATCATAAATCCATAATTTTTCCTGTATATCCATTTGGCCAAATGCTTCTTGCGTCAACCCAGTTGCTTTGATCTGACCACAATCGAGTTTGGAAGGGGCAAGAAATGAGAGACCACCTTCTACTACAATCTTCGTAGCAGGTGCAAAAGGCGGGGCATCATGATAAACAACTGGCGTATCACTTGGATTGTGATTCCCAATTTCATCGTTGGTACTTGGCTTGTTCTGCACACCCTTAGCAGCAGCTTCTCCTGCTTGGTCGTTTAATACAATTTCTAATACATCTCCTGCAAAAAGTTGATTTTCTGGGATAGAAAGAACAAATTTCCCTGTATCATCAATAGTTGTTTCGGACAAAACAGCTTGATTTTTTTTCAATGAAACCAAAGCTCCTGCTTCGCCTGTACCTGTGATTGAGCGAGAAGCTGCATTGATCAATGTGGTACTTAATTTAGCAGGCTCAGGAGGAATCACATCGACTGTCGTTTTGGCAGAGTCCAGTTCTGTCACTTCTTGGCCGCCTCTTACTTTTTTAGCAGCAACTATTTGCACTTGATCCCCCGTTGTTAGTCTTTCTTCGTTGGGTACTTGAACCTCAAACAAACCGCCTTGTTCGCCTTCTCCCCACGGATTATATCCTGCCCCTTCATTTTCATCTGTTTGTCCTTGTGTGAGAGCAGTAATTTCTACAGGTGATTTCGTCGTATCTGCATAAGTAATACGTAAAGTCACTTCTACTTCGCCTGTCCAAGCATCTCTTGGCTTTGCCTCGACACCTTCGGGAACAACGACATGCCCATAGATTTTTTTATCTGCATTCGTTGGTACTCTTAAGGATTCAATCATCGGAAGCTGGTTATTGGCACTGATTCGATTATAATTTTTCATTCCGGCACCTGTCTGAGCAAATTCATTTGTTAAACCTGCACTAGGGCTTGATACAAAATTACCTAAGTCGGTTCCATTGATCGATAAGTCTGTCATATCAGAAAAATAATCCGGATCTTTTTCAAAGTTATCGAACGTTGCTCCTGCCTTTCGCCATAAAGCAATTTCTGAATGAGCGATCTTCAAAGAAGAATCGCCATTTCCTTGAAATACCCAGCCACCTATGCCATTAGTCTCGCTTCCGATCCGTTTGTTTTGGAAATCGAAATAGGTAGGAGATTCTAAGTCTACATTCAACACATCCCCACTGATGATGCCAGTCTTATCTTCCCCAATTTTCCCGACCATGACTAAATAAGTTTTTTCGCCAGCCATAAAGTTCAAATCAATATCTCCAGTTGTATCTACGGTAGCTCCGGAATCTGCGCGTATATCGATATTTGATTTTTCTCCAGTAACCGTAAAATCAGCTGACCCTGGACTTTCTAGAAAACCAGAAGCGTCATAAAATTGGATCGCTTGGTTTCCTTGATTGAGTCTGTTCACATAAGATTTGCCATCCCCTGCATTTCTTACCTTCAATGAGCCTCCATTAGTTACTGTTAGTTTTTGCGTACCGTTCTCAAAACGAACTGCGCTAGAACGACCACTTTGCTTATCAATATCGATGACTGATCCGGCTCCTTCTACGATCAAAGAAAGTCCTTTCCCTACAAAACGCATCCCATTGTTTCCAGGTTGGTCGCCATCTCCAGCCATTTTGACCGAGATTTGTCCACCACTTGATACATGGATTTGACTAGAATCTCCTTGCAGGCGAAATCCGCCAGTAGTCGCTGTATTGATTGTGATTTTCCCATCATTCGACACAGCGACTCTTGATCCTGAGCCTCTCATTTGGATAATTCCGCGATTGTTGTCGTTGGTAATATTGATCTTTGTATTTACCGAAAATTCACTTCCTGAGCCACTGACTTTAAATGTGACATTCCCGGGTAGCGTATCGACAGCCTCTCCTTCATCGCTGACGCCATCTGCCCGATCATAGTCAAGAGAGACCTTTGAACCACTCAAGATATGGAGTCCTGGTGCTGTTTTTCCACTGCCCGTCTCATCACCTGAATCTAGAAAACCATAGAATTTTCCTAGATATGGTCCATAAAGCTGACTACCATTGATTACATTTAGCTGATAGCTTCTACAAAAATAAGCTTTACACGGAGCGGCATTCATCCCTTCTTTCACTGGTTGGACATCCAATACACCGGAAACACCATCTAATGTGACAGTTGCACGAGGGGCGTAATGGATTTGAGTCAATATCTTGGACACATTTTAGTAGAGACGGTTAAGCCATTTTTTCTTTTGCTAATTCTTCAAATTCCTGTGGGGTTAGATAGTGAATCGAGCTATGGATTCGATTTCGGTTATAAAATCCTTCAATGTAGCTAAATAGCGCTCGATTTGCTTCTTCAAAATCTGAGTAGCTAGTCGTGTAGACTTCTTCTTTTTTCAATGAGGCATGGAAAGATTCGATTCCAGCATTATCATAAGGTGTTCCTTTTCTACTATAAGAATGCCTTATTTTGTTGGTTTTAAGCCATCGTTCCACTTCTCTTGCTGTGTATTGGCTGCCCAAGTCAGTGTGTAGAATCATTCCTTCTGGAATGTGATAATGTATTTTTGCTTTATTCAATGTTTGAATGACACAATCCACAGTCATTCGTTTTGAAAATGTATAACTAATAATTTTTTTCGTGTGTAAATCCATGATTGAAGATAAGTAACACCAACCATTTTTCTTAGTAGGAATGTACGTAATGTCAGCTGCCCATTTCTCACAGATCGTTTCAGTAGAAAAGTCCTGATTTAAGAGATTCTCTTTTGAAATGATCGGTTTATTAGACCTTTGAGGTCTATATTTTTTAACTACAATCGACCTTAAATTTAATTGTTTCATTAGCTTTTGGACATGTTTAAGAGATACTGAAATCCCTTCTTTTAATAAAACTTGATGGATCTTTGTGGCACCATAGCGTTGTTTATTCGTAAAAAAATTGTTGAAATCTTCTTTTTCAACTTATTATTTCTGATTTCTGTAGCTGTCAACGGTTTATTCTTATAAAAATAATAGACACTTCTAGGGATTTCTAATAACCGACATAACAAAGAAACAGTGTAATCCTTACACCATTTTTCAATAAATTGAACAAGCGAATTTAGGTTTTCCGAGAGAATATGGCTGCGGCTTTTTTTAAGATTTCAAGTTCCTCATTTAAACGAGCATTTTCTTTTCTCAGTTCAGCTACTTCTTTTCCAGTCAGTCCTGTGGACTGATCAGGTAAATATAAATTCTTCCATTTGTAAATCGTTGCTTCAGATAAGCCATATTCTTTCGCTAACCCTCGAACAGAACGTCCAGTTTGATTCAGTTCAACAATCATTTGTTTAAAATTTTCTTCATATCGGGTCATAAAAATTCATCCTCTCGTAGATAAGTTTAATTTATTCTTGTCTCTACGAAAAGCTGTCTAAGATTTGATACTAACACCAGTAAATCAGGCCTAATTTAGAACCATCATATAAGTCAAGTGTCCCGGTAAATTTTATTTCTCCCGTAAAATGATATCTGTTTCCCCAAAAATCGGACATATAAGCAATGATAATGGCATTTCCATCGATATTTGGTATCAACCCACCTGGATGAGCTGCCGTTCCTTTAAAATTCTGAAACTCGATCGACTGAGGTGTCTCATTGATATAGATGTGATGTGTGCCGAAATTATGAGCAAGTCCGCCAAAATCGATAACGATATCTCGCTTGATCTCCAATTCCCTGTCTAAAGTCAAAGGCTGAGTTAAACGAATCTTAGCTACTGATTCGTCTGCGAGAAGCTGCGTCAGTTCTTCTGTTGTGGCAGCTTCGCTGTACCCATCCGCTGAAACAACTCTAACCTGTACCTCTTCACTGCTATCAGACGTTTGTTCAGCTACTTCTGAGGTCTCACTTGTCTTATTTTCTTCTTGCCTTGTATTAGAAGTAGGCGCCTCACTTTGGGATTCTGTAGTTTCAGAAGTAATTGATTCTTCTGAAAAAGTAGTCTTGTCAAAACTTTGATTCTCTGATTGCGTTGATTCGCTTGTTTTCTCTACATCGGCAAAAACGGATGTCACCATCAAGAGAGGGAAGACAAACAAAATCGACGCAATCAGCTTTTTTACATATTGATTCATTCTCCACCATCCTCTCTGACGTTTTGACAATTTTATTTTAACGTTTTAATTTATTTGTAATTGTACTTTCATATTTAAATATGTATTTTTATGGAAAATTTTTCTGTTAGGTGAAAATTTCTTTTTTGTACAAAAAAAGGCTGTGACAAAAGTCTTGTCACAGTCCCTTATCCCGAACAAGCGGTGTTCTCCTGACAACTCTTCGGCCACAACCTCCATTTTAACAATAAACCTGTAAATGTGAGGGTAACACTTTGATTATCACAGGTAATTTATCCCCTTCATCCCCATCAACATTCGTCGTCAATTCTTCCTCATCAGCTAATGACACAACTAATTGCTCACAAGTAAGATAGGCTAGATTTTTCGTAGATTCATCTACTCCTTTTAATAGGTCTGGCAATGTTTTAAGCGTATCGATCAAAGAAGAATCTTTTAAATAAACCAAATGGAGCTTACCATCATCCACTTTTGCATTTGGAAGTAATGTTTCAAAACCGCCGACTGAGTTAGTTAGTCCTATCAGCAAGGTACTGCTCTCAATTTCTTTCTTCTTTCCATCAACTTCTACGTGAAACGAGTAGGATTGTGTGGAAGCTAACTGTTTGATTCCTGACATGAAATAAGCTAGTTTTCCAAATTTCGTCTTCTTCTCCGCATCTACATCATTGATTGCTTCAGGGATAGAGCCAATTGCGACGACATTCATAAAATAGTCGTCATTTATTTTTCCAATATCCAATGGCTTGACTGATTCAATCGAAAAATGATTGATCGCTTCCTCAGGTTCTAGCGGTATCCCTAATGCTCGAGCCAAGTCATTCACCGTACCCAATGGGAAAAATCCGAAATTTGGCCGATGTTCTTGTTCAGCGATTCCACTGATTCCTTCGTTGACTGTTCCATCTCCGCCCATGACAAACATACTATGATACCCTTCCGTAGCCGCTTCGCGAGTAAAGTTTTTTGCATCCCCTGCTTTTTTTGTATGCAAGACGACCACTTCATCAAACACCGATTCCAATTTTGCTATCGCTAATTGCTCAAATTCCTTTGCTTGTTCACCGCCTGAACTGGGGTTTACCACTAATAAAACTTTTTTCATCACTTTCTTTCCCTTCTGATTGATTTCTTTAATATAACGATAGCATAAAGAAAAAAATTAGGCTGTGATGAAGTACTGTTCATGAAACATTCATTTATTTTTTGACAAGATAAAACACCCATACTATGAAACTGAGGAAAATTAAAACAATGATATAGGAAATAAAAGAAAATGATAGGCATTGTATACCTAATAAAATAAAAATCTTAGGTGGCAGATAAAAACACAAAAATAGCAAGAGAATGTAATAGCGTTTCTTCCACTTTTTGTTATCAGACCTTATAGCGATCAGAGGAATACCAAATGCATAACTGAAAAACTCTTGATGTACTGTTAATATGTCACGACCTTGAATAATAAATGCGACAATCCCCGCTATAATTAGTGTGCCTAACACCAAAACGGAAAATTGATGAATATATTTTATATACAAATGATCCATTGTACTTCCTGCCTTTTTATTTGTGAGAAAAACAAATCCGTATACGTGAATAACTTCTAGAAATAAAAGAAATTTGCAAAACCACTCCATTTATCTACTTCTACGTGCATTTTTTGATATTGTTTTCTTTATTTAAGATTATACAGAAAAATATCTAGGGTCGCTGGATTCTAAGTAAAAAAAATTTTTAAAATAAAAAGAACTAAATCAAGTAGTAATTAAACTACTGTTGATTTAGTTCTAATAAAAAGATTTAGATGAACAGTTTTATTGATTTAAATAGTTCATATTTTTATTTATACCGCTTATTTACTACTTGCTGTACTAGAATCTGAAGTGAATGTACTCAAAACATTTTCAAAGTCTTTGTCTTTAATTTTTACATTAGCGTCTTTCAATACTTCGCCAATTACTTTATTCTGGAAGGTACTGTCACTTAATTTTGTGTCTGTTGCAATTTCTTTCAATTCTTTTTTGTATTTATCCATGTCGTTGCCTTTGTTTTGGTTTTTCACCATTTTAACCACATAATATTCCGTATTATAAGTTGAAGCATTGGTAGAAGTGATCACATCAGAAACTTGACCATCTTTCAACTTAAAGGCTGCTTCTTTGACTTCTGCCGGAACCGTTGTAGTAGTGGAATCAAATTTCACTTTTCCGCCATCTTCTTTTGTCGTAGTATCAGTTGACTTGTCTTTGGCTAATTTAGAGAAATCGTCTCCCTTATCAGCAGCTTTCTTCACATCTTTTGCATCATCTTCACTTGCTACTTGGATAATTTGAGCTTCCACTTCTGGATGGAAAGATTCCCAAGCCGTTTTTAAATCTTCATCGGTCAATTTGATATGTTTCTTTAGACCTTCTTGAAAGGCTAGACTTTGTTTGATACTGTCTTTGAATGTTTGTTCTGTGTAACCTGCAGATTTCAATTGTGAATCAAATGAATCACCCAATTGTTTCTTTGTTTGATCATATTGGGAATCGATTTCTTTGGTTGATACGTCATCTCCATATTTATCTTCAAATACTTGATAAACGATCAACTGTTGCACAGCGGAATCTGCTCCTTGCATTTTTTTCAAGCTATCCATTACTTCTTGTTCGCTGATTGTACCGCCTTTATAACTAACGGCTGTTTTTTCACCGGCATTCGTACAGCCTGACAATAAGCCAGTGCCTAGTACGATGGCAAGTGCTAAAAATCTTTTTTTCATTTATCAATTCTCCTACTTTTCGTTTTTTGCGAATTGCTAAAAACAAAGGTGTTCAAGATGAAAATCATCAAGAACACCTTTACTAATCTGCTCGATACGTCCTGAATAGATATAAGGCTACACAATCCAGAAAGTTCGCTCAGCAGAATAAATGTCAAGTAGCACATCACACCTTAATATACTACTTCTTTTGTTACCGTTTTTCAAGTCTATCTTGCGTTCCGTATTTAACGTAACTAATTCTTAGAACAAATGTTATCAATTTTGTTTTTCTTCTTCCGCTGCTGGGATATTCAAATCAGACACTTTTATGTTCGATTTTCCAGACATTTTTTTGTTGTTTTTATTGAAAAAAATTGATTTTTCATTTGTTTTCTAAAGCATGATCTTCTTGTTTCCTATTTTGGTCAGATATGGATCATGCATGACCACGATAACTAACGTACCTTGGGAAGCCTGTTGCGATAAGATTTCAACGACTTGCTCCTTATTTCGTTTATCTAATGATCCAGTTGGTTCATCGGCTAAAATGATTTTGCTATTCTTCAATAAGACTCTCGCACAGGCGATTCTTTGCTTCTCACCACCAGATAATGTGTAGATAGGCGTACTTAGTTTCTTGTTTATATTTACTTTTTTCAATGCCTCATACTTTGCTGTTCGCTTATCTGAAACATTTAAATTCGAAAACTTCAATCCAATATCTAAATTAAAATCGATTGTTTCATATTCAATCAACCCAAAATCTTGAAAAAGAAAAGATATGGTATTTCTTTTTATCAAGCGCTTCTCTCTTCCAGTTAATTGTTTCATCTCTTGATCGAACAAATAGAATTGTCCTGAACTGAACTGATCATTCAATCCTAATATATTCAATAACGTACTTTTACCTGCTCCACTTTCTCCAACAACAGTCACAAGATCCCCAGCATCCGCAGTGAAACGATCCAAATGAAGAATCGTTTTGTTTCGAATGATTTTTTTCGCACCTTTTATCACTATCAACGGCTCCAATTGTTAACCTCCATTCATCAGCAATAACTGACTTTTCTTTTCTGTAGACAAAATAAAAACAACTGAAAGAATAAAATCAATGAAGCTAAAGAAAAAAATATTAAAAAGATATTTAGGCTCTCTTTCTATAAGAAAAAGGAAGATTACACTTGTCGTTCCCCATTTGATGAGGTTCATCATGAAGAAATCTTTATACGTTTCAAAGAGCGAATAACCACTTGAACGAAAGATAGCGATTTTCCGACAATTGTAGACAAAATATATGCATAACATGACATAGCTCAACAAGAAGAAAGAAAAGAAAGTGAGTAAAAATATCTGTATCAAGTAATGAAATGATCTGCTTAACACTTTGACAGCTATCTCTTCAGTCTGAGTATACGGAAATGATAACTGCAAGTTATCACGTAACTGACTTTCTTCAATCAGCTCAAATAACCTTTCTTTCGACAAAGAGCCTATCTTGATCTTTAACAGTGGATAGATTTCTCCGCTGAGAATATTTCTTTCCCAATACGTACTGTTTTTCAATGTCAGTATTTCAACAACCGGATAATGTTCGATCCAGGGGATAGAAGGAATAAATGTATAAATGGGTTGATTGTTTTTTATAAATAGAAATTTTGGTTCTTTTTCACTGATTTCTTGATAATATTCTGTTATTTGCGCCAGGTCATTTTTTAAATCTGTATGTCTATATCGTTCAGGGATCAATATAACAGGGTGCGTTTCTTCTTCGGTTATTTGGATCAACCTTCCAGAGACATCAATCAAAGGAAATTTCTTAAGATAATTCAGATTTATTTTTATCCCTCTGCCAAACTGTTCGTTTTCTTCATTCAAGTAATCTGATACATTGACTAATATACTTCCGTTTTTATTCAAAGTTTCATATAATTCCTGATCTGCTGCTGATGCAAAACGATTGGAATAAATAAAATCCACGTGGTTTTTCCCGATGGTTACTGGATAAAATACATGATAGTCCTCACCAGCGATTTCTTTTGGTGGTTCATGGGAAACAGCTAACTGTGAAGAAGAAAAAACGATAGTTGCTAATTCGACATTGGCAACGGTCAAAAGAAGAGAAAATAACAATCCAAATGTAAAAAGAATGTATTGGATATAGTTGAACGCTTCTCTTAACGAAGCGATTTTTTCAACTAATAAAAGAGAAATCAAAGAGATACCATATATTCCGCTGAACAAGAAAACGTACATCTGGAACAAATAAAGAAATTGCTCCTTATAATACATAAAAATAAAACCACCAATGATTCCTGCAATTATGAATGTAATAATGATTTTCTTTTTCCCCAATAAACACCACAATACTTGATGTAATGAAAAGCCATTATTCAACAATAAACTTATTTCTTTATTCATCAATAAGAAAAAGGATGATAACAAAAGGAATAAAAGAATCAATCCAATAGTTAAATACACTCGATAATTATATACGTCTGTACTTGAAATAACCGAATACGAATAGCTATTTTCAAAGTCTTCAAAAATATTAGTGGCATAATCAGTGTGAAATGCTTGATTGAATCGTTCCACAAATAGTGAAATGAACCGTTCATAGGCTTCTTTTTCTCTCGTCATCAAGAAAAATTCACCTTCAAAATCTTTTATTTTGATCGATTCTTCAATGGACGTTACGCGAAAGGAGGTATTAGAATAGGGTACCTTCTCGTGAGAAGATTTGACATCCCCTTGATAATACAATGTCATTTCAAGCTTTGGCTGTATCTTGAAGTTCCAAGATGTATCTACTTCATTGGATTCATTTACTGTTTTTTTCATATAAGAAAGCTCAGTTTCTGATGAGACATTTTCAAATACCATGATTAGCTGCTCATATTCTTCTTGCCCAATAAAATGTTGTGGCAATCGAATCGGAGTATAAGTATCTGTTTGATGGAAAAATTCATTTGTCCGATAGAGTACCTGTTTATTTATACTAACCAAGGCAAAACCACTCATGATACCGGTCACTATGATTGTGAGTAAAACTGTGAACTTTTTTTGATTATCACCACTCTCCCTTACTTAAATGATTCTTTGATAAAATCATACCGTTTTTCATCAAAAAAACGTATCTATCAAGTGTATAGGTCATGTAGAATAAATCTATATACTGTAGAATCGAAAGGAGAAGAAGATGAACATCGGAGAAAAAATACGAACTTACCGCAGAAATTGTAACCTTACGCAAAAAGAATTAGGCGAAAAAATTGGTGTTTCCGATAAAACGATTTCTAGTTGGGAAAATTCTCGTACAATGCCAGATCTTGAAATGCTGTCACTTTTACATCAGACTTTAGGGCTGCCGATTGATTTTCCTTCTATTGAATCAGCTACCGAATCAATAGAACCAACATTGCCAGACGAACCTCTTGTTAACAAGAAATCTTATTCATCAAAACCACCATTATCACTCAAAAAGGCACTATCTTTCTTTCTTCTCGTCTTTTTTTTGGTCTATCTTTTTCTTATCAATTATCAATACAAAAATGAAACGGTTGATCGATTCAATCCTTTTTTGAAACCACAAATCGGCTATACCACACTCCCTGTAGGATACGTGGAAAATTCCATCGAACATTGGGTATGTAATGATATCTTTGGACATGGTACATGGCTCTCTTTTCACGCTGGAGAGGTAGAAAAAGGTAAGAATCATGCTGTAATCAAACACAAAGGAAAACACGTCATGAACGTTCGCCTGCTCTCTTGGGAAGCCATTCCCTCAGATTACCAAGAAATCCTCAGCCAAGACTATGACGACGCCTTAAAAAGAAGCCCTCAGGAGCCAGATAGGCATTAAGTAGGAGATGAACGTAGAGATAGAACAATGCACATGATCTTATCAAAAAAAACAGGGGTACAAATTAATTGAAAAAGCTTTGAGATGAAAGTTCCTAAATAAAAAAGTTCAGAATGATAGGTAAAAAAAATGACTGACTATTCTAGTATTAGGCTATTTGTATTATTCTTCTGTTATTTTTCTATCAAAAAATCCAGAAATAACTAAATATAGGTATTTCTGGCCTATAGTATAATATTTACGCCACAGCCTCCCAATGATTCTTTTTGGAATCATAATCAAGGACGAACATACACAAAAATATTTTGCCCATTCGATCCGAATAGATTAACGACTAATCTAGTAAGTAATATAGATTGGTACGTGGTCAAACCAGCAAATGGAAAAGTTATTTAAGCAATTAATTTTTTCTGTTTAAACTATGAAGTTAAGTTCATTGATTAATTTTCTGAAGATATTAGCTTAATAAAAAGTTGTCTATTCTACCCCAAGGGCTTTAAAGACAGCATCTTCCGGCGTTTGATAAAAAATCAAATTAAAGGTACCCATTAATTCTGGGAGTACAGTTCCAAATCCAAATAGTGATACCTGACGCAATGGTGTGAAGAAATAGCAGCAACCAAGGCTAGAAAACTTTGGAAAAATACGGAAAAATTAACCAAAAAATTATAAAGAGAATATGTTGAAAAATTCTTTATCTCCAAATAAGAAGAAAAAAGCCAACTGAAATTGGCTGACAGATAATTTTGAGTTTAGAATTCCCGCAGAGAAAATTCATTTATTACTACTTGTTGATTATCACGATATTGCTATCATTAGTTAGTCCATTAAATTCAAGCTTAATGCAGGATCAGTAAATAATATGTTAAGTGCTAGACTCGCTACCCGCCAAGTCAAAGTGAATCCAATCGTTTATTCTAATCGTGATACTCATTACCGACGGCCCAATTAGTTCGAACAAATGGAAGAAGTGAATTTATCTCGCTCCATTTCTAAAAAGGTTACTCACTAGCAAGCTCAGCCTTCGCAAGTTTGTTTGGCATCATAATCAACGAATAGGATTATATTGAGTGCTCAGTCCTCTCTAATAACGGAAAAGAATGTATTTAGTAAAAAGGGAAGAAAATTATCCCCATTCCCTTTCATACATTTTATTATTGTCGTTCGCACTCAAAGTAGTGACTAAAAAATGTTGCTTGAGCTACTACTAGAATTTAAACAATCTAGTAGTAAACATTCAAGTCTTTAGATTCATCAGACAAATGGATAATATTAGCTGTTCAGTTCATTATTTCTGGACGGTCGTTTGTTTTAAGTTAATATACTGATAAATAAAAAAATGATCGAAACGTTTATATTAAAGCGTTTCGATCAATTAATTAGTTGTTATCCAACAGACCCTTCCAATGACTCTTTTGGGAATCAGAGTAAAGGAATAAGCTTTGTATAGATATTTCATTTAACAAATTACTATAGACTGACAGTATATAGCAGCAGATATTATCATCGGGAACGTAGCCAATATCGTAACCAAAACAGCAGGTAGAGAAGTTATTTGAGGATTTAAGTTATTCTGTTTCAGCTATGAAGTTAAGTTCATTTACTATAATTGAAGATAATTGATTTTTTTCTAAATGATTCACGTATTTTTTTAAGCTCTCTAGTAATTGTTGATTAAGGGTTATTGTATCTCTTTATTACAACTTAAGATATTTCTTACCTATCTGATTAGTTTCATATCTTTTTGAATTTCTTCCATATCAATAATCTTATGTTTATTTACGACTCAAAGATAAAGTTATGGATAGTTGATCGATTAAGTACAATAGATATTTGCAAGAATTATCTAAATCTGAAAATAAAGTTGTGGAATGGCAACAGTTTTTTTGACAAATTTTATAAGGTGCAGAACTTCTTTCCGTATGCTATTCCGATTGTCCTTGACAATGAGCCTCCTCGGATGTGACGATCTTCGGCAGGAGCTAACAGTTAAAGTTAGACTGCCTCGCTAGCGTTAGCACATCCGAGCTCATTATCAAGGATTCGCTGCGCCAATCTCTGGTTACGGTAACCAACCGGTGTCTCGTAGCCAAGTGTACCGTGCAACCGAAGGTGGTTCCACCAATTGACATAGTCAAATAACTCCAAATCCAATTGTTGTAAGGTTTCAAATGTGTATTGATAGACAAATTCTACTTTCAACGACTTATAAGTTGATTCAGCTACGGCATTATCAAAAGGACAGCCTTTATGACTCAATGATCGATTGATGTCAAAAGTTGTTAATAATTCATCAATAGCTTGGTTATCAAACTCTTTTCCACGATCAGTATGAAAAATCTCAACCTCTGTCAGAGGTTGTTTGATACGGCTAAATGCTTTTTTACTAGAACGGCATCTTTATGTTCTCCACAAGAATAGCCGAGAATTTCTCGATTGAACAGATCCAAATGAAACAGACATAATTCCATTTTTTCCCGACTCGTACATAAGTCAAGTCTGTTACGATCGCTTCTAATGGGTTGTCTCTTAAGAATTTACGATTCAATACGTTTGTCGTTTTGGCTTCATTGCAAGTAGAATGATGTACTTTAAAATAAGCAACAGTATAGCTCGATTTTAATCCTCTATTTTTCATGATTCTACTAATTTTTCGTCGGCTGATCTGAATGCCTCGTTTTGATAAGGCTTTTTTTATTTTTCTTGAGCCGTAGGCTTTTCGGCTGCGGATAAATTCTTCAGCGACTACTTCTTCAAGTTCTGATTCGTCTTTCTTTGGTTTTGATTGATAATAATAGGACTGACGTGATAGACCTAATATTCTGCACATCGCTGATATAGGGTAAAGATGCTTATTCGCATCGATTACTTGTCTCTTCGTCCGAATATCAGCGCTGCTTGCTTTAAAATATCATTTTCCATTTCTAATTGCTGGTTTCTTTTACGTAGTTCTAACAATTCTTTTTGTTCAGGCGTAAGATTATCTTTTTCTTTGAATGAACCACTCGTTTTAGATTGCTTTACCCATTTGTCAAATGCTGAAGCCGTTAGTTCATATTCTCGAATGATTTCTACACGTGGCTTTCCAGCTAAGTAAAGATTGACGATTTGTTGCTTGAATTCTTGTGAAAAAGTTCTTCGTGTTCTCTTAGACATAAAAATTCCTCCTGGTATGTTTTCTTCTAGTCTACACACCTTAATTTTTCTGTCTAGTTAATTGTAGCCTATCCATTTAGTTGTTTTAACTTCATACATAAAGTTCACTTATATTCCTCCATTTTTCATTTCATGTATATTTTGTGGAATCGACTTTTTTAGAATCTGCTTTGAATATTTTATCTATTAAAGCTTCTTTGATAATAGTGTCCATGATTTGGAATTCTTATTGGATAGAAATTTCTTTCTAGAACATGATTTCGTCGAAAGTTCTCATTGGTTGAGGATAGGCATGTTCAAAACAATCAGTCCGATATCCTTTTAATCCAGTTGCTGCACTATATAAAAAATTTCATCATAGTTTCGCTCTAGTCGTTCCAAAGATTCGATGACAAAAATATCCTTCTTCCTTAAAAAATGAAGTTCTTTTTGCAATTATTCTCGTGAGGTCTTCTTTTAACTACATAAAATTGTAACCACTGGTTTTAAGAGTAGTGTATCATCCCAAATCATATAATTAATTGACTGCGATTGTTATAAAACTCACGGTAAGCCATATAACTAGCAATAAATGAAGAAATCGCAGTAACTGAAATCAACATAAACATCACAACAATTTGGTAACGAATCGCTTGAACAGGATCAATTCCCGCAAAAATCAACCCTGACATCATACCTGGTAGGCTGACAAGTCCAACCGTTTTTGTTCGGTCAATAGAAGGAGCCATGCCCGTTTTGACGCTTTCTCTTACAATACTCATGGACGCTTGTTTTTTATTGGCTCCCAATGCCAATTTTTCCAATACCTGTTGGCGTTGGTCCGTAAATTTTGAATTCAAAGACCGATAGGTCACTCCAATCGCAGTCATGGCGTTGCTGGCAATCATGCCTGTAATTGGAACGATTTGGGAAGGGGTCCAGTCAATGACTCCTGAAAAAACAAGAATGAGTAAGGACAAGGCTGTTCCTACTCCAATAGCCGTCGTTGAAATTTTAAAAGAGCGGTTGATCCCCTCACTGCGTGTATGGGCGTTATAAGAAGCGTTGAACACAATGAACAAAACCATCGCTAAAGTGAGAAAGTTGTTATCCACTCGTAATACGTAGCTCAATACATATCCAATAAGGAATAATTGAACGACAGCGCGAATTCCCGCAATAAAAATGTCGTTTCCTAATCCCAATTTCTCTTTGTAATCAATCAACAAGGCAACTATCAAGAGGACAGAGGATAAAAGCAAAGAAAGATTACTGATTTCCAAATTGTTTGTCATTTCGATTCCTCCATTTTTCCACCTTTGATAGTAATCAGACGAGAAGCTTGGTCGATTTCTTCCTGGTTGTGAGTGACGGCCAACACCGTAGTTTGTTGGTCTTTCATCATGTCTCGGACTAAATCAAGGACAATCGCTCTGTTTTCTTGGTCCAATGAACTGGTAACTTCATCCAGGAGCAACACTTTCGGTTGATACATCAAATTTCGGACCAATGCAACCCGTTGTTTTTCCCCTCCTGATAGTTCCTTGACCTCTTTCGATAAGTAAGTTTCAGGTATTTGAACTCGTTCTAACAATTTTTTTGCACGTTCCCGATCAAATCCTTCTTCTCTTATGCGGGCAGGAAAAGACAAGTTCTCTTGAACTGTCTCATCGAATAGAGAAGCGTTTTGAAAGAAATAAGAGACTTCTTTTCTATACTCCACAGGATCGATTTTTTGCAGATCCGTACCCCGATAATAAATTTTTCCGGAAGTTGGGGAAAGCAGCGTACCAATTAATTTCAAAAGGGTACTTTTTCCACTTCCAGAAGGACCAGAAAAAACAATCACTTCCCCTTTGTTTACTGTAAAAGAGATATCTTGAAGGATTTGTTTTCCGTTTGCCTGAAAACCAACCTTCTCTAATTGAAACAATGAATCACTCATACCACTTCTCTCCTTTATAAAAAAGACCTGCACCAGTGGACCATCCATACGGGTGCAGGGCTTTTGTTTCATCCTAGTGTACCTCAGTGTTCGTTTGGATCGTTTTTGGCGTCTTCATGAGTAGGGTGAACCGTTCCTTCAAGGTGATCTGGACCAGCATAAATGGTATACAGTCTGAGCGGCTTATCACCGGTGTTTTCGATGTTGTGCCACATGTCCGCCGGAACAAATACGGCGTCATCATCCATCACTTTTTGTTGAACATGTAAGTTATCTTTAGAAGGCCCCATTTTACACACGCCTTCTCCTTCTTCAATACGGATAAATTGGTCAATGCCTTCGTGCACTTCCAAACCGATGTCATCGCCCGGTTGAATGGACATTACGGTGACTTGCAGTTTACTGCCTGTCCAAATGGTCGTCCGGTAATTATCATTTCCTGTGGTGGCGTCTTCAATATTAATGATATACGGCTTCTTCCCATGATCCTTGTAGTCTATTTCCATCTTCCATTCCTCCTAGTCTTTGTACTGAAACAATGATACCTACTTCTTATTTATAATAATTCTAATTAATGGTACCACATCTAAAAATTCTATGCAAAAAAATTGATTTTTTGGAGAGCGATTCTAAACAAAGACCATATAACGCGCAATTACAATTGGTACCCCTTAATCCTCAGCACATAAAGGAAAAAATATGGAATCAAAAAATAACCGATATGTACTCTGGTTATGACTTGAATCAGGGAGAATTTCAGAGACGACACATCATACTTTTTTAGTTTACACTTGTAAACTGACTAGCGTACATTAAGTTTATGCTCACTATCAAGCGTTGTCAATCCTTTAGACTCTTATCAATTTCGAAAGAAAGTAGCAAGGTTATTGATTGTGACTGTAAAAGTGGGGTGTTCCTATAAGCACATTAAACTATCTTCTCTAATTTATCATGCTATTTAAATTCTGTTTTTTCATGAGAATTTTTGTCCAAAACTTATTAAAATGATTTTAAAAAATACTTACATACACAATCCCCAAAAGACACTAATGTCATTTCAGTCAAAAAAGATACCGCAGAAAATTTCCACCTGAGATTCAATACGATATTACTCTCTTGACAGCCAGCTTAATTCCTTAGTTGAATAGATTATTAAAGTGCACAAAAAAACAATGCGGCGTTTGTTATATTTTCTGGTATAAGCGACGGTGCTATAAACTTTTTTGCAGATTAAAAATCATATGAATTTAACTCCAGTAATAAGAGTTTAAGTGCCAATGCATGCATGGTTCTTTCAATTTCCGTTTTATGAGTAGACAGAGCGATTCCTTCATTGCATTGGAAAATGAGTTTGTTTCTCGTAATATGTATGCTCTCATTTTTGGTTGCATAGTATTCTCTCCATTCGTCTTCATACATAAGAACGCCTCCTTTGATCATCCTATATTTAAGTCCTTCGTTATTAATATACGTAAAAAGTTGGTATTTTATTTTTATTTTCTCTCTCTTTAAAAAAACTGAAAAAAGAGCGGTTTACAGGCATTTTCATGGATAGTTACCCATAGATCAATCTGAAATGAGCGTAGAACTTCCCTCTCAAACACTGGTTTTTTAGAGAAATACGAAATATTAGGGTTATTTGCAGAATAGCTACTTATTCTTACAAAGCAACAAGCGAGCAAAAGAAAAATTCCTTTCAAGCGTTTTTTGGCGGTACACTATTTTAGCGACAGGCAAGATAGCAAATATTTTTTACAACTGGTTTGACTGTCGGCGACGACAGCCCACAGCCAAAAATAAAGAAGTCAAGGACTGTGAGGGTGGAGATTTTTTGGTGGTCTGCCAAAAAATACTTACCCGTTCCTTGACTTATTTAAGTGTTATTCAGTTTTAGGCTATTACAACTGGGTGACTGAGACGATTTTGGGGGCTTGCCCCTTTTTTCCAAAAGGGGCAAGGTCTAGATCTTGTGTTTTTATTTTTTTGGAAATTCAAAAGCTAATTTCATTTCGTCATTCAGTGTTAACTTTGCCGAGAAATTGCTTCCTTTTTTACTTTTGAACCCTTTG
Organism: Enterococcus sp. SB12; assembly: GCF_030910025.2. NCBI lineage: Bacteria > Bacillati > Bacillota > Bacilli > Lactobacillales > Enterococcaceae > Enterococcus > Enterococcus sp. SB12. Next base: position 565,304 of record NZ_CP175675.1, on the reverse strand, counting down.
ATTAAACTCGTTTCTCTTTTGCTTAATAAATCTTGGACATTTTTCTTTGTGAGTGCTTTTTGGCTCCATCTTTTAGGAAGCGTAAATTTGCAACCGTCTTTGTAGCCCGAACAGCCATAAAATTTTCCTTTGTCTACTACGCTGTTTTGACATTTCGGACACGTACCCATCACATTTTCTTGTTCCATATGACCGGCTACATCTGCAATGTTTTCTTTTTTGTCTTGGAAGTTTTGTGGCACTTTTTCAATGAGGTGCTGCACAAACCGCTCGATACTGTCTAAAAAAGCTTCTTGTGTGCCTTGTTGGCTTCGGATCTTTTTCAAATAGCGTTCCCATTGGGCAGTCATGCCGGCATTGGCGATTTCGTCCTCTGCAATTATGCGGCACAACAATTCGCCTTTTTCTGTCACATAGATTTTACTCTTACTGATCGTGATGTAGTCCTGTTTCTTCAAGGTTTCAATGATACTGGCTCTAGTGGCCTCGGTTCCAATCCCTTCGGTTTCTTTAAGAATGTCTTTGCTGTCTTTATCGTCCATTGCCCGTCCGACATGTTTCATGGCGGTTAGCAGTGTGCCCTCTGTATAGTAATTGGGTGGTTGGGTTTTCCCTTCCTTTGTTTCAAGGGCGAAAGCCACTGAATCATTGACGGTTACTTCTGGTAAAAGTGGGTCGTCCTTGTCTTTTTCTTCCTGTTTATATAGTCGTTTCCATCCACGCTCTTTTTCTGTCTTCCCTTTTGATTGGAACAGAACCTGATTGATCGCTGTATCAATGGTCGTTTCGTCATAGATATACGGCTTTTTAAAAATTGCGAGGGTACGATACAAGACCAGAAGATAAATGTTTTTTTCGTCTTTCGTTACATCACTGAGCTTCGGCAATGTCTTCGTTGAAATAATCGCATAGTGTTCTTGTACTTTGCTTCCATCTACATACCGTTTATTTTCGTTTAGCTGCGGTTCGGAAATGCCCACTCCTGCTAGTTCGAGATACCGACTGAGGTTGCTTTTCAGGTAGTCAAATTCGGGGCTACCAATATAATTGGTATCGCTTCTTGGATAAGAAAGCACCTTTTTTTCATAGAGTTTTTGAGCGATCGAAAGCGTTTTTTCGGCACTGTACTTAAAGCGTTTGTTCGCGAAAGATTGTAAATCAGACAAGCTAAAGAGTTTCGGCGCATACTACCGTTTTTCTTCCACTTTGACATTTGTTACTTCGGCATTCTCCGCTTGCTCTAGCTGATTGGTTTCTTTGAACCCGTCAAGGTTTTCGAGTGTATCAAACCGCTCTTTGTATTTCCCTTTGTACTTACCATTCGAGTGTGTGAAAGTGGCATACAACTCATAAAATAGCTTGCTGACGAAATGTTTGATTTCTTCGTTGCGTTGGTAAATCAAGAACAAAGTCGGGGTTTGGACGCGTCCAACGCTAAACACGCCTCTCATGCCGTTTTTCTGCATATAAAGCGTGTAAAGACGGGTGAGATTGATTCCTACCAGCCAATCAGCGATTTGTCGGGTTTCTGCTTCTTTGTAAGTGGAATAAAACGCCTGTCCGTCCTTCAGATTTTGAAATCCTTTTTTGATTTCGCTAGTTTCAAGCGAGTTGATCCATAAACGTTTAATGGTTTTCCGGCTATTTCCCGAAAGATTGATAATCAAGCGGGCGATTGCTTCACCTTCTCGGTCGCTGTCGGTCGCAATCACGATTGTTTCCGCTTCATCTAAATGCTTTTTGACGATCTTGTATACCTGTCAATACGGATTGAACTGTTGTTAATGCTCCGGAAATTCTTCCTTGAATATCTCCTGCAGCTGCACCTAAATATAAAGTTTGGAAATTATTTTGTAGAAAATTCATAGCTCATTCTCCTTTATTTTTCTTCTTCTCTTTGTAAAGCTATCGTTTGTTCTTGCTTTTGTTCTCTATGTTGGTCTTGCTGTTTTTTAAGCTGTTGAGCCAATTCCTCTTTATCATCTTTATATGGAGTGAGTCGTTTCAACTTATCGCTTTGAAATGTACCGATAAAATATTTTTTATCTCCGTTTTCGTCTTCTCTTTCAAACACGTATCATAGATATAAATGTAATGGCATAGTGCGGGTTTTATTTTCAGCCTGTATCGTAGCTAAACAAATCGAGTTGTGTGTCCGTTTTGGGGCGTTCTGCTAGCTTGTTTAAAGTCTCTTGAATGAATGTATGCTCTAAGTCAAAAGAATTTGTCAGCGCCTTTATATAGCTTTCTTTTTCTTCTTTTTTTACTTTAATGATCGATAGCAACAATGATTTAACACTAGCAAGTTGAATACCACCATTTCTTCCTGATTTAATCTTAAAGAAAATTTCCTGGTTCGCTTTCAGTACCTTCAGCAATTTATCTAATGTCCGCTCAGGAATGCCTAGCGTTTCTCTAATCTCTTTTTTAGTCGTCACCAAATAAGGCTTGTATACATCGCTTTTTTCGCTAATATAAGCCATTAAATCTTTTTTCCATTCTGACAAATGAACACGTTGACGTTCGCTTCTTTTTTTCTTGAATTTAAACCACCCTTGACGGACAAATAAATCTTTACTGGTTAAATCACTTGATACCCAAGCTTTGCAAAGAATGGTAATGTATTCCCTATTAGCCCCTTGATAGTTTTCTGAATAGGCACTTCTAACAATTTTGATTACTTCTTTTTCTTCTAAGGGTTGATCTAATCGATTATTAAACTCAAACATATTATATTCGCACGTTTCGATTGAATAGCCTGAACTAAAGTAAGCTAAAGAGAGGGTAAACATAACGCTATTGCGCCCTACTAAACCCTTTTCTCCTAAAAATTTCGTTTCGTGCAATAAGAGATTAAACCAGGGTTCATCTACTTGTTTTTTGCCTTTTGTACCGCTTAAAACCGTTAGACTTGAACGAGTAAAGCCCTTATTATCTGTTTGTTTGAAAGACCAATCTTGCCATTCTTTGAAAGAATAACGGTAATTGGGATCAAAAAATTCTACATTGTCCGTTCTTGGTATGCGAGCAGTCCCAAAATGATTGCACGTTAGATCAACTGGCAAAGACTTTCCAAAATATTCTCGGATATTTTGCGAGATTATTTTGGCTGCTTTGACAGATTTAAATTCTGATTTTGAAGTCACATAGACTGGAGTTTCTAAAACAAAATATGCTTGATAACCTTTATCAGATTTGATAATCATAGTAGGCATAAAACCTAAATCAATAGCTGTTGTTAAAATATCACTTGCTGAAATAGTTTCTTTTGCCGTGTGAATATCAAAATCAATAAAGAATGTATTGATTTGTCTTAAATTATTTTCAGAATGCCCTTTAGTATATGAGCGATTTTCGTCTGCATATGTTCCATAACGATAAACGTTGGGTGTCCAATGCGTAAATGTATCTTTGTTTTCGTGAATCGCTTCTTCGGAAGTCAGAACAACGCCACGTCCGCCAATCATGCTTGATTTTGAGCGATACGCAAAGATAGCCCCTTTGCTTTTACCTGGCTTGGTAGTGATTGACCGACTGTGCGTGCGGATGTAAAGTATTTAATTCAACCTATATAGTATAAGAAAGTTTAAACTTTACATATATTTTTCTTGTACAAGGATTAGTTCTTCTTGTCTATGATAAAATTTATTAAACAGTTTGAAAGTAAAAACTATTCAAAGAAAGTGGGCGATAACAATGGGATTTTGGTATTTTTTAACGTTAGCTGTCGGTATAACTTTGTTGATCATAAGTGTTTCAAATAAAGAAGTATCTAGATCAACCAAATTCGTAATAGCCTGTTTTGTTTTAGGGATCTTGTTAGTCATAGGTAGTCTACTTTTATTTTTACCAGGCAGCTCTTCGATTATTGAGCAACTACTTCAACTAAATTAGCTTCGTTATTAAAAGCCGACTTTCTAAAAAAAGAAAATCGGTTTTTATTTGTACTGGTCGAAAAAATTTTTTCTACGGCTGATTTTGACTTTATTTTAGATCCAGCTGAACGATCAGCGGCTCCCCTTCTTGCGTTGCTTCATCCAACATTAAAGAATAAACATCGGCATCCTCTTTCGTGATACGTACCTGTTGCGCACTCATTTCGCCAGCACCCACTTCTTGAATACGCATCATTTGGTTCTCTGGATCCACGCTATTGATAAAGTAATAATTTTCCATGACTTTCCTCTTTCTCCTAATTGAATAGGTCTGACTCTTGACTCATTTTTGCTTGTTCGATTTCACGCTGCAGCTTTTCAAAAGCTACTTTATTTTTGAATTGATCAAATTCATTGCTCGTCACCCGTTCCAGGTGTTTGACTTGATTTGTGACCGACCGACGATACTTTACCGATGATCGATAGAAATAAAGTAAGAGACTTTTTCGAAAATAGCCATCATCTATTCCACTTTTTTAATTTGGTATTTGTTGCGATTAGCTCATAATGATCGATTATATTGGAATAACTGACGTGATCGGATGCTACATAAACAAGGACTTGATTTGAATCCAATCCTTCATATTTGAGATCAAAAACGACGAAATAGGTTTGATCATCGTTCGTATAAACACTTAGATCTTCTATGCTAATTTTGGCATCTTCAAGGTCCATATCCCCAATCGATTGCGTCATTTCCTAGTTATATTCATCAGTAATCAACTTCATTTCGTTCAGAAGTCCCACTAAATGTCATGCCAGGTACGAAAATTGAATGACTTCGCCAACAACTGGCATCAGACCTATCCCAAGTTAATCAAAAATCTGCTTAAAATGCCGAATCTGCTCACTTTCATGGATTTCCCACCAGCTATTCGCGGTTCATTGTATTCAACCAACTTCATTGAGAACTTTAACAAACATCTCAAACGCAACACCAACCACAAAGAACAATTTCCAACGGAAGATTCACTGGATCGATTCCTGGTTTCTCAGTTTAATGTCTACAACGAGAAGTCTATGAAGCGAATCCATCGCGGATTCAAAGGACTTCAGGACACCCTGGAATCATCCTTTATTTAAATTAACTACATATTATATGTACGGAGGCATTTCATTTACACAAGATTCTTGACGCTACCCATATTACTCAATAGATTAATATCAAATGGTGAAAATCAACGAAAAAAGGAGATCTATCAAGCAATCTCCTTCCCAATAAATCTCCTCTTATATAAAGTTATTTATGAACACTGATTTAAGCTAAGCTGCCGATATCACAATCTCAGCATCCACTAAATCAGCCTTCAAGTTTTTGACATCTAAGTGGTCAAGGTAGAAATCCGTTACCTTATCACGAATTTGTCGTTCAATTACTCGCCGTAATGGCCGCGCACCCATTGCTTCATCATAGCCTTGTTCCATCAGCCAATCTTTAGCCGCTTTAGTTACCTCAAGTTTGATGGATTTTTTGGCTAAAGTTTTTTGTACATCCGCCAACATCAAATCGACAATTTGACTTAAGTCTTGCTTAGTCAGATGTGAAAATTCCACGATTCCATTAAAACGGTTCAGAAATTCTGGGCGGAAAAATGGTGCTAACTTATCCATTAATGACTGATCTCGTTGCTTGTCACCACTTAATGCTTCATTACCAAAGCCAGCATTAGAAGTAGCAATAATAATCGTATTTTTGAAATTAATGACATTGCCTTGTCCATCCGTTAAGCGCCCATCATCCATCACTTGTAACAGTAACGTTAATACTTGTGGATCAGCCTTTTCAATTTCATCTAATAATACAATGGAATATGGATTACGCCGAACCCGTTCAGTTAGAGTATTAGCATTATCTTCATAGCCTACGTATCCAGCCGAGGTACCAATTAATTTCGACACAGCTGTACGATCAGCATATTCACTCATATCTAGCCGAATAATCGCATTTTCATTTCCAAACATATCTAAGGCTAATTGCTTAGCTAATTCAGTCTTTCCTACGCCAGTTGGGCCCACAAACAGAAAACTTCCAATCGGCTGATCACCCTCTGAAAAGCCCGCACGGTTACGCCGAATTGCTTTTGCTACCATTTCAACCGCTTCATCTTGACCGATTACCTTACTTTTCAGACGCTTATCAAGATTTTTCAAGCGCTCAATATCATTAGCGCCCATATCAGAAACTGGTATACCAGTTAAACGTTCAACCGATTGTGCCACATCATCAATCGTGGCAGTGATTTTTTCTTTTTGATCCGTTTCTTTAATTTTTTGCTTGGTTTCCTCGATCGACTTCTTGATATCAGCGGCTTTTGTAAAGTCCTCCGCTTTAATGGCGGCCTCCTTAGCTTCCTCTAATTTTTTAAGGCGTTGATCCAATGTCTCAACATCAGTTTGCGAATTTTTAGCCGCTAAATGAGCCGCAGTCATGTCGATCAAATCGATAGCTTTATCTGGCAAAGTGCGTTGTGGTATATATTGGATTGAATAATCCACAGCCGCCTTCAAAACATCATCTGGTAATACAACATGATGATGTTTTTCGTACAGCTCTTTAACACCTTGTAATATACGTAAAGTGTCAGCGGCCGTCGGTTCATTAATCACAACATCATTGAATCGCCGTGCCAAAGCCGCATTTTTCAAAATAGTATTGCGATATTCATCTTGAGTCGTAGCCCCGATTACACTCAGCTCGCCACGTGACAAAGCAGGTTTAATGATATCAGCCAATCCTTTGCCACCATCTTCACCACCAGTGGCACCCGTGCCGAGAATCTGATGAATTTCATCGAAGAATAGAATAATATTACCAGCTGCTTTAACTTCCTCTACCAGCTGTTTAATATTTTCTTCAAAAGAACCGCGATATTGAGTTCCCGCTTCCAAAGACGATAAATCAATCGAATAGATTTCTTTATCTTGAATCGTTTCTGGAACTTTACCAGCCACAATTGCTTGTGCCAGACCTTCGACGACTGCAGTTTTACCTACACCGGCATCACCAACTAAGATTGCATTATTTTTCGTTCTACGACTCAAAATTTCTGCAGTTTCTTGAATCTCTTTCTCACGTCCAATCACTGGATCTAGTAATCCATCACGAGCCTGTTCCGTCAAATTAGTCCCTAACTTTTCTAAAATTCCTCCTTTTTTAACAGCCTGTTTACCATCTTTAGATACTTCTATTGTTTTATTATTTTGGGGTAGCTTACCAGTTGCTCGGTATTGAGCAAACTCATCCGGTGTCAACGATTGTCCATTAACTAAATACCGTGCACGCTCCGAATTTTGATTATTCATGCGCCGAAATAATTGATTGAAAACATCATCCATATCATTGTTGAAAAAAGGATCATTTCCGTAGAAATTTGCCATATTACCACACCTCCATAAAAATTTATATGTGTAACTTAGTGACCATAATATCCTTTAAAACTACAACTGAATTGTATCACAATTTTTATGTATCGCTAAGTAAAGTGCTTATAGAATCAATTAGAAATAATTAGGATAATTTTGTTTAAACAATAGTAAAGAAGTGTTAAGCGTATCAGACTAAGACTTTGCTTTTTCGTGGGCTTCGATTGCCAGAACGTCCTTTGAAACTTCGTTCAATTCTTTACCTCATTTCTTTTATTATTTATGATACAGATTAAAGCGTACTCTTTGCCCAAAAAAATATTGTTAATAGGAACTTGATACAGATTAGACAGCTCATTTAAAAGAGAAAATGGAATATCAGAACTATCTTTTTCATATTTGGACAACGTTTGAAAATGCACATCAGCAGCTTTAGCGGCTTCTTTGCTAGTGAATCCAGCATTAACGCGCGCTGCCTTTAACGACATAGCAGATTATTTTGGCGTATTGAAGTCTACGATTGATCCGCGGTATGGCGAGATACCGAAAAATTTAATACCTGTTAAAAAATATAGACAGATTCCTGTTTTGGGAGAAATTGCTTGTGGAGATCCTATTTTAGCTGAAGAAAATATTGAAGAATATAGAGAAGAGATAGACGAAAACTTGCCCACTGGTGAAGTCTTTTATTTAAAAATCAAAGGTAATAGCATGGTTCCTACAATCCCTTCTGATAGTTACGTGTTGATTCGAAGACAACCAGTTGTGGAAGATGGAGAAATTGCACCAGTTATAGTAAACGGCGACTCTGAAGCGACTCTCAAAAGAGTTAAACATGTTAATGATGTTGTAATGCTAATGCCCGATAATAATGATTATCATCCTTATATCATTGATGAAAATAATCCAGCAAGAATTTTGGGTAAAGCGGTAAAAGTAAGTTTTGACCTATAAAAAATACCCCATTCGCAGTTGGAGCTGCGGCTAGGGTTCTCATTTCTGAGACTGTGTATATTATTATATCAGAGATGGGGATGAAAAATGAAAATATTGTACGAATATTATTACTTTCAATAGGCGCTTTTCTTGTATTTATAGGTTTATTTGGTGGAATCATAGCAAGTGGAGATTTTTTATCAGGTGGATTTTCTGTCGTGGTAGGAATTCTTTTCTTGAGTTTTTCTCATAAAATGAAAGAAATCATCAAAGAACAAACGATAGAAAAAAATGAAGATGCTACTATTCAAAACCCTGATAAAGAAAACGTTATCGAAAACAAAATAGATAGAAATAAACTAGTGATTCAGATTATGCTGAATCATTAGTTTATTTCTATTTTTTATATAGATTTTTGTTGAATTTTTTTTAGTATGTCAGTTATTTCTCCTTTCAAATCATCTATTTCACCCTAATACATAGCAATTTTAACTATACATTCAACAACTTTCTGATTTTCCACTTTTAGCGATTAAACATTTAGCTTGAGGAAAACATATGTTGCTAAAATGCTGAAGCTTTTCGTCACCCACTACAGTTGACATAGACCCACAAAAAACTTAAAAACCTTGCGATGTAAGACTGGCACGGAGAAGACCAATCTATCATCACAAGGTAAGAGTATTCAAATCTTATTGAAGACTCAAATAATAACAAATTTTAATTAAGGATAGTAATATCATAGATTTTTCTAGAAGTTTCTTGAGGTGAAATTTTCGTTACCTGTCTTTTATCTTCTAAGAAATTACCTTCTTCAAGTGAAGTGGAGAGACCACTCCAAGGTTCCAAAGCAATGAATGGACTTTTATTAGTTGTAGACCACAGAATCAAGTTCGGAAAATCATCAAAATCTACTCGAAGACCTTTACCAGACTTCCTTGACCGAAGCGTTACGCTACGAGACTTGAGCTGTTCAAGTGTAATGGCATCATGGGAAAAAAGTGAGTAGTCCAAATCGAGAATCTTTTGATTTTCCAAAAAAGGTGTCCGATCTTGCAAATCTAATAATCCTGTCTCAGGAAAACTCTTTGGTATCGAGCAAGACTCAACCTCACTAAATTCAATATAATAATCCTCATAGTTTTCACCTTCTACTAAAGGACAATTGAATGCTGGATGGGCTCCAATAAAGTAAGGCATTGTTTTTTCCATTTCCAAGTTCGTTACCTGAAATTCGGTTCTAATTGATTTACCATTCAAGGTATAAACAACTCTCAGTTCAAACTGATATAGGTAATTATCAAGCATCTCAGCATTTGGTTTAATACTAAAGGTCACGCTATTATCATTGACTTCTTCCAGAATAAATTCTTCTTTTCGAACAAAACCATGTCTACGAATAAGACCTGTAAAAAAAGGTCTTTCTTGAGGTCTATAAATAGCCCAATCATTTCGTAAACTACCACAGATAGGAAATAGAATAGGCGCCTGTCCATTCCAATAATTTGGATCAGCTTGCCAGAGATACTCTATCCCATCCTTGTCTTTAATCGAAGTCAGTTGACCACCAAGTGTTTTAAACTGAACAGTAAGATACTCGTTTTTTAATTCGATAGTCACAACTAATTCCTTTCTTTTTATTATTGGAAAGGCAAATAATTTACCTCGAAGTGAATAGTCTCACGTATTTCTACATCGAGTGATTGTAAAAATTCCCATTCAAATGCTGATAACTCTAAATCAGAATGGCAAATCCACTCTTTTCTAGTTAAAACATACCATTTACCACATTTTAGCAACGGGGGTAGCTTCAAGCTCAGGAATCATAGGACAATCTTCGAAACTAACAATATATACCTTTTCAAAGCCTGGTCTAAATAAGTGTTGTACTTTTTCTAAAGTATCGGATAACAATTTTTTACATTTTCAAGTAATATTACTCTATCACTTGAGTTTCTGCTACTTTCTTATACCAATGAGCTGATTTCTTAGGATAGCGTTCTTGCGTGTCAAAGTCTACATAGAATAGTCCATAACGTTTTTCGTATCCGTTTGACCATGAGAAGACATCCATAAGTGACCAGATGAAGTAACCTTTAACATTTGCACCATCCGCAATTGCGTCTGATAAAACTTCCAAGTGTTTCTTCACGTAATCAATACGACCATCATCATAAACGGTATTATCTACAAACTCATCTTTGTATCCAAGACCGTTTTCAGTGATGTAAATCTTCTTGTAGTTTGGATAATCATTTTTCACTCGCATGATTTGGTCATACAAGCCTTCAGGATAAATAATCCAGTCCCAATCCGTTCTAGGCACATAATCTGGTGCGATTCGGCGACCAACACCTTTAATCTGGTACTTAGAACTTCCTTTTTCACCCTTACCATTGTGAATGATTTCAGTCTCACCATCAAAGGCTTGCATCCAATCACTCATGTAGTAGTTGATACCAAGGAAATCGTTCAAATCTTTAGCTGCTTCAAGTGCTTGGAAGTCTTCATCACGAAGATCAAGTTCTCCACCATTTTCAGCTAGGATGTGGTTGACCCCTTCCATCGTTTTATCTGAATAGTGTCCAAGGTAGGTTGCATCCAAGATAAATTTGTTATGGATGATATCTTCTAACTCAGCGGCACGAACATCTGCTGGATTTTCTGGATCATAAGGGTATTTGGTTGGCAACGCATGTACTACACCAATTTCGCCTTTATAACCTTTATCTTTATACAATTTCACAGCACGTGCATGAGAAACCATCATATTGTGGTGTGATTGGAAGACTTTGGCAAGATCATATTGAATGCCTGGAGGGAATTTACCAACCAAGTATTGACCATCTCCAATTGGGCCAATTTCATTGAAAGTTGTCCAGTAGTTTACTTCTGGGAACTCTTCAAAACAGAAAGCGGCATAATCTACAAAGTGTTCTATATTTTCGCGGTTTAAGAAATCTCCATCTGAGTGAAGAACTTCTGGTGTGTCAAAGTGGTGCAAAGTCACGAATGGCTCAACATGACGTTTGTGGCACTCGGCAAAAAGATTATGGTAGAATTCAACACCTTTTTCATTTACTTCGCCATAGCCAGTTGGGAAAATACGAGACCAGGCAATTGAAATACGAATACCATTAACGCCATATTTTTCAGCTAATTCTAAATCAACAGGATATTTATGGTAAAAATCACTTGCAGGCTCTGCTGTGTACCAATAATTGTCTTCAAGATACTTATCCCATGCAACTGGGCCTTTACCATCCGTGTGAGTCGCACCTTCTGCTTGATAAGCAGCTGTAGCACCACCAAAAATAAAATCTTTAGGAAGTGTTTTAATCATAACTATAAATCCTTTCAAAAAAAGCATTTGAGACGATATTCTGAGTTCCGGAAACCAAGGAAATGAAATGCAATGATATGGTTAACAATATTATAAGGAACTGAAAGAATAATCTCGTCTCAAATAACTTTTACAAATTTATTAATCAAACTGTTGTTGAACAAATGCAAGAGCACCTTGTCCATCACGTGTCAATTTGATATATTGAGCTCCTTCAGTTTTTGCAAGTTTAATGCCCAATTTATCTGTTTCAGCCTTCATATCATCGAAGTTTGAAGCGACCTGTGGAGCCAAGATAACCAAGTCAAACTCTGGCAACATTTCACGGTGAGCACCATAACCACCCGCTGCCGCTTTGACTGGAACATTGTATTCTGCTGCTGCTTTGTTCAAGGCATTGGCAAGCAAGCCACTTGTACCTCCACCTGCACAAAGAACAAGGACATTAGTTTCTTTTGTGATATTATTGTTTGCTGCTACATCTTCTTTAGCAACGCCTGCTTTTCCAAGAACGGCATCTGCTTTAGCAGTATTGAAGTTTGCAGCTACTTTTTCTTTAAGAGCATCGTTTGTTTTACCAGAACGTTCTTCTTCAAGAATTTGTTCATCGTATACCTTAACAAATGGGTAATAAATGATAGTATCAACAACTACCAAGAGTCCGGCTAAGATAAATGATAGAACTTGGAAGTTAGTACCGAGTACAATTCCCAACGGACCAGGAGTAACCCATGGAAGGTTGGCAGAGAATGAGTTCATGTTCAATGTGTCAACAAAGAATTTAAAGATCCAAACGTTGACAATCGGAGCGAAAATGAACGGTACAAAGAAAATCGGATTCAATACGATTGGTGCACCAAATAAGATTGGCTCATTAACCCCAAAGAATGTTGGAACAACTGAGGCACGTCCGATGGCACGGTTACGTTCTGATTTACAAATCCACATGAACAAGAATGGAACAATCAATGTAGCTCCTGTTCCACCCATGGTAACAATAAACATTTGAGTACCAGAAGTAATAACTTTATCTGCATGTTGTCCAGCTTGGATAAGATGCAAGTTGGCATCGATATTGGCATAAGTGATAGCAGCGATTGCTGGTTCGACAATTGAAGGACCGTGGATACCAACAAACCAGAAGAAGGCATAAGCACCAAAGATAAGTGTAATTCCAAGGTAACCATCTGCAGCTGAGAAGAGAGGAGCAAGAAGGGTACCGATTGATTCTGCAACGGTTACACCAAGAGTTCCCTTAACAATGAGTTCAAATCCATAAAGGAGAACAACCGATACAGTGAATGGAATCAAGTCTTTAAATACTTGAGAGATATTTGGTGGAACCTCTTCAGGCATACGAATAGTAACATTATTTTTCACACAGACCTTGTAAACATTAACTGTCACAAAGGCTGCAATAAATGCTGTCAAAAGACCTTTTGTTCCCGTGAAGGCTGTCAAGAAGCCTCCTTCTTTTGCAGGCTCAGCTGCCATCAAAAGGAACCCTACCATAGACGCTAGCATCGTAGATAAGAAGTTAATCTGATTGGTCGCAGGTAGGTCACGGTTCATTGAGTCCGTCAAAGCTTTAGCGGTAGTACCACCAACAAAGAATGCTAGGATACCCATCGAATAGCTATAAGGAGTCATCAAGAAGGTCTCAATGTCTTTTGACCAGTGGAATCCCCAAGCATTTGGGACATAGGCAATAAGGATAAAGATAGATGAGAAAAGGATGACTGGCATACCAGCGATAAATCCATCACGAATAGCACGAAGATAGATGTTTCGAGAGATTTTCTCAAAGAACGGTTTCCCTTTCTCAATAAGTTCAATGAGTTTATGCATTATTTTGCTCCTCTTTTATAAAGTTCGATGAGGTGATGAATCACATCTTTTAATAAGACAGTAGTCATTAAGTGGTCCTGACCATGCATCATGGTAACGCTGTATGGAAGTTCCTCCCCAGAAGCTTCTCGAGCCAACATAGCTGTCTGAGAATTGTGAGCCTCTGCAATACAGCTTCCTGCTTCTACTACAAGACTATCTGCCTTAGCGAAATCACCATTTTCAGCCGCTTTAAGCGCTTCTAAAAGTTTAGAGCGAGCATCTCCAGCATAAGCAACAATTTCAAACCCTAAGAGAGTCATCTCTTCTCTGTTCATAACAATATCCTCCGTTTTATGTTTTTACTATACTTTATCAGTCCATGGACTAGCTGTTTTAACAAGAACTTTGTTAAGTTCATCAATATTTTCGAATCCAGTAGTACGCAACCATTCACGTGCTGCTTTTTCACCTTCTTTGATGTAAGGTTCTACAGATCCTGCCCAAGTAGCACGTCCACAAAGCACACCATTAAACTTGGCACCTGAGTCGTGAGCAAATTGCAATGTTTCTTGGAACAATTTAGCAGATACACCTGCACTTAGGTAGATGTATGGAAGGTTAGTCGCTTCTTCTTGTGCTTTAAAGAAGTCAGCAGCTTCAGCTTTACTGTAAACCACTTCACCATCAGCAAAACCTTCGACATATTTAACGTTAACTGGTACTTCTACTTTAAGAACATCAATGTTAAAGCGTGGATCAGAGAAAACTTTCATCGCTTCAATGACTTTGCGAGGTTTCACTTTTGCATATTCAACAGAACCTGCATCTGAGATTTCTTCATCATAAGCAAGGATTTCCAAGAAGAAAGGAATATCTTCAGCGACACATTCAGAACCAACACGTTCAATATAAGCTTGTTTTTGTTGGTTAAGTTCATCTGAGCTGTCTACATCATAGTAAAGCAAGAACTTAACGGCATCAGCGCCTTGCTCTTTGATACGTTTTGCAGACCAAACATCCAAGCAGTCAGGCAAACGTTTTGTACTTGATGTATCATAACCTGTTTTTTCATAGGCAAGAAGAAGACCTGCTTCTTTATCCAATGCTTTTGTTGCTGGAAGTCCATATTCAGGGTCAAGCAACATTGAAGAAGCGTATTTTGTAAGTTCATCAGCAACCAAAACCTTTAGTTCTTCCATTTGAGCTACAGTTGGTTCTGTATCTTGATACTGTGCCATCAAACGTTTCAAAGCACCACGTTGGTCAAATGCCAAAGCTGAGATAACACCGTTTTTATCTGAAATTTTTTCCAAAGATTTGCGTTTCTGTTCTGTAAGTACCATTTTTATACCTCTTTTACTCCAATTTGTGAGTTTAGTGTTTCGTAATTAGTCATATTCACATGCCCTGTCATTGTTTCTTGAGCATTTAACATACCCAATGTCATCGCATGTTTTAATAAGTCAGCGTCACTTTTTTTACTATTTAAAGCTGATGCAATACCAGCTACCGTTGAGTCCCCTGATCCGACTGGATTAACAACTGGGATATCAGGAATATCTACCTTATAGAAAACATCACCATGTTTTGCAAAGGCACCGTTTCGACCTAATGAGACCACTATCCATTCGATACCACTAAAAAGTGACTCTTTAAGAACGTCTTTGAGTTCTTCAATATCTTTTGTTACTTCTTTTCCAAGCAACTGTGAAAGTTCCTCATTATTAGGTTTGATGGCAGTAGGTTTAGCCGACGATTTTAGAACTGTTTCAAGAGGTGCACCTGAACAATCCAAAACGACTGCTACTCCTTCATCCGAAGCAAGTTGGATAAGTTTTTCATAATAATCGTTGGGAAGTCCTGAAGGTAAACTTCCTGAAATTGTCACAACTTCTGATTGTTTAATAAGATTGCTATAGTGGTCAAGAAAGCCTTCTGCTTCTTCATGAGAAATTGTTGGTCCTTGTTCCAAAATTTCTGTTTGGTTACCCTCGTGTAAGATAGCAATACAGTTTCTAGTGTTTCCTGAGATTTTATAAAAAGCTGGACTAACAGGAGATTGTTCTAATTCGCTTTCAATAAATTCACCAATTTTACCACCTAAGAAACCTGTAGCAGTAACTTTATCACCAGATTCATACAAGACTCTAGTAACATTTAAGCCTTTTCCACCAGCTGTCTTACTAACATCTTTCACCCTATTCACTGTATCAATTTTCAATGTTTCTAGAGGATAAGAGATGTCTACTGAAGGATTTAGTGTGACTGTCAGAATCATTTGTTATACCTTAATCGTGGTAGTCACCACGGTCCCATCTTTCAAGGAATTCTGTAAAGAAATCTTCATCTGCTTGATGTGCATTATGTGTTTCAACGTGTTCGATTTTTGCAATCAATTTTTTATTTTCTTCTGTTGGTTTGTACTCAGCTTCAATGAAAGCTTCAATGATGTCATTCATAAGAAGACCACCAGTAATCATTCCACCGAAACCGATAACATTCGCATTTAACTCTTCTTTTGCATATATAGCTGATGTCATATCACGAACCAACGCTGAGCGAACACCTGGAACTTTATTGACTGCATTGTTAATGCCGACACCTGTACCACAGATACATACTCCCAAGTCTGCTTGACCACTTACTACTGCTTCACCGACTTTTTTACCATAGATAGGGTAGTGAGTACGTGCGTGGTCATATGTCCCGAAATCAAGGACCTCATGTCCTTTTGATTTCAAGAATTCTGATACTGCCATTTTTTCATCTGTGACAATGTGGTCACATCCAATTGCGATTCTCATTCCTTAACTCCTTTTCTTAACACATCTTGTTAAGCATATCTACTCGGATTTGATGACGTCCGCCATCATATTTACCATTGACGAAACCTTTAGCGATGTTTTTAGCAAGCTCATCACCGACTATTTCAGCGCCAACCGTAATCATTCGTGAATTGTTATGTCCACGTGTCATATAAGCTGAGCGTTCATCTGAAACTTCTGCTGCAACCATACCTTTAATTTTAGTTGCTACCATGAATGGACCAGCTCCATAAGCATCAATTACAATACCTAAGTTTTGCTCATCTTTATTTACTTCAGAGGCAACTGCCAAGGTAACATCAACAAAATCTTGTCCGTCCTTAGTCACATCAATTACCTCAAAACCTTCTTCTACAAGAAAATTTTTCACAACATCTTTTAATCTCGTACCTTTGAGATCTGCACCAACAACAATAGCCATTTTGACCACCTCCTAAATTTTAGAAAGAAATGCTACGTAGAAGTAGAAAACATTTTGCAAAATGTTCGAAAAAACGTTTCCACCATTCCTTTGTTTATATAATATCAAGCATTCAAACAAAAAGCAACACTTTTTTGTTTATTTTTTGTTTTTTTTATTTGTTTTTTTAAAAAATAGATAACACCGTTAAATTATTGTTCATTTTTGTTCATTTAATCCATCACAAAATGGACGTGAAATATCTATTCAAGTATTACAAAAGTCTTTTACTTTCTATAACTTACTGATTAAGAGGTCCTACTTTATTTTCGTCTTATACAAAATCTGACCTAAGCTAATATACGTCAATCCTCTGTTCTTATTTCATCATCTAACATTTGTTTTTGTTTGAAATTGTTTGTTTTACCTTGAAAATATTGTCTTTTATGATACAATTAAAAGAGAATTATCTTTGGAAAAAAATTACTTTATGAAAGAAGGGTCTTCATATGAACAAAAAACGACGATTAGAAAAAATTTTAGACATGTTAAAGATTGATGGGACCATAACCATAAAAGAAATAATAGATGAACTAGATATTTCCGATATGACAGCCCGTAGAGACCTTGATGCTCTAGAAGCTGATGGACTTTTAACACGTACTCATGGTGGTGCACAATTGCTTTCCTCTAAAAAGCCACTTGAAAAGACACATATCGAGAAGAAAAGTCTAAATACAAAAGAAAAAATTGACATTGCTAAAAAAGCCTGCTCTTTAATCAAAGATGGCGATACTATTTTTATTGGACCCGGAACTACACTTGAACAACTGGCATTAGAATTGAAAGGTCGTAAAGGTTATAAAATTCGTGTCATTACAAATAGTCTCCCTGTGTTCTTGATTCTAAAAGATAGCGAAACCATTGATTTATTGCTTCTTGGCGGTGAATATAGAGAAATAACTGGAGCTTTTGTAGGTTCAATGGCTTCGACAAATTTAAAAGCAATGAGATTTGCCAAAGCTTTTGTTAGTGCAAATGCTGTTACCCATAATTCTATTGCTACATATAGTGACAAGGAAGGTGTGATTCAACAACTTGCCCTAAACAATGCTGTAGAAAAATTCTTATTAGTAGACAGTACTAAATTCGATCGATACGATTTCTTTAACTTCTATAATCTAGATCAACTCGATACCATCATTACAGATAACCAGATTAGCCCTCAACACTTAGAGGAATTTAGCCAGTACACTACTATTTTAAAAGCGGACTAGAATTATGACTTATAAAAATATTGTTTTTGACCTTGATGACACTCTTTATGACCATCAACTCCCCTTTAAACGTAGCGTTGAGAAATGTTTTCCAACGATTGATATCCAACAAATAGATAACATTTACAAACGTTTCAGATATTGGTCTGATGTTGCTTTTCCTAAATACACGAAAAAACTCATCAGTATTGAGCAGCTTAGAATTTTTCGCTGTCAGAAGACTATGGAAGAATTTGGCATCGATAGTATTTCTAGGACAGAAGCTCTAGAATTCCAAGCTGACTATGAATATGAACTCGATCAGATTACGATGATTCCTGAGATACATCAACTACTGCTGGCTCTACATAAAAACCGCATCCAAATAGGTATTCTAACTAATGGCCCTGTTGACTTACAGAGTCGAAAACTCCAAAATATTGGTGCCTATCAATATTTTGAAAAGCAAAATATCATCATTAGTCAGTCCACTCACGGAGGAGCTGCAGAAAATAGCTATGAAGGTAATGTAAAAAACTTACAAAGTTACCGAAATGTCCAATTATCTAAAAGGGCTATAGAAATTCTTAAAGAGGAAATTGAGTTAAATCACCAACATATAAGATTCAATCCTGATTATAAAGATAATGGATGGATTTTTACTTCCAAAAGTCGTCATAAACCCGACTATAATGGAACACCTCTTCATTATAGTGTCCTTAACAATTTCCTCAACTCACCTGAAAATGGAAAATTAAATCGAAAAGGTAATCCAAAACGAGCAGGAATTGATATTGGATAGGCTACAATTAACTAGACAGAAAAATTAAGGTGTGTAGACTAGAAGAAAACATACCAGGAGGAATTTTTATGTCTAAGAGAACACGAAGAACTTTTTCACAAGAATTCAAGCAACAAATCGTCAATCTTTACTTAGCTGGAAAGCCACGTGTAGAAATCATTCGAGAATATGAACTAACGGCTTCAGCATTTGACAAATGGGTAAAGCAATCTAAAACGAGTGGTTCATTCAAAGAAAAAGATAATCTTACGCCTGAACAAAAAGAATTGTTAGAACTACGTAAAAGAAACCAGCAATTAGAAATGGAAAATGATATTTTAAAGCAAGCAGCGCTGATATTCGGACGAAGAGACAAGTAATCGATGCGAATAAGCATCTTTACCCTATATCAGCGATGTGCAGAATATTAGGTCTATCACGTCAGTCCTATTATTATCAATCAAAACCAAAGAAAGACGAATCAGAACTTGAAAAAGTAGTCGCTGAAGAATTTATCCGCAGCCGAAAGGCCTACGGCTCAAGAAAAATAAAAAAAGCCTTATCAAAACGAGGCATTCAGATCAGCCGACGAAAAATTAGTAGAATCATGAAAAATAGAGGATTAAAATCGAGCTATACTGTTGCTTATTTT
Organism: Enterococcus sp. SB12; assembly: GCF_030910025.2. Classification (NCBI taxonomy): domain Bacteria; kingdom Bacillati; phylum Bacillota; class Bacilli; order Lactobacillales; family Enterococcaceae; genus Enterococcus; species Enterococcus sp. SB12. Next base: position 545,983 of record NZ_CP175675.1, on the reverse strand, counting down.
AAAGTACATCATTCTACTTGCAATGAAGCCAAAACGACAAACGTATTGAATCGTAAATTCTTAAGAGACAGCCCATTAGAAGCGATCGTAACAGACTTGACTTATGTACGAGTCGGGAAAAAATGGAATTATGTCTGTTTCATTTTGGATCTGTTCAATCGAGAAATTCTCGGCTATTCTTGTGGAGAACATAAAGATGCCGTTCTAGTAAAAAAAGCATTTAGCCGTATCAAACAACCTCTGACAGAGGTTGAGATTTTTCATACTGATCGTGGAAAAGAGTTTGATAACCAAGCTATTGATGAATTATTAACAACTTTTGACATCAATCGATCATTGAGTCATAAAGGCTGTCCTTTTGATAATGCCGTAGCTGAATCAACTTATAAGTCGTTGAAAGTAGAATTTGTCTATCAATACACATTTGAAACCTTACAACAATTGGATTTGGAGTTATTTGACTATGTCAATTGGTGGAACCACCTTCGGTTGTACGGTACACTTGGCTACGAGACACCGGTTGGTTACCGTAACCAGAGATTGGCGCAGCGAATCCTTGATAATGAGCTCGGATGTGCTAACGCTAGCGAGGCAGTCTAACTTTAACTGTTAGCTCCTGCCGAAGATCGTCACATCCGAGGAGGCTCATTGTCAAGGACAATCGGAATAGCATACGGAAAGAAGTTCTGCACCTTATAAAATTTGTCAAAAAAACTGTTGCCATTCCAATCCTCTTATCGAAGAGTATGCTAGTCAAAAACACTCTATCTCTAAAGAGCTATTTTTCAAAAGAGCCAACAGTAGACTTCAAGATAAGATAAGAAATGGGGATTTCAAATACGGTGAAAAAGAAATACTGATTGATTCTTCAAAACAGCTATTAAACGAAATGGACTTAGCCTATCAAGATATTTCACAGTATTCATCTGTCGAGGATTTCTTTTATAAAATTACTAAAAACCAATTTGAAACAGAAAAATTTATTTCTGATCTTAGCAAAAAATACAATTTCCCATATGAGAAAAATAGTATAATCGCAAAATTTCTAACTAATAATCACGATAAATTTAAAAGCAATTGATTCTTCAAATAACTTCTCTACCTGCAATCATGAAGTAAGGAGAGAATCAAATGGCCACATTTTTTAGTTATAAATTACAAAATGGCGAAAAATATTGGGGATTTGAAACTTATTTAGGAAAAGATCCCAAGACTGGAAAAGATATACGTACAAAGCGTAGAAGATTCAAATCAAAAGCTGAGGCACAAATAGCACTTAATAGACTACTTGTAGACTTTAAAGAAAAACAAGAGTTTAAAATCAATGTTACAACTTTTCAAGAGTTATATGAATTATGGATTGATAACTACAGAACGAGAGTAAAACCATCTTCCGTTGCCGTTGCTCAACGTTTTTGCAAGAACCATATATTACCTGCTTTTGGGGAATTACGATTGGATAAAATAAGTGTTAGTTATTGTCAAAAACAGGTTAATGAATGGCACAAAACAATAAAACAATATGGTTTCTTGAGAAAAACAACTGCTCAAATATTTAAATTTGGAGTAGCAATGGAAGTCTGTAAAGATAATCCTATGTCTAAAACATTGCTTCCAAGAAAAATTGAAGACGAACAACCCTTGAAGTTTTATACGAAAGATCAATTACAACTATTTTTACAGAATACTAAAGAAAATAATTCAGTTAAACTGTACACTTTTTTCCGTTTATTAGCTTATACAGGAATGCGTAAAAGCGAGACATTGGCGCTTCAATGGGAAGATATAGACTATTTCAATAAAACAATAACAATTGGTAAAACTATCGCTCAAGACGAGTTTAATCAAGTAGTTCTACAAGTACCTAAAACTAAAAATTCATCAAGAACGATTCAGCTTAATGATTTTACACTTAAACAACTGCGTATTTGGCAACAAGAACAAATGAAAATAATGATCTTATATGGCTATAACACGAATTCACCAAAGCAGTTTCTTTTCACTACAAACACAAACAAGCTGTACTACCCCCAAGTAGTAAACGATTGGTTAGACTGGATTTACAAAAAGACACCGATGGAGCCTCAAATTACTCCACATGGATTTAGGCATACCCACTGTAGCTTATTGTTTGAAAGTGGTGCTTCGATAAAAGAAGTACAAGAACGATTAGGTCACAAAGATATTAAAACTACCATGAATATCTATGCTCATGTCACACCACAATCTATTAAGAAAACAGGTGACCGATTTTCAAAATTTATGGGCTAATAATTCCAAACGTAGCCAACTATTAAAATGCAAATAAAAAAATGCTCGAAACGCTTTAATATAAACGTTTCGAGCAATGAATTAGTTGTTATCCAACAGACCCTTCCATATAGATTTTTGAATTACACACTAGTTTAAACTAAAACAAACAAGGAAAAACTTACCATTTAATCATAAAATTAGCTCATATGAATATATTAGAATGTAAAATAGACTGGTCAAAATCTGGTCAAAAAAGAGGACTAATACAGGTAGTCCTCTCAGACTGTAGACAAAAGCTGTTCCAAACTCGTAACTCGAGCTTGGAACAGCTTTTTATCTACTTCGTTTCGAATTTTTGAACAAAAAAATAAAGGCTCCTTGCCTTTCCATAGCCAGGTGGCTAATTTCTTTAAATTCATTGCAGCAAACACTAGCATCGTATGCGTCGCGACTTTTTCCAAGCCTCGATACTTGGTCCAACGCATCCCATGCTTTTCTTTTGCATCCGCAAATATTCGTTCAATCGTTTGTTTCCGTTTTTTGTAAATTGATTTATTCAGATCTGTTAGGCGAAGATGTTCCACTTCATTCATCAGATCTCCCCAAACATGTCTCGTGATGACTCGTTGATGATTTTTACTTTTGGTACATTGGTTTAGCAGAGAACAGTTCACACATTCTTTTGGATTGGATTTGTATTCTCGGTACCCTTCTCGAGTAACCGTTGAAAAAGCGAGCATTTGATCTTGCGGACAAATATAACAATCAAAATACTCGTCATAGAGAAACTCATTTTTTGATAATAGCCCCTTTTTCCCTTTGGGCCTTGAATAAGGCAAACAAGGTCGAAGGTTCAAATGAGTCAAAAAGTGAGCAAACTTAGGTGTCTTATACCCAGCATCAGCGACAACACAATTGATTTCAGGAAAAAGTCTCTTCGATTGTTTGACGAGCTGAAAGGCGACTTAACTGTCATGAATATTTCCAGGAGTGATGATTGTGCTAAGAATAAATCCATTGTCGTCGCATGAAGTATGGGCAGAATAAGCAAATTGTTTTTCTCGTTCGCCTTTGACGTTGTAGCCGCTTTCCGGATCAGCTTTACTTATTTTTCTTTCTTTCAGCTTCACTTCCTTTTCTAAGTCCAAAGTAAAAGGGCGTTTTCCAGCCTCTATTCGTTGACGATTGATCTCATCTTCTAATTCATCCTGATAGGCTTTCGCTTCATCATGGGTCATTTCTTTCGTAAACTTATGTTTATTGGCGTTAGCTTTGATGTGGGTAGAATCCAGATACAAATTATCCTCTGTTACAAAACCTGCTTTAACTGCTTGTTCTAAAATATAGGCAAAAATATCCTCAAACACCGTCGTTTCTCTAAATCGGCGAACATAATTCTTTCCAAAAGTTGAGAAATGGGGGATTTTCTCTTCGAAGGAGTAGCCTAAAAACCAGCGGTAAGCGACATTGGTATCGACTTCCTTAATGGTTTGTCGCATGGAACGGATACCGAATAAATACTGAATAAACACCAATTTGATCAGAATCACTGGATCGATACTTGGGCGACCTAAATCGGAGCAAGTGGCTTCGACGATTGGATAAATAAATTCAAAATCAAGCACGGCATCAATCTTTCGAACGAGATGATCTTGAGGAACTAGATCATCAATCGTAAGCATCGCAAATTGATTTCTACCATTCGTATTGTTTTTAGACATCATAGCTATCACTCCTTGCATTCGTTTTCATAAATCTATTATAAAAGAAAAGACTGTAGACATCATCCATAAAATGGACTTTGTCTACAGTCTGAAATCACCACTGATGATTTTCTCTTTTGCGTCTGAAACTGCCTGATAGGCTTCCTCTGATAATTGTCCTTTTGTCAGATCTACCCCTTCTTCTTTCAAACCAAAGGTCAAATGCTTGCCGCCAGGAAATTTATCGTTATGAGAAGTTTCTGCAAATTCTTTGACTTCTGCACCGACATTTTTCTTTGTAGAAGTCAACGTGAAATTCCCTGTCTCGCCGTTCTCCATTTTATAATCCCCTTCATCCGCTTGATCGCGATCTACACCAATCACCCATACTTTTCTGCTATAGTCGTTTTCATTGCGGGCTTTTGCTTCTTGGAACACCCCAGCTCCAGTACTTCCTGCCGCCTGATAAAGAATATCGACTCCCTCTTTGTACATAGAAGCAGCAATAGCTTTTCCTTTATCTAGCGAATCATAGGATGCGGCATATTGTACGTTAACAGTAATTTCCTTGTTCAGTGCTGTGGCCCCTGCCTTAACGCCAGCTTCAAATCCGCTTTGGAAACGTTGGATCACGGGCCCTTCCATTCCACCAATAAAGCCTACTTGATCACTTTTTGTCGTATATGCGGCAGCTAGTCCTGCTAAATACGCACTTTCTTGATCTTTAAAGGTTGCTGATGAGATATTCTTTTTCCCAGTAATCTCACCATCTACCAAGGCAAATTTCAACTTTGGATTATCTTTAGCAGCATTTTCCAGTTCCTCTGCTTGCAAGTAGCTCAAGCTAATAATGGTGGTAAAGCCGTTTCTGATTGCCTGATCGATATTGGTACTGTTATCCTCTGGATTGTTCGTTTCTATATACGTAAAATCTTTTTTTGCTGTCAGCTTTTTCTCTTTTCCCCAAGCCTCTAATCCTTCCCAGCCAGCTTGATTGAAGGAGCGGTCATCAACCCCGCCAAATCCAAGAACCAAAGCGATTTTACTTTTCTCTTTTTCACTTTGCTTCTCCCCCTGAGACTGACTACAGCCGACTAACGTTACTAATGACACCAAAAACAACAATGAAACAAGTATTTTCTTCAAAATTTTTCTCCCCTTTTTATGTGTCTTGACACATTGAACTTTTAAAAGTATAGCATACCAATATATAGAACACTACTCTTCAACGAAGATTTTCCGTTTCCCAATTTCTCCACTATCAAAAAACCAGCAATCACTTCTGACTGCTGTTTTTTTATAGCTGTTATTCTGCTTTTACTGGACTACTTATATTCTCAGCTAAGTCCTCTAAAGCTTCGATATCATGAATCAAGTAATAATTCTTTTTCTTTTCGATAATATTCTCCTCACGAAAATTCGTGATTGTTCGTAAAAGATGTCGATAACTGACATTTAAGATTGAGGCGCAGGTGGTTAACCGAAATGAGAAACGTTCGTTTTCGTGATGGGTCAAAATAAACTTTGCTAAACGAGTTTCAACAGGTTCTGTCAGTGAGTTCGCCAAATTTATCCCGGAATTTAAACGATAACTTAGTAACTGGCAAATATTCTGCAAAAAGCGAACATCTTTTTGAAGCTGTGTTCGATATTGATTTAGCGGAATGCTGATACAGATGCACTTAGTCACTGCTTTAACGCTGCTTTTCGGCGATAATTCCCACAATGAAGAGGCTTCGCCGAGTGGTGTAGCGGGCTTTGCGTAATCGATGCAAATATTTTGTGTATCAGAAGAATACGAGTACACCATTACCGTCCCATCCACTAAAAAATACAAATAATCTGAGGTTTTTCCCGTTTGAATGAGGTGCTCTTCCTTTTCAAAAAAAAGTAAAGAAGCCATTGCCAATATATCTGAATCCATATAATCCTGCAGGTTGTGCTTCTCAACGTAAGCAGTTAATTGCTTCGTATCATGGATTTTTTTCATGAAATCGTCACCTCTAAGAAGTTTTTCTTTATTATAGCTTAGATTGTTTTTCGGCTCAATACGAATAATTATTTATAATTGTTTGTAAATTGTATGTAAAAGTTGTGTAAAATAGGACGTGCGTCACTTCATTGATTTTGATTCCCTGCTATGATTTAGACGTATTAGAAATTATATCCAACAGGAGGAGAAAAATGCAGTTCAAACAGTTAGCAAAAGGGTTCATCGGAGTCATGTTATTGACCACTTTGGCGGCCTGCGGTTCTGGGAATACAAGTAGCAGCTCAGAAAAAGAGAGCAAAGAAAAATTAGTTGTTCAATTCGTTCCAACAAACAATGATGGTAGTATGGAGGCAAAAGCAAAACCATTTGCTAAGTATTTATCGAAAAAGTTAGATCGTGAGGTAGAAGTGACGTTAGCTACTGATTATTCAACGATCGTCGAAGCGATGTCTTCTGGTCAAGTCGATGTCGGAATTATGCCGCCTGCAGCCTATGTTCAAGCAAAGGATGCTGGAGCTGCAGATGCAATCCTGACTTCTCAGCTCGGCGATTATGATCAAGAAACTGGCTTGCCATTAAAGGACAAACTTACGAACACCTTTAAAGGAGAAGTATTGGTTCGTGCCGATAGCGGATTGAATAAGTTAACTGATTTAAAAGGAAAAAATATCGCAACCTTAAGTCCTAACTCTGCTAGCGGCTACATCTATCCTGTCGCTGAATTGAAAGATGCTGGGATTGATCCTACTGCAGATACAAAGATGACCACTGTGAATGATATTCCGAGTGAGATTACCGCAGTGTTGAACAAGCAAATGGATGCGGCGTTTGTTTTTGAAGGCGCGCGAAATGTTTTTGCTTCGAATTTCCCAGATAATGATTTATTTAAGGATTTAAAAGTCCTGTACCTGACAAAAGGCGATATTCCGAATGACGCAATCGCTGTACAGCCTGACATGTCAAAAGATTTAAAAGCGAAAATTAAAGAGACCTTCTTAAATATGAAGGATGATAAAGATGGCAAAGAAGCAATGGCTTTGTGGGGGCATCAGGGCTATGAAGAAGCTGCTGATTCTGCCTATGACACGATCAGAGACTACACGAAAAAAGCAGCAGAATAAAACATCAGTAAGTGTCAGCAAGCTTTTTTTTGCTTACACTTAAAAAAATGGAGAAGGATAATGATTATTTTTGACAATGTTTCGAAGGTCTATCCCAATGGCGTTGTTGGCTTGAAGGATATTGACTTAACAATTGAAGATGGAGAATTTGTTTCCATCATAGGGTTGAGTGGTGCTGGAAAGAGCACTCTGCTGCGCAGTATCAATCGCTTGGCAGAAACCACCAAAGGAGATATTCGCATTAATGGAACCTCTATTACAAAAGCGAATAAAAAAGAGCTGCGACAGATTCGCCGCCAGATTGGTCTAATCTCGCAAAGCTTCAATCTGGTAAAGCGTAGTACGGTTCAGAAAAATGTGCTATCTGGACGTTTGGGCTATTACTCCACTTGGAAAAGTATTTTAGGTCTTTTTACGAAGGAAGACTACCAGCAGACAAAGGAAGCACTGGAAAAAGTTGGTTTGTCTGATAAATTGCAGACACGCAGTGATGAGCTCAGTGGTGGGCAACAACAGCGAGTATCCATTGCGCGAGCACTCGTGCAGCAAGCCCCCATTATTTTAGCGGATGAACCCGTTGCATCATTAGATCCAATCACGACTCAAAAGGTTATGATGGACCTAAAAAATATCAATCAAACGATGGATAAAACAGTCATTGTCAATCTGCATTCAGTCCCTCTGGCTCGTGAGTTTTCTACGCGTGTGCTCGCGTTAAAAGCTGCTCAGGTTGTCTTTGATGGTCGTCCAGACGACTTAACCGATGAACGCTTAGAGCAAATTTATGGCAATGCAATCTTTGAAGAAAAGGCAGGCGAAATCGATGAGCTTGAAAGAAACCGTTCACTTTAAATGGTATAAACACCTGCTTATTCTTCTGTTCTTAATTGTTTGTTTTCAAGGAAGTGCCTGGATCACGTCAGCTGATTTTTCTCAGGTTTTTCAAAACTCCAATCAAATGACTGTCTTTTTATCACGCTTCATTCATCCAGACTTTAGCTATTTACCTAAATTAGTCGAGCCTATGGTGAAAACACTTCAAATGTCTTTGCTTGGAACGGTCATTGGCTTAATTTTAGCGATCCCTGTTAGTTTTTTAGCGACCACTGTAGTGACAGAAAACCGTCTTCTTTCTACCATCTTTCGTTTTCTTTTAGGTTTAGTACGGACCATCCCTACCCTGCTTTTAGCCGCGCTTTTTGTTGCTGTGTTTGGAATTGGTGAAGCGACTGGCGTGTTGACTATCGCTGTCTTTACTTTTGGTATGGTGTCACAATTAATGTTTCAAGCAATTGAAACCATTGACTTTGGCCCGATTGAAGCCGCTGCGGCTGTTGGAGCAAATAAAATGCAAATCGCTATTTGGTCGATCGCTCCACAAGTTTTGAGTCAGTTTGCGAGCTATGCTTTTTACGCGTTTGAGGTGAATGTTCGTGCTTCTACTGTCCTTGGATATGTCGGAGCTGGTGGTATTGGCGTTATTCTAAATTCCTCACTTGCGCTTTTGAATTATGAACGAGTTTCAATCATTATTCTAACGATCCTAGTAACTGTCGCGATCGTTGATAAATTAAGTGAACGTGTCAGGAGGTCCCTGTTATGATGCTTCGTGAAATGAACAGAAGAACCCTTTTATCATTAGTTGCTTTAGTGATTCTCGTTATTTTGTCGGCCGCTACTCTGGATTACTCTGGATTAAGCACCTTCTCTCCTTCCATGGGAATGGACGTTTTGAGAGGGTTAGGTCAGCCTGATTGGCAGTTTCTATATGATGGCAGCGGCGAGGATTTGATTAGTTTGCTATTATTAACCATTGGAATCGCCTGTTTAGGGACAATGATCGCTACGGTATTAGCGATTCCCATTACCTTGATCAGTGCGGTTAACCTCTGGCAAGCACATCCATGGGTAACAAAAATTGGCAAGCTTATCTGTAATGTTTTACGAGCTTTTCCTGAACTAGTTTTTGCAATTATTTTTGTGAAAGTCGTCGGACCTGGCCCCTTTGCTGGTGTTATGGCGATTGGCGTCCATCAGATCGGAATGCTTGGAAAACTTTTTACAGAAGAAATGGAAGCGATGGATGAGCGACTTGTTGAAGAAATGCATGCGGTAGGAGCAAATTTTTGGCAAACGATTTTCTTTGTTCGCATCCCCTATTTGATGCCGATTTATTGTTCTTTAGCATTAAATCATTTTGAAATAGCGGTTCGTAGTGCGGCTACCTTAGGCTTAGTTGGCGCTGGCGGAATCGGTGCTCCATTGATATTCGCGATTCAAACTCGGTCTTGGAGCAAAGTGAGTATTATTTTGATTGGCGTAGTCGTAACCGTGTTTATTTTAGATCAAATAACCGGAATTATAAGAAAGAAATTGAGATAAGAATGAATATATTGCATATATCAGATATACACTTTCGCAGAGAGTATGAGGCTTGTGAAGAAGGCTATAAGGGAATGCTGGCTACGATGCAGAATCCCCTTATCCCTCTGGAGCAATGCATTCATCATCTCCTGCAGCAAACACCCTTGGACCTTGTGATTATCAGCGGAGATTTAACCGAAGATGGCGAAATAGACGATTATCGATACTTGAAGACTTGGCTGGAAAATGCGCTAGGAGAAACGACGATTCTTGTTACTCTAGGCAATCACGATATCAAAGAACATTTTTGGGTAGGCTGGTGCGATGAAGCCGCCTCTTCTGCCCCGTACAACCAGATAGTCAAATATCCTGAGTTTACAGTGATTTCCTTTGATAATTCAAGCTATGGATACGCAGATGGTATAGTGGACGATCAGCAATTTCAATGGCTGAAAAAAGCCTTAGAGCAAGAAAAAGACCAACCGATTTTCTTGGTCACCCATCATCATCTACTGTCTCACCAAAGCAGTATACCAAAATGGCCTGGTACCGAACGTTTCTTGAAGCTAATCGCACCTTACGATATTCGCTGTATCCTAAACGGTCATACCCATCACACATTTACTGATGAAATTAATGGGATCCCCTATTTTACTGTATCGAGTATGTCCTTTGTTGGTGAAGATGAAGGCGATGGCTTCGTACGCTTTGAAGAACGTCATGGGTATAACCTTTATCATCTCGATCAAGGAAGGATTGTTCGCCAGACAACAGAAAACTTTATTCCAGGCAACATTTTAAAAACACTTCAAATGAAGGATTAAGGCATTATAAATCAAAAAAAGAGACCGAACAGCTGAATACGCTTCGGTTTTTCTATTTTGAGTCAGCTAAAGGAGCACGCAGAATGAACATTACGTTTTTAGAGACAAGTGATATGCATGGCTATGTTTCACCAACAGACTATTCCGGCAGAACCGATCTGGCCTTAGGAACGGCTAAAGTATCGTCGAAACTGAAGGAATTACGGGCAAAAGCAGATGGACCGGTAATTACGATCGAAAATGGTGATTTCATCCAAGGGTCTCCTTTGAGTTATTATCTTGCTAAAGAATATGGTTCAGCCAAAGAGCTTACAGACTTGATTAACCAAATGAGCTATGATGTTCAAGTGTTGGGAAATCATGAGTTTAACTATGGTGTGGATTATCTCGAGGAAGCGATTAAGAATTATCAAGCGCCTATATTAGGAGCCAATATGGTGAACAAAAATGACCAACCATACTTTGGAAACGCCTATAAGATTATCGAAAAGGTGGGTGTAAAAATTGCTATCTTGGGATTAACGACACAATACATTCCTCACTGGGAAAAGCCAGAAACCTTAGCAGGAATTACGTTTAAGAGTATCGTCGAAACAGCAAAAGAATATGTTCCTCTATTAAGGAAACAAGCAGACTTGGTAATCGTTAGTTACCACGGCGGATTTGAAAAAGACTTGTTAACCGGTGAGGACACAGAAGCGCTAACTGGAGAGAATGAAGGCTACGAGCTATTGCAGCAGGTTGAAGGCATTGACGCCCTTTTCACCGGTCATCAGCACCGGAAAATTGCTGAAACGGTTCATGGTGTTCCCGTTGTTCAACCAGGCTATCGTGGCGAGTTCATCGGTGAAATTCGTCTTACCGTCGAGAAAAAAGAGGGGCAAGTGGTTGTTACAGATCACCAGGTTGCTTTACACTCAGTTGAAAAATCAGAGCCTGATCCAGAAATTCTTGCAGCGATCGTACCGGTAGAAGAAAAACTAGAGAAATGGTTGGATCAACCCTTAGGTAAAGTGAACGGAAATATGCGTATTAATGATCCGATGCAGGCTCGTCTTGAGGAACATCCCTATGTAGAGTTTATTAATCGTGTACAATTATTTGCCAGCGGCTCAGAGATTTCTGGAACTGCGTTATTCAATAATGAAGGAAAAGGCTTTGGTGAGACGATCACGATGCGGGACGTCATCACCAACTATATTTATCCGAATACTCTGGCAGTGATTCAAATAAATGGTGCAGATTTGAGAGCGGCGTTGGAGCAGACCGCAAATTATTTAGCTGTAGAAAATAACCAAATCGTATTCAATCCAGCCTTTATTCAGCCTAAGCCCCAGTACTACAATTATGACATGTATGAAGGGATTCAGTACACTATTGATATGAAACAGCCTGTTGGACAACGGATTACCGAACTTCGTTTTAAAGGTCACCCCGTTCTTCCGCAACAAATGCTGGAAGTGGTGACAAATCAATATCGGGCAATCGGCGGAGGAAATTATGCGATGTTTGGTGCGGAGAAAATTGTCCGAGAAATCCAAATCGACATGACCGAATTAATTGCCGACTATTTGAATATTCACCCACGCATCGAAGCAAAAGTGAATCATAATTTTCAAGTGATTTTGTAGTATATAAATAAAAAATTCAAAAAGGTGTGAGCAGTTTTTTGCCCACACCTTTGTTATGCCAAATTGTTAGGCTGTCTGATTTCCATCCAGCCATTCTTTAGCCAGCGATCTACCTCATCAAAACAAAAAATTTTCCTCTGATGGTTCCTTAAATAAGACTATTTTGATCCTTTTTCCATGAATAAGATTTTGCATCAGACAATACTTCATTTCTGAAAAAGTTGCGGCACCAATATAGCCTAATACCCCTTTCCGATCTTGATTAAATACAAAAAATAAATCCGCTGCTGCGATATTTAAAAAAAAGTCGTCAAGATTTCTGGATACTCTTTGTCTAGGATCGGACATGAGCGAGGATAATCAATTAATTCAATGCCTTTTTTACTGAAATCTTTTTCCATATCTCGATATTCTTCTTGGAAAACAATACTTCCAGAAATAACAGCTTTCACAAAATTGGCCTCCATTTTTTTATTTTTCAGACACTCCACCATACCGGATACCTCTCAAAGAAAAGACATAGCAAAAATCAATAGCAGCTATCTCTCCACGGTTTTTTACTGGTAATTTTATTTTTCTTTTGGAAATTGTATCAGGAAGGTCGTTCCTTCATTTTTTCGGCTGGTCACTTCAATTGAACCGTGGTGCAGGCGCACTAGTTCCTTCACGATTGATAATCCAAGACCTGACTCGCCTATCTTTGTATTTTTACTTGACGGATCGGCTTTATAATAGCGATCCCAAATGTTTTTTTGTTCCTCTTCAATCATGCCGATGCCATTGTCCTCGACAGTAATAAATACAGGCTCTTTGTCAAATGATGTTGGTAAAGAGAAATCTTAGAATAATTTGGACAGAACAGAAAGAAGAAACTCTCTTTCTGTTCTGTTTATTTGGTTAAAAATGTTTTGCCATGACGAATCATGATCCGTAGTTTGAAATTGTAAAAGCTGCGAAAGCCGTACGCATTGCGTTTTAATACTTTGATGTGGTTGTTTAAACATTCCAATGGTCCATTTGAATAGCTGTAGTGAAGCGCATTTTGGATCTGTGGCAGAAACTTTTTAAACGTTCGTAAAGTGGTTGTATAGGTTTCAGGAAGACCGCTGACTGGATTTGAGTCAATATCTTGGACACATTTTAGTAGAGACGGTTAAGCCATTTTTTCTTTTGCTAATTCTTCAAATTCCTGTGGGGTTAGATAGTGAATCGAGCTATGGATTCGATTTCGGTTATAAAATCCTTCAATGTAGCTAAATAGCGCTCGATTTGCTTCTTCAAAATCTGAGTAGCTAGTCGTGTAGACTTCTTCTTTTTTCAATGAGGCATGGAAAGATTCGATTCCAGCATTATCATAAGGTGTTCCTTTTCTACTATAAGAATGCCTTATTTTGTTGGTTTTAAGCCATCGTTCCACTTCTCTTGCTGTGTATTGGCTGCCCAAGTCAGTGTGTAGAATCATTCCTTCTGGAATGTGATAATGTATTTTTGCTTTATTCAATGTTTGAATGACACAATCCACAGTCATTCGTTTTGAAAATGTATAACTAATAATTTTTTTCGTGTGTAAATCCATGATTGAAGATAAGTAACACCAACCATTTTTCTTAGTAGGAATGTACGTAATGTCAGCTGCCCATTTCTCACAGATCGTTTCAGTAGAAAAGTCCTGATTTAAGAGATTCTCTTTTGAAATGATCGGTTTATTAGACCTTTGAGGTCTATATTTTTTAACTACAATCGACCTTAAATTTAATTGTTTCATTAGCTTTTGGACATGTTTAAGAGATACTGAAATCCCTTCTTTTAATAAAACTTGATGGATCTTTGTGGCACCATAGCGTTGTTTATTCGTAAAAAAATTGTTGAAATCTTCTTTTTCAACTTATTATTTCTGATTTCTGTAGCTGTCAACGGTTTATTCTTATAAAAATAATAGACACTTCTAGGGATTTCTAATAACCGACATAACAAAGAAACAGTGTAATCCTTACACCATTTTTCAATAAATTGAACAAGCGAATTTAGGTTTTCCGAGAGAATATGGCTGCGGCTTTTTTTAAGATTTCAAGTTCCTCATTTAAACGAGCATTTTCTTTTCTCAGTTCAGCTACTTCTTTTCCAGTCAGTCCTGTGGACTGATCAGGTAAATATAAATTCTTCCATTTGTAAATCGTTGCTTCAGATAAGCCATATTCTTTCGCTAACCCTCGAACAGAACGTCCAGTTTGATTCAGTTCAACAATCATTTGTTTAAAATTTTCTTCATATCGGGTCATAAAAATTCATCCTCTCGTAGATAAGTTTAATTTATTCTTGTCTCTACGAAAAGCTGTCTAAGATTTGATACTAACACCAATACTAGCTCTAAAGAGCAACATGTTTTTACAACAGTTAAAAACACTCTATACATTCCAAACACTGTTAATGATTGGTTAAGATATATTTTGAAAAAATATAACTTGCCTCGTATTACACCTCATGGGTTTAGACATACACATGCTAGTTTATTATTAGAAGCAGGAGAATCTGTCAAGGTAGTTCAACAACGATTAGGGCATGAAAATAGTAAAGTGACATTAGACATCTATGCACATATTACAAATAATGCACCTAAGAAAACAGGTCAAGACTTTGCTGATATGATGGCTCATCAGTAAAAGAGCTGGTCAAAAGCTGGTCATTTCTAGTATACAGGCAAAACAAAAAAAGCTAGAAACCTTATATATCAAGGGTTCTAGCTCCTATAACAGGTTTAACCCACACTGCCTTCCATCTCATAACTGATCAATCGGTTGAGTTCGACTGCATATTCCATTGGAAGTTCTTTGGTGAATGGTTCAACAAAGCCCATGACGATCATTTCAGTTGCTTCAGATTCGGTCAGGCCTCGGCTCATCAGATAGTAGAGTTGTTCTTCTGAGATTTTTGAGACTTTGGCTTCGTGTTCTAAAGAGACTTGGCTGTTGTGGATCTCATTAAATGGGATCGTATCGGATTTCGACCATTCGTCCATGATGATTGTGTCACATTCGATATGAGAGATCGAACCCGCACTGTTTTTGGCGAAGGTTACTTGTCCTCGATAGTTTACTTCTCCGCCGTCTTTTGAGATTGATTTAGAGACGATAGAGCTAGATGTATTTGGTGCATTGTGGATCATTTTTGCACCCGTATCTTGGATTTGGTTTGCTCCTGCAAAGGCGATGGAGAGCATGGTGCCTCGTGCGCCTTTTCCATCTAAGTAAACACTTGGGTATTTCATCGTTGTTTTTGCACCTAGGTTTCCGTCAATCCATTCAACGGTTGCGCCTTCGTATGCTTTTGCTCGTTTGGTTACTAAGTTGTACACATTGTCTGACCAGTTTTGGATCGTTGTGTAACGGCAATACGCATCTTTTCTTGTAAAGATTTCTACGATGGCGGCATGCAGACTATTACTTGAATAAGTAGGTGCCGTACAACCTTCGACATAGTGGATGCTTGCTCCTTCGTCAACGATGATCAGCGTACGTTCGAATTGTCCCGTGTTTTCCGCATTGATCCGGAAGTAAGTTTGTAATGGAACATCGACTTTGACGCCTTTTGGCACGTAAATAAAGGTGCCACCTGACCATACGGCTGAATTCAGCGCTGCTAATTTGTTGTCAGTTGGCGGTACAAGTTTTGAAAAGTACTCTTTGAATAATTCAGGGTATTCTTTCAAAGCAGAGTCAGTGTCAGTAAAGACGATTCCTAACTTTTCGAATTCATCTTTCATATTATGGTACACGACTTCTGATTCATATTGTGCGGAAGCACCGGCTAGATAAGCTCGTTCTGCTTCTGGGATACCAATCTTTTCAAATGTATCTTTGATTTTTTCTGGTACGTCTTCCCAGTCACGAGCGGGTTTGTCACTTGGTTTTTGGTAATATTTGATGGCATCGAAATCGATGTCTGAAAGGTCGGGGCCCCATGTTTGCATTGGCATTTTGTTAAATGTTTCTAGAGATTTCAGACGGAATTCAAGCATCCATTCTGGTTCGCCTTTGATTCTTGACATCTCACGGATCACTTCTTCTGTCAAGCCTTCTCCTGTACTGAAAACCGGTTCGACATCATCGTGAAACCCGAATTTATATTCTTCTAATTCTGGTACGCCCATGTTCTCACTCCTCTTCCTTGTGGTAATGATGGAAAGCTGCGGTACCATCGTTTTCCATTGCTTTTCCTAGTGCTTTCCAGGCAAGTGTCGCACATTTGATCCGAGCTGGAAATTTAGCTACACCACCAAGCATAGCAGCATCGCCTAATTGGTCGGGATCTTTGACTTCTTTTCCTTGGACAAGCTGTAGAAAGTCTACAGTTAAATGTTCTGCTTCTTCTATTGATTTTCCGATGACGGCGTCTGTCATCATCGAGGCACTTGCCGTACTGATGGAGCAGCCACTGCCGTCAAAGGCGATATTTTTGATGATTCCGTCTTTTACATCGACTTGCAATTCGATCACATCTCCACATGTGGGGTTGTTCAATTCGATCTTACTTGTCGAGTCAGTCAAGCTTCCACGATGATGCGGATGGGAAGAATGATCCAAGATCACTTGACGGTATAAATTGTCTAATTTAGATAGTCCCATGCTGGAAAAACTCCTTTGTTGCCATGATTGCTTCAACTAAACGGTCGGCGTCTTGCGTTGTGTTGTAGAAATAAAAGCTCGCGCGAGCAGTCGCTGATACTTCAAGGTACTTCAATAGCGGTTGCGCACAATGATGACCTGCTCTGACGGCTACCCCTTCCATGTCTAAAGCTGTCGCGACATCATGGGGATGTAACCCATCCAAATTGAATGCAACGACTCCTGTCCGAAAATTCGGGTCTTGTGGACCATAAACAGTCAATCCATCAATTGCTTGTAATTTTGGCAACACATAAGCGGCTAGTTCTTCTTCATATCGATGGATATTGTCCATGCCGAGTTCTTGCAAATAATCGATTGCATGGCCTAATGCGATAGCGCCGGCGATATTTGGTGTCCCTGCTTCGAATTTCCAAGGTAGTTCTTTCCATGTACTGTCGTATAATTTGACAAAATCGATCATTTCGCCACCAAATTCAACAGGTTCCATTTCTTCTAACCATTTTCGTTTACCATATAAAGCACCAATACCTGTTGGTCCGCACATTTTGTGTCCGCTGAAAGCAAAGAAATCACAGTCTAGTGCTTGGACATCAATGGCCCTGTGCGGGGCAGATTGAGCACCATCTACTACGATGACCCCGCCGTTTTCATGGACAAGTTCAGCTAATTCTTGAACAGGATTGATGACACCTAAGACATTGGATACATGAGCAATGGAGACGATTTTGGTTTTGTCCGTAATCTTTTTCGCTGCATCCTCCATATCCAGGAAGCCTTCTTCTGTTAGTTCGATATATTTCAAGACAGCACCTGTTCGTTTTGCCAACTGCTGCCACGGGATAACATTAGAATGATGTTCCATGTAAGAGAGCACTATCTCGTCTCCTGCTTTGATATAGCGGTCGCCGAAGCTTCTGGCTACCCAATTCAAGCTTGTCGTCGTACCTCGAGTAAACAGCACTTCTGCTGTTTCTTTTGCATGGATGAACGCCCGTACTTTTTCTCTTGCTTGTTCATAATCATGGGTCGCGCGTTCTGCTAACGTATGGACACCGCGATGAACATTGGCGTTATCGTGTTCGTAATAGTGCGCTAATGCCTGGAGTACTTGTTTTGGCTTTTGGGTCGTCGCTGCATTATCCAGATAAACTAAAGGTTCATCATTGACGTCTTGAAATAAGATAGGAAAATCATTGCGTAGCTTTTTAGCATCGATCATCCATTCAACTTCCCTTCGATTACTTCGACTAATTCTTTCCGAACTTGTTCTACAGGGATTGCTGTTAAGACAGAACCGAGGAATCCTCGAATCACTAAGCGCTCTGCTTCTTCTTTATGCAATCCTCGACTCATCAGATAGTACATTTCTTCTGGATCAACTCGTCCTACACTGGCAGCATGTCCAGCAGTTACTTCGTTTTCATCGATCAAAAGAATAGGATTCGCATCACCACGTGCTTTATCAGAAAGCATCAAGACACGACTTTCTTGTTGGGCATCTGCACCTTTTGCCCCTTTCAAGATGTGGCCGATACCATTAAAGGTCAATGTTCCTTTTTCTCGGATCACTCCGTGTTGCAAAATATGCCCGATCGTATGAGGGGCTTTATTGGTTACTCGCGTATCGATTCCTTGGATTTGTCTGCCCGAGCTGATTGCCACGATTTTGACTTCTGCGTGTGCACCTTCTCCTGCTAAATCTGAGTCAAAGTCAGCGATCACATGACCGTCATTCATGACACCAATTGCCCAGTCGACAGAAGCATCTCGTAAAATGTGCCCACGGCGATTCATATAAGAAGTAATATTTTCTCCTAATTGATCTACGGTTGAATATTTGATTTTTGAACCAGCTTTAGCGATGACTTCCACGATGATATTACCTGATGATTTTGCTACTTGTTCTTTGGTTGTCTGGAAACGTTCCAGATAAGAAAATTCACTATGTTCATCTGCCACGATCAACACATGCTTGAAGAAGTGCTCATCGGATGCGCCATCTTGAATGAATAAGGACTCGAGTGGTTCATCGATCACGACATTTTTAGGCACATACAGGAAAATACCGCTGTTCATAAAAGCTACATGGAGTGCAGTCAATTGGTCTTCGTTCATGTTTACTGCTTTTTTCATATAATATTCTTGGACTAGTTCTGGATATTCGATCATTGCAGTGAACAAGTCGGTAAAAATGACTCCTTTTTCTGCTAATTCCACAGGCAGTTGTTCAAAAATCGTCCATGAACCTTGTTGGACAAGCACAGGATTGTCTTTCATTGCATCAAATGCCGGAATCGTGCCTGTTTCACTGATGGTTTGTGTTTCTTTCACATCAAATAACGACCAGCGATGGAATTTCACCCGATCGATATGCGGCAATGGCAGTTCATCTGCTTTCGCTAGTGCGTCTTGACGGAAGGTTCTCATCCAATCAGGTTCTCCTTTACTTAAAGAAAAATCATTTACCGCGTCAAGATAATCGAGCCAGTTTTTTTCTTTCATTCTTGCTCCCCCTTACGCTTCTTCTTCTTTATAGTCGATTCCTAATTCTTTACTGATACCAGCGTAGCCTTCTGCTTCCAGACGTTTAGCTAGGTCAGCATTCCCTGTCATGACTACTCGGCCTTCCATCATGATGTGAACGACATCAGGTGTGATATAGTTCAATAATCGTTGATAGTGGGTGATGATCAATGCACCGAAATTGTCTCCGCGCATTTCATTTACTCCTTTAGCAACGACTTTCAAAGCATCGATATCCAGACCTGAATCGATTTCGTCTAAAATTGCAAATGTTGGTTCTAACATCAACAATTGCAGGATCTCATTCCGTTTCTTTTCTCCGCCAGAAAAACCTTCGTTCAGATAACGTTCAGCCATTTCTTCTGGCATATTTAGTAAAGCCATTTTTTCATCTAACTTTTTCAAAAATGCCATAACAGAAATTTTGTCGTTTTCATCACGTTTCGCATTGATCGCTGCACGCATGAATTCCGCATTCGTGATACCTGGTATCTCACTTGGATATTGCATAGCTAAAAATAAGCCAAGTCGCGCACGTTCATCTACTTCCAAGTCTAAAACATTTTTCCCGTTAAACAAAATTTCGCCTTCTGTTACTTCATAGTTTGGATTGCCCATGATAGCGGCAGATAAGGTAGATTTTCCTGTGCCGTTAGGTCCCATGATGGCATGGATTTCTCCGGTTTTCATTGTTAGGTTTACGCCTTTAAGGATTTCTTTTTCCTCGATCGACACATGTAGATTTTTTATTTCTAAGACAGACATGCATTATACCCCCAAATTCTCTTTCGTTCTCACTCATTTTAGACTAATTGAGAATGAAGCGCAATGACCTTCCTTACTAAAATCAAATATCTTTTATTTATTATTAAACAATTTTGATTTCTAAATTAGAATAGATATAAAAAAGATGAGAAATAAGCCATTACAGACTTATTTCTCATCTTTTTTGTTCCATACCTTATTTTGCATCAGCCTTTACTGGTTTAACAGAGCCGCCCCATTTGTCTGTGATCCATTCTTGGACTTCTTTGCGGTGAAGCACTTCAATCAGTTTTTTGATTTTGTCACTGTCTTCATCACCTTTACGAGTCGCAATAATATTCACGTAAGGAGAGTTGTCCTTTTCAAGCAATACGGCATCTTCTAATGGATTCAACCCTGCGCCGTAAGCGAAGTTTGCGTTGATTGCAACTAGGTCACCTTCATCATTTTGGTACGTAGAAGCTAAAAGTGATGGGTCGATCGTATGGTTGAACTTCAAGTTCTTAGGGTTTTCTTCAATATTATCGAATGTTGCTGTTTCCAGATCTACTCCATCTTTGACTTTGACTAAGCCAGCATCTTGTAGAATTGTGATGATGCGTCCCCAGTCTGATTCAGAATTTGAAGTAATGATTGTTGCACCATCTTTTAATTCGGAAACTTCTTTGACTTTTTTAGAGTACAAGCCCATTGGTTCGATGTGGACAGCACCGGCATTGACAAAGTCATATCCTTTTTCTTTGATTTCTTTGTTCAAATAAGGAATATGCTGGAAGTAATTGGCATCAATGTCGCCTTCTTCCAAAGATTGGTTCGGTAATACATAGTCATCGAATTTGACGATTTCAAGATCGATTCCTTCATCTTTCAATAATGGTTTCACATGTTCCAAAATCTCTGCGTGCGGTGTCGGTGAAGCGCCGACTTTCAATGTCGTGTCGTCTGCTTTATTTGCTGAATCTTTGCTGTCGCTGTTGTTACCGCATGCTGCTAATCCTACAGTCAGCAAAAGCGCTGCTGCTAATCCAAAAATTTTCTTTTTCATATCCTACATCCCCCTATATCCTATTATCTTTTGTCTGTTTTCTTAGTTAAGAAATCACCGATTCCTTGAACGATAAATACGATTAGTAAAATAATTAAAGTCGCAACGAATGTCACTGTCAGATTACCACGCTGGTAGCCTTCCTGCCAAGCAAGACCTCCAAGTCCACCTGCGCCGATCGCGCCGGCCATCGCAGTAAATCCGATCATCGAGATCGTTGTAACTGTTAATCCAGAAATCAATGCGGGAATACTTTCAGGTATCAAGACCTTCCAGATGATTTCCCAGTAACTTGCTCCCATTGCATCTGCTGCTTCCAGTACACCAGGGCTGACTTCACGAAAAGCAATCTCTACTAGACGGGCATAAAATGGTGCTGCGGATAAAACAAGAGCTGGAATGGCTGCTTGCGCACCTAGCATAGTGCCTACGATTGCTTTAGTAAATGGAATGATCAAAACCATCAGGATCATAAATGGCGTTGACCGGAAAATATTACTGATGATCGATACGATTCCATAAATGATTCGAGCATACGGTTTGTTTTTGCGTCCAATAGAGTAAAGGATCAATCCCAAAACTAATCCGATGATCGTCACTAAGACCATTGAGATTAATGTCATATATAGTGTATCAAGGATAGCCTGATTCATCGTTTCCGGGTTGATTTGTTTAAAATCTAGATATGTTTCTGAAAAGCTTTTATCCACGATGGATCACCTCAATTCCTACTCCTTGTTCTTTGATGAACACTTCTGCTTGATCTAATTCTTTGGTTTCACCAGTCATCAAGACAGTCAATGAACCAAAGGAACCTTCTTTCACTTGTTTGATCTTTCCATACACAACGTTGACATCGATGTTATAGCGTCGAATCGCTTGGGAAATGACTGGCTCGTTGGCATTTCTTTCGCTAAAGGTCAAAGTTGCCAAACGGCCGCTTGGATTTTCTTTGATGAGTTCAGCTAATAGTTCTGTCGAATCAGCTTCTGGTTCGATGTCTTGTTGTACAAAGCGTTTGGTTACTTCTTTTTTCGGTTGTCTGAAGACAGTCAATACGTCTCCTTCTTCTACGACTTTCCCCAACTCCATCACAGCGACTTTGTTGCAGATTTTGCGGATCACATTCATTTCATGTGTGATCAAGACGATGGTCAAATTCAATTTCTTATTGATCGCTAACAATAAGTCTAATACTTCTTCTGTTGTTTGCGGGTCCAATGCGCTAGTAGCCTCATCACAAAGCAGGATCTCAGGATCATTTGCCAATGCTCGTGCGATACCGACGCGTTGTTTCTGCCCGCCGGAAAGTTGTGAAGGATATGCTTGTCCGCGTCCTTCTAACCCGACTAAACGCAACAGTTCTTCTGCCCGTTCTTTACGTTTGCTCTTTGGTACGCCAGCTAATTCCAGCGGCAGCTGGATATTTTCAAGTACAGTTCTTGACCATAACAGGTTGAAATGCTGGAAGATCATACCGATTTTCTTTCGGAATGTACGTAATTCTTTGTTTTTTAATTTTGTAATATCTTGATCGTTTACGATCACTTCGCCGCTCGTGGGAAGCTCAAGTCCATTCAGGAGACGGACTAATGTACTTTTTCCTGCGCCAGAATAGCCGACGATTCCATAAATATCCCCTTTTTCAACGTTTAGTGAAACGTCATTGACGGCTTGGATGTTTCCGTTTTTCCCATTGAATGTCTTTTTGACATTCGTTAGTTGGATTAATGACATGCCATTCACATCTTTCTCTTATGATTTTTCAAACAAAAAAGCCTTCGCCCTCTTGCCTTAAGCAAAAGGACGAAAGCTTGAACTTCCGTGTTACCACCTTGATTTACCGTTACTTCGCAATAACAGCCTCTTCCAGTACTTGGACTTAGCTTCTTTCCGTATACTGTCGCGCTGTAACGGGCACTCCCGTAGTAAGTTTGCTTACGCTCGCTTACTCTGCTCTAAGACCATCTTCCATCTCATTTTCGTTACCCATTTTCAGCAAACAGGGCTCTCTTCAAACGTCCGTGACATGTACTCTTCTTTTCAAAGCTTTCTCGTTTCATATAGGATTGCTTATGATTATAGCAACTGGAAGAATCAGTGTCAACTTTTTTCAAGTGATTTTCTGATTTTATAATTCGTCAAATTCTTTTGGATCAACATCTTTGAAACTTAAGATCCACGCATTCATTTCATCTGAATCATTCAAGATATTGATATCTTCACCGATTTTATCATTAACAGAAGAAACTGTACCCGTTAGCGGGCTGGCAAATTCATTGACCGCTTTTTCCGCTTCAACTTCGATCAGAGGTTCATCTTTTTTTAGCGATTGTCCTGCTTTTGGCAGATTGGCAAACGTGATGTCTCCAAGTTCTTCTTGCGCTTCATTTGTCAAACCAACACAGTATTCTTTTCCATTAAATAAGATCCAAAGGTTGTCCTTTTTCTTCAAATGCTTGCCTGCCATTTTATATCAGTTCTCCTTCATAAATTTTTTCATTGAATCCAATTGCAACAAGCTGGTCCTCTCGTAAGATCAGTGGCCGCTTGATCAGCATACCATCTGTCGATAAGACTTGGCTCGCTTTTGAAGCCGTAAACTCGCCTACTTGATCTTTCAGTCCAAGTTCCCGATATTTCATCCCGCTTGTGTTGAACAGGCGACGGATTGGTACTTGACTCGTTTCTAGCCAAGTCTCAATCGTTGAGGCCTTCGGTACTTCTTTGATCATATCAACAGTTTGATAACTAACGCCATGCTGGTCTAACCACGCTTTGGCTTTTTTGCATGTTGAACATTTCGGGTACCAGTAAAAGGTGTACAATTTTCTTACCTCCTTGAAGATCTTGCAGGTGCTTCATTTTGGTATCTCATCGATAATATCAACCCGATACCGATCATGTTCCCTAAAATCGAAGATCCTCCCTGACTAATGAAAGGCAATGGGATCCCTGTTAAAGGAAGTAATCCGATATTTGCTCCAATATTCTCAAAGACATGGAACAGCAGCATCATGATCAAACCGCTTGCGATATAGGCGTAAAATTCATTATTCGTATCGAAACACACCCGAATCATACGATAGATTAAAATAAAATACAAGAAAATGACAAATGCACCACCGATAAAGCCGAAGTTTTCACCGACAACGGTAAAAATCATATCGGACTCACGAACAGGCACATAAATATTGCTTACGTTGAATCCTTTACCAAACAAGCCACCGGTACCAATTGCCAAAAGTCCTTGGGCCGGCTGATAACTCATTCCTGACGTATCATGGAAAGGGTCCAGCCATGAATCAATACGTGCAAACTGATAAGATTTGAAGCCAACTTTGTAAAGCAAGTCTCTTCCGCCTTCAGTCGTAACCAAGAAGATCGTTCCTGCTCCAACGACTACTGCCAAGATTACTACAGGTGCGATGATGCGCCAAGAGATTCCAGACATCAAGAAAATCCCGCCAAAGATCGCAAGAAAGACAAGCATCGTTCCAAAGTCATCTTGGGCCATGATCAATGCTAAAACCGGTATTGTCACGATCAAGAGCTTCCCAATCAGCCAAAAGTCCGATTTCATCGTCCGTTCTTTTACTTGCGTATTATGTTTAGTTACGATCAGTGCCATCATCAAGATGTACGCAATCTTCATCAACTCTGCTGGCTGGAAAGTAAACGCACCGAATCGAAACCAGTTTTTAGACCCTGTTGAAGCAGCTAAATTCTGATCATAGAATTTGAGCAAGAGTCCCATTACCACTAACCCCAAACCATAAAAGTAAGGAGTCAGTTTCCAGATCCATTTGGAATTCAAATGCATGATGACAACGATTGCTGCCGCTCCAACTAAATACCAGACAACTTGCATCCCTACGCCTTTCAAGACTGCTGGATTGTTCGGATCATGGCTAAGTGCTACATATAATGAGAGCAGACCAATCAAACATAACAGAAAGACTGGTAAAATCACGCCATAATCAATACGATTATCGTTCGAAGCTTTTAATTTTTTTTCCATGTTTCATCCCTTTTCTTAAAAACCATACTGCTGATTATTATAGCGGTCCAGTTAGATAATGGAAAGTCTTTCCATAGACATTTGGGAAAAATTAACTTTCCGTTTGTGCAGTTGCTTGAGCAAATGCAGTACAAAAGCCTACTGCTTATCTTTAGTGTATCATAGAACTTTTTTTGATACATGCAATTATCTACCAACTGAGATTCTCCTCGCTGTGAGAAGTTTCTGTGCTTTCATTGTATCGAAGGATCTCTTCGGCAATCTCTAGCAGCTGATCAGAAACCAGATTGGTTCGTTGGATGAAATAAAAATAACGATGGAAATTCAACGGAGTCATTGGCACATTTTCTGGAACAGAGCGCTTAGACAAAATCGAGCGACCGATTCCTTCCTTCAGCAACGCAACAATTACATCGTTACTTTTCACGATCATCTTCTTATCTTGGATATTCATCTCTTCAAAATAACGCTGCGTGTAATGAAAAACACCAGAGTTTGCTTCTCTTACAAGCCACAATTTGCTTTTTGGGTCCCCAGCGATGACTAGCTGGTCTTCCATCAAAGAGTATCTTTGTACGCCGGAAGTCTCTAATGGCTTTTCGATAAAACCAAAATCGGATTCATGTTTCGCTACTTGTTCTAATGATTCATGAGAATTCGCGATTTCGATCTCAAAATGCACTTTAGGAAACCTTTTGATCAGATGTTTCATCAACTGAGGCAAAGGATAGACAGCAAAGGTGTGGGAAGCAACGATCCGACATACTTCTTCTTCATTTTGTTCATTGAGCAATTTTTGCTGAGTTTCTTCCCATTCTTCTAACAAAACCAGTGTCCGTTCATATAATAAGTCGGCTTGCTTAGTTGGAAGCATCTCTTTTCTTCCGTTACGTTGAAAAAGATCGATATTCAATTCCCGCTCCAACTGTTTGATTTGATTCGAGACTGCTGGTTGAGATAAAAACAGTACTTCTGCTGCTCTGGAAAAATTTCTTGTTTCATATACTGCTCGAAAAGTCGTTAATAACTTAAACATGGCACCACTTCCATAACTTTTTATGATAATTACTATAAAAACTATTTGATTTAAATATACAAAAAACCATCTATAATAGAAATGTACAACAAAACAGTTGCTGATCCAACTAGTAACTTAGATGAAGACAATCAGCTGTCTGCTTGCTCGTAATCATACATTCCTATTCATTTTACAATGTATTCGTTCATCTTGGTACTAAAATCTATTAAATAAAAAGGAGAATATTATATATGAAGAACTTTTTGAAAATTATTCCGATCCCGATCTGCGGGTTGATCCTTGGGTTAGCTTCCCTTGGAAATCTGTTTAAAGACTATCACCATGTTGCTTTAGGCAATCTAACTGGCGGTATCTCTATGATTCTTATGATATTCATTTTTGTTAAATTGTTTATCTTATTCGAACACACGAAACAAACGTTGCATGATCCAATCATCGCCTCCGTTTCACCAACTTTTACGATGTCACTCATGGTTATTTGTACTTATTTTGTTTCATATGAAAGTATTGCACCAATTGTCAAATTCATTTGGCTGTGCGCTGTTATCTTCCAAGTGATCCTTGTCTTTTATTTCAATTATCACCATGTTATCAAAGCTGATCTTTCAATTGAAGCAATTTATCCAAGCTGGTTTATCATTTATGTTGGATTTGGGGTCATCACTGTAACTGCCGGGAACTTCTTCCCGCTTATTGGAAAAATTTTCTTTTGGATTTCATTGATCTGCTATGCGTTCTTATTGCCGATCATCATCAAACGTGTCTTTTTCGTAAGAAATATGGCTCATCCGACACGTCCGCTGATTACGATCGTTGCAGCACCTGGTTCTCTTTGCCTAACAGGTTATCTTAAAAACTTTGCTGAACCTAATTTTTATCTTGTCGTAGCATTGTTCGCTTTATCTCAAGTATTGTATTTCGTTGTGCTGTCTATGCTTCCACGTTTGTTCAAGCTTCGTTTTTATCCAAGCTATGCAGCCTTTACATTCCCGCTTGTTATCTCTGCAACAGCTATATTTACTACTGTTCATTACTTCAACAGTTTAGGTATCTATAGTAGCGTATTGGATTTCTTAAAAGTTGCGGAATGTCTGTTTGCAAGTGTAGTTGTCTTCTACGTTCTTGCTCATTACGTACGTTTCTTAATTAAAGAACATAGCAAACATGGAAAATTTGTTTCTAAAAAAATCGCTTAATAATCGATTCAATAGGTTGTGAAAAAGCTGTTCTGCATCAAGTAATAAGAACGGCCAAACAAAAACAGCTGTTCATGTTTTTGAATTGGTTGGGCTTATTACCGCAGATGCAAGCTTTTGAACACCGTTTACCAAGAGGTCGTAAAAGAAGTGGCCAGCTTCAAGAAATAAGAAGGAATTTACGAAAATTGCTTCTCAAATTTTTGTGAAATTTCGGCTTATTTCCGAAAAAGCTACTTCTGGAACACCGTTTACCAAGAGGTCGTGAAAAAGCCGCTTAGTTTCGAGTATTAAGAAAAATTTTGTGAAAATGGCTTTCCACATTTTTGCATAAATTTGGCTTAATACCGAGAAACTGGCTTTTGAACACCGTTTATTCGAAACAAGAGGTCGTGACAAGACTTTTGTCACGACCTCTTGTTCTTTTGTCAAAATACTGGTTTAGTGCTACTATGTTCGAGTATGCTTTTAGTATTTATTGACGAAAGGAACCGATCAAATGAAATCATTGTCACATCCAATAAAATCTGTAAAGGATTCAGCGGTCCGCGAAATCTTACCCGGTTTACTGCTTTCTTTTGCCATCGCTGCCTTCAGCAGGCTTCTTGCTATTTATCTGCCACAGTTAGGTGGAGCGACTATTGCTATTTTATTGGGTATTTTATTAGGAAATACTTTTTTTAAACAGCCTGTTCTAGCAATCGGCACAAAATTTGCTGAAAGCAAACTATTAGAATTCTCTGTTTTTTTACTAGGTGCAACTGTCACAGCTCAAACGATTGCTCAAATTGGTATAAAAGGAATTGTTTTTGTGTTACTGCAAATGTCAGTCACTATCATCGGTGCTTACTTGATTGGTAAAAAACTGCAATTCAGCGATACTTCTTCTTTGATGATGGCTGGAGGAAACGCTGTTTGTGGTTCTTCTGCTATTGCTTCGATCGCCCCTTCCATCCATGCGAAAGAGGAAGAAAAAGGACAGATCATCACACTAGTCAATCTACTGGGTACTGTGATGATGTTGACTCTCCCTTTCCTTGGATTACAGTTGTTTGGTGGAAATCTCATTGAAAAAAGTGCACTTTTGGGTGGCACACTCCAATCTGTTGGTCAAGTAGTCGCTGGGGCAAGCTTACTTGACAATTCTGTTGTCGAATTCGCCATGCTATTTAAGATTCTACGTATTATGATGCTCGTTGTTGTTGTCTATCTGTTTGAAAAATTCATGCACAAGAAACAACCAGCTCTGTTTGAAACGCCAACTGATACGCAGAAAAAACGAAAATTACCACTTCCTTGGTATGTATTAGGGTTTGTGATCTTTTGTTTGGTCAACAGCTTGTTTTCTTTACCTGTAGTTATTGACCAATCGGCACATTTTATCAGCAGCTGGTTTGAGATCACTGCTTTAGCGGCAATTGGTCTGCGTTTAGACTTTGCAAAATTCATGAAAGAAGGTACACGCTTCTTATCTTATGGATTAGCTGTCGGGCTTCTCCAAACAGTGATGGCTTTACTATTTATTTGGCTGATCAAAGTTTAGAATGAACATGAAAAAACAGTTGTGATTCTCGCATGGAACAATGTCCGAATCACAACTGTTTTTAATTTTGCAGATATCCTTCTAACAACAACAATTGGCGTTTGATTTCAACCCCATCTATTGCGTTTCCCATATATCCTGTCAGTTTTCCATTTTGCCCGATCACTCGATGACAAGGAATAACGATTGGCAATGGATTGGTTCGATTTGCCTGCCCAATCGCTCGCACAGCTTTCGGACTATCAACAGCAACAGCTACTTCTTTATACGTTCGGATTTCTCCATAAGGAATGGTCGACAAAGCTTTCCAGACATTTTGCTGAAAAGGCGTACCTCTCTTTATAGATAAAGGAACATCAAATTCTTTTCTTTTTCCCGCAAAATATTCTTCAAACTGTTCTTGTGTGCGCGTTAAAATTTGCTGATTCGCTGATTCGCTTTCTGAAATTGGCTGAAAAGATACAGCAGTCAATCCGGATTCATCTGCATCTAACCATAAAAAGCCGATAGGTGTGTGTATTTTCATTTTGTTTGCTCCTGGTCAGTAGACTGGAACTTCCTCCTTTTTCTCTATCCAAAACTACTTGCCAACTAATAAAAATTGTTCTTAAAAGTTTGATAAACCGAGGAAACATGGTAAACTAAATACGTTAGTTTACCAAAGAATAGCTGTTCTTTTCCATAAAATCAAATTTAAAAGGTGTTATTTAAGGTTTATTAAATTTTGAATGTAAACCATATATAAACATACGATTGAAAGGATAGAAACGATGAAAGTATCAATTGTTGTCCCATGTTTTAATGAAGAAAAAACTGTTCCTCTTTTTTTTGATGAGGTTGAAAAATTCAAAGGTGCCCATGAGTTCGAATATTTGTTTATTGACGACGGATCAAAAGACGGTACGTTAGCAGCAATCAAGAAGCTAGCCTCAGCTTATCCTTATGTCCGCTTTGTCTCATTTTCCAGAAATTTTGGGAAAGAAGCGGCTCTGTACGCTGGATTGCAAGCTTCTACAGGAGATTTAGTGACCGTGATGGATGTTGATCTGCAAGATCCGCCCGAACTGCTTCCTGAGATGATCAACCGGATCACTACTTCTGATGTCGATAGTGTCGGCACCCGGCGTTCGACTCGTGAAGGCGAGCCTGCGATACGCAGTTTCTTTGCGAAAAAATTCTACCAGTTGATCAATAAAATCAGCGATACAGAAATGGTCGATGGCGCTCGTGATTTCCGCTTGATGACTCGTCAAATGGTGGATGCCGTCCTAGAATTAACAGAATACAACCGATTTTCAAAAGGATTATTTAGCTGGGTCGGATTTAAAACAGAATATATTTCTTATGAAAACCGCGAACGTGTGGCTGGCGAAACATCTTGGTCCTTCTGGAAATTATTCAACTACTCGATTGATGGTATCGTGAACTTCTCGGATGCACCGTTAACGATTGCTTCATTTATCGGCGCTTTGTCTTGTGTCGGTTCTGGTATTGCAATTTTGTTCATTATTTTGCGGGCATTGTTGTTTGGTGATCCTACATCAGGATGGCCTTCCATGGTCTCGATCTTCCTGTTCATTGGTGGAATCCAATTGTTATGTCTTGGAATCATCGGGAAATATATCGGGAAAATCTTCTTAGAAACGAAACAGCGTCCTGTTTATATCATAAGAGAAACAGAAAAAGTGAAGCCAAATGAATTGAAGCCTCACCAATAATATACGTCAAATGAAGTAAACATTTTTTTAAATGAAAAAGGACTGTGACAAAAGTCTTGTCACAGTCCTTTTTTCCGAATAAATGGTGTTCCAGAAGTAGCTTCTTCGGAAATAAGCCGAAATTTCACAAAAATTTGAGAAGCAATTTTCGTAAATTCCTTCTTATTTCTTGAAGCTGACCACTTCTATCACAACCTCTTTCATATCTTATTACTTCTTCATTGCTGCTTTTAGTGCTGCTGCTAATGGGCTTTCTTCTGGTTCTTCTGCTTGTGCATATTTTTTCAGCAAGCGTCGTTCTTCATGTTTGGTCATTTTCTTCTTCTGCTCTTTTTTATCAAGCATTTTTTCTGTCGTTCCATCGTATTTACAACGGAAATAAGCACCGTTTTTACCTTCGATGATTTCCATTTTCCGGTGACATTGCGGGCATCGATGATTAGAGACTTTTGGATCTTTTCTTCTGCGGTAGTTGCAATCTGAATTGGTGCAGACATAGATTTTGCCGTCACGTGTGTTTTTCTCGCGCAGATTGGCCCCACATTCTGGGCATTTCTTTTGGGTAATCGAGAAATCTTGATATTCTTGTTTGCTTGATTTGATCTCATTCACCAAGCGTTTTGTTTCTTTTTCGATTCCATTCAAGAAGGTTCCTGCTTGTTTCTTTCCTGCAGCAATAGCTTCAAGGTCTTTTTCCCAGCTTTCTGTCAAATCTGGTGTTACTAAAGAGGGATTTACCAATACTAATAATTGCTTACCTTTAGGAGATACTTGCAGTCCTTGAGGGGTACGTTCCATCAGTTCAGATTTGATTAGTTTCTCGATAATCTCTGCACGCGTAGCTGGGGTTCCCAGACTGTATTTTTCCATTTGACCAAGCAAGCTTGCTTCTGACAATGGTTTAGGCGGTGCAGATAGTTCTTTTTTGATGGTGAAATCGGGATTGATTCTCATTCCTTTTTCCCATTTGACTGTTTCCGTCTCAGTTTCAGTTTCGCCTTTCCATCCTGCTTGGACGACACGATTTTGCCGAAAAATGAATCGTTCTTTACCAAATTCAACCGTAACTTTTGTTTGGCTGACTTTATGGGGTTGAGCAAACAGTCCTAAAAAACGAGAGACAATCATTTGATAGATTTTTTGCTCTTCATTACTTAATTTTTCATAACGTGCTCTGTTTTCAGTTGGCAAAAGTGCATGGTGATCGGTCACTTTACTGTCTTGGAATACTTTTGTCTGTTGGACGATGGCTCCGTTTTTCAAATACTGCTTGACCTCAGGAGCAAAGTCGCTGACTGCTTGCAATCGTTCTTTCATCGTACTTTTCATGTCATTTGTCAGATATTTGCTGTCTGTACGCGGATAAGTAACGATCTTATGGGTCTCATACAAACTTTGTACAAGACTTAATGTTTTCTTTGCAGAATAGCCATAGCGTTGATTGGCTTCTCTTTGGATCTCTGTTAAATCATAAGGCAATGGCGCAGATTCCGTTTTTAATTTTTCTTGGACTTCTGTGACAGTTCCTTTGCTTGTACTGATCAATTGAACAAGTTTTTGTGCTTCTTCTTGTGTTTTTAAAGCAAATTGATTTTTTTGAAGCATTTTGGCTTGTTCTTTTCCAGCTTGCAACGTGATCGTGAAATACGTTTGTGGACGGAACTGCTCGATTTTCTTTTCTTGGTCTCTCACTAATGCTAGTGTCGGTGTCTGCACACGGCCTGCTGATAAATTATCCGCGTACTTCACAGTTAAGGCTCTGGTCACATTCAATCCTACCAGCCAGTCCGCTTTTGCCCGGGCAAGAGCAGATTCATACAATGCATCATATTCTTTCGCAGGTCTTAGTTGCTTGAATCCAGTTTTGATTGCTTTATCTGTTTGAGAAGAGATCCATAACCGCTTCACTGGTTTATTGAAATGCACATACTCTAAGATCCAGCGAGCAACAAGTTCCCCTTCTCTTCCGGCATCTGTCGCAATGACTGCTTCTGAGACATCTTTTCGCTGAGCCAGCTGCTTGATTGCTTTTAATTGATGTCCTGTTTTAGGAAGTGGTTTGATTCCTAGTTTTTTAGGGATCATTGGCAACGTGTCCATTTGCCAGCTCTGCCATTCCTTATTCAGATCTTCCGGCATTTTCAATCCTAATAAATGACCAAGGGCCCAAGTAACGATCACCTTGGGTCCTTCATAATAATTTTTGTGCTTTTGATTAGCACCAAGCACCTTGCTTAGGTCTTTCGCAACGCTTGGTTTTTCCGCTAGAATTAGTTGTTTCATAAAATTCCTTTCCGCTTTCTACTGTGATGGGCTGATGATTTTTCAACAACGCAAGTCCTTTGTATTGCTGTAAATCATCGTCACACTCTTCACACCAGCGCTCATCTCCGTCATTCCAAAAGGCGCTGAGAAAGTTACTTTTTGCATTGATATATTCATAATTTTGATGGATTTCGTTCCATTGTTTTTCGTACGCTTGTCGTGCTTCTTCGAAAGACTCGAATGTTTCTTCTGCTTCAATATCTTCTTCCCAGTCTTCAAAAAACCACCAAGGCTCATTGTCCCCGAACATGGTAATTACTTGATACATACTCGTGCTCCTTCTTTCAGCTTTTCTAGACTTATCTTAGTCACTTTTCAAGAAAGTTGCAAGAATTTTCTCTTATAAAAGGATCATTTAATGAACATCTTGAAAATGATATAAATGAATCTGATTGTTTAAGGCAAAGTAGCGATAAAGTCATTGATCATCCAAAAATAGCTGTCCTCTGGATCGATTGTCGATTCTTTTGTAAAGTATCCTAAAAAACGCAAGGAAAGATAGCCGTGGATCATACTACATAATTCTCTGCTTCGGTGGACTTTTTCTTCTTTCGTTAATTGAAAAGCCTCAAAGATCTGCAAAATGATCTGGTTCGTTTCATGGATTCCCTCTAATAAAACTGCTTCATTGGTGTGGGGCACACTGATCAGTAACTCATACACTGCTTGATTTGAAAAAGCAAAGGATCGATAAGTTTCTGCATAGATCTGCAGTGCTTCCTGACCACTTTTTCCCACAAGAGCCCGACGCAGCTGGTCATTAAGTTCCTGCAGAAGTTTCGCTGTTAGCGCTGTTTTGACATCACGAATATTTTTGAAATGGTTATACAGCGAGGGAGCCTTGATATCCAAGCGTTTTGCTAAATGCTGAAAGGTTATTTGCTGAACATCCATCTCTTCTGCTAGTTCTCGAAAGCAGTCGATGATTTTCTCTTGAGACAGATTTCTTTTTTTCATTTTCATGTTTCCTCTCATAAAATAAATCCTTCACTCTTTCAGTTTACCACGAAAAAGAAAGAGAAAAAAGAGACTTTCATTGATAAACTACATATTGTAGTTTATAATAAAGAGCTGTAGATGAAAATTTTCAGAAAGAAGGAGTCTAATTGGCTGCAAGAATAAAGGAAAAATTATTTAGGAAAAGAGAAACTTGGGAACAAAACTTGTTTGTCTTATGGTTTGGAACATTTATGGCTGGTATCGGATTTAGTTTAGTCATGCCTTTTATGTCACTTTACATAGATACGTTAGGTAATTATAGTACGTCACAGTTGAACTTTTGGAGCGGATTGACTTTTTCATCTACTTTCTTGGTGACTACGCTGATCTCTCCTTGGTGGGGAAAATTAGCCCACCAAAAAGGAAGAAAATTGATGCTGTTGCGTGCTTCATTAGGAATGGCAATCGTCATTTCTTTGATGGGTTGCGTGACTAGTGTGTATCAATTAGTCGCATTGCGTCTGCTTCAAGGGATTTTTTCTGGTTATATCAGTAATGCCGCTGCCCTTGTCGCAACTGGGACGCCAAAAGAAAAAAGTGGTCAAGTTCTTGGAACCTTAGCAACTGGTTCTGTTACAGGAACATTACTTGGACCGCTTCTTGGCGGGATCTCTGCTTCAGCGTTTGGCTATCGCCCTACCTTTTTCATTACAGGGATCATCTTATTTTTCGTCTTCTTGTTGAGTCTGTTTTTCGTCCATGAAAAATTTGTCCCAGTGAAAAAAGAAAACATGGTTTCTGCCAAACAGATTTTCAAAGACTTGAAATATCCACACGTCGTCATCGGTATGTTCGTCACAACGATGATCATCCAAGCATCCAACAATTCCATTAGTCCAATCATCAGTCTGTACATTCGCCAATTGCTGCATGGACATGGGAATGTTACGTTGATCAGCGGAATCATCGCTTCGATACCTGGGATTGCCACTTTGATAGCCGCTCCAAGATTTGGTCGCTTAGGTGACAAGATTGGGAGTGAAAGAATACTTGCGATTGGTTTGGGTTTTGCGATTCTGGTTTATATCCCAATGGCATGCGTCACGAATGTTTGGCAATTAGCTGCCTTACGTTTTTTGATGGGTATCTCTGATGCTTGTCTGCTCCCTGCTGTCCAAGCATTGATCACAAAATATTCGCCTCATCAAGCTGCTGGACGGATCTTCAGTTATAACCAATCTTTCCAAGCAACTGGTAACGTAGTAGGGCCTATGATCGGCTCCAGTGTTTCTAGTGCATTTGGTTATCGTGGCGTCTTTCTTTCGACTTCTCTTCTTGTTTTGGTCAACTTCTTGCTTGTACGACACAATACACAAGAGATCCATCAGCAAGAAACTGCAGAAGAAAAAGCTTCAGGAGTCTCCATATCTTCAGGGCACTCTCCTTCTCATAGACAATAAGCGTAAATGAAAAACACTGCTTGAACAGTTGTCACAGACTGTCCTTGCAGTGTTTTTGTTTAGGCCTGTTTTTTCAAGAACTCAGATAAGAGGAATAATCCCTTTTCCAAGGTTTCTTTTTTACAACAGTAACCTAGTCGGGCATGCTTCGGTAAATCAAAGGCACTTCCTGGTACTAATAGTACTCCTGTTTCTTCTAATAAATTGATACAAAATGTCTGGTCATCTTCTTCGATGGCTAATTTAATGAAAGAAGTAGAGACGTAATTGGGAGCGACAAGTTCAACTTTCGGTTCATTGGCTACCCATTGTTTTAAAATCACAAGGTTCTCTGTAATGATCTTTTTGTTTCGCTCCAATATTTTTTCTTTATTCTTCAATGCATGTACAGCAAGATCATCTGACAGGACTCCGCCGCAAATCATCGTGTAGTCTCGATACTTTCGAAAAACTTCTGCCAACTCAGGTCCAGTAGCTGTCCAGCCAATACGAATACCTGGAATGGAGTAGGTTTTGGATAGGGAATTGGTTGCTATACCTTTTTCATAGACATCTACGATCGACAAGAATTCACCTTTATCCGTTAAAGGCGCATATACTTCATCTATCAATACATATGCATCTACTGTACGAGCAATTTCTGCGATTTTTTCTAAAGTTTTCCGATCTAGCAATGTGCCTGTAGGATTGTTTGCACTATTCAAACAGATGATTTTTGTTTCAGGTTTGACTAAGGCTTCTAGCTGTTCTAAATCAAACTGCCAATCTTCTTCTTCCTTCAAATGAACAAAGTCAACAGCGGCACCTAAAGATTTGGGGATGTCATATAATTGCTGATAAGTAGGAAGCATCGAAACAACATGGTCTCCTGCTTCCACTAACGCGTATAGAGCTAAAAGATTAGCACCAGTCGCTCCATTCGTTTGTAAGATGTTTTCCGGATCGACGGTTTGATAAAGAGAAGCGACTTCTTGTTTGAAAACATCTGATCCTTCGATCCAGCCATAGTCCAATGGTTCGTTTTTGCGTTTTTCGAAAAATTCACTTACGCTAGTCCCATCTAAGCCAACGAGTTCGTCTAATGTCAATGCTTCGATCGAGCTTTGTGCAATATCATATACCGCTTTCTTTTCCCATTTATTTAGCCATTCTTCTACACCGAAATTTGCGATTTTCATGTTTCTTTCCCCCTTATATCTTGATCCAGCCTACAGCAAGCAACCCGATTGAAAGCAGTGCGGCCACACAAATCAGCCCAATCATTACTTTTTCTTTTCCCGTAATTTGATGTTTGGTTTCACGACAAGCGATCCAGTAGAAGCAAAAACCAGGAAGATAGGCAATACTACATAAAAGGACATAAGAAAATCCTGCTAAAATGATGCCCATCAATTCAAAAGCTACAGCAATCCCACCGATCACTACTTGTTTTTTGATTCCTTCTTTTAAAGAAAACTGGACTTGATAGATCCCGACAAGTAGATAACAAATCAAAATTGCCGCTGTACATAAAGAATAGGCAAATTGATAGGCATAATCAGTAACTAAGAAAGTCAATAAGAATAGATTAGTCAAGATTGCAGTAACAACTAACGAATAAGTTGGGGCATTTTTTTTATTCGTTTTTCCCCAACCTTTCGGCAACAGACCGTCTCGAGCCATCAACATCGTTGTTTCTGCTGGGAGCATCGTCCAAGACAACCAAGAACCAATGATCGAAATAATCAAGCCGATATTGATCAGCGCTGCTCCCCAATTTCCCACGATTCCTTTTAAAATATTTGCCATAGCAGGTTGTGAAATAGTTGCTAACTCTTCTTGAGATAAGACGCCGTATGGCAAGATCGAAGCAAGGATATAGATAAACAATAAACAAAGCAGACCAATGATCGATGCTTGCTGGGCTTCTGAACGTTTCTTCGCGCGGTTGGCTAAAACACTTGCGCCTTCGATACCTACAAAGACCCACATCATAACCATCAAACAACCTTTAATCTGCAACCAGATCGTTCCTTGCTGCCCTGTTCCATTCACTAGATTATCAGATACGTTACCCCAAAAATCAGCAGTGAATATATTCACTTTAAATGCGATAAATACAAATATTAAAAATAGGAATAATGGCACTAATTTACAGATCGTCACGATTGTATTGATGACGCTCGCTCCTTCAACTCCATTGTTTACTAATAAAGTCAGACCCCAAATAAAAATACTTGCAAATAAAATAGAAGGAACATTTTGTCCACCTTTGAATATCGCGAAAAATTCTCCCATGGCGCTCATCAGCATCGTTGCAAAAGCAACATTTCCCAGCCACGCAGACAACCAGTAACCCCAACCACTGATGAAGCCACCTAATTTACCAAATGAAGCTTCCGCGTAACCGAAAATACCACCATCTAGATCTGGACGTTTTTCTCCTAAATGATTCAGCGATAATACCAAAGCTAAAATACCAATCCCAACGATTATCCATGAAAGGATCGCTGGCCCTGGAGCTGCAGAACTAGCCAGATCACTTGTGATCCCAAACACACCGCTTCCGATTGACGAACTGACAACCAGAGCAACCAGTCCCCATTTGCTAATACCCGTTGATTTCTTTTCCATTTCCATCACCCTCACTTATAAAATTGAACAAATCACTTGCAAAAGATTTCCTTCTATTTTGCAACTGCTCTTGCTTAACAAAAAGCAACTTTATTCATATTATTGGATATTATGAACTTTTTACACAAGTATTTCAAGTATAAAATGAATAAAAATTAATTTTATTGCAAAAAAAACAGCTATGCTATCCAAAAGAAAAGGTGTTTCTTTTGTTAGCCATAGCTGTTT
The DNA here is from genome assembly GCF_030910025.2 of Enterococcus sp. SB12. Lineage (NCBI taxonomy): Bacteria > Bacillati > Bacillota > Bacilli > Lactobacillales > Enterococcaceae > Enterococcus > Enterococcus sp. SB12. Next base: position 508,054 of record NZ_CP175675.1, on the reverse strand, counting down.
TGATTCATTTAATATCGCTTAAACGTATTGTAAAACTTTTGTTTCTTGATATGCGTGGTCGATCAAACCACCACCCAGACATTCCATTTCATCATAAAATACAACTGCTTGTCCAGGAGTGATTGCACGTACAGGTTCGTCGAATACGACTTCTGCATGATTATCATCCAATAAGCGAACTGTCACAGGAACGTCTTGCTGACGATAACGGAATTTCGCTGTACACTTGAATTCTTTTGGCATTGGTTCATTCGTCGTAAAGTGGATTTCACTTGCATCCAAGCTTGTGGCATACAATGCAGGATGATGGAACCCTTGCCCCACATATAATGTGTTTGTCGCTAGATCTTTTCCTACAACAAACCAGGGTTCTTGCGAATCTCCTCCGCCACCGATCCCTAGTCCTTGACGTTGACCAATCGTATAATACATCAAGCCAGCATGTTGCCCTTTGACTTCACCATCAAGAGTGACCATATTTCCTTTTTTTGCTGGCAGATAGTTGCTCAAAAATTGTTTGAAGTTCTTTTCACCAATAAAACAGATTCCCGTTGAATCTTTTTTCTTAGCAGTCGCAAGGCCTGCGCGTTCAGCAATTGCCCGTACTTCTGATTTTTCCATGCCGCCTAGAGGGAACATCGTTTTTGAAAGCTGTTCTTGTGATAATTGGCTAAGGAAGTAAGTTTGATCTTTATTATTGTCTACTCCACGAAGCATGTGGACCACGCCGTTTTCATCGCGAGTGACTTGCGCATAATGTCCAGTAGCTACATAATCGGCGCCAAGATCCATTGCATAATCCAAGAATGCTTTGAATTTGATTTCTTTGTTGCACATCACGTCTGGGTTAGGTGTACGTCCTGCGCGGTATTCGGCTAGGAAATATTCAAATACACGATCCCAATATTCTTTTTCAAAATTCACAGAATAATAAGGAATCCCGATTTGAGCAGCTACTTTCGCTACATCCTTATAATCTTCCGTGGCCGTGCATACACCGTTTTCGTCCGTGTCATCCCAATTTTTCATGAATATTCCGATCACGTCGTATCCTTGTTCCTTTAACAAAAGTGCTGTTACAGATGAGTCGACACCGCCGCTCATCCCTACGACAACGCGTGTTTTGCTGTTGTCTGTCATGATATCACCATCATTTCAATTAGATTCTGAAACATCTACGAGTTGAAGGTCGCAACTTTTCAGTATTTTACATTATACGTCATATTTCTGAAAATTTCATCCCTTAATTATCAAGTCGTAAAAATACTGTTCTACTGGACCTATTCAGTACACAAACATGATAGTCAACCAAAAAATCACTCATCTTTTGAGCATTCGATATAAAAAATTGGCATACTCATAAAAAGGGCCAGCCTTTCGGCAATAAGGAATAATTTTATAAATTGTGAAAAACTATTTTTCAAAATTGCTTCTTATCGCTTAAAGCTACACGTCTCATTTACAACCTTTTCTTTTTAGATGTTATGAGTTGCTCAGATAAGTGATTTTGTTTACTCTAAGAAAAAAGGGAGGCAAAAGATACATGAATTACTTTACCAGTGATATGCACTTTTTCCATGAACGCTTATTAGGAAAAAACGACTTTGCTCCGCGGCTCTTTGCAAATGTGGATGAAATGAACCAACAGTTGATCACTAGCTGGAATGCAGTAATAAAAGAAACCGACCATGTTTATCATCTAGGCGACCTTGCTATGCATCCGCAATATGAAAAAGCAAATGCAGAAATTTTGGAACTGGTCACTCAACTGCAAGGAACAATCCACTTGATCAAAGGGAACCATGACAGTCGCGCTTTTTTCCGTTATTTAGAAAAAAATGATCCTAGGCTTACTGACGGAAGTCCCAAATTTTATTTTTATGATGTAGGTGCCATCGTTAAATTCGACCATCAACAATATTACTTGACTCATTATCCGATGTTGCTCGGGCCTAACGACACTATCCGCAATCTTCATGGACATATCCATCATTACAGCGTACCTATCGAGAACGATGTCAATGTAGGCGTAGACGCACCGGAAAGGGAACTCTTAAAGGAAAAACTACCATTTGGCACTCCGTTATCTGAGCAACAAATCAAAGAAATCTATGAAGCAAAGAGGAAGTACGATAGGTCGTGAAAAAACTGCCCTATATCAAGTATTAAACAAATAAAGATAATTACTCATATTTTTCATTTGAGTAGGCTTATTGCCACAGGAACATTAGGATCAGAAATGGAGTTGTAACAAGACTTCTGTCACAACTCCATTCCATACTATTCGTCTTTTTACTCATGGTGTTCTTTTACCAATTTTTTCTGTAATTCTTTATCATAATTTCGAGCAGCTGACGTTAAAAATAAAACGATTCCGCATAATAAAATCCCGATTCCAGAAAACAAGAACATTTTTTCTACCCCTAAACGATCAGCTAATGGTCCTGCAAATAATAATCCAATTGGACCTGCCAGGTTCATCAAAGAGTTGAAGTTCCCTAAGACACGACCTAAAACATTCGATTCATAACTCTGCTGGATCATTGCCATCAGCAGTGTATTGAAATATGGCGTTGCACAACCTGCTCCTGCATTCAAGATAAGAAAGTACAAGAACCCTTGACTATCGTTTGGAACCAATCCGCTTGCACCGATCGTCAGGCCCATAATGATGTAGGCTATAATAATAGGTTTCATTCGGTCTTTCCATGTTCCTATAAAACTGATCAGTGCACCGCCTAAGAGCATTCCGACTGCGTAGACTACTTCCACTGCTCCCGCCTGTCCAACGGAACCACCAAAGTAATCTAGCGTCATCAATGGATACAGACTGATTGCTGGCATGAACAACAGCATCACAAATGCACCATTGATCGTTATGTACCATAACCCTTTGTTATCCATCAATTGCTGCAGCCCAAATTTTGCATCTTTAAAAATAGTAAGCGGAACTTCCAATATTTCAGGAGAAACTTTTGGGATCTTCACAAAAATCAATAAGCCGACACCAAAAACTGCCCCCAATACATCTAATAAAATAAGGTAATTGACAGGAACGACTGAAAACAAAGCCGCACCTAGAGCTGGCGCAATGATGAAATTCGCTGATTGGACCATTCCTAACTGTCCATTCGTCCTTGTTATGTGAGAAGATGGAACGATTGTCGGCATAATCGACTGATCGTTGGCATTTGGAATGTTTGTGCGACCGAACGCATAAACAAAGACACAAAAACTAGCCAAATCGGGAAGGATTCTGAAATCGTTCCGACTACTGCTAAAATAAGCGCGAAAATCGCTACAATAATATCCGTGACAATCAAAAGAGCTTTTTTATCCCAGCGATCCACTAGCGGTTCTACAAATGGGCTTAGTAAAACCATGGGAATCATTCCTAGTAAAGTAGCAAAACTCAAAATTGTCGCCGAACCGGTTTCTCTTGTCAAATACCAGATGATCGCATATTGGACGACCATACTAGTGATTCCTGACAAAAACTGTCCCGATAAAAAGAACAAATAATTTCTCTTCCAATTCGTTAAAACGACCGACTGTTCATTTTCCATAAACATCCCTCTTTTCTTTTTCATTTTGTATAGCGTTTGCACAACAATCATTATACGGGATTCTTTTTTCAAAAAATACCTTTTTCCCTAAATAACAATCGTTTCAATTTAAATTTCTTTACTTAGAAACAATAAATCAGCAAAATATTAAAAATAACAACATGTGTTAAATTTAAAAATAAAAAAGACAACTAATTTGCGTCGTCCTTACAAAGTTAGTCATCTAACAATAGGCCGTTTCAAAACTAGTTGTCTTTTTATATCCACAGATCATTCGACTTTTTCGAATAACCCACGGCTAATCATCCCATCCATCAGAAAATAAAATTTATCTTGGCTCATTTTCTGTTTTGGATCTTTGAAAATATTGACTGCTTTCAATCCATTTGCTGTAGTGATCGACATTTTCAATGTTTGAATATCTTTTGATACAGTGATTTTTAATTTGAATCCTTCTTTGCTTTGCGGCGTGGCATCTAATGGTCGGATCAATTGATAATTGCCTCCGTTTGTTTCTGTAAATCCATTATCGCGCAATGTATATCTTTTTGCATCAGGATGCAAACGATAGCTAATTGGTGCGCCCAGTACCGTTGCTGTTGTTTCAAATGCCATGATTTTCACCTCGATAAAATTAGTTTCTCTTTATTATAAAAGTTTATCCTGATTTTTACTAGGTTTTTCAGTTAAGTTCCCTAAAAAATGAAGGCGTTCTCTCAGACATCTGTTCATATAAGAATGACTTCACTAGTTATTTTTTGACAGCACGAACTAATTGTTCAAGGAAATACTGGATGTCGTCTTCGGTATTTCCCAAACCAAAGCTGATACGGATGGATTCTTTTAGTATCGGTGTATCTTCTCCATACATTGCTTCTAATACGTGTGAAGGCTCGATATTACCTGCTGTACAAGCTGAACCAGTAGAAATAGCGACCCCATTAAGATCAAGCTTCATCAGTAGCAAATCATTTGCTTCGCCAATTAAGCGAAGATTCAACACATGAGGGAGTTTATTCGTTAAATCACCATTTACTTGATAAGGGATTTCGTTTGCTTCTAATGTATCAAGAATCAATTGCTGGAATCCTTTATATTTGTTGTTACGTGCTTCACGTTCTTCAGGTGACAGCAGTTCAACTGCTTTTGCCATACCCCAGATCCCTGCTAAATTTTCTGTACCTGCACGCCGCTTTTCTTCCTGCTCCCCGCCTAAAAGCAATGCAGGGATATTTACTCCGTCTCGTTTATATAAGAAACCGACGCCTTTTGGCCCATTGATTTTATGAGCAGAGATACTTAATAAATCGATTCCTAATTCTTCTGGATGGATCGTTTGGTTTCCGTACGCTTGTACCGCATCTGTATGGAAATAAGCTGGATGATCCGCTAAAAGTTCACCGATTTCTTTGATTGGCATCAAATTTCCGATCTCATTGTTCCCATACATCACAGAGACCAAGATCGTATCTTCTCGTAACGCTTTTTTGACCTCTTCGATCGACAGATTCCCTTTTTCATCTACAGGCAGATATGTAACGTCAAACCCCTTTGTCTCTAAATATTTCATGGTATTAAGAACAGCAGGATGTTCGATAGCTGTAGTGATTAGATGTCTGCCTTCTTTTTGACACGAGAACGCTGTTTCTAAGATAGCTGTATTATCCCCTTCTGTTCCCCCACTGTTAAAGATGATCTCGTGAGGTTTTGCTTGCAGACTGTCTGCAATGATTTGTCTTGCTGTTTCCAATTTTTCATGCGCGTGGCGACCAAATCCATGTATGCTTGAAGGATTTCCAAACGTGTCTTGCATGATTGCCGTCATCGCTTCAATTACTTGTGGATGCATGGGGGTAGTTGCCGCATGATCCAGATAAATAGTTTTCACTTCATTCATCCCTTCCAAATTATTGCTAGGCACATTCTAGCATAAAATAGCGAACAAACCAAAGAAGAGCTCATTTTTGTCTAGAGGACGTTTCATGGGCATAGAAAAAAGGAGCTATGACAAAAGTCTTGTCGCAGCTCCTTGAAGTTGCTCACTTGTGTCACAACTTCTTTCCCTCTTTTTTTGTTTATTCGAATTCTTTTTCTTCCAGACGGAATAACGGACTCATCGGTGTATTTTCATGGATGCGTTTGACCGCTTCTCCCATTAATTCTGAACATGTAACGATTGTTAAGATTTCTGGATGACGATTTTCTTCTGTGAAAACAGAATCAGTGATACAAATATCTTTGATTGGTGCATTGTCTAAAATACTTTTCGCATGATCGGACAATAATCCATGTGACGCACAGGCATATACTTCTTTTGCGCCGTTTTCTTTTAATACATTTGCTGCTCGTGCAAGCGTTGCTCCTGTGTTCAAGATATCATCTACCATGATACATGTCTTTCCTTGAACATCACCGATCACATAACCACCCTCAGTTGAAGCATCATCTGCATGATCTACGATGGCTAATGTGCTGTTCAAATATTCTGAAAGACTACGTGCACGCTGAACACCGCTGTTTTTTGGCGAAACAACTACGATGTCATCTCCCGTCAGACCTAATTGACGGTAATAATGAGCAAACAACGGCATCGTAAATAAATTATCTACAGGAATATCAAAGAATCCTTGTACTTGAACCGTGTGCAGATCTAAAGTCAGTACTCGAGTTGCCCCTGCTTCTTCGATCAAGTTAGCGATCAATTTCGCAGTGATCGGTTCATGAGGTTTCGCCGTGCGGTCTTGCCTAGCATACCCATAGTAAGGCAATACGACATTGATCGTTTTCGCACTTGCTCGCTTCATTGCATCGATCATGATCAGTAGTTCCATATAGTAGTCATTGACAGGTGCATTCGTTGATTGAACGATATACACATGATCCCCTCGAATACTTTCTTCGATATTGATGGAAATCTCGCCATCACTAAATTGCTTCACGACGCTTTTACCTAATTCTGTTCCGAACACTTTCGCGATTTTTTCAGCTAATGGACGGTTGCCATTCAAACTAAAAATCTTCAACGTGTCATCCTGATACTTATTACTCATGTAGTCCTCCCCAAAACTTCTCTATTCTTCGATAGTTTAACATATTTTTCCAAGATTTTCTGTTAATTTCAGCAAATTCTTAAGGAAGTGAAACTGTTCCGTTACTCCAACTGGCAGGAATGACTTTATGATAATCGCCCCAGTTGTCGTGTACTTTGTAATAACGTTCTCCTGTTTCAGTTTCAAAATAAGCGTACGCTGTCACCCAATGATTGCCATATGTACTGCCAAGTACTTTCAAAATACCAATCATCACAGGTTTGCCTTCACGTATACGTTTTGTAGCTCGCTGCCATGAACCTAGAAGAGTTGCTCGTGCACGCTCATGATTGCCATTCTTCTTTAAAAAACTAGAAATCCCTGTACTAACCTGAAAAGGAATCGTAGGAAGTCCTAGTGGTTGGATCTGGCTACGCAATGCCTTCGTCAAAACCAACGAATCAGCCGTATTTTTCTTGCGAATCTCATTTGGAAGCATCCACTCCTTACGATAGTCTTGATAATAGGCAAGGAGAACTGCTGCCGCGTAAGTACCACAAAGATAGCCTGAGGGGGTAGCCCATTTCTTATACCTCAAAAAACGTTCTTCTGGCAATCCCACCCAGCAATTTGCGAGTTCCTTTCCTGACCTTTTTTCTTCGATCAAAGCGGGAATATCTTCTTTTCTGTTGATCCATCTAGATAACTCGATTGGCTCTTCATTGATCAGCTTCCATTTTTTACAAGAAAGACCCTCTTGATAAGTATATTTTGCTGGAGAATATTCTACCGGATGTCCTGATTGATCGATAATCACATAACTTTGATCTTCAAAAACCAGAGCTAAAAAAAGCAATTTACTTTTTCTTGACTGCAGCTGCTGAGTGCTGGCTAATTTTTTAATTTTTTTATCTACTTTGAAATATAAAGGTTTATCCACTACTTGATTCAGTTGGGATCGCCTCCTTTTTTTCATTATAAGTGAAGGATTGAAAAAAACAAATCAGTTTGATTGTTCGAATTTTCAATTTTTTATGTTCTATTTGTTAATTCCTTCATTTTGTAAGATAATGGGCACACGAAACAAAAAAGGAGCGATCGATGAATGAACAAAGAACGATTGAAACAAGATTTCTATGAAGCAGTCAATGAAGAATGGCAAAAAACAGCAAAAATCCCTGCAGATAAACCAGCTACAGGCGGTTTCCAAGATTTAGTTGACGGGATCGACCAACTTTTGATGGGAGAAACAGACGATCTGCTTGCCCATCCAGAAAAAGTGTCTTCAGAAAAAATGAAACATTTCCTTGCATATTATCAACTGGCAAACGATTATGACCGAAGAAATGAGTTGCATGCTCAACCACTTCAACCTATAATCGAAAAAGTTGAATCATTGCAGTCTTTCGACGAATTGAATGAGCAATTTCCAGAATGGCTGTTGGATACATTACCATTGCCATTTAATCTGGATGTAGATGCAGATATGAAGAATGCGCAAACGAACGCCTTCTTTGCTTATCCGCCTTCTTTATTCCTTCCAGATAAGACGTATTATGCATCAGACCATCCCAACGGTGCACAACTAATAGGCGTTTTCTTTGATATGGCTGTTCAGTTATTAGAGCTTGCCGGCAAAGAAAAAAGTCAGGCAGAAGCAATCACGGAACAAGCAGTGCAATTTGATAAATTGATTGCTCCTCATGTAAAAAGTGCAGAAGAAAACGCAGATTACAGCAAAATGTATAATCCGCAATCTTTTGATACATTTATTCAATACACAGATAAACTGGACTTGAAAAAACTTGTCACGGGTTTGATTGGGACAACTCCAGATAAAGTGATCGTAACTGATCCAGTATACTTCGATCATTTGAATGACATCCTGACAGAAGCTCATTTTCCGTTATTCAAAAGCTGGATGATCATTAAAACAGTACGTTCTCTTAGTGGTTATCTATCAGAAGAATTCCGCCAAGTCAGCGGAATCTATTCTCGCGTATTGTCTGGAACAGACGAAGCAATGCCTCAGAAAAAAGCAGCGTATTACCTTGCCTCTGGACAATTCGATCAAGTAGTTGGCGATTACTACGGAAAAAAATATTTTGGCGAAGCTGCTAAAAAAGACGTAGAACAAATGGTGAAAAAAATGATCGCCGTTTATAAAAAACGTCTAGAAGAAAATGACTGGCTTGGGGATGCAACAAAAGAAAAAGCCGTCATAAAATTAAATAACTTAGGTATCCAAGTAGGCTACCCCGATAAGATCCCAGCATTATTCGACCAGTTCAAAACAGTACCTGCAGATCAGGGTGGTACTTTGCTTTCAAATACTCTTGTTTTCAGCAAACTCACATTAAAAGATCGTTTCAGCAAATGGAACAAACCAGTGGATCGTTCAGAATGGGAAATGAGTGCTGACACGGTCAATGCTTATTATCATCCATTTCGGAATGTGATCGTCTTTCCGGCAGCGATCCTTCAAGCACCATTTTACAGTCTAGAACAATCAAGCTCTGCTAATTATGGTGGAATCGGAGCTGTTATCGCTCATGAGATTTCCCATGCATTTGATAATAACGGCGCTTTATTTGACGAATATGGCAACTTGAACAACTGGTGGACAGAAGAAGATCTTACACAATTTCAAAACAAAGCACAAGCAATGATCGAAGAATTCGATGGTCTGCCTTTTGCTGACGGAAAAGTAAACGGAAAATTAACCGTTTCGGAAAATATTGCTGATGCAGGCGGTCTAAGCTGTGCATTGGAAGCAGCAAAAACGGAATCAGATCTTTCTATCGAGGAATTCTTTGTCAATTGGGCAACGATTTGGCGTACAAAAGCAAAAAAAGAATACCAACAACTTTTACTGCAAATCGATGTCCATGCCCCTGCTAAACTCCGAGCAAACGTGCAACCAAAAAACCTTGACGAATTCTATGAAACATTTGGTATCACGGAACAAGACGCTATGTATCTAGCGCCAGAAAAAAGAGTGCGAATCTGGTAAGAGGTTGTGCCAGAAGTGGTCAGCTTCAAGAAATAAGAAGGAATTGGGGAAAATTGCTTCTCAAATTTTTGTGACATTTCGGCTTATTTTTCGAAGAAGTTACTTCTGGAATACCATGTATCAGAGGTTGTGAAAAAGCCGCTTAGTTTCAAGTAGTAAGAAAAATTTTGTGAAAATAGCTTTCCACATTTTTGCATAAATTTGACTTACTACTGAGAAACTGGCTTTTGAACACCGTTTATCGAGAGGTTGTGAAATCAGCGTCCTGACCTGAGTATTAGAGAAAAAACGGAAAAATAGTTCCTCATATTTTGCCGTTTGTTGAGCTAATACCGAGGGTCAGCTGATTGAACACCGTTTAGTGGAGAGGTTGTGAAAAAGCTGTCCTGCATCAAGTAATAAGAACAGCCAATCAAAAGCAGCAAGGAGAACCTCATCTATAAAAAGATAGAAGGAAGTGAGACATCTATTGGTCTCATTTCCTTCTATTTTTACTTTCCTCAGTCAATTGTTTTACATCATAAAAGGAGAAATTCCACTTATTTTTTTCGCTGTTTCATGACATAAACAACTACACCGATTAACAAAATTCCTCCAGCTAATGCTAGCAACGGGTTATTAAATTCTCCCGTTTTTGGGAGTCCTTGAGTGCCATTTTTTTCACTTTCTTTTGCTGTCCTGTCCGGATGAGAAGGTTTTCCATTTGGTGATTCATTTGGTGATTCATTTGGTGATTCATTTCCTGGATTTTCTCTTTCTGGTTTGTCATTTCCCGGGGGCACATCGGCAGTTTCTCGCACAGTGATCGCTTTTTGCTGGGTAACAGATTCTGTATGAGCAGACCATTTTTCCCCATCAAATATTTCCGAACGATAAGTGACTTCTAGCGTATATTCTCCTTTTGAAGGTGCTGAAAAAATAGCGGTATGATTAGAAAATTGAGCACTTGACTGTGTTTCAACGATTTGGATCTTTTCTGGGAAATAACGCATATCTTCAAAGACAGGCGTTCCTTGATTTGGTGTGAAAGTTGACACAAAAACTGTAAAAGGCTTCAGTTCAATGATATTTCCTTCTGCATTCTCCGCCACACCATTTGCTTCTTGTATAATAATCGGATTATTTTGTTCATTTGGTTTTGTCTGATTTGGTTCTTGTACGATTGCATACTCTGGATATTCCGAAGATGGCGAGGTTTCTCCGTCAAAAATAGCACCTACAGATAATGGAAGACCATCCACTCTTTCCTTTTCTGTTTGACGATTCCCCGGTTTAATCTGCATCAGTCCATGAACATGGATACTTCCATTTTCATAGCGCGTAACAGGCTGCTGACCTTCTTTCGAACATGTATTTAGAGACTCGATCCAATCTTTTGATACGGTATGTCCAAGAGTATTTTCTGATTGTTTCTCTCGTTCATTCCAATAGTAGTTCAACGAGTGGTAGATTTGATCTTCGTTTTGATTCAATGGGCGGATCTGCTCTCTCATCTCAAGATTCTCTGTTCGGAAAGATAAGATACCAGAAGCATGGTAGTCTGTGTTTCCTGCTGAAGAGGTATAAAGAGCCACATTATATGAACCGTTATTAAAACTTGTACTGCTATTGACGATAATATCTGTTCCGCTATTGGAATCGATTCCTTTCGCAAGATTTTCGAAAGACAAACTATTGATCAATTCATGAGGGCCCGTTAAAGAAGAACCGCCCATTTTGAATCCATTACCGTTACCTTCTCCCTCAATTCCCGGTACCCAGCCGTTTCGATAAGCAACTGAGTTTTTGATGATTACTTTTCCGATCGAACCTGTTTCATTTTTAGCAAAAAGGTCCCAACCGTCATCTGCATTATGATACGCGATACAACCGTCAAATACATTTCCTTCTCCTATTGTCAGTTTGGCCGCAAATCCATCGGCATCTTCAAATCCTGGATCGGCATTTTCAAAAGATGTACAGTTCTTGACTAAGTTATGCGCGGGCCATGCTTCGAAAGGATCATTTGAGCTACCGCTGATTTGGATTCCTGTATTTCCATTCCGATAAGCATGAATCTCTTCGATCAAATTATGATTTCCAGAAATCTGTAATCCTTTTTGCATAGCTGCACTATTTGTAATGTCAAACCCTCGTAAACCCCAGTAGTGACTGAACAGTGTCATCCCATTTCCAGTTCCTTTAAAATCAAGTACAGGACGCTTGTTTTCTGGATTTTTCTCTGCAATCAACTTAATCGGGTTTTCTCTTGTCCCGTTAACGCCTTTGGGAATCGTCAATCCTCTTTCGAAGGAATAAGTTCCAGGCGCCATGACGATTGTCTGCCCAGCATATGCGTATCTCAATGCTTGTGTCAGAGATAATGGATTTTGTCTGCTTCCGTTTCCTGCATCTGACCCTTCTGGTGTTACATAAACTGTCGAATATTTAGGTTTACGGTAGTCCACTGTATGAAGAATCTCTTTTGTTTCATAACTAGTCATCTCTACGTATTCTTCTGGCGGATAGTTTTTATCTGGCGTAAAACTGAAAGTAAATTCGTTCGTTCCTTCCATCAGTTTTGTCTGATAATCAAATTCCCGATTCGCAGTGATAGCCAAGTCTTTTGCGTTCTTAAGCACCTCTCCTGTTGCTTTATTTTTAATTGTCAATAATCCGTCAGCATTTGCTCTAAAGGACATAGTATGATCTTGGTTTCCTGAATGATTACTAGAGGTCACAGTGTAAATCGGATCAATCAAGCGAGTAGGTCTTTCTTGCCCAGGAGGATCTGTCGCAGGATCTGAGTAAGCAACTTCGATTCCTTCTACCTTGATCGTCATATTCCTTGCTGCAGCAAATCCTGCATAAATAACCGATTCATCTGAAGCGTATAATTTTTCCCAGTCATACATGATGTCAGAAGCCATTTCTTCTCCTGTTTCAGGATCGTAATAATATGCCTCTAAACCAGTATTCGTTTTTTTCATCTCTACGTCCAGTTTAGTAATCGAGTTCGTGGCCGGAAACAGATTCCCATGACCGTTTCCGAATATATTATAAGAACCTGTTTCTTTTTCCAAGAACCCTGCTGAAGTCTCTAAAGGTGTTGTTTCCACTGAGACACTCCCAGGAGCTGGCGCAGCTTGCGGATCTTCAGATGATATTCCTGTGATTGCCCGTGTCCCCAATCCAAGTCGCATCGTATATTTGCTGCCGCTCGTGTTGACCACTTCTTGTCTATCCGAGTCCCAGACATATTCGATCCGACTGCCTAGTATGGCAAATGAATTTGAATAAAATGCCTGCCCAAACAAATGATCTTTTGGTACTGCGTCTCTTACCATTAAAGCAAATCCTTCTTGGGCATTCGTATAGGTGCAAGATTCTATTTCGATCGTCGCCCGCATCCTAAAGTTGATGTCTTTGGGGATTGCTTGATAATAATAGGTCATTCCATCTGATCCGCTTGACTGGAATTTTCCGCCGTTATTCGTGGAAGAGAGCCGCACGCCGTCTTCTAATGGTTCAATGGCATACCTACTAGCACTTGTGCTTTCTCCGAAAACAACCCCTTTCCACTCTTCATTTGCTTCTTCAGATTGCTTTTTTGTCTTTTCATTTTCTGATTCTTTCATCATAGGATCATTTCCTTCTTCCGTATCCATATCTTCACTAGTTCTTGGTACTTCCTCCATTGTTGACATCCCTTCAATGTTCACGTGTGCATTTTCTTCGTTCACAGACTGTTGTTCGTTAGCAGCAACTTCAACGACAGAAATTAAAACCGGGGTACTGAGCATAAGGAGATTCATCATTAGCGCACTGTATTTTATACGTTTTTTTAACAAGTGTATTCCTCCCGCAACAAATTAGAAAACGTTTACTTAAAGTATTACCTAATTTATTTTTACTGTCAATAAAAAACAAAATTATAATAAGTGTATTTTATAAAAAGAAAAAATATAACTTAAGTTGTTGATAACAAAGAGATTTATTAACGTAAAAAGAATAAGATTTTTTTAAAATAACGTATAAAGAAGAGCATAAAACAAAGTCGTTTGTTTTATGCTCTTCTTTTATTATTTTGTACTTTTTATTTTATCAAATCACTTTGTTTTTTTATAAAATTTCTGCGCCTAGTGTGGATTCAAAATGTCTCAATGCCCATTCATGTCCAACGGGATCGAAACTTGCCACGGCATCTTTGAAAATATGGAGTTTGTATCCTAGATTATACGCATCGACTGCTGTATGCAACACACAGATATCTGTACATACGCCGGTCAAATAAATATCTGTGATCTGGCGTTCTCGTAAACGGATGTCTAGATCTGTTCCACTAAAAGCGGAATAATGCCGTTTGTCTATCCAATAAACATTTTCCTCTTGCTCATAGTCTTGGTATAAACTTTTTAAAGAGCCGTACAATTCCCGTCCACCCGTTCCTATCACATTATGCGGAGGAAATAAGCGGTTCTCCGGATGAAAGGAATCTTTTGGATCATGCGCATCAATGGCAAAAACGACAAAATCCTTTTGATCAATAAACTTCTTTGTATGAGCAGTCAGCTTTTTTTCAATTACTTGTCCTGCTGTCCCAGTAGTCAGCTTTCCATCCTCTGCAACAAAATCATATGTGTAGTCAATCGAGATCAATGCGTTCATCTTAGTCCTCCTTATACGAGATGTTTGACAAATTCGATCACCATTTCTGCTGATCGTTTGCCTGCGTCTTCGATAAATTCGTCAAAGCTTTGTGTCGCCGAGTGATCTGCTGTGTCGCTCATTGCACGTACGATCAAAAATGGGATATTGAACTGACGAGCTGTTTGTCCAACAGCGGCTCCTTCCATTTCGCAAGCTAATGCTTCAGGGAAATTCGTTAAGATTTCTTTGATTTTATCTGGCGAGTCGACAAATGTATCACCTGTAACGATCAATCCTTCTTTTGCGTTCAAATTCGTTGCTTTTGCTGCTTTAACCATTTCACTGCGCAAATATGTGCTTGCTTCATAATATAGAGGCATTCCTGGTAATTGTCCTGGTTTGTAGCCAAATCCTGTTGCATCTGCATCAAAATAAGCTACTTTGTCTGATATAACGATGTCACCTACTTGTAAGCCTTCACCGATTCCGCCAGCTGAACCTGTATTGATCACCATGTTCACGCCGTATTGTTGGATCAACAGACTTGTGGTAATAGATGCTAAGACTTTTCCTATACCGGAACGTACGACGATCACTTCGTGGTTACCTAATGAACCTGAAATAAATAAAGCGCCTGCGCGTTCCCATGATAATGGTTCGCTTAGGTTCTCTCTCAAAATTTTTACTTCTTCTTCCATTGCGCCGATAATACCGATTTTCATCTTTTTAATTCCTTCTTTCTATATAAATGCGATTGCTAAAAAAACCACACATAACATTAGGATAACAATAATAAGAGATTTCATCAAAAAAGAGTTCCATTTGGTCGTCTTTTCCCGTTCGCTGATCCTTGTTTTCGTGATTGGTTTATTCTTTTTGCTTTCTTTACGATAAAAGCTGGCAATCTTTTTTTCTTCTTGCTGATAAGCTGTTTCTGCTTTTCGCTGTTTTTTTAATGACTCACTTGCTTGTGCTTGTTGTCGCTTGCGAAGTTCGCTTCGCGTAATAAGCGGTCCTTTGGCCATAAGCCGATCCCTCTACTTTCCTTTGGTCAATAGTTCCCAGTATTGAATCGCATAAATCGTCTTTGCATCACAAATCAACTGATCTTTCATCGCTTGTTGCGCCTCTTCAAGAGTTAGATGATACAACTCCAGTACTTCGTCTTCATCTTGTGCTAAAGGATTCTCGACCTTCTCTACCCCTTGTGCATGATAAATATGAAGGACTTCATTAGCAAAACCTGGTGAAAGATACATCGAAGTAAGATGGCTCAGCGACTTCGCACGATAGCCAGTTTCTTCTTCTAATTCTCTAGCTGCTGTCATTTCGGGATTTTGTCCTTCTCCTGGATCGATTTTTCCAGCTGGAATCTCCAAAATCACTTTTTCTAAAGGTTTTCGAAATTGCTTGACAAGAAGCAGACGATCTTGTTCGTCAAAAGCAATGATCCCAACACCGCCAGGATGAAATACCAGTTCTCTCTTCGAAGTTCCTCCATCTGGCAAACGAACTTCGTCTACAGCAACATCAATAATTTTTCCGCTATAGATTTCTTTGCGACTGATTGTTTTTTCTTCAAATTGCTCATTGTTCAGCATATCTTCTCCTGCTTTCTTTGTAATCATAACTGCTTTTTTTCATTTTTCAATTTTTCTCAAAAACTCCTTATTAGTTTACCATAGATAAACCTTAGATTTTCTCTAAATATAGAAAATCCTTCTTTAGTCCGATACTCTTTCTAGTAGTCCGTATGCTAAAATAAGTATGTAATCGAATAACGAAAAGAATTCAATACTCAACGATAAATGACATGGAGGGTTTATTATGATAAAACGAAATTGGCCGTGGCTTCTAGCATTGGTCTTGCTATTTCTCTTTGTCCGAAACAATAGTTTTTCTTTTGTTCTAGGACTTTTATTGATAGGTGTAGTTTTAGTTTTGTGGGGACTCTTTGGTTCGCGCAGGAAAAAGGGAAAACAAGAAGAAATTCCTGCACTGACTAACGAACTTGAAACTCACTATGAAAAAAGCGGTATGACAGCGAATGAAATTTCATTTTTTCGACAAACAATGAATCAAACAAAAAATGAGATCAATCAATTGCAAATGAATATGCAGCAGACAGCCAAACTTAAAGCAATCGATCTCCGCCATGATCCAGTCAAAGCAGCAAAAGCTTTATTCAAAGAATTGGTGAAAGAACCAAACCGACTGCATGAAGCAAGTCAGTTTCTTTATACGCATCTGCCGAATCTAGTTGATTTGACAAATAAGTATAATGAGATCAATGACCATGAGATCAAAAACAAACAGACCTATGAAAAACTAGAAGAAAGCGCGCAGATCATCGACCAGCTGTCAGCTTTAATCGCACAAGATTATCAAAAATTCGTTGCTGAGGATCTAGATGATATCGACGTAGAGATATCTGTTGCGAAACAGAGCTTAAAGCGTGATAATAAATATGAACCAGAACAAAAGGATTAACTCTTTTGTTCATAAAAGAAGACTCGGAACATTCAGATGATGTCTGGCTGTTTCGAGTACTTTTTCTAAAGTAGAGACATTCATGTAAGAATCGAGAACAGATTCAACAAGGAGGAATTTTTTATGGATCATAAACCGACTGAAACAAAAGATGTTACACCAGTTAACGATACACTTGAAGATTTATTGAACAACCCGTTTTCAACTCCAACAGATACGCTGACCACTTCACAACAAGCGGAGATTGATCAGCTCCAAGAGCAACAGACAGCTGCTCGTTTAATTGACAAACTACCGGCGGAACGCCAAGAACAAGCTAAACAGCTAGCAGCAAAAATCGATGCTAATGATGCACAGTCTGTCATCAGCTACGGATCGGCTGCCCAAGCAAAATTAAGTGAATTCTCACAATCGATGTTGAATCATGTGCAAGCACAAGATATTGGTCCTGTAGGAGATTCCTTAACTGAACTGATGTATCGTCTCCAAGAAGCCAATCCTGACGAACTGCGTGCCGGAGAAGGGAACATCTTCCAGCGTGTCTTCGGGAAGGTCAAACAATCGATCTATGAAGTGACAGCAAAATATCAAAAGATTGGTGCACAAATTGACAAGATTTCAGTGAAATTAGATAAAGAAAAAGACGGTCTGCTAAAAGATAATCTGATGTTAGAACAGCTTTACCAGAAAAACAAAGACTACTTTGATGCACTGAATATTTATATCGCTGCTGGAGAATTGAAAATGGAAGAACTTCAAACAACGATCATTCCAGAAGCGATGAAAAGAGCAGAAGAAACTGGCGATCAGATGGATGTTCAGATTGCCAATGATTACACGCAATTCCTAGATCGTCTGGATAAACGTACGCATGATCTTCGCTTAGCTAGACAGATCACGATCCAGCAAGCACCACAAATCCGTTTGATCCAAAACACAAATCAGGCCTTGGCTGAAAAGATCCAAGCATCTATCGCTACAGCCATTCCGCTGTGGAAAAACCAAGTCGTGATCGCATTGACCTTGCTTCGTCAAAAAGATGCAGTAACTGCTCAACGCCAAGTCTCTGAAACAACAAACGACTTATTGAAGAAAAATTCAGAAATGCTGAAAATCTCAGCCATCGAAACAGCGAAAGAAAATGAACGTGGAATCGTGGATATCGAGACCCTTCAAACTACTCAAAATGATTTGATCGAAACAATCCAAGAGACATTGCGTATCCAAAAAGAAGGAAAAGAAAAACGTCGTCATGCAGAAGTAGAGCTTGGACACATGGAAGAAGATCTGAAACAAAAACTGTTGGATTTAACCCAATAGATCACCTTTCGCTTGTTACTAAAACAAACGCCCAACAACAGTTTATTACAACTGTTGTTGGGCGTTTTTCTTATCTTTCTTCTAACTTCTCCATTGGAGTCTATTTCTCATTCATCTTGCTGTGTCCATAGCCATAGCCAAAATAAATGATCAGTCCAATAACCATTACGATACCGAACACGATCCATGTCACAGTTTGCAGACGAAGCATCAATACAATACAAGTCAAGATGGAAATGATTGGCAATAGCGGAACGAATGGCACTTTGAATTCTCCAGCTTTTGGTTTGCCAAACATTTTTCTCAACTTCAGTAAGCCTAGACTAACAAGCATCAAATAGGCGAGCGCCATGATATTCGTTAGTTCCGCTAATACATTCAATGGGAAAAATCCGGCAAAGAATACAGCTGCCACACCAGCGGCATAAGTCGCTTTTTTCGGTGTACGATGCTTTTGATCGATTTCTGTCATAAACTTAGGAAGTAAGCCATCCTTGCTGACAGCAAACAGTAAACGAGCAAGTGAATACATCATCGAGATTGTTACCGTCAGTAGCGTTAAAATGGCCCCTACAGCGATCACCGCGCCCACTGTTCCATGTCCTACATACCTCATTGCAAAAGCCACTGGGTCATTGACTCCTAGTTCAGTATACGGAACGATTCCTGTCAAGATCAGCGTCACGATGATGTAAAGGACAGTAGCAATCAGTATCGAACCAATGATTCCTCTTGGCACATCTTTTTGCGGGTTTTTGACTTCCTCGGCTGCCATTGCAACGGCATCAAATCCCAAGAAAGCAAAAAACACAAGAGCTGCACCATCTAGCACACCGGAAAAACCAAAAGGCATGAATGGCTGCCAATTATCAGGTTTAACGAAAAATATTCCTACAATGATAAACAACGCGATGATACCAAATTTGACATATACCATGGCATTATTCAAACGTAATGCTTTCTTGGCTTCAAGCGACACGATGTAAGTGACGAATATCACTACGAGCACCGCAATCAAGTCAATGTATGTACCATTTTCCGGATTGTACCCGCCAGTTAATGCTTGTGGAAGTTCGGCCCCTAAACTTTTCAAAAAACCTTGCATATAGCCAGACCATCCGGAAGCAACCGAGGAAACCGCTAGTAAAAATTCCCCGATCAACAACCACCCTGTCAGCCAGGCAGCAAATTCACCAAATACAACATACAGATAGGCATATGGCCCACCAATCACTGGCACTCGCGAAGCAAATTCTGCGAAACTTAGTCCAGACAAAATGACAACGATTGCAGCTAAGACAAATGAAAATGACAGTGCTGGACCAGCATTTTGATTGGCCGCAACCCCTGTCACCACAAATATTCCCGTACCGATGATCGCACCAATTCCAAGCATGATCAAATCAGACGTTTTTAGTTCTTTTTTCATCTCACTCGTATGATTGAGATTGATCTCTTTCTTACGAAACAAATCCATTGAAGTTCCTCCCCATTTTAGGTTGGAAAACAGCGATTAAACTGTTTTCATATACCCTAAAAGGATACCACCTAAAATGACTAAAAGGCAACCAACAATAACATAAATGAGCTCTTTTTTCGTTTTTCTTTCGCCAAGGATGAAAATCCCACCTAAAGTAGAGATAATGATCCCCATTTGTGAAAGTGAGAAGCCAACAGCTAAACCAAGTGATTTGACTGTTAGAAGCATGCAGATGTTTCCTAAGCCCCATAATAATCCACAGATCATGTTTTTCCACACAAACTGATCGACTTTAACTTTACGGAAAGCAAAGAAGCTTGCGCCTAAGATCATTCCGATACTTTGAGGTAAGATAATTGACATCGCATCCAAATTCGCCCAGTTGACGATGATGGTATATACACCATAACCAATCGTAGAGAAGATCAATGCTCTAAAACCCTTACCAAAATCAAGCATTTTATTATCTGTATCTATTTTTCCTTCGTCATCTTGTCGGGCAGTCAAATACGCACCGCTTACAAGAAGAGCTAAAGCAATAATACCGTATACATAATCTTTCGTTTGTGTCCATTCATGGAAGAAAATGGCTCCCGCAATCGTATTCAAAATTAATTGAAAACCAGTAGACAATGGTAACCCTACAGAAACACCCATGTACTTCATTCCATGGAACTGTCCATTTTGTCCAACACTCCAAGCTAAGCCGGATAAAAATCCGATCAAGAAAATCCAAGGGGTGATTACAGGACTAACAACGAAAAAGACAACTAAAGAAAACAGAAATGCACCGATCGTCATTCCTAGTGTTTGTTGATTGGCATCGCCACCAATTTTACCACTTACTAAACCAATACTACCCCATGCCAACATAGGGACTAATGCTATTAAAATTTCCATAACCAATCTCCTTTTATTTCACATGATAAGAAACTTATCAGCGAAAACGTTAACAACACAAGCACTTTTTTTCGTTTCTAACGATTTTCTAACGTTTTTCATTATAAAAATTTAAGATTGGGAAAAATAAAGTCATTGTTGTCCCTTTTCCTTCAGTTGATTCAGCCGTCAAATGGATACCTAATTTTTCGGCCAGATTTTTTGCTAAATAAAGTCCTAATCCTGTTGAATGTGTTTTGCTAAGTCGACCATTTCTCCCAGTAAATCCCTTATCAAAGATCCGTTTCAAGTCTTCCGCTGGGATACCGATCCCTGAATCTTTAACTGAAAGGCTGACTCCTTGTGCTTCCTTTTCTATGCTCACAATAATGTTTCCGTGATCCGGCGTATATTTGATGGCATTACTAAGCAATTGGTTGAAGATAAAAGCGATCCATTTAGCATCGGTCAAAACAGTATGATCCTCACCAACAATCTCGTAGCGAATATTTTTTTGGATAAAATAATTTGCCTGACTGCGTATCACAGGCTGAATGATTCCTTTTAGCCTATATTCTTGGATGAGGTAGTCCCGCGAAAAACTGTCTAGTCTTGCATAATACAAAACTTGTTCTACGTATTCATCGATTTTTGATAATTCATTTTCTAGTAATGTATACTTTTGATCGTCAATATCGAACTCGATCGAACGAACTAGCAATTTAGAAGCGGAAAGTGGCACTTTGATTTCATGGACCCATGAGTCAATATAATCTTTTTGGTCTTGTTGATTACTGATTGCTGATTGCATTACTTCTTGGTGTTCACGGATCAGCTGATTGATATATTCTTCTACCAGTTTTTCTTCTTCTGTTCGTCCACCGCTCAAATAGTTTTGCAAAGGGGAAGTTTTTTGTATGTCGGCTAATTTTCCCCACCATCTTCTCTTGCTCAAGTAACCACCCAGCAGATAAAAAATCAGAAAGACGCCCTCAATCAAAGCTAAATAAGCAATTGTGCTCAAATCAACTTTGATGTTTGGCGCCAGCCACATCACAAAGATCGTCAATGCAATAAAAAACAGCCATCCCAAGATCAATGTCCACTGATCTTTCAAATATTTAAAAAAATTCATCTTAACCGCTCATCCTTTCAGGGAACGATATATCCCTGTCCTACTTTTGTTTCGATATATCCTTGGATACCTGCCTGTTCGATTTTTCGGCGTAACCGATTGATGTTGACTGTCAATGTATTGTCATCTACAAATCGTTCGTCATCCCACAGTGCTCGCAGCAATTTTTCCCGACTTAAGATCTTTCCATTGTGCTTCATCAAAATAAATAATAGACGATATTCATTTTTGCTCAAATCAATGATCTCTCCGTTGATTTCCATACTTCCGTTGTCAACATTCAACGTAATGCCATTGTGGCTCATCATTTCACTAGATAATTCTGTGTAGTTGTAAGAACGGCGAAGTAATGCATTGATTTTTGCAATCAGTACATCGATTTGGAAAGGTTTTGTCACAAAATCATCTGCCCCCATGTTCATAGCCATGATCATATCCATATTCGTATTCCTGCTGGAGATAAAAATGATCGGTACTTTCGATACTTCACGTATTTTTTGACACCAATAATAGCCATCCAAAACGGGAAGATTAATATCTAGTAATACAAGCTGTGGTTCTTCTCTTTCAAAGTCTGAGAACACTTGATTGAAATCGGTCGTTCCAAAGGTTTCAAATTGCCATTTCTCAAGTTCCTCCATGATCAATTGTCGAATGATCTCTTCGTCTTCGACTACCATGATTTTTGCCATAAAAAATCCCTCCATCTTTCTTCTTGCTACTACAATATCAAAGAAGCCCTTGTGAAACAAGTTGGCTTACCTGGAAAATGTCATTTTAGCAAACGTTAAAAAAAACTGGAAATATGCGATTTAATCGCTTTTGTCTTTTCAATACAGCTTAAATTTATTATGTTATTCTTAACAATTGGTCTATGATCTGTTATTTTTCCTTAGTTGTTTTTGTCTTTTAAATTTCCAATAACACCAATAACCGAAAAGCGTTAGCACTAGCAATATACCTAGAAGGAGTATAAGTAATCGATAAAGATGGTATTTTTTTGTCTGTTCTATCTTTGAAGAGACTTCTTCTGTAAAGGGAACTCGCCTTCCTGTCACTAGTAATCGGTGAGTGTTCACGGTGTAAGGTGTACAAGTGATAAGTGTGACTAGATCCTGCTTTTCTCTGATTGCTAATGTATTTGTTTTTGTTGGAAGGACAACAATTTTCTCAACGACTTCATAAGCGAGCATCCGACCATACACTTCAAGATAGAATCGGTCATCTTGCTCCATTTCTTCAAGATCCGTAAAGAGTTTTTTCTCAGCAATACCGCTATGGGCGGTAATCACGGAATGTGTACTCTCTCCTCCAGTTGGAAAAGAGGTGCCTTGCAGGACTGTCGCTCCTCTATCTAACAAAAGATCATTCGTTTCATCAAATAAAGGCAAGCTAACATTGATTTTCGGAATATAGATTGCTCCGATCATATGTTGTTCGTAGTATTCTTTTCCTGGATTTCGGACATTTCTAACCGCTTGCTCAAAAGGATCTTTGACTTGTCCCATTCCTGGGATTACTGATGTATGAGCAAGCGTCTGATTTTTCTTTTCATGCACTGCTAATTGTTGCTCATGTTTTTCTTCTTTATCGCGTTCAAGCTGCTTTTGATAATTCTCGATCCTTCTTTGATCCAAATAATTGCTGAGAGCATCTGCTAAAAATGGATATGTAAAAACTGCAGCTCCGGCAAGAAACATCACTGCCATAAATAATTGTAATAAAAGACTGATTTGGGTTTGAGGTCTATTACCTGTTCTCTTTTTCATTTTCTTCACCTTCTTATTTAAAAAAACTGCAGCAATCGGTTTTATAAAGGTTGCTGCAGCTTATTTTTGTTGCTTATACTTCAGACTTCATTTTAAATTTACGGTACCAGCTGTACGCTCCAATCATCAAACTTATTCCGATTAGTAAGAATGCCAAGAGCCCGTTCCCACCAGTAGCAGGAAGTGACCCGCGTTTCATATTCGGTACTCTTTCTGGCCCTGGATTTTCTACTCCTACGATCTGAATTTCTTCATTATAGCTTCCATAAGAGATGATAAATTCAGTAAAGGCTGCCTCACCTGTTGGAAGTACATAACTGGAATGGCAACAGTTTTTTTGACAAATTTTATAAGGTGCAGAACTTCTTTCCGTATGCTATTCCGATTGTCCTTGACAATGAGCCTCCTCGGATGTGACGATCTTCGGCAGGAGCTAACAGTTAAAGTTAGACTGCCTCGCTAGCGTTAGCACATCCGAGCTCATTATCAAGGATTCGCTGCGCCAATCTCTGGTTACGGTAACCAACCGGTGTCTCGTAGCCAAGTGTACCGTGCAACCGAAGGTGGTTCCACCAATTGACATAGTCAAATAACTCCAAATCCAATTGTTGTAAGGTTTCAAATGTGTATTGATAGACAAATTCTACTTTCAACGACTTATAAGTTGATTCAGCTACGGCATTATCAAAAGGACAGCCTTTATGACTCAATGATCGATTGATGTCAAAAGTTGTTAATAATTCATCAATAGCTTGGTTATCAAACTCTTTTCCACGATCAGTATGAAAAATCTCAACCTCTGTCAGAGGTTGTTTGATACGGCTAAATGCTTTTTTTACTAGAACGGCATCTTTATGTTCTCCACAAGAATAGCCGAGAATTTCTCGATTGAACAGATCCAAAATGAAACAGACACAATTCCATTTTTTCCCGACTCGTACATAAGTCAAGTCTGTTACGATCGCTTCTAATGGGTTGTCTCTTAAGAATTTACGATTCAATACGTTTGTCGTTTTGGCTTCATTGCAAGTAGAATGATGTACTTTAAAATAAGCAACAGTATAGCTCGATTTTAATCCTCTATTTTTCATGATTCTACTAATTTTTCGTCGGCTGATCTGAATGCCTCGTTTTGATAAGGCTTTTTTATTTTTCTTGAGCCGTAGGCCTTTCGGCTGCGGATAAATTCTTCAGCGACTACTTCTTCAAGTTCTGATTCGTCTTTCTTTGGTTTTGATTGATAATAATAGGACTGACGTGATAGACCTAATATTCTGCACATCGCTGATATAGGGTAAAGATGCTTATTCGCATCGATTACTTGTCTCTTCGTCCGAATATCAGCGCTGCTTGCTTTAAAATATCATTTTCCATTTCTAATTGCTGGTTTCTTTTACGTAGTTCTAACAATTCTTTTTGTTCAGGCGTAAGATTATCTTTTTCTTTGAATGAACCACTCGTTTTAGATTGCTTTACCCATTTGTCAAATGCTGAAGCCGTTAGTTCATATTCTCGAATGATTTCTACACGTGGCTTTCCAGCTAAGTAAAGATTGACGATTTGTTGCTTGAATTCTTGTGAAAAAGTTCTTCGTGTTCTCTTAGACATAAAAATTCCTCCTGGTATGTTTTCTTCTAGTCTACACACCTTAATTTTTCTGTCTAGTTAATTGTAGCCTATCCAAAATAACAGCTGAAAAGATAGGACTTACTCTTAGTAAAGTATCTGAACTATTAATTTTTAAACTATCATTTTTATCCTCAACTACATACATATCTGTTGCAACTTCACTTTCTGTCTCATCCAGATAAATGATTAAGGAATCGGGAATTGCAATATCTTCAGCTGACGCTGGAATAGTTGAGCCAAATTAGTCATCATATCTTTATTATAAAATAACCAACAGCAAAAAATACAATGAAAAACAAACTTGGAACTAATGTATCATTAATAAATGTTGAAAAATTCAGCAACTCATTACTGTATGATTTTAGCAGCCCAACCAACATATACCCTATAAAAGCTAATAAGATGGTTAGGAATCCTTTAGAATTTTTACTCATTCATAAACACTTCCTTAAATAGCTTTTATTATAGAAGGTATTGTAAATAATAATATTGACAAAAAGTGACTCAAAATAAAAAAAACCTTACATTATACTGGAATGAACTGTATTGATAGTGTACCTAAAAGCTCTACTGACATAAGATCGTGTAATCGGTAAAGTAATTTTATTAATTATACGGGATGTAATCAATTAGAGAATAAACTAATCATAAAAGGTACTTTTACATTCATAATTGTCGCTTTGAGATTCTACTTTGGTTCACTATCTGACCCAATTGCACATTTTCGAGCATTACAAGTATTGGTGTCGTTAGAACAACTAAATAGAAACTAGCGGTAGATTTTTCAGAATCTATGCTAATTTCTGTACGGATGTTCCAGTGATGGCAAATTTCTCTTTTCATTGTTTTTCTTGTCGCATGATATGCCTTTTTGTGTTATTCAGTTAAACTATAGAAATTCTTTCCTAGACAGATCTTGATCCCAAATTTTACGTTTTTGAGCATCGATATAGTTTAAAATGACATTACTCATATCTAAAGAGTTTAGATTTTTTAGGACTAAAACTGTCAGTTGTTCTTTTTCTTCTTTCTGTTAAAGTATTGTCGCGACTTTTCGTATACGTTAAGATATGTCGTGAAAAAACAAGTTTTGTGACACAAAAAAACGAATGACTTGAGGAAATCACCTCAATCATTCGTTTAAAATGCTATATATTCTTTAGTTTAAGATACGGAAATTAATCCCATCGACCACACTAGTAGAATGAACGACATTTACTTGGCCTTTTTTTAATTTCGTTATGTTTAGCATATAAAAATATTATAGAGTTTACTTACAATGCTTAAAACATATACTGTATAATCTGATCAATTTTAGCCATGTCTTGCAATGGTAAGTTTTCTATTTTTTTGAGTTTTCGTTCCTTAAAATCAAGAGATTTTAATTGTGTAATAATTACTTGTCCTTTTATATCTAGCTCTTCAGGTAATGAGTAACGTGTCGGTAAATTCTTTATAGTGGAAGTAATTGGACATATGACCGAAAACATTGTTTTACGGTTAAATTCATAACGAGAGACGACTAGTCCTGGTCGTCTTTTTTGAATTTCTTTTCCTACTGAGGGATCAAAATCAATCCATACAATATCACCTTTTTTAGGAATATAAATTCTTTCTTCTGACACTATAAAATTTCTCTCCCTTCAGGAGTTAAATCTTCCCATTCGTCTTTCTCATAATACTCGGCCTCTTCCCCACCACTAAATGGATCTTCAATTTTTGGAACTAACGTAATTGTTCCATCATCAGAATACACAACGATATATTCTTGGTTTTCTGAAGGTTTCTTTCCGTTATCAGAAGGTAAAGTTACCACTACAGAACTTCCTTGTAATCTAGATTTTGTAACAAGCATTATCATCACTCCCTTAATAAAAGTATACTATATAACACTAAGTAACGCAAAATTCCCCTTTGTAAACTATCTAGAAAATTGTTTTGTTTAAAGTATATCTTATTGGATATAAATAGAAATAAATTGTAGCCAGTTCATTTTTTCTTTAAATAAAAAAATAATCCAAGAAACATTGAACCTATGGATCCAAAGCTACCCAAATACTATAGCTAACTCCCCGCTACCTTCAATCTTGCAGATAAAACGCTTTGGAAAAAAATCGAGAAAATCGCAAAGACGACAGGCCATCCTATCATGCCTGATTATAAACAAAAAGCTGGCTATTCCTTTTGCTCTGACAAATTTCAATTGGGAAAGTTCACGAAACTAGCAGGTGAAGAAGTTTCAACTGTTCGGATTAAAGAATGCCCGATTCAAATAGAAACGTTGGTTCAACGAATTTCAACTAGAGAAGACTTTGCTATTGTAGAATGTGAGATCGTAGCTATTTTTGTAGAAGAAGGGATTTTACATGATCCAACTCATATCAATGTGGATAAATGGCAACCTCTTATCTATAAACTCAGAGAATATACAACTGCCAACCAGTCGTTAAGTTTGAATTTTAGATTCCAAGAATTCAAAGAGTCATAATGATAAACATCGTTAGGTATAAATAAAAAAGACTCGCAGAACGAGTAAAAAACAAATAGAAGCTATACCTTAGAAAGGTCGACTGTGACTCTATAGATGCAGTATATGCAGCTTATGAGCATTTCTTCTGTTCTCTTTGTTTTTGGGATCTGTGCTGAAGTCTTTTTCGTTTTTTGCCGCTCTTTCTTTGAAAAATCGATTATGTTATACCTTCTCCATTACTAATTCAGGCATCTGTTGAGTAATGATTTTTCGCGCAAAAGAAACATCTGTTACCCAAGGTTCGATTTGTTCTTCAGTCAAGACAAGCGGCATTCGGTCATGGATTGGTGCGACTGTGCGGTTAGGTTCAGTAGTCATTATGATTGATTCTGCCATTTTTTCATCCTGATGGCTACGATAAAAACCGCCAATATACACTATTTTTTCCTTATTTGAAAACATAAATTTGTCTTTTTCTTCATTCCACTCATAAAAGCCACTCATTGGGAAAACACAACGATTTTGCAAAAATGGTTGATGAAAGGTCTTTTTTTCTTCTACTGTCTCTGCACGGGCATTAATCATCAATTGTCCTTTTTTAAATCCGGTAAATCCCCACTTCATGATTTCCGGAGTGAGGATGTTTTCTTCCTCTTTTCTTAACGTCACAACAAGATTTGACGGAAAAACTTCTCCAGCTGCTAATTCTGCTGCCTGCTCCGGTTGTTTCGTCTGGGCTTCTCGATAATAATTCTGAAGGAGCTCTGACTCTAGATCAAAAAAATAACGACCACACATCCTAATCCCTCCCAATCTTTTTTTCTATCATACACTGCAACAAGAAGTTCGTACCAACAAAACGCTTTCAATTTGTGTAGAACTAAAAAAGTTGTGACAAGTGACAAACTCTCCAGTGAATGGTATTCTCCTGCCAACTCCTCGGTCACAAGTCACAATATTCAACAAACATGAGAAGCTGCTTTTTGAAATTGTTCCTTGTGACTCGGAGTGAAACGGCAGGCTTACGACCTCTGGGTAAACGGTGTTCCAGAAGTAGCTTCTTCGAAAAATAAGCCGAAATTTCACAAAAATTTGAGAAGCAATTTTCGTAAATTCCTTCTTATTTCTTGAAGCTGACCACTTCTGTCACAACCTCTAATTATTAAAGAACCTTTTGCGAAGTTAACAATCTTTCTTTGATCAATTGAAAATTTTGTCTAAGTAGTGATAGATCCTGTGTGACTTTCAACAATAAGATACTTCCCTGGATTTCAGCAATCAACGCTTTGGCTTGACGGTATGCTTCTTCATCGGACAGTTTTTCTTCAGAAAGTGCCAGGATATTTTGTTTCGTATACTTGATCCATTGATTGACTAATTCTAGTAGCAACAGACGGTATTCTTCATCCACTGTACTCAACTCAATAATCAAATTACCTACAGGACAGCCATGATAAGTGATCTGTGTCTCATGATCAGCAAAAATCCAGTCCAACATTTCTTCTAATGCTTCTTCTGGCTGTTTTCCAGCATTTAAGATGTCTTCGAACAATTCTGTCTGCCACACGACCATATGCGCATGGATCACCG
Organism: Enterococcus sp. SB12; assembly: GCF_030910025.2. Lineage (NCBI taxonomy): Bacteria > Bacillati > Bacillota > Bacilli > Lactobacillales > Enterococcaceae > Enterococcus > Enterococcus sp. SB12. The sequence goes on along the minus strand of NZ_CP175675.1, from coordinate 479,055 downwards.
CTAGACAAACTTCTTTTTTTGAAGAAAAGTAATAATAAAATTGCCCTTTCCCCGTCTCAGAAGCTGCTAGAATATCTCGGATTGACGTTTCATGATAGCCTTTTTTATAAATAAGATCTTTGGTCGCTTCCAAGATCTTTTCCTTTGTTTTCAATGATATTCTCCTTTTTCATTTCTCATAGTCCTATATTATACAATAAATTCATCATTTTTTCTTCTTAATCGTTTAAAAAAGACTGTGCCAAATTATCTGACACAGCCCTCACTATAAAACTGTTCTCATATAGCTAGATGTTCATTGATTCAAGAACTGCGAGGACAAAAGCAATTCCTATCTTATGATAGTTGCTCTAATACTTCCTCTGTTGTCATCACTTGATCTGCAATAAAGCCAAAGTTCGTCAACGCTGCATCCATTGCTTCTTGACCAGGAGCACCAATTGCATCTGTCGCTACCACAACATTGAATCCACTCTCTACCAATTCACGCATATGGGAATCGCTACACAAGTTTCCGTTCATTCCACCAAGAATCACTGTGTCGATTCCATTTTTTCTCAATTGGAGCGCCAAATCATTGCTTTCTGGTCCAAAGATTTTATGAGGAGAGCTGATAATCGTATTTTCATCCAAATATGGTTTCAATTCTTCGATGAAATCAGCTCCTGAACCTTCTTCAACTGATTCATATTGACTTTTCCTAGCAAACATCTGTTGCTCAAGCATCATATGTTCTCCTGCACCGCCAAATTGCCATTTATGGTCATGTGGGTAAAAATAATGAGGAGAAATAAAGAGTTTGTATCCTTTTTCTTTTGCTTGTTTCACCATTTCGATCATGTTTTCGATCGTATTGTATTTTTCTAAGATATCTTTTGTCAAACCAAAGCCACCGCCTGCTGGTTTCAAGAACTCGACTTGCGGGTCAGTGAGAACTACTGCTGTATTTTTATTATTGAACATGGTGGATTCTCCATTCGTTATTTATTTTAATACATCATTTAAAGCTTCACTCATTGTTGGATGAGAATAGATTTGATCTCTCAATAACGTATAAGGAAGTTTTCCATTCATAGCTAGCGAAATCAAGTTGATGACTTCATGAGAATCTTCCGCATAGATACTTGCCCCTAGAATCAAGTCAGTTTCAGGGTCGACTAAAACTTTGAATACACCTTTAGGATCTTCTAATACTTGTGCTTTAGGGACACCGCTTGTCATATACTTGAATAATTTGTAATTGACGCCTTGTGCTTTGGCTTGTTTTTCTGTTAAACCTACATTGGATAAAGTCGGAGTGATAAATACACTGTAAGGCACAGCTTTCCGGTTATTCGTTGTTCGTTTATTCTCGCCCTTCAACTGATCCATAATGATTCGATAATCATCTAGAGAGATATAAGTGAACTGCAATCCGCCTTTGACGTCTCCAATCGCCCAAATGTTGTCTGCATCTGTACGAAGGTATTCATCCACAGCGATTGCTCCGCGATCTGTTAGTTTAACATCTGTATTTTCTAATCCAAGTGATGCTGTACTTGGTTTTCTTCCAGTTGCAGCCAAAACTTTTGACGCTTGGATTGTTACTTCTTGGCCATTTTCTGTAAAGGTGACGGCAGCTGTTGATTCTTGGTCTGCTACTTGATCTACAGATACACCTAGATGGAATTCGATTCCCGCATTTGTCATGTCTTCTAAAATCATTTGCGCGATATCTTCATCTTCACGAGGAAGAAATTCAGGATGGGCATCAAGAACGACAACTTTAGATCCGTATTCATTGAACATTGATGCAAATTCCAAGCCAATATATCCAGCCCCGATGATCACTAATTTTTCCGGTAATTGTTCCTGATCCATCGCTTGCGTAGAATCAATCAAGTAGCGACTTGTATTCAATCCTTTGATTGGTAAAATGATTGGTTCAGAACCAGTATTGATGAAAATCCGTTCGCCTTCAACAATCACTTTTTCACCATTATTCGTCACTTCGATTTGATGGTTAGAAAGAAAACGTGCTGTACCGTCCATCACTGTCCCAGTTGCCTCATCGCTGATCATATGATAATTTTTGGCGCGAAGCATGCCCGTCAATTTTTCTTTCCGAGCAACAGCCTCTGTAAAGTCGATTCCTCTTTCTCCATTGAAAATCAATGATTTAGAAGGAATACAGCCGATGTTGATACATGTTCCGCCATACATACGTGTTGACTTTTCAACGACTAAAACCGATTCGCCTTTTGAAGCTAACGCCTTCGCTAAAGTCTTACCGCCCTTTCCAAAACCGATCACAATATTTTGATATTTTTCCATCCTTTTTCCCTCGCTTCTTTTTTTACCTACCGATTGGTATAAAAATATGATAACCGATAATTGTCTATTCTCCAAATCATCTGCTTTATTTGTCAAAAAAAACCAGACAAAAAGCGGTCCTTTCACGTTTTTAGTCTGGTTCGATTTCCTTTATTCTTCTAAACAATCGTTACTTCTACATCGATATTTCCTCTAGTTGCTTTGGAGTAAGGGCAGAATTCATGCGCATCTTCTGCAATTTTTTGGGCTTCTTCTTCGCTGATGCCATCGATATGCACTTCTAATACTACACCGATCTGATAGCCGCCATCATCTAAATTATAAAGAGAGACACGTGCTTTTACTGTGGACTCTGCTGTCATTCCTGCTTCTTTGATCATATGTTGTACCGCCCCATTGAAACAAGAAGCATAACCTGCTGCAAATAATTGTTCTGGATTTGTTCCTTCTGCATGGATTCCTGGAGGAGTGATTTTCATATGCATCGAGCCATTTGGTGCCTCGACTTCTCCATTGCGCCCGCCATGGTTGATCATTGCTGTTTCGTATGCTTTTTTCATTGTACTGCTCCTTTCGATTGACCATTTGCTACTTGGCTATAATTATAGTGTATGACAAGTAAGGCGCTTTCTACAAAAATTCTGCTTATTCGAATACCAGAATGCCGTCTTCTACTATTTTTCCAAAAAACAAAAAAATACTACTCGTGAACAACAGCGTCATATTTGTTCCAAAATAAATAGCAATCTTTTCTACATAATCTTTTATATGATTGATTTTAAGATACATATATACCAGAAAGTTGACCCCATAAACCAATACTGTTAAAAAAATAACCATATTCGTTACCATTTTTTCCTCCTTTTGCTGGTCTCCCTACCAGCACTCGATTTAACCATACCACTTTTTTTGCCGTCCAAGCAACTAGCCTTTCAAAAAGACTGGTTTATTCTGCTGTTAATGATTCAAGATCAGAAAAATGTCCGAATAATTTTGCTAATTTTACTAACGCCAACTTGTTCTTTCCGAATTCATCATTTTCTATCTGTAATACTAGTAACGGCTCATGTAAGCTTAAACGGATCAAAAACCAGCCGTTTCCGTATGGCTCTTCTAGATCATACCGAATACCTTCTTCATTTTCCGGGTCGAAGTTCATCCCTTTTTCTTCTTCCAACAGTCGCTTCATTTCTTCTAATATCTTGTTTCCTTGTTCGCGTGGTTCATCGCTGAACAATTTTAGTCGGATTTCTTGTACTTCTACGGGCTGTTTCAACTCTTTGATTTGTTCATCTAATGTGATACCTTTTCTTTTTAATTCTGGCAAAAGCATCAGGATCTTTGCGATGACATATGCACCATCATCCAGAAAATAATTTTCCTTGAATGCAGCGTGTCCGCTTGTTTCGATGGCTAGCTGTGTATCTTTCCCAAGACGGTTAAGTTCTAATGCTTTATTGATTACATTTCGATAGCCGGAAATATAACGAACTTGGATGCCTCCTTTTTCTTCAATGAATCTTTGTAGATGAGAAGAAGTAGGGGAATTCGTCACGATTCTTGTTCCTGGATGCTCTTTTAATACGATTGTACTTAATACTGCGATCAAATTATTTCGATTGATCACTGTTCCGGAAGCACTGACAACTGCAGAACGATCCACATCTGTATCGAAAATGATCCCAAGATCTGCTTCATTTGCTAAAACAGCCTGCTTGATACTTTCCATCGCTTCTTTATTATCAGGATTTGGGATATGATTAGGAAATCGGCCATCTGGTTCCAAAAATTGGGAACCTGTTGAATCCGCACCTAAGCTATTCAATACTTTTTCAGCAAAGAATCCACCAGCACCATTTCCGGCATCAACAATGATTTTCCAACCATTTAGTGGTTTGCTTTCTAGTGTTCCAATCCTCTCTTTAATTTTTGCGACTAAATCTTGCGCATAAGGTGTCAACAGGTCTGCTTTTTCTACGCTTCCAGTTTGTTCGCTTTTTATTTTTTGCTGCTGTGATAGGATAAAAGCAATATCTTCTTTTTCTGCTCCTCCTTCTGAGGTAAAGAATTTTATTCCATTATAATAATAGGGAAGATGGCTAGCAGTCAGCATAACCGCAGCATCGCACGAGAACTGTTCAAATTGAGTGGACATAAACATAGCAGGCGTAGTAGCTAATTCGAAATCGATGACATGTATCCCTTGTTCTTTCAGACTTTGGATCAACGCCTCTTTCAGTGCTGGTCCGCTTATCCTACTGTCATGACCAATCCCAATCGTCCATTTTTTATTTGGATTGGTTGACTTCTTCTTTTTCTTTATCCAGTTTGCTAGTCCCCAGCCGATCTTTTTTACCATGTCTGTCGTCAAGTTTACTTTATAACCTTCAACTGGTAATGCGATTCCTCGAATATCCGATCCATTTTGTAGCGCTTTCATATCTTTCATATAAAAGTCCTCCTCATTTATTCCCTCATTTTTTCCAGCTTTTCTGCAAATCGCTGTGCTTCTTCTTCTGAGCGGCAAATAATAATGAATGTATCTACACCGGCCATCGTTCCGACAACTTCAGGGTAAGCCACTTCATCTAGCCAATTCGTTACCACATCGGCACCATTTCGTTCAGTCAATACGATGACCATGAACTGAACAGACTGGATACGCAAAACCTCGCGTCTAATTGCTGTACGCAAACGTTCTTCATTTAAAGAAACAGATGGCTGGTTAAATAATGTATAGCGTACTATTTTGTTTTCATTTTGACTTTTTACTAATTTCATTTCTCGAATGTCTCGAGAAATCGTTGCTTGAGTCACATCGGCGCCTGCTTCATGCAGCCGCGCAAGCAGCTCTTCCTGTGTCCCAATAGGTTGTTCTGTAATGATCTGGCGGATCAGTGCTTGTCGCTGTTTCTTTTTCATATTAGACACCTCTCAATGTTGATTATAGCAAAAGATAAGTAATATTTCTTCATATTTTGGTATTTTTTACTTTTATTTTTTGTTTTCATTCAGGTTGCTAACCTTTTTCTATTTTAACACGCAAAATCGTCTTCATTTTTTCAGGTGCTGATTTTCTTGGATCGCTGATGTAAATCTCTTTGTGTTCTTTAGAAGCTCTTTCATAGCCTTCTTTTGCGATGAATGCTTCTAATTTCTCAAACGTTGCTGGTTCTTCGTCATAGGGCCCGACGTGTAAGATTTGGGCACAAAGACCTTCTTCCATCTTTTTGAATACTACTTGTTCTTTCAAGTCTTCCGGAAGTTTGCTAGAACGCTGAATGGCTTCTTGTGCTATCGCTTCTGTAACAAAGTCAGGCTGTCGGATCATCAATTGATAAGAAAAATGTTCTTTTTTCATCACTGGTTCATGCAAATACTTTTCTTGCAGTCCCCATTGTCCTTCCAGTGGATAGACAGTATACATCTGATAATCAGGAATCAGCCAATTTTTTTTAGGCGACATGCGTATTGCATAGCTGACTGCATATAGACAGGCTACTCTTCGTTTAAAGTCTTCCTGATTCGGGTCGCCGATCCCTCTGATGCTAAAGAATGGTTTTTTAGGAACCTCTAGTATTTGCGGGCTTTTTTTCATACTATAGCTCTTGTCTTTACGCCATTCAATTTTTTCCATTTTTCTTCCTCTGCGAAATTCCATTTAATTATTTATTATCATACCTCTTTTTGAGTGACTTGGCTAATCGTGTTGACACTATTTTTCAGTTTGTGCTAGAATAAGTTAAGTAAATAAATCGTACAGATAACACGTTTCGGCGTGTCGAGAGAGAGGCGGTTTCTATTTTTATAATAGAAATCACTCTCTTTTTTTACGAAATTTTTTAGAGGTGATGTAAATGACAAAACAAAAACAGCTGCTTTTAGTACCTGCAGTAATTGCAACAGGGATGATGTCTTTTGCGGGCGTATTGATCGAGACGGCCATGAATGTAACTTTCCCAACTCTTATCAGACAGTTTGATTTAACGACTGCACAAGTCCAATGGGTAACAACGATTTATCTTTTGATGATTTCGATCATTGTTCCGCTGTCTACTTATTTGAATCGCAATTTTAGTCTCAAAAAACTCTTTTTAGCTTCAAATCTGCTTTTCTTGGCAGGTATAATGATCGATTTCTTCTCTCCTACCTTCATGGTCCTATTGTTTGGTCGATTGCTCCAAGGTGCAGCGACAGGTATCGCTCTTCCGTTGATGTTCCATATTATCTTGACATTTGCCCCCCTCAATCGACGAGGCGCGATGATGGGTGTCGGTACTTTGACAACGGCCATTGCTCCAGCAATTGGTCCCACTTATGGAGGCATTATGACTTCACATTTTACATGGAATCATATCTTCCTGTTTCTTGTGCCCGTTTTGATTCTTTCTTTGATTATCGGCTGGTTTGCTATTCCCGAGATGGCAGTACAAAAAAGTGGTTATTTGGATTGGATAAGCGTTTTAGGAATTTGTCTTTTGTTTAGTGGAAGTCTAACATTTTTGAGTACGTTGGGAACAGTTTCCAGCTGGATTGCTTTAATCATCGGCGGTATTGGCTGGTTCCTTTTTTACTATCGAAGTAAAAAAGTGGAGCATCCGCTGATCCGACTGTCTATTCTTTCAAATAAAACATTCCGCTTGTTTTTGATTGGCTTCTTAGTTTATCAGTTTTTATTACTTGGTGTATCTTTTGTCTTGCCGAATTTCCTTCAGATCGTTCAAGGAAGTAGTCCTTTTGTCGCTGGATTAGCGATGCTTCCCGGCGCAGCGGTTGGTGCTTTGCTTTCTCCTTTTTCCGGGAAAATGCTGGATCAATATGGTCCGAAGAAGCCAATTTTTGCTGGGCTGATTCTTTCTTTGATTGGTTGGCTAGCATTATTCCTACTCATAGGACACGCTTCAGTGGGTGTATTGATTGCTTGTCATGTGTTTTATATGATCGGTATCGGATTATCTTACAGCAATATGATGACCACCGGAATGAATGCACTGAATGAAGAACTACAAGGAGACGGGAACGCAATGTTCAATACCTTGCAGCAGTTTTCTGGCGCTGTGGCTACTTCATTAGTAGCGGTCATTATCAATTACGTCCAGCATCATACTTCCCATAACTATGAAGTGTCTACTACATTAGGATCAAAAGCAGCATTAGGCGTCTTGTTGCTGTTGCTTCTCGTAAGCTTTGCTCGATTCGCCTATTATCTGTTCTTTGCTAAAAAAGCGTAGATTCCATATACGGCAGGTGTTGCATCTGCCGTTTTTTTGTGTGAAAATGGTTGTTTGTAAAAGGAGGCTTTTTTATGGAAAAAATTGCCATTATCGGTGGCGGGATCATTGGTATGACCCTAGCCAGTTACTTAGATACATCAAAATTCAATGTTGCTTTATTTGATGAAGGGACAGGACAGGCAACTAAAGCTAGCGCTGGGATTATCTCCCCTTGGTTGTCGAAACGCAGAAACAAACAATGGTATCGTCTGGCTAAAGACGGCGCTGCTTTTTTCCCTAAACTTATAAAAGATTTCCAACTTGATCAAACGATTTACGCACAATCAGGGACACTTTTGCTTCGACCTGAAAAAGATTTAGCTGAATTGGCTGTTCTTGCCGAGAAACGAAAAGAAGAAGCGCCAGAAATTGGAAACATCGAATGGCTTTCACCTGAACAGACATCTCAAGCACTTCCGTTATTGAAACCAGCAGTTTCACTGCGTATCAGTGGTGGTGGTCGTCTGGATGGAAAAGCATATTTAGAACATCTTGGTCAGCGTTTAGCACAAAAACAAATGGAGCAGATCCAGGCAAAAGTCACTTTGCATAAGAAGAGCGATTCTTGGCTCATCAAGGGACCGTTTGGAGAATACACAGCTGATCGTGTAATTTTGACACCTGGCCCGGCACTTAAGCCTTTATTACAAGAATTAGGCTATGCTGCAGATATACGTCCGCAAAAAGGGCAGCTCTTAGCATTTCAGACATCTTATAAGATGAGTCAAGACTGGCCTGTTGCTATGCTTGACGGAGAAGCTGATTTCATTCCTTTCATGGATGGAAAGATCCTTTTAGGTGCTACCCATGAAAACGATCAAGGCTGGGATTTGGCTCCTACTAGCGAAGCTTATAAGGGATTGACTAAGAGTACAGAACAGTTCTTGACTGATCCAGATCAGATAAAAAACTGGCCATACGAGTTCCGTGTAGGTACCCGTGCTTATACGTCAGATTTTTCCCCATTTTTCGGCGTACTGACAGATGATCCAAGCTTACTGGCTGCTAGCGGTCTAGGCTCTTCTGGCTTGACCACAGGTCCTTATATCGGCTATCTATTAGCCAACTTCTTAAATACTGGTCATTGGCCTACGGAAGATTATCAAAAGGACATCTCCACCTATATTACGAAAAATCCATCATAGAAAAACAGCTTTTTCAAGTAAGGATCCCGAGCGATATTGCGCATGGATTACTTCTTGAAAAAGCTGTTATTTTAGTTCAATTTCTGAATCAAATTCTCCAAACTTTCTTTTGCTTCATCTGGCAAGAGATCTTTTCCTATCTGAGCTTCAATGAATCGTAAACGAATATCAAGTCGTTGTTTCACCAGATTTTTATAGGACGTATCCTCAAAAGAAACAGGAAAATCTGGTATAGGTAAATAGTGGATGTCTTCAAATGGACCAAACGACTTGAATTCTGCCGTTTGTTGCACGATTCTTTCAACGATTGACAATGTCGTTTCAGGTTTGATTTTTTTATCATCGAAATATCCAGTATTCAGGACATAGCAGGCTGTTTGCTGTTTCAAAAACAACTCTCGAAAAGCTTGATAGTCTTCCCTAAGAGGATAGACACGGAAAGGATTAGCAAATGGTTCAATGACTAGCTCATCTAGCTGTCTTTTTGTAGTGATATTTTCCGCGTCTGATCGTTTTGTTGCTAATGTTGCACCAAAAGACGCTGCTAAAACTGGGTCATTGATCTTGATAATTGGCGGAGGCGAATCATCTTTCATGATCCAAAAAACAGCATCGATCTTTTCGCTAAGATGATCGACTCGGTCGGGTGTCGCATAACGTGATTCGACTGTCCGCCCATTTCCGTTTCGTATATCTCCTGTTACTAGGACTTTTTCTCCTTTACTTGTACATGTCACGCCCACATTCTGACAAGTAAGGAAAGAAGAAATGGCCGGATCATCAGACGGATAGTCTTGTGTTTTATCAAAGTAAGAAGGTTCCAAGGCAGTAGCAAAACCATTTTTTCGAGAAATAACGAAAGCATCGTCATGCAAGATCGAAACAGAGTGACCTTCCGTATGTTTTGCTAAGGTAATCGTTGATTTTCCAGAACCGGACAACCCAAATACAGCCATCGTATAGGTCTGGTCATTACTAGCATATTGTTTCATCCCACCGTGGCAGGCAATAAAACCATTGCGATTTCCCAATGCCCAAGCAAGCGTCAAAGTCGCTTTTTTTAATTCTCCAAAGTAACGTAATCCTAGCACAGCCGCTGTATTATGGAGAGCATCAAACAAAATGAGTCCATTGGGAAATGTTTCATGTGTCCACTCGGGATCACAAAAGATATAAAGATCTCCCTCATCAAAGGAAACAGACTTTTGATAAGTCTCTAAGATCTTCGAATTCGCTGGCTGAAAATTCAGCAAATAAGAATACAAATTGTTCTCAAATCCTTCTGGAATCAGCAAATGACTTTGCACAGAAAATTCTTCAGATAGGCCAACGATTACTTTTGTATGGTAAAACTGGCGCTTGCGACTTTGATACACAGCTTCTCTTAAAATTTTCTCGTATTTGCTTTGTTCCTTGTCTAAGTCCTCAAAGATCCGCCGAGCACTTGCTGTTCTTCCCACAATGTTTCCATCATTGAATACTAGTGTCCTGACATCAGCTGGTAAATCTAGTTCTTCAGCATGTGAGATTGTTAAATCTGCGATGATCGTTCCTGGACTCCCTTTTGCTAGTTGATAAGCTGTCTTCCTGTCAAAAACTTCATGAACATTATTACCGTAAAATGTCGTTTCTACAATCGATCGAATACTGGATAACAGTGGATTTCCACTTGTGATTTCGTTTAATTCGAGACTCTCTTTTGTACTCATGGCTCCTCCTCATTCCCTAAACAAAAAAACGTTTTCTTTATTATACATTATTCGAGTTTTTATTTGTACTGCTGCGCTGTGGGAAGCAAACGAGTTATTTTTCACACAAAAAAACCGAGAACTTGAATAAACAAGTTTCTCGGTTTCATCATTTTCCTTTTATCGGCTTAGTACCAGCCGTTTGCTAACCAGAATGTTTTAGCAGCATCCCATGAACCATAACGAGATGTTACATATTGTTCTGCTACACGTTCTTGATTGGCAGCTGAATAGTCGCCGTTTAAGTATGAAGCATCTAATTGATAACGGCCGATGTAACGTCCGTTAGTAGCTGTGTATGAACCGCCTGATTCTTTTTGTGCGATCCATTCTTTTGCAGAGCTTGAAGTTGGCGCTGTTGCAGCAGCTGGGGCAGCAGGAGCTACTTCAACTGTTTCAACAGGTGCAACGTATGTATGTTCTTGCGTTGCTGTTTCAGTTGTAGATGCTGTATTTTCTGTTGTTTTGTTTTCTGTTGTTGCTGAAGAATCATTTGAAGTTGGGATTGTTAATTGTTCACCAACATAAATGCGGTTGATGTTTGCGATCGAATTTTTTTCAGCAATTGCATCGATCATTGAGTTGTCTCCTGCAAATTTTTGTGAGATCTTAGATAATGAATCACCTGATTTTACTGTATAAACTTCATCAGCGTGAGCATTTGTAGTTCCTACAAACATTGCAGTAGCACCAGCAGCAAAAGTTGTACCTAAAACAATTTTCTTAAATGAATTCATATTAAACTCCTTTTTTTCTCCGTTTTTTATTCTTTCAACGCTATTAACTTTATCATTTAGAAATATTTCATAGGTAAAAGAATCATGACATTTAATGACAAAATGACGAATTATTTAATATTTGTAACATTTAAACAAATATTTTTTTGATACAAAACCATAAAAACCTTGTTGTATAAGCAAAGTAATCGTTTTTCTATGTTTTTTTATTTTTGAATGAAAAACGCAGATTCTGTAACATTCACTGCAATAATCCATAAAAAAAAGCAAAAAAATTTTTGATTTTTATCAAATTCTCTTAAAAAAATGTAAAAAATACAAAAAAACCAGTAATTGTTACAACAATTACTGGACAAAAACTTTGAATAATGTTAACTATTTTTTTACTTTAACTTTCTCCGCAATAATTTCTGGGCATGTTCCAATTCGTTTATAACGACTTCTTCTGTTTCTTTAGCTAATATTTCATCTAATACATCAAGCCATTTTTCCGGTTCTTTTGTTCCTAGACATCCAATAGCCCAAGCTGCTGTTCCTCTGATGACAGGGCGGACATCTGTTAAACATTCTGAAATCTCAGGCAATGCCGTTCGATCACCTAGATTAGCTAAAGCAATCAATGCGTTTCTCTGCAAAGGTTTCTTCCCACGCCATGAACCAGCTAAATGCCCAAATTGCTGTTTGAAGTCTTTATTAGACATCGAAAGCATTGGCTTTAATTTTGGATATACTTCGTCTACTTTTGGTTCCATCTCTTCATGAAAATGAAAATCTTTTCCTTGATTGTAAGGGCAGACTAACTGGCAGATATCACATCCATAAATGACATTTCGCATTTTTTTACGATATTCTTCCGGCATCATCCCCTTTGTCTGAGTTTGATAAGACAAACATCGCTGGGCATTCATTCTTCCGTCACCAAGCAATGCTTTTGTCGGACAAGCAGTCACGCAGCGCATACAGTCACCGCAACCAAATTCTCCTGGTTTATCAGGCTCAAATACAATATTAGTAACGATCTCACCAAGATAGACAAATGAACCGAACTCTTCAGTGATCAACAATCCGTTTCGTCCAATAAATCCTAAACCAGCTCGCTGTGCTACAGCGACATCGATCAGTTCTCCAGTATCTACTTGCGGAGCTAGACGCCATTCCTCTTCTTTTTGCCATTTTTCTGCTCTTGTTTGGATGAATTCGATCAATCGGTTCAAACGGTCTCTGAGTATATCATGGTAATCGATCCCCCAAGAAGCACGAGCAAACTGTCCGCGTTTTTCATCCCTAGGCACTTCTTCATGGATCCTAGTAGGATACGCAAGTGCAATGGAAATGATCGATTTCGGCTGATCAAATGTCATTTCAGGATAAAGACGCTCATCGATATTTGGATGTTCAAAGCCAGAAGTATGGCCAGCTGCTTTTTGTTCTTCCAACGATTCTTTTAATGAATCAAAAGGTTCCGCCGTGGTGAACCCGATTTTGTCAATTCCTAATCGTTTGCTTTCTTGTATGATTTCTTCTTTTAATGTCATGGTCTTCCTCGCTTGCTGTTAACGGCTGTATAACCCATAATATAGTTTTTCTTTTTTCAGCTGGACAAACTGGATCTGCTGATCGGCAATCTTCTTTTCTTCCATCCATTTTTTTCTTGCAGCAAATACTTCCCAATAATTTGTTGAAATTAATTTTCTTTTGTTATCTAATGCATTAAAAAAATTCAATGAAACTGGTTTTGTACTTAACAGTTCATGAAGCCTTACCTCTTCCCATGGCGAAAACTCAGACAGATCGCGGGAATACAATACTTCTTCATAGAGATTTTTTTGCTGTGTGTACGTGAATATTTGCGGGATTTTCCCAGGCCTGGCAATTTCTACTAGACGATTATAAAACATATTCATTAATTTGCTGTTGGCAATAAATTGACTTTTATAATAGGCCGACTGGATCTTTTTGATTACTCCTTCTGCTTTGATGACTGAAAATAATGCAGGCCATGCTTTGACGGTTATTTCGTCGTTTTGTTTAACTAATACGCCAGGTGTGAAGCCGACTGGAGAAAGGAACACAAAATAACCGATACCGGTATTTTCATCTAAAGGCTGAAATTCATCAAACAACCATTTGCCTATGTACAGCTCTTCATCTGGTTCTGTTGTCTCATTTTGATTTGCTATGAATAATTTAGCTAATTCTGCTTCAAGAAATTGAAGGTCTTGATCCTTGTCGGTATTTTCCTGCTGGCTGATCAATCGAAAGACTTCTTCTTTAATCGTATATTTATCTTTACGTGTAAAATTCATAGCCACACCTTCCTTCCTTACTCTAACTATAACGGAATTTCTTCAAAAAAGGTATCTGTACGCCGAAAAACAGCATAATTTTTTTCATATCTCTTATAAAAAATACAAGGCCTGCTCCTCAAGCTAGACCTTGCACTTTTCAGCTTTCTTTTATTTGTGACAAACCTTCATGGATCGTTTCAATATTCCATTTCATCATCTGATAGTAAGAATCTCCTTGTTCTCCTTCTTTTGCTATGGAATCAGTGAACAGTTTATCATAGATTTTCAAACCCGTTTCTTTTGCTACCCGTTCCATGCTTCTTGAGTCTACACTGGTTTCCACGAATAAAACCGGTACTTCTTTTGCTCTTATCTGATCAATGATCGCTTTCATTTGATCAGGCGTACCTTGACTTTCTGTATTGATCTCCCATATATAAGCTGCTGGCAAATCATATGCTCGTGAAAAATACTTGAATGCCCCTTCACTTGTTACTAATAATTTTTTGTTCTCTTCGATAGAAGCAAAACTTTCCTTCGCTTGTGTATCTAATTCTTTTAGTTTTTCCACATATGCTTCTGCATTTTTTTTATAGAGTGTCGCATTTTCTGCATCTTTTTCAGAGAATATACGTGCGATTTCCTCCACATATTTTATTCCGTTAGATATGTCTAGCCAAGCATGGGGATCTGCTTTTGTATGTTCTTCACCGCTAGTTAAATAAAGAGGTTCTACATTTTTGCTAACTGCAAAATAATCTTTTCCTTCTTCTTTTTTAGCCGTTTCCATCAAGTTATCGAACCAGCTGTTACCTGTTTCAAGATTCAAACCGTTGTATAAAATAACATCTGCATCGCTTGCCTTTTTGATGTCTTCTGGTAGTACTTCATATTCATGCGGATCTGTTCCGACTGGTACGATACTGTGGATATCTATTTGATCTGTTCCGACCTCTTTTGCCATGTCCGCCAAGATCGAATTGGTAGCCACGACTGACAACTTTTCTTTACTTCCTTCATCCGCTTGGTCAGAAGCCTGCTTTCCGCAACCGGCTAATACCAAGAAACTAACTGCCAAGATTAAAAAGAGTGATTTTTTTGTTTTCATCTATCTGCTTCCTTTCTGAAATAAAATTCCTTTTGTTGGAGAAAATAAAAAAGCAAGGATAAAAAATGCGGTACATGCTAACACGATCGTAGCTCCTGATGGCCAATTGTAACTATAACTGAAAAACACACCGACAACTGCACTTAGCATACCGATTCCTGCAGCTGTAATGATCATTTTCAGTAAATGGTTCGTTAGCAAGTAAGCCGTGGCGGCTGGTGTGATCAGCATGGCAATCACCAAGATTGTTCCTACTGTCTGTAAACTGACTACAGCCACTAATGTCAAAAAGAACATCAAAAGATAATGGATCAGCGATGTGTTCAGCCCATAAGCTTTTGCCATTGTCGGATCGAATGATGTGATCTTCAATTCTTTATAAAAGAAAAAGACAAATATCAAGACGATTCCACTAACGAGTGCTGTCAGCAACAAATCGCTTTCCCTAACAGCTAAGACATTCCCAAATAAAATATGATACAAATCTGTCGCACTCTGGGCATATGAAATCAAGATAATCCCTAATGCAAAAAAGGAGCTAAAGACAATTCCAATCGCTGTATCATTTTTCAATCGGCTCCGCTGAGTCACGAAACCAATCACTGCTGCTGTTAGCATCCCAAAAGCAGTGGCTCCAAAGATGTAACTAAAACCAAACATATAAGAAATGGCTACACCTGGAAGAACTGCGTGAGAGATAGCGTCTCCCATCAAAGACATCCCTCGTAAAATAATAAAAGAACCGATGACTCCAGAAGCAAGTCCTACAAGCATGGAAGTGACCAAAGCGTATTGCAGGAATTGATAATTCATTAATCCATCAATAAAGGATTGGATCATTTTTTCTCTCCTCCTTTTACTAAATGTCTGATGATCTCACCATAGGCCAATTGAAGGTTCTTCGATGTAAAGACTTCTTGTACTGGACCGGAAGCAATCAGCTGTTTATTTAAAAGAATAACCTCATCGAAATATTCTTCTACTTTATGAAGATCATGATGGACGATCAAAATCGTTTTTCCTGAATTCTTCAATTCCTGCAAGATGTCAAAAATCTTTCGTTCACTTAACGCATCAATCCCTACGAATGGTTCATCTAAAAAGATCCATTCTGCTCCTTGGGCTAGAGCTCTTGCAATAAAAACTCTCTGAAGCTGTCCACCCGATAGTTCGCTGATCTGTCTTTTGGCATATTCTTCCATCCCTACTTTTTTCAAAGCTTGTCTTGCACGTTCTTTTTCTTTTTTCCCAGGTCTTTGTCCAATTCGTAAAGATGGATATGTTCCTAAAAGTACAACGCCTAATACATCAATTGGAAAGGAAAGATCCAATTCACTTCGCTGTTCCACGTAGGCTATTTTTTTACGGACTGAGTTTACCGGCTGTCCAGAAAAGGTGACTTTACCAGTAGTAGCTGGTATCAACTCTAGCAAAGATTTCATAAATGTTGATTTTCCTGCACCGTTTGGTCCGATAATACCGGTAATTTTTTGTGGATTTATCGTCAAGTTGATAGTTTTCAAAACAGTTTTCCCTTGATAAGCGGCTGAAAGTTCTTGAATTACAATGGCCGTACGTTCCAAATCTTACACTCCTTTTTAGGTTTACCTAACTTTTTATTTAAATATAGTTTAACTAAAATGGAAAGCATTTTCAAGTAGAATGATGAAAAAGTTTTTTTCGAATTTTCCTCGCATTTTATGAAAATTTTCTGTAGAATCACATCAAGAGTTCAATAAGGCTAACCTAATAATGAAAAACATGTGTTGAAACGTTTGATTATTTTTTCTTGTTGACTCAACAACGAAAGGAGTTTTTGTATGGAAGAAGAAAAGTTAACTCGAAGTCTTAGTGCCCGTCATATCCAAATGATCGCACTAGGTGGAACGATCGGTGTCGGTCTTTTTATGGGTGCCTCCTCAACCATACGCTGGACAGGGCCCTCAGTGATGGGAGCCTATGCGATTGCAGGATTCTTTTTGTATTTGATTATGCGTGCTTTAGGCGAAATGCTTTACGTTGATCCTTCGACTGGTTCTTTTGCAAATTACGCGAGCGAGTACATCCATCCTGTGGCTGGCTACTTGACCGCTTGGAGTAATATTTTTCAATATATTGTCGTAGGAATAAGTGAAGTGATTGCTGTAGGATCTTATATGAATTATTGGTGGCCTGATTTGCCGGCAATTATTCCCGGGATCATTGTCGTCTTGTTTCTTATGCTGGCAAATCTTATTTCTGTCAAGGCGTTTGGCGAATTAGAATTTTGGTTTTCGATCATCAAAGTCATAACGATCATTTTGATGATCATTGCAGGTCTTGGGGTAATCTTATTTGGATTTGGTAATCATGGTCAGGCAGTAGGGATTTCAAATCTTTGGAAAAATGGTGGATTCTTCACTGGAGGCGTCAAAGGATTTTTCTTTGCATTATCGATCGTTGTTGCTTCCTATCAGGGAATCGAACTGATCGGAATGACTGCTGGTGAAGCAGAGAATCCTAAAAAGACGATCATTGAAGCTGTCCAGTCCACTATCGGTCGAATCTTGATTTTTTATATTGGTGCTATTTTTATCATTGTGAGTATCTATCCGTGGAATCAATTGAGTGAGATTGGTTCACCTTTTGTACAAACTTTTTCTAAAGTCGGCATTACATTTGCTGCAGGACTGATTAATTTTGTCGTGATTACAGCGGCATTATCAGGTTGTAATTCAGGGATTTTCAGCGCAAGTCGTATGGTCTATACACTTGCCATGAATGGAAAGATGTCTAAAAAATTTCTGAAACTTTCTCGTCACGGCGCGCCTTTTTATCCTGTCGTAGCAATCTCAGGTGGAATCTTAATTGGTCTGATCTTAAATTATCTTCTACCAATGTTCATCAACCAGTCAGAAAATATTTTCGTTTTCGTATACAGCTCAAGTATTTTGCCTGGTATGGTTCCTTGGGTAGTGATTTTGATCAGCGAGATTCGCTTCAAAAAGAAGCACGCAGATAAAATGCATGATCATCCTTTTAAAATGCCACTATCTCCTTATACGAATTATGTGACACTTGCTTTTTTAGCTATCGTATTGATTTTCATGTTTATCAATCCTGAAACGAGAATCTCATTGATTATTGGACTCGTTTTCTTGCTTTACATGACGATCCATTACTTTGTACGCGAAAAAAGAACCGGAAAATAAAAAAAGAACGAAGCTTCACCTTAGTGGAAGCTTCGTTCTTTTTTATTGCTTTTATCAATTCAATTTTAGCGTCTCACCGGGAGTCAGGAAATAATTCTCCATGCTCATCCCATTCAGCGACAAGATCGTTTCTACTGGTACGCCAGTTCGTTCGGCTATTTGATTTGGACCTTCTCCTTCCAAAACTACGGTTGTCGCAGCCTGTGAAGTCGCGCTGTTGGTATTAGTTTCAGAGGAATCTGTTGTGTCTTGTGTTGTTCGAGCTTGCATTTCAGAAGCTTCTACCGACTCTGCCGTCTCAGAATCAGAAGATGTTGTGTCTTGTGTGCTTGTTGACTCTGCTTGAAGAGAGGCGCTAGTCTGCAAATAAATATCGGAAATCTTAGCTACATGATTCGTATAATTAGCCGATAATTGATTGATCAAAGTATCTAAGTCTACACCGTCTTTATTTTCTGCTGCCTGATACGCTGCACGTAATTTTCTGATCCCTTCGTCGGAGATTGCTTGAAGCTCACGTGCTTTTTGGTTAGCAACTGCTGATAAACCAGCTATGCCCTCTTGATTTCCCTGAATTTCTGTCTGGTATTCTTCAATCAATGCAGGCGTCTTTTCTTCGATCTTTTTCGAATAATCATTTACGATTGCTTGAAGTTGCTCTGGCAAACCATTTGCTGTTTTTTCTTCAGAAGTTTGCGTCTCTTTTGTTTTAGTTGATGACTCACTTGTTTGTTTCGTCTCTGTTTTCTTTGTCGTTGTTTCCGTTATGGTCGTACTTTTCGCTTCTGACGAATTTTTTCCATGAAAATATAGACCCGCAACTCCTCCTGCTATGATCAAAAACACGGCAACTGCTGCCCCAATCATGATCATCCGCTTACGAGCTGCCTGTTTTTGCTGTCTTCTTCGGGTCATCCGAACATTTTCTCCCCACTCATTTTCATCATACATTTTTTTCACCACCAATTTTTATGTATAATAGCGTTATCAAACGCTTCATATTCTTATTGTAGCAAATAATTGCCGCTGTGCACATTTTTATCTTTGTTATTTATAAGAAAATTTCACCAGTTGAGATGATTCCAAGATTGTCCGTCGATTTCTCCTTGCAGCTGCATTGTTCGTTCGTCTATCTCAGCCATCAGTTTCTTTATTTCATATAAGAGCGCACGGTCTTGATATTCTGATTTTTCGCTTAATTCATCTAATTGTTGGATCAGCCAATCATTTGTCATAATGAAGTTCCTTTCATTTCTTGCAGTGTAAAGGTCAAGTCTTCGATCTGCTCTTTTGCCTCAGTCAGTGCTTCTACGATATATGCTTGTTTTTCAGATTCTTCTTCCTGCATTTTCTGATTTTCCTGTACTCTTTGAATAAACCAGTCAATCCGCTGAGTCAGCGATGGTTTGCCTTCCAATGAGAGATACTGCTGATAAGCAATTAGCTTCTCCCAACGTTTTTCCTGGGATAAATACATAAATTGTGCTAAAACGAATGGCGGAAGATAGGTCATATGGAATTTATTTGCGATTCGCTGATACGGCCTCAAAAATTCGGAAATCGTATATTCTTCTTTTCCTCCAGCTTGGTATTCTTTTTCCGCCACACCTGTTGTCAATACGATTCCTAGTTCTTTCCCTTTTAATACATGTGATGCTCGTTCCAAGACATTATCTTGCCAAATTTTTAAATGAGCAGGAGAACTATACCAGTAAAACGGAAACTGGAAAATGATCCGATCATGCTGGGCCAAGAGCTGTAGTTCAGTCTCTATATCTATTTTTCCGTCTGGATAACTTGATTCCAAATGATGCCAAGTAGCTGGTAAACCAGCAGAAGCTTCTTTGAAAAATTGCTGATTTAAAGATTCTTCGATCGTTGGATGGCTAATGATGATAAGTGTACGCATCCCTTTTCCTCCTTTTTAGTCTTCGCTTTACAGTGTAGCATAACCGCCACAAGTTTCTTTTGCCGATGCTTGTCATTTTAACCAGACTAATCAGGTTGTCCAAGAAACTGCGGTTTGTTTTTCCAACTGTTTTTTCAAGGTATCCAAAGCAATATTCTTAAAATTTTCGTTTTTCATACGTTTACGATAGTTCGTAGCCGTTTCTCCGGTACTCTTTTTGAACATTCGGCTAAATACGACTAGACTATTGAACCCTACTTGATAGGCAATACTTTCCACGGATTCATCCGTCAGAGAAAGAAGAAACGCCCCTCGATTGATCCGTACCCCGATCAAATATTCCTTGATACTGGTACCCATATGATTTTTGAATACTCGCGACAAATGGCTCCGATTGACCGCTAAATGCTGGGCGATTTCCTCAACAGACAATTTTTCAGCATAATGTGCCTCGATGTATTTGACTGTCTCAACAGCTAAAGAGGAGTGAACCTTTTGTACACCACCGCTGACCTTTCCGCCATCTTTTAAAAGGACTGATAAAAAACGGTAGGTTAATGCTGTTAACTGTAATTCATTTTCCAAGGTTTCTTCCGTATCTTTCATGCATTCTAAAATAATGTCGATATATTTTTGTATGTCAGAAGAGACCATCGTGTATTGGTCTTCTCTGAAAAGCGACTGCCGAATGATTTCTTCTGCAGCACTCCCACCAAATGA
This sequence comes from Enterococcus sp. SB12, assembly GCF_030910025.2. Taxonomy (NCBI): domain Bacteria; kingdom Bacillati; phylum Bacillota; class Bacilli; order Lactobacillales; family Enterococcaceae; genus Enterococcus; species Enterococcus sp. SB12. Next base: position 458,623 of record NZ_CP175675.1, on the reverse strand, counting down.
AAGCCAGCAATACATCCACGGATCTTCTCCATCTGATAAGTAAAACGTCGAGTCTCCTGGACGAATCAAGAACAGATCACCTTTTTTCAATTGGAATTGTTGATTTTTCACATGATAAGATCCTTTGCCTTCCATCACGACATGCAGGATGTAATCATTGCGAATAGCAGGACCAAAAGAATGAAACGGCATCGTTTTAGAGAAACCACAAAAATCAAAATACAATTCTTTTTCTACTTGTTGATGTTCCTTTTTTAAAAAAATCGATTGCTCCACGTCTATCCCTCCTTACTCCTTTAGTATAATGCAACAAAAAGTTAAATAAAAGTCACAGAAATATATTAAAAAGGAAGCGATTTCTTGTTAAGTTTAAGTCATTAAAAGATCTTTGTTATTCGTTGTAACCGGTTTACTTAGTATTATATATTGAACAGGAGAGGAATACAGATTATGAAAAGCAAAATGATCCAACGTGTGTCCTACGCTTTAGGCGCTTTTGGACACGACACATTCTATGTTACATTAAGCACTTATTTTATGGTATTCGTGACAAGCCAGATGTTCGCAGGAACAGATAAGGCAACGAATGCAAAAATGATTGCTACAGTTACAAGCTTAGTTGTAGGTATCCGCTTAGTTGAAATTATTTTTGATCCTTTGATTGGTGGCATCATCGATAATACTCGTACAAAATACGGTAAATTCAAACCATGGTTAGTTATCGGCGGCGTTGTTAGTTCCGTACTCTTGGTAGCAATCTTTACCAATTTCTTTGGCTTAGCTACTCATAATACGACTTTATTTATCATATTATTTGCAATCGTTTTCATCTTATTGGATAGTTTTTATTCATTTAAGGATATCGCTTTTTGGTCAATGATTCCAGCTTTGAGTACGGAAACAAAGGAACGTGAAAAATTTGCTACGTTTGCTCGTTTCGGCTCTTCTCTAGGTGCAAATGGTACTACTCTAGTCGTTGTCCCTATCGTTACTTTCTTTACCTATCTTGTTACTCATAAACATATTGAAGGCGCTTCAGGCTGGTTCTGGTTCGGTGTGATTGCTGCTGTTATTTCAGGCGGTACTGCGATTATCACTGCCTTGGGCACAAAAGAAGTCGATACTGCGATCCGTCAGCAAAATGAAAAAGCTGGGATCAAAGATGTGTTCAAAGCAGTTGCTCAAAATGATCAGTTGATGTGGCTTGCCCTTGCTTATATCGCTTATGCGATTGCCAATGTAGCAACAACTGCCGTATTATTCTACTTCTTCAAATATGTACTTGGCCAACCAACTGAATTTTGGATCGTTGGTCTAGTTGCTGCCTTACTTGGTTTAGTAGCTGTTCCACTATTCCCAATGCTTACACGCGTCATCTCTCGTCGCTACGTTTACCTTGGAGGGATCGCAATGATGATTTCTTCTTACTTTTTCTTTACGATCGCAGGTTCAAGTTTGCCAATCGTTATCATCGGGCTAGTATTGTTCTACTTCCCTCAACAATTGATTTTCTTATCCGCTTTGATGACGATCACAGACTCTGTTGAATATGGTCAATGGAAAAATGGTATCCGTAACGAAGCTGTTACTCTATCAATTCGCCCTTTACTAGATAAAATCGCTGGTGCTTTGTCTAACGGGATCGTAGGGTTTGTCGCTATCGCTTCTGGGATGACTGGTAATGCTACTGCTGCTGATATCACTGCTCATGGCGTAACGACTTTCAAAGCTTATGCATTCTATGCTCCTGCTGCTTTGATGATTTTCTCCGCTATTATTTTTGCTTGGAAGATTACATTGACAGAGAAAAAACATGCACAAATCGTTGAGGAATTGGAAAACAAATTGGCTCCAGCTGATACAATGGAAGATGAACTTCACGATGCAGTAGTTCCTTCCCATTAAGAAAGGATCTTGAAAATGAAGATTACAGAAAAAGATTTTGGCCAAGGTTATCACTTGATAACCTTGGAGAACAAAAACAAGCTAGCACTTTCTATCTCTGATTTAGGTGCTAGAATCGTCAGTTTAAAATCAAATGATCGAGAATTAGTTTTGGGATTTGATACCGCTGAAGAATATATCGAAAAAGATCCGTATATCGGTGCTTCTATCGGTCGCACCGCAGGGAGAATCGAAAATGGCCGCTTTTCTCTCAATGGAAAAACTTACCAATTAGCCACAGATCCAAAAACTGGGCATAATCTGCATGGTGGTGCTCCTGGATTTGAATTAAAAAAATGGTCTTATGTCATTTTGAATGGCGAAAATGAAGCTTCTGTCATTTTTACTACTACAAGTCCCGACGGAGAACATGGTTTTCCAGGTACAATGGATGTGGAAATCCGCTATACTTTGACACAAGATAATATCTGGCGAGTGACCTCTCGCGGCACCAGTGACCAAGATACTTTATTCAATCCGACAAATCATGTTTACTTCAACTTGACGGGAGATGCTTCTCAATCAATCGATCAACATGAGCTTTGGCTAAATAGCGAAGCTTATGCTCCTTTGCGAACAGATAGTATTCCTATAGGGGTAAAAGAAAATACTGCAGGAAGTGCTTTCGATTTTCAAATACCTAAAAAATTAGCGTCCGTTTTTGCTAGTGATTTGGATCAAAAAAATCTTGTTGACGGAATCGATCATCCATTTTTCTTAAAAGAAACCGGCTTGGATAAAGAAGCCGCTCGCTTGACTAGCCCCGATAAAAGAATCCAAGTAGATATTGCTACAGATGCTTCTAGTGTGGTTATTTTCACTGCAAATTTCGGCACAGAAACACCAGAAATGCGCAACCGAAAATTGGCACATCATGGTGGCATCACATTTGAGACTCAAACAGCTCCAGGTGCAGAGCGCTTCTCAGCATTTGGTTCGATTCATTTAAAAGCCGGATCAGTATTTGAAACAGTGACAGAATTCAAAATCAAAACAAGAAAGGAATAACTCATCATGGAAATCAAAAGAAGCTTAAACACAAAATTTGCCGAAACATTCGGACCTAAAAAAACTACACAATACTTCTCACCAGGACGCATCAATTTGATTGGTGAACACACAGATTACAATGGAGGCCATGTCTTCCCCGCTTCCATCACTTATGGAACGCAAGGTGTCGCAGCACCTCGAGACGATAATAAAATATTAGTTTATTCCACAAACTTTGACGATATCGGTGTCATTAGTTTTACTTTAGATGAGCTAGAATATGATAAAAAAGCAAACTGGGCAAATTACGTAAAAGGAATGGTCCTTAAATTAAAAGAAGCTGGACACTCAATCGATCATGGGTTTGAGTTGTTAGTGGAAGGAACAATCCCTAATGGTGCAGGACTTTCCAGTAGCGCTTCATTAGAATTATTAGTAGGTGTTGTATTAGAAGATCTGTTTGATTTAAAAACAGATCGCTTGGAACTAGTCCAAACAGGTAAAAAAGTAGAAAATGAATTCATCGGTGTCAATTCAGGTATCATGGATCAGTTTGCCATCGGCTTCGGTGAGCTAGATCATGCAATCTTATTAGATACAAATACGCTGAAATACGAAATGGTCCCAGTGAAACTAGATGGTTATGCAATCGTCATCATGAATACGAATAAGCGGCGGGAATTGGCAGATTCAAAATACAATGAACGCCGCAGCGAATGCGAAGAAGCCTTGGCACGTTTGCAAAAAACTTTGCCTATCTCTTCTTTAGGAGACTTAGATGAAGAAGAATTTGAATCAACTATTGACCAAATCGGCGATGATACATTGATACGCAGAGCTCGCCATGCCGTTTCTGAAAATCAGCGGACTTTGAAGGCAAAAGCTGAATTAGAAGCTGGGAACTTAGAAGTATTTGGTCAACTGTTAAATGATTCTCACCACTCTCTTCGCTATGATTATGAAGTAACTGGGATCGAATTAGATACACTAGTAGATGCTGCTCAAAAACAAGAAGGTGTCTTGGGTGCACGAATGACAGGAGCTGGATTTGGTGGCTGTGCGATTGCTCTTGTCAAAGAAGAAAATATACCTGCCTTCAAAAACAATGTCTATGATGAATACATGAAAGTTGTCGGCTATGCTCCGGAATTTTATGTTGCACACATTGGAAATGGGACAACAAAGATCGATCCAGAAGCTGTTCATGTTTGATAAAAAAATCAACGATCTCAGCTAAAAACAAATAGATAAAAATAACCTCTCAGCAATTTTCAAATGTGAGCCTTTTGCTCGTATTCGAAAATTGCTGTTTTTTATTGACACAGAAAGAGAACGTGTGTTCTAATTGTGTTGAAGAGGTGATTGTTATGTGGGCGAATCAAAATCCGGTATTTGTTTATGAAAAAGAACCTTCAAGAGATATTTTATGTATTGACTGCAAATCTTTTTACGCCTCCGTAGAGTGCGTTGAAAAGGATCTTGATCCCCTTACAACTAAATTAGTAGTCATGTCCTATCCGTCCGATTCGACAGAAACACGGGGTAGCGGATTAATCTTGGCTTCCAGTCCTGCAGCAAAAAAAGCTTACGGCATCACCAATATCAGCCGTGCCAGAGATCTTCCCTTCCCCTATCCAAGTGATTTATATATTGTTGCCCCAAGGATGGCCTATTATATGGAAAAGAACAGAGAAATCAATTCTATCTATAAAAAATATGCAGACGAAGCGAACCATCATGTCTATTCCGTCGATGAAAGCTTCCTTGATGTAACAAATAGCATGGCACTCTTTGGTAAAACAAATGCGTACGACATGGCTAAACTGATCCATAAAGATGTGTTTGAGCAGACCGGAATCTACACGACTATAGGAATTGGCGATAACCCGCTACTTGCTAAACTAGCCTTAGACAATGGCTCAAAAGACGGAAAACAAATGTTTGCTGAATGGCGTTATGAAGATGTACCAGAAAAGTTATGGAAAATCTCAGATATCACTGACTTTTGGGGAATCGGCAAACAAACAGCAAAACGTCTGAAACAAATGGGTATACATTCTGTTTATGATTTAGCTCACGCGGATTATTATCACTTGAAAAGCAAGCTAGGGGTCATCGGTACTCAGCTTTATGCCCATACTTGGGGGATCGATCGAAGTTTTTTGGGACAAGAATATACACCAAAATCAAAAAGTATCGGAAATAGTCAAATCCTAGATAGAGATTATACAAGACGAGAAGAAATCGAGATTGTTATCAAAGAAATGGCCGACCAAGTCGGCACTCGCTTGAGACGATCTGCAGCAAAAACACAAGTAGTCAGCTTATGGGTAGGATACTCTTTAGGCTATCTTGATCCAAATGGCAAGACCGGGTTTCACCAGCAAATGAAAATCGAAGCGACAAATGCTAGCAGAGATCTAGCAGATGCTTTATTGACCATTTTCCACCAGCATTACCACTACCAGGATATTCGGCGTGTAGGCGTGAACTGTTCCGACCTCGTATACGCGACAGGTTTACAGCTTAACCTTTTTGAAGATCCTGAAAAGCAGATAAATGAAGCAAAAGTTGATTTTGTTGTCGATACGATTAGAAAAAAATACGGCTTTCAATCAATCATCCATGCGCATAGTCTCTTGCAAGGAGGACGCGCCATCGCACGTAGTTCTCTCGTTGGCGGGCATGCAGGTGGTATGAGTGGATTAGAAGGTGGAAAAGATGAGACGGACAGCAAAAAAATTCATTGACTATAACGAGTATCGAGATCGGCCATTTGGATTAAAATGGGGGACTGCTTTTGCGATGGAAGAACTAGTCAACGGTATCAAAAAAAATGAAGAAGAAGCACGCAAACAGCCTCTTCCTAAACAACAAATGACATTGCAAGAAATCGATAGTATACTGACAGAAGCCTTTTTATCTCGTAAAGCAGTAATCATTCAGCTCAATTTAAAAGATGAATTTGGAAGACTCTTGGATGAGGTCGAAGGGCACTTCATTGGTGAAGCCTATGAAGATTACTTTATGATTGACCATCAGCCGATATTGTGGGAAGACGTACGGTATATTGAGTTAAAGGAAACAAAAAAATGGTTTGTGACATGAGAGGTTGTGACAGAAGTGATCAACTTCAAAAAATAAGAAAGGATTTTTCGAAAATTGCTTCTTAAATTTTTGTGGAATTTTGGCTGATTTTTCGAAGAAGCAACTTCTGGAACAACGTATATTAGATATCAGAGGTTGTGAAAAAGTCGCTTAGTTTTGAGTAACAATCCAAGGCGCTGATTTCACAACCTCTGTCTATCCATCTATTCGGTAAGATTCATGCATGACGTCTTCTTTATTTAGTATGTAGAGCCCTTTTTCTTCTGACCATTCAACATAAATCAGCTGTTTTACATCTGCATAGCCTTCTTTCTTCAAGTTCTCCATAAGCCATGCTTCAGTCAATTGATTGGACTGAAGCACTTTATGCTGAATTTGCCCTTCATCTACAAGCAGGATCGATAAAGCTTTGTCTTCATCTGATTTTTTCAATACACTCATTTGACCAGCATTCTCTAGGATAACATGTTTGGCATTTTCAAGAGAAAAGCATTCCTGCTGTCTTAAGATTGCTCGCAACTGCTCCATCTCGATATGGTTATTTGTCAACTCTGTCATGTTGATGACGCCGTCTTTGATTAGAACAGATGGCTCGCCTTTGACCCAACGATTGACCTTTTCATTTTTTTGGACGATACGTTCGATACCATAAATCATTACTGCCCAAAGCGCAATGGCAAATAGGACATGCCCTACATGGACATTGTCATCATAGGTTGATTCTTCTAAGATCCCACCTAAAACAAGCGTATAGACTAAATCAAACGGTGTGATTTCTGACATGGATTTCTTCCCAAGCAAACGTACCACTAATAATAAACCGATCAACCCGAATACCAGTTTCATTGTAATTGAAAAAATCATTTTTTCTCCCCCTAACTATCTGTTAATTAAATTATATATGCTTTCTCACGAACACGCATGGAATATACAAGGAAGAAATGTATCCTTTTACTAAAACACTGTAGTTACCCCCAAAAGTTAGATTTTTTTGGAGTGGAGAAATCCACTCCTTTTTTCATGCTCTAAAATGATATTTTTACACAACCGTTACGGTTGTTTTACGAAATTGGACGGGACTTTACCAGTTTAATTTCTGTTTTATCCGTTCATTATTGTAGTAATAGATATAGCTATCGATGGCTGATTTTAATTCCACGAAACAGTTATAAACTTTCCCGTGAAAAATCTCTTGTTTTAATAAGCCAAAAAAATTCTCCATAAGTGAATTATCTAAGCAGTTCCCTTTCCGAGACATGCTTTGAAAGATTTTGTACTCCTTCAATTTGTTTCTATAAGCTTTCATTTGATACGCCCAACCTTGATCTGAGTGAAACATACGACGATAGGGACAATCGTTAGTGGTCTGGACAGCTTCCTCCAAACCTTCCATTACCGCTAATGCATTGGGCTTTTCAGAGATACGATAGGATAAAATCTCACTATTGAACATATCCATAAAAGGATCTAGATACAATTTCTTTTGACGGATAATGCCTTTGGCATCCACTTCATGGTATTTAAATTCAGTTGTATCCGTCGTGATTTTCTGATGGCAGATACTGGTGTAGAAACGACGATGGATCCGATTTTGGGCTACTGCTCCGACTTGTCCTCGATAAGAATTGTAGCGCCGTGATTTACGTGTGTATGCCGTTACTTTTATTCCTAGCTTCTTGATCAGGCGCTGAACTTTCTTTTTATTGATAGAGAAACCGCGGTTTCTTAGTTCATTGGTCATCCGTAAACAGCCATAATCCTTGTGCTTCTCCCGAATTTTAAGCATTTCCGCTTCAATCTCTTGATCTGGATTTTTACGGTCCAATCGCTTTTGCCATCCAAATAATCATGAACGATCTTTAATTTAAGTTCAAAAGTATATTTAACCATAAAAAATACCGACCTCCAAAAGTTAGATTTTTTGGTCTAACTTTTGGGGGTCGGTACACAAATCGTGTCACAGTCCTTTTTTTGCGAATAAACGGTGTTCAAAAGCTTGCATCTGCGGTAATAAGTCCAGCCAAGTTAAAAACATAAGAAGCTGTTTTTACTTGGCTGTTCTTATTACTTGATGCAAGGCAGCTTTTTCACAACCTCTTTTCAAATATTTCGTTTTCTTATTCTACAAATGGTTCTTCTCCTAACGCTTGTTGAGCGGCTAGATTCAACATGCTCCATTGTCGGTCAAAGCCTGGCTGGAAGAAGAAGTCAGCTTCTGCTAGTTCTTCTAAAGTCAGTTTGTTTTGGATCGCTAGTGCCAATACATTTCCTTGACCTGTAACATCATAGGTAGATAATACTGCTCCTCCTAGCAATTGATGGGTCATTGGATCCGAGAATAATTGGATGGACACTTTTGGATTTCCTTGTTCTTCTGGTACATATTTTGGTCTTAACGTATCTTCATAATAAGACACTCGTACATCTACTCCTGCTTTTGCTGCTGTAAAGCTATTCAATCCGCTTGCTGCAAAATGATAGTCAAAGACACTTAATGCAGAGGAACCTACGACTCCGCCGAACGGTTTGTTTGGTACTTCTTCAAAAAGATGTTTTACTACATAACGTGCTTCTCTACGTGCAACAGTCGCTAAAGCGATCGGCATTTTTTTGCGGGCTGGGATAGAATAAGCAAGTGTAGCATCTCCTACTGCATACACATCTGGAAGATTCGTTTGCAAGTATTCATTTGTTTGGATCCAGCCACGTTCATCTAAGTCGACGATCCCTTTTAACCATTCTGTATTTGCCTTCACACCGGCAGCTTGAATGACTAGATCTGCTGGGATTTCTTTTTCACTTGTTTTGATTGCCTCAACTTTTCCGTTACCAGTAAAAGCTTCGATTTTTGCATTTGTCAAAACTTCAATACCGTTTTCATTTAGGTGTTGTTCTAAAATATCTGTCATCTCAGCATCTAAATAAGTGCCTAAAGGTCTATCGATCACATCAAGCAATACGACTTCTTTCCCAGCTTTTCGGCTTGCTTCTGCTGCTTCGATCCCAATGTAACCCGCACCTACGACAGCGATTTTTTTAATAGCCGGATCATTTAATTTTTCTTTGATTTTGGTTGCCCAATTGTATCCACGCATCAAGTAGACATTTTCTAGATCTGCTCCTGGTACTGGCAGATTGTTTGGTTTGACACCAGAACTCAAAATCAATTTGTCATAAGGATATTCTTTTGTTTCGTTATCTGATGCGCTAGTAACCGTTACTGTTTTTTTATCGGCATCGATCGTTTTTACTTCGTGATTATTTAAAATATGAACATTGGATTGCGGAAAGTTTTCTGGTCTGAAATTACGTACATCATTTACATCTGTTACCTTGTCTTCTAAATACAGCTCCATACCACATGACATGAAGGAAATATAGTCTCCTGCTTCAAATAGCGTGATATCTACATTTTCACCGTATCGTGTCAATAGTTCCAAGATCGATTGATGTCCTCCATGAGATGCACCTACAATGACAACTTTGATTTTTTCCATTGATGAAACCTCCTTGAATATTCTTTTAAAATCATTCTAAACAATTTAAACTTAACATTACATTAGTTATGAATCAAAAGAAACGCGTTCATTTGAACTAAATTTAAAAAACAATCATCTCCTTGCAGAATATACCGCAAAATTAACGATTGTTTTTTTGATAAAATCTATGAATCACTGTTCTGTTAAAAAGTCTTTGATCCGTTTGCAGGCCTCATGTAATTTTTCCATGCTGCTAGCATAAGAAATCCGGATATAACCTTCTCCTTCTGGTCCAAATGCAATTCCTGGGATACACGCAACTTTTGCCTGTTCCGCTAATTCTACACAAAACTGCCAAGAGTCAGTTTGAATGGCAGCTGGGAGTTTGCAAAACAAGTAAAATGCACCGTTTGGCTGGGTCACTTCAAATCCTAAAGGCGCCAATTGCTGGACCAGATAGTCTCTTCGTGTTTGATATTGCTCTTTCATATTCTCGCTATCTTTCACCCCATTTATTAGCGCTTCAGCCGCAGCTTTTTGCGACATCGTTGTAGCGGCAGTCACCAGATATTGATGGACTTTAATTAGTTCGTCAATAAGGGCTTTTTGAGCAAAAATAAAGCCCACTCGCCAACCAGTCATCGCATGTGACTTGGATAACCCGCTTATCACGATTGTTTGTTCTGGAAGATAAGTAGCTATGGACATATGCGTTCCACTATAAGTCAATTCAGCATATACTTCATCACTTATAACAAATACCGGATATTTTTTTAAAACCTCAGCGATTGCTTTCAATTGTTTTGCAGACAATGTCGTCCCAGTAGGATTGTTAGGATAGTTTAAAATGACTGCTTTGACAGCTGATCCATATTGTTCAAATGCTCGTTCAAATTGTTCCGGCTGACAGACAAACCCTGTGTCAGAAGTATCTATCGGGATCAATTCAGCACCAGCTAGTTCCACTAATGGCTGATATCCTGAATAAGCAGGCGCTGGAATAAGAACCTTGTCTCCTTCTTCCAAAACAGATAACAATGCAGAGGCAATCGCTTCCGTTGCACCAACCGTCGTCAAAACTTCCGTTTGCGGATCATAAGTTAGTCCATAACGCTGCTGCTGAAACATACAAGCAGCTTCCCGCAGTTCCTCTAATCCTCTCATTCCGGTATAGTGAGAAAAGTCTTCTTCAATCGCTGCTATTCCGGCTTGTTTGACATGTTCGGGAGTTGGAAAATCCGGTTCTCCCAGGGTGAGTTTGATCACATCTGGTATCGAAGATATTTGCTGATCGAATTGTCGTATTTTTGATACTTCTATTCTAGAAAGCCTGGGACTAAATCGATTGGATAAATTCGTCATTATTTACTCGCTCCTCTTTTGAACTGCTATCGATTTTTACAAGAAGATTTTCTGTAAAAAGAATCGTTTTGTACCATTCTACACCATTTTCTAAAACATCCATATCAAAATCGAACGTCGGATCATGTAAAGCAGGGGTATCACCGACACCTAAAAAGAAAAATACACATGGATATTGTTGCGTATATATGCCAAAATCTTCGGCTTGAAGAACTGGAGCATCTAATTCATGTAGTTTGTTTGAATCTAACAGTGCTGCATATAAGCCTCTATGGTTGATTACAGCTGGATAGCCGTCATTATAGTGAAAAGAAATAGTAGCTGTAGAGTGAAACTGTTCTGCTAAATGGTCTAATCCCCTCTTCAAATAATTTTGCATATCTGAACTGTAAGAACGGATACTTCCGGATACAATAACTTCTCCAGCTAAAACATTTCGGATCGTTCCACCTTGGATTTGGCCAAATTTCATTAGATGATTCCACTCTGCCGGTAATTGCCGGTCAAAATCATAAACATTCTTCAAAAATCGTACAGCTGCCTCCAGACTATCGATTCCTTTTTCACTAGAAGCAATATGTGCAGACTGGCCTTTAATGATAATGTCTGTTTCACTGCTTTGTGCCATCAAAGGTCCTGGTCGAGAGAAAACTTCTCCCTTAGCTAGTCCAGGCCATAGATGAAAGCCAAATATTGCTTGTACTTCATATTTATCCAACAATCCTGACTGAATAACGCTTTGTGCGCCACCGGAAATTTCTTCTGATGGCTGATAGATCAGTACTACATTATAAATAAGATCCTCAATGTGTTTAGTTATAAAGTCAGTCAACCCTAAAAGCATCGCCATATGTCCGTCATGACCACATGCATGCATATACCCTTCATGCTTAGAAGCAAAAGAGAGATTCGTTTCTTCTTTGACTGGCAGTGCATCGATATCTGTTCGAAAAGCAATCGTTTCTTCTTGTTGATTATCAAAATAAAGGAGTAGTCCTGTTTCGCCGATTTCATGGATAACGGCCCCGCTGTTTTTTACTTGTTCATATAAATATTTTTTTGTCTTGAATTCATGAAATCCGATTTCAGGAATTTGATGGAGTGCCATTCGATATTCTTTCAGCATCCGTATTCACCATCCCTTCATAGATACCCTTCACTACTGTTTCATATTGATTATTCGGTACACCGATGATCAGATTCAACTCCTGTGCTCCTTGTGATAAGATCGATGTGCGAATTTCTAATTTGTTCAATATCGATAACACTTTTCCAGATAAACCGATCAATTCTTTATGCGGTCCGCCAACGACAGAGATCAAAGCTAAGTCTTCAATCACGACGATTTCTTCCACGCCAAGTGTTTCTTTTAATTCTTTCGTGATGAGAAATAATTTATCGGCAATCGCTTCTGCTGAGACGATCACTCCGATATTGTCGATCCCTGAAGGAATATGTTCGATTGATATCTCATGTTTAGCAAAAATGCTCATTGCTTTCCAGATAAACCCGATTTCATCGGACATATGACGTTTGAATAAAGTAATGGAAAGAAAATCCTTGCGTCCAGCTATTCCTGTCAGTCCATTTTCCTTTTCTATTTCGTGATTCGATATTTTTGTCCCTTGAGCGAAAGGATCATTGGTATTTTTTATTTGGATGGGGATATCAGCCTCTTGAACTGGGAAAACAGCTGCTTCATGAAGAACGTTAGCCCCCATATAAGCCATCTCTCTCAGTTCTCTAAAAGAGATTTCCTCGATGATTTTAGGATGATCGATGATTCGCGGATCAGCCATCATGATTCCTGAAACATCCGTCCAATTCTCATAACCTTCCGCTTGCAACATCTTCGCCAGTATCGCGCCGGTAATGTCGCTTCCCCCACGGCCCAATAATTTTTCTTTTCCTGCAGGGTTCGCCCCATAAAACCCTGGAACAACCATTTTCGGATATCTTTTAAATGCTTTTGTGATTTCCTGTGCTGTTTTTTCCTGATCGATTTTCCCATCATAGTCAAAGAAAATCAGGTCTTTTGCGTCAATAAACTGGTAACCAAGATACTCAGCCATCAGTTGAGCAGTCAGATATTCACCTCTACTTACTAAATAATCTTCAGTTATCTTTTCGTCTTCCAGTTGTTTCTGTATGCGTGCTAGTTCATCTTCAATAGGTAACTGCAGGGCAAGAACATCTCTTACTTGAATGAAACGATCACAAATCCTTTTCCAAAGGGGTGTCCAATCAACATGATGCTGAAGGTAAGCATAAATCAAATAAAGTAAGTCTGTTACTTTGTCATCATCTGACGTACGTTTGCCTAAAGCAGAAACAACGATCACTTGGCGATTGGGATCTGAAAGAACAATTGTACGGACTTTTTTGAATTGCTCTTCATGAGACATCGATGTTCCGCCGAATTTCGCTACTTTCAGCGTATTACTCATCTTGCCACCTCCGCTATTTTCTGCATTAAAGCTGCAGCAATCTGTACGGCATTCGCAGCGGCTCCTTTGCGTATGTTATCGGCAGTCGTATAGAACAACAATCCGTTCTCTAAAGAAGTGTCTTTTCTGATCCTCCCAACATAAACCATATCTGTTCCTCTAGCAAGAATGCTCGTCGGATATTTATGTGCTGCTAGATCATCTTCTAATTGAATCCCTGGAAACTGGCTGAGACACTCTCTAATTTCTTCCGTCGTAAACTCTTTTTGCAATTGAACTGCCACAGAGACTCCATGTCCATTTTCGATTGGCACACGTACGCAGGTTGCTGATACTGGCAAAGCAGGCTGATGCAGAATCTTACGGGTCTCATTCATCATTTTCTGTTCTTCTTTTGTATACCCATTTTCCAAAGGCTGATCGATTTCCGGAATCACCGTTTGGCTAATATTATAAGGATACAAAACTGGTTCCTCGTCATTTTGCGTACGATGAAGATCTTCAATGCCTTTTTGCCCGGAACCAGAAACTGCTTGATAGGTCGAATAATTGACTCGCTGGATACCAAAGGCTTCTTGTAAAGCTTTAAGTGGAAGTACCGCTTGAATGGTTGAACAATTTGGATTTGCAATCAGCCGATTCAATGTATAGTCTTCCAGATTGACCTCTGGAACGATTAATGGAATATCCGAATCTTCCCGCCATGCTGAGGAATTATCTATGACAAATAGTCCCTGACTTCGTGCGATTGGCGCAAACTCTTTGGATACAGAAGCACCTGCAGAAAATAGCGCTAAATCATATCCTTCAAATGAAGTTTCTGTCAATTCCTGTACAGTGTGTTTCTTTTTCTTGAATACACAAACTTTACCGGCTGAACGTTTTGAAGCTAATAATTTCAATCGTCCTACTGGAAAATCATATTCTTCTAACACTTTGAGCATCGTTTGGCCGACTAATCCGGTTGCCCCCACAATACAGATATCTATTTCGCGCATTTTTCTCCATCTCCTCTATAATTCGCGTAACGCAGCAATCAATGCTGTATTTTCTTTTGTCTGATCATCACTTATTTTTAATACACGTGCAGGTATTCCACCGACAACAGTGCCTGCTGCCACATCTTCTAAAACCACTGCTCCTGCTGCCACGACTGCATCTTTTCCGATATGGACACCTTCAACAATCACTGCATTCGCACCTACCAGTACGCCGTCTTCTACGATAACCGGTTTAGCCGATGCTGGTTCGATCACACCTGCTAAGACAGCTCCTGCACCAATATGGCAGTTTTTGCCCACTGTCGCTCGTCCACCTAAGACAGCACCCATATCAATCATCGTGTTTTCACCGATTACTGCACCAATATTGATGATCGCTCCCATCATGATCACGGCATTGTTGCCGATTGACACTTGATCTCTGATAATAGCACCTGGTTCGATACGAGCATTAATTTTTTTAATATCTAGCAAAGGAACTGCGCTGTATCTTGCAGCAGTTTCGATTTCGATTTCAATGATTTTTTCTGATTCAGCTTCTAAAACCGGAGCAATCGTCTCATAGTCACCAAAAACAACGAAGCTGCTTCCTTCACCAAAAACTTTACTTTCTTTAAATTCGATTGGCTCGGTTACATTCAGATAGACTTTCACAGGCGACTTTTTAGATGCCGTTTGAATGTAGCGGATGATTTCTTGAGCTTCCACGTTTTTTACACCCCTTTGTCCATTAATAAATCTTCTAATTTGTAATAACCTGGTGACTGATCTTTCAACCAGTCCGCTGCTTCTACTGCGCCTGCAGCAAAGATTCGATTAGAAAAAGATTCATGTTTGATCGTAAATATTTCATCAGTAGCAGCAAACAATACATCATGTTCACCAGGTAAAGAACCTGCACGAATACTGTGTACACCAATTTGGCTTTCTTCTCTTTTTTTTCCTTGCCAGTTGTATACGGGCTGCAGCTTTTGCACTTCTTGGATTGTTTGAAGCAGCATATTTGCAGTACCAGATGGTGCATCTTTTTTACGACTATGATGTTTTTCAATCAGTTCGATCTGCCAGCCTTGCAACATTGCAGCTGCTTGCTTGATTAGTTGATTCATCACCATGATGCCGAACGAAAAATTAGCACTATACATCACAGGTACATGTTTGGCATGTTCTTTTATTTCTTGGAACTGTGATTGTGTATAACCTGTCGTGCCAATGACTAACGGAAGTTGATAAGACAAGCTATACGAAAGGATCATCTCTAAATTATCTGGATGAGAAAAATCAATAAGCAGTTCTGGCAGTTCCGTAAAAGCAAGCGTAGTTGCTTCTTTAGGTGCCGTCCGTAAAAGAAGGACCGTATCTTCTCTTTCTTGTACAACTTCTTCGACTCTATTTCCCATCTGTCCACTGCCAATCAGTCCGATTTTCATTTTTCAACCGTCCTTTCTTTTAACAAAAGCTGAGCTAATTGTTTCTTTTTCTCTTTTGAAAGAGAAACTAAAGGCAGGCGTAGAGGTCCGGAAGGTAAGTCTAATAATGACATGGCTGCTTTGACAGGAATAGGATTGGTCTCACTGAACAAGGCATGGATCAGTTCAAGTGCATTTAATTGCTTTTCTTTTGCTTGCTGCCATCTTCCGTCCTGCGTATCTTTTACTAATTCATGGACTATTTTAGGTTGGATATTCGCCCATACACTTATTACGCCGCTTCCTCCTATACTCATTACTGGTAGGATCAAATCATCATTTCCACTGTAAAGGAAGAATTCTTCTCCAATCAACCGAGCGGCATCCATCACATAAGCCATATCTCCTGAGGCTTCTTTCAAACCAATGATATTAGGATGTTCTGCTAAATTTACTAATACATGAATTGGAATCGACATGCCTGTTCTAGAAGGAACATTATACAAAATAAGCGGAATCGGTGAGGCTTCTGCAATTGCTGTAAAATGAGCAGCTAGTCCTGCGTCACTTGTTTTGTTGTAGTAAGGGGTGATGACCAAAAGTGCGTCTGCCCCCAAAGAAGCAAAATGCTTCGCTTTTTCAATCGTTTCTTTTGTATTATTCGTTCCAGCTCCTGCAATCACCGGCACACGGCCAGCCACTTTCTTTACTGTCAGTTGAAGGATCTTCTCCTCCTCAGATTGTGTGAGCGTAGAAGATTCTCCTGTTGTACCTAAAACTAATAATCCGTCTGTTTGTTCATCTAAATGGAATTGGATCAATTTTTCCAAACCAGCATAATCTACTGATCCCTCTTCATTCATCGGCGTGATCAGCGCCACGATCGAACCTTTTATCATCTTCATTCCTCCAATATTCTTGTCCATTCATGAACTGCTGGGCCAGCCATTTGTATCGTATCCTCACCAGAGATCATCAAGTCTCCTTGTTCCAAGTGAACAACTACCTGATCTGCTGAAATTTTCCCAGTTTCCTTAGCAACCACATAAGAGGCACAGCAACCTGTACCGCAAGCAAGTGTCCAACCTACACCTCTTTCATAGGTACGGACGATCAATTCTTGTTCATTGACTACTTCTACAAAGTTGACATTGGTTTTTTCTTTGAACAAAGGATGATGACAGATCAGTTCACCTCTTTTTCTCCAGACTTCCTCACGCGCATTTTCAACAAAAACAACGGTATGAATCGTTCCTAAAAATAAACTAGTGATCGTTACTTTGTCACCATTGATCTCTATTTCCTGGTTTTTTATTGGATAAGTTTGATTAGCTTGGATTTTTTCCGGAGAATCATCTGGCACTCCCATATCTACGCTGCAATAAAAAGGTGAGGGATCCAACACCGTAATTTTTCTTGTGCCTGCTAATGTCTCTACGTTGAATTCCTGTTCATTCATCATGTTCTGATCATTTACGTATCGAGCAAAACAGCGAATGCCATTTCCGCACATCGGCGCGCGACTGCCATCTTTGTTGTAATAGATCATTTCCAACGGATCGATTTTTACGGCGATCAATCCGTCTGTATCATATTTTTCTTTTGTGCATAAAGAAGCGGCTAATTGACTATAATCTGTGTCTTCTGCGTAATCTAATAAGATAAAATCATTTCCGCAGCCATTATATTTATGAAGGATCATAGGAAACTTCCCCCCTTAGTAGATCAGAAAATGCTTGTCTGCGAACAATCAGTCTTGATTGGCCATTATTGACAAAAACAACTGCTGGTCGTGTCGCTCGATTGTAGTTGCTGCTCATCGAGTATCCATAAGCTCCCGTGGAATAAACAGCTAAAAGATCACCCGATTCTGCT
The DNA here is from genome assembly GCF_030910025.2 of Enterococcus sp. SB12. NCBI lineage: Bacteria > Bacillati > Bacillota > Bacilli > Lactobacillales > Enterococcaceae > Enterococcus > Enterococcus sp. SB12. The sequence goes on along the minus strand of NZ_CP175675.1, from coordinate 441,008 downwards.
TTCGGCAAATAAGCTTCTTTGATTACCACATCGCCTGATTCACACATTTTTCCTGCAATCGTCACTTTCTCTGTTTTTTCTTCCGACAGTTTTGCTGCTAAATCACAATCGTATTCTGCCTGATACAGAGCTGGACGGATATTATCTGTCATCCCGCCATCTACAAAGTAATATTTTTTATGTGGTGTCTTTTTGATGAAACCAATCGTGTATAGTGTTGTACCAGCTTCTCCAACAATACTTCTACCCGGTTCGATCAGTAATTGACGAATGGTCAGTTTTCGTTTTTCCAAAGCTTCTTCCGTATATTCAATCAGTTTTTTTAGTGCCTCTTCGACTGGGATCGGCTGATCATTTTGTGTATAACGAATCCCAAACCCTCCGCCAAGATTCAAGGAAAGAGGTTGGTCAAAATCGGTTAAGTAATTCGTCAATTTGTCGATTTCAGCTAACCAAGCAGTAACATCAAAAATTTGTGACCCGATATGAGCATGAAATCCTTCTAACTCTAGATAGCTGCTTTCTTTTATCAACTGAAGGGCTTGTTGGCACTCTTTACTTTCATAGCTCATGCCGAATTTTGAATCAATATGCGCAGTGACGATATATTCATGAGTATGTGCTTCTACTCCGACATTCAACCGAAGCATGATACAGATTTTTTTTAAATAGCGTTGGCTTAATTCTGCTAATAATTCAACTTCCATCAAATTATCGGCAACAATATGCAACAAATCATTTTCAAGTGCATAGATCAGTTCCTCTGGCGTCTTGTTGTTACCATGGAAGTAGATAGTATCTCTAGGGAAATCAGCTTGCAAAGCGGTATAGATTTCCCCACCACTGACAACATCTAGCCCGAATCCATATTCACGGACTAAATGCAGCATCTCAATCGTTTGGAATGCTTTAGAGGCGTAAAGTACTTTTGTATCAAAACGTTTCGATACAAAGCCTCGCTTGAATGACAGCATCGTTTGTCTCATCTTTTCTTCATCATACACATACAGAGGTGTCTTATACTTTTCTGCCAATGTGCTTGCTGTGACTCCGCCAATTATCAATTCTGTCATTTTTTCATTCCTCTTTTCACTTTTTTTCCGTTTTCATTGGAATTTCATTTGATAAAGATTTGAATTTTATTGGAATAATATTAAACAAAATTTTCTGAATTGTCTAGTATATTTCGAAATATTTTTTTAAAAATAAGAATAAAAATGGTTATAAAAACAAAATACCCGAACTATTAGAAGCTATTTATACACAAAAACATAAATTCAACACTATTTAGTGATGAAAAAATATTTTCGCTTCAATATAGTTCGGAATAGTTCAGATATTTTCAATTTTATGAATCATTTCAATTTCTTCATAAATAAGTGCAGTTTCTTCTTTCTCTAGCTTTTGCCATTCATCTTTCAAAATATAAATAAAATCAAATACTTTTTTATTTTTCAATTTGCTGATTCCACAAAAAACCTCTTGAAAGGCAGATCCGATGATCTGCCTTTCAAGAGGTCAAGCTCTGTTTTCAAATTCTTATCAATCCGTTAGCGAATTATTTTGATGCACGTTTTACATAAGAACCTTCTGCTGTATTGATTTCCAACAATTCATCTGTTTCGATGAAGTCAGGAACATTGACTACTAAGCCAGTTTCCATTGTCGCTGGTTTACCTGAACCAGTGACTGTTGCACCTTTGATGGAAGGTTGTGTTTCCACAACACGTAATACGACAGTTGTTGGTAATTGAACGCCGATGACTTCGCTACCGAAGAATTGGATTTTTACTTCCATGTTTTCTAGGATATATTTCATTTCTTCTTCTACTGTTTCTACAGGAATTTCATATTGCTCATATGTTTCCAAATCCATGAAGAAAGCTGTATCATCCATCGTGTACAAATATTGTACAGGTTTTGTGTCGATATGTGCTTTTTCAAATTTTTCTTCTGGTCTGAACGTTGTGTCGTATGTTGCACCTGAACGGACATCTTTCAGTTTCATACGCATAACTGTATTTCCTTTACCAGGTTTATGGTGGCTTGCATCCAGAACTTTAATCAGTTTGCCGTCTTGTACGAAAGTCATACCGGCTCTTAAATCACTTGCTGAGATCATTATTTTTGCTCCTTCTTTTCTTTATCATAATCAACTTTATTGTATCAGACAACCGGCCAGAAAACTAGAGTATTCTCTATCTTTTAAGGTCTCATGCCTATTTGTCAGAAAAATAAACACGGGTAAACGATGCTATCGAAATATTTTTTTCTTTCAAGCCTTTGACTTTTATTTTTTTTCATGCTATCGTTAATAAAAATTTTACTTGGAGGGATACACATGACAGTCAGCAACCAAAAACAATTGAATCGTTGCTGTTGTATGGTGCATAAAAGCAGCATACTATTTGTCATGTCTATTAATTGCCCTTCATAGAATGAGTACCAGGTAACTTATCTTTTTATCTACTCAATTTTTCTCTATGTCTTTCAAGGAGCTGATTTAATAGTCAGCTCCTTTTTTTATTATCTTTTTTTAGGAGGCCCATATGATTATCTCGACAATTACAGAAGCTATTGGTTCCACACCGCTTTATCGCTTTGACAATCAGCACTATTCTATGCCTAAAGGTTCTGCTATTTATGCAAAACTAGAATATTTAAATCCTGGAGGAAGTATCAAAGATAGATTGGGCAGTTATTTGATCAAAGAAGGATTTGCCCAAGGAAAAATCAATGAAAAAACGACGATCATCGAACCAACTGCCGGAAATACAGGAATTGGGATCGCTCTGGCCGCACTCACATACAAATTAAGAACGGTTTTTGTTGTTCCAGAGAAGTTTAGCTTAGAAAAACAACAATTGATGAAAGCATTGGGAGCAAAGATCATCCATTCTCCTAGTGAGCAAGGAATCATCGGTGCCATCAGCAAAAGTAAAAAACTTGCAGAGGAGATATCAAACAGCTATCTGCCTCTTCAATTTGAAAATAAAGATAATCCTGCTGCTTACTATCATACGTTAGGGCCAGAAATCTTTCATGAAATCAAAGAAAATATCCATAGTTTTGTAGCAGGAATTGGGAGTGGTGGAACCTTTGCTGGAACTTCTACCTTTTTGAAAGAAAAATATCCCGACATTCGAATAATCGGTGTAGAACCAGAGGGCTCTGTGTTAAATGGTGGTGATCCAGCCCCTCACGAAATTGAGGGTATCGGTGTAGAATTCATTCCGCCGTTTCTTTCTCCCCTTTCAATCAATCAGATCGAGACAATCTCTGATGTAGAAGGGTTTAACTATACTAGGCAGTTAGCACGAGAACAAGGACTATTAGTTGGAAGTTCGAGTGGTGCGGCTTTTGCAGCAGCATTAAGAGAAATTCGTCGTTTACCACCTGGTCATCGTGTCGTTACGATTTTTCCAGACGCAGCAGACCGCTATTTATCAAAAAACATTTACTTATAGGAGGAAAGAAACATGCACATTCAAACAAAATTGATCCACGGAGGCATTAGTGAAGATCCCACAACAGGAGCTGTCAGTGTACCTATTTATCAAACATCCACTTATCGGCAAGATGGCGTCGGCCAGCCTAAACAATATGAATATTCAAGATCTGGTAATCCTACTCGTTTTGCATTGGAAGAACTGATTGCTGATTTGGAAGGCGGTGTTCGAGGATTCGCTTTTTCTTCTGGTCTTTCTGGGATTCATGCCGTTTTTTCTCTTTTTCAAGCTGGCGATCATATCTTATTAGGAGATGATGTCTATGGAGGAACATTCCGTCTATTTGACAAAGTTCTTACTAAAAATGGTCTCGAGTACACGATCATAGATACGAGTAATCTTGATAAAATAGAACAATCCATCAAACCCAATACAAAAGCACTTTATCTTGAAACACCTAGCAATCCGCTTCTAAAGATTACTGATTTAGAAAAAAGTGCCACTCTGGCTCATCAACATGGATTGATAGTTATTGCTGACAATACATTTGCTACTCCTTATTTTCAAAGACCTTTAGATCTCGGTTCTGATATCGTTGTCCATAGCGGTACCAAATATCTAGGCGGACACAGCGATGTAGTAGCTGGTTTAGTGACTTCTAACCATAAAGATCTAGCCGATCAGATCGGATTTTACCAAAATGCTATCGGAGCCGTACTTGGTCCCCAAGATAGCTGGTTACTTCAGCGCGGAATCAAGACACTAAGTGTTCGTATGGAGGAACATCAAAAAAATGCTTTTGTGGTAGCTGATTTTCTATTTTCTCATCCAGCAGTAGAAAAGGTCTACTATCCAGGATTACCCGATCATGAACTCCATGGAGTTGCTAAGCAACAGATGAGCGGCTTTAGCGGAATGATTTCTTTTACTTTAAAAAATGAAGAATCTGCTACTCCATTTGTTGAATCACTCCAACTATTTACTTTAGCAGAAAGTTTAGGTGGCGTAGAAAGTTTAGTGGAAATTCCTTCTGTCATGACTCATGCGTCTATTCCAAAAGAAAAACGAGAAGAGGCTGGCATAAAGGACGGCTTGATCCGTCTTTCTGTAGGAATTGAGTATGGTCAGGATCTCATAAACGATTTAGCTCAGGCATTTGACAGAATCAAGAACTAGAAGTCCCAATAAACGACTTAGCAGAAAAATCTAAAAAATATTTCAGATTGCTACACCTTGGAAACGATAAGTGTTAGAATCAAGTAGAAAGACGTTTTTGTAAATTTCACTAAATAATTCTTTAGTGAAAAGCATCAAAACGAATGAACAAACAGATAGGAGTCTTACAAATGAGAATGAATGTCGAAAGTTTTAATCTTGACCATACAAAAGTCAAAGCACCTTATGTACGTGTAGCTGATCGAAAAACGGGTGCGCATGGCGATGTTATCATTAAATACGACGTCCGCTTTAAACAACCAAATAAAGAACACATGGACATGCCAAGTCTACATTCACTTGAGCACTTGACTGCCGAACTAATCCGCAATCACGCAGATTACATCGTAGACTGGTCTCCAATGGGATGCCAAACAGGCTTTTACTTGACTGTATTGAATCATGAAAGCTACGAAGACATTTTAGATGTTCTTGAAGCAACAATGAAAGATGTTCTTGAAGCTACTGAAGTACCTGCAAGCAATGAAACACAATGTGGCTGGGCTGCCAGCCATACACTAGAAGGTGCACAAGCTTTGGCTCGTGAATTTTTAGCAAAACGCGATGAATGGTCTGAAGTAGAAGCATAGTTTCTAAAAGAACGTAAAGATGAGAAGCAATATAGCTATCTTATCTTCGTATTTTATTAAATATTTATTGTCTGAAAAGAGTTCTAAACGGGAAAACAAATAGCTAGTTTTCAGTTTAGCGCTCTTTTTATTATTTGATTTGTCAAATTAAGCTAGACAAAATATCTTCATTCATGTAACTCATAAATACTTCCAGGGGTGTTTGATAATCCAAGGACTTTCGTGGAATATTGTTTCTCTTATTCGCCACTGAAGAGATAAAAGCTTGGTCGACTTGATTAAAATCCATGTTTTTTGGCAGACCATCTTTTCGCAGCAAGCCATTGGAATTTTCATTCAGTGCTCGTTGCGAAGGAGTCCCTGGATCAGCGAAATAAATAGCGATGTCATGTTGGTTACTTAAAGCCTTCCAATTAGAGAATTCTTTCCCACAATCAAAGGTAATGGATTTAAATAAATGTCTGGGAATCGATCCAAACCAGTGGTTCAGAGTATTCTCAATATCGATCGCCTTGCGCCCCTCGGGCTTCAAGGTGATGATGATTTTCGATAGACGTTCTACCAAAGTTATGACAGCACTCTTATGATGAATGCCTACAATGGTATCGCCTTCGATATGGCCGAACTCTTCTTTAAATGTCGGGTAATCAGTTTCTCTTTCAACGATATTCCGTTTAAAAGCCTGTTTTCCTCGGCGTTCTTGATGTCCATTTGGTTTCCGCTTACCCTTCATGGGCAAAGTCGATTCATCGAA
>NZ_CP175675.1:0-430000 GCF_030910025.2 Enterococcus sp. SB12 | reverse complement strand
TCAAAGGATGTCAAGACCTGGTAAGGTTCTTCGCGTTGCTTCGAATTAAACCACATGCTCCACCGCTTGTGCGGGCCCCCGTCAATTCCTTTGAGTTTCAACCTTGCGGTCGTACTCCCCAGGCGGAGTGCTTAATGCGTTAGCTGCAGCACTGAAGGGCGGAAACCCTCCAACACTTAGCACTCATCGTTTACGGCGTGGACTACCAGGGTATCTAATCCTGTTTGCTCCCCACGCTTTCGAGCCTCAGCGTCAGTTACAGACCAGAGAGCCGCCTTCGCCACTGGTGTTCCTCCATATATCTACGCATTTCACCGCTACACATGGAATTCCACTCTCCTCTTCTGCACTCAAGTCTCCCAGTTTCCAATGACCCTCCCCGGTTGAGCCGGGGCTTTCACATCAGACTTAAGAAACCGCCTGCGCTCGCTTTACGCCCAATAAATCCGGACAACGCTTGCCACCTACGTATTACCGCGGCTGCTGGCACGTAGTTAGCCGTGGCTTTCTGGTTAGATACCGTCAAGGGATGAACAGTTACTCTCATCCTTGTTCTTCTCTAACAACAGAGTTTTACGATCCGAAAACCTTCTTCACTCACGCGGCGTTGCTCGGTCAGACTTTCGTCCATTGCCGAAGATTCCCTACTGCTGCCTCCCGTAGGAGTTTGGGCCGTGTCTCAGTCCCAATGTGGCCGATCACCCTCTCAGGTCGGCTATGCATCGTGGCCTTGGTGAGCCGTTACCTCACCAACTAGCTAATGCACCGCGGGTCCATCCATCAGCGACACCCGAAAGCGCCTTTCAAATCAAAACCATGCGGTTTTGATTGTTATACGGTATTAGCACCTGTTTCCAAGTGTTATCCCCTTCTGATGGGCAGGTTACCCACGTGTTACTCACCCGTTCGCCACTCCTCTTTTTCCGGTGGAGCAAGCTCCGGTGGAAAAAGAAGCGTTCGACTTGCATGTATTAGGCACGCCGCCAGCGTTCGTCCTGAGCCAGGATCAAACTCTCATAAAAAGTTCGAACAATCTTGCGATTGTTAAGCTCAATTTGTTTGCTAGCATATTGCTTGCTTGTTAAAAATGTTTGTTGTCTTGAATTGAATCAAGACACCCTACACATTTGGTTTGTCTTACTTTGTTCAGTTTTCAAAGGTCTACTTCATCAGGAGTGTTTCCCGATTCGTTTTCGGCTGCCGTAGCAACTTTTATATCGTATCAGAGAGACAAGCGATTGTCAACTCTTTTTTAAAAGTTTTTTCGATTTCGTTTTTCGAAATCTTTCAGCAACTCATTTATCATAACTTATCGTTTGTTATTTGTCAAGAACTTTTTTGAAATTTTTTTCGATAGAATCAAGCTTCGCAAGTGGTCCTTTTTTAACGACTCAGTTATCTTATCATGTCATTTCTAACATGTCAACAACTATTTTATATGTTTTTTAAAATACTATTTTATTGCTTTGCTACTTAAAACAACAGAAATGAATATATCATGTAAATTTACACATGTCAATATATTTTTAACTCTATATCCCCACCTAGATTTGAATTTTGACCACATAAATTGAGCATGTCTCTATAGTAGAAAAATAAAGTCAAAAAAAGAACACATAACACGCTTGATGCTAAGTGTTCGACTGTTACAACTGTATGAAATGCTCAGTGACTTGATTAAAACAGTTAAAGTCTATTTATTTAAGATAAGCTGTTCCATCAACTGCTCATTGTATCCAATAAATAGAACTTCATCGATAATAATCAAAGGACGTCTGAGGAGGTTGGTATGTTGTGTGCATAAAAAAATCAGTTGTTTTTTTCCTACACAGGAAAGGTCAATCGCAATGTTGTGAAAAGCCTCAGACCAAGTCGCAAATAGCTGTTCTGCTTGCACTTCTTCAAAACTGCATAATTCTTCTGCTTCTTCTGTACTTAGATCGCGTTCTTCTAAGTCAACAAATTGATAAGGCAATTGATGGTGTTCTAACCATTGTTTCGCCTTCAGACTTGTTACACAGTGCGCTGATCCATAGACTTTCACTTCCACGAAGGCTCCCTCCCTATGAATTTAAGATGTTATTGTTTTGTAAATAGATCAGATTTCTGGCAACACATCGAATTTCACGAGGGACAAATGACCGGATCTCATCTTCATTAAATCCGATTAGTATTCTTTTTTCATCAATCAAAATAGGTCGTCTCAATAATGAAGGATATTCTTTGAATAAGACGATCATTTGCTTTAAAGTTAATTCGTTAAAATCTATGCCCAGCTTTTCGTAAATTTTCGACCGAGTGGAAATAATATCTTGAACTCCTCCTTCAGTCGCTGCCAAGATCTTTTTGATCTCACTTTCTGTTAACGGTTCGGCAAAAATATTCTTCTCTTCAAATTCAAGTTGATTCGCTTGCAACCATGCTCTTGCTTTTCTACAGGAAGTACAGCTAGGCGAAGTATATACTTTTATCATTTTCTCACTCCTTTTTAATTATAATCCAATTCTACAGTAATTTATTTTAAAATACCAATTATTGGCTAATAAAATTATGATTTGTCAAATTAAGCTAGAATAAAATGCTTCTTGTACATAGCTCAAAAATATTTCGATTGGTGTTCTGTAATTCAATGATTTTCTTGGAATATGATTACGTTGATTGCTGACACTGGAAATAAATGTCTGATTCACTTCTCTAAAATCCATTGATTTCGGCAGTCCATTACGACGCAGAATCCCGTTAGAATTCTCGTTTAATGGGCGTTGAGAAGGTGTTCCAGGGTCCGCAAAATATATATCAATATCATGTTGGTTACTAATGGCTTTCCAGTTAGAAAATTCTTTTCCACAGTCAAACGTAATAGATTTAAAGAAGTTTTTAGGGAAGCGAGAAAACCATTGATTAAGGGCAGTTTCAATATCTAATGCCTTACGGCCGTTGGGTTTAATCGTGATAATGACTTTAGATAACCTTTCAACTAAAGTAATGACGGCACTTTTATGATGAATGCCAACGATCGTATCACCTTCAAGGTGACCAAACTCAGAATTGAAATCAGGATAATTATCAGGTCGATCATGGATTGAGCGCTGATACTGTTGTTTTCCCCGTTTTTCCTGATGGCCATTGGGTTTTCTTTTACCTTTCATCGGTAGTGTGTCAATATCAAATATTCCTTTAGAAAATAAACGATAAAGTGTTCTCATACCGCATGAAACAGGCCTTTCTTTTCGCCCGATAATGACGTCAGGCGTCCAACCAAGAGTGACTTTCTCTTTAATGTAATCTACTTCATGAGCAGGTAATTGAATGACTTTTCTCCCACATTTTTTCTTATTTTCTTTATACTGGTGCCAATAATCAAGAGCAGTCTTGCCTTGCTTGAACTTATTGACTACATTATAAATAGTTTGTATAGCACGTCCCATTCGGTTAGCGATTTCAACCGGCTTATTATGTTGAAGATAATATGATTCTATCATTGTCAGTTCCTCTATGGTAAGATGTTTGTAGGTCATTTATGGTTACACTCCTTTGTTTTCTTTCGTCGGAAATACAATTTGAGTGTACCATAAATGCCTTTTTATTTTTCTAACTTAATTTTACAATTCGCGAATATAAAAAAAAATCAAAATAACTGATTATTTACGTTTGAATAATGAGAATTATTCTATATATTCTCTATTTTGATAATAGTATTCTCATTTTCAAAATAAATAAGGGAGGTGTGACAAAATTCTTGTCACACCTCCTTTTTCCGAATAAACTGTGTTCCAGAAATAGCTTCTTCGAAAATAAGCTGAAATTTCACAAAAATTTGAGAAGCAATTTTCGTACATTCCTTCTTCTTTCTTGAAACTGACCACTTCTGTCACACCCTCTCTTCTATCACTTTCCTTTTTTCACACGACTCCCGGTTTCTTTGATAAATCTCGATACTTTCAATTTTCTTGAATTTTTCATTTGAGGTACACATAGATACAGACGATTTCTTGCTCTAGTCATCGCAACATAAAATAGTCTTCGTTCTTCTTCTATCGTCGTCACTGGTTCTGCTTTTATTTCATTAAAGTCGATTACTTTCTTTTCTGTCGCTCCGTTATAAGGCAAACTTCCTTCGTTACAACCAATCAAAAAGACATTTCGGTAACTAAGACCTTTACTTTTGTGAATGCTCTGGATACATAGTGCATCAAGTTTTCCTTGTCTGTAAGCAATCAAGCGGGTTTTTAATTCTTTAGCTGTCGCTTGGGTTTCTTGCGATAAGGCTTGGAGTCTTCTGAAAGTAGCATGCTGCTTTACTTCTTCTCGTATCCATTCTTGATCACTCTGGTCGATTTCCTTAGCTATACGTGGCAGATGAAGATAGCTTTGAACAAGCGAATAGATTTCTTGATGCTGGTCTGTTTTACGCAACGCTTCCTCAAACTCTCGGATTTCTGCAGATTTCGATTTTAAATTGGGGCTTATCGACAAAATATAATCTGCAACGGCTATATTTTGATATTTAGGAGAAAAGTATTGATCGCATTCACTTTTTTTCAGGTAGCAGTCTGCCATCAGCTGCCGGAGCAATTGCTGGTAGGCCTGATTTTTCTTTTGCAGATTCAGTGCTGTTTGCCAATGAACAATTTTTTGATAGAAATGTTGGAAAGACTTGATACCAAAGATACCTTCATATGGACTATCTGCTTCCAGTACAAAAGGAATATTCGTTTTCAGCAGAGATTGGACAAGCTGCTGCGTTTGTGAAGCTGATCGGTATAATATGATTGATTCCTTATATTTCCCATTTTTTTGAATAAATGTCTGAATTTGTTTGATTAGCCACTGACTTTCTGCTTTAGTATCAGAAAACAAATAGGCTTCCATAACGCCTGCTTCTTTTTGTGCTGGAATCATCGCCTTTGGTATCCGATCATTTTTATTATAGCTGATCAATCTATTTGCTCCTTGGACAATAGCTGCCCGAGAACGATAATTAGTTAATAAGAAAAGAGTTTTGGTAGGATATTCTTTTTCAAAGTTCTTGATGTATGCTGGCTCTGATCCTCTGAATCCATAGATACTCTGATCATCATCTCCAACAACAATCAACTTGATCCTGTTTTCCTTTGTCATCCGTTTCACGATTTCCCATTGAAGTGGATTAGTATCTTGAAATTCATCAATGAATAGATAATCATATTTTTGGCCGATATAATGCTGGATTTCCTCATTCTCCAAAGCGCTTTTCAGATTTTGGAGTACATCATTGAACTCTAGCAATTTCTGGCTTCTTTTTTGTTCTTGGAGTTCCGTGAGCAATCCATACAGTCGTTCTGATATCGGCTGTCGTGCATTCTTATCAATGGAATCATATTTTTCTTTAACTAACTGAACCATTTCTTCTACTGAAAGGTTCATATTCTGCCAATAGTCTAACCGAGAAGCAATCGTTTTTTCTCCATATTGATCAAATATATAAAGATTATATTTACGTATCAGCTGTTGCAAAACAGCATTCACTTTTTGTGCAGTATCCTTTGAAAAGACTCCTTGTATTCCTTGCATTGCTACTTCAGGAAATTTTCGACAAATTTCATTGTATATCCTAAAAAAGATACTATGGAATGTTCCGATATGGACAGCGGTTTTTCTCTGGCTGAAATTATCTACTCGTTTTTTTAGTTCATTTGCAGCGTTCCTTGTAAAAGTGATCATTAGTATGCGTTCTTCGTCTACTTGTTTTTGCGTCATCAGATAAACAGCTTTTGCACAGATTGTTTGCGTTTTGCCGCTCCCAGCTCCTGCTATGATTCGAAGATGTTTCTTCATATCATATGTGATAGCTGCTTTTTGTTCTTGATTGAAGCGATTATAGGAACGTTTCTCCATCATTTTAAAGAAAGAGCTGTTTCCTTCACTTTCTTTTACTTGTACTTCTTCCTCAATAAGTCCGGGTGCTTCGCCATAAGCCGCTTCATAGGTAGCAATGATTTCTTCTTGTAGCCGAAAGACTTGTTGAAGCTTTTTATACTTGTTCTCCCAGCGTTTCAATTCTTTTTGTAATCGGAGAATTTCTTTTTCATTCAACTGATTAATTTCCTTCCCATCTTTCTTCTTTGAATTTGTTTATTTCAAGTTGGTTATTTAAAGTTTCGTTGTCTATTTTTTCTTTATACTAACAGACCTTTCTAAAAATGAAAATGGGAAGCGATATGATTTTAGTTTTCTGAAAATTTTTCCTTTTTTTCAATCGTTTATGCTAAGATAAGGAAGACAAAAATATTCATAAAAGGTGATGAAAAAAATGCAGACTTCCTTTCACGAGGGGCGTACAATAGGACTTTTGCTGACATTTATCGGAGGAGCCATGGACAGTTATACTTATATCCAATATGGTGCTTTTGCCTCTGCTCAAACTGGCAATATCATTCTATCGATCATCCAAGCATTTGACGGAGAATGGCTAAGTGTTGGTAAAAAAGTATTGTCTACCCTTTTCTTTTTCTTAGGGATTCTTCTAACAAAGTATCTAATTGATTATTTTAGAAAAAAAGAAAAACATTTCTGGCGCTTGTTTGTTCTATATTATGAAGCAGTGATTTTTTTCTTTGTTAGTTTGACACCCGTCCATGAGCATCCCGCATTAGTAACGATTTTGATTGCTTTTACTGCATCGATCCAGTGGGTAGCTTTTGATAAAATCAACGGGCGTGCCTACACTAATTTATTTACAACTGGAAATTTAAAAGGGGTAGCAACGAACTTATATGATTATTGTATTTCTAAAGAAAAAGCAGATTTTGATCGATTTTTCCACTATCTAAGTGTCGTTCTTGCCTTTATCGCAGGAGCTATTGTCCTTGTTTTCTGTCATCATCTGTTTGGCGCCCATTCGATTTTGATCGTTTCCATTTTATTTTTGATCATGGCCCTCACTCAGACATTTCATTTATGGCAATTTTATCATACGAATCGGTTCACTATTTGATCTCAATGAATCAAAAAAACTAAGCAAGATGCTGCTCACAGAGAAATATCTGCGAGTGAGCAATTTGCTTAGTTTTTATATTATTTAGTTGTAAAGATTCCCTTTGCTTTCGGGTTATTTGTAGTGTAGCGGATCGACTGGGCATCTGCCTCTTCTGTCATTTTCTTTGCCCGCATCTTGATTTCTTGTACGATTTGTTCTCCACATGCCGGATCGGCTACGAAATCATATTTGTCCCCATCGATCACTATTTTGGGACATATATCAAACTGTTCATACCACTCTTCGTATCGTCGATTGAGTTCTTTATAGTAGGAATAGAGTTCAGGATCTTGTTCTAGCTGTTCATATTCCCGGCCTCTTTTTTTGATTCTCGCTAACATAGTTTCAAAGGATACACGAATATAAACCAGTAGATCTGGTTTCTTTTGTGGCGAAATTTCTTCTAACTCCTTCAGCATCGTTTCTAAAAGACCTTCATACTGCTTTACTTCTACTTCAGAAACACGCCCTAAATCTGCATTCAAATGAAACAGCATACTATCTTCGTAGATGGAGCGGTCTAGTACGTTGTCATCATGGCTGAAAGCATCTTTGATTGCCAAAAAGCGTTTGTTCAAAAAGAAAATCTGTAATAAAAAAGTATACTTTTCTGGATTAGAATAAAATAGTGGCAATACTTCATTATCTTCCACGTTCTCATAAAAAGGTTTTGTTTCTAAATCTTGGGCAAGCATTTCAGTCAGTGTGCTTTTCCCTGCACCGATCGTTCCTGCAACAATGATCACAATTATCGGCATCCTTCCTGTAATAAAATCTGTTCTTCATTTTACTACTTCATTTATAGAAATAAAAGCCTTGACTTTATCTGCTCCTTAAAAGCTACTTCTCTAAAAGTAACTCCTATTCATGAAAATAAAGGCTGTGACAAAAGTCTTGTCGCAGCCCTTTTTTCAAATAAACAGTATTCTCCTGCCAACACCTCGGTCACAAGTGGCAATATTCATAAAACATGAAAAGCTGTTTTTTAACATTATTCCTTGTAACTCAGAGCTAAACGGGAGACTCACAACCTCTTTATGCTCTCAACATTTTATCTGTTTTTATTCTTCTATTGTACTTGATTTGCGTACAACTAACTGCCAGTGCAGATTATGAGCGGTATCATTGTCTTCTACTGCGCATTTCATGACACGTATCATCACACTATTTTCATAGATTTTTTCTATTTTTCCTTTTATTGGTGATTCAAATAAATCAGATTTAAATGCATATGTTTCGCCGACTTCAAACAATTGTTCATTTTCCATAAGAATCCCTCCATCACCTTTTATAAGGTCAGTAATTTTTTAACATAAATCACTCGAAAAAGCACAAACTTGTCATAAAAAGTACTTTTCGTATCAAAACTGTCACTTTTTTTGGTAAGGTTCTTGGAAAACGAAGATTTTTTTAGGAAATCATGACGGTTTTGATGTCAAAACCACTTTTTATGAAACAAAAGACGTTTTTTATTTTTTTAGCATAAAATTTGTGGTGGAGGTACGTATGAGATGAAAGATAAAGTTGTGAACAAATTATTAGAAGCCTTATTCAGCGGAGACAAATCGGAAGAAGATATGGTGTATGTCCAAGTAAAATTTGCCTTAGAAGTTTTATTGAATAATCTTGGAAAACTAGCGGTCGTTCTAGTCTTTTCTCTGGTGACAGGCTCATGGGCGGAAACAGGAATCACCTTTCTTTCTTATATCTGCATCCGCAGATATGCTTATGGATTGCATTCCGACTCTGAATTCGTTTGTCTGCTGTGGACACTACTTTATTTATGGGGCGTTCCCTTGGTGATGAAACATCTGCAATTGACTATCTCCTTCCCAATGATGGTCTTTTTGTTAATCAGCTGCTTTTTGTTACTGCTTCGCTATGGATCAAGAGGTACAGCAATCAATCCCATTGAACCCGAGAAACGTCCCCCATTATTAAAGAAGGCGATCAGCATGTTTCTAATTTTTTCTCTCATTACTTTATTTTTCTCAGCTTCTTACTTTTCTACCTATTTGCTACTTGGGATTGTTTTAGAAATAGCTACGTTGCTTCCTATTACAAACTACTTGATGAATTTTGGAGGAATCTTTCATGAAAAAAACAATCATTAAACAATTAACTAACTTATCTGACTTTTTTGTGTCTGGCTGCTGCTTTGGTATGAGTTCTGAATTCAAAATCCCTGAAAAATTAAAAAAATAATACGCTAATTGTGCTATAATTTGGTAAAAATCAATGGGAGCTGTACTTTATGTTTTTATGGTCCATAGCGTTGCAATATTTGATTTACACAATTTGTATCTTATTGATTGACCATCACATCCGATACAAATATCTGTTTGCGGGAGTCATTCTGATTTCTTGTATTTTGATTGGATGGGTCTATTCGATTTTAGGGATTTTTACTGCTCTAATTGCTATAGGAATGCTGATGCTTACTTTTTTCTTCTTTTCGACTTCGCGTCAACAATTGGTTTATGCGCTTCCTTTTGGGTTATTGACGTCGCTTTTAGGAGATCACTTAACAAGCATCGGCGATTTTTTTGTTTTGAAATCTTCGGTTATTGAACCAGGAGATTCATTGCAGTATTTTCACATTGCCTTATCCGCTTTTTTATCTGCTTTATTAGCTTTTTGTTTTAAAAAATCGTTAGAGACTTGGTTTCACACTGTGGACCGCCGTATGATCGGTACGATCGGGACATTGATATTATTTACATACTATATCATTATTTTTTATACCCGTTTTTCTGGTGAAACACCTGATGTCTTAGCTTTGAATACGAGTTTTTTCATTCTATATCTGTGTGTTGGCCTGATCATCTTGGTTTATTATTGGAAAATCTCTAATAAGAAATTAGCTGATCAGTTATTAGAGCAACAAGTCAGGATGCAACAGGATTATATCAAAGATCTAGAAAAAAACTATCAAGACTTGAGAGAATTCAAACATGATTACCAAAATCTGCTTTTTTCTCTTCACAGCTATATTTCAGAAGGCGACTTAGAAGGATTACGGTCTTATTATGATCAAACGATATTACCTACACGCCAGATGATGAACCTTTTTCCGGCCAATCTAAGTATGTTGGATAATATGAAAGTTCCTGAGATCCGTAGTTTACTGTCATTAAAACTCATGATGGCACAGGAAAAAGGGTTGATCGTCCAGCTTCATTTTCCTGAGCCAATCGAACTGGATACGAAACATACGGTAAACCTTGTACGTATGCTTGGTATTATCTTGGACAATGCGATTGAAGGAGCTAGTGCTGCAAAGAAGAAAAAAATCGAATTGACCATACTCAAGAAGAATCATTCCGTGATGATTCGTGTGATCAATACAACAACAAATACATTACCGTTAAACCAGTTGAAACAAAAAGGGTTCTCAACAAAAACAAATCCAAAAAACGAAGGCCTTGGCTTGTTTATCTTGGATGAATTGACAAAGACCAATCCTTATCTTTTCCTTGAAACATCAATTGAAAACCAGCGTTTTTCTCAAACGATTTATATACAAATAAAATAAAGGAGTAATGATATGATTCCCATTTATATTTGTGAAGACGATCCAAAACAATTAGAAGTTTTATCAACGGTGATCAAAAATAGAATCATGATTGAAAACTTAGACAGTTATGTCCATATTTCTACCTCTGATCCGGAAGAACTTCTCAATGCAGCCAAGATCAGAACTTCTTCTTTTGGTATTTACTTTTTAGATATCGAACTAGAAGACAGTGAAATGGATGGTGTAGCTATCGGTAAATTGATCCGTGAATTAGATCCTTTAGGAAAAATAATCTATGTGACTTCCCATACGGAAATGTCGATGAAAATCTTAAAAAGCAACATCGAACCGACTGATTATATCGTCAAAGAAGATCTTTATGATTTAAAAGAAAATGTCGAGCATATCCTGAGCAAAATTTTCGAAGATTTTCAAATGTCCCAAATCCAAAAAGATATCTTCAAAATAGAGTTTAATGATGAGATCAAATTTTTACCGATCAAAGACATCCAATATTTTTCTACTTCGCTAGGAGCGCCACATAAACTGGAAGTCCATTTGACTCATGCCCAATTACAATTCTATGAGAAGATCAAAGAAATCGAGAAAATGCATCGGAATTTTATCCGTTGTCATAAATCCTATGTTATCAATACACAAAATGTGCGGTCGATTAATAAAAAAACCAGAGAAGTCACGTTGGCAAACGGCGAGACCATCCCAGCCTCTATCCGTGGATTAAAGAAATTGATTTCATAAAAAGAACCGAATAGTTTGGACCGACTAAATGACCAGCCGATCCAAACCCTTCGGTTCTTTATTGAATATATCTAAAAGCGCCACTTTCCTTATCTTCTGCTTCGAATAGATACCTTACGCCACGGTTTCCTGCCTCGTAGGTCAAGATTTCTTTCCCTACATAACGATAATTTGAACGTTTCGTTGTTCCATCCTTAAACGTAAATGCCATCTCTTTCTCACTGATCTTGATTGAAGCAATATCTGTTTGATAGCCCTTCGTATAATATTCTTTATATTCTTGTGCTGTCTTATCCTGATTCAATTTTTCTTTATATTCAAAAACAGGATCAAAAGTCCCATATTCTACATACGTATCTACTGTTTGCCAAGTTCCTGCCCAATCTGAAAGAGAGCGATCTTGTACATCCTCGTCTTCAAATTAACCGTTGTAGACGCTCTTTTCTTTTTTGGGGGTCAAAGTATCTTCTAGCGGGTTTTCTGTCTCTGTCGTTTTTTCAACGCTTCGAGGTTTGCTTCCATGATAGAAAGATAGTTTTCTCCATTTTCTATTTGTTCATTCGTCAATCCTTCCAAAGGATTCAATACTTCTAAAGATACACCTGCTTCGTTTGCTAACGTTCTGGCAATACTATCTTTGGCGTTTTCTTCAAAATAAATATAGTTGATTCCATGTTCTTTAACAAAGTGTTTCAGTTCAGCAATTCTCGCCGCAGACGGTTCTTCACTAGAAGAAAGACCAGCAATCGATACTTGATTCAATCCATATTCTAACGCTAGATAGTTGAATGCAGCATGTTGCGTGACAAAAGATCTTTGTTTTGCTTGCTTAAAGGTTTCTTGATAAAGCTGATGGAGTGATTGAAGTTTCTCGGTATAGGCTGCTGCATTTTTTGTCCATACTTCCTGTTTTTCTGGGTAAGCTTCAATCAGCTGATCACGTATGTTTGCTACCTGCTTGATTGCTAAACTTGGAGCTAGCCATACATGTGGGTCTAGCTCATGTGTATGGCCTTCTTCCCCGTGTTCATGGTCATGATCATGTCCTTCTTCACTTCCCGGAAGTAAAAGCATACCTTCTGTCGCTTTTATCGTATGGACATTGCCTTCTTGTAATGTTTTTTGGATTGCGGGGACCCATGTTTCCATGTTTTCATCATTATAAACAAAGATATCTGTATCTTGGATCTTTGCCATGTCTTTAGCAGAAGGTTCATAATCGTGGGAATCAGTCCCTGCTGGAATCAATAACTCTACTTCTCCTTCATCCCCGACGATTGCTTTTGTAAAATCATACATGGGATAAAAGGTCGTCATCACGCTCAATTTTTCTTTACTGTCCTCGGCTTTCCCACTTGCCCCGCAAGCAGTTAACATACCTGCTAAAACCAGCATGGCCAATATACCTATCAATCGTTTCATTTATGACACTCCTCTTCTCATCTTCTTTCATTTGAATGTTCCGATTCGCTTTTCGCAAATCGTAATAGTTACGTTTTAGCAACAGGATTTAATTTATCATATGGTTAAAAGAACTGTCAAGCGTTTTCTTATTTTAATTGATGAGAAAGTTTATATGAATGATTGACGATATTTTTGCAATCAACCTCTATCATTTTCCTTTTATACCCGCTTTTGTCTATAATGAAGTTATAAATAAAGGAGGAAAAAGAGTGAAAAAAGAAACAGATACAACGAATCGTTTGATCCGCTTTTTAGGAGGAAAAACCTCTTACTATGTTTTAGGAATAGTTATCTTACTTGCGCTGATCATTTATTTTTTCCATCAGATCTCGTTTATATTCAAGCCTGTCGGAATCATTATCGCTACTATCTTGCCCCCATTATTGTTTGCACTGATCTTGTATTATCTTTTGGAACCAGTCATCAAACGTTTGAGCAAGCACCTTTCGAGGAACTTGTCAGTCATTATCGTTTATGTGATTATTTTATTTTTATTGGGGCTTGGAAGCGTATGGCTTGTTCCTTTTCTTAAAGAACAGGCAAAGACATTGATCAGTAGTTTGCCAGATTTGTTTCAAGATTTTCAAGAGAGTCTCCGACAATTTTTGGAGAAAACACCTTTTGCCGATTCATTTAATCAATTTTTCGCTTCTATTGACGACGTGACGTCTGATATAGCTGGATTTATTGGAAATTATTGGGAAAGTGGCGCACAACGGATCAGCAACATTTTTTCAACTGTTACAGCTATTTTTATTACTTTATTTACTGGTCCAATTGTCGCTTTTTTCCTTTTGAGAGATCCTCAAAAATTTTATCAGTCAGTTTTAGCGATTGTCCCACCAGCATTTCGTACAGATTTTAAAAATTTGACAAAGATTGCTAATCAACAATTGGGTTCATTTCTAAAGGGGCAAATCATTGCTTCATTTATCCTTGGAGCAGTCTACTGGGTTTGTTTCTTACTGATCGGATTAGAATTTGCTAGTGTTTTAGCTATTTCTGCTGGGTTGTTATGTATCATTCCATATATTGGGCCGTTTATCGCCTTCTTTCCAGGTTTGATCATTGCATTCCAAGACTCTACTTTTATGGCTGTCAAATTTGTCATTGTCTGGTTTGCCGTACAACTTCTCCACGGTGACTTGGTGATTCCTCGAGTAATGGGTGATCGTTTACAGATCCATCCGATTACGATCTTAATCGTTTTACTTGTCATGGGTGATCTAATGGGAATTGTGGGCGTTATTTTTGGTATTCCTATCTATACGTTAGTCAAATTACTCGTTACTTTTATTTTCCGTAAATTCAAACAACGCTACAATAAATTTTATGGCGATAAAGGAGAGTATGAAAACTCTTCATTTTCTGAAGAAGATTATTTTAAATAAAACACAAAACGTCGATCTTACGAGAATAGCTCGTAGGAACGACGTTTTGTGTTTTTGTTTTAATTTTTCAGCAAAGCAATTGCCTGGTATGGTTTTAGCTCCAGACTTTGATGAAGAACAGTATCGGAATAATTATCGATAAGAATATTGGCTTCTGTGAATCCTTCTGGGATGGCGATCCTTGTATCTTTATCATAGAAATTTGTTAATACAAGCAGCTGCTGTCCTTCAAATTGGCGAAGAAAGCCATAAACTTCCGGATGATTTGCTTCATAAGCATGATAATCTCCTTGTGCAACGATTGGATATGTTTTTCTCAGCCGAATCAATTGCTTGTAATAGGACAAAATAGAATCTTCAGAAGATAGTTCTTTTTCTACATTAATCTCTTCTAGCTTGCCTCCAACTTTTAACCAAGGTTTCCCTGTAGTAAATCCTGCTTGTTCTGTGTCTGACCATTGCATGGGTGTTCGAGAGTTATCGCGAGATTTTGCTTTGATCCGACGAAACGCTTCTTTTTCTGTGAATCCTTGTTCAAGGAGTAACTTATAAGCATTCAAACTTTCTACGTCAATATAGTCGGAAATCGATGAATAGTCTGGGTCGATCATGCCGATTTCTTCTCCCATATAAATATAGGGCGTCCCACGGTTCAAATGGATCATGGTTGCTAGCATCTCTGCTCCTTGTTTTCGATACTGATCGATAGCTACAAATCGATTGAGCGCACGTGGCTGATCATGATTATTAAAAAATAGAGCATTCCAGCCGTTACCCTCACTCATCTTTTCTCCCCATGTATGAAATAGTCGCTTTAATTCTGCAAAATCAAATGGAGGAGTAGACCATTTATTCCCATTTTCATAATCGACTTTCAAATGATGGAAATTAAAGACCATTGATAATTCTTCTCTACTAGGTTCTGTATACAAGATACAATTTTCGATCGTCGTAGAGCTCATTTCACCGACTGTGATGATAGTGGAATCCGTCCCAAACGTTGCTTGGTTCAATTCTTTTAGATACGTATGGGTGATTGGTTTGTCCGTATATTCAGGTTTGCCATCATTTTCTTTATTATTTTTCAATTGTTCGTCTTTACCGATAACATTGATAACATCGAAACGGAATCCTTTTACCCCTTTTTCCATCCAAAAACGAACAACTTTGAATAGTTCCTCTCTTACTGCTTGGTTCCGCCAGTTCAAGTCAGCTTGTGTCCGATCATATAAGTGCAAATAATATTTCCCCGTATCTCCAAATGGCGACCAAGCACTTCCACCAAATTTTGATACCCAATCCGTTGGCTCTTCTCTTAAAATGAAGAAGTCCTGATAATGCTGGTCCCCTGCTAGTGCTTTTTTGAACCATTCATGTTCTGTCGAAACGTGATTCAGCACCATATCGAGCATGATTTCTATCCGGTATTTCTTTGCTTCGGCTATTAGCTGTTCGAATTCCTCCATCGTACCAAAGATAGGATCGATGGCTGTGTAATCAGAGATATCATAACCGTTGTCTTTTTGAGGGCTTGGATAAATAGGGTTTAGCCAAATCATGTCGATGCCTAGATCATTCAGATACGGGAGTTTTTCTTTGATTCCTTTTAAATCTCCAATTCCATCACCATTGCTGTCTTTGTAAGATTTGGGATAGATTTGGTAAATGACTTTGTCTTTAAATGTCATGGATATTTACCTCCATTCAACTGATTTATTACCTACCACAACTTATATATACAAGTTATCATTTATTATTATAACTGAACCGAAAGCGTTTGTAAAATTTATCTTTATACATTCTAAGAGGTCTGTTGCCCAATAAAAAACAAGAGATCAGACATGTATTTGTCTATCCTCTTGTTTAAAATAGCAAAATATTCTTGTTTCTTCTATAAATGGTGTTCAAAAGCTTTTATCTACGGCAATCAGTCTTCTCAAATGTAAAACATGAGGAGCTAATTTTATTTGAGTATTCTTTTTGCTCGATGCAGGACAGCTGATTTCACAACCTCTGTTTTTATTCATTCGATTTCAACGCATCAATCATATCGATATGCTTTAATTTGAAATGGGTAACAATCATCACAATAACCGTAAATACGATAGTTAATCCTGCTGATAAGACATAAGCCCACCATGTGATCACTAATGGAAAGATGACATTCTCCATAGACGCTTGTTTCAAGATGAAGTCAGTCAATATATATCCTACACCAAATCCTCCGATGATTCCTAAAAGAGTAAAGATGATATTTTCTCGAACAATGTACATCGTGACTTCTTTATCAAAAAATCCAAGGACTTTTATTGTAGATAATTCGCGTACACGCTCGGAAATATTGATATTAGTTAGATTATACAAGACGATAAAAGCCAGCAGTCCTGATAATACGACAAAGATTAAGACAACCGAGTCTAAGTTCGCCATTGATTCTTCTTGCGTTTCGATTTGTTTGGACATGAAAGACGTATTTGTCACAGCGTCTGTGGCAAGCAGTTTCTCGGAAAGCATTTCTTCTTCTTTTGTTGTCATCTTATCTGTACGCAGCAAAAATGCATTATCCATCATCGATTGATCAGTAACTGAAGCATAATATTCAGGGGACATATAAATAAAGCTACCTAGATAGTTTTTCACGATTTCTTTTACTTCGACTTTCCATTCTTTTTGATCTTCATCATAAAGCGAAATATGATCTCCTGTAGATAAGTCAAATAGTTCTGCTGCTTTTTGCGTAATAGCGATTCCTGTTTTAGGCAAGGAGCGTGGGTTCTCTTCAAGATCAGTTAAATGGATAAAACGATCCAAATCAGCTGTTTTACTTGGTACGATCACTGTCAGACTTTGCGAAGCATGTCCTTTTTTTCTCAATTCTACGGTTTGAGTATGAATAGCTAGGATCTCATTTACTTTTTCTTGCTTCTGCAGCATATCCGCTGCTTTTTGACGACTATCTTCCGTGGATGAATCCAATGTAACGATTGCTTGATAGTCAATGATCGGTCCAAATTGTTTGGCTGAAACAGAACTTAGAGAATCTTTCAATCCCACGCCTGCAACCATCAGCCCGGCACATCCAGCAATTCCGATAATCGCCATAAGCATTCTTGACTTATATCGGAAGAGATTTCGGTAACTGATTTTTTGATTAAAGCTAAGGCGTGACCATAGCGGAGTGATGTATTCAAGAAAAATGCGTTTCCCTGGCTTCGGTGCTTTCGGTTGAAGCAATGCAGCAGGCCGTTCTCTTAAATCTTTGAATAAAACGATCATTGCAGCGCCAAATGCGGCAATGAAGAATGCGGCAGCTGCTTGTAAAATCGGCGGCCAGTCATAAAAAATAAGCGCACTCCCAATATCATACCGCTCGTTAGACAGCTCAAAAATGATCCTTGGCAAAAGATTCGTTCCTAATATCGTTCCTAAAACAATGCCTATCCCTGAGGCTAGACTTGCATAGATTGCATATTTTTTTGCGATTTCAACTTTCGTATAACCTAACGCCTTTAATGTCCCGATTTCCCTGCGGTTTTCTTCTACCATACGTGTCATTGTCGTAAAGGTGATCAATGCGGCAATAAAGAAAAAGAAAACAGGAAAAACATTGGCAATCGCAGCGATACGATCAGACAGATCACCAAATTCTTGAAAACCGACATTTTCTGAACGTTCATTGTATAGGTATGATGGTTTAGTTAAATTTTCAATTTTTTCTGCATTTCGATTCAATTCTTCCTCTGCAGAGGCCAGTTCACGTTCTTTCTCAACTAATTGCCTTTCTTGTTCAGCAAGTTGAGCTTCTTGTTGAGATAATGTTTGAACAGCGATTGTTCGTTGCGCTTCAGGAAGCTGCTGGATAGTTGCTGACTGTTGCGCTAACTGTTTTTTAGCATCTTCTAACCGTGTTCTTGCTTGCGTTGTTTGTGCTTTGCCATCTGCTATTTTTTGCTGTGCCGGTTCTAATTCTTCGTTGGCCGATTTTTTCAGCTCTTCTAAGCGTTCTTCAGGGCGATCTTGTAAATACTTTTCTACCTTTTCTTGATTTTGCTCCATTTTATCTTTGTAAGCTTTGCTGTACGTATTCAAATTCTTTACGTTTGTAAAATCAAGATATAAGACAGAATAAATATCTGTTTTAAAAACGGATTCAGGTAAATAGACAAAATAATCGACGCTACCATTTCCGACGTTCGCGTATCCTCTCTCCAAATTGTTGATGAACAATGGAGAACGGACAAAGCCCGTGATGGTATACTCTTTTTCTTTCAATTCATCTGAATCAATCTGATAAATATCACCGATTTTATACCCTTCATCTTCCGCTTTTTCATCCAATACAAGCTGGTTTGGTTTTTCCGGGAGTTTTCCATCAGTTAATTGTAGCTTGTTCTGCTTGTTATTTTTGTTATAAGAAAATATTTGAATCACTTCGTTTTTGCCAGTATTGGAATAATAGATCTGTTTTCCTGTTTCTACTTTTGCATCTGGGATCTTTTCTGCTTGAGCAATATCTTTTTGTGTCAAGCCACCAGTAGAAACGATTTGCAAATCAGAAAGTCCTGCTGTACCAACATAGTGATCCATCGTTTTTTGCATGACAGGTCCAGCAGTTTTGACACCTACAAATAAAAGTGTTCCTAGCATGACAATAAGGATGATTGCAATGAATCGTCCTTTAGATTGCCGAATTTCGCGAAAACCTGCTTTAAGATATGTTCTTGTTTTCATAAAATCCCCCTACCATACAATCTCATCAATGGATGAAGGATGATCATTTAATTCAACAGACCTTACTTTAGCATCATTAATGTGAATGACTCTATCAGCGATGGGCGCTAAAGCAGAATTATGTGTAATGATCAAAACGGTATTGCCGTGTTGTCTGCTAGCGTTTTGCAATAATTTCAATACTTGCTTGCCCGTTTCAAAATCCAGCGCGCCTGTCGGTTCATCACATAAAAGAAGTTTGGGATTTTTAGCTAGTGCACGAGCAATTGAAACCCTCTGCTGTTCGCCTCCTGATAATTGGGACGGAAAGTTATTCAATCGATGAGCTAGGCCCACTTGCCTCAATACCTCTACAGGATCAAGCGCATCAGGAGAAACTTCCGTTGCCAATTCCACATTTTCTTTTGCTGTTAGATTAGGAACGAGATTGTAGAATTGGAAAACGAACCCTACATCTGTTCGTCGGTAAGCAGTAAGCTGTTTATCTGAAAATTGCGCAAT
Organism: Enterococcus sp. SB12; assembly: GCF_030910025.2. Classification (NCBI taxonomy): domain Bacteria; kingdom Bacillati; phylum Bacillota; class Bacilli; order Lactobacillales; family Enterococcaceae; genus Enterococcus; species Enterococcus sp. SB12. The sequence continues at coordinate 410,619 of NZ_CP175675.1, read as the reverse complement.
ATCTGTGTCATCAATAATGATCTGACCTTCATCAGGTGTATCCATCCCACCTAAAATATTAAGAATCGTTGACTTTCCTGCTCCACTTGGACCAAGTATAATCACTAATTCGCCTTTTTCAATTGAAAAAGAAATATCGTCATTTGCTGTAATGGTCGTTTCTCCCATTTTGTATCGTTTGTATTCATTTTTTACTTCGACATACTTCACTCTGATTCCTCCATTTTCACGATATTTCTCGCTATATCTATGCATCGAATGCGTTTTCTCACACTTATTTATTTTACCACTGAATTTCTCTAGACTAAAGAAAGGAATCCTTTATTTAGTTGACAAATAAACGATTTATGATTTACTTACATAAAAAACATTGTTATTTGAAAGAAGGAACATCATGAATGATTTAAAGGAAAATATGATTTTTGATTTATCAAAAACTGCTTTTGTCGCGATCGACATGCAAAAAGGGATCGTAAATAACGGTACACTCTCTCCACACACTGCAGCATCTATTCTGACAAACAATGATTTGTTAGTAAGAACATTGAAACGTACCGCTGCCTTGAAAGTTTTAGTGAACGTAGACATCTCCACTTTCCCTTATTTGAGTCAACAAACTGATATGGGTGGAATGACTGCTTCTGTACCTCCAGAATTCACTGACTTGTTGTTGAAGGATTCCTTGAAAGATACAGATAATATGTTGACTATCACAAAATACAATCCAAGTGCCTTTTTTGGTACTTCTCTTGATCTTCAACTTCGCCGGCGTGGAATCGAAACTATCATTTTAAGCGGTGTAGCGACAACAAACGGTGTATATGCTACTGCATTAGATGCCTTTCAACATGGGTATCATGTCGTACTTGCTGAAGATGCTTGCAGTGATCGTGACAAAGAATCTCATCAATTGTTCATAAAAAAGATATTTCCGAAAACTGTACGAGTACGCTCAACGAAACAAATAATCGAAGCTATCCAACAAAGCAAATAAGTACTGGCACACGTGATTTTCATTTACTTCTTTTTGATTTCATGGGAAAATAACCACAGGATTTAGATAGGAGTATGAACATGGTGAAAAAAAAGATCACAATCAAAGAAGTCGCTAAACTTTCCGGCGTTTCAATCACAACTGTCTCCTTGATATTAAATGGAAATACGGAGAAATTCAGTCCGAAAACTGTTCAGAAAGTTTTAGCTGCCAAAGAAGAATTAGGCTATCAGCCTGACTATTTTGCTAGACAAATGATTACCAAGGAAACGAAAACAATTGGTGTACTCGTTCCTGATATCACGAATCCATTCTTCAGTACACTGATGCGAGGAATTGAGGATATCTTGTATAAGCAGAATTTCGTCACGATATTATGTAATGCTGATTCTGATCATCAAAAAGAAATCGAATATCTAGCCGAGCTCACACGTCGAGGTGTGGATGGATTCATTATCGCGACTTCTGCTGTCTCTACAGATGCAATCAACGAAAATTTGAAAAAACAAGGCCGGCCCTTCATTGTTTTGGATCAGAAAAAATCTGAAGGATTTAGTGATGCCGTACGAACAGACGATTTTCGCGGTGGTTACCTAGCGGGCATGCACTTGCTTAGTCTAGGACATCAAACGATCGCCCTTGTCTATCCTGAAAATCCACCGGAAAATGTCCACGCTCGGATTGAGGGGTTTAAATCTGCTCTTGATGTTTACCAAATCCCTCACGACCAACTGATCCTCTTACCTACACAGTTCTCAAAACAAGGTGGCTACCAGATCACAGCAGAACTTCTTGATTCTGCTGCAACTGGTGTGTTTGCTTTAAATGATGAATTAGCTTTTGGATTATATCGCGGATTAGAGGAAGCTGGAAAAAGCATCCCTGAAGACTACAGCATTATTGGCTATGATAATATAGATATGTGCGAGTATATCAAGCCGAAACTGACAACGATCGCACAACCAATCTTCGAATTGGGACAAACATCTGCCAAGTTATTGTTAGATCGGATCCAATTCCCAGAAAAAGAATGGGAAGAAAAAAGATTACCTGTACGATTAGAAAAAAGATTTTCAACTGCACCCTTGAAATAGCTTTCAAGGTGTGCTATATTTTTATCGAGCTATTAAAACGTTTTACTAAAACGTTTTAAAAAATAATTTTTCCCATCAAAATAAATGAGATAGTTGGAGGTTTGTAAAATGAACACGGTTACAGTAATTGGAAGTATTAATATGGACACTACCCTTCGTTTAACCAACATGCCCAAGCCAGGCGAAACGATGCATGCGCATGAGATTTTTCACGCTGGCGGAGGTAAAGGCGCCAACCAAGCAGTGGCAGCCAAACGTTCAGGCGCACGGACATCTTTTATTGGAGGCGTTGGGGCTGACAGCGAAGGACAACAGTTATTAGATCTACTGACAAAAGAAAACATCGATACATCTGGGATAGCTGAAATCCAAGGCGCCACAACCGGACAAGCAATGATTATGGTAGACGCAGCAGGAGAAAATAGTATCTTGATCCATGCAGGGGCAAATAATGCTTTCCATGAACAAGAAGTCCTAAAAAACAAGCAACTGATTACAAACAGTGACTTTATTATTGCTCAGTTTGAAAGTAGCTTAGATGCGACGATCCTAGCTTTTTCTATTGCAAAAGACGCAGGAAAAACAACGATCCTGAATCCTGCACCAGCTCGTGAAACGATCCCTACTGAACTACTTGAAAAGACAGATATCATTATACCAAATGAAACAGAAACAGAAATCATTACAGGAATCAGAGTGACAGATCATAACAGTTTGGTCGCAGCAGCCGAAAAACTCCATGAATTAGGTATTGGAACAGTAATCATTACACTAGGCAGTGCCGGCGCTTTCTATCATACAGAAAAAGAACACGGTATCATCCCTGCTTTTAAAGTGGATGCCGTTGACACAACAGCCGCAGGTGATACATTTATTGGCGCATTAAGCAGCACACTTCAGCCAGACCTTAGTAACTTGAAAGAAGCGATCCTTTATGGAAATCTAGCCTCTTCTGTTGCTGTGCAGTCTTATGGTGCGCAACCTTCTATCCCTTACCGCGAAGCTTTAGAACAATCAGCAGTCTAAAATTAACAATGAGAGGAAGAAACAAACATGAAAAAAGGAAAAGTAATCAATTCAGATATTTCACGAGTAATCGCACAAATGGGGCACTTTGATAAATTAAGTATCGGGGATGCAGGCATGCCTGTCCCCTTTGGTACTGAAAAAATAGATTTGGCTGTCTCAAACGGTCTTCCAAGCTTTTTATCTGTTTTAGAAAACGTTTTAGAAGAACTCGAGGTACAATCGATTGAATTGGCGGAAGAAATAAAGACAATGAACCCGGAAATATTGGAAAAAATCAAATTATTGTTACCAGATACACCGATTAGCTTTATCCCACATGAAGAAATGAAAAAAGAGTTGAATAACTGTCATGCATTTATTCGTACAGGCGAAATGACATCTTACGCCAATATTATATTAGTGAGTGGAGTGGTCTTCTAATGGAAACGACAATGAATCCTGAACAGATGGTACTGTCCGAGCAGATTCATATGCTGATTGAACAGTTGGGAGGAAAAGACAATATTGATTCTGTCCTTCCATGTGCGACTCGGCTTCGTATCAAATTGAAAAAACAGCCAGTAGCCAATGCAGAAAAATTAAAACAGCAAATCCCTTCCATTAAGTATTTCATTTTACTCGATAGATATGCAGAAATAATCATGGATCAGGGATTGGCTCCTGCTTACAAGGAATTGACGCGTCAAATCGATCATTCAGCTCCGAAAGAAAAGCTAAATCCGATCGAAAAACTATTTGGTTTGATATCGGAAATCTTTACGCCGATCATTCCGCTGTTTGCCGGTTCTGGTATATTAAAAGGTCTGGTTGTTTTAGCGACTACGATTGGCTGGCTTAGTGAAACAAGCGGAACTTATCATATTTTGTCTGCTGCGTCGAATGCCGTCTTTTATTTTCTGCCAATCTTTCTTGCTTTTTCTGCTGCCAAAACGTTTAAAGTGAATGGATATATTGCGGCTGTCATTGCTGCAGCACTGATTGAACCGAATCTGACCTCTTCACTTTCAGACAGTGGCAAAGCAGCTACTGATTTTCTGGGGATTCCTGTAGTACTGATGCAGTATACGTCTACTGTCATGCCGGCGATTTTAGGTATTTTCTTTTATTCTTTTGTTGAAAAATTCCTCAAAAAATATATTCGCGAAAATATGCAATTAGTATTTGTACCTTTACTTTCATTAGTTATCACGGTTCCTTTGACGTTAATGGTATTCGGGCCTGCGGGTGTTTACCTTGGCGAAGGTTTAGCTGCCGCAATTACTTGGATGATGGATATTAACGGACCGATCAGTGGCGCAATCATCGCTGGTGGTTGGAATATTTTGGTAATATTTGGTATCCAATGGGCTGTAAACCCTGTCATGATCAGTAATATCTCTGCTTATGGGTTCGACCGAATCGTTCCGTTGACAGGAGCAGCCAATTTTGGAATGGCTGGTGCAGCTTTAGGTGTATTTCTGCGAAGTAAACGTTCAAAAACCCGTTCGATCTCCGGTTCTGCTTTTGTTTCGATTTTACTTGCGGGAGTGACCGAACCAACTGTTTACGGAATTGCGATCCCATTGAAAAAACCATTTGTTGCTGCTTGCATTGGTGCAGCTGTTGGTGGAGCTGTAATGGGATTTGCCCAAGTGAAAGCGATCGCTTTTGTATTTGGTAGTCTGACCACATTGCCTGCATTCATTTCCGGTACTTTTTTCTGGTACTTAGCAGGACTGGCTGTTAGTCTAGTCGTAGCAATGATCACTACTCTTGTTAGCGAGTTTGATGAAGACCTAATGTCTTATGAATAGTTAATGAAAAAGACTGAAGTATGAGATGTTTATCACATATTTCAGTCTTTTTCTTTTTAGGATCATTATTTTTATAAATTTTTGTGATACTTTCCAAACTTTGGTATAATTTACATATGCATAACCATTTTTATCCCCAAACAAAGGTGGTCTATGCAATAAAATGAACGTCAAAGAAAAACGAATGAATGCTCGTTGCTTATTTACAAATTGTTTTATTTAGAATACACAGACAGATTTATGAAAAGAAAAAGCTTTTCGACACGATTATCTGTTCCAAAAAATGTCTAATGAATGCTGAATAAGACAGAAAATCAATGAAAGGAAAAGGACTAGTTTATTATGAAAAATAAAAAAACGATACGTTTGCTAGCTGCTACTTGGCTGATTGCTCCGTCTGTTTTGTCGACCAATACCGTATTTGCCGTAGATAATCAAACAGCTGGTCAAACAGTCACAACAGATACGACTACATCCAGCTCAGCTACTAGTGAAACAACGGATTCTTTTACAGAAGACCCAACTGGAACAACTAACTCAACAACAGGATCGACCGAGCCAACTGAAATTGATCCGGCTGATCCATCAGAAAATGAAAAGCCAGCCGAGACATATTCCCTTACAATTGCTCCTTCTTTGATTGGTAAGATCCAACTGACTGCTTCGACAGCGGATTCCCCTGAACAGCAACCTTTGGATATTACGGAAAGTGGAACGGTAGAAGGTTTATCAGCGGAAACGAAGGTAACTTACACTATTACGCCAGCTGAAGGTGAACAAATTGCTTCAGTCGCTGTTAATGGTGCCAAAGAAGTAAATTATGATGCAAAGACCTTTACAGTAGGTACGAACAATTTATCTATTACTGCAGAATTTGAACCTGTACCGGATACTTCAACAGAGAAACCAACTGATCCTAGTGAAGAAGTCCCTAGTACACCAGATCCGGAAACGCCAAACAAACCAGATGTGGGTAATAACAACAATAACAACAATAATAATGGTTCAAATAATTCAAACAATAATAACAATAATTCGAACAACGGGAATTCTTCGAATCAAACAAACCCATCTGGATCGAATAACAATGGAAATACTCAGAGAGAACCAAACCATCCAAACAATGGTTCATCGAATGGCGGAACGAACAATGCTTCATCTCGTCCAAATACAGCAAATCAAAGCGGTATAGAGAATCCATCTTCTGCTTCTTCTGATTTTGTTGTAAAATCACCAATTGATGCTGTATTGCCTACAAATACAACGAATGTCCAACAAGCAATCGTTCGAGAAGCATTCGAGCATCTTGGAAAACCATATGTATGGGGAGCAAAAGGTCCAAATACTTTTGACTGTTCTGGTTTGACTTATTACGTATATATGAAAGCAACCGGTCATTATATCGGTGGCTGGACAGGCGAACAGCAATATGCAGGTACGCAGATTCCAGTAAGTCAGGCCCAACCTGGCGATCTCGTCTTCTGGGGACCTTCTTCCGGTGTTACTCACCATGTAGGTATCTATATTGGGAACGGACAATTTATCCATGCGCCCCAACCAGGAGATAAAGTTCGAGTAACTTCTATTTCAGATTTCACGCCTGATTTTGCTGTCCGAGTAAACTTAGCAGGTTTACCTGCTGCTTCAGGCTCGCTAACTGGTTCATCTATTTTAGATGGATTAGATGGCTCGTTCCATTTCAGTCAAAACCAAACAACTGATCAGTTCTTGAAAAAGATTGCAGATGATGCACAGGAAATCGGGCAAAAAGAAGGAATCTACGCATCAGTCATGATGGCTCAAGCTATCCTTGAAAGTGGATCTGGAAACAGCTTATTATCAAGCGAACCAAATCATAACCTTTTTGGTATCAAAGGATCATATAATGGAAGCAGCGTGACCTTCAATACACTTGAACAAGATAGTTCCGGACAAAGCTACCAAATCCGCGCACAATTCCGTAAATATCCTTCTTACAAGGAAAGTTTGAAAGACTATGCCGACTTGATCAAAAATGGACTGACTGGCAATCCTGATTTCTACAAACCAACTTGGAAGTCGGAAACAAAAGACTACAAAGAAGCAACCAAATATTTGGAAGGAAGTTATGCTACAGATCGCCAATATTCACAAAAATTGAACGCGATCATCGAAGCGTACGACCTGACAAAATATGATGAACCGAAAAAAGAAGCAGCAACAACTGAAGAAGCAAACGCTGAAATCCTCAATATGTCTAAGCGATTCGATGTGCCAATCAAATGGACAACAGATGGCGTGCCAATCACAGGATTAGAATTTTCAACGATAAAACGCGTCAACAACGCTTCTTCCATCTTCCGTGTCGCTTCAATCTGGGATTTGTGGAACAATTTTACGGCAAGACAGATACCAGAAACAACTACTCGTACAGTTAAAGCTGCAACTGTTCCTGTACTAACCTTGTTAAGTTTAGACAAATCATTCTGGCTTGATCTGCCTTTAAAGAAATAGAATAAATTAAAAAGGGGATGTGACACTGTCACACTCCCTTTTTAATTTATTCTATTTCTTTATATTTATTTTGTATTCCGTTACAAACTCGCGTACTTGGTTAGGTTCCAGAGTGACATCTCCAAAACTTTCAAGTCGCTCCGCTCCTGGCAGTTCTTGAGTCTCAAATGTGATACCGCCATGATTTACTAATTTATTCCCGCGCATTTCCGGTCCATCTTCTCCAAAATTTGCTGTAAAAATCACGATTCCTGAAGCATCTGTTTTTACTTGGATCGATACTTTTTCATCTGGGCTTGTCAATTCCGCAGCATTTAGTAAACCAGATTGTTTTTTCAACAAAAATGGATGATCGATACCGCCCACTATCATTGATTGGCGAAAATCACTGGCAAAGACCTCACCTAATTTTTTAGGACGTTGGAAGTCAAATGCTGTGCCACTTACTGAAACTACTTCTCCTGTAGGCGTTGTATCTTTATTGAGCGTAGCAAATAATCGGCTATTCAACCAAAGTATATGTTCGTCGATTGACTGTGCTGGATCACCGGTTAAATTGAAATAGACATGATTTGTAGGATTGAATACTGTTTTGCGGTCACTGATCCCTTGGACCGTCACTCGCCATGTATCATCGTTCGTCAGCGTATACCGTACTTCTACATCTAAAGTTCCAGGAAATCCGTTTTCCATATCTGGGCTAGTCTGATAGAAAATGACCGATGCTTCGTTTTCACCATTGATGACTGTATAATGCCACTGCTTGGCTTCAAAGCTAGGTGCACCACCATGTAAACAATGACCAGTGTCCGGGTCTGTTTTTACTTCGAACGTTTCATCATCTAATTTGAATGTGCCATTCGTAATCCGTCCAGCCATACGTCCGATTGAAGCACCGATATAAGGGTCTTTTTCTAGATATTCTTTTGCTTCATCAAAACCTAAGATCAACTCTCATTTTTCATTATCGATTATTGTTTGAAAATGAACAACCCGTGCCCCAAGATCACTGACAGACAAAGATGTCCCATTTTGATTCGTGATCGTAATCAAGTGATAGTTTTCGCCAAAATTTTGTTCATTGATTTCCATGTTCCTTGCACCCTCTTTTCTTTCATTTGCACTGATTCCAGTATACATGGAAACCGTTTTCTTAACAGCTTATTCCGTGAGTAACGAGAAAAAATTTACTATATTTTAATAAAAGACCGTGAAAAAAAGGTTGTGACAAAAATATTGTCACAACCTCTTTTTCCGAACAAACGGTGTTCAAAAGCTTGCATCTGCGGTAATAAGCCCAACCAAACGAAAAATATGAGGAGCTATTTTTGCTTGGCTGTTCTTATTACTTGATGCAGGACAGCTTTTTCACAATCTCTTTTTCAATACGATTCCAGTATATAACCATGTCGTCAGTACATAGTAGATGAAATACAATACGAAGAAGATCGTAAACGGAACCCAAATATCTTTGTATGGATTTTGCATGAATAGACCAAACATTTGTAATCCGAATAAGACATGGACTACACCTAAGATTCCTGGTGCTAAGAATAACACGCCTACTTCTCTACGGATCGATTGTTTAAGCAACCCGCGTCGTGTTCCTATCTTTTCAAGCATTTCATAACGAGCAATGTCACTCTTGCTTCCTGACAAGATCTTGAACATCAAACAGCTAGCAAGCATGGTCAAGAAAGCTAAACCTAGGAAGAATCCCATAAATTCAAAACCAGAGAATAGACCATTATACACTTCATACATTTCATATTTCTGGTTGCTGTACTCTACTTTTTGCAAAGATGGATTGTTCATTTTATTTTGAGCAACAAGTGTTTCGATTGGTTTCAGGTTTGCTTGGAAGTCTTTTACCTGAACTAGCTGTAAAGTGGATTGTGGCAAGTTCAGTTGATCAAATTCTGATTGACTGACTACCTTGATTTCTTTTTCTTGCTGTTCCGGCAATTCATAGCTTCGAAGTTCCTCTTGTACAGTCAGTTCATTCATTTTTTCAGCAGGAACTTTTTCTTTCGTGATCTTCGGCGGTGTTCCATCTTCATGTTTTATCATGATCAATGGTTGAGCCGCAAATTCACTTGCATTATAGTAAATCGTTCCCGCATCTTCTTTTTGAGTATAAGAAGCAGAAAGTGTTGGTGAAAGTTCTTTGATTTTTTGCTGATCTTCTGCCCGAGGATTATTCATCACTAGATCATATCCAGAATTGTTTTCTGTCAAGTCTGCAATTTCATTTTTAAAACCTAATCCTACCGTCAAAGCGCCCAGTGCCAAGGCAAACAGCATAGCGACCATTGAGAGCATTTGTGTATATTCACGAATACGAAAGTTTAACTGTGACAATGTGAAATTGTTCAATTTTTTCAATGAAATCTGTTCTGATTTCTTTAGTAATGATAAAAAGAAAACGATCACAGAATGGAAAATGAAATAAGTTCCTAATACGATCGTAACTAAGGCTACCCCTATACCAAAGACTTGATAGGTCCCCACGTGTTTCATCATATAGTAACCGCAGCCTAGAAAAGCAATCCCCAGTACTACTTCAAGGAAAAACAAGAATTTATGCTGCTTGATTCTTGTTGGTGTCTGATCCGCACGAATCAATGCTAATATCGGTTTTTTGACAATCGAAAAAGCATTGACAACAGCAGCTAATAAAAACAAAACAGCAAAAAACAAAACAGTGATCAACAACCCGTGAATACTAAAAGGTGTAAAATGCGAAATATTGAGATCTAACTGATCCACTAATAATCGGTGGACGATACTTGTCAATCCTACACCGACAGCTGAACCCACTAAAGTAGCTGCGATCCCTACTAAGAATGTTTCAGAAAAAATCATCTGTGCGATTTTTCTGCCTTTTGCTCCTAGCATCATAAACATTGCATAGTCTTTTTGCCGCATCGTCATCAAAAAGGAATTTGCATATAAAATATAAACGAATGTGATGATCCCTAGTAAAACAGAACCGAATCGGAAAATGATAACTGTAGCCGCAACGATCGTATTACTTTTCAAAAAAGCTTCGTTGCTTGCCATTGATTCAAACATGTAAAAAATAGCAGATGCCATAACTAATCCTGAGAATAACACCAGGTAGTCTCTTAAACGGCTCTTGATCCCAGTAAGTGATAATTTCCAAAGCATAGTCAATCTCCCCCTACTGTTCCAAGTTTCCAAGAATAGATAGTATTTCTCGATAGAAGGAATCACGGCTTTGATCTCCACGTTTCACTTCTTGATGGATACCGCCATCCTTGATGAATAAAATACGTTGGCAATAACTTGCAGAAAACGGATCATGCGTCACAAGAAGAATCGATACATGATCTTTTGTATTCAATTCGTCCATCGTATCTAAAAGATCCCGGGCACTTTTGGAATCCAGCGCACCTGTAGGCTCATCCCCTAATAGAATCGTTGGTTGTGTGATCAATGCACGTGCGGCGGCGACCCGTTGTTTTTGTCCACCGGAAATCTCAGAAGGATAGCTTTCCAAAATATGAGAGATGGATAAACGTTCTGCAATTTTTTGGACACGTTGCTTGATTTCTTTTGGTCTGACGCCTTGTAAAGAAAGAGGAACAGCGATATTTTCTTGTGCTGTCAAGCTTTCTAATAAACGCGAATTGTAAAATTAAGTTAGAAAAATAAAAAGGCATTTATGGTACACTCAAATTGTATTTCCGACGAAAGAAAACAAAGGAGTGTAACCATAAATGACCTACAAACATCTTACCATAGACGAACTGACAATGATAGAATCATATTATCTTCAACATAATAAGCCGGTTGAAATCGCTAACCGAATGGGACGTGCTATACAAACTATTTATAATGTAGTCAATAAGTTCAAGCAAGGCAAGACTGCTCTTGATTATTGGCACCAGTATAAAGAAAATAAGAAAAAATGTGGGAGAAAAGTCATTCAATTACCTGCTCATGAAGTAGATTACATTAAAGAGAAAGTCACTCTTGGTTGGACGCCTGACGTCATTATCGGGCGAAAAGAAAGGCCTGTTTCATGCGGTATGAGAACACTTTATCGTTTATTTTCTAAAGGAATATTTGATATTGACACACTACCGATGAAAGGTAAAAGAAAACCCAATGGCCATCAGGAAAAACGGGGAAAACAACAGTATCAGCGCTCAATCCATGATCGACCTGATAATTATCCTGATTTCAATTCTGAGTTTGGTCACCTTGAAGGTGATACGATCGTTGGCATTCATCATAAAAGTGCCGTCATTACTTTAGTTGAAAGGTTATCTAAAGTCATTATCACGATTAAACCCAACGGCCGTAAGGCATTAGATATTGAAACTGCCCTTAATCAATGGTTTTCTCGCTTCCCTAAAAACTTCTTTAAATCTATTACGTTTGACTGTGGAAAAGAATTTTCTAACTGGAAAGCCATTAGTAACCAACATAATATTGATATATATTTTGCGGACCCTGGAACACCTTCTCAACGCCCATTAAACGAGAATTCTAACGGGATTCTGCGTCGTAATGGACTGCCGAAATCAATGGATTTTAGAGAAGTGAATCAGACATTTATTTCCAGTGTCAGCAATCAACGTAATCATATTCCAAGAAAATCATTGAATTACAGAACACCAATCGAAATATTTTTGAGCTATGTACAAGAAGCATTTTATTCTAGCTTAATTTGACAAATCATAAAATTAAAGTCTTGGAAAATAAAGCCAATCTCATTCGCACGAAAATCTGCTAGTTGATTTCCTTTTAATGTAGTCACATCTTTTTGATTGATTCGGATATGCCCATCTGTTGGTTTATCTAATGTGGATAAAATATTCAAAAGTGTCGATTTACCAGAACCAGAAGCGCCCATGATCCCAATAAATTCGCCTTTTTCTACATCGAAGCTGATGCCGCTTAATGCTTGCGTCTTTTTCTCATTGTTTTTTCCGTATACTTTTGTTACATTCTGTACTTCGACTATTTTGTTCATTTCTTTCCCTACCCTTTAATTAGTTTTTCCAGTGCTGTTTTCGGCACGTCTTTTTTTTCGACTTCTTCATACGAAGTGACACCTTTATTTTTGTTCCAGGTGATTTTTAAATATGCTCCTTTACGAAGCGGTCGAGTCAATTGTCCCTTGAAGTCCAGTTCTTTTTCCTTACCCTCTTTCGTATAGCCAGGCAGGATATATCTATAGTTGACTGTTTCTTGTCCAGAGTCTGATTTTGAAACTGTTTTTGTACCATCTGTCGTAATTTGTACATAGTATTCTTCTCCACCCATAACTACGTAATCTGCGATTTTCACCCCTGCAAGTACCACAACGATGAAAACAAGTAGACCGATCAGAAGTTTTTTCACTTTTTCCCCTTCTCTCTTACTTTATATACTGATTATAGAAAAAAGCGAACAATTCTGCCTTCGAATCAACTATCATTCTTCTTTCAATTTTGTCATTTTCTTTAAAACAACTAAAAAAAGAGTTCAAGACAATAATCCGTCCTAAACTCCTTCTTCCTATCTTACAAAAAGTATGTCACTTACGGTCTTTCATGTCGCCTGTATTGATAACAGGTTGCGTTCCTTTGTCTGTAATGATTGAGACAAGTAAATTATTGATCAATTGGACTTTCCGATCATCGGTGAAATTGATTTCTTGTCCATCTTCGATTTGCTCTAAGGCCATTTTAGTGATCGTGACAGCTCCTTCAACAATGGTTTGTCGAGCAGACAAAATGGCTTTTGCTTGTTGACGTTGGAGCATGGCACTAGCGATTTCTGTTGCATAGGCTAAATGGTTCAAGCGTGTTTCGATTACTTCGACACCTGCTACTGCTAAACGCTCTTGCAGCTCTTTTTGCAACTCGTCAGACACTGCCGTCGTGTTTCCTCGAAGCGTCAAATCATTCTCATTGAATGTATCATACGGGTATTGGCTAGCGATATGCCGAATGGCTGTCTCACTTTGGATTTCTACAAAATCTTGATAATACGCTACATCGAATAATGCCTTTGCTGTATCAACGACTTTAAAGACTACTACTGCTGAGATTTCGATGGGGTTTCCATCCAAATCATTGACTTTTAAAACAGAACTATTGAAATTCCGAACTTTCAACGAAACAGTCATTTTTTGTGCCAAAGGTATCGTAAGGAAAAAGCCATTTTCTCGAATCGTACCTAAATATTGTCCAAAAAACAAAATTACTTTTGCTTGATTAGGACTGACTACAGTTGCCGAACTTAACAACAATAACGTGATCAACCAAAGAAAAATACTTAAAAAAAGTGCCCAAACTTTCGCTTGCCACATGCCTAAATAGAAGAAAAACAATCCAACTAAAGCTAATACGACCAATCCGACAATCCCTGCATAACCATTGATATAAAATGCTCTTTTTTCTCTCATACTACTTCCTGCGCTCCTTTATCCTTCAATAAATATCTAATGTTACTTTTTTAATTTTTTTTTCGAATACGCGCCATTACACCTTCTAGTTCTAACTCTTTGTCTTCAGTGATGTACCAACCGCTTGCCTGTGTCCCTCCGGCTGCCTGCGGTAAATAATCCAATTTTGTTCGAACCCAGTGCTTTTCTTCTGTAAAATAGTCTTCTACCAAGACCTCTAGATCCATCCCTGCTGAAAGAGGCAAATCTTCCCGAACAGATTTAAAGATAAATCGTTCCTTCTTCCCATCATACTTCAATATTCCTGTATCGATAATCGGTAAAGAATAATAATCCAGCTCTTTCTTCACCGTCAATAAATGTTTGAAAACTTCATGGTACACTTGCTCTAATTGGCGACCTTCTGAATTGTTCGGGTAATTAACCATCACTTTTTCTTTGTCTGGATCATAGAAGGTTTGGCTTAGTTGAGTGATATAAGTATGTAATCTTTCCATTTCTGTCTTTAACTTTTCTCTTTGACCTTCTTCTACCTTCATATACTCTTTCACCCTGTTTTCTTTTTAGATATTTTCTTTCTTATTTTACTATAGTTATGTGCGTTAAGCGATGAAAAACAGCAAAGATTGGAAGGATCTTTGCTGTTTTTTCTTAAAATATCCAGTTGAGTACAGGATCAATCTGTTTCATTGTCCTCTTGATCCGTCGTAATATTGATCGATGTGTCTTTAGCAGTGATCTTTAGCTTTTTCTGTCCTTGTTCTAACAAAGTATTTGTTATTGGCTGGTAGTCTTTTTCAATATAAGATTCACCAGACGTTTGGATAGTATAGCCACTGTTTTCCATCTCATGCAAAGATAAATTACCACCGTTTAGGATGACTTTTCCTTCTTTGCTGATCAAACTGTCTTCTAGATGGAAGTTGCTGTTTTCACCTGTGACGATCAAGTTATCCACATTGGCCTCATCTAGTCGAAGTGAGCCTAATTCATCTTTCGCAGTTATTGTTCCTCCTGTAAATTCATTGAACGATACCCAGCCATCATGTGTCTTAGTATTCACTTTTTTGATTGATACTTCGTTGATATCAATTGCACTATTATTCCCTTCGATTGTCAATTCAGATAATTCATGATCTGCAGGGACAACAATAGTGATTTGTGCACTTGTGTCTTCTAAACTAATGATTGCACCTGTTGATTTTTTGACTGCATTCACAGTCAACACGCCATTTTTCTCCTTTATTTCTGGCTTTTCTGTCTTATCATAAGTCGTTTTTATCTCAAAATCCAATCCGCGTATGACCGAAACTGTTTGATTTTCTGCATGGATGACGATTTTGTTTGCATCCTTGATTTTTTTTGTCTCAGTAACCATATCGATCAACCGAGGACCATTATCCCAAGTCAGACTCTTTTGAGCGCCTAAT
The DNA here is from genome assembly GCF_030910025.2 of Enterococcus sp. SB12. Taxonomy (NCBI): domain Bacteria; kingdom Bacillati; phylum Bacillota; class Bacilli; order Lactobacillales; family Enterococcaceae; genus Enterococcus; species Enterococcus sp. SB12. The sequence continues at coordinate 395,362 of NZ_CP175675.1, read as the reverse complement.
GTATAAGTTGCACCTGCTAGGAGGCCACCAGTAAGCATCAGACCAATACCGGTAATCAAAAAATGTTTCAATCTCAATTTATGTGTCCTCCTTCAAACGCCCGCTGAATGCAGATCTCTTTTTGTAATAAAACGTCGTCCCATCCATTTAACAAAGTTCATCATGACATAAAAAAGCCCTTTTGTTCCTTTCAGCAACAGTGGCGAAATAAATACTGCGCTTCCTGTGGCGAACAGACCGACACCGATAAAGAATAATCCACTCAGAATCGATTGTCCAAACACACTTATTCCTGATATGATCATGAATAGGCCAACACCTAAGATACTGATACATAAAACATAGATACTAAAAATGAGCGCTAGTAAAGCAACCAATAGTCCCCCAATAACCAATATAAACCCCAGTGCTAGTGGAATGAGGACAGGAGAAGCAAATAAACCGATAATGATTAACCAAATCAGGCGAATTTGTCTTTTTGGATTTTTCACTAACTCGTTTTCTGCTTGTTCTTCTTCTGAAAAGTAACTGATTTTTAATTTTAAGGCAAACTGCTTTGGTGTACCATATTCATCAATGATCTGATCTAATGTTTTTCCAGAATCTAAAAAATATTCCTCATAATACTGGATCAAATCAAAACGATCGTCTTCAGGAATTTCTTGAAGATGATCCACAACTTCATTCAAATATTCATTCATTTGTGCTCTCCTCCAATAACCGGTCTAAAGAATCTCGAAAAACAATCCATTCATCAATAATTTCTTCTAAATGACGACTTCCCATTGGTGTCAACGAGTAATATCGACGGTTTCTGCCTTCAAAAGGTTCATCATAGGTCTCAAGATATCCTTCTTTTTTCAATCTTCTCAAAACCGGATATAGTGTAGATTCACTGACAGAGAGACTTTCTTGTACGATTTTTGTTAAGGCATACCCATACATATCTTCCTTGCTTAATGCTGCTAGCACAGTACCATCAAGAAGAACAGTTGGAATCTGGATGTGCATTACGTCACCTTCTATTCTCAAGTGTAATATTTTATTTCAATCTATATTATACAACATATAATATAGTTTCAAAATTAGTTTGTCAAATACAAAAAAACTGACTAAAAGATTTGATCCTTTTTAGTCAGCAAAAAATGGCTTCTCTTTGATTTTTATTATAACAGTGGCATAATCCAATTTGTCCACATCCAGCTTAGTGGCATGATAACGATCATTGCAGGTATCATGTCAGCTACTGGGAACATTTTCACGTTGATCATTCTAAAACCGGTAGCGACCATCAAGAATCCGCCGCAAGCTTTAAAATCTAAGATCATGTCTGGTGTAGTCAATGGATAAATAAATTTTGCCAATAAGAACAAAATATAAAAAATAATGAATTGGGGAATTGCTATCACAGAAACGACATACCCTAAATTACACGCAAAAATAGCTGCTGTGAAAAAATCAAGGACAGATTTAGAAATCAAAATCGTACTGTCTCCTGTCATCCCAGAATCTAAACTTCCATAGATCCCCGTACCACTTGCACAAAATAGAACAATGACCGTCACTAATGTACTGATAAATTCATCGTGGGTCATACCAAGCTTTTCACTAGGGAAGATTTTAGAAATAGGTACTTGCATCAGCGCAGCCCCCTTATTTATCCCATTACCTAAATGAACAATCAGACCAATCGCTGTTCCTATCACTAAAGCAAAAATAACAGCCGGCATATTTTTCATCGGCGCAATGGAATAGATTCCCATCCCCATCGAACACACACCAAAAACCATCGTCAGCTGTGCTTTAAAATGTTCACTTAATTTATTTCCTACTAATCCGCCAATTAGTCCGCCAAGCAAAACGGAACCTACATTGATCAAAACTCCAGTTGGCATCAAAAAACTCCTCTCTTTTTCTACGAAGCGAAAAAAATCAGAAAAATTTCTGTAATTATTGCTTTCGCTGCAAGAAAGATTGTAACAGACAGAGAAGATTACACCAATTCATTTTTTGTGTTAAAGTATTCTTTATTGGAATAAGTAGGAGGAATATGATGGATATCCATAAATTCGAAGTTTTTCTTGATTTAGCCGAAACAATGAATTTCACCAAAACTGCTGATCGACAATTCACCACCCAAGGAAATATTTCTAAACAGATTCTTTCGTTAGAAACAGAATTAGACGTCAAATTATTCGAACGCGCCCATAGAAAAATCGAATTGACCGAAGCTGGAAGCTTATTGCTCCCATATGTAAAAAATGTCGTAGAACAATACCATGCTATGCAAGAAGTGCTTGAAACCTATACGAAAGACAACAATCTTTCATTAAATATCTTAACGATACCGACAATGATCAATTATAAAGGTTTTTCCAAAATCACCGACTTTTTGAAACGCCATCCTGAATTTACAGTCCAGTTGAAAGAAGTGGAAAGTGTCGAATTAACTTACAATGACGCCAATGAACATAGTGACACGATCCACTTTGCTAGAAGTTTCCAGGCCCCGCCGAGTTCGATTGAGTGGTTGCCTACTGAAACAGACGATTTTGTAGCAGTTCTACCTAAAAATCATCCTTTAGCTAGTAAAAAGAAATTGGATCTAAGCGAACTGAAAAAGGAGAACTTTTTGCTCCTTGGCCCCACTACGAACTTGTATCAACCTGCACTAGATCTGTGTCGCAAAGCTGGATTTGAACCAAAAATCTCTTATAAAGGAGCAAGAATCGACTTGATCATCAATATGATTGCAAATGACATGGGGATTGCTATTGTTATGGAAAAAACAGTCAAAAATCTGTTAAAAGAAAATACTGTGATCCTCTCCATCTCTCCAACAAAAGAAAGTTATCTCGCATTTACGCGTAAAATCGGTGAACATTCTTTGGCTTCAGACACATTTTGGGAGTATTTGAGACAAGAAGAGAACTAAGCCCTTCATTTTCTGTCTATCTATCCATCCAAAAAGAGAGCGACTCATGACTTTCGCTCTCTTTCTTGCATCATATCCTTGTTTCAATAACACCTCTAACATTTCTCGTAGTTCAATAGGAAAGCAGCGATTTTTATGCCAAAAGAACCGTAAGAACATTTCCCTAATCACAAAAAACGACTAAAAACCCCTAAAAACCTTCGATAGAATTTTTAGGGGTTTTATTCTTTTTCCTATTGTTTACTTAACCGTATCATTGCTGTCGTTCCTACTCCTTCGATACTGCTATAATCAATACGTCCATCATGCAGTTCTAGAATTTTTTTGACCAGTGAAAGTCCTAGCCCATTCCCAGAAATTTGACGACTTGTATCTCCTTGATAAAATTTTTCAAACATTCGATCTTTGGTCTCTTCATTCATTCCTACACCTGAATCAGTCACTTCCAGTACAATCTCTGTGGCTGTCTCAAATAGTTTGATATGAATCTTTCCATTGACTTGATTGTACTTTATGGCGTTATCCATGATATTCAGCCACACTTGGTACAAAAACTTTTCATTACCTGTATAGTTTACTGCAGCAAGTTCGATATCCAATTCTAGCTGTTCTTTTTCCCATTTAGGCTGCAAAAAAACGATTACTTCTCTGATTTGTTCATCTAATCGATACTCTTTCTTTTCCAGTTGGATACGCTGGTTTTCCAGTTTGTTCAATTTTAAAATGTTCTCTGTTAATTGTGAAAGCTGCGTGATACTTTCGATGACCCGATATAAAAATATTTGGCGTTCTTCGTCAGAAAGATTTGGGGCTTGTAACAATTGAACATATCCTTGGATTGTTGCTAGTGGTGTTTTGAATTCATGGGATACACTGGACACAAAGTCATTCCTCAGTGTCTCGATACTATTGAGTTCTTGGACCATAACGTTGAAATCTTTATACAGTTGCTGTACTTCTGCTACTTTCTGCTGTTCATCCATTCGAATCGAAAAATCTCCCGTTGCTACCAGACTCATATTTGTCCCTAGCGCACTGATTGGATGCAGGATACGCCGCCCAACAAAAATCGATATTCCTGTACCCACGACCATACTGAACCCCGCAAAGACGAATAACGGGTATAACGTTGGTTTTCCAGCCGATTCAGCAGGCGAGATAGAATGTCGAGACAATAAGAAAATAAAACCAAGAAAACACAGCAGTGTTACTAAGATCGAAATAAATACGATACTAGCAAAATAGATCCATAATTGTGAAAATAGCTTCTTTTTCATCTTTAAATAACCGCCTTATAGCCTAGTCCCCGTACTGTGATGATTTGAAAATCTTCTGTCTTTTCAAAACGGGTCCTTAAACGTTTGATATGTACATCGATCGTTCGTTCTTCTGTATTCGTGTCTAATCCCCAAATATCGTCCATCAACTGCTGGCGAGTGAAAATCTTGTTTGGATAAGACAGTAATTTATACAGAAGCAGAAATTCTTTTTGAGGCAGAATAAAAGAATGCTGATTTTGTACCACTGTATAAGTATCCAGCTCTAATTTTGTTTGCCCCAATCGTCAAGATACTGCTGTAATTGATTTTTGAACGTCGAAGCAATGCTTCCACACGCAGGATCATTTCATTGACATCGATGGGTTTTGTCATATAATCATCTGCACCTAATTTGAATCCACGTTTCTTGTCCTCGAAATCAGCCTTTGCTGTAATCATCAGAACTGGCATGTCGAATCTGGCGTTACGTAATGATCCTACCAAGTCATAGCCATCCATTTCAGGCATCATGACATCTGTAATGATCAATTCTATATGTGTCGCTTCTAGTTTTTTCAGCGCATCCTCTCCATTCAGTGCGGTGATGACTGAAAAGCCCGCTCGTTCCAACACAGAACGGTAAAGCAACTGTAATTGCGGATCATCTTCTACTACTAAAATACGATTCATTGATCTCCCTCTGTTTTTTGAAAAATTTCTAGATTTTTTCTTGTAGTTCATCTTCAGTTAACATTTATTTCGTATACTACGATCATTGTTCTGATATACTTATTAGTATACCGAATATTTCAATACGGGAGAAGGGTGATTATGCTTCAATTAAAAGATATAAAAAAATATTATAAAGTCGGCGAAACCACCACCAAAGCATTGGATGGTGTGTCTGTCGCTTTCAGACAAAAAGAATTCGTAGCGATTTTAGGTCCTAGTGGTTCTGGTAAAACGACTATGCTGAATGTGATTGGTGGACTAGATAATTATGATTCCGGTGATATGGTGATCAATGGAAAGTCTACTAAAGACTTTAAGGACAGTGACTGGGATGCCTACCGAAACAACTCTATCGGTTTCATTTTTCAAAGTTACAACTTGATTGGTCATCTAGGCATTATTGAAAACGTTGAGCTTGGGATGACATTAAGTGGTGTTTCTAAAGACGAAAAACGAAAACGGGCAGAAGATGCATTGCACCGGGTCGGCTTGACAGATCATATGCATAAAAAGCCAAATCAGTTATCTGGTGGACAAATGCAGCGAGTGGCCATCGCTCGAGCACTAGCCAATGACCCAGACATCCTTTTGTGCGATGAACCAACCGGAGCGTTAGATACAGAAACAAGTATCCAGATCATGGAATTGATCCAAGAGTTATCGAAAGAAAAATTAGTGATCATGGTCACACATAATCCTGAATTGGCCCATCAATACGCAGATCGGATCATTGAATTTTCTGATGGTAAGATCTTAACAGATTCCCATCCTCACATCGAACGACCAAAAGATGATCAATTTAACTTACGCAGAACAAAGATGAGTTTTTGGACAGCGTTGAAGCTTTCCTTCAACAATATCCGAACAAAAAAAGGACGTACTTTCTTGACCTCCTTTGCTTCCAGCATTGGGATCATCGGAATCGCGATCGTTCTGTCCCTTTCTTCTGGATTCCAAAAACAAATCGATAACACGCAAGCTGAAACGATGGCGAAATTTCCGATTACTATTTCTAAGGTAACGACTAACCAGACTCGTGACGATGCCGGATTGGGTGCAAGCAAAGCGGATTATCCAGACAGCAAAACGATTACTGCAAAAGTCAGCGAAGAAGATAAAGCACAGCACACGAATAAGATTGATCAAACATACGTCGATTACGTAACAGACATCGATCCTAACTTAAGTAATAATATCGGATTTACCCGTACTACAGGAATCAATCTTTTACGTGATGTAAATGGCAAAGTACAGCCTGTCAGCTTCTCGAATCAAAATCCTGATACGGAATCTCTTTCTTTATCTAGTACGATGTCAACAATGACAGGTGTGGGAGTGTCAAGTTTCCCTACACAGCTTGACACTAGCAAAGAAAACTTTTTAAAAGACAATTATTCTTTACTTGCCGGAAGTTATCCAGCCTCAGCAACAGATGTCGTGCTGATCGTAGACGGCAATAATAATACTAATATCAACGCATTGAAGAATCTTGGATTTGATGTGAAAGAAGACGAAAAACTTGATTTTGATGATATCGTTGGTACAACATTCAAATTAGTAAACAACAATACTTACTATACAAAACTTCCAACTGGGAATTTTATCCCTAATACAGATTATAATGCGATGTATCAGAATGCTTCTGATGAATTGAAGATCTCGGGGATCCTACGCGTGAAATCTTCTTCTACAATGAATCTCTTATCTCCAGGAATCGCTTATAGCGATCAATTAACGACTCAAATCGTCAACGAAAACAAAGAATCAGAAATCGTCAAAGCTCAAAGAGACAGTGATGTAAATGTCTTAACTACTGAAAAAGTTGACGAAAATGCCAAACAAACATTGCTTAGTTATTTAGGTGGAGACAGCTTGCCTTCAAGTATCATGATTTATCCGAACAATTTTGAAGACAAAGAAAAGATCTTGGATTATCTAGATGATTACAATAAAGGCAAATCAGATGAAGATAAAATCATTTATACTGATTTAGCTGGAACGATGACTGAACTGACTGGCGGATTGATGGATGCTATCACTTATGTCCTTATTGCTTTTGCAGGGATCTCTTTAGTAACAAGTATGATCATGATCAGTATCATTACTTATACATCTGTGATTGAACGGACAAAAGAAATCGGTGTACTAAAAGCTTTAGGTGCACGTAAAAAAGACATCACTCGCGTATTTGACGCAGAAACGTGTATTTTAGGTATTTCTTCTGGGATATTAGGTGTGTTTATTGCATGGCTAGCTACGTTCCCTATCAATAGCATCTTATACAACATGACGGATCTAAAAAATGTTGCTCAACTAAATCCTGTCCATGCGATTATTCTAGTGATCGTCTCTACTATATTGACGATGCTTGGCGGTCATCTTCCTGCACGAATGGCAGCGAAAAAAGACGCCGCTATCGCTTTGCGTGCAGAATAAGGTTGTGACAACCACATTTATATTTGAGTCATAAGAGCGCTGAAATAGTAGAAAACAGCAAGAAACGAGGAAGTAATATGTTCCTTGTTTCGCGCTGTTTTTTTTAATTATTTTTTATAATTCTGGTATACTTTTCTTTCCTTTGTACCACAACTCTTCTGGCGTATACCTGTCTTTTCCATTTATGAATACTGTTCCATCTGCTTCAATCGTTACTTCAGTCCCAATCCACATATTACGAGAAAGTGCGAGAAGATTTTTTCTTTTTCCTCTTCCTTTTTTTCCAAATTGCAAGGCATCGGTTATCTCTTCTGTCCAATGAGATTTCACGTATTTTACTTCTCCGTTTTCAAATGTAACTTTCAAAATATTCGCTATATTTTCCACTTTTACTGCTTTAGGAAATGACTCCTCCATTTTTTCACTTTCCTTCTGTTAATTTTAAGTATACGCTTTCTTTTAGTGATAAGTATATCATAGTTTATTCTATTATCAAAAAAACGCATCCATTCCATTGTAGAATACTTTACCGAACAAGTTGAATTGTTTTCCTCTTTTTCACCTTTTACTATAGATAGGTAAAGACAACTAAGGAGGAATCTCTCATGACAGATCAACCGTATGATTTAAGAAAAGTCATCGAAGAACTAAAAACACTTCCAGGTCAATATCACGAAACAGATATTGAAATCGATCCTGAAGCAGAATTATCTGGTGTTTACCGTTATATCGGTGCTGGCGGTACAGTAAAACGTCCGACTCAAGAAGGACCAGCTATGACTTTCAACAATATCAAAGGTTTCCCCGGCACACGTGTGAACATCGGAACAATGGCTAGTCGTAAACGTGTAGGTGAAATTTTGCACCATGATTATCGAACACTTGGTCGTTTCTTGAAAGACGCTGTAGAAAATCCAATCAAACCTGTGAAAGTAGACAAAGCAGACGCTCCAGCACAAGAAGTCGTTCATCTATCTACCGATGCAGACTTCGATATTCGCAACATTTTGCCTGCACCTACAAATACTCCTGAAGATGCTGGTCCATACATCACAATGGGTGTAGTCTTAGGATCAGATCCAGAAAAAACAATGAGCGATGTAACGATCCATCGTATGGTTCTAGAAGATAAAGATACGATCGGTATGTACATCATGCCTGGCGGACGCCACATTGGTCACTTCCAAAAACAATTCGAAGCCTTGAATAAACCAATGCCTATCACTATCAATATTGGTTTAGATCCAGCAATTGCCATTGGCACGACTTTCGAACCACCTACCACTCCACTTGGCTACAATGAACTATGGTGTGCAGGAGCTTTGCGTAACGAACCTATTCAAATCGTTGATGGTATAGCAGTCGATGAAGTGGGTATTGCTCGTGCTGAATTCATTATTGAAGCAGAAATCATGCCAAATGAAACAATGCAAGAAGATATCAACACGAACTCAGGAAAAGCAATGCCAGAATTTCCTGGCTATACTGGGGATGCTAATCCAGCTGTACAAGTAGTGAAAGTCAAAGCAGTTACTCACCGAAAAGACAATCCAATCATGCAAACAACGATTGGTCCCAGTGAAGAACACGTATCTATGGCCGGTATTCCTACAGAAGCAAGTATTCTTGCCTTGGTCGATAAAGCTATTCCAGGAAAAGTAGTAAATGTCTACAATCCTCCTGCAGGTGGTGGTAAATTGATGACCATCATGCAAATCCGTAAAGAAAACAAAGCGGATGAAGGTATTCAGCGTCAAGCAGCTATTCTTGCTTTATCAGCCTTCAAAGAATTGAAGACAGTCATTTTAGTCGATGAAGATGTTGATATTTTCGACATGAACGATGTAGTTTGGACTTTCAACACTCGTTTCCAAGGAGATAAAGATATCATCGTGATCCCAGGAATGAGGAACCATCCATTGGACCCATCAGAATTACCAGAATATAATCCTGGCTCTATTCGTTTCCGTGGGATGAGTGCAAAAACTATCTTTGACGGTACAGTTCCTTTCGATATGAAAGAACATTTTGTACGTGCAAAATTCCAAGAAGTAAAAGATTGGGAAAAATATTTGAAATAATGAACGATCTGCAACTGTTTTGACATCATAAAAAGGAGTGCGGAAAATGGAACAATTGGCACAACGGAAGAAAAAAATCGTGATTGGTGTAAGTGGCGCTTCAGGCACCATTTATGCCATCAACCTAGTGAAGAAACTAAAAGAATATCCGATGGTAGAAACACACGGAATCATCAGTCCATGGGCAAAACAGAACTTAAAGCTGGAATCCGACTTATCACTAAATGAATTCGAAAGCCTGTTTGATTACCATTATTCAAACAAAGATTTAGGTGCTGCTGTCGCCAGCGGATCATTTTTGACCGATGGAATGATCATCGTACCGGCAAGTATGAAAACAGTCGCAGGTATCTCTGTTGGTTTAGGCGCCAACCTGATTGCACGTGCTGCTGATGTAACAATGAAGGAGCAACGAAAGTTAGTCATTGTTCCTCGTGAAACGCCATTAAATGCCATTCACTTGAAAAACTTGACTAAATTAGCACGACTAGGTGTGCAAATCATACCACCGATCCCTGCTTTTTATAATCAGCCTCAAACGATCCAAGATCTTGTTGATCACCATACAATGAAACTTTTGGATCAATTTGGGATTGTAAATGAGCATTCAAAACGTTGGCAAGGTGATTAATATGGAAAAAGAAACGATAGTTGAAGTAACAAAACTAGGTTTCACGATCCAAGCTGCTGTTAAAGTAATTGGTAAAGACTTATTGATTACTTTAACAGGCGGAGATACACCACATATCGGAACAGTCACTACATTTTCTCGTAATACAGAGATGCAAACTGTACGTTTCCCTAGCCACGATGGTCGGTTCCATAAAGACGATGTCTTAGCCGAAAAAATAGCTGTGATCATCAAAACTGCCGTTCTGGGAAGTTGTACGATCACTTCCGGTATCCATGTTGACCATATCTCCAATGCACAAATCAACGCCTCTTTTCCGATGTCAGAAGAGTTAGGTTACAAGATTTTAGATTGGTTGGAAAAAATAGATTTCCATATCAAAGAACCAGTTTATTATAAAGATGGTGAAAAACCATTATGAAAGAAGAGGTTGTGAAATCAGCGTTATGACCTGAGTATGAGAGAAAAAAATGGAAAAATAGCTTCTCATATTTTGCCGTTTTTGAGCTAATACCGAGGGACAGCTGATTGAACGCCGTTTATCAAGAGGTTGTGACACGTCTTTTGTCACAACCTCTTTTATTTTTGCTTCACTGTAACTGCTACAATATCACCGATTTCTTTACCGATGTTTTTACGAATATCTTTTCGTAGTCCAAGGATGTAGCAGACTGAACCATCTGGATTTTTCACACCCATATTCACGATACTGCCTTCGTACGGCACATTGTCAAAAGTTGCTTGGACTTTAACTCTTCCAGCACCGAATTCTTTTCTTATATCATACGGAAAAATAATATATGCCCCGCCCTTGCCGACTTCGGAAGCATAGATTTTTGATTCAAAAGAATAAATTTCCCTCATTTTATTTCTCCTATTTTTTACATCTAGTATAGCATAGCAAAAAAAAGAAGGAACTGTGACAAAAGTCTTGTCGCAGTTCCTTTTTTCGAATAAACGGTGTTCTCCTGCCAACTCCTCGGTCACAAGTCACAATATTCAACAAACATGAGAAGCTGTTTTTTGAAATTGCTCCTTGTGACTCAGAGTTAAACGGCAGGCTCACAACCTCTTCCTTAAACGGTGTTCAAAAGCTTGCATCTACGGCACTAACCCCAATCAGATGAAAAATATGGAGTGCTATTTTTATCTGATTGTTCTTACTGCTTGATGCAGAGCAGCTTTTTCACAACCTCCTACACGGTGTTCAAAATATTATTCGCCTTTTGCTTCTTTCACTAATTTTGCGAATGCTTGTTGTTGGAATTCAGCAGCTAAGGCTTTCGTACGTTGTTCTTGCTCTGCTTTGCTCATTTTTGGATTTTCAGTCATTGCTTTTACCATACCGTCTTGAACATAAGCTTTTGCTTCACTTTCCATCGTACTTTGCTGTTTCTTCACTAATTCAGCTAACTTGGCTGCTTGGTCCGTACTTAATTCTACCCATGTCTCTGGGATTTTGAATGTATTCACTCGGCTGTCATATTCGTGATTGTTATCAGCAATATTGAACCAGAATTTATACATGTCGTTTTTGTATTCCCAATAAGTAGTTTTCGTCACTTTTTCAGCATCGCCGTCTGTCTTTTCTACTTTATTTGTTTCGTTATCCGTACCAGTTGCTTTTGGTTTTTCTTGTTTTTCATTTGTTCGGTAAAGATACACTTTTTCTTTTCCATTCCCTAAAGCTTTATACAAAAGCATATCTGCTCCTTGGGAATCAGCACTGGAAACAATTTTTTCTGTTTTTGTTTCCGTTACTTTTTCCATTCCAAAGTGATTGGACAAATTAGCGACGATCAAACTTAGTGAAGCGACGAAGATTAGTCCGAAAATCAAAGATAAAAAGGTTTGCCATGTTTTTTTAGCGAACACGTTCGTTAAAGCAAAAGCAAGCAAGCTGACAATCAAAACTCCAATAATCATGCATTATCCCCCGCTTTCGTTAGAACAGGTTCTTTTTTCTTCAATAAAAAGGCAATAATAAAGCCAAGGATCCCAAAGATGATCGCTACGATAAACGCGGCATGGTAACCTGACAGTGTGGCATTGATTGCCTGATCTTTATAAGCTAATGGTGTATTATCCAATACAGATTTGCTTGGGATATTTACTTTTGTCACATTCGTCAACACACTGATCAAAATAGCTGTACCAATCGAGCTTGCGATTTGACGGAATGTATTATTTACCGCTGTCCCGTGACTGATCAAGTTATTTGGCAATGCATTCATACCAGAAGTCGTTACCGGCATCATGACCATGGAGATCCCAAACATACGGATTGCATAAAGGATCACGATATATAAAACTGGAGTCGTTTTTGTCAAGAAAGCAAATGGTGCAGTTGCGGCTGTCAAAATGAACATCCCTGTGATGGCTAAACGTTTCGCGCCATATTTATCGAAAATCGCACCCGTAACAGGCATCATAGCCCCCATGATCAATGCACCCGGCAACAACATCAAGCCAGAATGGAATGCTGATTCTCCACGAATATTTTGAATATACAATGGTACGACCATTTCTGCCCCTACCATCGCCATATTTGTTACACCAGCTAAAACAGCGGCAATCGTGAATGTAGATGATTTGAATACGCGAAGTTCCAAGAATGGATGTTCCAAATGTAATTGACGCCATGAAAACAATGCGATGAAAATCACACCAACAACTAAGAAACCAATTACTTTCAAGCTCCCCCAGCCGTCATCTCCTACACTAGAAAATCCGTAAAGCAAACTACCGAATCCAATCGTTGATAAAATAGCGGATAAAATATCAATGCTAGGATTTGACAATGGAATAACGCTCTTCATTAGAAAGAATGCTAAAACCAAGACAAGAACAACGATTGGCAGTACCATACCAAACAAGTCACGCCAATGGTAGTTATCAATGATATAACCAGATAATGTAGGGCCTAAAGCAGGAGCAAGTCCAATAACGATCCCTGACATCCCCATTGCTGATCCTCTTTTTTCTGGCGGGAAAATAGATAGCATGATATTTTGCAATAATGGCATCGATACTCCCACACCGCAAGCTTGGATCAAGCGACCGATTAGTAATGTACTAAAATTAGGTGCTGTAAAGCAAGTAATTGTTCCGATCAAAAAGATCGTCATGGCAGAAAGATATAAATTTCTTGAACTGAATTTATTGATCAGCCATGCTGTTATTGGGATCATGATCCCGTTGACTAGCAAGAAACCAGTCGTTAACCATTGCACATCAGACGCTGAAATATCGAAAGCTTTCATCAATGTAGGAAAAGCTGTCGTCAATAAGGTCTGATTCAAAACGGTACAAAATGTACCAATTAATAAGACAACAACTAAAAGTGTCCGATTATATGGTTTTCCGTAAATATCTACGGGTTGGTTGTTACTCATATTTCTCCTTCTTTCTGAATTTTTTCTGAAACTACTAGAATACTTTAGTCCTAAATTCGCTATTTGTCAACCCACTTGACACATAAGTTAATACGGATATAATTAAGGGAAGCAAAAGGACAAAAGGAGTGACAAAAATGGTTGGGGCTTCCCTTAAACGTTTGTTGGAAAATGATCAATTGGTTGTTGGCATCAGTGAATTAAGTGATATCGTAGGTGTGTCTCCACGTCAATTAAGGTATTGGGAACAAAAGGGATTCATTCGTTCGATCGAAGCTGATGCGAATTGTCCTAGAAAATATCGTTTACCTACAGTCATAAAAGTAGAACTGATCAAAAAATATTTAGATGACGGATTTACTTTGTCAAAAGCTGCAGAAAAGGCAGAAATCCGCCAAAAGAAAATACACCATGTCCGTAAAGTTTTTTCAAAAGCAATCAAAGATATCGAATTGATCGACGAACGCTATACGATTTTACAAATTGGTAACTTCAAAGAAGAGAATGCTAAGATGTACATCATTCATGACAACGAGACAGACGAATTAACTTACAAGCTCCTTCCTGTCGATGAAAAAGCTGACTACGAACAGCTGTTAAAAGAACTCTAAACGCCACTAATCTCCTAAGTACCAAGCTTTTTAATAAGTAGATGCTACATAAATACTTGAAAAAAGGCCTGTTTGAACATAAGAATATCCGAACGGTGATCTGCGTTTCTTTCATATAGAAAGGAATTCTCCATCACTGTTCGGATATTTTTTTATTTTTTTCGGTTACTTTCTTCTAATACATCTGTTAGCCAATTTGCATATTCTGTTTCCCGATTGATCGCATGCGCTAAAATCAGGTAGTGTCCGTAATTTTCATGTTTTTCTTTTTCAGTAGGAAAGATCGTTTTTTTTCGCTCTAATAGATGAAGTCGTTTTTCTTCATGAAGGTCACGCTGCTGCTGAATAATTTCTACTAATGCCGGATCATTCACGTCTTTGACGAAATACAATTTCAGAACAAATTCGTCTCGATTAACCGGTAGTTCATTGGTGGGTGTATGAATCCACTCTGCCAATTGTTCCTTCCCTTCTTCTGTTAATTCATAAACTTTCTTTTCCAATTTTTCACCTGTGATCTCTACTTGATGCTGAATGATTCCTTGCTCTTCCATTTTTGCAAGTTCAGGATAAATCTGACTATGTTTTGCTTGCCAAAATTCTCCTATTTCATTTTTGAACGATTGATTCAATTCATATCCTGTCATCTTCTTCTTACTTAATAACCCTAACAAAATATATCGAAGTGTATTTTTTCTTGCCATCAGTTTCCCCTCCTTGACAAATCTTTAAATCCATTCTATCATAAATGAGTAATCGAAAACATGTAGTTTATTACATGTTTTAATTTATAAGGAGATGCTTAAACATGAAAGAATTTAAAGAATTGGAAGATTTTATTGGAACTCACTTTATCTATACGTATGATAATGGTTGGGAATATGAATGGTATGCCAAAAATGACCATACTGTTGATTACCGTATCCATGGCGGAATGGTCAAAGGCCGTTGGGTAAAAGACCAAGAAGCTGATATCGTTAAATTGACGGACGGCGTATTCAAAATCACTTGGACAGAGCCAACAGGGACAGACGTGGCATTGGACTTTATGCCAAATGAAAAGAAACTTCACGGAATGATCTTTTTCCCTAAATGGGTTGAAGAACATCCAGAAATCACTGTTACTTTCCAAAACGAACATATCGCAGAAATGGAAGCAGCTCGTGAAAAATATGAAACTTATCCAAAATTACTTGTTCCTGAATTTGCTACTATCACTTATATGGGTGATGCAGGTATAGACAATGAAGATGTTATTAGCGAAGAACCATACGATGGAATGCCAGATGATATCCGTAGCGGAAAATATTTCGATGAAAATTATAAACGAGTAAAATAAGGTTGTGAAAGAGAGGTTGTGAAATCAGCGTTCTGACCTGAGTATTAGAGAAAGAAACGGAAAAATAGTTCCTCATGTTTTGCCGTTTTTTGAGCTAATACCGAGGGTCAGCTGATTGAACACCGTTTATCAAAGGTCGTAACAACTGCATATTCACACAGTTAAATTAGTGACTTCAAAATGAAATAATGCTCCCAGCCTAATTTTTTGCTGGGAGCATTATTTCGTTATTCTGTTCATCAAAAATCAGCGTTTTGATTCCATTTCATCACAAGTTCCTCCTCATTTACTGCTTCATCTTTTTGCTGTGTTTGAATTGTAAAACCTTGTGAAAGATAGAAATGAATAGCTGATTGATTTTTTTGATAGACTGTCAAAGTCAGTGTTTTATTGGTTTCTTTTATTTTTTTCATTAGTTGCGTACCGATTCTTTGTTGCCGGTATTCCCTTTTCACAAAGATTCCTGCGATAAACTGATCAATCACCCCAGCAAAACCAATAATTTCTTGATCTATTTCTGCTAAGTAAATCACTGCATCTGGTAAAGCTTTCCTAACAGATTCTACTTGATTCTCCCAATAAGTTGATGGAATGAATTCATGAGAATCCAAGTTAGCATGCAGCCAAATCGATAGAACAGATTCCAGTTCTTTGGCAGACAATTTTGTTGTTGTGCGGATCATTTTTTCTCTCCTTACTTATTCATTGATTTTAAAATAAAAACCATTTTTTTGAAGCTCTTTTACAAGTTTTCGCCCCTCAAAAAAGTATATCTTCTCTTGTTTTACTTTTCTAATACCAAAAGAAACAGCAACTTTAGGATCATCAGCTGAAACGATTCGATAAGTCCCACCAGGCAATTGATCCAGCTTGACTTTCCCATGATGGTCGCTTTGTACTGAAAACGGCACACCATTTCTAGTAAGTATTTTTTTCTTATGTTTCAAAATGAATGAACTACCATTTACCGGTTTCCCTGACGAATCACTAATAATAAATGAAAAATCAAGCACTTTTTTACTTAATCTATACTGATAGATTAGTCGTCCGATAAACACTAACAGTATGACTACAGCTATTATCGTTCCTGCAAGAATAAACCATTGCCTCATGGTTCTTTCCTGATTTCCTTTTCCTTCTTCTTTTTTTACCGATTCGTTATAAGGAATCCGATGTCCTGTCACTAGCAAACGATGCGTGTTGATCATATACGGCGTACATGTAAGCAAAGTAACTAAGTCTTCTCCTTCTGCAATCGTTAGAACAGACGTGTCATCTGGCAGTACCACTTGTATATTTTTAACTTGATAAGCCAATTTCTCCCCCAAAACAGTCAAAATAAACGTGTCTCCGTTTTCTAAACGATCTAATTCGGTAAATAACCGTCAATTATGTAAACCGCTGTGAGCAGAGATCACTGAATGCGTCGAATTTCCACCAAGCGGGAAAGAGGTTCCTTGCAAGACGCCTGCTCCATTTTCAAGGATCCTACCATTGAGCCGATCATAAAGTGAAATATTTAATTGGATCTTAGGTATATTGATACTTCCGATCAGCCATTCCTCTAATTGGCTGGATGTTGTACTTTCATTTCTGTTCTTTTCATTGAAAGGATCAGTACCAGGATTGAATCCTTGGTCAGTTAATCGTTGGTTTTTCTCCTCCATTTTCTTTCGCTGCACTTCAATTTCAGCTGCGGTCCGTTTTTGTACTTGTTCGATACGTTTTTGATCAATAAAACTATTTAAAGAATCCACATAAAATGGATATAAAGCGATCAGTAACCCTACGACGATACATATTAATAAAAACAAACGAAACAAAAGTCGACGAGACTGTTTTTGCTTACTCTGCTTCACATGTGTCCTCCCTTGCAAGTTTTTTTGTTCTTTCTTTTATTATATGGGTTCAGGAAAAAAATAGAAAATGAAAGCCGATGAGGTTGTGAAAAAGCTGTCCTGCATCAAGTAATAAGTACAGCCAAAAAAAATAGCTACTCATATTTTTTGTTTGGTTGGGCTTATTACCGCAGATGCAAGCTTTTGAACACCGTTTAAGGAAGAGGTTGTGAAAACTGCGTTATGCTTTGAGTAATAAGAGCGCTAGTCAGAAAATAGCTTCTCATATTTTCTAGGCTAGTGAGCTTATTACCGAGAAGCAGCTGATTGAACACCATTTAAGGAAGAGGTTGTGAAAACTGTGTTATGTTTTGAATAATAAGAGCGCTAGTCAGAAAATAGCTTTTCATATTTTCTAGGCTAGTGAGCTTATTACCGAGAAGCAGCTGATTGAACACCGTTTACCGAGAGGTCATGAAAAAGCTACTTTGTTTCGAGTATTAAGAAAAATTCTGTTTCAAAACAAGGAGATGCAACAAAACTTATGTCGCATCCTTTCTCCTTAGAACTTTCACTTATGTTTTTCTTGTAAAATTCATAAATATTTTCATGAATTTTCTAATTTCTTGCCTACCTCTCGCATAGGATATATGATGAATTTATCTAAAGTTTGCAAAGGAGTTCGACAATTGAAAAAATATGGCCCATTTTTAGCAATTTTTTTCATTGCTTTGGCATTTCTCATGCCTCATTTATTCACACATAAACTAATTTTGGGTGCTGATGCCCCATTCCATTACAATCGGTTCTATGATGCCGCGCAACAAATTAAATATGGGGATTTCCATTATTTTCCTTCCCTTTATGGATTCCAGCAAAGTGGCAGGATCGTGAATGCCGTTTACGGCCCATTTTTCGCTTATTTACAAGGATTGATCGTGTTGCTTGCAGGTAGCTGGTTTCATTATCAGATTCTTTCAAATTTCATTCTTTATCTTATTTCAGGATTTTCTATGCTGATTTTACTGAGATATGTCAATATTCGAAATTGGGTAAGTGTACCAGTAGCCGTTTTATTCATGAGTACGTATTCTATTCAATACTGGTCTATCAACCAAGGATTCACTAGCTGGGGGACTTGTTTTTATCCTTTATGTATGATCCCTATTGCTGATTTCGTCCTTCATAAAAAGTTCCCTGTTATCAAAGTCGCTGTCTCAGTGGGACTTATGACACAGATCCATTTACTGTCTTCGATCATGTTAGCTTTGATGTATATCCCTTTTTATCTTTATTACTTTTTTAACCAGACTGAAAAAGGAAAAGCACTGCTTCAACTGATTAAGTCGGTCTTGCTTTATTTTGTTCTGACAGCAAATATTTGGGCAGGATTAGCTATTGTTTACAGTGGGAATAAGATTCTTCCTCCCTTTGTTAACAGAGAAATGAGTCAAAAGGCGATAGATCTGGATGGCAGTTATTGGCTCCATTACCCTAAGGCCTTTCCTATATTGATATTATCAGGTTTTTTGCTTTTTATTTTCTTTCAACAAAAGAACACCTTATTCCAAAAAATCGTGTTGTACACAAGTCTTGTTTTCTTTTTTCTTTCTACTAGCTTGATTCCATGGACGACATTGATCGAAAAAAATGTGCCTTTTATTAGTTTGATCCAGTTTCCATTTCGATTTTTCGTGCCATTTACGCTATTGCTTCTACTTTACCTTGCCCTTTCACTGAACCAGTGGTCTGAACAAAAGTGGTTCCGTCTTTTAAGTATATTTGGCATTCTTATTTTTTCAGCACAGACGATCCAGAACTTATACCAGCATCTGGAAAAGTGGGAAAATGAAACATTTGTCAGTCGACATACTTATCTATTCGATACGCCGGAAGAAGCAAGGAAAACATTCTTCAGCAAAGATATGTCTACCAGCTTGTTCGTTTTCCAAAAAACCACACCTGACTATCTGCCAATCTATAAGGAGACAAAAGACAATAAATACGACCGGTATAACGAAGAAATACTAGAAAACGAAACAACTTTTATAAAAACACATCCAGGCGGTCTTCTGACAATCAAGTGGAAAAACACTGGGGACAAAACTGTTCATATCCCTGTTATCGTCTACGATCGGACTGTGCTACAGCAAAATGGAAAAACATTGACTGATTATGAAGTAACAGATATCGGGACCCCAATCGTGAAGCAGCAAAAAGGAATCAACGAGCTCACGCTTCATTATCAAACGCCAATCTATTTCTATTTCATTCTTTCTCTTACTTTGATTGGCTGGTTTACCTTGCTATGTTTATTTATTTATCATAGATACAAGCTTTTACGTGCTTAGGCAAAAGGGATAAATACATCCGATCAAAAAACTCTCCAAACGGTATAATCGTTTGGAGAGTTTTATTTTAATCAGTTTTTTTATGTTATATGTTATATTTTTTATTCGTTCACATCTAATTCGATTTCCACCCCGTAGTGATCACTGATGATTGGACTATCGATCCCATCAAAAATCCGTTGATATTTTTTAACCTGCATTCCTTCAGGGACGAAAATAAAATCTATACGCAATTTTTCTGTATTTTGTTCCCAACCATCGATTTTCTTTTCCACAGTAGCTGCTTTTCCTTTTTCATTCGCGACAACATACGAATCTTGAAGAAGAAGGCAACTTTCTCTTACAGTATAATAACCTTGAGAGTCTACTGGATTATTGAAATCACCTAGGAAAAAAAGTGGTACGCGAGTTTCCAAAAAGTAGTTTTCCAAGTTTTTCCACTCAAAATAAAAGCCACTTTTTTTATCTGTCCACCAAGAAAAGTGGCAGCTCGAGACAAAAATGTCCTGATCATCTATCTTTGTTTTCCCAATCAAGATCTTGCGTGTCTGATAATCTTCTTTCTTTTGAGATTGGGAGACGGTAAGGACCTGACTTTCCAATGTTTTTTTCGCAAGCAGTGCATTTCCTTCTTCATATTTATCATAACCGATGTGGCTCATTTCCCAACTCCAAAAATACTCTTTTCCGTGTTCCTTTAAAAGCTGAACTAAACGGTAGGCAAAATTATCTTTACGGATAGGTACTTGATTCTTTACCGGACAGAACTTCATTAGCTTCGCAGGTTCTACTTCTTCAGATTCCAGTAATTGGTTGATTTCTTGTAAAGCAATCACTTCATAATCTTCTAACAGGATCTTATCTGCTAATTCTTGCAATTTTTTCTCTGGTTCTGGCTCAAGCCAGCTATGCGTGTTGAGTGTCATGAATTTCATTGGTTTTCTCCTTGTCTTCATTTCGAAACAAAAGGGTTGTGACAAAATTTTTGTCACAACCTCTCCAGCAAATAGTGTTCTCCTGCTAACTCCTCAGTAATAAGCTCAATGGACCAGGAGCTATTTTTTGTTTGGCTGTTTTTATCACTTGGTGCAGGGCAGCTTTTTCACGACCTCTCCACTAAACAGTATTCAAACTGCTGCTTCTCGGTAATAAGCCCAACCAAACGAAAAATAGGAGGAGCTATTTTTGTTTGGCTGTTCTTATTACTTGATGCAGGACAGCTTTTTCACAACCTCTCGATAAATGGTGTTCAATCAGCTGACCTTCGGTATTAGTTCAAAAAACGGCAAAATACGAGGAGCTGTTTTTTCGTTTTGTTTCTCTAATACTCAGGTCAGGACAATGATTTCACAACCTCACCTTACATTTTAATGGAGCCGATCACTTTACCAGCTGTCACTGTACCTAATTGCTTGATCACTACTTCTTCTACTTTATCGTTTGTAAATACGATCATGATCGTTGGATCTTTTTCTTCGTTTTGGATCACATCAAGATCCATCTCAGCTAATTTCGTTCCTGTTCCTACTTCTTGGCCTTCTTTGACAGCAATCTCAAAAGCTGGCTGATTCATTTGGACTGTATCGATTCCCATATGGATCAAAACTTCGATACCATCTTTCGTCTCCAGCCCAATTGCATGTTTGCTTGGGAAAATACTTGTCACTTTTCCAGCGATCGGCGCAACAACTTCTCTTGATGTTGGAATAACAGCAAAGCCGTCACCCATCATTTTTTGTGAGAATACCGGATCTTTTACTTCAGATAAAGGAATCACTTCTCCAGAAGCTGCGGAAACTAGTTCTTGTTCTATACCTAAGTATTGCTTACTATCTGCTTGTCTATTTCCTGTAGAAACCATTTCTGGCTCTGGAATCTCTGCTCCTGATTGCAGCAGATCTTCGATATCTGATTTCAAGACATCTGCTTTTGGTCCATAAACTGCTTGGACTCCATTGTCTTTGACGATCAATCCCATCGCCCCTGCTCGTTTCCAGGCTTCTTCAGTCCCTACTTTTTCTCGATCATTTACACTTACGCGTAACCGAGTCATACAAGCATCGACATCTTTGATATTTTCTTTTCCTCCCAGCAAATGAATGATCTGGACCACTTGCTGATCTGCTGTTCCTGTTCCGCTGTTAGATACAACGGTTTCTTCACTGTCATTGTCGTAATTTCCGTTACGTCCCGGTGTAGCAAAGTTGAATTTTTTGATCAAGAAATTTGCTAAGAAATACGTAACAACACCAAAAGCGATCACACACAACACGAAGTTGATAAGATCTCCACCTAAACCCGCTTTGATAGCTAACGGTGTCCGAGTCAGCAATTCGATATTCCCAAATGAATGGACCCGCAATGGCAAGATATCTGCCATCGCAAATGCAGCCCCTTGGATCACTGAATAAATGACATATAATGGCACAGCAGCAAACATAAACATGAACTCCAATGGTTCTGTTACACCTGTTAGAAAGACAGCCAACGCTGCTGAAAAATACATTGATTTATATCTTGCTTTCTTATCAGGATCGACATTACGATACATCGCAAAAGCCATTCCCATCAAGATACCTGAAGAACCAATCATTTGTCCTACTTTGAAACGAGCCGGCGTCCAGTTATGCAACACAAACTCATATTGCGACATATCCCCTGCACCTTTAAGATTCACTAAATCAGTGGCCCAAGCCAACCATAACGGATCTTGCCCAAATACTTGTGTCCCCGCCTGTGCGCCTGATAAAATCTCATACGATCCGCCAAGCTGTGTATAGTTGATAGGAATCGTCAGCATATGATGCAATCCAAATGGCAATAGTAAACGTTCTAATGTTCCAAATAAAAACGGTGCTAGAATCGGTGCGCTTTCTTGTGATTCTGCGATCCATAAACCAAAATTATTGATTCCAGCCTGTACGTTTGGCCACACCACAGCAAGAATCAATGCCACGATTGTTGACCATAAGATAACAACAAACGGAACAAAGCGCTTTCCATTAAAAAATGACAAAGCATCCGGCAATTTTCTATAATTATAGTACTTATTATAAGCCATTGCCCCGACAAATCCAGCGATGATCCCTACGAATACTCCCATATTCAAAGCTGGTGCTTCCAATACACTTGTAAAAAATCCTTTAACCATGATCTTCGTACCGAACAGAGTGTGGGTAAATGCATCTTCATTCGCAAGCATGTCACTTGTGACACCAAAGATAGCCCCAGTGATCCGATTGATCAAAATAAATGAGATCCCAGCTGCAAATGCTCCGCCTGCTCTTTCTTTTGCCCAACTTCCTCCTATTGCTAAAGCAAATAAAATATGAAGATTACCAATAATTGCCCAACCAATATTTTCAATTACTCCGCCCGTTGTGACAAGTGGCGTCCAATCAGGATTGATCAAGGGAATTGATTTCCCTATACTGATCATCAACCCAGCTGCCGGCATAACTGCTACCACAACCATTAAAGCCTTTCCAAATTTTTGCCAAAACTCAAAACTAAATATCTTTTTCATTCCGTTTAGCTCCTTTACGCAATCGATTTCGTTAAACGTATTATAGCGTGCGTTTTCTTTTTTGTAAATGCTTTATTTTTTATTTTTCTGTCTATACCATTATATAAAACCTATAATGCGTGTGTTTCCTTCTATAATTTTCTCCTAAAAATTTATTTTTTTATGCTTTTTTCTATGAAATATTTTCTTTTGTCTATTGACTTGTGCAATCGGTTGCGTTTATTATGAACGTATAAAACAGCTCATTAGGAGGAGAAAAATGAAACAGATCAAACGACTATTTGCTATTGATCCATGGAAAATCAGCACGACACAATTAGATAAAAAAAATCTTCGACTGCAAGAATCTTTAACAAGTATTGGGAACGGTTATATGGGGATGCGCGGGAACTTTGAAGAAACTTACTCAGGGGACCACCATCAAGGTACTTATTTGGCGGGTGTCTGGTATCCCGATAAGACACGTGTCGGCTGGTGGAAAAATGGTTATCCAGAATACTTTGGAAAAGTGATCAACGCCTTGAACTTTATCGCGATAGATATTTCGATCAACGATCAGCTGATCGACTTGGCTTCTTTGGAACCAGAAGACTTTTACTGGGAATTAGATATGAAAAATGGTGTATTATCTCGTACATTCACAATCACTACTTCTACTAATAAAGTACGCATTTCCTTCGAACGTTTTCTGAGCATTGTCAAAAAAGAATCAGCTTATATCTATTTAACTATAGAAATGCTTGAAGGTAGCGGAACAGTCAAACTCGTATCAAAATTGGATGGAAATGTTCAAAACGAAGACAGCAACTATGATGAACATTTTTGGAATGAGATTGATTGTGGAACTATAGAAGAAATCGGCTATTTGACGACTAAAACTATTCCAAACAACTTTGGGATTGAACAATTTACTGTTACTGCAGCAATGCGCCATTTCGTTAATGGAAAATCAGTCATCCCTGACTATCACGAAGATACTTTAGCATTACATGGTTGCTTGTCTGCAGAATTATCTCAAGGTGAGACATGGTCAGTGGAAAAAGAAATTATCGTTCTTACTAGTAGAGATATTCCAGAAGCGCAGCAAGCAGAAAAAGCTGTCTCAGAATTAACGAACCAGACAAACAATTATATCCAAGCAAAAGAAGAGCAAACAGCGGCTTGGGCAGA
Source organism: Enterococcus sp. SB12 (assembly GCF_030910025.2). Classification (NCBI taxonomy): domain Bacteria; kingdom Bacillati; phylum Bacillota; class Bacilli; order Lactobacillales; family Enterococcaceae; genus Enterococcus; species Enterococcus sp. SB12. Next base: position 371,058 of record NZ_CP175675.1, on the reverse strand, counting down.
ACGATGGAAGCTTGCCGATGTGGTCATCGAAGGAGACGAAGAAGCACAACAAGGTATTCGATTCAATTTGTTCCAACTATTCTCTACTTACTACGGCGAAGATGAACGATTAAATATCGGCCCCAAAGGATTCACAGGAGAAAAATACGGCGGAGCCACTTACTGGGATACAGAAGCGTATGCTGTCCCTCTTTATCTTGCTTTAGCCAAACCTGAAGTAACTAAGAATCTGCTGAAATATCGGCATAATCAACTGCCGCAAGCAATCCACAACGCTCAGCAACAAGGATTAAAAGGCGCGCTTTATCCTATGGTCACCTTCACTGGTGTCGAATGCCATAACGAGTGGGAAATCACATTCGAGGAGATTCACCGAAATGGCGCGATTGCCTATGCAATCTACAATTATACGAATTACACCGGCGATACGGAATATTTGAAAAATGAAGGACTGGAAGTTTTAGCAGAAATCGCACGCTTCTGGGCAGACCGTGTCCATTTTTCAAAACGAGCAAATAAATACATGATCCACGGTGTGACCGGCCCAAACGAATATGAGAACAATATCAATAACAATTGGTATACAAATACGATCGCAGCTTGGGTCTTGCGTTACACGCGAGAAAATTATTTAACTTATCAAAAAGAAGCTGCTATCACTATCAGCGAAGAAGAACTAGCCAAATGGAAAGATATCGCAGAGAACATGTACTTCCCAGTTGACGAAGAATTAGGAATCTTTGTCCAGCATGACACATTCTTAGATAAAGATCTCATGCCTGTATCCGATATTCCCACAAGCGATCTTCCTCTGAATCAGCATTGGTCTTGGGACAAAATCCTTAGATCTTGCTTCATCAAGCAGGCAGATGTACTACAGGGGATTTATTTCTTCAATGATACTTTTACAAAAGAAGAAAAACAAAAAAACTTTGATTTCTATGAACCAATGACTGTCCATGAGTCTTCCCTTTCGCCAAGTATCCATTCGATTTTAGCAGCAGAATTAGGAATGGAAAGCAAAGCTGTAGAAATGTACCAGCGAACAGCTCGCTTGGATTTGGATAATTACAATAACGACACAGAAGACGGCTTGCACATCACTTCCATGACTGGTAGCTGGTTGTCGATCGTCCAAGGGTTTGCTCAAATGAAAACTGCCCATGATCAGTTGAGATTCGCACCATTTCTGCCAAAAACTTGGAAAGCTTATTCTTTCCATATCAATTATCGCGGACGTTTATTGTTCATCTCAGTCACAGATGAACAAGTTACTTTCGAGTTATTAGAAGGTTCTCCTCTAGAAATTTACGTCTATGAACAGTCTTATTCTTTAGCGGATCGTCTAGAAATAACGCTAAGAAAGGAGGAAGCAAATGTTTAAAGGGGTATTGTTTGATTTAGACGGTGTCATTACCGATACTGCTGAATTCCATTATCGTGCTTGGCGAAAGCTTGGTCAGGAAATCGGCATTACGATCGACCGCACATTCAACGAACAGCTAAAAGGTGTCAGCCGAGAAGACTCACTCTCTTTGCTTTTAGCTTATGGCGGAAAAGAACACTCTTTTTCAAAGGAAGAATTTGCAGAATTAGCGAAAAGAAAAAACGATTATTATTTAGAGATGATCCAGACGATCGAACCAAAAGATGTCTTCCCCGGGGTCGTGCCTTTACTGGATTCTTTAAAAGAAGAAAAAATCAAGATTGCTCTTGCTTCTGCAAGTAAAAATGGGCCTTTCCTACTTGAAAAAATGGGTCTTACACCTTACTTTGATGCTATTGCCGACCCGGCAGAAGCAACAAACGGAAAACCTGCGCCAGATATCTTCCTCCTTGCAGCAAAAGCTGTCGGACTAAAAGCAGAAGAATGTATCGGGATCGAAGACGCGCAAGCCGGTATCCAAGCCATCCTCTCAAGTGGTGCTCAACCAATTGGCGTGGGACGTGCTGAAGACCTTGGAGAGGAGATCCCGCTTGTCCCTGATACGACTTTTCTTACGATCGATTACTTGAAAGAAAAGTGGCATGACCATGGATAATCCAGAAATCTCCGTCGTACCAGTTCCAGAGACTGAAATAAAGAAAGTCACATTGAAGAACGACTACTTAGAAGTCGTTCTTCTCAATTACGGTGCCCGCCTGCACCAAATCTTCGCACCAGACAAAGAAGGAAAATCAGAAAATGTTTTATTGTCTTACGATCGTTTCGAAGATGTTCTAACAGACAAAAGCTTTTTTGGAGCAACTGTCGGACCTGTAGCCGGAAGGATCCGGGATGCTTCTTGGGGTGAGCATAGATTGGAGAAAAACTGCGGATCACACCATATCCACGGTGGCACGAAAGGCTGGTCTTTCCAATTTTGGGAAGTAGAAGTTTTCAAAACTCCTTCATCAATAGGCGTGGTCTTTTACTTAAAAGATGAATTTTCTACCTATCCAGGACCAATCACTGCTACGATCACTTACCGTTTGACAAAAAACGAGTTAGAGATGACGACCTCTGCCAGTAGCCTGGTCGAAACCATCTGCAATCCGACCAATCATGCCTACTTCAACCTTTCAGGAAATGGAAAAAGAGACATCTATGACCATCAGTTAATGGTCTTCTTAGATGGTATACTTGAATTAGATCAAGAAAAGCTACCTACTGGAAATTGGACGAAAAAAGAAGACCTGCCCATCGACTTTAGAAAATCTCCAACACTGCAAGAAATCCTTGCTTGTTATCCAGCTGGACTAGATGATGTATTTCTTTTGCATCATCCTAGGCTTTCCAGAACTTCCTTACAATTATTCGAGAAGCATTCTGGTCGTCAAATGACTATAGCAACTTCCAATAAAAGTATGGTATTATTTTCTACGACTGGATTTGAAGCTGATTTCTCTGTCAACGGAAAACAGATGCATTCAAACTACGGATTAGCAATCGAACCGCAAGAAATCCCTGATATCGTTCATTTCCCCAACTTTGGATCGATCAACCTCCATCCTGGTCAAGAACGGATCAGTCAGACGATTTATCGGTTCTCTGCACAATAACAAGAGAAAGGTGTTTTTATCATGGCTATTACCGTAAAAGATGTGGCGAAAAAAGCCGGTGTTGCTACCTCGACCGTCTCTCGTGTTATCAATGATCATCCTAGTATTTCCGAAGCAACAAAGAAGAAAGTCCGAAAAATCATGGATGAACTAGGTTATGTTCCTAACATGACTGCCCGCAATCTAGGAAAACGCATTTCTAGTGCCATCGGCGTGATCTTACCCCCTCTTGATTCAAAAGAGCGGATTGGGAATCCCTTTTATCTTGAGATCATGGAAGCAATCAACGAAGAAGCTCGGAATTATGATATGACGACAGCGATTGCTACTGCTAAAAATTTTGATTTACTGTTAGAGAACGTCCAGCGTATGCATCTACAAAAACAAGTAGATGGTTTTATTCTAGTGTATTCAGATAGTCAAGACCCTGTCATTGATTATTTATACCAAAACCACATCCCTTTCACTTTGATCGGACAGCCTTATCATCACGAAAACGAAATCGTTTATGTAGATAATGACAACCAGCTTCTAGGCAAACAAGCAACAGAATTTTTGATCCAGAATGGACATAAGAATATCCTATTCGTGACGAATACGACTCATGAGAGTTTGTATTTCGAACGATATTTCGGTTATCAAAAAGCGATGATGATGGCTGATCTTCCTGCGTTTTCCAGTGTAGTACTGGAACATACAGAAGATTATCTGACCTTTGAGAAAACGTTGAAAGAAAACGAAGCCACAGCATTGGTAGTCATTGACGATATCTTCGCCCTTCGCACGATGCAGTTGGCACAAATGTATGGTTATGTCATTCCAGAGACACTTTCCGTCATTAGCTTCAACAACTCGATCTTCTCAACATTGACACATCCTTACCTTACAAGCATCGATATCGATATCTCCGAATTAGGACGTGTCGCTATGCAAAAACTGCGTGAACTGATCCATGAAGAATTAAGTAGCGGCGTACGCTTGGTCATCCCTCATCGCTTGATCAAAAGAGAGACAGTCGTTCCTTTAGAAAACCCATACTAAATAGCTGACTCACTAAATACGCTGACCATTTATTCTATGGTCAGCTTTTTATGTAAAAGAAGATACTACTTCTAACACATTGTTTATCTGTAAAAAAGAGCGTGGGACAAAAGTAAAGAACACTTTTGTCTCACGCTCTAAACACGTATAAACGGCGGAAGCAGAAGCAATTCCTTCGGAAATAAGCTGAAATTCACAAAAATTTAAAAAGCAATTTTCTTGAATTTCTTCTTGTTTCTTGGAGTTAAACGCTTCTGTCCCAGCCTCTTTTTTCCTTCCTTCAATTTTTTACACGTCGACGATTCAATAAAAAACCGCCTAATATTGTAAAGACAGGTGCAAGAATCGAGAAAAAGGCGAATGGCAAGTAATGCAACGCGCTAACTTTCATCGTTCCCATAATGAATGTGCCGCTGACTCCCCACGGTACGAGAGAATTGACGGTCGCACCTGAATCCGCTAGTGTTCGTGTCAAATAGGTTTTTGATAAGCCAACGTCATCAAAAGAACGCTTGAATGTTTCTCCTGGAAGAATGATGGACAGATACTGTTCTCCAACGATCAGATTGATTCCGATACAGCTCAAGGCAGTAAACCCGACTAAACGAGAAGGTCGGTCCATCTTTTCTTTTAATTCTTGAACGATGGTATCAACGATCAGATATTTGATCAGTAACCCACCTAATGCCAATGCAAGTAAAATCAAACTAGCAGAACCTAACATACTCATGATCCCGCCTCGAGAAAGCAGTTCATCTAGCTTTGGATCAGGTGTATTTGCGACATAACCATTCATCAAGATGTCTGCTGCTTTTCCGACCGTCAAACTTTTCTCATGGATAAAAGAAAGAACGAGAGCAGCTGTTGATCCCGCTAGTAATGTAGGGATAGCCGGAATTTTTTTGATTGCCCCCCCAAATAAAATAACTAGTGGAATCAATGTCCAAGGAGAGATCCAAAAGCTTGCTTTCATGTTTTGGATCATTTCATTGATACTAGCTAGATCGGCTGAATGACTGTTATGTCCTAATATCGTATAAAAAATCAACGAAAGGACGAATGCTGGGAAATCCGTATAACGCATACCAGCGATATGTTCGAATAGATTAACTCCTCCAATACCCGCTGCCAAGTTGGTCGTATCTGATAAAGGCGAGCAGTTATTCCCTAAAAAGGCACCGGAAACGACTGCGCCTGTAGTCATTGCATCATTGAATCCAAGTAAATGACCGATCCCCAAAAAAGCAATTCCAATCGTCGAAATCGTTGTAAATGAACTGCCGACAGTCACTCCGACAATTGCACAAACAAGAAATGCTGTCGGTAAAAAGAAACGCACAGAAACAAGTTTAAATCCATAAACCATAATCGTAGGGATGGTTCCAGATAAAATCCATGAAGCAACTAAGACACCAATCAAAAGAAAAATCAGGATTGGAATGATCCCTGGAGTGATTCCTTTGATGATCCCGTCATGGATCTCATCCCATGTGAACTTTTTAAATCTGCCATAAAACAACAAACACATGAAAGCTGCAAGGATCGGGATATGTGGCGAGAGCTGGAATCCGATGATCAGTACTCCTAGGAGTGCCAACAACACGATCAATACAGCGATACTTTCTTTTAAAGAAATATTTTTATTCATCGTCGATCTCCTATTTCAAATGAAAAGGCCCTGCCATGAAAAAACTATTCACTTGGCAGGACCTCCTACTAAATCAGCGACAAAACGTCGGCTGAAAGACTTATTTTTTTATTTTTCTTCTAAACTTTTTTCTACCTCAATCCCCCAAGAATCTTTCTTGAAGTGATTGATGATCAATGGAATAACGAACATGACCACTGTGATAGCTGCTACTAATAATGCATCACTCAATGTCGCTGTACCTAATGTAGCAAATACGACAACGATAATAGAGAAGATCAGCATGCAGCTGACTACCCAAGCTAATCCGTTTCCGTTTTTACCAATTCGGTAAGGACGTTCGAATTCTGGATGTTTCTTACGCATTTTAAGCAATGAAACAGCAATCAAAATGTACACGATACAATAAATAACAGTTGTAGCATTTGTAAGTGTCAAGAATACAGCACTTACGTCATCCATTACACCATAAAGCAAAGCAAATAATGAAATAACGATTGATTGTGTTAGAACGACATTTCTAGATACGCCGTATTTGTTTTCTTTATGGAATCCGAATTTTGGTGGAAGGAATCCTTCACGAGCTACTTGGATGATTGTTTTTGATGGTCCAGTAACCCAAGCTGATAATTGTAAAAGCACACCAATAAATACCATGAAGCTGAAGATATTTCCGATCACTTCTGGTAAGCCTAGGATTTGACAGTCAATCAAGATAGGCTGCGTGATATTTGCTAATTCCATTTTTCCATCTGGTACGACATTTGCTACAAGCATCGCATTGATGACATTCAATAAAACTAATCCGATCAAAGCGATAAATACGCCTTTTGTATAATTTTTTGTTGCGTCTTTCAAACGAGGCATGTAAACAGAACTCATTTCGATCCCAACAAAAATAAATGTGATACCAGCTAAGTATTTCAATGAATCAATATGTTCCAAGTCAGGGAAAGCTTTTGACCATGAAAAGTCACCTAGATAGCCGTTTGAGACTAGTCCGACTTTGAAGGCTGCCAAAACACCTAAAACGAACATGATGACTACTGGGATATATACCCCTAGCCATACACCGATGTTCCCGCCGACTTTTGCCATATCGAATTTCAAGTTCAAGATCGTGATGATCCAGTAGATAACTAAAATACAACCTAAAACGAACCAGTGATTATTGCCAAGTTCTACATTACCAAATGTGTTTCCTAACAATGGTCCTAAAGTAGAAGCGACCATTACCATACCTGGGAACATTTGCACCCATAATAGCCATGCAACGACAAATCCCCATTTGCTGCCCAGTGCTGTTTTTACCCATAACTGAGGACCGCCTTCTTGAGGAAGCATCGTTGAAAGCTCACCGGAAACCATTGATATCGGACCGGCAAAAAACAAAACTGCAAAAATTGAATAAAAAATCAATGTCCAACCGACTGCGGCTAACGTAGGAATACTCCGAACCGTTGCACACAGTGCCATTGTCAGACCGATAAAGGTCCCAAGACCCATTTTACTTACTTCAGATTTACTCACCGTTGACACTCTCCTTGATTTTTTGGATAAAATAACGGTGTCTTTGAAGTAGTTTCAGCAATAAACGAAACAATTCAGCGAATATTTGAGGGGATTCTTTGAGTCTATTGCTTGAAGGGTTTCTTCAAAGACAACCTCAAAACAAAGGGATCGAAGAGCTTAGGTCTCCCCTTGCTCTTCAGATCCAAACATGCGTCAGAAACAGTTAGTATTCAAGCTGTTTTCTAACATGATTACCTTGCTTATTTTGCTTCGCTTGCCAATAATTGGTCTGCGTAGATTTTTTCCAATTTTTCTTGAAGAGCTGCTTTGATTTTTTCAGCATATTCTTCAAAGTGTTCTTCTTTGTTCATGTATGGTGTCATTACGCTGGCACGCAATACAGTTACTTTTCCGGCACGGTTCCATTCTTCATCTGAGAATCCTAGTTGGTTCACAAATTGTAATGGGCTGTTGCCATAGTCTGGGATAGCAAAGTCAGTATGTGAAGTTAAGAACTCATTACCGTAAATGCTTCCTTTCACGTATGAAGAATAATCATATACGTCATGGTTCAATTTATTCATTGCAACTAAGTCATCGTTGCCTTTTTCTTTGAATACATAGTCTACCATATTGAAATCTGGATAAGTTAATGGATGAACTTCGATTTCTTTGTCTCCTACTTTAAATGACAAGTCATTCAAGAAGTTGTAGAAACGATGTGCACCTTCGATTGATGCACCCATTAATTTACCATATCCTGTGACATTCAAAGGTAAGACATGGTGTGCTGCCCAAACGCTGGCTGCTGTTGCCCCTGCTTTTGAACCTTCCAAGATATAAGCCCCAAGTAATGCTGGGATATCTGCGCCTTTTTCAAATACATATGTCGCAAAGTAAGAGATAACGTCTCTCATGCGGATATCTTTGATGACGATACCACCGGCAGAATATGGAACATAACCCATTTTATGTGGGTCGATCGTTACAGATTCTGCTTCTTCGATTGCTTTATATGCACTGTGTACTTCTTCTAAGATATAATCTTTGTTTTCTGTAAAGACATTGTATTTGTAATGAACATCTTTTAAATCTTCAAATGGAATGAAGTTGTTGTCTTCGTCTAAGAAAATCGCACGGCCGTATCCGCCATAAGCAGCATCTACGTGTAAGTAGAAGTAAATACCGTCTTTTTCTAATACGCGACGCAATGCAACGATTTTATCAATACCGTCGATTGCTCCTTCTTCTGTTGATCCTACAACACCGACTACACCTAGGATTGGTGTTTTTTCAGCTGCTAGACCACGAACGATTTTTTCAAGTTCGTTGATGTCCATGCGATAGTTGTGGTCAACTGGCACTGGAATCACTTGGTCTAAACCGATACCGATGATGTCGGCAGCTTTTAGCCATGAATAGTGTTTAGTTTGTGGAACCAACCATTTTCCTAATTTTTCTAAATGTTTTCCGCTACGTGCTGAGTGAGCTTTGATTTCGTCGATTTTTTCTGGGACGCTGTCTAACAGATTCATGATTTCTTCTGTTGACAAGTTCATTAATTCCCAATCGCTTTTTCCAGTAACTAGTTCAGGTGTCACTTCTTTCATTGCAAGCGGCAATGATTTGATGTTGCGGGCATACCAAAGTCCTTCTAAGTTTGCTAAAGAACCATCAGCAACGATGTGGCCCCAGCCATCTTTATAGCTCATTAATTTTGCAAATTCCATTCCTACTTCTTCTTCCATTTGGCTTGTTGCAGGAGAAGATTCATAGGCAACGTTATTACCATTCCATAGCATAGCAAAATTGTACGCTAGTAAAGATGGCATCAATGTTTCAGAGTTCATATGACCCCAGTAACGTCCGGCATTATGCCAAGGAACGGAATGGGTACGCATCCGCGCTGAAATTTCTGATAGAACATCCTTTGTTTTATTCACAGTGTGTTCAAAACTAGCACTGCTTTTTTCTTCTGGCGTAATAATAGGCATGTCTTGAGGCATGTAGTTTTGACGCCAGCCTAAATGTTCATCCACCAATTCATTCAACAAAGCTTTATAGATTTGGCCGTTCTCAGCTTTGTCCCCAATGAATAGGGCATTTAGGTTTAGATCTTTCGACAATGATTCACTCATAGTGAAACCCTCCTAAAAAAATATTTAAATTTTGTCGAGCCCTACATTACACCTGTTCTTCTATTCTGTAAACTAAGTTTTGGCCTGCTTTTTAATCATATTTTAATATGTATCAATTATCCGAATTGTTCACACTTTTGAAATAATTAAAAAAAACGAGGGAATTTACAAATGTAAACTCCCTCGCAAAGATTGTATTAACGACAACCAGCGTTCTATTTTAGGATGGGTTTCAAAATTGGAATGTTGTAATAGTATTTCCCTTTTCCAAGGTAAAAACTTACTAAATTCTAATCAATTACTTTGGCCAAAAAGTAATTTTTCTTACCTTTTCGAATAACCACAAACTTACCATCGAATTCATCGGATGGATTTATGACAAAATTTAAATCGGTAACGCGGTCACCGTTAATACTTATAGCTCCGTTTGAAACATCTTCACGTGCTTGACGTTTAGATGGTTCAATTTTTGTGGAAACAAGCAGTTCCACGATATTTTCAGGTGTGCTTGAAATTTCAACGTTCGGCATTTTACCGAATCCTTGCGCGATTTCTTCCGCATTTAGTTCTTTAATATTTCCAGAGAACAATGCTTGCGTTATTTTTTGCGCTTCTTTCAAGTCTTCTTCACTATGCACAAATCTTGTAACTTCTTCTGCCAAACGGCGTTGTGCTTCACGTTTCTCAGGTTCTGTCTCTACTTTTTTCGCTAAGTCTTCGATTTCTTCTTGAGACAAGAAAGTAAAGAATTTCAAGTATTTCACTACATCGCGATCATCTTGATTCAACCAGAATTGGTAGAACTCAAATGGTGAAGTTTTCTTCGGATCAAGCCAAACGGCACCGCCTGCAGTTTTTCCGAATTTCGTTCCATCAGCCTTCAACATCAATGGGATCGTTAAACCGAACGCTTCTGCTTCTGGTCCTTCTAATTTTCGGATTAGGTCTAATCCAGCTGTGATATTTCCCCATTGGTCTGCTCCACCGATTTGCAATTGCACATCGTATGTTTTATGCAGATGCAAAAAGTCGATAGATTGCAGGATTTGGTAAGTAAACTCTGTAAATGAGATTCCTACTTCCAAACGGCTGGCAACGATATCTTTTGCTAACATCGTGTTGATGTTGAAGTTTTTACCGTAGTCTCTCAAAAATTCAAGTAAAGAGATTTTTGACAACCAGTCGTAGTTGTTCACAAATGTGATATTTGCATCTTTACCAAACAATTTTCTCATTTGATTGGAAAGTGCGTCCACGTTATGTTGCACTTGTTCCATCGTTTGCAACACACGTTCTGTTTTGCGGCCGCTTGGGTCGCCGATCGTTCCTGTTCCGCCGCCAATCAGAATATATGGATGATGGCCTGCCAATTGGAATCTTTTCATCATCATAAATGGAATCAAATGTCCGATATGCATCGAATCACCAGTTGGATCAACGCCGCAATAAAGTGAAATGCTCTTTTCTTCAACGAGCTCGCGAAGTCTTTCTTCGTTTGTTTGCTGATTAATGGCGTCGCGCCAAGTTAATTCATCAATAATATTCATTTTACTGACCTCCGTGTAGTTTTTTTATGAAAGCAGGAAACTGCTAGCATGTGTAATTAATTATTTCTTCAGGATAGGATAGGAAATAAAAAAAGTCCCTTGGCATATAAGCCAAGGGACGAAATCTCGCGGTACCACCCAATTTGTATGTCTAGATATCCAACATACCTCTCGAACATTTAACGCTGTCGCGTGGCAATCACTGCCAAAGACTCCTGAAATGTAATTCGCTTTAAAGCATGTACTGGTTTGCAGCGACCACCAGCTTTCTGAAACATTGGCTTTAACAACTACTTCGTTTCGATCTTCGTCTTGTTATTATTAATATGTGTCTATCATAGAGCGCAACTTTTTCTTTGTCAACAGAAAAAGGATATTTTTTTTAAATTCCTCATTTTTTCTTTTTTGAATCCGCTCTAATTCCGAACATTTTATTTTCAATTATTGTTAAAAGAAATAACTTTTTCTGTATTTTTTCTGCAATTTATCGAGAAGTCACTTTACTTTGCCTCTTATTCTTTCTTCGTTACAATAAGGAATGGGACAAGTAAAAAAATGAAAAAGCAAGGGACGAGGTATATGGAAAAAAAGCAAAAAATTATTTTAGGAGCCACTTCTGCTTTAACTATCGTTATTTTAATTCTAAGTTTGTTTTTTGTCATCCGATCATCTACAAAAAAAGAACCAATCATTCCTGAAAAAAAAATAACAGAAAAAGCAAAAGAACCGACAGATGATAAGCAACAACTAGTTACTCAAGCAAAAAATCTGGCTCAAAGCTACGATTATGACCAAGCGATTGCGTTATTGGAAAAAGATAGTAAGAACGGATCTACTGAAACACAACAGCTTCTTCAAACACTAAAAAAGGAGAAAGAACAATTGATCGACTGGTCTGATCCTACTCAGATCTCTCATGTTTTTTTCCACAGCTTAATCGTGGACCCGCAAAAAGCCTTCCACTCTCAACAGGCACAAGGATACAAAGATTATATGGTGACTGTTGAAGAATTCAACCGTTCGATCGAACAACTTTATCAAAATGATTTTGTTTTAGTTAATTTGAATGATTTGATCCAAAAAGACGAACAAGGAAATCTTTCCTTTAACGGGCTTGCGCTACCTGAAGGAAAAAAACCATTGGTTCTTTCACAAGATGATGTCAGCTATTATGAATATATGGATAATTCCGGTTTTCCTAGCCGATTGGTCGTATCAAATAACAATGAAATCAAAAATGTCTATAAAGAGAAAGATAAAGAAGAAATCGGTGACTTTGACATGGTTCCTCTGATCGATGTTTTTGTCAAGAAACATCCTGATTTTTCTTATCGAGGCGCAAAAGGTACCTTGGCCCTGACAGGTTACAACGGAGTTTTAGGTTATCGAACATCAAAATCTCAATATGGAGACAATGAAAAAACAAAAAAAGAGATTAAAGAAGCTAAAAAAGTGGCGGAACAGTTGAAGAAAGATGGCTGGAGCTTTGCTTCCCATACATGGGGTCACTTGAATATGACTCAAGCTTCACTAGAAGATGTAAAAAAAGACAATGAATTGTGGCAGCAAGAAGTTGCACCTATCCTAGGAAAAACAAATATTCTGATTTATCCATTTGGTGCAGACATCAGCGACTGGCAGCCTTATTCAGCAGAAAATCAAAAATTTGCTTACTTGAAGAGTCAAGGTTTCGATATTTTCTGTAATGTCGATGCTTCTACACCAGCTTGGGGACAATTAGGTACCGATTTCTATCGAAATGCTCGGATCAATATCGATGGCATTCGTTTTCAATCTGATTTAGACGGAAAAAATCCTATTCTTGATCCATTCATCAATGTCCATGATGTCTATGACAAAGAAGCACGCGAATCTGCTTGATTTTACGTCATTTATGAACCAAAAAAGCCGAACTGACATTTTATCGTCAGTTTCGGCTTTTTTATGCTTTATTTCTTCTTCGGTGCGATTCCCTTGATCAGGACTTCTGTCCATTCTGCTGTATATGGAAGCAGTTTTGCGTATATCTCCGGCTTAGAAATTCCTTCTACCATTGCTTGAAAATAGAGGATCAAGAACTCATCCGAATATTTCAAATCCACTTTTCCTTCTTTCCGCCCTCGATGGAAAAGATCAAGCATGATACTGAAACTTTCTTGCGTATACGCATCCATCGCGTCAGAAAATTCTTTTTTTTCTTTTTTTGTATAGTATGTCATCAAATCGATATAAAATTGTTTGTTCACTCGATTGAGATAACGGATTTTGTTTTCACTCATGGCAATCAGTGTTTCTTCAAATGGAAGATTTTCCGCAATCAACGCTTTCGCTTCTTGCCCTAAATCATTCATAAATGCAAAAAATACTTCATAAATCAGCCCTTCCTTGCTGCCAAAATATTTAAAAATCGTCGCTTTACTTACCTGAGCGTTCTCAGCTACCTTATCCATTGTCACTCCAGCGGTTCCTATGTCTGTGTTCATCAAGTCAAAAGCTGCTTGTAAAATCTCTTTCTTTTTCTCTTGTGCTCTCTTTTCAAAACCGTTCATTTGTAGAGCCTCCCGTAATTTTAAACTTTTATAATATATATAGTTCAAATTTATTCTGAGGTTTATTATAACTATCTATTGAGAAAGTATCAAGCTAGCAATTCCTTGTTTATGAATTCATTGACAGAAAATTTATAAAAAGAATATTATGTACTAAAATAATAAAAAAAGTTTTATAAAAAGGTATAAAACCATTTTATTAAACTATTTAATCTTGTTTAGTATATATTTTTAGAAAAAGGAGTGGGGTTTTTATGGCAGAAATAGTCAAAGTCACACATTTGAAAAAGAGCTTTGGACGTTTCGAAGCTTTAAAAGATGTCTCTTTCACCGTACATTCAGGTGAAGTCGTTGGATTTATCGGACCAAATGGTTCTGGAAAATCCACGACGATTCGGACACTTTTAGGGATTATAAAAAAAGACGGCGGAACGGCAACGATTTTTGGGCAAGATGTATGGGAAGATATTTTATCTATCCATGAACGTCTTTCTTATGTTCCAGGCGATATCTCTTTGTGGGGAAATTTGACTGGAGGAGCGATCATCGATCTCTTCATGAAGCTTCATGGAAAAGGGAGTGCTCAAAAAAAAGATGAACTGATTCAACGTTTCTCTCTTGATCCTAAGAAAAAAGCAAAAAACTATTCAAAAGGAAATCGCCAAAAAGTGGGCTTGATTGCTGCTTTGGCTGTTGATTCGGATCTCTATTTATTTGATGAGCCTACTTCTGGTTTAGATCCTTTGATGGAAACGATTTTCCAAGAAGAAGTTGAAAAATTGAAAGAACAGGGCAAATCCATCCTACTTTCTTCTCATATTCTCAGTGAAGTCGAGCGACTAGCGGATAAAGTCGTGATCATACGCGAAGGAACAGTCGTAGAAGAAGGAACACTCGATGAATTGCGTCATTTGACTCGTTCGACCATCACTATAGAAACAGAAACAGAGAATAGTCACTTAGCACAATTGAACGGTGTCCATGACTTTGTGCAAAAAGGTCACCTCGCTCAATTTGCTGCTGATAACGAAGCTTTCGATGTGATTTTAGCTGAAGCGTCCAAATTAGGTGCGAAAAAATTTGAATCTATTCCACCGACTCTTGAGGATTTATTCATGAGACATTATGAAGGATGAGGAGGAAGCGAAATGACTGATAAATTTTCACGCTGGTCCACCCTTTTTTCTCAAAACCTTAGCCGTGACTGGAAAAAGATCCTGATATGGCTAGTCGGTGTCACTACTTTTTCTGGTGGTTTTGTCCCTGCGTTTGAAGAATTGACTTCCGGACAAGGATTAGCTGGATTATACGAAACCTTGCAAAACCCGGCAATGATTGCAATGGTCGGACCAACTCCAGCTTCGAATGCTGCTGAGTATACTTTAGGAGCGATGTATGCAAATGAAATGTTGCTTTTTTGCAGTTTGTTTGCTGCTGTGATCTCTGTTTTACACGTGGTGAGCCAAACGAGAAAAAAAGAAGAACTTGGTCTGATTGAACTTATTCGTTCCTTTCGAGTCGGACGTCAAGCAAACTCTTTAGCTGTCATCGCTGAAAGTATTCTGATCAATTTGCTTTTAGCAATATCGATCAGCTGTACGATGATTTTTTTCCAAGCAGATTCGATCACTGCAGAAGGTGCTTGGCTTTTTGGGCTATCTGTAGGTAGTATGGGGATTTTGGGGAGTGCCGTTGCACTGTTTGCTGCACAACTGATGCCAAGTTCAGCCAGTTCGAATGGTCTGTCTTTAGCGTTTTTAGGTGGACTTTACCTTCTACGAGCAATAACAGATGTAGCTGATTCCTCCCTTTCGATGTGGAATCCTTTAGGCTGGTCTTATTTGACCTATCCATTTACAACTAACAACTGGATTCCTTTGCTTTATTTGTTTTTGTTCAGTCTAATCTTGATAATCAGTTCATTTGTTTTAGAGGAACATCGAGATTTGAACACCGGCTATATCCCCGAACGTGAAGGAAAACCGTATGCTAAACGTTCTCTTTTATCCTTGCGTGGTTTATTATTCTATCTAAATAAAGGGATGACAATCAGTTGGCTTATCACTTTTGGTTTGATGGGGGCGGCATACGGCTCTATCTACGGGAATATGCAACAGTTTTTAGAAAGTAACGACTTAATGAAACAGATGTTTATCCAATCTGGCGTCTCAATTGAAAAAAACTTTACAAGCATGATCATGGTCGTCTTGATTTGTCTAGCTGCTATTTTACCAATTGCTAGCATCAATCGTTTATTTACAGAAGAAACCCACGGACGTATGAATCAGCTGTTCGCAACAAAAATTTCTAGGAACCAACTTTATTGGACCAATATGTTACTAGCTATTCTATTTGCTATATTGGCAATCCTGATTAGTTCTGGTGCACTAGGGCTTTCTGCTTTGGCTTCGATGAAGGATGCGAAAGACATGGATCTATTGATGTTTCTTAAAGCCGGGTTCAATTTCCTGCCTGCCGTTTTAGTGTTTATCGGAATTAGTGGCTTTCTATTCGGATGGCTTCCTCGAATGGGTAAACTTGCTTATATCTACTTAGCTTACTCCTTTGCACTCAATTACTTTGGCGGAATTTTGGATTTACCAGAATGGTTTTCCAAAACAGCTGTCCCTAGCTGGGTTCCACGGATGCCAAACGATTCTTTTGATCTTTCCGTGTTCCTTACGTTATCATGTATCAGCCTTGCACTGTTCGTCCTTGGTTCTATTGGTTATAGGCGAAGAGACTTACTAGAAGGATAATAAAAAAGCATGTACAATTTCATGCTAGCCTCCAAATCTGGGTCAAAAATCCAACATTTGAAGGTCATTTTTTTATTTACAAGTCTTCTAACTGCTCTTTATCAATGATCCAGACTTCTCGATTCTTTCTTTTTACATAACCATTCTCCTCTAATAATTTAAATTTTCTAGATAAAGTTTCGGGGGTCGTACCGATAAATGCAGCAAGTTCTTTCATTTTCATTGGCAGGAAAAAGTGATCCTTCCCTGTCGCTTTAGCTAAGTCAAGCAGATAGACAGCGACTCGTTCTTCTACTTTTTCCATCATCAAAAAAGTTGTCTGCTGCTGTACTTTTGTTAATTTCTCAACGTTGATTGCTAAAAGTTTCAGACTAAGGGCGGGATAATGCAGTAAGAGTTCCGAGAAATCTTTTTGTCTCAATATGCAAATTTCCGTTTTTTCTAGTGCTTCGCCAAATAAAGACTCATTTGGAACGCCTAGCAACTGGCTCTCTCCCTCATATCCGCCCGGCTCTATTACTCGTAAAAGCTGTTCCTTTCCGCTAGCAGATAATTGATACACTTTCATACTGCCGGAGGCCACGATCACTAATTGAGGTTCTCCATTCGGCGCAAGAATCTGTTCTCCTTTTTCCACATAGTGATGTTTGACAAGTGCGTGTACTTTTTCTTGATCTTGCTGTACTAAGTGATTGAACAAAGGAACAAATGAAACACATAAATGATCATGACTCATAATCTCTCCTCCTTCTAAACAGCTATTTCTAATAAAGGAACATGGCTTGCCTTATTCCAACTGATAATTTTCTTTTATCATAGCATAAACGTCAAGCGAACCAGATACCAGCAAATAGAGTGGATTTCTTTTTGTCACTTGCTTTATTTTCCTTCTTTTGAGACCTTAAGTAATTGATTCCTATCAATTTTTTAAATATTTACTTTTTGAATAATCAAAAACAAACCTTCACTCGCAAGCCGAGAGTAAGGTTTGTTTTTCGCATTGCTTATTTCGTGTTGTCTATTGAAATTTTTCCGCACCTAGCTTTTGATATAGTGGTGCTAGTTCTTGTAAGGTTTCAGCGGTTATTTGCTCAACGTGTTCGATTTCTTGCGGATAGAAGAATAGTTTACCCATTTGAAAGGTTCGGTCTCTCATCGCTTTTTTCAACTCTTCTTGTTTCTTTGTATCGGACAAATAGTCAGACAAAGCTAAGTGGTCGTCAAGTTCATGTTCTGGTTGCGGCCATATGTAATAATCCTTGATATCGACTGTTTTGCTCCACTCTTTCAGTATCGCAAGCAACTGGTTATACGCTGCAATGCTACCATATCGTTCTTCGCTTTTATAATGTTGGTACATCAAATAGATTTGGTATTGTTTTTGATTCAACAAAACTGCTAGACAGGCATTCTCGTCTTGACGAGATTCGCTTCGGTACGCGCTCCAAAAATGACTGCGTAAATTCCAGCCATTCGTCCAGCTTTCGATTTTAGGTTTGCTCATGCCGTACATATCAGGCAAAAGTGCAGCTGTCTGGAGCTGAATCTCTTTCCATTTTTGCCAGTGTTCTTTATATTCTTTCTTGATTTGTTCGATCTTATCTGTTGGATGGCTCTCTTTGAGCTGTTTGAATGCGTAGATTGGTCGATCAAACAACTGATAATCTGATTTTCCAAGTTCCATTGTTTCGCCTCTTTCCGTTATCTTTTGTATTCTACCTGAATTTTGCGATATGGACAAATAGAGGTTGTGAAAAAGCTGTTCTGCATCAAGTCATAAGAACAGCCAAACAAAAAACTGCGATGAGCATCACCGCAGTTTTATTGAACTTAAGGTTGATTGATCACATCTAAAAGCGTTGAAAATAAAATGGCACTAGAAGCAGCTCCTGGGTCGATATGTCCGATTGCACGCTCTCCTAGATAGGAAGCTCGTCCTTTTTTAGCTACCAAGTCTTTGGTGTGTTCTTTTGCCTGGTCAATGATTTCTTTTGTTAAATTCCCTGCCTTCAATGCCTCTGTGACTGGCAGCCAAACATCTAACATCGTTTTATCGTCAGCTTCTGCCTTTCCTCGGCTTTGAATACCCGCTGTTCCCTGCTCGATCACTTCTCCTAATTTTTCTTGAGAATCAATAGAATCGACCTCTTTTGTCGCTTTCATCATGTTCATGAATGCAGATCCGTATAACGGACCAGAAGCACCACCGACTTTCGATATCATCGCCATAGAAAATACTTTGAATGTATCGCTGATTGTTTCAGGATGATCGGCTTGAAAAGCTTCTTCATAAGCTGAAACTCCTCTTCCCATGTTATTTCCGTGGTCTCCATCGCCAATCGGGGTATCTAGATCACTGAGATATTGTTTGTTCTGATTGATTGCCTCTGCAAATTGCGTGAGCCATTCTTGGATTTCTTGAACGCTTAGTTTCATATTATCACCCTTTTATCTTGAGATTTTTTACCATGAAATCGTCTGTACATTGCTTTCTAAAGAATCTTTCCATTGTGTCCCTGTCAAGTCGATCAGTGTCAGAGAAAGACCTTGCATGTCTAGTGAAGTCATGAAATTACCGACTTTTCGGAAAACTACATTGACTCCTCTTTCTTCCAACAAAGCTAAAACATCATTCATGAACACGAACTGTTCCATCAAAGGCGTCCCGCCCATTCCGTTGACTAGTACACCTGCTTCTTTTGGTAAATTCGAGTAATCATCTAAAATCTTAGTAACAAGTTCCTTTGCCAGTACTTTAGAAGGCTGCATCTTTTCTCGACGATAGCCTGGCTCACCATGGATACCAACACCATACTCGATCTCATCTTCTCCTAGTTCGAATCCTGGTTTCCCTACTTCTGGTACAGTTGCTGCTCGAAGCGCTAGACCGATCGTCTTAGTTGCCTGTACGACCTTTTCTCCCAGTTCTTTCAACTCAGCTAGGGAAGCACCGTTTCTTGCTGCATCGCCCACGATTTTGTGTACAAGGACAGTACCTGCAACTCCGCGTTTTCCAGCAGTATACGTACTATTTTCAACGGCGATATCATCATCTACGATCACACTTTCTACTTCAATATCGTCCATAGCAGCTAGTTCCTTTGCCATATCGAAGTTCAATGCATCCCCTGTATAATTCTTAACGATCAGTAAAACTCCTTTTCCACTATCCGCTTCCTTGATAGCCGTTTGAATCTGATCTGGAGTTGGAGAAGTAAACACATCACCAAGCACCGCTGCACTTAACATTCCTTCCCCTACAAACCCGGCATGGGATGGTTCATGTCCGCTTCCTCCACCAGAAACCAAACCAACTTGTTCCGCTTTCTGATTCTTGGCTACAACACGGGAAGATTCTACACGATGAACAAGTTCTGGATAGCTTTTTACTAATCCTTCCAGCATTTCTTCGACAATATTGCTTGGATCATTCATGATTTTTTTCAATTTATTCCCATCCTTTCTTTCCGGCATTTTGTGCTTCTGTTAAGATTTGCTGAGTATCATCCGTTATACCGGCAGTGATGGCTGCTGCAAAAGCTCCTTCCACTAAAGGCGCATCCACCAGATGATAACGTTGCTGCTGTTCTTCTTCCAACATGTCTTTTGCCAGTTCCGAATTCAATACCGCGCTGCCGATATCCGCAAAAACAAAATAACTAGCTGCATCACTTGATTCATTGACAGCTTCTACGATTTTCATCGGGTCTGATCCGATCTCGCCATTTATTCCGCCGAGAGAAAAGATCTGCACCTCTTCGGATTTTTGCATCTGCTCAATCATTTCTTTAATACCATCTGTTACTTTTTGACTATGAGAAATAAGCAAAATACTCTTTTTCACAAGAATCTTCCTTTCTTTTACATAGTTGCTAACGATTGGTTTCGCTTTCATTAATGAACAATTCAAGTATATAATAAATTCCTAATTTTGGGAAAATATGTGTTGCGCATCTTGAACTTTGTTATACTTTTATTAAAGAGAGGAGTGATCGAATGATTACAACAACCACGAATAGTGTGGAAGGAAAAACCGTAGTAGCTTATAAAGGAATCGTTTTTGGTGAAGTTATTACTGGGATCAATGTATTGAAAGATTTTGGGGCTGGTTTGCGAAACGTCTTCGGCGGCCGTTCAAAAAGTTATGAAAATGAACTAATGGGCGCAAGAGAAGAAGCCCTTGCGGAAATGGCCGAACGTGCAAAAGCATTAGGAGCTGATGCGATCATTGGCGTAAAAATGGACTATGAAGTATTAGGCAGCGACAATGGCATGCTGATGGTCACATGTAGTGGAACAGCTGTCTCCACGAGATAAGTAGGGGACATCTGTTTTAATAACTAAAGAGAGATGGGACATGTAGTGGCACTCAAGAATTAGATTTTTCAGTCTAACTTCGAGGTACTCTACCTTCCCATCCTCTCTTTTTTATTTCTTTTTGCGGATGATTCCGTAAGCTGCTGCGACTAACACACCCGCCCCTGCTAAGGAATAACTGACAGAAGCTGTTTTTTCATTTGTTTTTGGCAAAGTCTGACTTGTTGATTTGGATGGCTCTGTCGTTTGCTGAACTGTTTCTGTCGTGCTTCCAGAGGTCACTGATTTTTCTCCTGCCGAATGCAAAATATCTTTTATTCGTTGGATACTAGCTGCTATGTCAGCTTTTTTTGCTTCAAAATCATTAGCAACTGTTTGTGCTTCGCTGATCTTTCCGTGGATTGCTTGACTGGCCGCTATGATATCCGCTTGAGTTTGACTTAGCTTTCCAGAAGCTGTTTGAGCAACCTGATTTAATTGCTGATTGAATTCTTTTGCTTGTTGGATCTTCCCGTCAAGATCTGTTTGGACAGCTTCCGCTTTTGCTTTCGCTTCGGCAAGCTTTTTCTCAAGTTGTGCACGGTCATTTCCCACTTTATTTTTAAGATCAGCTAAATCTTGATCGATTGCTGCTTGGTCTTCTTTCAATTTGTTTTTTGCAGCTTCTAATGCTTCTTCGAGTTCTTTTCTTTTATTTTCCAAGTCTTGCAAATGATCGATTTGGTCAGAAGAGGTAGAACTATTTATTGATGTATCTTCTGAAGATGAAATCGTTTCTCCTGAATTATCTATCGGTACATTGGAAGTCGTTTCTGTTTCCGAGGCACCTTTTTCAGCATCAGAAGAGCTTATAGTTGTTGAAGGTTCTGTTTGAGCAGGTTCAGAAGTTTCCGCAAAAGCTGTCTGTCCCAATAAGAAAATACTGGAGACAGCAATTGGCCAGATTAACGGCTTCATTCTTTTTTTCATCACTTTTCCCATCCTTACTACTTTTTAACTAATTTCTTATTATAAGCAAAAATGTTTGGAAGAACCATAAACACAACAGGCTGTTTGTCTAAAAAACGGTGCATCTTTTATTTTTTTGTACGTTCCGGGCTTTTCCATGTCCCGCTTCCATAACCTAAAATCGTTTTGACTGCTGGAATGAAAGTCGTCACGATCGTTATCGCGTTCACTATCCAGAACAAAAGCATATATAGTGGTGCGAAAAGAAGGTATTTCAATTTTCTTCGTCGATCATCTACAATCAGCGAAGCTAGCAACTGGAAAAATCCTGCGACCATTTCAAAGCAGATGAACACAAAACTGAATGTAAAAGTAATATAAATCTGTTCGTAGTTTCCTTGATATACATAATGCCCGATTAATCCAGCAAAAAGAACTACGGAAATACAAAAGAATATTGACCAGACAATACTCAATGTTTGATCAATGAAGATGATCGTTCTTCCAATATGTTTAAAAGGATGGAGCATCACTTTTTTGAAATTCGTCAGCCAGACTTCTGTTCCACCTTTTGCCCAACGTTTTCTTTGTCGATATAGCATCTTCAACGTCACAGGTACTTCCATGAAAAAGATGATCCCAGGAGCAAATACAGATACCCAATCATTTAACTGATGATCCCAAGCAATACTGATGTCTTCTGTCGCTCGATCTTGTCTGAATCCGCCCACATCGATCAAGGCTTCTTTTCGATACATCGTATTTGCTCCACTGTAAGCATAAAGACCACCGAAAACAGCTGACTGTGTTCGTTTGATGATACCCACGATACTTGAGAATTCAACCGTTTGAGATTTTGCAATCAATTTGGTACGATTTTGGACATCCATATTTGCAGTGACCGCAGCAATATGTCTTGCACCAGGGCGAATGAAATAATTCACATACCTAATCAGTGCATCTGGCTCCGGTACCGTGTCTGCATCATTGCTTAAAATCAATTTCCCTTTTGCAAAGGCAAGTCCGATATTAAACGCGTGGGCTTTTCCTTTATTTTTTTCGATCCGAACCACACGAAGATTAGCGTATTTTTTCATCAGTCTAGCTAATATTTCTGGTGTTTGGTCCGTTGAACCATCGTCTGTCACTAATACCTCATAGTTGTGATAATTCAATTTCGTCATCAAATACTCGATTGTATCTTCGATCACAATTTCTTCATTATGGGCTGGCACCATGATCGTGATGAACGGTTCGACACTCAAGGGAACATCTACCCATTCTTTTTGCTTATGTTTGTATAAAAACACATAACACCAGACACCAATAAACCATACAAATCCGCCTAAAATCGGATAAGAAACGAGAAAAAAATACATAATAGACAAACAAGTATCTAAGAATAAATTACCTGTATGGGTGATTGAGATCATTTCAGTTCCACCCCATTTTCTTTATACAAATCTGCAATGAATGTCGTATCTAGATTTTGCTCCGCGGAGACAGAATAAAAACGGACCGTTTCTCTCTCTTCTTTTGTTCCAAAACGTTCCGTATACATTTCTTCAAGTAATTCTTGTCTTTTTTCCAATTCTTCATCTTCATATTCAAAAGATTTATTTACTTTTTTGTATAGATTTCGATTGTTCCGCCTAGTCAATACAAATGAGGTAATCAGGAAACTGAAAAAAATCAATACAAAAAAGCCGTTTAAGAAATACAGCATTTTCTTTTCTGATAAAAAAGCGTACAAGGAAAAATCCTTGGCTCTTTCTGGTCTCGTTAATGGGAAAAACACCCATATAAAAGGAAGAACAACGATCATCCATCCTAAAAGAGCCACTAACGTTTGCCAAATCTTTAACCAGTAATTACCTTTTGAAAAATACTTATCTTTCACCAAAATTGATGCAACTTCTTCTCTTGTTACTTTTTTCATATCCTCACCTCACGTTTTTTTGTTACGACGTAGGAGTTTACTATACATTTCATTTCTTTTCACATAAAGTGTTCCTAAATTTTTCCTAAGAAAAAGAACAAAACATTTCTCATCAGCAAATGAAAAATATTTTGTTCTTTTTATCAGTTGTTCTTTTTATTTTTTATCTCTTAATTATGTTGCTCTTTCCAATACGACAATGCTTTTCATTCCTCTAGATATCGCCGTGTACATTTGTCTGCGTCTTCTTTGCTCATCTCCATCGTTTTCAAATGTATATAAGATTACATGATCAAATTCCAGTCCTTTTGCTAGACTCAAAGGAATGATTTGGCAGTTTTCTAATCCATATGAATTTTTTTTAATCGATTCTTGTAGCGTTTGGGTTTCCTCTTCTGTTTGGGTGATAACTGCCGCTTTTTCTCCTTTTAGAGAAACCAAAATCTCAGCTAGTATTTTCAACAATTCTTCAGAGGATCGAAAAGAGCGGTATTCGGGTTCTTTTCCTTGCGGTCGGATCGATACGATGTCGACTTCTCTTGATCCACAGCATAGGTTTTGAAAAGCTCTGTGATTGCTCCGCTAGAACGGTAACTATTTCTAAGATCATACCGATGGATCGGCAGATGGTAGTCGTCGAAACAACGCATAATATCAGCAAAAGTAGTGGAAGAATTAAAGATTGCCTGATTCTCGTCACCTACTAAAGTAAAGTGAGTTTTTGGAAATAATTCGATCAATAGACCTAATTGTGCCAGGGTATAATCTTGTACTTCATCAATCAATAGATAGCGAAATGCTGGTACATTTACCTTTTCAACAAGTAAATGACGAATAGCTAATATAATGACTGCTTCATCAACAGTACGTGTGGGTTGCCAAGCATAAGCTGAGCCATATCGCTTTTCATAAATTCTTTCAAACAACTGGTGCTCAGCCACCCATGCCATTTCTTCGATTTGTCTGGTTATTTTTCGATATTTTTTTTGTAAAAGTTTCCTTGCATAAGCTGCAATACTTTGTTCCGAATCATCAGAAATCAATTTACCGAATAATTCCAACTGCCTATCTTCTGTCAACGAGAGTACCTGATTCTGCACAGCAGGACTTTTTGCTTGTTTCAAAAGATGATTCTTCCATTCGCTCATCAGTGCCTTTTTCGTTGCTTGAAGCCTATCGATCAATTTAGGATGAGCAGGAACTTTCTCATATATTTTTTCGATCGTTTTTTTAGAAAGAACTGTTTTTCTATTTTTAGTAAGTCCACGGATAAAATTCGGATGATCTAAAAACAAAGGATCTGATTGTTTTAGATTATCGATAAACTTTTTGCTACGCAAACGTTCTGTCTGCTCCGATACATTTTCTCCCGTGATATGTTTGAAATAAGCCTCTTCACCTTCTATTTCCTCTGCTGAAAGCTGTGAAACCAGCTGCATGATGGTTAGATTCAGTGGATTTCTTTCACCTAATGATGGTAGGACATTCGAAATATAGTCGATAAACCGATGATTAGGTGATAGAATCAGCAAGTCATCAGATGTCATCGTATCTCGATATAAATAGAGCAGATACGCAATACGCTGCATGATAGCAGAGGTTTTACCACTTCCTGCTACGCCATTTACCAAGATATTTTGACTTTTCACATCCCGAATGATTGTGTTTTGTTCCGATTGGATCGTAGCTGTGATAGCCTTCATTTCATTGGTCTCATCTTGGCCTAAGACTTCTAATAATACGTCATCTTGAATAGCTACAGACGTATCAAAAAACTTGACCAAACGATCTCTTTCCAAAAGAAATTGTCGTCTTTCTTTAATAACCGTATCGATTTTATTTTGACGAACCGTATAAGAAGATGGACCAATCATGTTATTGTAAAAAAGTTCGGCAATTGGCGATCGCCAATCATAAACAAGATTCTCATCTGCATCATCTGTGAAATTTGCTGTACCAATATAAAAGGATTCTTGTGGCTCATTATCTAGAAAATCTACAATGACTTTTCCAAAGTAGGGACTTTTCAACAAACGTTCGATCTTTGCCAGCTGATTTTCTGCGTTTTTCTGTTTGATATTCATCTGATCGATTTCTCTATTTTTCATTTCAATCATCGAAAAAGTATCCAAATTATCTAAATAACTGTCAAAATTCAATCGAAGATCGCCAGCCATTTCTTTCAGCGACTGGTTTCCTTCTATTTTTGCCGTATCCATCGATTCCCGTAGTTCGTTTCTTTTATCGATTAGCTTTTGATACACGTTCTTCAGATATGCTTCTTCTAACTGCTTTTGTGTGTTGACCATACACATTCTCCTCTTTTTTTAAAGTGGTGGAACCGATCAGTCTACCTCTTTTAAGAGTCGAATGCAAGCTTTTTAACGAGTATTATTTGTTAGGATATATCAGTTCTTCTGGTCGGACAGTTTGATATAAAGAAAATGCACCATCAAGGTTTTTTACGTGGTAGCCAGACTGCTTCAAGATTCTTTCCGCTAGATAGCTACGTAGTCCACTATGACAGATGACGATATATTCTTGCTGGCTGTCTAATTCATCTAATCGGTCCCGAAGTTCATTCAAAGGGATATGTTTGGCTTCCTTGAATTTGCCTTTTTCCAATTCTTCTGCTGTTCGCACATCTAATAAAATTTTTCCTTTTGCTAATTCTGTCGGCAATTCATGCCATTGTACGGTTTCACTAAGCCCTTCTGCAATATTCATTGCTGCATATCCTAGCATGTTTACTGGATCTTTGGCTGAGCCAAATGGCGGTGCATACGTCAATTCTAATTCCGGTAAATCGAAGATCGTCAAATGCCCTTTGATTGCTGTTGCTAAAATATCGATCCGTTTATCCACACCTTTTGCCCCAACACCTTGTGCACCATAAATCTCGCCAGTCTCTGGATGGAAGATCAACTTCAGTAAAATATCTGTTGCTTCTGGATAATAGCTTGCATGATCTTTTCCTGACACATGAACGACTTCAAAAGACAGCTCGTTTTCTTTGGCTGTTCTTTCACTTAATCCGGTGGATGCGGCAGTCATTCCAAACGTTCGTATAATTGCTGTTCCAATACCGCCTTGATTTCTTCGAGAAATTCCGGAAATCGTGTCCGCAACTTGTCTACCTTGACGATTGGCTGGTGAAGCAAGAGAAATAAGTGCATCTTTTCCAGTGATTTGCTGTTTTACAACGATAGCATCCCCCACCGCATAAATATCAGGAATATTCGTTTGATATCGTTCGTCTACTAGGATACCCCCGCGTATACCTAATTCGATTCCAGCAGTCACTGCTAGCTGGTTATCAGGACGAACACCAATGGATAAAATAACTAAATCAGCAGGGATGGTACGCCCATCATCCAGTCGCAGTCGTTTCCCGTGGTCTTCAAATCCAGCGACAGCATGAGAAGTAATCACTTCTACTCCTTGATGAGACAATTCTTTTTCTATAAAAGCTGCCATTTCTTCATCCAGTGTCGGAAGAATATGTGGTGCTTGTTCGATCACCATGACTTCTAAACCTCTTCTTTTTAGGTTTTCTGCCATTTCCAATCCGATGAATCCTGCACCAACGATCACGGCACGCTTTGGCTGTTTTTCTAATGCATGCATCACTTTATCGATATCTGGTACATTTCTAATAGAAAAAACATTGTCGGCTTCTGTTATCCCTGGAATCGATGGAACAACTGGTTTTGCACCAGGAGATAAAACCAATGCATCGTACTGTTCAATGTGTTTTTGACCCTCATGTACGACTTCTACCGTTTTGTTTTCGGGAAAGATGGCTGTCACTTCATGATTTGGACGCACATCTAAACAAAAACGAGCGGATAATGATTCTGGCGTTTGGACAAGAAGATTTTCCCGTTCACTGATTTCTCCCGAAAGATAATAAGGCAAGCCGCAATTTGCAAAAGAAACATACGGTCCTTTTTCAAAAACAACGATTTCTGCATCTTCCATTAATCGGCGAAGCCGTGTAGCAGCAGACATTCCACCTGCTACACCTCCGACAATAACGATTTTCATCTTATTTCCCTCCTACTGTTCGATCAAACCATTGATTCATGCCACCACGTACATTCACTACATCATAACCAGATTTCTTTAATTCTTTAGCTGCTTGTTTACTCCTCATCCCTGATTGACAAATCACATAGACGGTCTTTTCTTTGTCTCCATCATATCTGTTTATACTTTGTAACGGAACATTTTTAGCTCCTTTTATATGCCCACCCCGGTATTCTGCAGGTGTTCTAACATCAAGTAACGCTGGATTTTCCAAAAGCTTTTCCTTTAATTCTGGGACTGTTATCGATTTTATTGATTGAAATAGCAAATTCATTTTCTGCACCTCATTTACATTTTTATAAATACCTCATGGGGGTATATTAAACAGGAACTTTATTAATATGTCAACCAGAATGACTCTTCATTTTTTTCACTACTTTTTATATTTGCATAAAATACCGATAAGGGGTATTATCTAATTATAAAAATAGAGGAGAATGTGTTATGGAGATTGATAATAAAAATATCCTGAACCGTTTGAAACGTACAGAGGGACAAATTCGTGGTATCCAAAAAATGATCGAAGACGAAAAAGAATGTATGGATGTCATCACTCAATTAAGCGCTGTTCGTTCTAGTATTGATCGCGTAATGGGCATGATCGTTGCAGATAATCTGAAAAATTGCTTTGAGAAACCTGATAGTAATCCAGAAGAACAAGCGGCTAAACTAGAACAAGCGATCAAGATGATTATTAAAAAGTAAAGGAATGATTTCAATGAAAGTCGTTTTCCATATTGATGAATTAGAAAAATGGTCAGAAACAGGGAAAGACGTAAAAAACCTGATAAAAGCTTCTCCAGAAACGACGATTGTCGTATCTGTAAATGGCATCGCGATTACCGGTTATCTAGACTCTGCCAATGCAGAATTCTTAGATTTGCAAGGAGTCGTTTTTCACGCTTGCGCCAATGCTATGCGTGCTAATCATATTTCAGAAAGTTCTTTACCTGAACAAGTAATCGTTGTACCAGCAGGTGTCCTTGATTTAGTTGAACTGCAATCCCAAGGTTATGCTTATATCAAGCCTTAGTCAGTAGAGGTTGCGACAGAAGTGATCAGCTTCAAGAAATTTCGGCTTATTTTTCGAAGAAGCTACTTCTGGAAAACCGTGAATCAAAGGTTGTGAAAACGCTGTCCTGCATCAAGTAATAAGAACAGCCAAACAAAAATAGCTTCTCATATTTTTCGTTTGGTTGGGCTTATTACCGCAGATGCAAGCTTTTGAACACCGTTTAAGGAAGAGATTGTGAAAAAGTCGCTTAGTTTCGAGTATTAAGAAAAATTTTGTAAAAATGGCTTTCTACATTTTTGCATAAATTTGGCTTAATACCGAGAAACTGGCTTTTGAATACCGTTTATCCAGAGGTTGTGAGCCTACCATTTAACTCCGAATCACAAGAAATAATTTCAAAAACAACTTCTCCTGTTTTTGGTTTGGTTGGCTTATTATCGAGAAGTAGCTACTGGGAGTCTATTTATCAAAAAAAGGAATGCGACATAGGTCACACCCCTTTTTTATTTTCTTTGAAACATCTTTCGGTACTCGACAGCATACAAGACAAAAGATTGTAAAAGACCGTAAGTGATGACGGCAAAAATGACTCTCACCCACAGCGTTGGTAATTCTGGGAAAAGCAGCAAAAGGATCATGCCAACATAGATGACAGCAGTCGCTACTTTGCCATACCACTTCGCTCCACTTAATTTGATATTTTTAGATAGCCCGATTAATCCAGCTACAAACATAAAGCCTTCTTTTATCAAGAATAGACCAAACAACAGCCAAAGCCACGGTCGATACCATGCCATAGACAAAATCAGAAAAAGTTGTGTCAATTTATCTGCAAACGGATCAAGCACCTTCCCTAAGTCTGTTACCTGATTATATCTCCGAGCAATGACCCCGTCTAGATAATCAGACAAACCTGAGACAACAATGACCGCTCCTGCTATATAAAATGACTGTCTCAGCACAAAATAAAGATAAATTGGCAGCAAAAAAATACGGAATATCGATAAAAGATTCGGAATCGTTTGTATTTCTTTACGCCAGTCTGTGCTTAATTTCATTTTATCGCCCCACCTCCTCAGCACTCTTTTCTTTTTATTTTAGCTTACACGGGGAATAAAACCAATGATTTCACTGTTTTTATTTTTCTTTACAGCCACTGATATTATGAGCTAATTTGAGATAATCACTTGCTGTTTTCATCGTTTACTCTTCTTTCTTCCTGTCGTTTGCGCATTTCTTTTACTAGTACTTTATGAGCTTTTTTTGATCCTCGATCTAGGTCACGCTGCCGTTTACGTGTTTTATAATCGATAAACAGACTGTCTAAATCGTAACCTGTCGGGTACAGATCTTCTGCTGAACGCACCAGACGAACACGCTGACGAGGCACGTGGATTATTTTTTTGCCTAAGTATACATCAATCGTATCTTCACCTATATCTTCATAAACTAACGCTTCTTTTTGGTATTCATTGACAAATATCCGATCACCTTTTGCAAAGAGCTGGCGTTCTTTTTTATTGTCCTTCCTATTTGTAACAGCTGTCTTAGGAAGAAATTCTTTTTTCTGTGTCCGATAGGCTTTTTCCGCCAAGTAACGCTCTGCTTGATGGATCAATTTCATCGACATATCCATTTTATGAGCAATCCACAAAGCTTGGCTTTCTCCTGTTTCTCCAACCCGCAACTGATATTTAGGACGAAGTGCTTCCCGATCGAAAGCCATAGCAGCCGGCACAAAATCTTCATGATCTCCGGCGAATTTCTTGATTTCTCCATAATGGGTCGTGGCAATGATCAATGCCCCTTGCTCATATATAGATTCCATGATTGCGATCGCTAGTGCAGCCCCTTCATTTGGCTCTGTTCCACTGCCAATCTCATCTAAAAGTACCAACGTATTCCTTTTTATCTTTTTCAAAATAGCAGCGATGTTTTGCATATAACCAGAAAATGTACTCAACGCATTTTCTAAATTTTGGTGGTCACCGACATCGACGAAAATCTCATCAAAGACAGCAAGCTCTGTCCCTTCTTTTGCCGGAACTTGCATACCGAACATCGCCATCAAAGTCAATAAACCGACCGTCTTCAACACGACTGTTTTGCCTCCGGCATTTGCTCCGGTGATAATCAAGCCTCGATAGTCTTTACCGATTTTCAACATCCAATGGTACCGCATGCTCAGGTAAAAATGGATGTCTGCCTTGCTTGATAATGATATGTTCTGATTTATTGATTCTAGGTGTGATTCCATTGATTTCTCGGCTAACTTTTGCCCGAGCAAAGATGATATCTAACACCGTGATCGTTTCGATCAATAAATCGATCACTTCTTCGTTTTCTGCGATAGCACCAGTTAATGCCGCCAGGACTTGATATTCTTCACTGATTTCTTCAGCTTTTAACAACTGATAGCGTTCATTCAATTTAGAAATCACAGTTGGTTCAATAAAAACCGTCGTTCTTTTATTTGATTCATCGATAATCGTTCCATCTATTTTATTTTTATAGCTGGCTTTGATAGGAATCGTATAGTATTCACCTTTTTGAACAATCATTGCTTCTTGGATCATTTCTTTGTTTTTCGGATGGCGCAAGAATTTCAGCAATTTTGACTGGATTTCTTTTTCGATTAGTTGCAATTGTTTGCGTACTTTACGCAAATTACGTGACGCGTCGTCACTGACTTTATTATTTTTTATTTTCTGGTCAATCAACTCTTCTACATTTATCAAATCAGGAAGATGTTTGCTATAAGCAAACAACAAGGGTGTCTGGTATTGATTATTATCAAAAAACTTTGTGATCATCCGACTGCTTCTAAGAAAATCCGCATATTCGATCAAATCGGTTGGCTGCAGAATCAACCCTTTTTTGACTTGTTCTGTCAGTGCATCGATCCTCGGCAACCCCATAAATGGAACATGCTGACTGCTTTCTAAGATCAAGCGTGCTTCTCTTGTTTCTTCTTGACGATCCAAGACAGTTTGTAGGTTTGTCGAGACCGTCATATCGCTGATTCGTTTTTTGCTATAGTTTCCAATTGCTCTTGCTTGAATTTCCTTTTTGATCCGATCAAATTGTAATTGACTAATCATTTCGTTGTTCATACTCTCTCCTTTTCTTGAAGAGATACCTATCACAAAATAAATAAGGGCCTAGAGATAAATAAAAGGATAGAACACAGCTTAAAAAAGTCATGTCCTATCCTTATTAGAATACAAAGATATTGTTTTCCTGACAGGTACCGTTTCATAAGCACACCAAATAAACTTTGTTTATTGGCTATTCGACTTACTGATTAGATACCAGCTACACTCACAAAACATACCCCATTCTTCTAGGTCTTATTTATTTTCCACTTAACTATAGCAAGACACATTTTGGTTGTCAAACTTTAGTATGTTTTATAGATTTACACCATTAATGAATAGACACCTACAGCGATAATTGCTCCAATCATTGGCCCTGCAATTGGTACCCATGAATATGCCCAATCTGAAGTACCTTTATTAGCTATTGGCAATACCGCATGAGCTAATCGAGGACCAAAGTCCCGAGCAGGGTTGATTGCATATCCTGTTGGCCCTCCTAATGAAAGACCGATTGCCAAGATTAATCCACCTACAGCGAATACGTTCGTTCCAGGTGCAAATTCGTTTTGTCCAAAAGCTAGCAACCCAAGAACTAATACAAATGTACCAATTAATTCTGTGATCACATTTGCTGGATAATTCCGTATAGCAGGACCTGTTGCAAACGTGCCTAAAATCGCACTTTCATCTTTCGTTGCATTCCAATGTGGCAAATAAGAAAGCCAAACAAGAATGGCCCCTGCAAAAGCTCCTAAAACTTGCGCAATGATGAAAGGAACGACAAGATTCCAACTAATTGCCCCTGTCATCGCCATAGCTAGAGAGACTGCAGGATTCAAATGAGCTGGGCCCATGAATCCAGAAATATAGACAGCCATTGTTACAGCGAGTCCCCAACCAAATGCGATGACAATCCAGCCAGAAGCCTGTGCTTTACTTTTGTTTAAATTCACAGCCGCACACACACCATCTCCAAGCAAAACTAGGATCAGTGTCCCAATAAACTCCCCCATGATTTGAGTCATATCACTGTTCATTTATTTCTCCCCCTTTAGTTCCCGCAGATCTGATTCTGCAATCAATGCTTCTAAACGTTTAGTCTGTTGCGCCTTCTCCTCTTCTGTCCACCCAAAATACCCAGCAATTGCATCGATCACAGGTTGCTTGATCTCATCAAGCTGATCTCGTTCAAACAACAGATGATTTGTACGACGAATGAGATAATCGCCTGGGGCCAAAACCATTTCTTCTTCTAATCCATAAAGTAACCGAGCTGACTCAGCACGACTCAAACCAGGATAAGGTGCCATTTCTTTTGCTAATTCAAAGATACGTCGGGCATTAGTCCCGTAAAAATCAGCGATATAAGTAGAGTCTTCTTCCTCTAAGCCGGCTGCTACTCCTTCTTTTGCCAATTCTGTCACTGTTTCTTCTAATTTAGTTGGATCGAAGTTTCCACCTGAAATCTGATATTTTTTAGAGTCGATTTCTTTCGTCTCTATTCCGTATTCTTCTTTTAACAGCTGACGGATCAATCGCAAAGCTCCTTCTGCCATCTTACGGTAATCGGTGATTTTCCCGCCAAATAAAGTCAGCAAACCATCTGGTTCTCTTTCTAAAGAACTACCTCTGGAAATCGTAGAAGGTGCTTTTTCATCACGGCTGTTTTCCAAATGGTTCAGCACGTCTTCTACTTCAGCACGAGAAACTTTGTTTTCCTTATATTCACTTACTGTATCGACAACTTTATTGAAGCTCTTGTCTGAAATCGATCCATTATCTCCACCATTGTAATCAGAACCAGAATTACCAATCAACAGTGGACGAAGTCCTGCCCAGCTTGCTTCGATATCTTTCAATGTGATATTTGCTTCTGGATAGCGATGATTGATCACATCCAATAGATAATCTACATCTTCTTGTGTGACTTTCGGATCCGTAAAATCTCCTTGGTAATCCGTATCTGTCGTACCAAAATAAGTCTTGTTTTCTCTTGGAATAGCAAAAACCATCCGCCCATCTTGCTTTCCTGTATCGAAGTATGTGGGTTGCGGTACAGGCAGTTTTTTCGCATCTACAACTAAATGGATCCCTTTAGTTGGACGCATTTTAGGAGAGACTGGACGCGTAAAATTCAAGTTTCGTACTTTATCTACCCAAGGACCACTCGTATTGATCACTAATTTTGCTTTGATTTCGATCACTTCATCTGTCAGCAGGTCACGAGCTTTGACGCCAACGATTTGATCGCCATCATATAAAAAGCCAACCGCTTTCATTTTACTTACTAGATAAGCCCCATCTTCGGCAGCCTTTTTGATATTATCAATCACTAAACGGGCATCATTGTTGCGGAAATCTAGATAGACACCCGCGCCTTTTAGCCCTTCTTTTTTCAAAAACGGTTCTCTTTCCAATACTTCTTCTGGTGTCAGCGTATAATTCTCATATTTGGTTCCTGTCACATTTGCCAATTTGTCATAAAGGTCCATTGCTACTTTGACCGAGAACATATTGAAGGTTGTTGCTCCTTCTCCCTCATAGATTGGCAAAAGCATTGGATCTGGTTTTGGGATGTGTGGGGCAATACTTTGTACGACTGCACGTTCACCAACTGTGTCAGCTACTACTTCCACATCAAATGTCTTCAGATAACGAATACCGCCATGAACAAGTTTGGTCGAGCGAGAGGAAGTCCCTTCTGCAAAATCCTGCATTTCGATCAATCCTGTTTTGATTCCTGATGCTGCTGACTGGACTGCCACACCGGCACCAGTGATTCCGCCACCGATGATCAACAGATCCAATTCTTCTTGCTGCATTTTTTGAATGCTATCTTGTCTTGTCTTGTTTGAAAACATATGGATTTCCTCCTTATTCAAATGCTTGGGTAGCTTTTACTGCTTTTTTCCAACCGTTGTAAAGTTTTTCTCGGCGCTCTTCCTCCATTTGAACTTCAAATAGCTTGCCAGCTTCATAAAATTCGCGGATCTCGTCTGTATCTTTCCAATAACCGACAGCTAATCCTGCTAAAAATGCTGCCCCTAGCGCCGTTGTTTCCAAGTTTTCTGCTCGTTGGATCGGTACATTCAAGATATCTGTTTGGAATTGCATCAGATATTCATTGTTTGCTGCACCGCCATCTACTTTCAATACAGGAATCTTGATTCCAGTGTCATCTTGCATCGTATCGATGATATCTCTCACTTGATAGGCAATCGACTGCAAAGTAGCTTTAATGATATCTTCTTTTGTCGTTCCACGTGTCAAACCAAACATAGCCCCTCGTGCTGCCTGATCCCAGTAAGGAGCACCCAGTCCAACAAATGCAGGAACAACATAGACCTCATCTTCGCTTGTAGAGCGTTTCGCTGCGTCTTCTGAATCGCTAGCTTTTTGCAACATTTGAAGTCCATCTCTCAGCCATTGAATCGAAGAACCAGCCACAAAAATACTTCCTTCTAAAGCATAGTAAACCTTTCCATTTATGCCGTAACCAATTGTCGTCAATAAATTATTTTTGGATAATTGCGGTTTTTCACCGGTATTCATGACAATAAATGAACCTGTACCATAAGTATTCTTGACCATGCCTGGTTCGAATGCCATTTGTCCGAATAATGCGGCTTGCTGGTCTCCTGCCATCCCTGAAATTGGTGCTTCGCTTCCATAAAAATGATAACCTTGCGTATAACCATAAACTTCTGAGTTAGAAGTGACTTTTGGTAACATCACTCGAGGAATATTTAGTAAATCTAAAATCTCCTGATCCCAATCTAGCTGATGGATATTGAACAACATCGTCCGGCTGGCATTCGAGTAATCAGTAACGTGCGCTTGCCCATCAGTTAGTTTCCATACTAACCAAGAATCGATCGTTCCAAACATCAATTCGCCTTTTTCAGCTCGTTCTTGCGCGCCTTCTACATGATCAAGAATCCAGCGTATCTTCGTTGCTGAGAAATAGGCATCGATCACTAACCCTGTTTTTTCGTGGAAAAATTCTTGATAGCCTTCATTTTTTAAGTTATCTGCAATTCCAGCTGACTGTCTGGATTGCCAAACAACTGCATGATAGATTGGACGTCCTGTATCTTTTTCCCATATTACTGTTGTTTCACGCTGGTTCGTTATGCCAATCCCAGCAATCTGATTTGGTTTGATCCCTGATTCGATGAACGCTCCGGCAATAACTGACTGTACAGAATTCCAGATTTCATTTGCATCATGTTCCACCCAACTTTCTTGCGGGAAATATTGCGTGAACTCTTTTTGAGAACTGCCGATGTGTCTTCCTTTCTTGTCAAAGATAATTGCTCGTGAGCTAGTTGTACCTTGGTCAATCGCCATGATATACGTTGATTCTGTCATTGTGATTCCCTCCATTGTATGCAAACGCTTTCTTTAACTACTCTTATCATACTACTGTTTTAAAAAAAGAAACTGTCAAAATTTTATTCTTTTTTTCTTTTTTTGACAGTTTTTTATTATGAAGCTATTTTTTAATCAATTCTTTTCTTTTTTCAGCGTCTCTATTCTTCTTTTCAATCGAATAATGTCGTAAGGTGACGCAAATTCTGACAGATAATATTCACACTGTTTTTTGTTTCTCTGGCAAAATGTGATCACCAAATCATATTCTTTACCTTCTTCATAACTTCCAATCTCAATACCGCCGATTCCCCTCAGTTCTCTGATCAGATATTGTTGAAAAGCAATACGATAAATCGGCAGACTTTCTAAATCGATTCCAATCACTACTGGTTTTGCAATATAAAAATCGATCATCAAAAGAACATTGGCATACTGGATCATCAGGTAACTAAGCTCACTGGCTTCAGCTCTTTTCCTCGGCAATTGCTGCACCGCTGTTTCCTGTAGTTTCGCCAGTAACTGTGTTAAGGAATGCCCGAGCATTTTCTGCTGCTGTTCCAAAAGCCGATCACGCTCGTAGACTTCGATCTTTCCAACAAAGAAAAACCATTCATTGTTGATCTGGGAAATTTGGTAGCCTACTGCCTTTTCTTCTTTGATTTTCAAACGACGAGGACGATAATGCCATAACATCGTTTCCCGAATGTAAGTATCTAAAACAGCGGTTGGTAACTTTTTGCTCCGTGTCAAATCATACTGATAAAATATTTCTTCGTCTACTATCGAAAAAGAAACAAAAAAGCTGTAAAATATCATTGTTTCGTATACATTCAGTTCTGCTGCTGTTCGACTAAGATGCATCACGATGATTGGATCGATTGCTTGATAAAGCCGGTCCGACTGATAGAGTAATTTCTTTTCTTTCAAAGTTGCGTACGTACTTTTTTCATTCAATAGTCTTTTTTTCGTAATCCCGAGCCAGCAAGCAATCTGTGCTTCTGCTGATGCCGTAAACGTTGTTTCTAATACACGGTCCAATCCTAGAATGAACGGTCTTTTTTCTGGTGTATTTTGCAAAAAAAGCGGTCGCTGATCTTCCGGGATATATTGGAATAGTTCATAATAAAAATATCGTATCTGTAGCTCTTCTCCGTATAATTGACCGTTTTTGATTTGTAATCCAAATTCCTCTAAGAGCTGGTTCAATTCTTTGATCTTTCGAAAAACAGAAGACTCACTGATATTAAACGCTGTCGCTAATCGAACGATGGATACTTGCTGATGTTCTAATAAATAGGCGAGCATCTTAAACTTCAAGCTTTCCTGCAATAAAAACAATAGAATTTTTTCCAAACTTACATCTTCGTCCAACACCAGCAGCGCCTGATACTCATTTCGCTGTACTTCTACTTTTTTTTCCATCATTCGGCCAATCAATTCAATATCTTCCAAATATTGATCAAACGAGGCTTTTGACAGTTGGACATGCTCTCTCAAACCATTGATAGAGGCTGTTCCCCCTTGCAGAACAAGGTTTCGCAAAATCAGGATCTGTAACTGCTCTTTTCTTTCTAATAATGCTTCAATCTTCATAGGCAGTATTCGCCACCTTTGACCACACCATATCTGGCACACGGTATTCTGGCTGGAAAAATAGCTCATGTTCTTCTAACTGTTCAAACGTCCATCCTTCTTCTACTGCAATTGTCAGTTGGTCAAGAAGGTGGAACATCTCTTTTTTGCTTTGGAGCTGTGCTCCAAGAATCTTTTTTTCAGAATCAAATAGAAATTTGAGTTTAACTTTGCTTTGATTTATTGCTGTAAGCTTGTATTCTACGTATCCTGTTTCAATTTTTTGGGGATAAAAAATGCTCTCTTCTTCTGTCAAACCTACGCTTCCTAAGAAATAGCCAAACCACTGATTGCCGACTGGACGATAGGTTCCCTGATCCTTTGTCTGTGAGCCACTAATTGTCTTGCTGACATTTCGTGCTGTACGGACAGCGTTATTTACTAGAGAAACATACATTTTTTCATTTGTTGGACGAAAAGTTACTTGGATCGCATCGCCAATCGCATAGACGTCTTTTTGAGACGTTTGCAAGTAGTCATCTACCCAGATCGTTCCATCATCATTCAATGTTAATTGTTCTTCCCACATCTGATTGTCGGGGCGAGAATGATTAGCCAGCAAAACAAGATCATAGTTCTCCTTTCTTTTTTCCGTCTCTACAATAGCGGTTTCATTTTCAGTCAAAGACACAACTTGTTCTTCTAAAAAAAGTGAAAGCCCTTGATTTTTCATTTCCTTTACTAACGGTTCTGTCATTTCAGGATCTAGATAACGAAAAAGAATTGACTTTCGGCTTTCGTAAAGA
Source organism: Enterococcus sp. SB12 (assembly GCF_030910025.2). Taxonomy (NCBI): domain Bacteria; kingdom Bacillati; phylum Bacillota; class Bacilli; order Lactobacillales; family Enterococcaceae; genus Enterococcus; species Enterococcus sp. SB12. Next base: position 332,664 of record NZ_CP175675.1, on the reverse strand, counting down.
TGGATTTGTTTTTTTCTTGATGCCAAACCTTCAGCTATTTCGATTCCTGCTTGTCCTGCACCAATAATTGCAATTTTCTTTGCATTCATGATCTTTTGCTGAAGAGCCGTTACGTTTTGTATCTTTTTAACTGGGTGAATAAGCGTTGATTCTGCAGAAATATTTCGAAACTTTTGATTTGAACCAGTCGCTAGAATCAAACGATCAAAATCCAATTTTTTTCCTCCTGCTAAAACGACTTTTTTTTCTTTCAATCCTATTACTGTCTTTTCTGTGTAAACATGGATTCGATAGCGGTCAGTCAGTTCTTCTTTCGTGATCCAAGAAAGTTGTTTTTCACTGGTAACCTTTCCTTTTAATATCAAATTGAACCCGCTGGGAATCCATCCTAACTTCGATTGCTTTTCAATCAAATATATTTCACTTGTTGGCATCAATTGGCGAAGATAAATAGCCGCATGAATCCCTGCAAACGACCCGCCGACAATTACAATGTTCATCTGCATTCCTCTTTCTTATAAGGTGTTCTACTGCTAACTTCTCAATCAGAAAACACAGTATTCATAACTCGCTTTCAACCTTATGATACATAGCGATGCAGCAGAATCAACCCTTTCCATCATACCGTGTTCTAGGTCTGTTTCTCAATAATATACTAGTGGACCTAATTGAAGAGTATCATTTCTGAAGAGATGTTTCAAAAAATGTACTCTTATAAAAGAAAAAAACTCGCCTTTTACGTACCTCTGTCCAAATAGGAAACAGAAAAGAACGAAAAGACGAGTTTTAGTGTGTGTAATGTAATAGTTAGAATAGACACATCATTTTTATGCTAACAATTTTTAATTCTTTAATGCTTCAACAACTGCTTCGCCTAATTGATGAGCAGATTGAGGATTTTGCCCTGTAAGAAGCCGCCCATCAATGTGAACCACTTCTGAAAAAGCTCCACCAGACTGATAGTTTGCTCCTTTTTCTTTCAAAGCATCTTCTGCTAAGAATGGTACTTCATTCGTTGTACCATTTGCTTCCTCTTCTTCATTACTGAACCCAGTCACTGTACGTCCAGCTAAAATAGATTTTCCAGACTCATCTGTAACTGGCAACAATCCTACAACACCGTGACAAACAGCTGAGACCAGCCCTTCATTTCGATAGATTTGTGAAGCGACTTTCCCAAGATCTATTGCTTCTGGAAAATCCCACATTGTTCCGTGGCCACCAGCATAATAAACCGCTGCATAATCATTTGCATCCACATCATCAGGACGTAAGGTATTTCCCAAGGCCCGATTTCTGAAATCTTCATCTTTATAATAGGCCCAATCGATTTCATCCATATTCAAAACACTTTGCGGTTCTAAAGGTACATATCCGCCTTTAGGACTGACAAAATCTGCATCGATCCCATTTTTTACTAATACATCATAAAAATGAGTCAGTTCACTTAACCACAAACCTGTAGGACGCTCGATCTTTTCGTACTTTTCTACATTTGTTAATACGATCAATACTTTCATTTTCCCATCCTCTTTCTATAAAAATTGCGTTATTGATAACGTGCTTTCAAGAAATTATATAATGGACTTGGCAAATATAGCTCTTTATATGCTTCTTCGAAGGGTTTCGTTACAAATTCATCCTCACGGTTTTCCAATAATTTCTCTGCCCAGTCAGGATCGACGACCATTTGCTGTCCAATTGCTGCAAGTTCTGCATATTTCAATACCTGCTCTACATCTTCGCGATTGCGGATCCCACCGACACCAACTAAAGGGATCTTTCCTTGAATCGTGTTATGGACCACTTCAAGAATCGATTTATCGTTGTATTTATCAGAACGAGCTATTCGATCATACATATTTAATGAAACATGCAGATAATCTAGTTTTGACTCACGTAATCGTTCAAGAAGCCAGATCGTGTCTTCAAAACGGATACCTGGTGTTTCATATTCTTCTGGTGAGAAACGATACCCTACGATGAATGGTTTTTTAGCATATTGTTCAACCGCTGAGAAAACCGTTGTTAATAATTCTTCAATAAAACGATAACGACTTTCCAAGCTACCGCCCCATTGATCCTCTCGTCTATTCGAATGCGGAGAGAAAAATTGTTGAATCAAATACGTATTTGCTCCATGCAACTCGATTCCATCAAATCCTGATTCAATCGCTCTGCGTGTGGCTTCGCCAAATGCTTGGATTGTTTCTTTGATTTCATTTTCACTTAATGCTCGCGGTGTTTCTGCATCAGGTCGTTCCGCTGCAACTGCACTTGCAGATACAGGCTGTTCTCCTGATAGAGTAGCTCGACTAGTCATTCGTCCACCGTGGAAAATCTGAACAATCGCTTTTGCACCTTCTCCTTGGATTGCTTTAGCTAGTTCACTTAACCGAGGAATCATTTCATCGTGAGCGATGCTCAGTTCACCTGGCCAGCCTTTTCCGACATCTTGGACATTTGCAGCACCAGTAATAACAGCACCAAGTCCTTTAGAACGTTGTTTATAATAAGTGATCTCATCTTCGGTGATCACTCCATTGAAGAAGCTGAGTTGTGTCGTCATAGGCGACAGCATCAATCGGTTCTTCAATTGAACTCCTGAAGGTAAAGTAATTGATTGATCAAAGTGTGACATTGTCATTCCTCCCATAATTCGCTCTGATTAACCTATCGAGAATCATCTATCATTAAACCACTCTGTTAGTTGCACATGCAATTAATTTGCTTAAAAAATTTTTATTTTTTTTGTAACTTATCTGTTGCTTCATTCATTATCTCGGCTAATTCTTTACTTGCTTCATTTCCCAAGACTGCTTTGTACGACTGATGGAGTTCTTCCCAACTACCATCGACTTCCTTAGTAAATTGGCGTCCTTGTTCTGTAAGATAAACTAATGACAAGCGCCCTTCGCTAACTGTTTTGACGTATCCTTTATATTCTAATTTTTCAACAAAACGAGCGATTGTTGAAGGCGCAGAATAGAGCATTTGTGCAATATCTTTTTGCGGTATACCATCTTTTTCTTTTAATATCAATAAAATAAATCCATAAGTTGGTGCCAGACCTGTTTTTCTAAACGCTTCATCAGCTAATTTATTCAATAGGCGATCTAGCTTTTTCACGCTAAAGAAAAGACATTCATCCAACGCTTTTTCAATTGGCTTTTCCATTTCATCCCCTCCATTGGCGTACATATCATAGTATGATTTTTATTTTTTGTCAAAAAACACGGAGTAATGACCGCCTCCTCTGTTTAGTTTTGAGAAAAAGAAGTTGTGACAAAAAATGTGTCACAACCTCTCGGTAATACGTTTCAATCAAATAAGCTTTTCTTTATTTACTTCCACCACAAATGCTTCATATGGTCGTAACTCGACTTTGCCGTCTGGTAACTGTTTCAGAGGATAATTTGACACAATAATCCTTAAAGCTTCACGTGGAACAGTGAACACCTGTTTTTCACTAGACATATTGCAAACAACGAGCCATCGCTGATCTTCATATATGCGAGAATAGGCAAAGACATGCTCTGGCGTCTCTTCTACTAATTCATAGTCTCCCCAGACGATGATGTCATGTTTTCTACGCAAATCGATCAATTTCTTGTACATATAAAAAACAGAATCTTGATCTGCTAACGCTTCTTCTGCATTGATTTCTTTATAATTTGGGTTGACTCGAAGCCATGGAATTCCAGTAGTAAACCCAGCATGTTCACGGGCGTTCCATTGCATAGGCGTCCTAGCATTGTCTCTTCCTTTCACATTGATTGATTCCAAGATTTCCTCTTTTGTAAATCCAGAAGAAATCCTTTCGTTATACATATTGATTGTCTCAATATCTTTTGCTTCCGCGATATCATCAATTGGGCAATTCGTCATGCCTAATTCTTCTCCTTGATAGATATAAGGAGTACCTTTCATCATATGAAGCAAGATAGCAAACATCTTGGCACTTTCTTTTCGATACACATCGTCATTTCCCCAACGAGAAACAATTCGCGGAAGATCATGATTATTCCAAAATAAACTATTCCATCCTTCATCACCCAAAGAAGTTTGCCATTTCGATAATACTTTTTTCAGTTCAGAGATACTCAAGGGTTTCAAATCCCATTTGTCTTTGCCTTCTTGCTGATCTAATCCTATGTGTTCGAATTGGAAGACCATGGATAATTCATTTCTTTTAGGATTGGAATAAAGTTTCGCGATTTCGGTAGTTGCTCCCCATGTTTCGCCAACAGTCATCAGATTTTTGTCACCAAAAGTTGCTTGATTCATTTCCTGAAGATACTCATGCAGTTTAGGTCCATTACTTGTGATTTCTTTATCCGGTTCTTTGCCAATCATATCGATCACGTCCATACGAAAGCCACCAATACCTTTATCGATCCAGAAATTCATCATTTGATAAATCTCTTGGCGAACCTGTTTATTTTTCCAATTCAAATCAGGTTGACGCTTGCCATACAAGTGCAGAAAATATTGCCCCGTTTTTTCATCCAACTGCCAAGCAGAACCACTGAATATTGAGCGCAATCTATTAGGCTCTTTTCCATTGACCGGATCACGCCAAATATAATAGTCCCGATAAGGATTTTCTTTATTTTTACGGGCCTCAATGAACCACGGATGTTCATCAGAAGTATGATTCACCACCAGATCCATGATGATACGGATATTTCTTTTCTTTGCTTCTTCAATCAGTTCTTCCATTTCTTCCATCGTACCGAATTCTGCCATGATTGCTTGATAATTACTGATATCATACCCATTGTCATCATTCGGAGACTCGTATACTGGAGAAAGCCAAATTGCATCAATACCTAAATACGCCAGATAATCCAACCTGGAAATAATCCCCCGCAAATCTCCAATACCATCTTGATTTGAATCTTGAAAACTTCTTGGATAGGTTTGATAAACAACTGAATGGTGCCACCATTTTTGTTCCATGATTTTCCTCCTATAAATGGATGTTTCTATTTTTTGCTTAATCATTTATTTTAGTCTCTCTCACTAAAAATTGTAACGCTCTCAAATAGCTATTGCACCTTGTTATCGGTAACAGAATAAAACAAAAAAACAGCTGAGGAAATTTCCTCAACTGTTTTTTGAAAGGATTGATTTATGCAGGGAAGAATGCTGATTTCACAACTTCTTTATAAACGGTGTTCACTCAGCTGTCCCTTGGTATTAGCTCAAAAAACGGCAAAATATGAGGAACTATTTTTTCGTTTTTTTCTCTAATACTCAGGCCAGAACACTGATTTCACAACCTCTTTATTTCACATTCAATATCCACATGAATCCCACGAATACAAAGAACAGACCATACATGATGGGAGATACTTCTTTTCCTCTTTTAGCTGCTAACATGGTAATTGGATAGAAGATAAAACCTAATGCAATCCCATCTGAAATACTATAAGTCAAAGGCATGCCGATCAAGATCAAGAATGAAGGGATCGCAATCTCTAATTTTCCCCATTCGATTTGTCGCAAAGATTGTGCCATCAATACTCCTACCATAATCAATGCTGGTGCAGTTACTTGTGAAGTAACAACTGATAGTAATGGAGAAAAGAACAAGCCTAACAAGAAGAAAATCCCTGTAGTAATAGCTGTGATACCTGAACGTCCTCCAACGGCGATACCAGCTGATGATTCTACAAATGCACCAACAGGAGAAGTACCTAATAAGGAACCCGCAAGCATAGCTGTTGAATCAGAAGCTAAAGCTTTCCCTACGCGAGGCATCTTGTTGTCTTTCATGAAACCTGCTTGGTTTGCTAATCCAACTAAAGTTCCTGCTGTATCAAAGAAAGTCACAAGCAAGAATGTCAGCACTACGACCCACATTTGAAGAGAATTGATGTCCCCTACATGTTTTAATGCAACTAAAAATGTTGGTTTCAAACTTGGTGCTGCGGCAACAATTTCAGAAGGCATTGGAATCAAACCTGTGACCAGACCTAAAATCGTTGTAGCTGCCATCCCGATGAAGATGCCACCTGGTACACGCCGAACAAGCAAGATAGCAGTTACGACTAATCCAAAAATCGTCAACCAAGTAGAACCAACGTTGAGTGATCCTAATCCTACTAATGTAGATTCATTCGAAACGATGATCCCACCTTCGCTCAGACCAAGAAAAGCGATAAATAGACCGATACCGCCAGAAATCGCATATTTCAAATCTGCTGGGATCGCATCAATGATCATTTCCCGCAGCTTGAAGATTGTGATCAAAATAAAAATCAAAGAAGCAACGAATACGCCGGCTAATGCTGTTTCCCATGGAATCCCCATTCCTAAACAAACAGAATAAGCAAAAAAAGCATTGATCCCAAGAGCAGGTGCCGTTCCAATTGGATAACAGGCTAATACCCCCATTAAAATACAGCCGATCGCACTGGCTAATGCAGTCGCAGTAAACACTGCTCCTTCATCCATTCCAGAAGCACCTAATACAGTTGGATTTACAAATAAGATATAAGCCATTGAGATAAATGTTGTAAATCCTGCCAGTACCTCACGTTTTACCGTGGTGTTCAATTTTTCTATTTCGAAGTAGGAAAGTATTTTTTCCTTCATCTTCCATCCCCCTAAATCCGAACATTATAAATAAAGTCCGTTAAAATTTCGATTTATTAATAAAACAACGTGTTTTATCATATACTAAAACAAAACATAAGTAAACAAAAAATTCGGATTTTAAGCAAAATCCGAACGTTCCATCTGATTAAATCTCTTTATCTCAAAGTTCATGAACATTCACTTGGATTACAAGAATTTCTTTATTGTGTTAATAAAGTTTCTTCATTCTAGTCTCAAAAATCAATAGTGTGATTTGATTTTACCATTTCGTTTCTGTTCTTCTTTGATGAATTCTTTTGTATCGACAGGATTCAGATTATTTAGTCCGCCAAAACCTGTATCGACCATTTTTCCCCAGCCTTTTGTCTTCTTTTTTCCTGATTTGAGATTCTTTGCTCGAAGCTTCTCACTATGTTTTGCTCGCCGATACTTCAAATAACCTTCTAATCTTCCCATTAGATCCACTGTTTTTCCTCCTTTTTATTCAATCAGACGACTCAGCTTTTCCTATAACAAAATAATTGCCTTCAGGGTCAGAAAAATTGAAAGTCAAGATGCCATTGTTATCTGTGATTTCTCCTGGTTCTTCCATGTTCTCGTAGATAGTCTCAAATTCGTCCGTAAAAAACACTAAAGAAGGCGGTGGTCCTAATACTTCTGGTGAAAATTTCTGCACAAATACTTTTGGGAATACGCCTAATTCTAATTCTTTTGAGATGCTGAGTACAATACTCTTAAATTCTTCTGGCAATTCGATTGTTTCAGAAATTTCTGCACCAATTTTTTCTACAAAGAATCGGCAAATCATCTCTACGTCATTGACATAAAGCATCACACGTGTTTTTTGTATCATCGTTTGACCCTTCTTTCTATTTGATTTTCTTTCCTGTCTATAAACTGATTTCATTATATCACGAAAGCGCAAACACCTTGTGTTTGATACTATTCAAGAAAAATAAAGCAATAGTTTCTAGGATTGCTTTCCTCCACAAACTTTTTTTACAAAAAAAAACGGCAATGAATGCCGCTCTTCTTTTTTCGATTCTTTTATAATTCTGCTTCTGATTCATCTTTGGTTAGTGTGTGTCTAACACTAGTTACGCCAAATGTTTGATCGATTTTTTCCTTCAACGCTTCGATTGCCTGTGCGCCACGTGCCGCTTGTTCAGCATTGATGGATTCAATGACCAGCACCGCTGCTTGTGTTTCTTCCGTCAGCATCGTTCTTTGGGCTTCACGCCAGTTGAGACAGCGACAGATCGCTCCTTGTTCATCATAGTAGATGATTTCTTCCGGAAGTGCCGGAGCATCGGAATCTGCACCTAAAGGCAGGAATGATTCGCCACCTTGGGCTTTTCCTAAATGCAGATTTCCTGCGATCTTTTCGATATCTTCTCCGCCGCAAGGTACGCCAAAAGACAAGGAAATACTATTATAGATATCTACAAGCGGATTGATTGGGAAAAATTCCCGTTCTTGATTTGCACGTTTCAGTAAAGCTTCAATAGAAGAACGTGCACCTTTTTTAGTCTTGAATGTGGTAAATGCCTGACGCCACTGAGCAATGACTTCGTTTTGGCTGAATGTTTCTTCTGTAAGGTAATTTCTTGCTTCTTTTGCTGCCTCATTCAATAATTGATGATACGTTTCTTCACTTTCTTTTGTTACGTGGTTATCGATACCATTTACGGATAAGATTTCGATGGTTGCTTCAGGAAATACTTCCCAGAAATTGGTATCCACTATTACTTTTTTCATCTGTTCACACCTCTTGATTAGAATAATTGCTTGATGAATAGATAGTCTGTTTGGGGATCATCTCCCATATAAAAAACATGTTCGCTGTATTTGATAAATCCTTTTTTACGATAAAAAGCGAGCGCAACATCGTTGTGTTCCCAAACACCGAGCCAAATGGCTGTTTTTTGCTTTTCTCTTGCTTTTTCAATAGCTGTATCTAGTAAAAATGTACCGATACCTTGATGTTTAAATTTTTTTCGTACATAGATTCGCTCGATTTCTAAAAAATGATCAGCCATTTCCTCAGATTGACTCGTTCCTGTATTTAGTTTCAGGTAACCCGCAGGCTCTTGATCGATACTCACTAGGAAAAAATCGGTTTCTTTATCTTTTAGCTCTTCTGTAAGTTTTTCTAGTGCATAAGCTTGTGTCAAGTAATCAGCTAAATGCTCCGGTGAATTATCTTTTCCAAATGTATCTGTAAATGTTTCGATACTAATTTGTTGTAGTAAGTCTACATCTGAAGGCGTCATTTTTCGAATTTCGTATTTATTCACGGCTTCTTCCTTTCAATAGATCCTTTTATTGCCTTTTTTGACAAAATTCCAATCTTCGCTAACATTCTTGCATACTTTATTTAAAAGATATTCCAATTGTTTTGCTTCTTCGTCAGAAAGACCATTTAATGCGACTGCATTGGAGTAGTTGTTTTCTCGAATGATGAAAGGATAGATTTCTGCTCCTTTTTTAGTCGGATAGAGTTTCTTGATTTTTTTATTTTCTTTATCTTCCAAACGTTCGATCATCCCATTGGATTCTAATTTCTTGATTGCTCGGGCAGTCGTTGTACGATCTACTTTGATCATTTCTGCTAGTTTTTCTTGGATGATTCCAGGATTTTCGCAAATACGTACTAAATAAAGATACTGTCCTCTTGTTAAATCGACTTCTTTGAATTCGATATTGCTAATAGAATCTAGCGCTCGGGCAATCATTCCGATGTCTCGAAGGATTTCAGCCATTTCATCCCACCTTTATTTTGTTTGTAAGACTAGTTTACCTCTTTTTGTTGCAAATGCAACTATTTTCAATAAAAAAATCAAGTTCTTTTTTAATAACTAGTAAAGTATATTCTTTTCTTCTTTTACGAAAAAGCTCAATCACAATAGATCTGGTTTTTGTTTTCTAAAATAAGTAACTGTTTCTTCGTTGTTCGCTTTTCTGATAGCTTTGGCAACTCTTCTATACTAAAAAATCCCATGTTGGAAGTTTCATTATTCTCAATAAACTTGGCCTCTTCACCGTGGATCGCACAAGCAAAAACAAGTTTATAATACTGAAAAAGCTGTGGAATATCTTTTTGTTTATTCGTATCAAAAACTGCTCGCAACTGAGTAGTTTCTACTGTTAATCCTGTTTCTTCATAGACTTCTTTACGCACATTTTCTTCAGGAGACAATCCTATTTCAGCAAATCCACCAGGAAGTGACCATTCTTTCGTCCGTTTATCTTCGATTAGTAGGACCTTGCCATCTTTTTTGATATAGGCACGAACATCTACTTTTGGTGTTGGATGTCCTTCTCCAATCGTTGTGAGCGCTTTTATTTCTTCGAAAGTTTCTTTTCCTATTTCACTGATCAGTTCCAATGAAATCGTCCGGATCTCCTCAAAACGCTCTTTATCAAATACATCTTTTCCATAATATAGACCAGCTTGAGAAAGTGCGAGTAGTCTTTTGTATTGAGCCAACTTCTTGTTCATTCTCTTCCCTTCTTTTTTAGCAAATGTATGACTATGTAATCAAGTATAGAAGACTAGTTTAATTACGGCAAATAAATATAATGAAATCTGCAATAAATAAAAGAATGTTAAAAAACTCGAGAACAAAAGACATTCGACTTCTCTGGGGCTGTGAATAAATGGCGTTCAAAAGCTTGCATCTGCGGTAATAAGCCCCACCAAACGAAAAATATGACGAGCTATTCTTGTCTGGCTGTTCTTATTAATTGAGGCAGGACAGCTTTTTCACAACCTCCCCACTAAACGGTGTTCAATCAGCTGATGCTCGGTATTCACTAAAAAAACGGCAAAATATGAGGAGCTATTTTGCCGTTTTTTTCTATAATACTCATATTAAAACACTGACTTCACAACCTCTTCCTTAAACGGTGTCCTCCTACCAACTCCTCAGTCACAAGTCACAATATTCATCAAACATGAGAAGCTGTTTCTTGAAATTGCTCCTTGTGACTCGGTGCTGAACGGTAGGCTCACGACCTCTCGGTAAACGGCGTTCAAAAGCCAATTTTTCGATATTAAGCCATTTCTTTGTTACTTATTGTCATTGATTTTTTTTCTAATTTATCCAATAGTGGAGTGTAATCTACTTGAGTATAGTCTGTTACATCAAATTCATATAGTGTTCCTAACTGGAATTTGTCATATTTTCGGTCGGCGATGATCTTTTTGAATGCTTCTTTCGTAATATGATTGGTCCCTTTCGTTCGATCTTCCAATACGTCACCATAGTGATAATGATCCATGATATAGCTCAAATGACGATCTGATTCACGATCACGTTTGTACCGACGTTGCCATAACACTTCAAAGTCTGCTGTTAGGCGAATCGTGATCACCTGATATCCGTATCTATCTGCTAATTCTTGGAGTCGTGCTTTTTGCTTATCACTAAAAGGATACTCGGACACAATCACTTTCTTTCCTGCTTCCATATACAAATCAAGTGCTTTGTAATAGAAAGGATAAACTTTCGTCCTTTCTTGTTCCGCCCGTTCTTCCAAATTGTTAAACCCGATGGATTCTGCATAGTATTCCTTGATTTCATCGAGCGTGATGGCATACATATCTGGAAATCGTTCCCGTAGTTTATTCATAAGATATGTTTTTCCTGTACCAGGACTACCAGCCAGAAGAATGAAATACTTTTTCATCTCATTTATTTCCTAAGTTAATTGGACTTTCCAAGTTCATAAACAGTCCAATCTTATGATTGACAATTTCTTTTACTGCTTCATTTGCTGGAATCACATTATGGCGAAGAGACTTGTTGATTTCTGTTTCACTAAAGGTTTCTTTAGCTACTTTCGTCCAGTTGACTAAAAGCTCCGTTCCAACATTGAATTTGCGGATCCCGTTATTGATCAATTCAGGATAATCTTCTTCTTTCACACCTGTTCCTCCATGGATAACTAGGGGGACATCAACTACTGCATCGATTTCTTTCAGCAAGGGAATGTTTACTTCTGTTTTTGATTTGAATTGTCCATGATTCGTACCGATAGCAATAGCTAATGCATCCACGCCTGTAGCTTCTACAAATTTCACTGCGTCTTCCGGTCTTGTATATACCTTGTCATTTTCAGCGACATGGATTCCTTCTTCTGTACCGCCGATTGTTCCAAGTTCTCCTTCTACGGAAACACCGTGCGCATGGGCATATTCTACTACTGCTTTTGTCTTCAGGATATTTTCTTTGAAAGGCAGATGGGACCCATCATACATGACAGAAGTATATCCGCTGTCGATTGCTTCTTTGATATCATCAAAGTCTCGGGCGTGGTCTAAGTGCAAGACTGCATCAACCATTTCTTCTTCTGCAATAGCTGTCATTACATTGACTAACACATGCATGCCGATATATTTAGCGGTATCGACACTTGTTTGAATAATGATTGGCGAACCCATTTCTTTTGCTGCGCCTAGCATGGCAGGAAGCATTTCTAGGTTATGCGTATTAAAAGCTCCAACTGTAAAATTCAACTCTTCTGCTGTTTTTGTTACTTCTTTCAATGTTGTATACATCTTTTATTGCCACCTTATCTTTTTATTTGTTTCCTTTGATCGTTACTTGTTTTGCAATTTGTCGCATCTCATCCATTTTGCCCATGTAGTAATCGATCCCTTGATCATCACCAGCACGAGCAGCATCTGAACGCTTCTGGTTATAGAGGCTCATCAGTTTTTTATACCCATCTCCGATCGTCTGTTTATTTTCCAAGCTCTTTTCTAAATATTGGATGGCTTGATCGTTCTCATACAATTCAGAAAATTTAAGTCCAACTTGTTCATAAAGTTCCGCTAATTTATGCCTATCTTGGGTAGTGGAAATCTCTTGTTTCAATTGTGTAATCTCTGATTGAATCTTTTCGGTCGCTTCTGGCGATAGGGCTTTTTCTTCTTTTGCCAGAACTTTTTTCGGTTCTTTTTCTTTTTTCTTAAAAAATCCAAACATCATTTTCCCTACTTTCAATTAAAATGCTTTCAAAACTGGGCTTAAGATCCAGGCATATAAGAGTGCTGCGGCTACTGTATCTACATCGGTTGCTGTAGCATTGATGAATCCCATCGAATTAAAGATCGTTACTAGCAAAGCGGGCAATAATGTAATAAAGAAACCATGAGCAATACCGCCAATGATCGCTCCTCGGCGTCCGCCAACTGCGTTGCCAAATATCCCTGCTGTCCCTCCGGCAAAGAAATTGGTTAGCATACCAGGTAAAATCATCGCTAAGCCGAACATGGGCAAAGTAAACATGGCAATAATCGTACCAATCGTTGTCGTAATGAAACCTAAAATGACAGCATTTGGGCTATAAGGAAAGAAAACTGGACAATCTAAGGCAGGGATCGCATCAGGAACTAATTTCATAGCTATCCCTCGAAATGCCGGCACGATTTCACCTAACAGTAGACGTACACCAGCTAGCAATACATACACACCCACTACGAATTGGATGGCTTGTAAAAAGGCAAACATGATATAGTTTTGATCTCCTGATAATTCAGAAGCGAATGGTTCGCCTGCAAATAAAACAGTGATGATATATAGCGGGACCATCACGACCATGACAGACAAATAAGTATCTTGCAGAAATTCGAAATGTGTCGGCAACTTGATATCTTCGATCGACTTTTTATTTTCGCCTTTCTCACCAAAAAGCTTAGCAACACCGGATTCAAATAAGTACCCGATCGTACAAAAATGACCTAAAGCAATATCATTTGATCCAGTGATTTTACGAATGATCGGTTGCGCTACTGCCGGCATAGCAATGGCGAAACAAGCTCCGATAAAACCACCGACCAAGATCAATACGATCCCTCGCAGACCGGCAAAATAGCCAAAGACTGTCGTCATCGTTGCCATCCATAAAATTGCTTGACCAGTTAAAAAAATGTACTTCCATTTTGTGAAACGAGCCAAAATAATATTGAATACAAAAATGGCTAAGAACGTCAGTGCAATATCTCTACCTAAACCCAAATCATTCATTGCTTGACCATTGATAGATTCAATAGAAGGGATGATCCCTTGCATATGAAATCCTTCAGTAAAGATTTTCCCGAAATAAGTTAAACTTCCAACGATGATGCTCGAACCGGCACTCAACACTTGAAATCCTAGGAGTGTCTTTAACGTGCCAGAGATGACTTGTCCTGCTGATTTCTTCTGCAGTAGTAGACCCAACATAGCAATCAATGCAATGGTGATCGATGCCTGAGTCAAAATATTTTCGATGATAAAATTGATAACGCTCATGTTTTTACCCTCTTTTCTTTTTGTATTTAGATAACTCCCTTATCTTGCAGAACTGGGGTGATTTTTTCTTCAATTTCATTTTTTGAAACAATATTTTTCAAATAGATCATCGCCGTTTTAGGATCAACTGCGAACTTTTCGAACTGCGAACGAAAATTTTCTGCTGTGATGATCACATCTGGTTTCATGGAAACTGCGGAAGAAATATCACAATGGTCCAGTTTGGCTTCTACTCCTAATTTGTTCAAAACATCCTCAGCAGACATCTGTGCTGCAAAACTACTTCCTAAACCTGCGCCGCATACGAATAAAATGTTCAATTTGTTCATCTTTGTTCTCCCCCGTATCATTTATTATTTCTCAACTACTGAAAAAAGCAGTTGTTTGAAATCTTCGATATTTGTGCATTCAATCAATCGATCCAACTTCTCTTCGTTGTTGATCAATTCAATTAGTTCTTTCATGATGTTCAGATGCGAGTAGGAGTCTACTGCTGCCAAACAAAAAATAATCTTTACTGGATCCATTTCAGGATTACCGAAATCGATTGGTTGCTCAATCGTAGCTACGCTGACTCCTAATTTATTGACCCCATCTTCTGGTCGGGCATGGGCTAGTGCCATGTGTTTGCCAATCACGATATACGGTCCGTAATCATTCACTGCACGAATCATCGCTTCGACATAGCGCTCTTCGACAATGTTTTCTTTAACCAATGGTCTAGCAGCTAGTTCAATCGATTCCTCCCAAGTAGTGGCTTTTTCTTTGATCATGATATTGCTGTCCGTCAAAATATCTTTTAACATAGGCTGGATCTCCCTTTTGTTGATTTCTAAATTGTTTGTTTCGAATAATTTTTCTAACTTGCCATAGATGATTCGATCTACTCGGCCACCACTTTCTTTCATGACATCTATTATTTGAGTGAATAACTCCGTCGATTCATGACTGTTAGGCTCTAACCGCTGTAGTTCTTCATTTCTTTTCAAAAAGTCTTCTATAACCAAGATATTCGTCTCAGTTAAAATCGGATCGACAACTAAAAGCGGCTTATTTCGATAATTCAATTGAAAGGTGCTGAAAACCAGATTGACATCCAATTTATCTACTAATTCGATTTCTTTTGAACTTAAAACTGCAGTAATCTCGATCTGAGGAAACTTTTCTTTCAGATTCTCTGCTAACAGATTTCCAGTAGCCATCCCATGGTTACAGACAACGACTGATTTATAAACATAATTCAAGTCTCGCTTGATTACACTGGCGATCGTCGAAAAGTGGATGACAAGAAAAGCTATCTCGTCCTCCAGTATCTTGCCACCAATTACTTCTTCGATCGTAGGAACAAAATGAGTGACTGCGCGGTAGATTGGGAAATAATTTGTTCGGATGTTTTTTTTCAATGGATTCATGACTTGGATATGATTCTTGATTCTTACAATCAGTGCAGCCATGTGCTTATAGAGATTTTCGAATAAAGCTTCTTCCTTTAGATGGAAAGGTACGTGTGTCTCGAATTGGATCAATTGGATCGTTAGTAATTGAGCTTGTACCCACTCGATTGAATTGGAGATATCTCTAGCATTGAACGTCTCAATAGTGAAACGAAGATAATTTCTTTCTACTTGCGGGACATTGTCCAATTGAAATTCCTCGATCATGTGGTCAATAAATGCAGAAAAGCTACTGTCTTTTATTTCTGTATTTTTCCAATTAATGGCAGAGATAAATTCATGTTTCCTGATTCGCTGGATCCAGATCAATGTAAAAAGCAGGATTTGTTTTTTATAAATATCATCTTCTTGTTTCAACAACTTATTGGAATAGATCTCCTGTATTTTTTTGATTTCCACCAAAGGAAAATAATGGAGAAAGATTTTTTGAGCCGGTGTTAATTGTGCATCTTGATTCATAAAGAAGTCGGTCATTCCCAGATTCTGATTGATAAAATCATAGATCATCGTACGGATAGATCGTTCTGAACCTTTATAAACCAGTCCTTGCTTTCCATAACTGACGATCTCTATCCCATAACTGACCAGTGTTGCTCGTAACCGTCTCATATCTTCATCTAATGTACTTTTAGAGATTTGAAATTCTTCTTCTTTTTTGTTTAGATGGATCGGGATTCGGCTGTAAGCAACGGCTAAAACTAGATCAAAAATACGTTCGCGCCGATTCAAAAAGCCGTCTTTCACATCTTTTATTTCAGTTTCTAATCGAGCTTGCTTTTCCTTTTCCAGCTTCAACAAAAAACCTTTGTTGCGAATTGTACGGATCTCCGGAAGCTTTTTACTGCTCAACCAGATATTCGCTTCAAGAACTTCCTGACGGATCGTCCGCTGACTGACATTGAACTCACTTGCTAGATGTTTTGCTTTTACTGGATATTGGGCTGTCATGATTCTGTGAAGTATTTCAATTGTTCTTGTTTTCATAGAAATGATCTCCTTCTGATTTCAAGTATATGGTTCCGCTTACATAATAAAAAGTAGATATTTCTGCCACTTGAAGTGGAAAGAAAGTAAGCAAAGCAAACAAAAAATAAGCCATATGCTTTTCCATCTCCTCAACGAAAAAGACATACGCCTATTATTACAAAAATTTTGCCCATCCATACAAAAAAGAGGTTGTGAAAAAGCTGTCCTGCATCAAGTAATAAGAACAACTAAACTAAAATAGTGCTTCCTATTTTTTGTTTGGTTGTTCTTATTATCGCAGATGCAAGCTTTTGAACACCATTTAGTGGAGAAGTTGTGACAGAGATGTTCAGCCTTGAGCGATAAGAAGCGATTTTGAAAAATAGCTTCCCATATTTTACAAAATCGTGCCTTATTGCCGATAGGCTATCTCTGGCACACCGTTTATTCAGAAAAAGGAGTTGCGACAAGGCTTTTGTCACAACTCCGTTCATAAATATTTCCTGTCAATCCAGCATAATCGGCTGAATAAAATCGGCTTGCCATCTTTTTTCTTTCTCAGAAAAATCAAAATACCATATCTGAGAAAAATACTGTCGTTGTATCTTACTTCCTGAGATCAATCGCCCATCTTTTCGATCGACTGAATAATCACAGCATCTGAAATCAATTCGGATGGCAAAACTATTTTCGTGGATCTGTCGATAATTTCCTACTTCCTGAATAGTTATTTTTTTAGTATGATTTCTTACACCGTCTGCTTTGTTTTTTTGCAGAACTTTCTGATTTTCGGCAAACAGCTTGTCTGTATAACAGCTTCTGGCTTTTTCAGGAGTTTCTTCTTCCCAAGCGGATTGGATCTTCATGAATATCTTTTGGATTTCCAGAAACTGTGCTTTCTTTTCTTTAGCCGTTCCTGACATGCGGGACAATATCTCCGCTTTCAGCCTTTTCTTTTGTCTTTTATTCTTGACGATAGAAAAAGCAGAAACCCCTCCTACTGACAAAACAGCTAATGCAAGAAATCCCGTTTGCTAATAACTAGAAGGACCTGTACTTGGACCATAATACCCATAAGAATCTCTGCCGTAAGAACGACTGCCAAAATAACTGCCCCCATATGAACGACCGCCAAATGAACCTCTGCCCGAACTTCGACCGCTAGATGTACCTCCACCATGACCACCCGCGACAGCGAATCCTTGGGTCGGCAGAGCAAACAAACATAGGCCCACTAACAAAATGATTGCTAAATAATTGATTTTTTTCATTGTCTTCCTCGTTATCTTTTATTACAAAAAACTATTTTTATCATAGCCTTGCTAAAAGGAAGAGTCAATAACCAGATGCATAAACTGTTTTTTTAGCAATTTTGTCTTATTTAGTCATTGAGTAACATCGAACAGATGTATGTGTCGGCAGTCCATAATTCCTCTATCTTCAGCATGAACAAGCTTGCAGACAAGAGATCTGCGCTTCCTCCAGGAGAGATTTGGTTTTCCTGACAAAAGTGCAACAGTGCTGTAAATGGACGATTTGGTAAAGCACTTTGACTAGCAGCATGAGCAAGTTTTTGCATTTCCACTAACGTTTTCTGATCACTGCGATGCAATACGCATGTGTCATCTAGCGAACTCATCAAAACTAACAACATATGCATTTGTTTCTGTACATATGAATCATTATCTAGCTCCTTAGCTGCTTGGATTGCAAGCCTGATATGCGGATACCCTAATATCGCTTCTTCATATGCACCATTTACGCCATATTTTTGCTTCACCCTATGACCATGAGTGTTTTTTTTATGACGATATTTTGTATCAGGAAAAGCAGCAAGCTTGCTGACATCATCAAGTATTTTCGATAAAGAAAAAGGCTGTTCCATACTGATTTTTTGTGCAATGACACTGATCAATAGCCCCATTGCCCAAATCGCTCCTTTATGGGTATTGATGCCATTTGTAGCAATCAGCATTGCCTTTTCCGCTTTTCGCCCAATCTCAGCAATTCTTTCTCTTAACTCCTGATCAATAGCATGATGCCATGCTATTTGAGCCATTTCTTCAAAAAAAGGAGTTAGCGTCTTAGCAGACTTAAGAAATAAAGCATAGTCCATATCGGAATGTGCACCCGCATCCAGTGCATCCACTAATCCAGGTTTTGGACTTAATGTTACTTCTGCGATCAATGCTTCCTCTACCAACGCAGCGAGTTGCTGAGTCACTGCTTTTTTTCGTTCGTCATTTATCATGACACTCACTCCTTCTTCCTACTATTACTTGCTGAAACCTTTTTTGATAGCTACCCAAATGATATGAAGTAACCAGCTTAAAGCAAATGCACAACTTGCCGTCATTAGATAAGCTACAAGAATCATGACTCCTGAAGGTAACTGCAGCCAACTATCTTTAAACAATAATAACAGTACTTGGAAAACAAATACATTGGCTAAATACGTACGATAAGCATAAACAGACAACCATTTGAACAATGGCAATTTTGGCGAATCGTTTACAATCATTTTGGAAGCGCCTATGAAGACAGCAAAGATGATGACTAAACTGTATAAACTTTGGATCGTATTCAAGTAAGGCGCATTCGCAAAGCTCAAGTCTCCTGGATGTGCGAGCAATGAACGGACAGAAAAGAACGCGATAACTAAGGCAACAGGTAAGAAAAGATAACGTACTCTGTCCAAATATTGATAAACTTTTTCATGATAAACAAATGCGGCTACCCCATAAATCCCGTAAATCATGAAACTAGCAACAAACCGATCTAACAAGTACCAGCTGTCATGATAAGGCCCAGTCAATACTTGTGTTTGATAGAACAGATACCATGCGACATATAAAATCGTTGAACCAATCAATACTGGCCATACATATTTTTTATTAGCAAATACTTTGTAACCGAGCCAAACAAAAAACGGCATGAACAATTGGATCTGCAGCATCATAACGGTATACCATAAATGAGGCGCTCCATCACCTGTGACATATTTCAGTAAAAAGCTTGCAGTATCGTATACGGAGTTTGTTGTTGGACTGCTGGAAATAGCCAAAGATAAGCCGTCGTCCATAGAAGATACGGAACGACTAGTTCAAAAAACTTTTCTTTCAAAAATTCCCAATAAGACAAATGCTGGCTTGTTTTTACCATATTATAAACAATTGCAAAAATAAACATTGGTGCTGTGTATTTAACGATGACGTAAAAGGTACCAAGAAAAGCTGTATTTGTTGCGCTGTGGCTGTTTGCCAAAGCAAAGCTCAATATCGTTTGCATCATAACAGCCTTTACAGCTGATACTTTCTGGAAGTCACTTACGTTGATTTTGATTTTTTTGTTTTCAAACATCTCTTTCTCTCTCTTTTTCTTTATTACCAAAGTTCTTTAGTTAATTTAGGTCCTTCGACTGTTTTCAATAGAATTTTTTTCTCTGGCTCTCTCAAATACTCTTTTAGTGAAAAACCGCCTTGCCGAGTCACTACTTGGGTATCGAATTGCTCAAAAAAAGCAGGATGCGATTGAATTACCTGAATTGGCAATTCAATCGGTGAATTTGCGTACAGTAGCAAATCAAAATCACTGGTTTCTTTTACTGCCGGAATCCCAGTCGATAATTCAAATCCTAAGCGGCCGCCGATTCCCCATTTACATCCTGATAATATGTTTCTAGCAGCATGAAATTGCTGATAAACAGGATAATCCATGATTTTCTCTTGTCTATACGATTCTTGTTCGATGATGTCCCACGGATGAATGACTTGTTTGACGGCATGTTTTGAGATTTCTGTTGCCCATCTCTGATTGCGGGCAGGTCCACGTAAACCAATCGGTAGTATTTCTGCGTGATCCGTCGACGCACGACGAACTGTTCCGAACATCTTTTCAGTTAGAACGACCCATTCAGGCAAGGTGAACCCTTCTATTTCATGTTTATCAAAAAGGACAATATCATGTGCTTGAATCATTTTTTATGCATCCCATTCTTCGTCCATTTTGGCACGGACTTTATTTGTTTCGACACGTCCGAATGTTTTGGCTGTTTCGTTTGTGTATCGATTTGTCAGCATCGTGTCATTTGTATTGCGGACATCTTGAATGGCTTCATTGATTGCTTCGATGACTTTGCTGACATTTTGTTCTGAAGCAGCTTGGTCGGTGATATCTTCTAGGAAATGATAGATCGCTCCTAGTTTTGTATAATTATTGATATCGTAAGCGATAGCTGGAACTTTTTCAGCAGCTGCTTCGATTTCAGCAACCGAACGTTTTGTCACACGTGCAGCACTTTCTTTAGACATCGCTTGGACGGTAATTTCTTTATTGTTTAAAGCAATCAAGCGGCTTGATTGTAATCCATGTGCTAAAAATGCACCTGAAATAGCATTTCCTGCAATCAATCCAATAACTGGATGTCCAGCTTGACGGAGTTTTGCATAAGCAGCAGCACTATTAGCCAAAGCCACATGGATACCGATTAATTCTTCGTTATAGCCGTATGCTTGGCTTGGTACATCGATCACAACGATGATTGGCCGTTTCACTTTTTTATCTTTATCTTCTTCGTAAACGTGATCCAAAATTTGTCCCATGCGGAAACCTTCAACTAAACCAACTTCACCGTTTCGTACACGGTACATCGGGTTTTTAGGATCAGGTACGATTGATGTCACGATGGTTTCTTCTATGAATTTACTTGATTTACCATAATACACAGTACTAATAGAAGAAGTTGGATTTTTCATGCCAGTTAGTGCCGCAAACCAATCGTAACCAACACTTGCTGCAGCTGGTTCATTTCCTTCTGCTACTTCTGGTAAGTCAATTGATTTTGCTTGATGGTTAGCAATTGCTTCATTGTAATCGTCAATGGCCATTGGTTTTGAAAGATCTAAAGAATCAAGTAATGATAAATAAAATGCTGAGCTTTCACTGCGATGCGTGTCTTTTCGTTCGTCCATTGCTGCGATGACAGCAGCTTTGATTGCTTCTACACTATCAGTCACTAATTCATCAATGATTTTTGACTCTACCTGTTGACGAGATCCTAATGTATTCCAAATCAAGTCTTTGTCACTAGAATCAAGTTCTCGAACGCCTGCTTCTTGTTCAATAACTTCTGGTCCATTCAAACCGACTCTCGCTTTTTTTGTTGCGATTAAATAACTCATTAATGCTGAAGTAATCGACATACCGCCAAATGATCCTACACGTCCTGGAATCAAACCGATGACTGGTACATATTGTTTTAGAGCAATGATTACATTTCCGATTTCTGAAATAGATAACAGTCCGTAGTTTGCTTCTTGCAAACGAACACCACCTGTATCTAGTACAATGACTGGAAAGATCTCATTTCCTTTTTTATTTTCTTCTAACACATGTTCAAGTGCAGCAACGATTTTTGCACCGGAAACTTCACCGATACCGCCACCTTGGAATTTTCCTTCCATAGCGATTGCTACTGCTTGTTTGCCATTGATCGTGCCACGGCTGACAACGATCCCGTCATCACTTTCAGGGACGATTCCTTGTGCTGGCAAACTTGGCGCGATGATTTGATCGAATGGATCAATCAATTCACGTCCATTGTCAAGTAGAGCGTTCACTCGTTCTCTGGCGTTTAATTCTACAAAACTATTTTTCATCTGAAAGTTCCTCCATTGCTTGCGTCAATCGTAGGTACACAACTCCTGGTGTAGCACCGAAGTCATTGATCACGATATCTGCTGAAATTGGATAACGATCAAAAAATCTCGTTAATACATTGTTCCATACTTCGCCGAAGCCATCGCTTCCTGTACAAATTTTTACAGTAGATTCTGTTTTTTCTGTTGGAAACATCAAGATTTCCAAATCTCCTGAACCGACCACTCCTACATGGATTTTCTTATTGATCGGCTGTTTCGTTGGATATTTATAAGCTAATTGTTCCATGGATCTCTCCCCTTTTTGTAAAACAGAGCATACACGTTCTGCTTATTCGTCTTTCTTCTTCCATCTGGGTAAATGGCGACAAAAGGTTTTTCTCGCCAATTTTATGACCAAGTTCTGAATTTCATTGGTGGTTCATACAGGCCATCTGACCATTCGATCAAATCATCGATTGTTTGTGCAGCTAATAATGAACGTTTCGCTTCACTGCGTTTGATACCTAGATCTTCTGGTAATTTCACGATGCCGGCTTCACGCAAGCTATCTAGTGATTCTTTCGTGCTAGTCATTCCAAGAGGTGTAACACCGCCAATTGCTGCAATTGCTGCTTGACGTTCTTCTTTTGTTTTTGCTTTGTACAAATAAGCAATTCCTTCTTCTGTCACGATATGGGTAGTATCTTCGCTATAGATCATCACTGGTGCATTGGCTAAGCCTGCCTGTTTTTGAACAGCTAATGCATCTAATTCTTCGACAAAGACTGGTTTTTTATTTGAACCATATGTTTCAACCATTTGAACAACTAATTTTTGTCCTTTACCTAATGGATCATCATTGTCGCGAAGTGATTGCCATGCTGGTGTAGAATGACGACGACCGCCAGGATTATGTCCCATGTTAGGCGCTCCACCAAAACCAGATAAACGTCCTTTTGTTACGGTAGAAGAATTTCCTTCGTAATCTAATTGCAAGGTTGAACCGATAAACATATCGATTGCATATTGTCCAGCTGCTTGTGATAATGTTCGGTTACTGCGCATCGTGCCGTCTTTACCGACGAAAAAGACATCTGGGCGAGCAGCAATATATTTTTCCATACCGACTTCACCACCGAAACTATGGATACTTTCAACCCAACCTGATTCGATTGCTGGAATCATCGTTGGATGTGGGTTCAATACCCAGTTCTTCGCGATTTTCCTTTTTAACCCTAGTGATTCACCATAAGTTGGCAGTAATAATTCGATAGCTGCTGTATTAAATCCAATACCGTGATTCAAAGATTGTACGCCGTGCTCTGCGTAGATTCCTTTGATTGCCATCATTGCCATTAGGATTTGCAATTCTGTGATGTTTTGAGGATCTCGTGTGAATAAAGCTTCTAATTGATAAGGTTCATCTGCTTTCACGACAACGTCTACCCAGTCACCAGGGATATCTACACGTGGTAAAGAATCGACAACTTCATTGACTTGAACGATCACGATGCCATCTTTGAAAGCTGCAGCTTCGACGATTGTTGGTGTTTCTTCCGTATTGAAACCTGTATACAAGTTGCCGTCTTTATCTGCTTTATCTGCAACTACTAAGACAACGTTTGGTATCAAATCGATGAATAAGCGTCCATAAAGTTCCAAATAAGTATGGATATCACCTAATTTCATTGTGCCGTCTTCAATCATTTGGGCGACACGCAAGCTTTGTGCACCTGCATAAGAGAAATCGATCTTGCTTGCGATTCCTTTTTCAAAAATATTCAAATGTTCTGGTCGTGAGATACTAGACATGATCAAATGCAGATCATTCACTTTTTCTGCATCTACTTTTTCAAGACTTTCTGAAAGAAAACTTGCTTGTTTTTGATTGTCGCCTTCTAATACAACTTTGTCGCCGGGAGCAATCAGTTTTTCCATTACTTCTACGATTTTTTCAGTTTCTACATACTTGCCATTGAGCAAGTTGCTGATTTTTTCCAATCGCTGCGCTTTTTTTTCGCGTTTAGAAGCCCAGTTGCGGTTTGGTTTTTCCATAATTAGTCATCTCCATTTTTGATATAGAAACGTGGCGTCATCAATACCATGTTGGTCTAGATTGATCGTACGGATCCCTTTATCTACACCAAATTTTGTATGAATCAGCTTTGTCAAAGTATTGCCGGGGGGAAATTCAATCGTCAGATCCATTCCTAATTCTTTTGCCAAGTCCATCATTTGGTTCCACTGCACAGGGAAAGCTAGATTTTCCAACAAATCTTTACGAATCTCTTCTGCGTCCTGAGTGGCTCTTCCATCCGTATTTTTTATATACAAACATCTGGCATCAGATAGATGGACAGACTGCATATACGGCTTGAATTTCTTGACCGTATCATTCATCAAGAGACAGTGAGATGGCACAGGGACTTTCAGCAGCTTCGCTGTTTGCGCTTGGTGCCGTTTGGCTTCTGCCAACGTAACGGATAAACCTTCGATACTCCCAGATAACGTATGTTGCATCGGACAATTTTCATTTGACAGATAAACTGGATGGTCAGGATCAAATGTTTTGGCTACCATTTCCTCTGCTTCGCTTCTCGTCACACCTACTACTACGCCCATTGCATAACCGCTTGGATATGCTTCTTTCATCAAGACTGCGCGGTGATAGACTAGTTCCGCTGCATTCTCAAATGTCAAAGATCGACAAGCAACAGCTGCACAAAAAGCACCGATCGAATGTCCTGCTGCAATATCAGGCTGAATACCGTTTTTTTCCATTTCATCTAAATAAAATACTGCTTTTGTCAGTAATGCTAGCTGGATAAAAACCGTATCTTGATAGTTTTCTTCTTTATCGACTAACCGATACCCCGTCACATTTTCTAAACGTTCCATGTACATTTCAGGGATATCCGCTAACATCCCTAACTTCTGACTGCCTTGTCCAGGAAATAAGAAACCTGTACTCATGAGCCTCGCCTCCTCAGCACTTACTTTTTCCACTGCTATCTTAGTCAATTTCTGCTATAATAAAAAATGCCAAAAAAAGAAAAAACCATAACAAAAAGGTATGGATGGGATGGATAATTATGAAATTGCTTCATCTGCAGTATTTTAAAAAAGTATTCGAAACAAAAAATGTTACCCAAGCAGCCAAAGAATTATTTATTTCTCAACCTGCCTTGAGCCGTGCGATCAAACATTTGGAAAACGAATTAGGTGTCCCTTTGTTTTACCATAGCGGCAGAAACATTGAGACGACCGTTTATGCAGAAGAATTTTATCCATATGCAGTCAAGACATTAGACACATTAGAAGAAGGAATCAATTATTGTCTTCGGTCAATGAGAAGATCGTTACTTCCGTCATATTGTATTTAGAGGTAGCTTCTGTTTCTATTCCGAACTTAGTCCGAATTTTTATGGAAAAGCATCCTGATATCCAATTAACGATCATGCAACATCATTTACCAGATGATATTACCGATCCTGTACTGTACATCACTTCGGAGATGAAGCCTGGCATGACCAATATTCCTATCATGAAAGAACCTGTTTATGTCGCCATTCCTAAGAAACATCCTCTTGCGAAAAAAGAACATCTGCAATTAGAAGATATCCAGCGCACCCCCATCTTGATGCTGTCAAAGAGCAACGCCTTCCGTCATACACTGGATGCAGCACTTGAAGCGAAAAGTATCGAATTGACGATCAGTTCGACGACAGATGATCCTGCGACATTACGTTCTATTGTCAAGCAAGGATTAGCTGTTAGCTTTTTCCCAAAAGTTTCTTGGTCTTACGATAAAAATGATCCTTTCGTCTTGCGGGAAATCAAAGATTTGCCCTTGACACGAACAATTTATTTATCTTCTAGCTTCACAGAAGATCATCCTTTGATCAAAATGATTGCAAAAACGATGCGGGAATTTTATTTAGGAAAATAAAAAAAAAAGAGCTGGGACAAAATTCTTGTCGCAGCTCTTTTTTCGAACAAACGGTGTTCCAGAAGTAATTTCTTAGAAAATAAGCCGAAATTTCCCAAAAATTTGAGAAGCAATTTTCGTAAATTCCTTCTTATTTCTTGAAGCTAAACATTTCTGTCACAATCTCTTCTCTATTGTCCTAGACATTCATTGCGTTGATTTAAAACTTCCATCAATCAAATCTGCTAGTTCATCTAGCTTTTCTATTTTACGTAGATCAATAGAGATCCAATGTTCTTTATTCATGTGATAGGCTGGAAAATACCCCTCTTTTCCTCGCAAAATTCCGCCAAGTTCAGGATCGACCTTCAAATCAAGAATATTGATGATCCTATGGTCACTTGCATCATCATAGATTTTTTCTCCTGGAACAGACATCAGGACCCCAAACCATTTTTTGCTTTTTTGATGTCTGAATACGCAATAATCAGGAAATTTTTTAAAAATATATTCTGGAGACAAATTGTATGTTTCATTGATGTGATCGATTAGTTCTTTTTTCGTTAGCATCTGCTTCCATCTCTTTCTTATTGATTCGCTTTATTCAAAGATACCACGTAAGAATAGAAAAATGAATACAAGTAGCTGCTAATCAAATACTTCGATATTTTTCTTTTTTATCAACTCTTAAATGTTCAATCCGCCTGTGTTGGTCTTGCTATCATCTACTATTAAAATGTTGATTATTGTTTGCCCACCTATTTTTTGATTTTAGTGGTATCATTTTTCAAGTTCATGATGAAATTCTTATCATCAGTAAATGCTCCAGAAAAATAAACAATGATTGAAAAATCAGTTGAAACTTGACCACCGTTTATTTTCTCCGTATTCTTAGAATAGAAGGGAGTCTGATTGATGTATTCACTAATGAAAAAAATCATTACCGAAAAAGATATTCGACGTCATGTTTCTTTAGTAGAACAATTGCTGAATCATACAAAGATAACCGTAAATGAATTAGCTGAAATCATAGGGACAACCGAACGAACGATTTATTCTGACCTTCAATCTATTCGCTCTCAACTGCCTGAAGGCTGGGACATCATTAGCGATCAAGCAGGGATTAGTTTGCAAAACCAGCAAAATTTATTAGCAAATGACCTTTGGGAGATTTTTTTCAAACAATCAGTCAGTGTCGAACTATTGAAAAGTCTGCTTTTTACAAAAAAAGTTGCTGTCCCTGATTTTCTAGCCGACCATGGGCTTTCTTATGGGACATTGAAAAGACATGTGACTAAAATCAATCAGCGTTTAGCAAGTTACGACTTGCAGATCGATTTGACGAAATATACCGCTTCTATTCTTGGGAAAGAGCGTGCGATTCGCACTTTCTATCATCGACTGCTGATTCCTTTTACTCATAACAACTATTTTTTCGAAGATTATTCGATTCATGAATCCCATTATTTTCAATTTTTAAAAACAATAAATCGAACGGAGCTAGCGGTTGAAACAGAAGAGATTTTTGGAACATGTTGGTTCTTTATCAATACGATCCGTATAAAAGCGAATTGCCGATTAGATTCTTCTATCCATATCAACAGTACACTCTCCTCCCTGTATGACTCTGCATTGAAAAAATTGTATTTAACGGAAGGTATTTATCTCAAAGACACTGAGCTTTCTTTTGCTTCTTTCTGCTTTCTGGAAAGTTGGAATTACAACAATAACTATGGACAAGAAACCGCTTGCTGCCTGCATCATTCTCCATTTTTCGAACGCCTCGAAACGTTTGTAGAGGAACTAGCTTCAGAGCTGTCTCTTGATCAACTAAAAAAAACATCTCTAACTGATAACTTGGCTCTTCTCGTATTAAAATATCATGAATCGCCGATATTGATTGAAGCATTGGACCGTCAATACCATTGTTTTTTAGAAACATATGATCAGCAATATGCACATTTGTCTCAACAGAAAGAGAATTTACTGAACGATCTAAAAAAAGAAATGGAAATCAATGAACCGAATTTCTTCCTTCAACTCTTATCTTTACTGATCCAACAAACGATTTTTTCTATCAAACCGAATTTGTTCAATGTCTATTTTATTTTCCAAGGAGAACCTTCATGGAAGGCATTCTTGCAGCAGGAATTAAAAGATTACCTGGGAAAACGTGTCTGCTTCTTACCTATCGAACTAACCGATCTTTCCACTATTTCTTTCGAAAAAACAGATATCTTGATTTCCAATTTCCCGCTGGATTCTCTAGATATCCCTATCGTATACATTTCTTCTATTCCTACGAAAAATGAGCTCAATCGTTTGACTGAACTCACTTTCAAAACTTTTTTATAGTAACGGCTAGCGACTGTATTCTCTAGCTGTTTTTTCTTTTTTGCGAAACAGTTTATTCATGATCCCTTTTTCTATTTCTACAACTAAGAATAGAAGAATCACATTTGCTCCAATCAATAACTGTTGTGTCATCGTTAAACTTACTGTACCGATCAGCTGCTGGCCGACTGGTAGAAAAATAACCATCCCTTGCAATAAAGCAAGGATACCTAATGAAAGAAAAAGCGCTTTGTTTTGCAAAAGACCCTGGTTCAATGACGGCTTGGACAACTCTCTGCAATTGATCATGTAAACAGCTTGAGCTAAGACGATATTTTGTAGAAGAATGGTTTGCTGTAAGCTTTGCCCTTCAAACTGCATAGCCAATAAATAGGCAGGAACCATGATCAGTAGGGAGACATAGATGATCCGAAACAAATGATAACCAGATAGGATTCCTTGCTTTGGATCTCTTGGTGGGCGCTTCATGATTTCTGGATCTGGCGACTCGAACCCTAGTGCATAAGATAAAGTGATTGTCGTTACCATATTGACCCATAAAATCTGTACTGGGAACAAAGGTAGCGGGCGATTCAGCATAAGCGCCCAAATCAAGATCAATCCTTGAGCTAATGCAGTTGGCAAGAAGAAATTGATGGTTTTTTGCAAATTATCCAAAATCCGCCGGCCCTCTTTTACGGCTTTTGCAATCGTATGGAAATTATCATCTCCTAAAACCATATCAGCTGCCTGTTTGCTTACTTCACTACCTTTGATTCCCATAGCAATTCCTACATCGGATCTTTTCAAAGCAGGTGCATCATTTACGCCGTCTCCGGTCATTCCAACGATTTATCCATTTTTCTGCAAAGCTTTAACAATTCGCAGTTTATGTTCTGGCGTCGTTCGAGCAAAGACATCGACTATTGGCACTTGCTGAATCAACTCTTCATCAGACATAAGATCCAAATCGATCCCTTCTAAAACTTTGGCAGTATGTTTTAAGCCAATTTGTTCCCCAATCGCTTTTGCTGTGTCTTTGTGATCCCCTGTAATCATTTTCACTGAGATCCCTGCTTGTTGACATTCCTTTACAGCTTTGACTGCACTTTCTTTTGGCGGATCGATCAATCCGGCGATCCCTGCAAAAGTTAATTGGGTTAAAGTCTCATGCGTGAGTTCCTGTTTCGAATCTACTTTTTTATAAGCAAATCCTAAAACACGCTGACCTTTTCTCGCAAATTCTGCAGCTGTCTGACTCCATGCTTCTTGTTCTGCAGAAGAAAGAGTTGATTTAGCAAATAATACTTCTGATGCACCTTTGACGTAAATCACCGCTCCTTTTTCCTCCGCATGCATCGTTGCCATATATTTGTATTCAGAACTGAACGGAATCTTTGCTTCTATTTTTTTCAAAGGCAGTTTGGCTGTTTCTGTGTGTCGAATCAGCGCAACTTCTGTCGGATTACCACTTAAATTTTCTGTTTTCTGTTCTTCTTTTGTTTTTAATTCCTGACAGTTTTTCATAATGGACAACACGCAGGCTTCTTCTTTTGCAGCTACATCCACAACTGTCATTTCATTTTTTGTCAATGTTCCTGTCTTATCTGAACAGATCACTGTCATAGAACCTAATGTTTCTACCGAAGGAAGTCCTTTGATGATCGCCTTTTCTTTTGCCATTTCATGTACTCCAACGGATAGGATCATGGTCAAAACAGCTGGCAATCCTTCGGGTACCATTGACACCACCAAAGCAATCATAGCCGAAAGAAGGATATGCCAATCCATACCATATCGAAATGTCGTAAAAATAACTAAGAATAGGCTCAAACAAAGAATGCCTTGAAAAATTTGTTTGTTTAATCGGTTGATTTTCTTAATCAGAGGCGTCGTTTGTTGTTCGACCGATTGCAATGCTTGATTGATTTTACCGATTTCTGTCGTGTTTCCTGTTTCTACAACGACACCGACTGCAGAACCAGATTGTACAAGCGTTCCTGAAAAAGCCATATTTTTCTGGTCGCCGATCGATTCTTCTTCTGTCAAAACGGCATGACTTTTTTCAGATGCTTCTGATTCTCCCGTCAAAATCGATTCTTCCACTAATAAATCATGTGCTTCGATTAATCGGATATCTGCTGGAACGACATCTCCGGCACGTAAGACAATGACATCTCCTTTTACCAGTTCTTTCGCAGGGATTTTTTCTTGCATCCCGTTTGATAGTACTATCGCTTCTTGTCCCATCAGCTGCTTCAAACCATTCAATGATTCTTCCGCTTTTCTTTCTTGCCAGTAACTAACGAGTCCATTGACGATCACTACGAATAAAATAATACTTCCTTCAATATATTCACTAGAAGCAAATTTCAAAAAAGAGGCAATGATCAACACGATCATTAGCAGATCAGTAAAGTGCTTTGCTATTTTTTTCCATCGTTTTGTCTGCTGCCTTGCTTTTATTTCATTATATCCTTGATCAGTTAGGCGTTTCTGTCGTTCTTCTTGCGACAAGCCTTCTGTTGATGTTTGATAGTTTTTCAATACATCTTCTACCGTCAATCTGTACCAGTTCATCCTATCCCCTCCTGTTTAATTGATACTGTTATTATACGCAGGGAAGTTTTTTCAGGCGTATCGATTATTTCAGGGGGGGCTGAAATAATTCGTTTTGCAGAATGTATCTGGGCCTAACTGATATTTCTATTGCTTATTCTTTTATATACAAAATTTAAGAATACAAACCAGATAACCAATAAAAAAGGAATAAAGCGTGTCGTGCTTTCGAATAACAAGCTGAAAGCAATTGAAGTAAAAAACACCAACAAAGCAAGATCTTTATATCTTTGTGTAGTGTTCCGTTTCTTTTCTTTAATAAATTGAACATGTGCACACAAGATCGAAGACCACACAAATAGAAAACAACTCGTTGTCATGCCTGCCAAAAGCTGAAAAAACAATCGACTATCAGCTACAAAAAAATGTAGACAAAGACCGGCAAAAAATAACATTCCTGTAATTAAAATACCGTGTAAAGGTACGCCTTTCTTAGAAAGCGCACAAAACCAATGGGGCAAACTTTTCTCTTTTGCTGTTTGATATAAAATCCTGCTAGTACTGTAGACTGCACTATTTGCTGAGGACAAAGAAGCAACCAAAATCATTAGATTGACAATTGCTGCTCCGCCTTGGCAATGGATCATTTGCAGCATAGTCACTAAAGGACTTTCTTTTAAATCTAAACAATGCTATGGAACAACAAATAAAATCGACAAAATCGTTCCTATATAGAAAAAGAGAATACGCCAAGGCAGACAGTTGATTGCTTTTTTCAAATTCTTTTGCGGATCACTTGTCTCGCCAACGGTTAAGCCGATCATTTCAATTCCAGCAAAACTGAATAAAACCATAGGAAATGAGACTACCATTCCAGCAAAGCCAAACGGTAGTAATTCATCGATCTGTCCAAAATTTTCTTTGATTCCGATAGACTGGGTATGAAAATCTGAGACACTCAATCCTATACCCAATAAGATAAAAAGGAAAATCCCCAAGATCTTGATGATTGAGAAAAAAGATTCCAATTCACCAAACCACTTGACTGCAACAAGGTTGACTGCCATTAAGATCATTAGTGCGCTACCTCCGCTTATCAAAGCTGGTACATGTACAAACCAGAAATGGATATACAATCCTATTGCTGCTAATTCCGCAAGTCCAGCTCCAAGCCAGCAAAGCCAATAAGTCCAATTGACAAAAAATGCCCACTTTTTGCCTAAATAATAGTCAACGAAATCACTGATAGAGTTAAATGTACTATTTGCTAAAAATAAATCACCCATGGCCCGCATCAAACTATAAATAGCCAAACCGCATATCAAATAAACGAGAATAACAGCTGGCCCTGCTGATGCAATTGCCTTTGCTGAACCTAAAAATAATCCTGTTCCAATTGCGCCACCTAATGCGATTAACTGGATATTTCGATTAGTTAGAGTCCGTTTCATTGCCGGTTTTTCCATCAAGTTCACCTTTTTCTTTTTCAAGCAGCATGGCGACTTCCTGTTCCCAAGAAGGTTTCTTTATTTTTTCAATACAGAGTGGTACTACAAACAAAATGACACTGATGGCTGTGACTGCAATTAGATTGATCCATGTTCCAGCTTTCATCGTCAGTCCGACAGAAAATCCGATTGCCGCAAATAAAACAATAACGACAGTCCAAACTCCAAGATTGCTCTTTTTCTCTTTTTTTCCAATTCTAAATGGTCGATTCAACTTTGCATGTGTATAACGCAATCTCAAAACTGCGATCCCCATGATGACATAGACGATACAGTAGATAACAGTAGTTGAATTTACGAGCATCAAAAATGCTTGATTGACGCCAGGAATCAGCAAATAAAAAAGTGCAAAGATTGAGATAATGACAGACTGAGTCAAAATAACGGATTTGGATACGTCAAATTGATTCGTCTTCCAAAAATTGAATTTTGGTGGATACGCACCTTTTCTAGCACTTTCTGTCACTGTCTTTGCTGGTCCTGAGGCCCAAGCAGATAATTGGACTGCTACACCAATGAAGACAAGTAAACTAAACAGATTCACAATAAGATGTGGCAAACCAAGAATTTGGCAATAAATCGAAATAGATTGCGCGATATTATTCAATTCCATTTGTCCTTTTGGTACGACATTTGCTACAACTAAAGCATTCAAAATATTGACGAAAAATATAAAAATTAACGCGGCAAATACTCCGCGAATATACGTTTTAACTGGATTTTTCAATCGAGTGATATACACAGAGGACATTTCGATACCAGTAAAAATAAACATGATCGGCGCAAAATAAACAAATGAGGATGCAGTCGTAGTATCTGGTATTAATTTGTCCCATGAAAAACTGCCTAATGTTCCGGTTGGTACGATCCCAACTTTGATCCACGCAGCAAACCCTAATAAGAGCATCATCGTCAAAGGCACGTACAATCCTAACCAAACACCGACTTTTCCGCCGATTTTTGCCATATCAAATTTCAAATTCAAAAAAGTGATGATCCAATAAACGACTAAAATAACAACTAATGTAAATTTGCTGTTCAAACCAAGCGGCACATTATCGATAATATTACCAAACAACGGAGCAAGTGCTGAAGCGACCATCACCATCCCAGGAAACATTTGGACCCATAACAGCCATGAGACAACGAACCCCCATTTTTTTCCTAGAGCATTCGATACCCAAAGTTCTGGACCACCTTTTTTGGGAAACATTCCGGCAAATTCACCAGAGATCAATGAGATTGGAAAAGCGTACAATAATACTGCAACCAGCATGTAAAAAATCATCGTCCAGCTCGTTGCTGCTACATCTGGAATATTTCGTACACTTGCTACAAGGGCGCAGGTCATTCCGATAAAGGTCATGGTCGTGATTTGCTTTGATGAACCAGTATCTTTCATCTTTATTCCTTCTTTCAATAGCGACATATGTTTTTGTTTTCTTTTATTTTTGTTCAAGAACAGAAATGACAAGGTTTCATCGATTCAGTACAAAACCCAGTATCACCGAAACATCCATTGAACGATCTTAGTGAACTGGGTTTGATACATGAAACGAACGATCCAACTTATAGAACGTTTTATAAAAAAGAATATCTTGGCGAGGAATATATGAAAAACAGGGGGAAATACAATTGTTTTGATGAAGCAAATAATTGTCTGTTCTCCATATGTCTCTTGCTATTCTTTCACACAAAAATCAGTTCTATTGGATGATTTCGTTTAGTTTCTTTTCCATTGCTTTGGCGATTTCTTTTGTATAAAAATTGAAAATTCGATCATCATTCAAATAAGGAGTCATGATAGCCGCACGTAGCAGAGTGATTTTCTGTTCTTTTTTCCATTCTTCTTTCGTTAGACCCATTCTTTCAACAAAACGAATCGGAGAATCACCGTAATCTTCTTGTGTAAATGTAGTATGAGAAGTAATAAACCGTTCACCATAAACATCGCCATCCATACAAGAAGACCGATCGAACATTTTTTCATTTAATTCATTGATAGCGTTCAAATCTGTACAGCCTTGTTCTTTGAATACCCAATTGACCATATTAAAATCAGGATGATTCAATGGATAGACTTCGATTGTTTTTCCTTTAACAGTAAAAGTCAGATGATCGAGAAATTCTCTGAATCTTTGAGCTGCCTCGATTGAAGCCCCAATCAATTGACCGTATCCGGTCACATTCAATGGCAATACACGATGTGCTGTCCAGACTGCGGCGGCGGTTGCTCCAGCTTTTGATCCTTCCAAAATATAAGCTCCTAACATATCTGGAGCCTTTACTGATTTTTCAAACACATATGGCGCGAAATAAGAAATGATATTTCTCATATTTTTATGTTTGATTACGATTCCTCCAGCAGCATAAGGGACATAGCCCATCTTATGAGGATCTATCGTGACAGAATCCGCTTCTGAAATAGCTCTGAACCCTTCATATACCTCTTTGTCAATCGTTACGCAGTGGTGGAAAACATGATGTTCTTCAAAGAATTCAGCTAAGGAAGCATACGGCACAAATTCTCCTGCTTCGTTTAGAAACAGTGAACGCGCATAGCCGCCATATGCGGCATCAACATGTAAATAGAAATAGATACCTTCATCTTTTAACCTTTCTCTTAATTGGACGATTTTATCTACACTGTCTACTTGACCTTCTTCTGTCGTTCCTACGACAGCAACCACACCTAGAATTGGGATTTTTTGTTCAGCTAATTCACGAATTGTTTTTTCCAGAGCATTAATATCCATTCGATAATCCTCTTGAACTGGGATAGCAACCATCTGATCTAAGCCGACTCCGCAAATATCTAACGCCTTCATCCAAGAATAGTGTTTTGTTTGAGGGACCAGCCATTTCCCTAATCTTTGGATATTTTTTCCGCTACGGGAAGAAGCTGCTTTGACCTCATCCATTTCTTCGTCCGTAAAGCTTTCGGTCATTTCCAAAATTTCTTCAACAGATAAATTCAAAAGTTCCCACTCAGACATTTTTTTCACTTTTTCAGGCAGCACTTCCTTGACAGCTAAAGGAATCGATTTGATGCAGCGGGCGTACCATAATCCTTCAAGATTAGCAATAGAACCATCTGCTGCAATGTGTCCCCATCCGTCTGTCATATTGAATAATGAAGCAAAATCCTGTCCTACTTCTGCTTCCATTTGCGAAGTTGCCATAGAAGATTCCAATGCAACATTATTTGGGTTCCACAGCATCGCATAGTTGTAAGCTAATAAAGCAGGCATCAATGTTTCAGCATTCATTTGTCCCCAGTAACGGCCTGCTGAATGCCATGGGATCGATCCTGCGCGTAATCGCTGACTGACTTCATCCAAGACCTCTATCATATGGTCGCGGGTGGCTAGATAATCTGGAGTGAGCTTATCTCCTTCGCTAATTGCAGGCATATCTGAAGGAATATAATTTTCTCTCCATCCAAGATGTTCATCTACCATCTTGTTCAACAACATTTTATAAACTGGTCCATTTTCAGCTTTGTCGCCTATAAAGATGGCCTTGATATCCATATCTTTCATTTTTCTTCCCTCCATATTTTGTTGGTCAATGTCTCGCAGATACATGTGTTTATCTGTAACACCTCTTCACCATAGCGCCAAAAATGAGAAATTTTTTTTATAACATCAAATCCACGTAGATTTTTACAAACAAAAATAAATAAAGTCGGATTTTCCTGATAATTAAACGCAAAAAAACGAACAATTTTTCAATAAATCAGTGTTCTAAAATAGATAACCTAAAAAAAGCGAACAAACAAATAAAATGACTGTCCTTCATTCACTAAACATATTTTTATTTTTTTATATTGTTAAAAATTCACAATTTATTTTTTAATAGAATTATCTGTTTTCCAAATTTTATAACATAAAAAACCTTTTTTTAACGGCATTTATATGCTTTTTCAGAAATTAACTGATGATTTCAAAAAGAAAACATGTCATAATATTTCCCGTATTGTGCAAAAAAATACAAGGCGGAGGCTCTACTATGATTGAAGAATATATTGAGAAAAATATTTTAAGACAGCTGTTTTTATGTGGGCAATTCTATGTAAATAAAGAAGTCAATCTAGAAAAGCTCTCCAATCTCCTGCATGTTTGCAAAACCACTTTGCTCAATGATATCAATAACATAAAAAAAGAATTTGAAGAACAGATCGCTTATACACATCGGGAAAAGGACCGTTACACTTTATATTTTTCAGAACATATACCTCGATGCAAGATCATGCAGCAAGTGTCTCAAAATTCGTTGTTTTTAAAAACTTGTCTGCTTTATTTGGAAGAAGATGAACCTGATTATCTTCAATTAACTGAATGTGAATTCATCTCTGTCAGCAAAGCTTATTCATTAAAAAAACAAGTATTAGCTTATTTTAATGACTGCGGGATCGAAATCGACCGCTACTCCCCTCGACTCACTGAAATGGAAAGACGTCTGCTGCTTCTTAATGTGTCGTATCGTTTAGGCGGTTTTAATTCTTGGGAGCTACCTGAATCGTTTTTTGAACGTACCGATCGTTTCATTGAATCCGTAACGGAAAATAGTGGCAGATTTTATGATAAAGAAAATAAAGAAATCTTATCGATTGGTTTTGCTATCAGTTTCCTACGCCAGCAAGTGTGTGCTGTGACAATAGATTCAAAATTTATCGAAGAAATCAAAAAACGTCCTATTTACAATTATGTCGAATCAGCATGGGAAAACACTGATTTCCAAACCTATTATAAAAAAGAAGAATTCGCCTTTATTTTGACACTATTCAATCTTTGTAATTATGGTTTCCATTCTTATCAGTTGATTGCGGAAGACTTTCAACAGCTACACCAAGTGTTTATTGACAATACTCCCGAAATAAAAGAACTAGTTGCTACCTTTGAATCTCACTTCAATCAAGAATTATTCGGAAACCAACCGTTCGAACGTGCGCTGATTCATCTGATGCGTTCGGCTTGGGATAACTATCAATTATTCATGCCAGAAAAATTTTATCTTTTAAATGAGGAACAGACAAATTTATATAAAGAAGTCCAGACAATTTTTTCCAGCTGGTCCAGCCAGTTACCTTATGATCTACGGTTGAATCCTAATTGCATGCGAGCTTTTGTGATCGAATTGAGCGGAATTCTCCGTCTGACAAAAGAACATCTGACTATCTATATCGTCACAAATTGGGATGTTCATTATCTGATTTATCGGGAAGCCTTGAAAGCTGTAACTACTTTCGATTTTCAAGTTGCACCAACAATTTATTCAAGTATATCTGATATAAAGAAGTATGCGCAGCAGTCCTCAAACCGGGTATTATGTGAACGTACATTATATACACCAGATGCGGTCCAATATGAAAATATTATTCCTATTTCGATCAATACGATCGATCGAGCTATCATTTCAGCTGTGCAAAACAAATAAGGGGCTGTGACAAAAATCATGTCACAGCCTCTTATTTGTTGAAGATGCCCATTTCTGTAACAATCTCTTGATACACGTCAGGCTCACAACCTCACTTATTTTGGACATCTACGGGTCCGATCTCTTTATTTAAAAAATAAGAAATGATGGTTCGGATAACTACCAACGCCGCTAGTTGGAAAATATCCTGCAAGGTAGGTTTGATAATCGATTCGATGATCCCAGCTGAAACAAGAATTTCCAAACTTAGAAGTATATAGCCTCCCAACATCTTTTTAATAGCATTGTTCTCGCTGACTCGGTCGTTTTGCACTTTTGTATGGACAAATAAATATTTCAAAAAATCCTTGATTGATAGACAAACACCCCAAACCAATAAACAGATAGCAAAGATATCAAGTCCCAGTACAAGTTTTTCAAAATATGGAAGAAGAAACTGCATCAACTCTGTCGTCATCCTACCTCTCCTCTTCTTTGTTTTTCTTTGTCTTCTATTTCCTGATTCAAGAAATAAGAAATGACTGTTCGAATGATAATAATAAGTGCAAGCTTCAAAATATCTGTCCAAGTCGGCTTGATAACTGACTCGATGATATCAGCAACGACTAGTACTTCCAAGCTTAACAAAATATAACTTGCTAGCAGTTTTCTTGTATCTGCATTACGAGTATTACGTTCTGCATAGTTTTTCTTGACATGAGACCAATCAAAAAGTTTGAATAGAACAAGAACGATCCCGACAATTAAGATACCGATAGAACAAATATTTAAAATAGCAATGATCCATTCTAGAAATTCAATTAAATTTGAGCGAAACATATACGCTACCTACTTTCTTTTAATTTGTTCCTATTCTTTTATTGTAAAAGAAAGTTACCTTGTTCGTCTATTTAAAAGTTGTTCTAATGATAACGGTTCGCTTAAATTTTTCTTTTTCACTCTCCCATTTTTCTCCCCCCATCCATAAATCGTGGAAGTATCCAAAACAACGTAGCAAGTTAAAATAAGGCTTAGTCCGTCATCAGCTTTTCAAAGAAGCACTGTCTCGGTGCTTTTTTTGTACCCAAACTTCTAAAAATAGAACCATACACCTCCTCAAATCTTTTCTTCTTACCTACCCTATTTTTATTTACAGGAAAATCAGACACTTCTTCTTTTTTGTCAAAATTTCCTTTTTCTTCTCGTCCTATCATTTGGCATTCTAATAAAAACGAACTATCCTTGGATATAGAAAGAGAAAACAAGGAGGCGTTTTTCATGAGTAAAAAATTAATCAAAGTCGGCATCGGTTTAGGTTTGCTTGCCCTTGGCGCTGCATATCTAGGAAAAAAGACAGGACTATTCGAAGATGACAGTCATTTATATGATGAATTCGAATCAATCTAGCATCCTATTTCGTTGAATCACTACGGACATACTTGGAAGACATTGGAGGAATCACAATGAGAAAAAGTAAATCAATAATGATTGGTGCCGGTATTGCCAATATGGCAGCGGCTGTTTATTTGATTCAAGAAGGCAAATGGAAAGGGGATCAGATCACCTTTTATTCATTGGATGATCACGGTTCAAATGATGGTGCACCGACCGACACTGTAGTGGATGAATATTGGAATAAAAACCATCCATTAGAAAACCAAAAAGGCTATATTGCTCGAGGCGGTCGCATGCTTAATTACCGTACCTATGTAGATTTGATGGATCTGTTAAGTCGAATACCTTCTGTTACTGAGCCAGGGATGACTGCTGAAGAAGATACGAGAGATTTTGATGCAAAACACCGAACCTTTGACAAAGCACGTTTGATGGAAGGTGGCAAAGGAATCATTGATGGCGGAAAACTGGGATTCAATAATAAAGACCGTATTCTTCTGACTAAACTGATTGCTATGCCTGATTCAGAAGAAGAAAAACTAGACAATATCACTATCGAAGAATATTTCAAAGATGATCCACACTTTTTTGAAACAAACTTCTGGTTTATGTGGGAAACAACATTTGCTTTCAGAACACGTAGTTCTGCTCAAGAATTGCGTCGCTATATGCATCAAATGATTTATGAATTCACTCAAATCGAACATCTAGTGGGCGTCAATCGAACACGTTACAATCAATACGAAAGTATTATGCTTCCTTTGATCGAGTACTTGAAAGAACAAGGATGCAAAATCATTTTGAACCGCCGTGTCACTGACTGGGAATTCAAAGAAACACCGATGCAAGATGAAATCACTGTGACTGGTTTGAAAATGACCAATACACTGACTCAAGAAGAAGAACACGTTGTGGTCGATGAAGATACAGCAGTTATTTTCACTAATGGGTCCATTACAGATTCAGCTACTTTAGGAGATTACGAAACACCAGCTGTAGAAAATATGGATTATGGTGCAGCTTCTAGTCTCTGGAAAAAAGCCAGTGAACGTTTCTACAACTTGGGAAATCCTGACAAATTCTTTGCTGATCGAGATGCAAGCGAATGGGTCAGCTTTACCCTGACGACGAAAAACCATTTGTTGTTGAATGAAATCACCCGTATCACGACTCAAGAACCAGGAAATGCCTTGAATTCATTTATTTCAACCACACCGATCACGCCGTTAGGCCAAAAAGATGTCAATATGTCTATCGTCGTGCATCATCAACCGCATTTTACGTCTCAGAAATCAAATGAAACAGTTATTTGGGGTTATTTCCTTTATCCAAGACGACGTGGCGAATTTGTGGATAAACAGTATATTAAAATGAATGGAAAAGAAATGCTAGAAGAACTGATCGGACAACTTTCAAAAGTAGATCCTGGACCAGTGAATATTCGTGAAAAAGAAACAGAAATTTTCGACAGCGTGATAAATAATATCCCTGTCTATATGCCTTATGCTTCCGCGTTGTTCAATAATCGTGCCAAAAGCGATCGGCCAAAAGTCATTCCTAAACATTCGACCAATCTGGCCTTTACAGGAGAATTTGTCGAGCAGCCTTATCAGATGATATTTACTGAACAAAGTGCTGTACGTTCTGGAGAAATCGCTGCTTTCCATTTTGCGGGTATCCCTATGTCCCGTCTTGTCAAAACACCGCGTTACGACAAAGATATTCCTACTCTAGCTCGTGCCGCAAAAAAAATGTTTGAATAACCAAGAGGTTGTGAAAAAGCTGCCCTGCATCAAGTAATAAGAACACCCAAGCTAAAACAGCTTCTTATGTTTTTGACTTGGTTGGACTTATTACCGCAGATGCAAGCTTTTGAACACCGTTTACCAAGAGGTTATGAAAAAGCTGCCCTGCATCAAGTAATAAGAGTAGCCAAGCTAAAACAGCTTCTTATGTTTTTGACTTGGTTAGACTTATTACCGCAGATGCAAGCTTTTGAACACCGTTTACCAAGAAGTTATGAAAAAGGCGTTTAGTTTCGAGTATGAAGAAAAATTTTGTGAAAATGGTTCCTCACGTTTTTGCTTAAATTTGACTTAATACCGAGAAACTGATCCCTTCTGTCATAACCTCTTTTTATTTATGTCTGTTTCTTTTTGAAAACAACCATTTTTTCAACGTTTACTCTCTTGCCAATCCAACATCATCTAACGGATACAACTATTTCAATGATTACCATTACACTAAAAAATCGGAAACACACCTCTCCGAACACAAATACATAAGACTATAGAATGTTTCATTTAAGAAAAAAAGCGTTTCATTATCAAAAAGGTAAGATCTCCTTTAAAATGAAATTATCTGTAGTACTAATAATGCAGACAATTTTATGAATTTGAAAGGAGCATCTCCAATGAAAGCAGTCACTTGGCAAGGAAAACAGAAAATGGAAATCAGAAACGTAGATGATCCAAAAATATTAGAACCAACAGATGCAATCATCCGTATCACAGCAACAGCCATTTGCGGCTCCGATCTGCATCTTTACCATCATGGTGAAGCAGTTTTGGAAAAAGGGTATGTTGTAGGACACGAACCAATGGGAATCGTTGAAGAAGTGGGATCTCAAGTTCAAACATTGAAAAAAGGGCAACGTGTGGTTATCCCTTTTAATATTAGTTGTGGTCATTGTCATTTCTGCCTGAATCACATGGAAAGCCAATGCGATGAATCAAATCCAGATCAGTTATATGGCGGGCTTTTCGGATTTGGCAAGTTGAACGGTAATCATTGGGGTGGTCAAGCGGAATATCTAAGAGTTCCTTATGCAGACTCTACTTCATTTGTTGTACCAGATAATGTTCTTCCTGATGAAAAAGTTTTATTTCTATCAGATATTTTGCCCACAGCTTATTGGAGCGTTGAAAACGCAGGAGTAAAAAAAGGCGATACAGTTGTGATTCTAGGTTCTGGTCCAGTCGGTCTATTCGCTCAAAAATTCGCTGTTATGGCTGGAGCAGAGCGCGTGATCGCAGTAGATCCAGTACAGCACCGTCTAGATAAAGCGGCTAATTACAATGGGGTTGAAACTTATTTCTTAGAAGACACGGCACAAGCTGGAACAGAATTGTATGAACTGGCTAAAGGTGGCGCAGATGTCATTATCGATTGTGTAGGAATGGACGGATTAGAGCCTGTCAAAGAAAAAGCGAAAAATTTAGTAAGCTTACAAAGCGGCACAATCTCTCCATTACAGATGGCATCGCAAGCTGTCAAAAAATTTGGAACAGTCCAAGTAACTGGTGTTTATATGACTCCAGCTTCTTCTTACCCGCTGCAAGAATTTTTTATGCGGGATATCGCTGTCAAGCATGGACAGGCACCAATTATCCATCTAATGCCAAAAATTTACGAAATGATCGCAGAAGGACTATTCGATCCCACACAAATCATTACTCATTCGCTGCCACTATCAGAAGCAGCACAAGCATATGAAATCTTTGACAAAAAAGAAGATAAAAATATAAAAGTTGTTTTGAAACCTTGAATTCAGTAAAAAATACAGGTGATTTTCTTTATGCCCAAAATCAAACGAAATACCCATGAGATCGAAATAGGAAAAGAAGAAGATATCGAAATACGAGGACGTCGCTTCCGCTTCTATTTCCAAAATCGTTACACATTGATCTCACTGGCTGTCGATTTATTAACCGGGATTTTCTATATTTTTGGAAGCCTTGCTTCCTTAACTAAAATCCCCGATCGATATGGCACCTATTTTTATTTGGCTGGTGCTATTTTCTTGACAATTCGTCCTATTCTCAGAATCGTAAGGAACATTTTTATTTACGACGAAAAAAAACAATGAAGAGAACAAGCAAAAAAAAGAGGCATGAGATTTGAAAAAATCTCATGCCTCTTTTTTCACCCTATCGTATCACTTTGATACAGACGAGCGGTCGTCCCACTTTCTTCCTTGACCATTGTCAAAAATGTCCACTCGTATCGTTCATAAAACGTGGTATGATCTGTAATTAAATAAAGTTTTTCATACCCAAGTTGATGCATTTTTTTCTAATTTCCGCTAATATCCGCTTGGCTATCCCCTGCTTACGCTTTTCCGGTTCAACAAACAGGGCACAAAGATTTGGTGTCAGATCGGGACGGTTATGGAAGTCGTTTTCAATGACGCCCGCTCCTCCGACGATGGTTTCTTTTTCATCTAAGACCACATACCATTGAGGAATACTTTCCTTATTAGCGATTCCAGTACGAATACTTTCCTCATACACAACAGCAGGAACTCCCCATTTTGATGAAAACCACTTCGCACTTTGTTTTACTAATTCTGGGTGTTCTCTTAATTTGATCCAGTTATATGTAACCAATGTTTAAACCTCTGACTAAAATAAAACGTTTACAAAAATTATACAAGTCTTTATGAAAATTAGCAATGACAACAATAGTGATGTAAAAAAAAACGGAAAACAATCACTTGTTCTCCGTTTTTTGATTAATCAAGCATCTAAAGCTTCTTTTCTTCTTTCTTGGATCGTAGCTACCTTGACGAACGGTAGATAGATCAAAATAGAAAGAACCAAATTGACAGCGGCTAGTACACCACCTGCAATACTTTTTGTTGCCAATACACCGCCAATAATTGGTGGAGTTACCCATGGAGGCATAACGGTAGCTGCTGGCACTAAACCTGTAGAAGTCGCAAAGTAAGCAACACTAACTAAGACCATTGGTGTCAAAATAAATGGAATGAACATGATCGGGTTCAACACGATAGGTAACCCAAACATCGTTGGTTCATTAATATTGAAGACACCTGGCGCAATCGACAAGTTTGTTACAACCATATATGGTTTGTTTTTACGTCCTACTAAATAAATAGCTAACAGTAAACCTAAAGTTGCACCTGTTCCTCCTAAGTTGACAAAGCTGTCAAAGAAAGGTTTGTTCACGATAAACGGTGCGCTATGTCCAGCTGCGATTGCATTAACGTTTGCTTCAATGGCTGGCGCATTGATTGTTTGCATCAAAGGATCGACCATATTCGCTCCGTGTAAACCAAAGAACCATAAGAATGGTGTGATAAATGCAAGCAGTAAGGCAGATGGAT
Organism: Enterococcus sp. SB12; assembly: GCF_030910025.2. Lineage (NCBI taxonomy): Bacteria > Bacillati > Bacillota > Bacilli > Lactobacillales > Enterococcaceae > Enterococcus > Enterococcus sp. SB12. Next base: position 288,428 of record NZ_CP175675.1, on the reverse strand, counting down.
AAGAGTTTGCAAGTCCCATAAATGGTTCTTGGACCACTGTATAGAAAGAACCTACGATATCATCAACACCGAATGCAGCAAAAATTGCAGCAACTAAAGCAAACGCAGAGATAGTGATCATTGCTGGTAGTAATGAAGCAAATGCTTTTGCAACTGCCGGTGGCACACCATCAGGCATTTTGATGATCAATTTTTCATTTCCGCTTAAACGTACAAAGATTTCTGTTGAAATAATCCCAACAATAATAGCAATAAACAAACCGTTTGAGCTCATACCTAATGCTCCGCCTAAAGCGAAGAAAGAGCCTAAAGAAATCACACCTGCGGAAACACCGTCTTTTCGGTAGCCGTTAGCTAAATGATAAGCAAGCAAGAAAGCAATCAAGACAGAAAGAATGGCAAATGTACCGTTCCAAGCAGCAGCCCCGAATCCTTTCCATGATTCACCACCAAAAATTGAGTTCATCAATTCTTGGAACCCGGGAATCGGTAAGTTATTGATCATTACTGCTAATGCTCCTAAGATCATTAACGGCATACTCACCATAAATGAGTCCCGAATCGCAACTAAATGCCGTTGTGCACCAATTTTTGATGCTACAGGTATAAAATGTTTCTCCATAAATGCAACAAATTTATCCATAAATCTTCCCTCTTTTCTTTACTGTAGATTACGCGTTCAATCGACGATACAGATCAATGATCTCTTTTGCTAAATCTGTAAAAGCTATGGATGTCATCAGATGATCTTGACTGTGGACTGTCAAAAGCGTGACTTCAACGTGATTTCCTTGTGCTTCTTGTGTCAGCATCTCTGTTTGAGAGTGATGTGCTTGGACTAAAGATTCCTCTGCATCTTTGATTTTTTCATCTGCTAAAGTGAAATCACCTTTTTTCGCAGCAGCAATCGCTTCCATTGCATCGCTTTTTGCATTTCCGCCAAACATGATCAGACCCATGATGGCTTCTAGATTTTTTTGATCTTCCATTTATTGTATCCTCCGATAATTTTTATTATTTGTTTATTAGTTTTTCTGCTTGGTCGAGTACTTTTTCACCATTCATCATGCCATAGTCAGCCATATTGATTACATCTAAAGGAATGCCTTTAGGTGCTAGCTTTTCAGCAAATTGATTTTGCATAAAGCGTACTTGCGGTCCTAAAAGTAAAACGTCTACATTTTTAGATTCTAGTTGATTATCCGCATCTGAAGCAGATACAGCAAAGATGTCTGCTTCCATTCCTTTTGCTTCTGCTGCCTTTTGCATTTTTGTGACTAGGAGACTTGTACTCATTCCAGCTGAACATACAAGCATGATTGTTTTCTTTTCCATTTTAAACACGTTCCTTTCTATACTTACACTTGTATATAAGCAAGTAGCGTGCCAACTTTAAAAGCGCTTTAAAAAGTTGATATCATCACATTTAAGGTCTATACCAAGTTGCATACACACTAAAAAAGAAAGCGCACACTAAACACACAAATTAATTTTTATTACCTTTTTTCTTTTAACGTGCACAAAAAAAGTTGTGACACAAAACTTGTCACAACTTTTTTTCGAATAAACGGTATTCAAAAGCTTGCATCTGCGGTAATAAGTCCAACCAAGTTAAAAACATAAGATGTTGTTTTTACTTTGCTATTCTTATTACTTGATGCAGGACAGCTTTTTCACAACCTCTCAATAAACGGTGTTCAATCAGCTGACCCTGGGTTTTAGCTCAAAACGCTGGATTCACAACCTCTTTTATTTCAAATAACCAGTAAATACAATGAACATCTACAAAAAACTTCTATTTATTTATAGATTTCGTCAGGCAAATCCAATTCTCTCTTATCAATCAAAGTCTGATACCACGAAGCAGATTTTTTCAATGTTCTGCTTCGTTCATCGTTCAATTCGATTCGAACTAATCCATATCGATTCTTAAATGCATTCATTGGTGACACACAGTCAGTGAATGCCCATAACATATAGCCTTCGCAATTTGCGCCTTCTTCTGTTGCTTTGATCAAATAACGCAAATGCTGTCCGATAAATTCGATACGGTAATCATCTTGCACGATTCCTTTCTCATCCATATACCGTTCTTCATGTTCTCTTCCCATACCGTTTTCTGTTATCAGCCAAGGGATATTATGATAATTTTCTTTTAGATACATGGCTATATCATACATGATTTTCGGATAGATTTCCCATCCCCTGGAATTATTCATTTTCTTCCCAGGTAAATCAAAGACTTCATAATATCGTTCTGGATGGAAAGGTGTCTCTTCATTCCATTGATAACGAGGAGCGCGAACGCGTTTAGGATAATATTGATTGATTCCAAGGAAATCTACTGTATGATGCTGAATCGTTTCTAAATCCTCTGTTGCAGGATCGAAATAAATCGATTGTTTTTGACACAACTCCAGGAACTCTTCTATGTAGTACCCTTTTACCATCGGATCAAAAAATACTCGATTATAAAACAAATCATACATATAAGCAGCTTTTTGGTCTTCTGGAGAATTAGATCGAGCATAGACCATTTCAGGATTTAAAATACAGCCAATCCTTCCACCATAATTTCCGCTGCGGTAAATCTCTACTGCTTTAGCCGTTGCTAAAACTTTATGATAATTCCACATCATCCACTTTTTTGTGTTTTGTTCATGCGGCCAGCGAACAGCATCCAAATAGCAACGCGTTTGGGGAACGATTGGTTCGTTGAATGTAAACCAGTTTTTTACCCTATCACCGTAACGATCAAAGGCAATTTGAGCATACTTAGCATAAAAATCAACTACTTTTCTTGAAGACCAGCCATCATATTTTTCCAAAAGAAAAGCTGGGACTTCATAATGTTCCAAACAAATCATCGGTTCTACGTCTGCTTCGATCAAAGAGTCGATCATTTCACTTATATGCTGAGCATATTCTTCATCTACTATACAGTTCTCATAATCAGTAAAAAAACGAGCCCAATTGATAGAAGTCCGATAATGTGTCAGATGGATGGATTTCATCAGATCCACATCCTGCTGGTATTGTTCCATAAAATTAGTTGCTACGGCTGGGCCATACCCATTATGCCAAACAAAATGTTCATTTTTATACCAGCTATCTATAAACGAATCCTGTCCTTCTTTTTTTCCTTTCCAACCTTCCGTTTGCCAAGCAGAAGATGCAGCACCAAGAATAAAATTTTTTGGAATAGTAATTTTCATGATTTCCTCCTGTTTTTAGATCCCATCATTTTCCACACGATTTGCTACTTTTACAAATGGCAGATAGATCAAAATAGAAACAATAATACAAACAAGTTGCGTAATAACTGCACCGATATTTCCTGCTGTTGCCAGATAAGCATTGACGATCGGCGGCATTGGCCAAGGGACCATTACAACTGCTTTCGCCGCAAACCCTAAAGCGGTTGCAAAATAACCAATCGTTCCTGTGATAAGAGGCGTTAAGATAAACGGAATAGCTAAAATTGGATTCAGCATGATCGGCATACCAAAAATAACTGGTTCATTAATGTTGAAGATCCCAGGAGCAAGGGATAACTTGGTGATTTGTTTCATATCCTCCCGTTTTCCAACTAACAATACTGCAATCAGTAAACCGATCGTGACTCCAGACCCACCCATACTCATATACATATCCCAAAATGGCATAGTAATAATGTTCGGTACTTCTTTTCCAGCTTCAAAAGCTTCCGTATTTACAGCAATTGCCGCTAAAAGCAACGGTTCCCGTATCGGCTTCACCATTTGATTTCCATGGATACCAATCACCCAAAAGACTTGCGCAATAAACATCAATAGCAAAATACCCGGTAACCCTTGAACGACACCTTCTAATGGGCGTTGTACGACATTGTAAATGATATCATAAAGGTACATTCCTGTAAGTTCTTTGATGATAAATCCCGCAGCCGCGATACCCGATACAGTCAGAATCGTCGGGAATAAAGCAGAAAAACTAGCAGAAACATTCGTTGGCACGGTATCAGGCATTCTCAGCTGTAGTTTCTTCTGTTTCCTCAACCAGCAATAAAGTTCAATAGAAAGGATGGAGACCAACATTCCCAAAAATAACCCTTTCGTGTCTGTATATTGTTTAGCCAATACGTTTTCTACTATAACAGTCTGATTTTCATTCACTAATTCATAAACAGTTGGATTAACAGATAAATAAGACATCACTGCGATGATACCAGGGAATACACCATCCACTTTATTCAGCTTGGCTAATTCGATCCCTATTAGAAAAACAGCATAGATGGTCAAGAAACTTAGTGTGACATAGCTGATGGCAGATGCGATAGGCTTTAATTCTTCTAAAAAACGCAAGTAACTTATCTGTGCTAAGCCATTTTCCGAGTCAAAGACCATTGCTGAAAACAATGTGCCAAAAGCACCCGTAATAATTACCGGAATCAATGCAGCAAATGCGTTTTTTATCACCATGATATACCTTAAATTATTGATTCTCGTTGCCACGTTCCCTAAAACTTTGGCTAATTTATCCATAAAACTCATTCCAGATCCCCTCATTCCTGCTTCTTCTCCTTGACGTCATCTCTTTTTGTCTATTAGTCAGCGCTTACATTTTGGTGAACAGAAACTATTTACTCCTCTTTTTTACCAAATATAAAACAAAAAATCATCTGATGTATTTATCATAAAATACATCAGATGAACTGTCAATTAGTTTCTTTTTCTCCTATTATTTTCTGTAATTCTCTCCGATTTATTGCCATATGGACAGTCATTGCGTCAAACGCAGCAAGTACGTTCCGCCTTTCGATGGCCTGAACGATCTCTGTATGAATATCGATCGTCTCGATTTTCAGATGCTGGATATCATAATTTTTATTAAACAAAGCAATCGATTCATTAATGATTGGGATAATATGCAGCAAGGCTATGTTTCCGCTAGCTTCTGCAATCATCGTATGAAAATCGATGTCTAATTGAACATGTTCTTGTGTGCCTTCTCGAAAAGAAGTTTCAATCTTTTGCGTTAATTTTTTCATTTGGACGATTTGATTCTTCGTTGCATATTCCGCTGCCAAACCTGCCATCTTAGGCTCCAATAAATATCTCAGTTCAAATAAGTCTCGTATCATCCGATCCTGATCTTCAATCAAAGAAAAACCGAGTGGGTCATTGGCAATCCCTCGCTTATCACTGACAAATGTCCCCGCTCCTTGCCGAACTTCAAGGATATTCCTGGAAGCTAGAGCCCGCACAGCTTCTCGCACCGTGCTTCGCCCCACCTCTAAATAATCGGACAATTCATATTCATTCGGCAGTTTATCTCCTACTTGCAACTGCATTTCCTTTAAATATCTAAGGATCTTGTCAGTAGTTACTTCTACTAGGGTTTTATTTTCTTCCAAACCACATACCTCCTTTTCATCTGATGTATTTTTTCGTAATTATTATAACACGTTTGAATCATCTGATGATTTTTTGTATAAAAAATCGATTAATCCGTTCATAGACATACAAACGAAGAAGATATTTACCATAAAAAAGACTAGGATAAAATTCACTCCTAGCCTTCGATCATTTTTATTTTGATCGACAAAAAATATGATGTTCAATAACAGACGATCTTCATTCGATTCTTGATGTCATCTTTTGTTTTTTTTAATATATGGATAAAAAGTTTGATTACATCGTTTCTATTCTAGAATTTGGTCGATTCTCAATTCTTCTTCTGGTGAGAAATCTAAATTATCCATCATTCGAACACTTTCTTGTAACTGACTTAACCGACTTGCTCCGACCAGTACACTTGTAACAGATTTTTGTCGTAAATTCCATGCAAGGGCCATTTGCGCTAATGATTGTCCTCGTGATACGGCGATTGTTTGCAGTGCTTTGATTTTTTCCAGAGTTGATCCAACTTGTTCTTCTGAAAGGAATGGTATTTCCTTACGATGTGCTCTAGAATCTTCAGGAATACCATGTAGATAACGATTTGTCAGCAACCCTTGAGCAAGCGGACTGAACGTGATTGCCCCTAGCCCTTCTTCTTCTAATACTGGAGATAGATCGTCTTCTAGTAGTGCACGAGAAAACATATTGTAGCGCATCTGATGAATAATGAACGGTGCTTCCTTTCTTTTTAAAATTTCAGTCATTTTTTTGTATCTTCTCCATTATAGTTGGATATACCAATATATAATGCTTTTCCTTGTCTTACAAGTTGCATCAACGCTTCTGCTGTTTCTTCCAAAGGTGTATCAGGGTCTGGGCGATGATGATAGAAGATGTCAACATAATCTAGCCCCATTCTTTGGAAACTTTGGTCACAACTTGATATGATGGATTTACGAGAGCCCCATTCCCCATATGGCCCTTCCCACATATGATAACCTGCTTTGCTAGAAATAATCAGTTCATCATGGTAGGCTTGAAAATCTTCTCTAAAAATACGCCCAAAGTTTTTCTCTGCAGCTCCAGCAGGGCCTCCATAATTATTCGCAAGGTCGAAATGGGTAATTCCCATGTCGAATGCGCCTCTTAAAATCTCTCTTTGATTATGGATAGGATCATAATCACCAAAATTTTGCCATAATCCGAGAGATAAAATCGGTAATTTCAAACCTGAATGACCGGATTTACGATATTCCATTTTTTCATAACGTGCACTATCTGCAATATACAATTTTTCTCCTCCTCATCAAATCTTTTTAAAACGCTTTCTTGTTTTCTATTTTTAGTTTACTACATTTTAAAGAAAAGGAGTTAATCAAAATGATTTTTTCGTATATTTTTTTGCCATTTGTTTTTTACTCGTTGATAGATCAGAAATTGATTACGTGCTTGCTGGATTTTTTTATAGCGTTTCGGTTGTTTTTTGTAAAATTGCTGATGATAGTTTTCTGCTGGCCAAAACGTACCGGCTGGTTCGATTTTTGTGACGATTGGTTGGTGGAAAGTTCCTGAACTGTCTAGTTTCTGTTTTGATTGTTCCGCTAATTCTTTTTGTCGTTCGTCTTGATAAAAAATCACTGGACGATATTGCTTCCCTCTATCTTGAAATTGTCCAAATGTATCTGTGGGATCAGTAATTTGCCAATAGATTGTCAGCAACTCGCTATAACTTATTTCTCTTGTGTCATAAATGATCTCCACAGCTTCCACATGACCTGTGTAACCACCACTTACTTGATCATAATTCGGTTTTTCAACATGTCCGCCCGTGTATCCTGACAAAACAGATAGGATCCCTTTTTTCGATTCAAACGGCTCGACCATACACCAGAAACATCCCCCTGCAAATACTGCACGTTCTTGATAGTCAGCATCTTGTATGGCATGCTTGGAAAAGTCATATTTTTGCTCCTTATCAAATCCTTCCGTAATCAATAAATAAAAGTCCATTACATCAGGCGTCAGATTCATTCGGATAGCTAATGGACGTAGTGTTACTTCTAGTTTTGATAACTGTTCTTTAACGGATATATTTTCTCTTGTGTCATTCTTTGTCTGAATCAATACTTTTCGTTCCCAATCTCGTGTATTCGGATTCAAAATCAGATTATAAAGTGTTTGAATGAATATTTGTTCCTCATCCATAGATTCTCCTCCTTTCCGAAGAAGACAAGCTAGTGACTTTAGCTGTAATTTATCATAAAGTGAGGAAATAATCGATTGAATCGTATTTATTCAAAGAAGATAAGCAGCTTCAGATGATATAAGATGATCTTTATCTTAAAAAGCATACTCTATGGTTTGGTTTAACTAAAAAACGACCTCTGAAAAAAGGGATGTTCTCCAATTCTCAGAAGTCGAGTAAAGATGATTCTTTTTTATGAGCGATAATAAACTTCATCCAAAAACAGACCTTGTGCAGGGACGGTTTCTCCTGCATGTTGCCGCACTTTGCTTTCAAATATTTCATCGATTGTTTCTATCGGCATGGCACCTGTGCCGATTTCTAGTAATGTCCCCATGATAATCCGCACCATTTTATATAAGAATCCGTCTCCGACAAAAGTAAAATGAAGCATTTCTCCCTTTCGTTCGATAGATAATTCATCAATCGTACGCACTGTGGATTTTTTTGATTTTTTCAATGCAGAAAAACCAATGAAATCATGTGTACCCACTAATTTTTCGCAAGCTGCATTCAGCTTGTCCATATCCAACTCTTGAGGGAAATAAAAGCTGTGGTTTCGCTCAAATGCTGAAGGAATCACGTTATTCCAAACATAATAGCTGTATTTTTTGCCCACCGCATTATATCTTGAATGGAAGCGCTCAGGCATTTCTTCGATTCTTTTGATGACAATATCCCGCGGAAGGTAACGATTCATAAAGTCGATCATTTCTGCCAGTCCAATTTCTGTGTTTGTTTTAAAATTTGCTACTTGTCCTCGCGCATGGGTGCCAGCATCTGTTCTTCCTGATCCAATAATTTCTATCTCTTCATTTGTCATCTGATGCAATACTTTTTCGATTTTTCCTTGAATGGTTTTATCGTCATCTCCAAGTCTTTGCCATCCTGAATATCTTTTTCCGTCATATTCGATTGTCAACTTGATGTTTCTCATATTTTAGTGGCTCCTCTGTCTTCCATTTGGTCTTCTCTCTACCTTTTTAAGATTGTAGCACAAAATATAGCTCCTTGCTTCTCTAAGACAGAAGCTATACAAGAAAACTGTGGAAATATATATTTCAGAAAAACAAAAAACAGCCACCGGATGAAGTATCCGCTGACTGTTCAATTTGACGGCTCAAGTTTTACTGTTTGAGATGCAAGATACTCAACCAGGCAATGGGCACATAATTAAAGAAAAAACTGATTCTTTGGCAAAAACCTATTTTATTCAGTAATGGCCAAGAATTTATAGAAGGAATTCTTGCCAGTCCATAAATCGCCGCAAAAAGCAAACTGATCACAGACAGTCCAAGGTATAAGTGGCTTACGTCCATTTGCCCATTTTTTCGATAGATCAAGAAAAGAAGAACTGGAAACAATAAAAAACCACTGTAACCTAAACCTGATCCGATATTATGGACCCATGTCGAGACATTCCACGAAGATTCATGGGTATTGATACTGAACAAACCTGTAAAGATACAATCACCTATACCATAGAACGCGATGGCTGCTGTAACTAGGGTAGCTAACACACGAGATGTACTTACAAATGCAGCATACAATGCAGGCAATGACAGGATGAAAAAGATCCCTGAAACCACAGACCAAATAAGAAACGCTTTTCTTACAGGACTGGAAACCTCTCCAAATACACTGATCACGCTCTTCATTTGATCTAATTCAGGATAATACAATCCTAATACGTACGGAGACAAAAAATCACTCAGCACGCCTAATAATAAAAAGAAAAAACCAAATTTACGTAAAAAATCCATGATACGCCTCCAATAACAATTACCTATGCTTTTAATTGTTATTATAAACGACTTTATCTTGATTTAACAGAAACCTCTATTTACACGAACATCTATATAACTCATTAAAAACTCGAATCATTTTAAAAATACTAAATATCTAACGTTCAACGTTCACTTAATCCATCTAAACAATCTTTCAATTTGATTTTTTCCCCACTTCTTTTACGCGCGCCTAGCTCTCCTATTGCAGTAAACAACAGATCACTTGACGAATTTAAGGCAGTTTCCATTGAATCCTGAATAACACCGATAATAAATCCAATACCAACGATTTGCATCGCGACATCATTAGAGATACCAAACAAACTACATGCTAATGGAATCAATAACAGTGAACCGCCCGCAACACCTGAAGCTCCACAAGCAGCTAAAGCAGACAAAATACATAAAAGGACTTTCAAAACAAATGGTGCTTCAATCCCTAAAGAATGTACAGCAGTCAACGTCATCAAGGAAATGGTAATCGCGGCACCGCCCATATTGATCGTAGCACCTAACGGGATCGATATGGAATAAGACTCTTTTGTCAATTTCAATCTTTCAGCCAACATCATGTTTATCGGGATATTTGCGGCAGAACTTCGGGTAAAGAAAGCGGGAAGTGCGCTTTCTTTCAAACAAAAGAAAATCAATGGATAGGGATTTTCTTTAATAAACAAAAACGTGAGGAATGGGTACACAACTAATGCGACAAACAGCATCGTACCGATCAAAACAAGTAAAAGCTGCAGATACTCTGCCAATCCAGCGATTCCAGTCGTAGCAATTGATTGATAAACCAATCCTAAAATCCCTATCGGAGCAAATGCAATAATCACTTGTACGACTTGTGACAACGCTATAGATATCTGATCCACCAACTCTTTTGTCGATTCTGAACGTGCTCGAAAAGCTAGTCCCAACAATACAGCCCAGAATAAAACGCCAAGGTAATTCGCATCAATAAGAGATTGAACAGGATTTTGTGTGACATTCGTCAACATAGTAGATAAAACACTTTCCAAACTTTGCGGTGCTTTTTCAGATACTGTTTCTTGTAAAGTAATAGGAACAGTAAAAATTGAACTTACAATGACTGCTACAAGTGCAGAAAGCAATGTTCCCACTAAATATAAGATCAAAATAGGCTTCACGAATGTCTTATTCCCAATTTTATGCTTGGCAATTGACGCCATCGTCAAGAAAAAAACCAGAATAGGTGCGATTGCCTTCAAGCAACTGACAAACAACGTCCCCAATATTGAAATAAATGTCCACGTGGGGAAAAAGATACCAAACAATATTCCGACTAAAATACCAACAACAATACGTTGAACTAACGACATATCCAAAAACTTCTCTAACAAATGACCACCCTTTCACAATTTTAACAATCATTGTATCATTTTATCTAAAGAAACTAAAGGTGCAATTTTATAAAAATTCTAATAATACAATTGGCAATTCATGCTCTTGCAACATTCAATTTTAGTATTGGAGGGTTTATTCAATCTCTAAAGAAGTCGAGAGAAAACTATTTATCGTTATTATTATAGTTATCCAAGTAAAACGTAACTAAGATGAAGGACGAAACTAGAAATTTCATCCTTCATCTTAATTCTTAGACATAGCAATCAATTAATATTTTCCACTGAGTCTCTTCTTTCTCTCACTGGTTTACTTACCCATAAACGATTTGATTAAAGCCATTTTTCAATTCATTATTCGCTGTCTCGTTAAAGTAAAGATAATTATCGGGATTCCCCTGATTTTGTTGTGTCACCAATACTTTTGGCTGATTTTGCTGAAACCCGAATAGATAGACGTGCTTTTTCAGATATGGTTCTGTCTCTGCATCGGAATAGACGGCTGTGATTTGATAGTCTGCTTGACCTGTCCCACTTTCTGACCATTCTGCAGAAACAGGCACTCCACCAATAGCCATCTTCCACTCCCCGTTCAAAATAACTTGAGGGACTTTAAGACCATATAAGTCCACACTCATTTGATTCGTATAGCTTTTGTATTGTTGTCCCATTGTTTGGCCCCATGTAGCCATAAATGCCTCTAATTGTGCGGATTTGTCTGCATTCCACAGTGTTTGTTCGACTTGTTCGCTGCTTTCTGAAGATGAAGCCTCTACAGAAGAACTTGAAGTAGATGTTTGAGTTGTTTCAGTCGTTTTGGAAGACTCTGACGAAGTAGAGGTATCTGCTGTTTCCGTACTTGCTGCAGTTGGCTTGCTCTCTGTGCTAGTTGTTGTAGTAGTTGCAATTGTTGCTTTCGCTGTTTCTTTTGTTGATTCTTTTTTCGATTCATTCCCGTTGGTACAACCAGCTAACAAAAAAGCTAGACCAATTGTTACTAAAATCCTTTTTTTTAAATTAAAAAACTCCTTTCGATTACTCCCACTTCTTTATTCTATCAAATAAGCAATGTGATTTTATTGATTTTTTGTATTTTCTCATCCATCTTTTAAACCTTTTAAAAACTAAGAAGCACCCGCTGATGTTGTCTGTAATACATCAGCGGGTGCTTCTTTTATTTTAATCTTCGTGATTTTCCAATTTACCTCACGCTTTATATTTGTATTTGAAGAAACATAGACTTTTAGTCATCATCGTCTTCCTCATCCAAATCTTGTCGGACAGTTTTTCCTTGGAGTCTTTGTACTTGGTAGATGATTTCTTTATTGAAACTTAAAAGTTCAACAAGCAATTGTTGCAAGCCATATTTTTCTTCTTTTTCAGCTAATTTGATTGCCCGTGTGATAAAGACATTTTGGAAATCAAAATCTTTTGCAAAGTTTTCCAACATTGTTGAGGCTGGTAAATATTTGTTTTGACCATGTTCGTAAATTTTTCCATAACGCATGACTTCTTCTAAAGTAGACGGAACGATTTCATTTTCAATCACTAACTCATGAGAGATTTTATTGAACCATCTCGCTTCTTGATCAGCATATTCTGAAAAAAGGGTACTTAATTCTTGCGAAGATGTACCCAAAACATACAATTGTGCTTGGATCAATTTCATTTCTTCTAATTTAAAATTTGCCAATACATGCCCCACCATGGCGCCAGCAGTTGGTTTATGATGATCGATATCTGCTTGTTTTGTTTCTTGAGCAAATTTTTCTTCCACTATATTCACTGATTTACGCCTCTTTTACTTTTGTTGATTGGACTTCATAACCTAATTTTTCCACAACTGCAGCTAATTGTTCAGGGTGGACTTCATCTGGATCAAAGTTTGCTTTGATTTTGCTCGCATTAAACAAAACTTTCGTATTGCTTACCCCAGGCTGTTGAGAAACCGCATGTTCTATTTTTTGCATACAGCTTGGACAAGCTAGTGTATCTAATTGCATAATCATTTTTTTCATCGTAGTTCTTCCTTCCTTTTTCTTGATAGTCTTATTCTAGATTACAGCTTCCATAAAAAAATTGATTCTTATCAAGTTTTACGATTTTTCTTCTTTGCTTTCGTGTCCAAAATACAATAAACGCATCGCGTTAAAGATAACGATCAAGATACTAGCTTCGTGAACGAACATCCCACTAGCCATGTAAATAAACCCGGCAAATAAGCCGATGAGTAAAAATAAGACGACACCAATGGCAATCACTACATTTTCACGGGTATTCAAAACAGTTTTCTTAGCCAAACGGTAAGCATGAACCAACGATCCAAAACTAGATTGCATCAAGACAACGTCACTCGTTTCGATAGCGACATCCGTTCCTGATCCCATAGCAATCCCGATATCAGCCGCAGCCAAAGAGGGAGAATCATTGATTCCATCTCCAATGAAAGCAACGTGCAATCCTTGTTCTTGGTATTTTTTCACAAATTGAACCTTTTCATCTGGCAATAATTCAGCATGGACTTCATCAATGCCTAACATATCAGCTACATAATCAGCAGTCATCTGATTATCACCTGTCAGCATCACTAAATGTTTTGCTCCTGCTTGTTTCAACATAGCTAATTGTTCAGCGACTTCTGGTCGAATCACATCTGACACACCAATGATTTGAGTGATTTTTTTGTCGATTGCTACAATAATGACTGAGCTGCCTCTTTGTTGTAATTGATGTAAATCTTGTACTTGCTTTGGTGTGAGAGAAAGTTTGTGAGCGGCAATCAATTTGGTGTTGCCCGCACAAACTGTATGACCATCAATCTCAGCTGTGATTCCTTGTCCCTTGATCGTCTGATTATCTTTGACTGCTAATTGTTGAAAATCAATGTCTTTCTCCTGAGCATAATGGATCACGGCGCGCCCCAGAGGATGATCGGATAACGTTTCTAATCGAGCCACTAAAGCTAAGCTGTCCCCTTCATCCTCTGTATAGTTCTTGATAGTGGATACAGCAGTAGTTCCTTTGGTCAATGTACCGGTTTTATCAAAGACAAAAGTATCGATTTTGGAAAAAGTATCCATTGCTTCACCGCCTTTGACTAAGATGCCCCGTTTCGCTCCATTACCGATTCCTGCTACATTCGAAACAGGCGCACCAATGACTAAAGCGCCAGGACAACCAAGAACCAAAACAGTGATGGCTAAACGAAAATCACGACTGATCAGACCAACAAGCAACGCAATAAGTAAAACGGTTGGAGTATAATACTGAGAAAATTGATCAATGAATTTTTCCGCATGTGATTTGGTATCTTGTGCTTCTTCGACTAATTCTATAATTTTGGCAAAGGTCGTATCATCTCCGACCTTAGTTGCTTCGATCGTCACGTAGCCATCTGCTAAAATCGTTCCAGAAAATACGTTATCTCCACTGATTTTGACGACTTGTCGTGATTCACCCGTCACTGCGGCTTCATCCGCATACCCTTTCCCGTCAATGACTCGTCCGTCCACAGGAATAGCTCCACCAGTTTTTACTAAGACGATATCGCCTTCTTCCACGTCATCGATTTCCACTTCTTCGGTCGTTCCATCTTCTTGGACAACGCTGGCAGTCGATGGGGCCATCTCGGTCAAAGCCTTGATTGATTCCCGCGTTTTGGTCAATGTTTTTTGTTCCAGATAACTACCAAACAAAAACAAGAATGTAACGATAGCTGACTCCTTGTATTCTCCGATCATAAAGGCACCAAGCACAGCAATAGTAACGAGTAAATCAATTGAGATAACTTTGACTTTTACTGCCTGATACGCATGGATTATAATAGGTATGACCGCAATAATAGAAGCTATGGCTAGAGCAATGTTATAGAACAAGACAAATCCAGTAAATTTCCCGATAAAACCAAAAATAATCAACACAGCTGATAAGGCGGTGATATGATTTCGATGCTCTTGGATCCACTTTTGTAATTTCATCTTTCTCCCTCTTTTCCTTTTCATTCTTACGAGACTAAGTATAGATACTTATCCATCATAAAAAATTGACCACTATCAAGTTTATTCAAAAAGGCGGTTTTCTTTTGGTATACTGAATTCCTACAGTCATTAAACGATCATATAGAAAAAGGAAGCGCCGAAACGCTTCCTTAGGTAGTTCTATTTTTTTATTCAAAGATAAGATGCTTTGTCATCTTACGACTGAAGAACAACAATCAAAAAAGGGCAGCAGCCACTCATTCACAAGAAATATCGTTTTTTGATATGGGAATTGAAGCAGTGGACAAATATCTCTACTTATTAGCTGGGAATAAGATCCAAAAAAGCTTAATGGATTTTATCCAAGAATTGGAATGTACTTTCCACAAAAAATTCACTCATTCCATTCTTTTAAAACTTTTGATTCATACAGCGTGTCTAATTGAGCGTACATTGATAAACGGTCATGAACTTAAAATTATATCAGAAGATGACACAAGACCTTCTCATGAAACAATTTTTCATGTAAAAAAGGCCTTCAAAAATATTGAAACAGAATTTGGGATCACTGTTTCTTATGATGAATGTTTCTTTATCTATGATATTATCGCATCTAAATAATCTTTTTTTATGTAAACGAGTATTTTTTTAACTTATTGTTTAAGAGTGATAATATTCCATCCTAACAATTAAAGGGAGACAATTAAAAGTTTGTCCCCCTTTTTGCTGACTAAATTGTTTTCTATAAACAAATCGAATAACTGTTTCATTGAACTATCTACCTCATAACAAAGATTCATCTATAGAAAAAAACACTTAATAGATCAGCGCGCTAAAAGCTTCATATGGGAGTAAATTGTTAGTAATTTTCTTTTTGTAATTTTGGATCAAGACTTGTTTGACACGATACTTACCGATTGGAAAAGTAGTCTTTTGATCAGAAAAATTAACTACAACTAGTATTTTTTGGCTTTTTAAACTGCGTAGATATGCTAAAACATTCGGTTCCTCTGTCTCAATGACTTGATATTTTCCACAGACAATCACAGGTAATTCTTTGCGCAATTCGATCAGTTTTTGATACGTATAAAACAAGGAATTTTGAGCAGCTAATGCTGCTTCTACATTGATCTCTTCTGTATTCCCCACTGGCAACCAAGGAGTGCCTTCCGTAAAGCCACCATTTTTGTGATTGTTCCATTGCATCGGATGGCGAGCATTATCTCGCCCCTTCGAGTTGATTGATTGGATCAACTCTTCCTTCGAATAGCCTTTTTTTATACGTTCTGCATACATTCTTTGGCTTTCAATATCATCTACCTCATCAATACTCTTTACTGGATAATTGATCATGCCGATCTCTTCTCCTTGATAGATATAAGGAGTACCTTGCATAAAATGGAGGTATATCGCTAGCATTTTTCCACTGATTGTTCGATATTCTTGATCGTCCCCCCAGCGAGAAATGATTCGTGGGAGATCATGATTATTCCAAAATAAAGAATTCCAACCACAACCACCTAATTCAATCTGCCATTTAGAAAAAGTCCGATGTAATTCCTGTGGATCTAAATCCTTTAGATCCCATTTTCGCTTGCCATTCTGTTTGTCTAGATTAATATGCTCGAATTGAAAGACCATTGATAATTCTTTGCGTTCTTCTTTTGAATACAGCTGCGCAATCTTGGGCGTTGCCCCCCAAGTCTCTCCCACTGTCACTACATCATAATGACCAAATGTTTTTTGGTACATTTCTTGCAATAAATCATGTAAAAGAGGACCATTTTTAGTAATAGATTGTTCCGGCTGTTTTCCAATCAGATCAATGACATCTAATCGAAATCCGCCAATCCCTTTCTCAAGCCAAAAATTCATCATGTCATAGATTGCTTGTCTCATCTTTGGATTTTGCCAATTCAAATCCGGCTGCTTTTTCGAATGCAAGTGCAGATAATATTGATTCACTTCGGGCACATAGGTCCATGCTGAACCGCCAAAGTTCGACTCTAATCCATTCGGTTCTTTACGCCAAACATAATAGTCGTGATAGGGACTGGTAACACTTTTTTTTGCCGATTGAAACCATGGATGTCTGTCTGACGTATGATTGATAACAAGATCCATGATGACTCTTATTCCCCTTTGTCGTGCTTCTTTTATCAGTAAATCCATATCTGCCATCGTTCCATATTCTGCGCCTATTTTTCTGTAGTCACTGATATCATAGCCATTATCCTCATTAGGTGATTCATAAACCGGGCTTAACCATATCGCATTGATTCCCAGTTTTTCTAGATAATCTAACCTTAAAAGAATACCAGGAATATCTCCAATATCATCTCCATTTGTATCTTGAAAACTTCGAGGATAGATTTGATAGATTACTGCACTTTTCCACCATTTATTTTTCATCTGTTTCACTCACTATCAGAATATCTTCACCACTTTTGACCGTGTTTTTTTCAAGAATTTTTACATTAGCATATGCAGAGGAATTAGTGACAATTTCCATAATTGTATCGTCGTACCCTTCTTCTTTAAGCAATTTACGATCAAATGTACCGAGAATATCCCCTTTTTTCACTAATTCACCATATTGTCGCTGTGTCGTGAATCCGGCCCCTTTTAGATTCACTGTATCGATACCGATATGGATCAGTACTTCCGCTCCTTTCTCTGTTTTCAAGCCATATGCATGTTTAGATTCGTGGACAACTGTCAATATACCATCTGCTGGAGCATGGACTACCCCGTCATCTGGTTTGACTGCTATACCTCTTCCCATCATTTCAGTGGAAAAAACTGGATCTTTTACCTTCGTTAAAGGGAGAATCTTCCCGCTGACTGATGCAGCTAAAACTTCATCTTGCGGTTTCCTAGTCGTTTTAGGAGATGAACTGATTGACTCAGCTGCTTCTGTTCCTTTTGATTCACCATCTGCTAGCAGTTCCATATGTTTTTTTCCATAGAAGTAAGTGCTTAAAAAACCGATCACTATACTGATAACAATTCCGATCATGAATGAAGGAATCGAACGAGGTGCAATGGAAATAAAGCCAATGACGCTTGCCGGTCCCATCGCAACTGCTAATACGTGGAACAAGCCGATAAAGAATGAAGCAATTCCTGCAGCAATCATTCCACAAATAAACGGAAATTTCAGTTTCAAATTCACACCGAATATCGCTGGCTCAGTAATCCCCAACATAGCGGAAACACCTGCAGTGGTAGCTAGACTCTTTTGCTTTTTATTTTTTGTCAGCAGCATAATCGCCAAAGCAGCCGCTCCTTGCGCTACATTTGCCATTGAGGCAACTGGAAAGATAAAAGAGCCACCCGTTCTGGCAACATCTGCTAGTAAAGTAGTCTCGATTGCTGGAAAGCTTTGATGTAATCCGGTAATGACTATCGGCGAATAGAAGAGACCAAAGACACCTAAGCCGAAAGCTCCAGTAGTACTGTATAACCAGCTTAATCCATCAGCTAAGCCGTCTCCGACAGTACGCATCACCGGCCCTACTACTGTAAAAGTTAAAAAACCAGTAATAATAATAGCTAGCATTGGAGTAAATGTGTAGTCGAAAGCATTAGTGGAATGGCAACAGTTTTTTTGACAAATTTTATAAGGTGCAGAACTTCTTTCCGTATGCTATTCCGATTGTCCTTGACAATGAGCCTCCTCGGATGTGACGATCTTCGGCAGGAGCTAACAGTTAAAGTTAGACTGCCTCGCTAGCGTTAGCACATCCGAGCTCATTATCAAGGATTCGCTGCGCCAATCTCTGGTTACGGTAACCAACCGGTGTCTCGTAGCCAAGTGTACCGTGCAACCGAAGGTGGTTCCACCAATTGACATAGTCAAATAACTCCAAATCCAATTGTTGTAAGGTTTCAAATGTGTATTGATAGACAAATTCTACTTTCAACGACTTATAAGTTGATTCAGCTACGGCATTATCAAAAGGACAGCCTTTATGACTCAATGATCGATTGATGTCAAAAGTTGTTAATAATTCATCAATAGCTTGGTTATCAAACTCTTTTCCACGATCAGTATGAAAAATCTCAACCTCTGTCAGAGGTTGTTTGATACGGCTAAATGCTTTTTTTACTAGAACGGCATCTTTATGTTCTCCACAAGAATAGCCGAGAATTTCTCGATTGAACAGATCCAAAATGAAACAGACACAATTCCATTTTTTCCCGACTCGTACATAAGTCAAGTCTGTTACGATCGCTTCTAATGGGTTGTCTCTTAAGAATTTACGATTCAATACGTTTGTCGTTTTGGCTTCATTGCAAGTAGAATGATGTACTTTAAAATAAGCAACAGTATAGCTCGATTTTAATCCTCTATTTTTCATGATTCTACTAATTTTTCGTCGGCTGATCTGAATGCCTCGTTTTGATAAGGCTTTTTTATTTTTCTTGAGCCGTAGGCCTTTCGGCTGCGGATAAATTCTTCAGCGACTACTTCTTCAAGTTCTGATTCGTCTTTCTTTGGTTTTGATTGATAATAATAGGACTGACGTGATAGACCTAATATTCTGCACATCGCTGATATAGGGTAAAGATGCTTATTCGCATCGATTACTTGTCTCTTCGTCCGAATATCAGCGCTGCTTGCTTTAAAATATCATTTTCCATTTCTAATTGCTGGTTTCTTTTACGTAGTTCTAACAATTCTTTTTGTTCAGGCGTAAGATTATCTTTTTCTTTGAATGAACCACTCGTTTTAGATTGCTTTACCCATTTGTCAAATGCTGAAGCCGTTAG
Source organism: Enterococcus sp. SB12 (assembly GCF_030910025.2). Lineage (NCBI taxonomy): Bacteria > Bacillati > Bacillota > Bacilli > Lactobacillales > Enterococcaceae > Enterococcus > Enterococcus sp. SB12. The sequence continues at coordinate 268,898 of NZ_CP175675.1, read as the reverse complement.
TTCATATTCTCGAATGATTTCTACACGTGGCTTTCCAGCTAAGTAAAGATTGACGATTTGTTGCTTGAATTCTTGTGAAAAAGTTCTTCGTGTTCTCTTAGACATAAAAATTCCTCCTGGTATGTTTTCTTCTAGTCTACACACCTTAATTTTTCTGTCTAGTTAATTGTAGCCTATCCATTTCTTTATACTGGTGCCAATAATCAAGAGCAGTCTTGCCTTGCTTGAACTTATTGACTACATTATAAATAGTTTGTATAGCACGTCCCATTCGGTTAGCGATTTCAACCGGCTTATTATGTTGAAGATAATATGATTCTATCATTGTCAGTTCGTCTATGGTAAGATGTTTGTAGGTCATTTATGGTTACACTCCTTTGTTTTCTTTCGTCGGAAATACAATTTGAGTGTACCATAAATGCCTTTTTATTTTTCTAACTTAATTTTACAATTCGCGCTATATAAGGGATACTTAAACCAAATACCCCATCTAATTATTTTCTAATTTATATTTTTGATTCAATATATTACAGGACTATTCCGATTGGTAGAGTTATAATAGTTATGTATAAAATGACTAGGAGGAGTGCTATGTTGGAAACCTATCTGGAGAAAAGTATTTTTCGTCAAGTTTACATTTGTGAGCAATTACACGAAAAAGGGACCATTCAGATTCGCGAAATAGCAGATCAATTGAACGTTTGCCCACTCACTGTCACTAACGACTTGGAATGCATTACCGACATACTCCATCAGCAAATTATTTCAGTGGAGAAAGCTAGAAGTAGCTTTACAGTCGCATTCGACTCTTCGTTTTCGAGGTTGTCACTCACTCAACTCATCTATCAGCGCTCTGACTTTTTCAATGTATTAGGACATTATTTATCAGGGGAACACAATTGGAGTAATATAGCTAATACTACCTTCATTTCGTTAAGCAAAGTTTACAACTTACGAAATGAGTTGATTGATTTTTTTAAACAAATGCAGTACTTAAATGCTGATGGCCATTTTGAAATTCCTGAAAAGGATTATCGAAGTTTGTTACTAACGATAATCTATGAGACAAATCGGACGGAGTTGATCCAGCTAAATAAATCAATTATTCAAAGCGGTCAACAATTGATTGATTATGTAGAAAAACATTTTTTTTCAAGAAGTTACCCTACAGTTGAAAAACAATTTATTTTGTTAGGTATCGCTATCGGTTTGCAGAGATCTAAGACTAACCCAATATATTTTAGTCAGGAAGAAAAAAGAGTTGCCCGACATACTCCCTTGTTTCAGCTAATACAGAAAGGATTAGAGCAACTTTCTTTCTCTTTATGTCATGACGAAGATGAATGCTTTTATATCTACTTTCTATTCAACTCTAGAAATTATCTATGCGATAACTTTGAATTGTTACAAAAAGACTTGAACGTTGTTTATCAAAACCATGTAGCAGATAACCCTTTGGTGATTGAGCTCAGTCAAAAACTTATCTTATCTCTGAATATATCTGAAGAAAATCAGATACTTTTTGATAAAGCATTTCTCCCGTTTATCCGCTCACTTTGGGCTGATATTCAGATATTTCAACCTGATAAGACTTACTTGTTAAATGAAGAGCAACGCGCTTTGTACTTAGAAGTTCATGAAATTCTTGAACAATGGCGAAAACAAAACAATTTATTTCTGCGTTGGAATGAGAATTCTATTCGTAAACTAACCATTAGTTTAAGTCTTTTAAATGAGCATAAACGGAAATCTCCAATTGAAGTGTTCATAGTAGCTCCGTCAGACTTTAGGTATTTATACTATCGACAACAGTTAGAAGACATTTTGGGAGAACACTTTTCTATTAGTAATATCATTTGTAAACAACTTAGAGAAATAGTAGACGACACTTTCTTTTGTACTCAGCGGATTATACTTTGCGATAGTTCTTTATACCAAGAAGGCTTAGGTAGTGAGAAAACAATTATATATCCGATTACTTTTCAAACAATTCATACTGTTATCGATCAATTGAACAAACAAATTTGACTGAACTACTTACAATAAGAGTAATGATGAATAGAACAACAGCTAAGATTGAGAGTGTAACAAATGAATTTCATATATTTATTCAAATAGATTTAAGGAGCTGTGTGGTAATCACAACTCCTTTTATTAGTTAATTAACTTCTTTTATATTTCTCTGAAGAATTTTAGTGAGTAAAGCCGTACGTTTTCACATCCTGTTTTTTATGATAAACAATATGAGCTTTATTCAACTCTTCAATTGCTTGGTTCATATCTTGTACATAATCACCAGCCATGTTCATTCCAAAGTCTGCTCGAACAACTAAGCGTTGAATAATTAATTGATCCAAGTCTTTAGGTAATGGGTAGGCTGGGACTTGCCATCCCTTCATTAACAGACGATCAGATAAATCATATAGTGTCCATTCGCGATTGGGATCTTCTTTCAGCTTATAGCACACAACTGGCAATTCTGATCCATCATTAATGATTTCAAAAATACCAGTTTTTTCGATCTCTTTGGCTAAATAAACAGCAACATCATGAGTTCTTTGGTGAATATCACGATAACCATCAAAGCCATAGCGTACAAAGTTGTAGTATTGACCAATTAGTTGTGCTGCACTATGAGAGAAGTTGATAGCCATAGTTGGCATTTCTCCACCTAAGTAACTAACTTTAAATACTAATTCTTCTGGTAAGTATTGTTGGTCACGCCATAAGACCCAACCCACACCTGGATATACCAAACCATATTTGTGACCTGAAGAATTAATTGAGATAACATTTTTCAATTGAAAATCCCAAACTAGATCAGGTTCAGTAAATGGTGCATAAAAGCCACCCGATGCAGCGTCAACATGAATGTATACTTTATAGTCAGTTTGTTTATTGTGAGCTTCAACTAAATCATTCAGACCCTTGATATCATCATAACGACCAGTGTAAGTAATACCCATAATACCTACAATACCAATTGTGTACTCATCCACATAATCCATGACAGTATCTAGATTAATTGACATATGTTTTTCATCCATTGGGACTTCTCTCAGTTCCACATCCCAATATACACAGAATTTTTCCCAACAAACTTGGTAACCAGAAGAGATCACCAGGTTAGGTTTTTTTGCTTGAATATCAAGACCTAATTTTTCAGCACGTTTACGCCAAGCAAATTTCATGGCCATACCACCCAGCATGCAGGCTTCTGAAGAGCCGATCGTTGAAGTTCCCATGAATTTTTCATTATTTGGAGCATGCCATAAATCAGCAATCATATTTACACAGCGGTTTTCAATTTCCGTTGTTCGTGGGTATTCTGATTTATCAATTGCATTTTTTTCTAACGTTTGGGTCATCAATTTCACTGCTTCAGGTTCCATATACGTTTGACAAAAAGTAGCTAAGTTTAATCGCGCATTTCCTTCATCCAACATCTCGTCTTGTACTAATTGATAAGCAATTCGTGGTTCAATGGATTCTTTGTTTAACTTATATTTAGGCAAGTCAACATCCTCACTTGCAGAGCCAAAAATTGGTTCCAAATAGTTTTTTTCTTCTTGATTATCTTTTCCGTATAACATAATGAACTCCTCCTAATGTTTTAAAATATGTTCATCATTTTTTGTAACGTGGTGCTCTCCTCTAGCAGCTGGATAAACAGCGGGATTAGCGTCTTCAGCTTTCACGTGAGTAGGTTCCTCAATAGTTGTGTGAGCACTTTTATCATGTACTTCATAAATGATAAAAGGTAAAAGAACAGTCACTACAAAGCTAATAAGTAGTATGATTTGGTATGTTCGGTGCTCACTAGCTGCAATTGAAGCTGGTGGTACAAAAGAGATAAGCAATGCGAACACTGATAAAATAAAACCAATTCCACCGATAATCGTTTTGCCAACAGTTTTTCCTGGTACATTGTAAGTTCGTTTTAAGTCTTTTTTCTTAAAAACTAATACAAAGTAACCTAGGAAAAATAGTAAATATCCTACGAGATAAATGACAACAGTTAAGGAGATTGCTACTAAGAATGATAAATTGTTGCCTCCTCCACCAAAAGTTAAGACTGCTGCCCAAATAGTAACGATAATTCCTTGTATCATAATCAACGGAACTGGAACGCCTTGTTTATTAGTTTTCCGGAAGAAAACTGGTAACAGACCTCGCTGAGCAGCTGCAAACATCCCTCGTGATGGACCAACTACCCAAGAACTAACTTCACCCATAACGCCAAAGGCAATCATGAGAGCAATCACTTTTACCAACCAATGCAAATGACTGTTAAAATGTAAAATAAGCGTTTCAAATGTTTGGATTACACCAGCACTGAGAGACAAGTCATGTTGTGGAATAACCGCTGCTACTGAGAAACCGCCGATTGCATCTAAGGCGATGGCCAAAATCACTAGTAAAAACATTGCCAATGGGTAGTTTCTTTGGGGATTTTCCAGCTCATTAATATGTGATGCTGAAGCTTCTACGCCCATATAAGCCAATATAAAAGATACAAATACTACTAAAGTTGAAAGCTGAGAAAAGTCAGGAATAAAAGCTTTCGCATTAATAGCCATTTGAATCGGATTACCGCCGATAAAGTAGGCTGCTGCTAAACCAAAGAGAATGATCGAAGGAATAACAATTCCAATGACAAATCCTGCTTTAGCAATTTTAGCGGTACGATTGGTCCCGCCCAACTGTGAAAAAGTCAGTACCCAGAAAATGACTAATACACCAATAAACTTGATAAATGGATCTGTATTAAGCTCTGGAAAATTAATTACATACGACAGCGCTCCTAGTATGAAGTAGATCATTGTAATAAAACCTACTGTAATTTGAAACCATTGGAAAAAAATAGCTGCAAAACCAAAACGTTCTCCTAAAGTTTGACTAACCCAACTGAAAATCCCACCATCTTTCCATCCTTCAACTGTTGCCATTTCTGCAGCACATAAAGCAACTGGTAGAAACCATAAAATACCTCCCAAAAGAAGAAAGAAAACCAAATGTAATTGTGATGTTGCAAAGGTCGGATACTCATAAACAGTCAAAACCATGGAAGCTGTCAGGGCAAAAAAACCGAATAGAGATAACTTTTTTTTATCCATATTATTACTTCCCTTTCCTATTTAATTTGTCATTCCTACCAAGGTTATGGAAAATCGCTTATTTGAGCTTGCATTATTTTGTCCACCTCTTTTCTACAAGACAAAGTATAGCAAGCAAAATTCTTCTCCACTTCCAGAATTTTTTATTTTCATTTTTAGAAAAGTGAAAAAACTGACAACAAAAGCTTGTTTCTTTCACTCTATTAATATCTTTAGTGAAAAAGCTCGTTTTATATCGTATTCTTCCAGCGAATGTACTTCTCATAAGTCCAAAAAAAGCTGCGAAAAAGAAAGTACCTCGGTACCTACTTTTTCGTAGCTGCACATAACTTGAGCAAGTATTAATCGAAGATACTTTGTTGAGAGTATAAAATATTTTGTGTAAATGAAAAAATCCATACAAAAAAGGAAGTCCCTTCTGTAGAATAAAGTTAACGACAACCAATTCACAGAAAAGAGGACTTCCCTATGAATGATTTTACTACAGAAATTGTGCAAACTCTAGTCACTAAAGGCGATTTAAATGAATTATTCCGTTCGCACTTAGAAAAAGCGATAAACACACTCCTACGGACTGAATTAACGGCTTTTTTAGATTACGAAAAATATGATCGCACTGGTTTTAATTCAGGTAATTCGAGAAACGGTTCTTACTTTCGATCAATCAAAACCGAATATGGTGAATTAACATTGGAAATACCTAGAGATCGTAATGGTGAGTTTAAACAACAAACTTTACCAGCCTACAAAAGAACAAACGATACATTGGAAACCACTATTATCCATTTATTCGAAAAAGGTGTTACGATGTCTGAAATTGCTGATTTGATCGAAAAAATGTACGGTCATCACTATACTCCACAAACCATGTCCAACATGACTAAAGTTCTGACTGAAGAAGTAAATGCCTTTAAATCCAGAGCCTTAAATGATAAGTATGTCGCTATTTTTATGGACGCTACTTACATTCCACTAAAACGTCAAACTGTATCCAAAGAAGCGATTTATATTGCCATTGGTATACGAGAAGACGGCACTAAAGAAGTACTGAGTTATGCGATTGCTCCAACTGAATCAACATACGTTTGGAATGAGCTGCTACAGGATATTAACTCCAGAGGAGTTCAAGAAGTCTTGCTTTTTATTACGGACGGCTTAAAAGGCATGAAAGATACTATCCATCAAATTTATCCTAAAGCAAAATATCAGCATTGTTGTATCCATGTATCTCGTAATATCGCTCATAAAGTACGTGTCAAAGACCGAAAAGAAATCTGTGATGACTTTAAGGCTGTTTATCAAGCTAACTCAAAAGAAGAAGCGAATACCTTCTTATCCGGCATGATTGAGAAATGGAAGAAAAACTATCCTAAAGTGACGCAGTCACTCATAGAAAACCAAGACTTATTAACTTTTTATGATTTTCCACCTAGCATTCGTAGAACCATTTACTCAACCAATCTAATCGAGTCTTTCAATAAGCAAATTAAAAGATACAGCCGTAGAAAAGAGCAGTTTCAAAATGAAGAATCACTAGAACGCTTTCTAGTCAGCATTTTTGATACATACAATCAAAAATTTCTAAACAGAAGCCATAAAGGTTTTCAACAGGTAACCGATACATTAGTTTCAATGTTTACTGAGTAACTAATTATTTTGCAGGAGGACAATTTATTTACACAAAATTATTGACGCTCCCATATTTGTTTTCCCAGTCCATTTAGATAGTTTTTCTTCAATATCATCCATATCCTCCAATAGATTTTTTAAACACTTTTTTTCATCTATCATGTTTTTTCTCCTTGCCATTATTCTAACTAAAATTTTACGTATTTGTTTCTATGTCTACATTATCTTTTTAACAGTATCTATTTTTCTTTTGCAACTTACTTGGCTACCAAAGCAAATAAAAAAGTTATTTATAAATTTCTCCCTACCACTACCTATTGCTATTATTTAAAATAGGGATAATTTTTTCTCTTAAAAAATATCATTATTTGTGGTATGGAGCTGGGTATCATGAGTGAATGATATTTATAAATCACTGGATATTGAAGTATATTCTGTTTTCTCAACTTATTTAGTCAGATTTTTTAATGAAGATTTTTTGAGTAAAATTTCTATAATTCCTACTTATTGAAAAGTAGTTTGTAGTGCTGCTTCTACCTCTCTCATCTGTTCTACAAATTCCAAATAACTTGACGCAGCTTGCGGAATGAAAAAATGATATGTGAATATTTCTCCTCCTAGCCCGCTTAATATGCCTATTTTTTTATACCCATGATTTGCAGGAAGGGGATCGGAAGTAGGTTGCAGAAAGCCGCCTTTCATAATCTGTCGGAAACCGGACATCAAAACGGATTATTTTACTTGTCACATTTGTATTTTCTTGTGATGAAGTGCCAAATACATTATTTACTTGAGTGACATTCTCATTGTCCTGTCTGATATTGCTTCGTATAAAAGTACCAGATCCACGTCTCATATATAACAAACCTTCATCAATAAGGAGTTGTATAGCTTTGCGGATAGTAACACGGCTTGTTTTAAACTCTCTAGCCAGACTTTCTTGCTCAGGTAATTTAGAACCTTCCTGATATTTTCCCTCAACGATCCTCTCTTTTAGAGCCAAGGCTATTTCTTTATATTTTGGCATATTTTCCCCTCATTTCATTGATCCTACAAAAAAATTAGTATATATACAAATTTTTGTAAAGTATATATACTAATAAATACAAAAATATTTTTATTGTTGGATACAGAAATCTATTTTTAACTGGGGATATCTTTGCCAGCTAATATCTTTGAGACTACACCTATCTTCATCTAAATGGATCAATTACTCGCTTTTTCCATTGACCTTCGTGGTACTTCTGCTTTCTGATAGTAAAAAACATTACTGAATGATCTTACTATATAACATACAGCGGAGATCTACTTCTTTATTAAGGATCTTCATGACGATATCTTTTTCTTTTTTCCGTTCGAAACCGCGTCGTTCATAAAATTGATACGTACAGCCGCTATCCGTGAACAGAAATACTTCTTTTCCTTGCTCTCGGCGTTCAAATTCTTTTAATAATTTACTACCGATCCCCTTGATCTTTAAATCAGGGTTGGCAGCTAAAAAGACAATTTCTCCATCTGGGGAATGTTTTTTTAAATAGTCTGAAAGCAATTCGTCATTGGTGTCGTCATACCCGCCTTTGCTGTCTTTCACAAATGCATTTTGTAAGAAATCAAATAGTTTAACATATAACTTTTGACTAAATGAATGATGCTTTTTTGATTTTCCTTTGATGTCTGCTAATAAAACACCTGCCAGCTCATCATCCGCATATAAAGCAATGATTTGTGTCGCGCGATTCAATTCTAGATACCAAAAGTATCTTCCATAAAGATTCAAAAGGAGTTTGTTCTTGGTATACCAATCAAAGTGCATACCTTTAATCGCGAATTGAATGGCTTTTTTGTAGTCTTTCTTTTCCAGTTGCTTAAAGGCTAATTCCATCACTTATTCTCCTATTCTTTAAATATTGATATGCTATACTTATATTATAATAGACAAGGTGTCGGTTATCTATGTTCAGATAGCGGTGAAATTGTCGGATAACCGACACAATTCCTTGATTATGTTGATTAGGAGGCTGCAAAATGAAAAAAGAGGATCGCCGCGTCAAAAAAACAGAAAAAGCGTTAGCAGAAGCATTATCAAAATTATTAGTAGATAAAAAAATTCAAAACATCACCATCCGTGAACTGACCGAAACTGCTGATCTTCACCGTTCGACATTTTATACACATTATACGGATATCTATGATCTTTATGAAAAACTGGAAAATAGCTTTTTCCAAGACTTGGATGAAATCATTTCCTACGATACGACACATAGCTACGAGGATCTATACGCTCATTTGATCGACTATGTCTATACGAATACGTTCGTATACAAGTTATTCGTCATCAACCACGGAGATATCCAATTTCAAAAGAGATTAAATAATCTGATCGAAGAAAATTATTTAAAAATCTGGCTACAAGAAGACAAAAAAACCGTGATCACAGAAGAAATGCGTTACTTCACCATCTACCATATCCAAGGGTGCCTCTCCGTTTTAAATCATTGGGTAGAAAAGCAATTTTGCATACTCTAAGAAAAAAATGCTGACCTTCTTGCGCTTATTGAACGACAACATAGAACCTATCATGCCTTAAAAACAAACGAAAAAGGAAGCGTCGGGACGCTTCCAATTCTTTATTTAAAAGCTCAAATTGATTATTAAAAATCATTAGGTTACAAACTTAAGGTTATAGTTAAAGCTTTCTTACAATTTAATAGCTGTTGCTGTTTCTTTCAAAACATTATTCAGCTCTTCGATGTTCTTGCGTCCTTGTGTCTGCATCCATTCTTTGGCAACATATTCACCTTTAGTAACGAATGGTTCTACACCATTCGCCCAAGTTGCGCGCCCACAGAGTACCCCATTGAATGTAGAGCCAGCCTCTTTTGCAAATTTCAAGGTTTCTTGGAACAATTCAGCAGTTACTCCTGCGCTCAAGAAAATAAATGGCAGGTTGGTAGTCTCGGATTGTTCTTTGAAATAAGCAGCAGCTTCTTCTTTGGTATAAGCAACTTCATTTTTAGTGTAACCATCCACATAGTTCATATTAACAGGAACTTCCACTTTCAAAACGTCAACTCCATAGCGAGGCTTAGAAAATTCCTTCATCATTTCATTTACTTTATGCGGTTTTTTCAAGGCATATTCCTTCGAAGAAGTATCAGGATCGTTGGCATCATAAGAAACCAATTCTAAGAAAAATGGCAAATCTTCAGCAACACATTCAGAACCAATCCGCTCCATAAAAGCCTTCTTTTGGTCATTGATGTCATCAGATTCATCTACATCGTAGTATAACAAGAACTTACAAGCATCGGCCCCTTGCTCCTTTAGACGTTTTACAGACCAAATAGATAAAATATCCGGTAAACGTCCTGGAGTTGAAGCATCGTAACCAGTTTTTTCATAGGCCAACAACAGACCAGCATTTTTATCGCGAACTTCGGCTGCCGGCAACCCATATTCTGGATCTAATAAGATTGCTGAAGCATATGGAGTCAATTCAGAAGAAATGATTTTTTTGAAATTGATGATTTGTTCATCGGTTGCTGATTGATTTTGAAATTTACCGATCATTTTTTTCAAGGCACCACGTTGATCGATTGCTAACGCACTGATGATGCCACTTTCATTACTTAGTTGACGAATATAAGTTTTCTTTTTTTCTGTTAAAGGCATGATTTCACTACTTCCTTTTTAGTTTTCTTCTAATTTTTGGTTTAAAAGTTCAGCTATTTCTTCAGCAGACTGGGCTTGTTTCAGACCTTCTGTCACATCTTTGTGCATCAAAAGTCTGGCTACCTGAGATAAAAATTTTAGATGGGTTGTTCCAGCCTCTGAATCTGGAATAAACAGAGCGATTACAAAATCCGTTCCTTCTCCATCTAAACTTTTCCAATCGACCTTACCGTTTAACCGAACAATCACAATATCGGCATCCTTGATACTAGCATCTTTGGCATGAGGGATGGCAAAACCATCCATCATACCAGTCGTGCTTTCTTCTTCTCTTTCCATCAATTTTTCGTAAACTGCATCTCGGTCTTCACTAATGCTCAAGACAATTGACTGATCTGCAAGGAAGTTCATTACCTCATCTTGCGTCGTAAAATTTTTATTCATAAAAACTTTATTTGTTTTGATCAAAGTCATTTGAAATCCTTCTTTCTAGAATAACCTTTAGTTGTTGGTTGCTTCTTTCATTTCAACAGTAGCTGCTTCTGCTTCACGTTTTTCTACACTACGTTTTTGGATCAACCCTAAAATTACTCCGCCAACGATTGAACCAAGTAAAATCGACCCTACCCATGCAACCTTACCAGTAACAACAGGTAATACTAGAAAACCTCCATGAGGTGCGGGAACTTGGACACCAAACATATATGTCAGTACAGCAGCAATTGATGAACCTAGCATCATAGTTGGCAGAACACGCAGCGGATCTTTAGCCGCAAATGGAATTGCTCCTTCGGTAATGTGCGTTGAGCCCAAGATAAAGTTGACTAAACCAGCGTTGCGATCATTCGTATCGAAATATTTTCCAAAAAACAGTGCGGCAAATCCAGTAATCAATGGGGGCGCGATACAAGCTGCCGAAACCCCTGCCATAAATGTATGGTTACCTTGTGCCAACAACGCAGTCCCTGTAACATAAGCCGCTTTATTGACTGGACCTCCCATATCAAATGCTGACATACAGCCAACGATAATCCCTAAAATTAATGGATTATAATTTTGGAATCCTGCCAAGAAATTCATCATTCCTTGGTTGACTGCTTCCATTGGATTTGCTAATAAAGACATGACTACACCAACAAACAAGACACCGATCACCGGATATAAGAAGATCGCCTTCAGACCATCCAATTGTTTAGGCAAGCCTTTCATGACCTTTTGCAATAGTAAGATAAAGTAGCCTGCTAAGAAACCTGCAAAAATTCCGCCTAAGAAACCGGCTCCGCCAGAATTGGCTAACAGTCCGCCAACAAACCCAACAACCAAACCAGGACGTTTAGCGATTCCTTCAGCGATATAAGCTGCTAAAATAGGAACCATCATTCCCATTGCCGCATCACCAACACCCTTTAACATAGCGGCAGTCGGATTGTAAGTAGGATCATTGGGATCAAAAGAGTACACACCCCAGATGGCAAACGAAATTGCAATAATTACCCCACCTGCCACTACAAACGGCAGCATATGAGAAACACCGTTCATGAGATTTTTATAAATACTGTGACCAATGCCTGCTGCAACCCCCATCTCCGCTTTCTCACCAGCAGCGTCAACTGTTTTGTTTTCTGCAGTGATTGAACCTTTACCAGCCAACGCATCTTCGATCAATTGGTCAGCATCTTTAATCCCCTTGCTGACAGGCACATCGATTACACGCTTACCTGCGAAACGTTCTGCTTGAACATCTTTGTCAGCTGCAATGATTACAGCGTCAGCGTTTTTTATTTCTTCTGGTGTTAATTCATTCTCTATCCCTACTTGACCATGGGTTTCAACTTTGATAGATACCCCTTTGCGCTTAGCTGCCTGCTCCAATGCTTCTTGAGCCATATAAGTGTGGGCAATTCCTGTTGGACATCCTGTTGCGGCAACAATTTTGTAAGTTGTCATTTTTTACTCGCTCCCTCTTTGATTTCGATTTGTTTTTCCAACTCTGCAACATCCGAAAAATCTGTTAATCCTTTACGAAAAGCGGTTGAACTTCCAGCTGCTAAACTTTTCTTCAAATTAATATCTACCTGTTCACCTTTTAAATATCCTGCAAGAAATGTTCCCAACAAAGTGTCACCAGCACACGCTGTATTGACTACTTTACCTTTAGGAGAATTCCCAGAATAAACGATATCCTTATTTAAAAATATTCCTCCCTCTCCTCCTAGAGAAAGGAGAACATTTTTCGCTCCATCGGCAATCAAGCGTTCAGCATAATGAATATATCCTTCACGATCACTAAGCTCGACATTATACCAAGATTGCAATTCCTCCTCGTTTGGTTTTAATAAGAACGGCTGATACGGCAGACAATCAATTATTTCCGGATAGCTTGAATCAATAATCAGATGGACCTTATTTTCAAAACAAATACGACTGATATCAATAAGAATTTCGGGTGAGACCCCTCGCGGCAAACTGCCAGAAACACACAAATAATCGTCAGCTTGCAGCTTTTGTATTTGATTTAGAAAAGTTTTGATTTGTTCCTGAGGAATCTCAGGTCCTTTATTAACCAATTTGAATTCTTCATTGGTTTTATTAACTTGTGTAAAAACGTTGATTCTAGTCATTCCCGGTACGCTAATAAAATCAGTGCTAATATCTTTTTGATGCAAATAATCCTCAATATAATTCCCGGTAAAACCTGCTTTAAATCCTAAAGCTGTACTATCGATACCTAATTGCTTCATGATCAATGAAACATTCACCCCTTTTCCATTAGCTTGTATATCATCATCGTTTGTTCGATTGACTTGGGATGGTTTCATTTCATCTGTTTCGATAAAAAGGTCGATTGCCAAGTTTAAAGTACATGTATAAACTGACATTTACGCTCCTCCTTTCTTACATATTCATTATGTATCAAGATCGAATGTAAATGTTTTCATAAATGACTAAATTCATTGAAAACTTTTACAAAATATATTAAATAAACTTGAAGTAAAGGAAACTCCCGCTTTACAATAGAATTATCCTAACTAATCGGAGGCAAAATATGGATACAAAATTAAGTGAATCGGAGAAATATCTCTGGGATTTTATTCAAAGTCACATACTCGAAATCCCCTCCTATTCCATTGTAAAACTAAGTGAATATGCCAACGTTTCAACAGCAACCGTCGTTCGTACTATGAAGAAAAAAGGATATGAGGGGTTTACGTCTTTTAAACATTCGTTAAAAGAAAAAGAAAATACAAATATCAATTTTGCCGCTCTTGATAAAGTTGATGAAGGAATAAAGACTGCTATTCTTAAAAATGAGCAAGAGGTAATCCGCACCATCAATATGGTAGAAAGCGGGAATATTGAAGATGCTATTCAACGAATCAAGGCTGCTAGAAGAATCATGATTTTTGCCCGAGGTTTTTCAGAATTGATTGCTCAGGAAATGATGGTCAAATTTCAACTTACCGGTAAATATTGTGAGATGCATACTGATCCCAATATCATAAAAAACATTAGTAGAAAATTATCCAAAGATGACATCGTGATCTTTGTTTCACTAAACGGTGAAACAAAGGAATTGACTACCGCAGCTGAAAACTGTTATAAAGCTGAGATCGGGACAATTTTGCTTACTGCTAATCGTCATTCAAGTTTGATGGAACATATCGAGATTCCTTTTGTTGGCTTTAAATCAGAAGGCTCCTTCTTCCCAGATTATGAGGTACGCTCCAGACTTCCACTTTCTATACTGGCTAGAATCTTACTTGACTCCTATGCACTGCGAACATCAGGATTCACACAGCACTAACTCTATATCTGTAAGACTGTACCTAAAATATATCTGTGTGAATTAACTAAGGTTGTCTAGAAAAATATTTAATCGCTATTTGTATTCTCGTGCTTTCTATCATTGCTCCTTCTATAACTTCTTAGTTTCAAGATAGAATAGTGCATTGAGACTACCAGGACTACTTACGCAAATATATAATAATAAGAATGTGATAAGCAGTTCGAAGTTCCTGTCTAATATTTCTTGTTAATTATTATCAATTTCCAACAATTCTAGAATTATAATACGCAAAAAAAGGAGACCGTCTAACCGTCTCCTTATAGTTTATTATTCAGCTTACAATCAGTTATCTAAAATGTTACAGAAGTTTTATTAGGGATATTTTCTTATCTTTTTAGATGAGGTTTCTCAATTATTTAGAAATGCTTACTTAAGTTATTCTCGTTTTTTGTAATTACACCAATAATCACTATATGTTATTTATATAAAACTAGTATCTAAGTATTTTTATGCTACTCAACAAGAGAATCACTATCGTTTCCTGTCTTCGGTATTTTTCGAATGCCCAAAATAGTTAATAAAGCACCTAGCACCGCAAAACCAGTACCGAAAATCAGCATCTCCCATACACCGAAATGCTGCAGCAGACTGCCGCCCAAGACATTTCCTATCACCCCACCAAGAGTTGTGGCGATGATGATCATCGTTTGTCCAAATACACGATCATCATCCGCCAGAAATTGATTGAACAAATAAGCCGAAGCTGGAATAAACAAAGCGAAACTGAAGGCTTGTAGGAGATGCGTCATTTCCATCATCAGGATCGAACTGGCCAGCAGCATCATGAATCCTCTGACAGCAAATGAAATACTGGCAACAGACAGCCAAAATTTGCTGGATTTCTTTTTGACAAGCTGTTCAAAAAAGATCATTCCCGGTAATTCGCATAAAGCGGCGATCATCAATGCGATGCCAACTTCTTTACTGCCACCGTGGATATTTTCAAAGATCTGTGCCAAAAAGCTGTTGATCATGGTGTGGAAAGTAAAAAGAAAACTGAAACCTAAAAACAACAAAATCAGAAAAGGATATTTTTTTCTCAAAGAAACTGGGCGATCCTGTTCTTTTGTCATAGGAAAAACTTCTTGATTTTTTACATCCGGCAGCAGATGCAAAATAACGAAAAACACTACTGCTTCAACTATAACCAAGATCGGCAAAATCGCGGCAGAATAAATCGCTAACAACTGTCCCAGTAAAAAAGAAGTTACAGCATAAGAAAATGAACCACCAGCTCTTGAAAAGCCAAAGTTGATCCTGTAGCCGGTATTTGAATACTCAAATGCCAGCGCATTGAGAAATGATTGCATAGAAACTACTAAAATCCCACCCAAGATATAAGTAATGATCGGCAAATTCGGAATCAATACCCCAGCTAAGAGAATCACTCCTAATCCTGCTATCATCGTCTTCAGCACGGTGATCAGTGGGATCTTTCTTTTCTTGATGATCACTTGACTGATAAAAGGCTGAAGCACCGTTGAAACAATATTGACCAATGCTAAGATCCCTCCGATTTTAGCTGGATCAATCTTGAAATAAATCAAAAACAATGTCGCAAACCCATAGACAGAACAAAACATCATCCAATAGAGAAATTGCAAACTTGTATAATAAAAACGAATCATTTTTCCGCTTGTTTGATCGCGAATACATCTCCCACCTTATTGGTTTTTCTTTAGCAATTTACTATAGCATACTTGTAGGGGGTTTACTATTTTTAAAAGTGGTGAAGAACTATGGAAATTAGGGTAGATTACAATATGCGTTGATCAATTAAAACATCTGTTAATAAAGACGGAAAAAAGATCATAGAAGCATCGTACTTTTTAGCATACTAGCTTGGTCATTTTTTTCTGGAATTGAAGAAAATATATATATTCTAAAAACTATCCATCATCTCTTAGATTACGAGCTTTTTTTGCTGCAAAGGAAGTTAAAAAAAGCAGGGATCGAGTAATCGATTCCTGCTATATCTTGTACCAATATATTTCTTTCCAAAACTTAATATACATTGTATACTTCAATCAATATGATTCATTAAAACAAGTTTCATTATTCGTGATAAAGAAATCATAATTTCGGTAGTAGAATCATTCATTATCTTTTTTTACAACTGCTCTTTTTTCTTCCGAACTTTGATCTAAAGTAATTTTGGAATGGATATCAAGTTCTTGAAAGACATCCATCATTTCAGTTTGATCTTTATCAAAAATCATTGAAAAAGAATTATTCTTGCTTTTGTAAAATGAAATAAATGATTTATCGTCACCTAGTTTTTCTACTTGGACTTGAGGATATCGATTAAAGTTACCGTTCAATACTCCAAATCTAACAACAGAATCTTTTGCTAGACCCTCCTTCAAAAAACCATTGATCAAAATGACAGAAGCAAAAGCAACCAGTTTAATCTGATCAGTCAGATGTTCCGGCCAGAAAATCAACAGGATGGCGACTGTCAGTAAAATACTCAAACTCTTCCTTACAGGACTACTCTGAGCAAACACGATAATTTTCTTTTGATCGATTATTTGCAAAATAATCAGCAGTCCTAAAAAAACTGTGATCATAAGTGCTTCTGCCATCTTTCATCATCCTTTATTTTCATTTATCACCACTCAGCGATCGTACCGTCATAATTTTTCCATTGCGGATTGGTCCAAATCAAACCTTCTTGTGCAATTTCTTTGATTTTGTCTTCATCCATTTCCAAGCCCAGACCTGGTTTTGAAGGTAGATCTACGTAGCCGTCTTTATATTGGAAAACTTCTTTGTTCTTCACAAAATCTAACAGATCAAAACCTTTGTTATAGTGGATCCCTAAGCTTTGTTCTTGGATAAAGACGTTTGGCGTACATGAGTCTACTTGCAGAGTTGCTGCTAGTGCAACAGGACCATATGGCGCATGAGGCGCAACAGCCATGTCGTAAGCTTCCGCCATCGCTGCGATTTTACGGGTTTCCAAGATTCCCCCACAAAGAGCCACATCTGGTTGGATAATATCAACAGTACCTTGTTTAAAGAGGTTCTTGAATTGCCAACGAGTGTACAAGCGTTCACCAGTAGCTAATGGTACAGCCACAGAATCAGCTACTTCTTTAAAGTGTTCTTCATTTTCAGGTAAAACGACTTCTTCCAAAAACATTGGATGGAATGGCTCCAAAGCTTTTGCTAGCACTTTTGCCATCGGTTTATGGACCCGTCCATGAAAATCAACACCAATATCCATTGCATCACCAAAACGTTCGCGAATAGACGCAACTCGTTCCACCACTTCATCAACTTTTTGGTAGGAATCGATATAATGCAGCTCTTCTGTCGCGTTCATCTTGACGGCCGTAAAGCCCCGATCAAACCGATCTTGTGCTTGTTCTGCAACTTCACTTGGTCGATCTCCACCAATCCAAGAATAAACCTTGATTTTATCACGTGCTGCACCGCCCAATAATTCATAAACCGGAACATTAAACGCTTTTCCTTTGATATCCCACAGAGCCATTTCTAAACCCGAAACGATGGTTCCATTAATAGGACCGCCTCGGAAGAAAGATCGATGCATTTCTTGGAAGAGGCGCTCGATTTCAAACGGATTACGTCCAATCAGCCGGTTTCCTATCTCATAAGCTCCAGCAACAACCGTTTCTGTTTTAGTTCCTGAGATCATTTCTCCCCAGCCTTCGATTCCTTCGTCAGTCGAGATCTTAACAAAAATCCATCTTGGTTTTACTTTATACACTGTGACATCTGAAATTTTCAATTTAAACCCTCCTACTATTGTGCCTTCAATGGTTCATCCATTTCATGATTAACTTTTTTGATACCATCGAAGTAATACCATGCGCCCGCAAAGGCTAATAACAACACTGGAATACCGATGATTGGTTTGTAAGCAAATGCGATAAATACCAAATAACTTTGGATCATGGAAGTCGCAGCAAATGATGAGATTAACATTGAAGAAGTTCCTAAGTTAATACCAACCGATTTGGCAATTGCTGTCAGCATTGGCGCAGTAGCTGACCCACACCATAGCAATGAAGCTGTCACAACTAAGCCAATAATGATATTTTTTAATAAATTACCACGAGTCAAGGCAACGACCATTGCCACGCGGAAAGGAACAACCGCTAAATCTGCGAATGGTAACACACGGTTTCCTGGCAATACTAAAGCTAATGCAATCGTTAGTGGAATAATGATCAATGCTGTTGTGATAACATCTGGATTACCTACAACAACTGCAGCATCCAATCCGATAAATAAACGTGTACCTTTGAATTTTTTTTGTGACCATTTTTGTGCAGCATCTGAAATTGGCATCAATCCTTCCATAAATAATGAAGTCATCTTAGGAATCAAAACCAAAACAGCTGACATGCTGACACCTAATTGTAAAACCGCTTTGATATCATAGCCGGCTAAAACACCAATCACCATCCCGATAACTAACCCCATGATCATAGAATCACCAAAAAATCCCAAATATTTTTGTGCATCTTTGATGGTGAATTTTGATTTTCTGAATAACGGGATACGATCCAGCAGCCAATTTAACGGCCAAGCAATAACCAGTGATGAAAGCGCAGAAACAGTTGGTAAAGAAACACCAGGGATTCCGAAGAAACTTTCTACCATCGGTTGCGACCAGTCTGAAATCTTAAAAGTCGCAATTGCCATCACTACTGATGCACCTACACCTAAGAAGACATTCTTAGTCACAAAATACACCATAACACCAACGATTGCCATATGGTGATAGTTCCAGATATCAACATCCAGCGTATGTGTACGTTTCAAAATCAGCAAAACGATATTGACCAATAGAATGGCAAAAATCAAGATTGGAATGATTGGCGATGCCCAAGTAACAGCCGCAATCGAACCCCAGCCAACATCCAAAGCATCTAGTTTAACACCAGTTCGATCAACCATCGCCTTGGCAGCTGGTCCAACATTGGTCGTCATAAAGTCCAATATCAACTTGATCCCGGCAAAACCGATACCTAATGTCAAACCTGATTTAAAAGCACGAGAAATCTTTAACCCAAAAATCAAACCAATAATCGTGATGATGACTGGCAACATAACTGTTGGTCCAGCATCAATAAAGAAGTTAAAGACGTTCATAATGATTTTCATTTTTTCAGCTCCTTTGATCAGCTATTATTTCAGTAAGTTCAAAATCTCTTCCATTGTTTGATCGGCACCGATACCTGTTAAAATCGGCATCCCTTTGATTACTGGTACACCACCTGTTTGACCATCAAATTGACCAGTCGTCACCAATAGATCATAGTCTTGAACTTTTCCTGGAACTTCCATCAATTTTGTTTGAGTCGTTGAAACATCAATGCCATGTTGTTGCAAATACTCTCTAACTTTTGTTGCTACTACTGTTGAAGTGGCGATACCATTTCCGCATGCTACTAAAATTCGTTTCATTATGATTTCCTCCTTATATTAAAAAACCGCTTTCTTTAATAGTTCTAATAATTCAGTATCATTGCCTGCTCTGATCATTTCTTGCCGCAGTGGCTCATCTTGTATGATTCCAACAATTTTTTGTAACATTTCAACTTGCCCATGTGGTTCCCCAATCGCCATCATGATCACAATTTGGATTGGTAACTGCTCATTGTTATTTTCCATATTATGAAATAGGACCGGATCTTTAAGAGTCGCAATTGCTAAAGTTGTTTTATTGACCATTTCATAGTTTGCATGGGGAATTGCGATTCCTGGTGGTGTTGATGGTAATCCAGTAGGGTATTCTTTTTCCCGTTCTTGGATTGCTTGAATATATTCCTCCTTCACGTAGTTTTTTTTGTACATCTCGCTTGCCAAAAACGCTAAGACTTCACTATCTGTTTTTGCTTGAACATTTCGAAAAACGAGTTCCTCATTCAAATAAAGTTCCAAAGTCCTCACTCCTATTTAATAACCTCAATTAATTCTTTCATCGAACGTGCTAAGTTTTTAACATTTAGCTCTTCGATGTCTTGCTTGTTGAACATACCGGAACCAAGACCTAAATAGCTAGCACCTTGTTCAAAAAACTCTTTCGCATTCTCCTTACTGATTCCACCAACCCCCATTAGTGGTAACTTACCTAAAGGTGCTTGAATATCCTTGAAAAAACGCGGAGTAACAACCGCTGCAGGAAATACTTTTACAATATCAGCTCCTTCTTTAAACATACGGTCTACTTCTGAAGGAGTCATTGCGGCAGGTACCGCCAATAATCCTTTCTTATTGGCGTAAGACAACATTTCTTTTGTGAACATATGTGGTCCTAATAAAAATTTTGCACCAGCCTCATAGCAGGCTTGGGCTTGTTCTAATGTCCTTACCGTCCCAGCGCCGATATAAGTCGTGTCACCATAACGTTGATTTAGTTCATGTATATTTTCAAGAGCTCCTTTTGTGTTCATTGTCATCTCTACGGCAAATTGATGGTCAAATTCCTGCATTGCTTGTAAAATAGCATCTGCCTGATCAAAAGTATAACCACGCATGATCACTGTCAATTTAGGATAATCTGCTAGTCTCATGTTTTCCTCCTTAAGATCTTTGTCTTAATAGTTGATAAACTGTCTTTTCGTCATCAGCAATCAATAACTGCTCAATCAATGAATCATCTTTGGCGATATCAGCGATTTGATTGATGGCTCGCAGATGCTTCGTTAAATCAAAAAATGAAAGCGGCAAAATCAAGCTGACATCTTCACCATTAGGAAATCGTATCGGCTTTTTACAAACTAAAATGCTGACACCGTCACTGATTACACCTTTATCGACCGTTGTATGGGGAATGCAAGTCTTCATTCCCAAGTAACCTGCATATCCCGGTTGTCTGATTTGATCCAAGCAATCAGCGATAAAACGCGAGTCAATGATTTGATGTTCCAATAACGGTCGGCAAGCCACCTCCACTGCTCGTTCCCAAGACATCTCTTCTTCAACGATTTGTACATAACTCGGCCGCAAGTAATAAGTCAATGAAGGCAATACCTTGAAGTTGTCCAGCGGCGTGCTTCCATCTTCCTTGATCAAAAAGTACTGCAGTTCTTCTCGCAACGAAACTGGATTGGTGATATTTGCATATTTCCTAATGATTGTTAACAATTCATCCATTGCTCGATCAACCTTAGTAATTCCTAAATCACTCAAAACTCGATATCGTAAACTGATTTGTTGCTGATATGTCATGATTGGCTCGATCATAAACTGCAGCATAGAACTTTTTAGTGGCGTCGTAGTAAAGACCAGATCATAATCAGCTTCAAATTTGTAGAAATCACGCACAGATAGGGAAGCTAAAAAATGGATCTCTGGAAAAAGTTTTTCCATATTGGCTCGTACTAACTTTGAGACCATGACACCATTAGTACAAACAACTACAGCCCTTTGTCGTTGCTTATTCAATTTATTATGATTACTTAATTGATAGCCAAAGTAATAGGATAAAAGATCTAATTCATCATTTGGAAAGGCCTTATTTAGCCAATTCTCAATAGGAATAATCAATTCTTTCATCAAATCAATCAAAATCGCATGATTACTATCCTTGATCAGACTATCTATTGAATAAACTCCTAAACTCAAGTTATAGCGTATTCGAAAACAGGCTGGACGCAGATGACTCAGTATCCTACGTTCAAAGTCTTCTCGGTCATCGATCAAAATCAACGTTTGATTTTGGAAATTTTCAACCATTTGGCTGATCAATTTTCGCAATTCTTGATCCGAATCATAATTTTGAGTAGTTTTGCTCTCAAAAATATTGGAAGTTAAAAATAATAACGTGAACCACTCCATATAACTTTTGGATAGACTCCAACCTGTTTCATGTACCAAGATCATCAGCATTCGGAATTCAGGAGTATCCGTCACATCATCGGGAAAAAACGCGTGCTTATCTGACATCTTGATCCCACGGCTTACTAAAAATCTCGCTGATGTCTGCAAATAGTCTACCGACTCATCAGAATAACTAAGATGCAACATTTGTTCCATGTTATGGATCAAATGGACGATTTCTTCTTCAGAAACATCTTGTGCCAATTTTCTGCGAATCATTTCTCGGCGAAAAATCGGATACCGTTTTACTAGATCCGATAACAGCTGTAAGATACGGTGTTCCGAACCAACCAATTGGTAACCATTCATCCGATTATATCGAATTGTCAGACTATAATTTCTGATGAACGGTTCCGTTCGTTTGATATCTTCCATAACAGTCGTCTTACTAACATCAACCGCATCTACCAAATGATCCAGACTGATGTAATCGATATTAGCGATCAGAGTCATCACTATCAATGCTTGTCTTTCACTATCAGTGAGAACGACAAGTTCCTGATCATCACCTATGTCGTAATCAGGCTGTGATATCATTTGGATAACCTCGATTGGTACCGTAATATTTCCAGAATGACTTCTCTGAATTAACGGAATGTTCTTTGTTTTCAATTCTTCATTAAATTGATTGATCGCGTAATTGATTTGACGACGTGTCAAATCAAGTTCACTTGTTAAAGTGGAAAGTTTCATTTCAGGGTTTTTAATAATCAGTTTGAGTATTTCACGAATTCGTTTATTCATTTTGACTATCCTCCTGACAAAATCATTATATACTTGTTCACATACGTTTCCGGAAAGCTTTCATCACGTTTTTTGTCACACTTGGTTTAATGTTTTGTCACACTAACAGCTATTTTTAAAATGAACGCTGTTATATCAAATGTAACATGGTATGACAATTATTTTAGGGCTAATGTGAATATTAAATATTCGGTAGAATATTGGATGCTTTAGTAAATAAATACGGGACGTTGCTTCTTCAACACATTAAAGTATCTATTCCGTAACTAAATCAAGTCAGTCTAATTGAAAAAGAATAATATTAAACTGCTAAAAACAGGGCTTTTGGGAGCGTCAATAATTTTGTGTAAATAACTCGTCCTTCTGCAAAATAATGGGTTACTCAGTAAACATTGAAGCTAATGTATCCGTCACTTGTTGGAAGCCTTTATGGCTTCTATTTAAGAATTTTTGATTGTATGTATCAAAAATGCTGACTAGAAAGCGTTTTAGTGATTCTTCATTTTGAAACTGCTCTTTTCTACGGCTGTATCTTTTAATTTGCTTATTGAAAGACTCGATTAGATTGGTTGAGTAAATGGTTCTACGAATGCTAGGTGGAAAATCATAAAAAGTTAATAAGTCTTGGTTTTCTATGAGTGACTGCGTCACTTTAGGATAGTTTTTCTTCCATTTCTCAATCATGCCGGATAAGAAGGTATTCGCTTCTTCTTTTGAGTTAGCTTGATAAACAGCCTTAAAGTCATCACAGATTTCTTTTCGGTCTTTGACACGTACTTTATGAGCGATATTACGAGATACATGGATACAACAATGCTGATATTTTGCTTTAGGATAAATTTGATGGATAGTATCTTTCATGCCTTTTAAGCCGTCCGTAATAAAAAGCAAGACTTCTTGAACTCCTCTGGAGTTAATATCCTGTAGCAGCTCATTCCAAACGTATGTTGATTCAGTTGGAGCAATCGCATAACTCAGTACTTCTTTAGTGCCGTCTTCTCTTATACCAATGGCAATATAAATCGCTTCTTTGGATACAGTTTGACGTTTTAGTGGAATGTAAGTAGCGTCCATAAAAATAGCGACATACTTATCATTTAAGGCTCTGGATTTAAAGGCATTTACTTCTTCAGTCAGAACTTTAGTCATGTTGGACATGGTTTGTGGAGTATAGTGATGACCGTACATTTTTTCGATCAAATCAGCAATTTCAGACATCGTAACACCTTTTTCGAATAAATGGATAATAGTGGTTTCCAATGTATCGTTTGTTCTTTTGTAGGCTGGTAAAGTTTGTTGTTTAAACTCACCATTACGATCTCTAGGTATTTCCAATGTTAATTCACCATATTCGGTTTTGATTGATCGAAAGTAAGAACCGTTTCTCGAATTACCTGAATTAAAACCAGTGCGATCATATTTTTCGTAATCTAAAAAAGCCGTTAATTCAGTCCGTAGGAGTGTGTTTATCGCTTTTTCTAAGTGCGAACGGAATAATTCATTTAAATCGCCTTTAGTGACTAGAGTTTGCACAATTTCTGTAGTAAAATCATTCATAGGGAAGTCCTCTTTTCTGTGAATTGGTTGTCGTTAACTTTATTCTACAGAAGGGACTTCCTTTTTTGTATGGATTTTTTCATTTACACAAAATATTTTATACTCTCAAATTTTTTGTCAGCAACATCTTATAAAGGTAAAAAATATATAGAGGAGATAGTAGAACAATTCATTCTAGAATTCAATACTACTAAAAAAGAGCTTTATGACGATAAACAATTTTTAATGTTTAAGAAATATAATTCTCATTTTAGAATAGTAAACAATTACAAAAATGAAGCTACTAAAGTAATTAAAGGTGGTGCCAAAACCTTACTTTCTCAATTAGGTGATCAGAGTATTGATAACATCGTCATTAGCGTTTTACAAGGTGGGAATGTACGCGATGTAACTGAATTGATCACACGAACTAAATTACTTTTATCAAATGCAGCTCTTCTAGATTTATTACTCTCTTTAAACAATGAATCAGATATTATTAATATAAAAGAATTCTTTGAATACTTAAAAAAAAATATTCAACTATCTGCTGATAACTCTGAAAATATGCTCTTGACTCTTTGGACATTAGGATTAACAAAAAAATCTTTAGATAACATTGTCCGAGGACGCGCCAATTTGGAGGAATATATAAATAACTTAAATAGAACTCTCGATGAAGCTGTTAGTAACATTGAAGATTTATTTGGTAATATCTCTGGAGAAATAAATTTAAATGGAAAAATAATAGAAGTAAATTGGGATTTTATTTCGTTATTATTTACCGCAATTGGAGCTCAAACACTTACTATTAGGGGTTCAGATAAATCTACTAATGGAAAATTTTTCGAACGACTTATACTTGGCAGCTCTTTATCAATGATGGGATTTCAATATATGGAAGAAATGCCAGAAGAGGTCAGTCCTTCAGACAAGTTATTTATTCTTTCATCTACTGAATCTAATGAGAGAGAAACCGATGCTACTGTTATTTACAACAATAAAGCTATCAGTATTGATATTGGATTTATTGGTGGCGGAAATCCTGAAATATCTGCCGATAAGGTTACTAGATTCAGATCTGACAAAATAATAGGAAAAATAGACCATCAAATGGTTCCTTTAATTATTGTAGATACTATCAATAACAAAACTGTAATTAAGTCAATCGCCTCATCTTTAGGTGGGACAGCTATAGAAATGCGCGACAAATATTGGATAAGGAATATGGCTAAATTCATTAGCGATTACTTTGATATTAACTGTTATTTTGAGGAATTAGAAGATTTGGAAACACTTCATTCAGAAATTTCAGTTAAGTTAAAAGAATTAGATTTACAAATGTTTACTAGTGGATTTGAGTCAATATCTTGGACACATTTTAGTAGAGACGGTTAAGCCATTTTTTCTTTTGCTAATTCTTCAAATTCCTGTGGGGTTAGATAGTGAATCGAGCTATGGATTCGATTTCGGTTATAAAATCCTTCAATGTAGCTAAATAGCGCTCGATTTGCTTCTTCAAAATCTGAGTAGCTAGTCGTGTAGACTTCTTCTTTTTTCAATGAGGCATGGAAAGATTCGATTCCAGCATTATCATAAGGTGTTCCTTTTCTACTATAAGAATGCCTTATTTTGTTGGTTTTAAGCCATTGTTCCACTTCTCTTGCTGTGTATTGGCTGCCCAAGTCAGTGTGTAGAATCATTCCTTCTGGAATGTGATAATGTATTTTTGCTTTATTCAATGTTTGAATGACACAATCCACAGTCATTCGTTTTGAAAATGTATAACTAATAATTTTTTTCGTGTGTAAATCCATGATTGAAGATAAGTAACACCAACCATTTTTCTTAGTAGGAATGTACGTAATGTCAGCTGCCCATTTCTCACAGATCGTTTCAGTAGAAAAGTCCTGATTTAAGAGATTCTCTTTTGAAATGATCGGTTTATTAGACCTTTGAGGTCTATATTTTTTAACTACAATCGACCTTAAATTTAATTGTTTCATTAGCTTTTGGACATGTTTAAGAGATACTGAAATCCCTTCTTTTAATAAAACTTGATGGATCTTTGTGGCACCATAGCGTTGTTTATTCGTAAAAAAATTGTTGAAATCTTCTTTTTCAACTTATTATTTCTGATTTCTGTAGCTGTCAACGGTTTATTCTTATAAAAATAATAGACACTTCTAGGGATTTCTAATAACCGACATAACAAAGAAACAGTGTAATCCTTACACCATTTTTCAATAAATTGAACAAGCGAATTTAGGTTTTCCGAGAGAATATGGCTGCGGCTTTTTTTAAGATTTCAAGTTCCTCATTTAAACGAGCATTTTCTTTTCTCAGTTCAGCTACTTCTTTTCCAGTCAGTCCTGTGGACTGATCAGGTAAATATAAATTCTTCCATTTGTAAATCGTTGCTTCAGATAAGCCATATTCTTTCGCTAACCCTCGAACAGAACGTCCAGTTTGATTCAGTTCAACAATCATTTGTTTAAAATTTTCTTCATATCGGGTCATAAAAATTCATCCTCTCGTAGATAAGTTTAATTTATTCTTGTCTCTACGAAAAGCTGTCTAAGATTTGATACTAACACCACCAGTTCCATTTCCTCAAAAAAGTCATTCATACTTTTATAAGAGTTACTCAAACAAGTTTTATCAATCTCCATCTACACACCCCCTGTTATTTTTTACATAATGAAAATAGCATATTACTGGGTACATTGATAATTCATATAACATGTATCATCACATGTATTTTTAAAGTCAAAAAGCATGTAAAACTACTTATAAGTAACATGAGAAAATAAAACGTTATTTTTCTTGAAATAATAATTGACTATCTGCCAATTGCCATTCATTACGAACATGAATACTTAGTGGGTGGGATAACTTACCTTCTGCATTTATCAATACTTTGGTCATCTTCTTTTGTTTCGCACTCAATTGATCGTAAATGGTCTTTGCTTGTTCATAAGCCACTTGACTCGTCGCTGTAATCGAACCACAAGCAAAAATAATGGTATTGATTTTCTTTTCTGTAAAAACAGTCGTTAATATTTCCAAAGATTGTTCATCATTTCCTCGAGGAAATACCCGAGGACTTTTCGCTTTTGTATACGAAAAAAGATTCACGGCAATAAAACCAGTAAATCCTAATTGTCGGATATTCTTTTCGATTAATAACATACTCAAATCATTCGTAAATGGTTCTGTATCTGTTGGACGAATAGTAATGACTACCGCTAATTTCTCTTCCGCTTCTTTTCCTTTGATCGCCCATTGTCGTTTGAAAACATAGCGATGGGTTTGATGAGGATCTCGCCAAACTTCTGTTTGTGTGGTCACTAATTCTTTTTCAATCATTTCTTTTTCTCCTATGCTAATTTTTGTTCAAGCACTTCAATTACCATTGCCGTTATAAGTGTCAATACTAGTTGAAAATATTTCATATTCTTTCTCCTTTTTTCTTCAGAATTTGATGAATCGCGGTAAGGATATCTTCTAAACATTTCGCAATCATTCTCAAATAATCGATCTTATTCATTCGTTCCTCCAATCTGACTCCAAACCAATCGTCCTTCTACCAGTAACCCACGAACAAATTCCCGCTGACTGGTAATATCTGTAATGAAATAAACCACATAGTCTTTCCCACTTTGTGGTGCGCAATAAATATAAAGATGTGTCATCACTAAACGTGGTAGATGAACATCTTTAGGAAGCGTACCTATTTCAATTTCCTCTTTTTCCATCGTAACGGACTCATAGCCCCACTCTTCAGAAGCAGTGACCAGCTGTGCACACTTTTCCAGTACTTCGATAGCCGTTTCTAACAAGTCATTTTTCTCCTTTCTTTTAGACACTAGTATTCTTCTGGTAATAACATCGTTTGATACTCACCCGAATCAATGACCCATATTTTTTGAGACACTGATTTCAAACGAAGCTTAGGTGAAATCAGATACTCTTTTCTTTCTTCCGGTTCTTCTTGACGATGAACCAACTTTTGATTTCCTTTTTCCGTAGAAAATTCAAAGATTTGAAGATAGTCTAAAGGAAATTGCTTTTGAACGTTTTGATCGATTAGATTCCAACATAAAGCTTGTAATTCCACCGGCAAACTGTCCATTACTCCCTTTGTGTCATAACGTTGTCCTTTATTTTGAAACATTTCTTTTCCCTCCTTTGCCATAAAAATAGCCCAATCTTCTATTAAAGAAGATTGGGCTTCATGGATATAATATATATTTGAATTTATCTCTATTTCATTGCTATATTATTTGTTTCAATTAACTGAATAGACATCACAACTAAACATAAGAAATGCTTTTCTAAAAGTATGGTGTTTTCATATTTAGTACCTCTATACTAAATTGCGACTACAAGTTTGAAATTTATATAGTTATTAGTAACTAAGATACTTAATTTTGCTTAATGAACTATCCTATTAATGTTATACTACTATTGTTATTATAAATAATACAAGAAAGGAAGTCAAAATTGAAAGCTTTAACTATAAGTTTTATGGAAGATGTTTTTCATTCTCTTGATTTGGAACATCTTAATAAATTAGCGAAAGTACTTCCACAGAAGTTAAGTGGCTCATCTATTATTCCTAAAAACCCATCTGATTCTTTTAAAAACAGGTTATTTAACCAATTTCTTAAAGAAAAAAATTTAAGATATATATTTAAATATATTAGTAGTGGGTACTTCCACGATATCGTCGCAAACGATGAAAATATTTATAAAAGTACTTCTATTCAGAGCATGGAAGTATTTTTTGAGGAAATTAAAAATAAAGAGTTGGAATCCCCCTTTTCATTTTATATCTATTTGATTGAACAAACAGATGAAGACAACATTGTAGATTTTTTTCAAAATATTGATGGGTTAAGAACATTTAAGAATAATTCTTTGATATATATACAAAATAAAAAAAAGAATAAGGGTTGCACTGATATCTCACTTGAATATAAAAAGATGGAAGATTTATTAACCCTTTATAAAAAAGACAAAATTGATGCTGAAAATAGGGAAAAAGTATTGCTAAAAGAAAATGAAAGACTCAAGAAAAAAATAGAAAAAAATAATAACGATAAAATAAGAGAACTCAGCAAACTAGAAAAAAAATTCCTCGCTGAAAAGGAATGTGAAATAAATCGATATAAAGAAGAAATAACTAATAGCTTATTAAAATTAAAAAATTCAGAAAGTAAGTATCTTAATTTAGAAAAAAAATTCTCTATTTTAAATAGCACGCTTAAAAATAAAGAAAATGAAATCGTTGAACTGAAAAAAAGATGTAATAGTCTTATAAATACAAGCAAAACAGTAAAAACTATTTCACACCAAACAAAAGAAAGTATAAAAAAGATTTTATTAATTGGTGTTCCAGGAAAAATTGTTATTAGAGAAGACTATAATTTTATAATCACTAATCCTGATACACCTCTCGAAGATATCATTAAAATAATTGAAGAAAATGATATTAATGAATTATGGATTACAACCTTTCAATTAATTCCCAGAATGAAAAAAAAAATTATACAAAGTTTAAAAAATAAAATAAAAATTCAAGAATTAAATGATTTTACTATGCTTATGAAGGAGGAAAATATAAATGGTTTTAAAACAAGGTAAACAAGATTACCAAATTATTGGTTATTTGGAGGATGATTTAAATAAAATTAAAATAAACTCGGATGATGTAATGTACTTTTTTATGACTCCTCTTTCAGATTTCCCCAGTAGTGTGATTGATAATGTAGAGGGTATACAAATATATAGTAATACACTTACTAAATTTGGGTTTATTGATGATATAAACGAATCTCATAGTACTCGTGCCCAATCACTTAAAGAATTTTTAGATCCTTATATTATCGTTTGTACACCAAAAATTAAAAGAAATCATGAACAAGCAAGAAATTACTATCAAGGTGATGATTTAGAATTAATCCCCAAACCAAAGTCTGAAGTTTTTAAAAATTTAATAAAAGAGAATGAATCATTAGTACCTATACCGGTCTTTTCTATAAATAACAGCGATTCTGTAATCAAAGACGAGACAAGTTTTGAAAACCAATTACTAAACGGCAAACTACTCGGAAAAATTATAAATTTCTCAAAAGACAATGAAGATTACCCTTTAAATGTTTTTTGGGAGAACACTGATGGATCAAGAGTTTTATTTGGTGAAATAATCGGACAAAACAATTCAATGTACGGTGTAGCGTATAGGATAGAAAAAGATAATTTTTACAAAAAGTTTATTGATGAAGGTAGTAAAAACTATGTAGGTTACGATGATTTTATAAATCAAACAAAAGATATAATTTTTGTGCCCTATCTATTACTTCAAAAAATTATAGAAACTAAAAAAGATATTAACGAAGGCATAGAAAATATCTCTGATTCCAAAATATCTCCAGTAAGTTCAATTATTACTGAACAAACGCAAATAGATATATCTGAGTTAGAAGATAAACACGCTATTCAACAAAATGATCACTTCTCTGAACAGAATGAATTTATAGAAAGATTTAATCAGCTCACAATTCGTAGTAAATTACATTACTCAAAACGAGACTTATGGAATTTTCATACTGCTATGTTGGGTGATAGTTTGGTGGTATTAGCTGGACTAAGTGGTACCGGTAAATCACAATTAGTAACATCCTATGCAAAAGCACTTCAATTATCAGATACACAAATAAAGTTTATTTCTGTGAGACCCTTTTGGGAGGATGATTCTGATTTATTGGGCTATGCTGATACTGTAAATTCTGTCTATCGTCCAGGAGATAGCGGTCTAATTGATGCACTATTAGAAGCATCAAGACACAAAGAAAATATTTACATGGTTTGTTTTGATGAGATGAATTTAGCTCGTGTTGAACATTATTTCTCCCAATTTCTTTCAGTTTTAGAAATGGAGCCAAATACTAGGAAAATCAAACTGTATAACGAAGATCTAGAAAATAAATTATATAACTCTTCAACCTATCCTTCTACAATTGAAGTAGGACAAAACATATTATTTGTAGGAACAATAAATACAGATGAATCTACTCATCAATTCTCAGATAAAGTTTTGGATAGATCAAACATTATTTCACTTGAGTTAGTACCATTCCATGAAATTAGTGAAGTAAATGACTATATTCAATCAGATCAAAAGAAACGTAATCAACTTAAATATGATGATTTCAAAAATTTTAAAAACTCTAACCCTACTAATGGTTTGACCCAGAAAGAAAAAGAAATGTTTTGGAAACTCCATTTAGCAATTAATTCTAAAGACAAAAATATCGGTATCGGTTGGAGGATATTAAAACAAATTGATGAATATTTAAAAAATCTTCCAGTGCAAAATGACTTATCAAGAAAAGAAGCTATTGATATTCAGCTTGTACAGAGAGTATTAAGTAAAATCAGAGGTTCTGATGAACAATTATCAGAATTAGTTGGTAAATGGAATGAGAATGATTTAAAACAAGTGGGTGAATTTGAACAAATAATTAATGAATATCCTGAGTCTTCAGATTTTAAATATACTAAAAAAATTCTTTTGCAAAAAGCTAGGGAGTTGAATTTACATGGATTTACCCTTTAGTCTGAAATTAAACTTTGGTTATAAAAGTGGAGAACAAGAATATGAACTTTTATTTTTTCAAGATGAGGCATCGTTATTAGAGTATACACCGGTTAAGGTAAAAGAATTTTCTAATCTAAGCTTTACATTTAACAGTATAGACAAACAAGCAAAACTATATATACCAGAATTAGATGATTATTTGATTGAAAATCAAGTAAAAGAGGAAAATGGAGATATTTGCTATATTCCAAGTGATGATAATATAATCATTTATAATAGGGATCAAGGTAAAACAGTACCTCTTATTCCAGGTTATTATACTCTTTACGTTAAAATCGGTGAAACTATCTTTTATTCTCGATTTGAAATAATACTTAAAGATTTAGGTACACCAGAATGGGAAAAAATGAAAATCGAAATTGAAAAAATGGTTGGCGGTCTTGCTAGAACTTTTATTCCTAAAAAAACTTCTCGTCGTGAAATTACTACTTCAAATTATCTAATGAACGATCAACTTTTTCAACGAATATTAGAGTTTGAGAACAATATACCTCAAGCAATAGTTTCTCTTGAAAGTTTAAAAAAAGAAGCAAAATATAGAATTGACAAACGATATAACTGGAAACCAATTGGAAGCAAAAATCTAGTGGATCAAAAAACTATTTCACAGTTGCAAATCCATCCAGAAAAACGTGGGCTACTATATACACCTAGCCGCATAATAAAATATGATATTATTGAAAATCAATGGATCAAATTTATCTTATCTTATTTTAAAAATTTTTCACTTCTAGCTGATAGATATTTAGAGAAAATCCTACAAGGTATTATTGACGATGAAGAGAAAAAAAGAGAAGATAAGTTTACTAGCGCGTATTCACAAAGT
The DNA here is from genome assembly GCF_030910025.2 of Enterococcus sp. SB12. NCBI lineage: Bacteria > Bacillati > Bacillota > Bacilli > Lactobacillales > Enterococcaceae > Enterococcus > Enterococcus sp. SB12. The sequence continues at coordinate 236,001 of NZ_CP175675.1, read as the reverse complement.
GTACAAAACTACAATACAAATAGCTATAATAGAAAGATTGAAACTTTGAAAAACAATCAGCAAAAGATAAAACATTTTTATGCTTATATCCTTGAATTTTTAGACACACCAGTAATGAAAAACATTTCATCAAGAAGACCTATAAATGTTCCAAAATCACTTGTTATGAACCCTAAATATAACACTATATATAAAATGTATTTAAAAAGTAGAAACAATCGTAATACTTTAAATTTTTCAAATAGATATCAGTATTATTGGAAAAGTACAGATGTACTCTATGAAATTTGGTGCTTTATAAAAATTATTAGATCTCTATCCCTGCAAGGCTACACTCCAATTTCTGGATGGATTTTTGAGAATGATATTCTTTCACAAGAATTGCCGTTTTTACATGAAGACACTACCGTAGTATTGAGTAAAAATGATATACGTATTAATCTTGTATATAATAATTCCATGAAAAAAGAATATTTCTCCAATACACTAGATATCCCAGTAAAAACCTCTTCAAAACGAAATAAACCTGATATTAGATTAGACATTATCCTTCAAGATAAATACTATATCGGAAGCTTAATATTTGAAGTAAAATATAAAAAACTATACAATATACTTTGTAATGATGAAGGTAGGCAACGTCAACAATTAATGGCTTATAAACAAAATACTATGTCAAGTATTCTAGCATTTCCTGAAATTCTTACACGTTCTTTGCAAGCTGTCTCTGCTGTCTTTGCTTTATATCCTTCCAATGGAGGAAGAAAAAAACCTGCACCTAAATATTATGAAAAAGAAGGTATTTTTTTTCACTTATTAAATCCTTCATCAGATGAAAAAGAGCTTTCAGTAAAAATTCAAACAAGTATTGAAGAAAGAATTTCATTATTTAATCAACAAAGTAGAAATTAAAAAGATGAAGAGCGTCTCTTGTATAAAGAGACGCTCTTCATCTTAAACTTTTTGTAACAAATTTAAATACATAATAAAGTTATTATTATTTTTTTGAAATTCTCAACGATTTTCAAGTTAACTTTTTTATATATAAATTTCAATGAAAAGCTAACTTAGTGTTCAGGAGTATTCAATCTTAAATATCATTATTTATGATACGGAGCCCCCGCATTGATCCGAAAGGCACGGTAGATTTGCTCGACGAGGATCAGACGCATCAATTGATGTGGATACGTCATTTTGCCAAAAGAGATCTGAGCATTGCTTCTTTTCATGACGGCTTCGCTGAGTCCTAAAGAGCCGCCGATAACAAAAACAAGGTGGCTTTTTCCTTGGATACCTAATTGGTCGATTTGTTTAGCAAAAGATTCGCTTGTGGGATTTTTCCCTTCAATTGCTAAGGCATAGACATATTCTTGTTCTTTGATTTTCGCTAAGATCCGTTCTCCTTCTTTTTCTTTTACTTGTCTCATTTGCGCTTCACTTAAATTCTCCGGGGCTTTTTCGTCAGGAACTTCGATCAATTCGATTTTTGCATAGGCATTCAGCCGTTTGACATACTCATTGATACCTTGGATCAAGTATTTTTCTTTTAATTTTCCTACTGAAATAATTTTGATATTCATGTTTTCTCTCCTTTGGTCTTCATGCTCACTTTGTTTATTATAATCAATTTTTTCGTCTATATGTTTATTTTGGCTATTTTTGTTAAAAAGATTTCCCCAACAGTTATGCACAACATCCACAGGTTTATCCACAGAAAACAGTGTTATTTTACCTTATTTCATCACATTCATTAGGCAAACATACGTTTTATAAGAATTTATCCACTTTATACACAGGCTGTGGATATGTTTTATCCCTTATTTTTCCAATCCTATCCGCGTAGTTTTACACAGTTTCTTTGGAAAAAAGCAAATCAAATATTTTCATCTGAAAACAATGGTTTTTCCTAAAGTTTTTCATAAAAAGTTCACAGTCTCAAAGTAGACTAAAGTCAACAAATAAGAGTATACTAACAGTAGATAAATGAATGTAATTGGAGGAGGAACACATGGATAGAAAAAATGTGACACCAAAGATGAAAAAAAATAAAAATAATAGCCTCTGGCGTAAGTTAGGTCTGGGGCTTGTTGGAGGGATCGTTGGAGGACTACTGACAGCTGGCATTTTTTATGCAGCGATGGGCACTGGCAACAATAGTTCTACTGCTACAAGCGGCAATCAGAATTCTGCCGGTGAAACAGTTGTGGAAAATGTCAAAGTCAATGTAGATTCTGATATCACCAAAGCGGTAGATAAAGTTCAAGACGCTGTCGTTTCTGTTATCAACTTACAAAGTCATAACCAATCAAGCGGTTTTGGCGGACTATTCGGGCAGCAAGAAGAAAGTAGCAGCTCAGATGATAGTAATTTGGAAGCTTATAGTGAAGGAAGCGGCGTGATCTACAAAAAAGACGGGAATACTGCTTATGTAGTCACGAATAATCACGTAGTAGATGGCCAGCAAGGTCTTGAAGTCTTGATGAAAGACGGTACGAAGGTAAAAGCTGAATTAGTTGGAACAGATGCTTATTCAGATTTAGCGGTGTTGAAGATCAATTCAGACAAAGTCGAAACAGTTGCCTCTTTTGGTGACTCAAGTGCTCTGAAGGTTGGTGAGCCTGCGATTGCGATTGGTTCCCCACTAGGATCTGAATATGCAAATTCTGTCACTTCAGGAATCGTTTCTTCCTTGAACCGACAAGTGACAAGTACGAATGAATCGAACGAAACAGTCAATATCAATGCGATCCAAACAGATGCAGCAATCAACCCTGGAAATTCTGGTGGTCCTTTAGTTAATATCGAAGGACAAGTTATCGGTATCAACTCAAGTAAGATCGCAAGTACTTCTGAATCTACTTCTAATGTAAGCGTAGAAGGAATGGGATTTGCTATTCCAAGTAACGATGTAGTGAATATCATCAATCAACTGGAAAAAGACGGAAAAGTGACACGTCCAGCTCTAGGTATCACAATGGTCGACTTATCTGCCGTTTCTACTCAGCAACAAGAACAAATCTTGAAGATTCCTTCATCTGTAACTAACGGTGTCATCGTGACAAATGTCCAAACAGCTACACCGGCTGAAAAAGCTGGATTGAAACAATACGACGTCATTACTAAGATCGATGACAAAGAAGTTTCTTCTGGTGTAGAACTTCAATCTGCTTTGTATAAGAAAAAAGTGGGAGATTCTGTCAAAATCACTTACTATGAAGGCTCGAAAGAAAAAACAACTACTGTTGAATTGACGATCGATCAATCGGCATTAAAACAAAATCAAAATAGTGAAAATTAATAAAAAAGAGGTTGTGACAAAGACTTGTCACAACCTCTTTATTTTGGAAATGCTTCTCCGACTACGGCATCCTCAGGCAATACTAAGATTCCTTTTTTTGCTGGAGCATTTGGCAAATGCAATTCACGAGCGGAACAGATCATTCCATAGCTATCTACCCCTCGCAAAGTTCCTGGCCAGATCATCATTCCATCTGGCATCATAGCTCCTGGTTTTGCAACGACAACTTTTTGTCCAGCTTCGATATTGGGTGCACCGCAAACGATTTGCAATACTGTACCATTGTCTACTTCTGTCTCAGTAATCGATAAATGGTCAGAATCAGGATGTGGGACGCATGTTTTTACGTACCCGACAACGATCTTCGGTTCATGATCAGCTTCAAGCTGTTCTTCGAATCCTGCTTCTTTGATCAATCGATTCAATTTCGCTAATTCCTCATCTGTTAAGCTTACTTGGCCGTTCCCTTCGATTGTTAGATGATCGGAGATATGGAAAAAGTTCCAAGCAACAACTTGTCCTTGTTCATCTTTGATCCGAGCAACATTCCATTTGCGTTCAACGGTGTTTTCTGTTCCTTTATCGTCGGCTATAATAACCATCAAGGTGTCCCCGACGTGTGCTTTGTTATAAGCAAAAATCATGTTCTTTCCTCCATTATCCTTTGCTGAGATTTATCTTAACAAAAAATTGCATTCACTGCATGAGATTTTTTTCATGCTTTATTTCCGAAGAAGCCTCTTCTGGAACACCATTTATTCGTAACAAGGGACTGTGACAAGACTTTTGTCACAGTCCCTTTACTGTTTTTTAGTTAATTGATTAAAAAGGTCGTACAAGTTCCACTTGCTTAATTACTTGGCTGTTCTTCTTCGTCAGAAACGATCAAGACATCACAAGGTGAATGACGTATCACGTAGCTGGCTACACTTCCTGTCATAAAGCGTTCGACTGCATTTAGACCTGACTGCCCAACCATGATTAGATCGATTGCATATTTTTTTGGCAATTTGACTGCCATGGATTCACGAACAGAACCATATGCAATAATTCCTTCTATATTTGTGTAATCAACAGATTTCCCATATTCTTTACATTCTTCGATCATTTGCTTGGCTGTTTCAGTTTGCTGATCGACTATATTTTGATCAATAGGTGCATAGCCCATAAAGTTATAAAATTGCTGATCGATTACGTTTGCTACATATACTTTCCCATTATTACGGCGAGCCACTTCTACCGCTTTTTTGAAAGCAGCAAGTGCTTGTTCACTACCGTCGATACCTACTAAAATGTTCTTATATTCTTGATTCATCTTGACCCCTCCTAACAGATGTCAGCCTTTTGTTACACTTTCTAGGAACGATTCGATTTCCTGTTTTGTTTTACGATCTTTATTCACTAGACGACCTAATTCTTTTCCGTCTTGGATCACGACAAAACTTGGGATACCAAAAATGTTCCATTCAGCGGCTACATCTATGTACTTGTCACGGTCTACTTCAATAAATTGCCAATCAGAAAAGTCATTTTCAATTTCAGGCATTTGCGGTTTGATAAAACGGCAGTCTCCGCACCAGCCGGCAGTAAAGAAAAATACACTCTTTCCAGTTTCTACGTAGCCTGCTAATTCTTCTAAACTATTTGGGATAATCATTCTTTGTCCTCTACTTTCTGTTTATGTATTTTTCAATTAAATTATACACCTTTCTTTCGAACTAACAAACATTGATCCTCTTTTTATAAAAAAAATCTGGCAAAAGCAATCTTTTGCCAGATTTTATAGTTTCACTATCGCATTATTTTCCGTATACGATCGTATTCACTGTTGATTTATCCAAACCTTTCAGTGTTTGAATCAACATTTCTCGTGCAGCTTCAAAATCGCGAATACTGAACATCGTTTGATGCGTATGGATATAACGTCCCACTACGCCAATCACTGTACTTGGGATTCCTTCGTTTTGTGTATGAGCAGCACCTGCATCTGTACCGCCTTTTGAAACAAAGTATTGATAAGGGATATTGTTTGTTTCAGCGATATCCAGCAAGTACTCGCGCAAACGAGGAAGCATGATCAAACCTGGATCTTGGATACGCATCAATGTACCTTCTCCTAAATGTCCGAATGTGCCATTTTTCGTCACTGTATCATCTGCTGCAGAGCAGTCTACTGCAAAGAACAGATCTGGCTTGAATTTATTGACAGAAGCTTTAGAACCACGCAAGCCTACTTCTTCCTGGACATTCGCGCCTGCAATCAATGTATGACCTAATGTTTCATTTTGCAACGCTTCTAAAGCTTCTAATACCATTGTACAGCCATAGCGGTTGTCCCATGATTTGCTGATGATATTCTTTCCGTTGGCTGTTTTGATCGTTTCAGCGTAAGGAACGATTGTGTCTCCTGGAAGGACACCGTAACTCATTGCCTCTTCTCTTGATTCAAACCCAGCATCGAACAAAATATCGGTTACTTCTACTGATTTTTGTCCGCTTGTTCCTCGCAATAAATGCGGGGGAACGGAAGAAGAAATACATGGATAATTCTTACCAGTAGAGGTTTTAAGTGTAAAACGCTGTGCAGAAACAACGTAAGGATTCCAGCCGCCTAGAGGTACGACTTTAAAAAGCCCGTTTTCTTGGATTTGTGTCAGCATGAATCCGACTTCATCCATATGTGCTGCGACCATTACACGGGGTGCATCCGCTTCTTCATGATGGCGCAGACCAAAAATGCCGCCCAAACCATCTAACTGTAACTCATCTACCAGCGGTTCCATATGACTTTCCATATAAGCGCGAACATCTTGTTCAAAACCGCTTGTTCCTTGTAATTCTGTTAACTCTTTGATTCGTTGAAATGTTTTTTCTTCCATATGCTATTCGTCTAAATTTCAGACTAAACTCCTCTCAGACTTATATTGATCTGCGGATAAAATATGATTTTTTCTGCAGACCGATCGTATTTATTATAGCTTATTTTTTCTGGTAGCGGTTATTTATTTCAAAGAAAATATGAGAGTGTGGTAAAATAAGCACAAGGAGTAACAAGTGAGAAGAAGGAGGTATGTCCACATGTATGAAGAAAGCGAACTAAGCTATTTTAAAGGCGGGTTAGCAGTTGGAATCGGTCTAGGATTATTGAGCGGGGTAGCTTCAACGATTTGGTATCATCGCAAAAAAGTATTGTCAGCAGACCAAGTACTTGAAAATATCAAGTCATCTTTTCTAAAAGAAGGTGCAATCGAAGGTTCTTGGATCTCTTTTGAAAAGGAACCTATTAGGAAATTCGCCGTTCGGTCGAGTGCTTATCGGGGAGGTCTTTCTCGAATAGAAGATGGCGAAACTGTTTATTATGAATTTTTAGCAGATGCTCATACAGGAACCGTATTAGAAATTTCAAGAAAAAAAGGTGCAACAGATTAATACGTCAAAAAAGTGAGAGAACGAATACGCACCCACTATTCAAAAGAGAGGTATCATGTCCTTCTTTTGTAGTGGGTGGTTTTTTAGATAGAGCTTTCCAAACATATATTCCAGTATTTTCTTTTTAAATAAATGATATTTAGCGGGAAAAACTAGCATTTCCTTTGATTATGAGGTATTTTTAATTTAGCTTTTGTTTTCTATAGTTAAGGAGAGTGAAAAATGGAACAACAAGAAAAAATTGCTGTTCTGATTCCTTGTTACAATGAGGAAGCAACAATTTCAACAGTCATTGCAGACTTTAAACGAGAATTACCAGAAGCAGATATTTATGTCTATGATAATAATTCGACCGATCGAACATACGAATTGGCCGTTCAAGGTGGAGCAATCGTAAAAAAAGAACCTCGTCAAGGAAAAGGAAATGTGATCCGCCAAATGTTCTTTGATATCGATGCCGACTATTATTTAATGGTAGATGGCGATGATACTTATCCTGCAGAAGCTGTACATGGTTTGCTCGAGAAATTACGTTCTGGTGAAGCAGATATGGTCATTGGTGATCGCCTATCAAATGGAACCTACTTTGATGAGAATAAGAGACCTTTCCACGATTTTGGAAATAACCTTGTTAGAAATACAATTACTAGAATGTATAAAACAAAAATTCTTGATGTCATGACCGGCTATCGAGGATTCAATCGTATCTTTGTCAAAAGTTTTCCTATTATGAGTTCTGGTTTTCAAATCGAAACGGAATTGACGATCCATGCTCTAGATAAAAAATTCAAGTTCGTTGAGATCCCAATCGATTATCGTGATCGTCCTGAAGGCAGCGAATCAAAATTGAATACATTCTCTGACGGATTCAAAGTGATCATGATGATTATTAAAATGTTTAAAGATTATAAACCTTTGCTTTTCTTTGGGATTTGGACCATCTTCTTCTTTTTATTTGGATTGGTCACGGGGATTCCTGTGATTCGCGAATATATGCTGACAAGCTTTATTACACGCATCCCTTCTGCGATTTTAAGTACTGGATTGATGACTTTAGCACTTCTTTCATTAGTAACAGGGTTGATTTTGGATACAGTCGTCACGAACGCTAAGAAAGAATATGAATTGAATCTATATCATGTTTATCATGAATACCACAGTAGAAAGTAAAAAAAGGATCAAGACTGCAAAAATAATTTGCAATTCTTGATCCTCTTTTTAATTAATTATTTTGCCAAACGATAGATGGCATCTGCATAGATTGCTGTTGCTCTGAACAAGTCATCAAGACTCATAAATTCGTTTGCTTGGTGCATTGTATCAGTATATCCTGGGAACATCGCTCCATAAGCAACGCCACGTTTCAACAAACGTCCGTAAGTTCCGCCACCGATGATTTGTTCGTAGCCTTTTTCTCCAGTGTGGTCTTCATAGACTTGCAATAATGTAGCCACCAATGGATCATCCATTGGTACGTAATGTGGTTCCATTACGCGAGCACCTCGAGTAACTGTTGCGCCTTCTTGCCCCACTGTTTGTTCGATGTCACTTTGCAATCCGTCTACTGTTACACCTTTTGGAAAACGGAAATTCATATTGATGAAGTTCGCTTCCTCTGTACCATTTTCTTCAAAAGCAAATAGTCCAGCATTCATTGTCAATTTGCCCATTTTTTCATCTTCATAAGCGACTCCTAGTTTTTCTCCATAAAAATCTTCATGGACATAAGCAGCTGCTACGTGGATAAATTGTTTAGCAGATCCTAGGAATTCATAGTTATCTAAGAACAATGCCAAGAAAGAACCTGCATTGATACCAGATTGTGGGCTTGCACCATGTGCGCCTTTACCAACTAATTCGATTTTTACATACGTATTGTCTGCTTCAATCGTTCCGCTTACTGGATTTGCTTCGATGAATTGGTAAAATGCTTCTTCCATCGCGATAGCTGCATCTGCACTTGGTACTTGAAGTGCTGCAGTTGCTGTTCCTGGCACCATATTTTCGCGAAGTCCGGAAACAAAAGATTTCAAGACATAATCTCCTGCATTGTCGCCTTTGAAGCGTAAAGCTAAAGAAACATTTCCTTTTTCACCATTGATGATTGGGAATTCAGCATCTGGTGAGAAACCAAAATCTGGTTCTTCTTCATGTTCGAAATAATAAGCCATATCGCCCCAGCCGCTTTCTTCATCGCTGCCGACTACGAAGCGAACTTTTTTTGATAGTTTCAAGTCAAGTTCTTTAATGATCTTCATCGCATAGTAAGCTGCCATACTTGGACCTTTGTCATCGCTTGATCCGCGTGCAAAGATCTTTCCATCCTTGATTACTGGTTCATAAGGATCTGTGTCCCAGCCATCTCCTGCAGGAACGACATCCATGTGTCCAAATATCCCTAGCGTTTCGTCTCCTTCGCCAAGATCAATATGCCCTGCATAGTTATCGACATTTTTTACTTTAAATCCATCACGTTCGCCATAAGCTAACATATGTTTCAATGCGTCGCGAGGTCCAGGTCCAAATGGTGCATCTGGTGTTACTTTTGAGTCATCGCGCTCGCTGTTGACACGTAAAAGATTTTTCAAGTCTTCAAGCAAGTCTTCTTTACGTGCTTCTACTTCTTTTTGCCAATCAATTGTCATAAAGTTAATCCTCCACTTATTTAAGTCTTCGTGTTCATGATACCACAAATTACAGAAAAAAATAGTTCAAAAAATCTGACAATTCCTTTTCTTATCTGTTTTTCTCTAAAAAAAATATACGCTATAATGAGTAAAAGGAGGTTTTTCGATGCTGATAAACGAACAACTAGTGAAAAGAGTCATCACACCTCGTCCAAAAATTTCACATAAAGGAACATTTGGACGTATCGTTTTGATTGGCGGCAATGAACAATATGGCGGAGCAATCATTATGAGTGCTTTAGCTGCCGTACACAGCGGAGCGGGTCTCACGACTGTAGTAACTGATGAAAAAAATCGGAGTGCTCTTCACAGTCATCTGCCAGAAGCAATGATTGTAGATTGGACGGATACTGACCAGTTTCTTTCCGTAATAAAGCAAGCAGATGTACTCTTGATTGGTCCCGGATTGGGTACTTCTTCTAAGAGTTTGGAACGTTTCAAACAAGTACTAGAAAACCAATCAAAAGAACAATGGCTGGTGATTGATGGCTCTGCTTTAAGTTTACTTGCTGCTAATCATCTTTTGCTACCCTATCCCGAACAAACTGTACTTACACCTCATCAAATGGAGTGGCAACGGTTGAGTTCTCTACCGATACAAGAACAACGGGATAAAGAAAACAAAAAGAAGCAACAGGAAATCGGTGCTGTGCTCGTTTTGAAAAGTCATGAGACAAAAATTTATGGTCACCAGCACTTCTACACCAATCCTTTAGGTTCTGCTGCTATGGCAACAGGCGGCATGGGTGACACTTTAGCTGGGATGATCACAGGATTTTTAGCCCAGTTTCCTCAAAATGACCAAACGATTGCAGCAGCTGTTTATCTTCATAGTTTCATTGGAGACCAGCTGGCAAAAGAACAATATATTGTTTTGCCGACACAAATCAGCGAAGCACTTCCGAAATGGATGAATTATTTTTGTAAAAAATCAATGGAAAACGAGGCATGAGTCATGGAGAAATTTACAGGTTATGTGCGAGAACCTTTTTATTATGAAACAGATCAAATGGGGATTATTCATCACAGCAATTATATCCGCTGGTTTGAAGAGGCTCGGGTAGCCTTATTGGTACATCTAGGGTTTCCCTATAAAAAAATCGAAGAATCTGGGATCATCATCCCCGTTCTGGAAGTAAATTGTAGCTATAAAGAAATGATCCATTACGGAGAAAAAGTGAGCATCCATCCAACTATCCAAAAGTATACGGGGACACGGTTGGATTTTAGCTACGAAATTGTGGGAACTGAAGACAAAAAATTAAAAACTACTGGCAGTAGTAAACACTGTTTTTTACTTTCTGATTCGCAGCGATTAGTGAAGCTGAGCAAAGTCAATCCGGAGTTAGATCAGTTATTCCAAGCGTACGCTTCTTTGGATGATGTAAATTCTTAATAAAGACCGTCTAAGCATTTTTCTTGTATTGTGTCGAGTAGTTCGTATAATGAAAAGAAAAAAGCAGGTGATCCCCATGTATGTCGTTAAAGTAATGCACGGTTACATCGATAAAACTGGCTGTCGCACTCGGGAAAAAAACTTAGACAATCTGCTCATTTTCAAAGACAAAAAAGAATCCGAAGCTTTTGCTAAAAGAATCGGCGGTCGTGTCAAACCGATCCAAGAGGTACGACCAGATTGATTCAATATTTTTCTTTTCGAGGCTCTAATAGGCATGCCTATCAGGGCTTTTTTTGCAGACTGTGTTTTTATGCCCACACGATTTGTAAGCGATTTATGTTATAATAGATTATATCTGCATAGAAAGGAAGGTTAAATGGTTATCAATAATTTGCAACAGCAAGCTTATGAATCTATACGTAAACAAATCATTTATTCCGAGTTAGCACCTGGAAGTAAAATCTCCGATAAAGTGTTAGAAGAACAACTAGCTATCGGGCGTACACCGATTCGAGAAGCACTGATCCAACTGCGCAATCAAGAGCTTGTAAAAACCATTCCACAGTCCGGCACTTATGTTTCAAAAATCGATATCCGATCTGCCTCATTAGCCCGTTATACGCGGGAAAAGTTGGAAAAACCGATCCTGCAAGAATGCAGTGCGAAAATGACCAAGCAAGATCAAGCTAAACTAGAAAAAATACTAGAACAAACCGATCAGGCAGTGATCGCTCAAAATAAAAAAGCTTTTTTTGATTTGGATACTGATTTTCACCGAACTTGTTATGAAATTGCTGGAAAACGAGAAATTTGGGATTGGCTAGAAAGTTATAGTACGCACTTGAACCGTTTCAGATGGTTACGTTTGACGATTTCAGAATTAGACTGGGGTCGAGTATTAGATGAACATCAGACAATGCTTCAATCAATGATTGATCATAACTTTGATGAAGTCGGATTTCTTTGCACGATGCATTTACATATGATTATCGAGGAGCAAGAATACGTGATTCATAATTACCCCGATTATTTTGAAGATATTCAGGACAGACCCATCAAATAAGAGGTTTTGGAATCAGCGTTTTGACCTGAGTATTAGAGAAAGAAACGGCAAAATAGTTCCTCATATTTTGCCGTTTTTTTTGAGCTAATACCGAGGGTCAGCTGATTGCACACCGTTTATTGAGAGGTTGTGAAAAAGCTGCCCTGCATCAAGTAATAAGAACAGCCAAGTAAAAATAGCTTCTTATGTTTTTAACTTGGCTGGACTTACTACCGCAGATGCAAGCTTTTGAACACCGTTTTCCAAGAGGTCGTGAGCCTGCCGTTCATCTCCGAGTCACAAGGAACAATTTCAAAAAACAGCTTCTCATGTTTGTTGAATATTTTGACTTGTGACCGAGGAGTTGACAGGAGAACACCGTTTATTCGGAAAAAAAGGACTGTGACACGACTTTTGTCACAGTCTCTTTATTTGTAATCTAAATCATACTCCGTACATCTTTTTTCTATTTTTTTTATTTCTTCTAAGATCCCTTGGCTACGAATTTCATTATATGGCCAAAGTAAGACTGCCTCTAATACATAAGGCGAAAAATCGCTTTGATTCATCTCTTTTGAAAAACTCATCGCTGCTATCTCGCTCAATGCACGAATGTTTGATTGATGTGTATAAAAAGGCAACCGCCACAGCACAATTTTTTCGCTTTGCGTATAAATTCCCTTAACAGAAGCTTCGATGTGGTGAAATAGTTCATGTCCAATAATCAAAGCTTGCGCTGTTTCTTTAGAGATCGAAGCTAGTCCTGAACATTTTAATTTTTCTAACGGCTCCGTCATCAATCGGATCCCTTCATCTTCTGCATAAGTTGCAAAAGTGATTCGTTCGTTTATTTGCTCTGATTCACAGGAAACGATTGGAACAGCCATTTGTTCACAAATTTCTCCTACATCGGCAAAAGGGTACTTTTTTTTGATGCTACATGCCGTTTCGATACCACAATCGATTGATTGTTGTATAAGGATTTTCTGCTTGGACAAAGGAATCTTTTTCCAAAATAAATCTCGCCGAAACTGGTAGAATCCCCAAATTTCTTCGGGGATCTGTTGTAATTCGTTTAGTAACTCTTCTAACTTATGTTTGTTTGATATTTCCGGCAACGACGATCACTTCTTCCTCCGGTTCCATAGTAGATACTTCCAGATCCATCAAAAGCTGTAGTTGTTCCAGATCCGTCGCTGTAGAATCAGAGACTCTTGCTCCTAAGCAGAGATAAAATTCTGGTCGGGCAATCAATTCAGTTTGATAAACTACCATATCTTCCCAAAGTTGTTCGACAGCTGTCATATAATTGGCTGCAGTTGTTTTCATACATGAAGCATGTCCACGTTGGACCTTGATAAATCCTTTTTGATCGATGATCCGAAGACTTCCAGCATTTTTTGAACGATTCTGTTCGCCACATACATAAAAGAAAGGTGTATTTTCCAATAAGCAAACTTCATTTTTATTTAATCGCATATCCTCTGCAGCAAGCTCTAGTGCTTCTTCTGTTGTGATCTCCTTGGTTAGATCGGTTGCTTTCACTTCCGTAGAACCAGTAGCGATAGCCGTTACTTTTGAAGTCTGTGGATCGATTTCTACGTGGACTTCGATCGATTCTGGTGTAGCGCCTGATTCAATCGCTTTATTCATCGCTTCATTTTTCAACGATCGTATATCTTCTTTACTTGGCGAAGGGATGATACGTTCTACAACATCTCAGACCATTGCAAGTGCTACACCAATAGAAGAAATCACTTCGGCGTTTTCAGGAATCGAATATTTCACACCCATTTTATTACTAAAGTAAGTAATCAATGAGGCAGCGCCGCCCCCTACACCTACAAGAGAAATCTGATCTTTCTCCAAGTGATACTTGTCTGCCAATTCTAAAATCACCGGTTCAATCTTAGCATAGGATTTTTCCATGATCTGCTCTGCGATGTCTTCAACCGTCGTATGACAATAGTCTGCTAATGCCTGTATGGCTTTTCGTGCAGATGGGACATTTCCATAAGAAAAATGTTCTTCTTGCACTAATCCAAGGACATTGGCTGCACATGTATTTGTAATAGTCACTTCTTCTCCGTCTTCCATCACTACCTTGACGTAATCAGCAGGGTCTCCTTCTTTAGGAGAGAAAAATTCAACCTTAGGACCTTTGATTTTTTCTGTCTCCGCAAATACTGCATAATCTAGACCGGCAATATGTGCAGAACGTGGACCGACATCGATGATTCCTGACTGATTAGCCCGTACCATCGAACCGCCTGCCACACCTAGAACCCGAACATCTAATGAAGAGATATATGTTGGGTGGCCACCTACAATTGAATAATCGATTGCTGGACGTCCATTTTTAATGACCCCGATATTGGTTGTTGTTCCGCCTACTTCAAAATAAACACCATTAGACGCTCTCAAGTACATCAAAGAGCCCATGACTGATGCAGCAGTACCGGAAAGCATGGTTAAAACAGGTCGTTTTTTCATTTCATTGATTTCCATTACTCCGCCGTCTCCGCGCATAATCATCAAAGAAACATTGACCCCTGCTTCTCGTACGGAATCTTCTGTAGAGGTTGCCGTATCTAGCATTTTTGGTAAAATAGATGCATTGATTGCTGCTGTCCGAGTTCTTCTTGTCAATCCATATAATTTCGTAATGTCAGAAGCCATCGTTGTAGGGATCGCTTTCACAGATGCTGCTTCATAAACAACTCGTTCTGGTTCCCCATTATCTACTCCAAATGCCATAGAAGAAACCAAGACCTCCGCTCTTTCTCTTTCTAAAGAAGAAATCGTTTCTGAAACACGGTCTACATTTAAGTGTTTGACAGGTAAGAATGCATTGACAATCTCTATTTTTTTCTTATTCCCTAAATCGATATCGTTCAATCTAGTTTGTCGTTTTGCTAAAAAACCTTCTAATCCACCTTTTGCCATCCCGATTACGCCGACTTTTGCTACGTCTCCTTCAATCAGTGCATTAGTCGCTTGTGTGGTAGAATGTGCAACAAACACAACATCTTCTGGACTGATATTATTTTCCCGCAAACAATTTTGAAAAGACTGAACGACACCTGCGGCTACTCCACGGACATCATCGTGGGTTGTTTTCACTGAAGATTTTCCGATGATTTCGTGCGTCGCATTATCGATTGCGACTGCTTTCGTATGTGTACCGCCAACATCAATTCCCATTCGCACAAAACGTTTCATTTTCTTTTCCTCCATTCATCTAATCGTTTTTATCGACGTTTTGTTTACTAGGCGTTCCCGTACAATAAGAACGTGATCAGGCATAAGATCGCACCGATGATCCAACCAGTTGGGATGGATTTCTTCATATCTTCTCGAGAAGTTACTTTTGTATAACCTAATCCCCAAGCAACCCAAGATTGTGTAATATCTAAATGCTGAGGAGCAATCGTTGTGATTGCAAATAACGGGAACAAAAAGGCTGGCGACATCGTTGGATTAACAGCTAACACGACAGCTAAAATAGCTGAGCCTGAACCGACTAGATTCATTGGACCGCGGAAAAATCCTAGTGGTGTCAATATAGCAAATACGATTGCCAAGACTAATGGTGATTGCGGTATCCAATCTCCAAAAATAGCTGAAAAATAAGGAGAAGCATACGCAGCTGAATTATTGAACATCACTAAGGTCATCAAGAAACCAACCATTGGTGCAACATCTACTGCGCCATCTGTAAATAATTTCGCAAACTGACGACAGATTTCTTTATAACCTCCGCGCAATTTTCCAGTAAACAGCAATGCCCAGATACCTGCTAGAATAAAACCTAAGATGATTGGAAGATCTAAAAGAACGACCCCTAAAACTGGTAATAATACGGCTAACCATGAGATCATTGGTGCGTCGCCACCTTCAGCTGGTACGTTTGCTGCCATTGCATAGCGTTTCTTTTTGTTCATTGATATATTAGCGACCGTTAGTACCACAACTAAGCTTACAATCATCCCAATCATACCAATTTGGAAATAGTCATTATAAGTATAGCTTTCAGCCGCTGGATTGAAACCAGCATAAATCGTTTGATATTGTTTGAAATTGACGATATTAGCAAATATTCCAGCCATAATCGAGCCCACAAATGAGAACAGTGCAACCGGTACTGAAATACCTAATGACATCAAGATCGGCAATACAATAACTGCAATAGAAATCACTGGTCCGATTCCTGTCATCGACATGAATATAACAGCGGTTACAATACATAGTAAGCTCATCGTGATTCTTGGCTTGTCCCCTCCAAGTTCAACTACCTTTCGAATCAGGGTAGCTGCGATTCCGCTATCTACTAGAACACGCCCGAAAAAGGCACCAAAGAAGACATTTACCAAGATCGATTTGGCGTACTCAGCTGGCCCCGTCGTATAGATATGCGTCAACACATCAATTACTCCTTGCCCTTCCATCGCCGGGTTTGGTGAAAACGTGTTTCCGACTAGCGCTAATCCCATCCATACAGTAGCCATGATGGCAAAGCCGACCATCAAGTTATAGCCTTTTACACAGTACCAGACCATGAAAAAGAATGAGATAACTAACAAAATACCAATAATAATATCACTCATGTTATTCCTCCGTCCATTTTGTTTTTCTGATAAGCAAACTAATATATCAGTCGAACTCATTCTAACTTATGTAGTTAGCGCTTTCATTAAAGGATGACCATAAATGTTCGGATTTCAATTAAAAAACCTTAATTATGTTATTTTAGACTTATACGTTGTTATCCCGTTTTATATGGTGAAGAATTGTAAACAAAAAAAGGGATCTGTGACAACAGTCGTGTCACAGTCCCCTTTTTCCGAATAAACGGTGTTCAAAAGGAAACAAACTTATGAAAAGATGTCTCAGTAACCTTATCTTAATAAAGTCACTTCTTCATTAACTATGCCAATGTTTACAGAATCCAAGATCTTTCCATCATTAGATAGAACAACTATATTGATTCCAGGTTTATTCCGTGAAATTGCTATCCCGTCAATGTTAATATATCCAAACTGCTGATCTTCGTAAGCCGTATAGCTAGTTCGAACAGTAATTTCTTTTCTAGCCACATCTTTACTGAAAATATTGTAATTTTGTTTTTGTGATAAAATTGCTTCTTTTTTATCTAGAATCATTCCTGAAAAGTTCCAGTGTTGTTTAAAAATCTCTGGATCTAAGCTAGGGAAAAATTTTATCATGTCATTTATCAACGTTTCATTTATCTGTGTGACATCACCAAATCCAGCAACAATGAGTGGATTTTCAGAGTCCGCTAGTTTTTTTAGATAATCCTGAGCATTCCATATATTCATCAGTTTAGAATCGCCGTTTTTATAGATATTTTTCCAGTCCTCTTCAGTTATAGAACGGACACTTTGTAAATCAAAATACTTTGCGTTAGCTCTGTTTACTTGCGCATCAACATCCCCTTTTATATGCGAAAGTGCGCTGGAATAGGCAGGATAACTCGTATTATTATACGAATGGAATTCACTTACAACAGGATTCAAATTACCTTGTTGCTTTTGAGCTTTCAAGTAATCGTATTGTTCTTCAATATTACGATATGAACGTGCAATATCAATGGATCCTAAGGCAAACGAAAATAGAAATTGGACTAGCAAAATAGAGCTGATTACACTGTAAACAATCTTTGGCGCAATTTTTTCAATTTTATCGGGCCATTCTATCATCATTGCAATAAGAATATATAATACTCCGCCAAAAAAAGAACGCCCCCATCCAAGACCTGCAGGTGATATTGCTAATACATAAATAGTTGCCAATCCTGCTATTATATAAATATAAGATAGACGTAACCACTCTTTTCTGTGATCAAAAATTATTCCCAATGACAGTAATATTGCACATAAAATAAATAACTGTAATCCATTTTCTTGTAGAGTTTGGGTAATATCTACAATTCCTGAAAACAATTTATGAGGTAAAGACCATGTACTACGTTCAAAGTAAGTTGCTCTAATCGCATTTCCTGGAGCTGATGCCATCATAAACAACCCAAAAATAGTACCAACCAAGCCTGAGAACATCCATAATTGTAATGGCTTTTTCTTACGGTAAGTTATATAGATATAACCTAAAATAATTAAAACAGCACCTCCAGATGTGTTCTCATTACACCAACCTGCGGCGACACCTAAAATTGCCATAATTATAAGGTTTCCTACTGATTTAAAAGGGAGTAATCTATCGGCATAACAATAACGATGGTAAATAAACAGAACGCTAGTTATAATTATTCCCCCCCATAAATAATTTGCAGCGCCTGTTTCCCACAAAATCGTCTGTCCAAATGTGGGAATGAATAGCCATATAACGACATTTATCATCAAATATTTAAAAGCATGAAACTCTGTTTTATCTTTTGTCGTTATCTTGTAAATCAAAATGGTTAACAACACATAAATTAATGGATTGACTAAATTGAAAACCATTTTAGGCATCAATAAAAACACACGAGCGATGATATGCACCACGGATCTTCCAGTCCACGTCATATACTGATGATATTCGTCTTGTAGTATAGTTGAAAAATCCGTAGTTTTATACATGTATTCAATATCATCAGCAATTAAAGGTGTTAAAAAATTTAATACAACCATTATTAAATAAGTACATAACAACATGGCTATTCTTTTATTCTTGTCTATATTTTCTTTTAACCAATTCACTTTTTTCCCTCTTTCGTTATATTTTGTTTAAGAAAAGTTAGCTAAATAATATCCTTTTCTCTTAAAAATTATAGCATCTATTCTATTTTAATGCGCGATGAATCCAATAATCTGCAGGATGAAATAATGATTACTAAATTTCTCTTACTGTTTTGTTTAATTATGTATATTACAACACTAAAAAAGAGGAAAGAACATAACTTTTCGTTATCTTCTTTCCTCTTTATAATTGTTTAGCTTATTTAGCCAAAGCGTCTTTTGCTTGGTCAGCCAATGCAGTAAATGCTGCTGCATCGTTTACAGCCAAGTCAGCTAACATTTTGCGGTTGATGTCGATTTCAGCAACTTTCAAACCGTGCATTAATTTTGAGTAGCTCAAGCCATTCATACGAGCTGCTGCGTTGATACGAGCAATCCACAATTTACGGAAGTCGCGTTTCTTTTGACGACGATCGCGATATGCGTAGTTGTATGAATTCATTACTTGTTCTTTTGCTGTTTTAAATAAAGTGTGTTTTGAACCGTAGTAACCTTTTGCTAATTTTAGCACTCTTTTACGACGTTTACGAGTTACTGTTCCACCTTTAACACGTGCCATGTATAATTCCTCCTAATAAAAATAAATCTTCAAATTCTGTTATTTGTACTTCTTATTTCATTTTTGCTAGTTGTTGGCGAATACGTTTGAAGTCGCCACTAGAAACCATGCTTGCTTTACGCAATTGACGGCGTTGTTTTTTTGTTTTGCCGTGGAAACGGTGACTTGTAAACGCGCGGAAGCGTTTCAATCCGCCTTTACCAGTACGTTTGAAACGTTTTGCTGATCCGCGGTGTGTTTTTTGTTTTGGCATGACTATATTTCCTCCTCAAAATCTTTCGTTATCCGACTATCGGCTGTCCAACAGCCAGTTAGTCATTCAAATTACTTACTGTCGTTTTTCGGTGCCAGCGTCAAGAACATGCTGCGTCCGTCCATTTTCGCTTTTTGTTCCACTGTTGCAATATCCGCAGTTTCTTCAGCTAAGCGATTCAAGACTTTTTGACCAATTTCTTTATGGGTAATGGCACGGCCTTTGAAACGGATAGAAGCTTTCACTTTATCGCCCTTTTCCAAGAACTTACGTGCATTACGAAGTTTTGTATTGAAGTCATTCAAGTCGATCGTAGGACTTAAGCGAACTTCTTTTACATTGATCACTTTTTGTTTTTTACGCGCTTCGCGGTCTTTCTTTTGTTGTTCGAAACGGTATTTACCGTAGTCCATGATTCGCGCAACTGGTGGTTTCGCACCAGGGGCAACTAACACAAGATCCAAGTTTGCTTGTTCTGCAATATTCAATGCTTCTGCTTTTGACTTAACTCCTAATTGCTCACCATCTGAACCGATCAATCGTAACTCTCGTGCACGAATGCCGTCGTTAACCATCATATCCTTTGCTATGGTCATTCACCTCCAAATATTATGAGAGAAAGAAAAGCTTACCGAATAAACGGCAATAAAAAAACGAGTTCTCTTACAGAACCCGCGCGTACTTCACCTAATAGAACCAGTGAAAACTATCTAGCCCAGTGACATTATCAACTAAGGCGAGAAGCGGGTGCTTCTGCTTTTATTTCTCAACCATCATAGTATAGCAAAAACTAATCTTTTTGTCAATGTTTTTCATACAGTTTGTCTTCCTTTTCTGAAAATGATTAGATTAGCAGACTTTCTAGCAGTGATTCCCGTTTCTTTGCTATACTAAAGAAAAACGAGGTGAACCCACATGAAAAAAATCGAACCTATTCCACCTTCTCTTCCTCTTCTTACAAAGGGAGAGTTTTATTTAGAAGATGAGGAGATCTTCTCTGGTCTTCTGATCAACGGGGGTGACCAAAGCTATCTCGATGCCAAAAATATGGTATTAAGAGAGAGTCATATCCAAAAACTTACGATGCAAAAAACAGTTTTACGTCATTTTGAATGCAGTAATGTCATTTTTGAAAAATGTGATTTTTCCAATCTGGAGTGGATTGGTGGCAGTTTCCACCAAGTCGTGTTTCATCAATGTAAATTAACAGGTACGAATTTTGCCGAAAGTTATCTTCGAGACTGTACTTTCACTGATTGTATTGCTTCGATGGCTTCCTTTAGTAGTACAAACTTGAAAGCTGTCTCCTTCGATCATTGTCAATTAGAAGACAGCGAATTTTATGAGGTCACTTGGAAAAACCTTTTTTTGTCTGACAATCAGTTAACCGGTTCGAACTGGTTTCGAACTTCTCTGAAGGGATTAGACTTTACGACTAATTTCTTCACAGCAATCGCTTTATCTCAAGATTCTTTGGCGGGACTAATCGTCAACCAAGAGCAAGCACTTGTGATCGCCCAAGCCCTTGGTTTGCAGATCAAAGACTAGATCAACGAATCCGCCGCCACAGTGCAATAAGCATCCAAATAGATAAGACCAAACTGATGATCAAGGCGATTCCCCATCCGAAAACGGAATGGGTAAAGGGTAACTGGAGATTCATTCCGAAGAATCCTGTCACAATAGTTGGAACGGTCAAGATCAGCGACCAGACCGTCAAAAATTTCATCGTGTCATTCAAGTTGTTATTCAGCAAATTATTATAAGTGCCAGAGAGCTGGTCTAAAATCTGCGAAGCTAAGTTCGTCATTTCAACTGCTTGTCGTGCTTCGATCAGTGCATCGTCCAACTCTTCTTTTTGCTTTTCTGACAACTTGCGATAAATAGCCAATGCCTTGATTTGTTCTAAAAGTACTACATTTTGTTTTGTTCCTGTAACTAAGTAAACCAAACCGATCTCTAAATCTGAAAGTTGCAGCAGATTCTTGTTCGTTGTTTTTTCTCTTAATTTCAGATTAAGCCGCTGACGTTCACTATTCACTTCCTCGATTAAAGGAAAAAAGGAATCAGAAATCAAAAACAATGTACGAAACAATAAACTGTATACACTCATGTCTGGCATTCGTTCCAAAAGCGATCGAATTAGTCGAATCACGTACTCGGTATTCGGCGTGGTAAATGTAAACAAACCGTCTTCTTTTAAAATAAAAGCGATAGGACTAGTTTCATAATGATTATCGACTTTTTGCTGGTGCGGAACATTTGATACAAGCAGTAACGCTTCATCAAAAGAATCGTACTCTACGCGCGCCCGTTCATTTTTATCTAGAGAATAAGTCAGCATCTCGTCACTAATGCCATATTCTTCTTTTAAGTTTTTAACAGCTAGCACATCGTTTTGCTGTACATTGATCCAAAAATTACGGTCTTGATTAAAATAGTGT
Organism: Enterococcus sp. SB12; assembly: GCF_030910025.2. Lineage (NCBI taxonomy): Bacteria > Bacillati > Bacillota > Bacilli > Lactobacillales > Enterococcaceae > Enterococcus > Enterococcus sp. SB12. The sequence goes on along the minus strand of NZ_CP175675.1, from coordinate 214,132 downwards.
TTTTCCCGCATACTCTATCCTCCTGACATTTGTTTCCAGTATAAAGAAAAAAGTCGCTCAAATAAAGGTTTACCCTTTATTTGAGCAACTGTAAATCAAATGGCTACTTTGGTTTGGCGAATCTCTGCTAATTTTTCTTCGATCATTTTCAAGACTTCTTCTTTTGCTTGAGGATCTTCCACAAAATTATAGCGGTCTCCATCGATTTGGATTTTTGGACTTTCTTTGTATTCTTCATACCATTGATCGTAACGTCTGTTCAATTCTTTGTAATAATCGTATAGACTTGGATCAAAGGACAATTGTTCATACGAACGTCCACGTTTTTCGATACGCTCCAACATCGTATCAAAAGATACACGAATATGAACTAATAAATCCGGGTGTTTTTTATGGGCAGCATAGGGCAGTTCTTCCATCATGTTTTCCAGCAGTTCATCATACACACGAACTTCTGTTTCTGTTGCTCTTCCTAGATCTGCATTTAGATGGAAAAGCAGTGAATCTTCATAAATCGAACGGTCCAATACATTATTGTCATCTTTCATTGCTTGTTTGATGCTTGCAAAACGTTTATTCAAAAAATAAATTTGCAGCAAAAAAGCATACTGTTCAGGGTTTGCATAAAATAAGGGCAAGACTTCATTATCATCAATCGATTCATAAAATGCCTGACTATCAAAGTGTTCAGCCATCATTTCTGTTAAACTTGATTTTCCGGCACCAATTGTACCTGCTAAAACGATCACGCTCATTTACCTCCAGCTCACTTCATCACTAAATATTGTGTTTAACTCCAACCTTTTTAAATATACCCCCAATATCTAGTAGTGTCAATTGTATTTTTTTCTAGTCAAAGAAGAAGAAAAGTCAAAAAATTCTTAAGAAAAAAGTGTTTTTTCTTTAGAAAACGTATTCTTAGTTTTACTTCTGAGATGGTTTTAGTAAAATAAAGGAGGAATGTTTTTTGAGACCCTTAGTGGACAAAAAAATTCGTGAAGCAGCGCAACTCGTTTTGGGCGCTTTATTTTTTGCTTAAAAATCACTTTTACGTGAGAAGGAGTTAGATTATGGCAAACTATGGCCAAGGAGAATCAAGCGGAAAGATCATATTGATGGGCGAGCACGCGGTTGTTTATGGAGAACCAGCGATTGCCTTTCCTTTCTATGCAACAAAAGTCACCGCATTCCTTGAAGAGCTGGATGCAATGGACGATCAACTGGTTTCTTCCTACTATTCAGGAAATTTAGCCGAAGCTCCTCATGCATTAAAAAATATCAAAAAATTATTCATTCACTTAAAAAAACAGCATGACATCCAAAAAAACTTGCAACTGACCATTGAAAGCACGATTCCTGCTGAACGTGGAATGGGATCAAGCGCTGCAGTCGCCACAGCAGTCACTCGTGCTTTTTATGATTACTTAGCATTTCCTTTGTCTCGTGAAATACTATTAGAAAATGTCCAGCTTTCGGAAAAAATCGCCCACGGTAATCCTAGTGGAATCGATGCAGCCGCTACTAGCAGCTTGCAGCCGATTTATTTTACAAAAGGGCATCCTTTTGACTACTTTTCTTTGAACATCGATGCTTTTTTGATTGTCGCTGATACAGGAATCAAAGGACAAACAAGAGAAGCCGTCAAAGATGTCGCTCACCTCTTTGAAACCCAGCCTCATGAAACTGGACAAATGATCCAAAAATTAGGATACTTGACGAAGCAAGCAAAACAAGCAATCATTGAAAATTCACCAGAAACGTTGGCACAGACAATGGATGAATCACAATCACTTCTGGAAAAGCTGACAATCAGCAATGATTTTCTTAATCTATTGATCCAAACAGCAAAAGATACCGGGGCATTGGGTGCCAAATTAACTGGCGGTGGACGCGGTGGCTGTATGATTGCATTAGCACAAACAAAAACAAAAGCCCAAGAAATCAGTCAAGCACTTGAAGATGCGGGTGCTGCTGAAACTTGGATACAAGGATTAGGAGTACATACCTATGTTTAAAGGCAAAGCACGCGCATATACCAACATTGCTCTAATCAAATATTGGGGTAAGAAAAATGAAGAACTCATCCTTCCAATGAACAACAGCCTTTCGTTAACATTGGATGCATTTTATACAGAGACAGAAGTCATCTTTTCTGATAGCTATATGGTAGATGAATTTTATCTAGATGGCACCTTGCAAGACGAAAAAGCAACAAAAAAAGTCAGTCAGTTTCTTGACCTTTTTCGTAAAGAAGCCGGCCTCTCACTAAAAGCTTCAGTAATCAGTCAGAATTTCGTTCCTACCGCAGCTGGATTAGCCTCCTCTGCCAGCGGGCTAGCTGCTTTAGCAGGAGCTTGCAATACTGCTCTTAAGCTTGGATTAGATGATCTCTCTCTTTCAAGATTTGCTCGACGCGGGTCTGGTTCAGCTTGCCGAAGTATTTTCGGTGGTTTCGTCGAATGGGAAAAAGGCCATGACGACTTAAGTTCTTACGCTAAGCCAGTCCCTTCCGATTCTTTCGAAGACGATTTAGCAATGGTTTTCGTTTTGATCAACGACCAGAAAAAAGAAGTGTCCAGCAGAAATGGGATGCGTCGGACAGTCGAAACATCCAGTTTTTATCAAGGCTGGTTAGATTCCGTTGAAGGGGATCTATATCAATTGAAACAAGCAATCAAAACAAAAGATTTCCAACTTCTCGGAGAAACGATGGAAAGAAACGGACTAAAAATGCATGGAACGACTTTAGCTGCCCAGCCTCCATTCACTTACTGGTCTCCTGACAGCTTAAAAGCGATGGATGCGGTGCGGCAATTGAGAAAAAAAGGCATTCCATGCTACTTTACGATGGATGCTGGCCCTAATGTCAAAGTTTTAGTGGAAAACATCCATTTATCTGAGGTACAAGAAACATTTACCAAATTATTTAGCAAAGAACAAGTAATTACTGCCCATGCTGGTCCAGGAATTGCGATTATTGAATAAAGGGAGATTTTTATGATTGAAGTATCTGCACCAGGCAAACTCTATATTGCCGGAGAATATGCAGTTGTTGAAACAGGCCATCCAGCAGTTATCGCTGCAGTCGATCAATTCGTAACAGTCACTGTAGAATCCGCACGAAAAGTCGGAAGTATCCAATCTGCACAATACAGTGGGATGCCTGTACGTTGGACAAGACGCAACGGAGAATTAGTTTTAGATATTCGGGAAAATCCTTTTCATTATATCCTTGCTGCTATTCGTTTGACTGAAAAGTATGCACAAGAAAAAAACATTCTTTTATCCTTTTATGATCTGAAAGTAACAAGTGAGTTAGACAGTTCAAATGGCCGGAAATATGGATTGGGTTCTAGCGGTGCCGTGACCGTTGCAACGGTCAAAGCCTTGAATGTTTTTTACGCGTTGAATTTATCTCAGTTGGAGATTTTCAAGATTGCAGCACTAGCCAATTTAGCAGTTCAAGATAATGGTTCCTGCGGCGACATCGCTGCTAGCTGTTATGGTGGCTGGATCGCTTTCTCAACCTTCGACCATCCTTGGCTCCAAGAACAAGAAACTCAGCATTCTATCAGTGAGTTACTTGCCCTGGATTGGCCAGGTCTATCCATTGAGCCATTGATTGCTCCTGAAGATTTACGTTTATTGATTGGTTGGACGGGTAGCCCTGCCTCTACTTCTGATTTGGTCGATCAAGTTCACCGTTCGAGAGAAGACAAAATGGTGGCTTATCAGCTTTTCTTAAAAAACAGTACAGAATGTGTCAACGAAATGATCAAAGGGTTTAAAGAAAATAATGTAACGTTGATCCAACAGATGATTCGAAAAAACCGACAATTACTGCATGATTTATCTGCAATCACTGGGGTCGTCATCGAAACGCCTGCTTTGAACAAATTGTGTAATTTAGCTGAACAGTATGAAGGAGCCGCAAAATCTTCTGGTGCAGGTGGTGGCGATTGCGGAATCGTAATTGTTGACCAGAAATCTGGCATCCTTCCTTTAATGAGTGCATGGGAAAAAGCAGAAATCACTCCACTGCCGTTACATGTCTATAGCGATCAAAGAAAGGAAAACCGATGAATCGAAAAGACGAACATGTTTCACTAGCTAAAGCCTTTCATGATAAACAAAAAAACGAATTTGACTTCGTACGGATCATCCATAACCCTTTGCCGCAAATAGCAGTTTCTGATGTCGATCTAAGTACACAGGCAGTTGGGTTTACACTAAGCAGCCCATTTTATATCAATGCGATGACTGGCGGAAGCGAAAAAACAAAAAAAATCAACCAAGATCTTGCAATCGTCGCAAGAGAAGCAGATTTGATGATTGCCACTGGTTCAGTCAGCGCTGCCTTGAAAGACCCTTCTTTAGCCGATACTTATACGATTATGCGACAAGAATATCCTCACGGGAAAATCATTGCCAACATCGGTGCAGGGACTTCTGTCGAAAGAGCCCAAGAAGCTATCCGATTGTTTCACGCAGATGCCTTACAGATTCATTTGAATGCACCTCAAGAGTTGGTTATGCCTGAGGGAGACCGTGATTTTACCAATTGGAAAGTACTTATTCAAGAGACTCAAACAGCCATTGACGTCCCCCTCATCGTAAAAGAAGTCGGTTTTGGCATGACAAGAGAAACGCTCAATGATCTAGCTGCTTTAGGAGTTCATACAGTTGATATCAGCGGTCGAAGCGGAACAAGCTTCACCCAGATCGAAAACGCCCGTCGCTCCAAGCGGGAACTGAGTTATTTAGCTGACTGGGGGCAATCGACAGTCTCTTCATTGCTTGAAGCAAATGAAGCAGACACTTCTATGGAAATCCTAGCCTCCGGAGGTATCCGCAATGCCTATGACATATTTAAAGCCCTTTGTCTCGGCGCAAATGCAGTGGGTACTTCAGGAACCGTACTGACGCATCTGATGAATCACGGCGTAGAAGAAACTATTATACTGATGAAGCAATGGCAAGAAGAGCTTCGTCTGCTTTATACTATGGTCGGCGCAACGAATACCGCGGCCCTACACCAACAATCACTGATCTTTTCCGGACCAGTGAAGGATTGGTGCGAAGCAAGAGGGATCGACTTAGTGAAGTATGGAAGACGCACAGAAAAGAGCGTGGGACAAAAGTAAAGAACACTTTTGTCCCACGCTCTAAACACGTATAAACGGCGGAAGCAAAAGCAACTCCTTCGGAAATAAGCTGAAATTCACAAAAATTTGAAAAGCAATTTTCGTGAATTCCTTCTTATTTCTTGGAGTTAAACGCTTCTGTCCCAGCCTCTTTTTTCGAATAAATGATGTTTAATCAGCTGTCCTTCGGTATTCGTTCAAGCCGCTGATTTCACAACCTCTCCACTAAACGGTGTACTAAAGCTCTTTTAAGGTTGTTTTCCGATATAGGCAAGTATGCCTCCGTCCACATACAAGACATGGCCGTTAACGAAATCAGATGCGCTAGAAGCCAAGAAGACAGATGGTCCAGCCAAATCGATTGGCTCGCCCCAGCGTGCTGCTGGCGTACGTCCAACGATAAATTGATCGAATGGATGACGTTCACCATTTTCTTGTGTTTCGCGTAATGGAGCAGTTTGCGGTGTAGCAATATAACCTGGTCCAATTCCATTACATTGGATATTGTATTGACCGTATTCAGAAGCGATGTTTTTCGTCAGCATTTTTAATCCGCCTTTTGCCGCAGCATAAGCACTGACCGTTTCGCGTCCTAATTCACTCATCATGGAGCAGATATTGATGATTTTACCGCCGCCTTTTTCGATCATATCCGGAATAACTGCTTTTGAAACGATGAATGGGGCATTTAAATCCACGTCGATTACTTGGCGGAAGTCTGCCGCATCCATTTCGATCATCGGTGTCCGTTTGATGATCCCTGCATTGTTGACTAGAATATCAACTGAACCTACATCTTCTTTGATCTGTTGAACCATCGCTTGAACCGCTTCTTCATCGGTCACATCGCAGACATAACCTTTTGCATCGATGCCTGCTTCTTTATAATGCGCTATACCTTCATCAACTGATTCTTGATTCAAGTTATTAAATACGATTTTTGCTCCTGCTGTAGCTAAAGAGCGTGCAATCTCAAATCCAATACCATAGACAGCACCGGTGACTAATGCTACTTTTCCATCTAAACGAAACATATCCATACTAAATTCCATCATTTTCTCTCCCTTATGCTTATTTTAATTGATCCATTTGCACCATATCCATGTCTGTATAGGTGATATTTTCTCCGCACATTGCCCAGATGAATGAGTAATTGCTTGTACCTACACCTGAATGGATCGACCAGCTTGGCGAAATAATGGCTTGTTCATTGTCTACGACTAAATGTTTTGTTTCATCTGGTTTGCCCATCATATGGAACACACGTGTATCTTCATTGGCATAATCAAAATAGACATAAGCTTCCATACGACGTTCATGTGTATGACAAAGCATCGTATTCCAAGCACTTCCTGGTTCTAAAATCGTATAACCCATTTGTAAATGACAGCTATCGCTGAAGCTTCTACTGCTGTAAATATCCCCGTCAAGATACCACCGATAATGATGACAATCAATAGAAGGCTAGGAATCGCCTCTTTTATTATTTTTCCAGCATGAGCCATCTGTCCTTTTTCGACAACAGGGTATTTATTCTTTTTAGCAACGATGAATGCTACTAGCATGATTCCTAGCGCCCACAAAGCGCCTACGAGATAACCTCCCATAAACAAAGCAGAGATCGAAGCACCACCAGCAACAAGTGAATACATGATAAAAGCAGTACTTGGAGGAATGACCATACCTGTCGGAGCTGACGCGATATTGACCGCTGTCGCAAACTTCCGGTCATATCCTTCTTCCACTTGCTGAGGGATCAACACTCCACCAATCGCGGTAGAAGCGGCAATGGCCGAGCTAGAGATGGAACCAAATAAAGCATTCCCTAACACATTCGTATGAGCCAAAGCCCCCGGCACGCGCCCGACGAACAACATCGCAAAATCCACTAGTTTCTTAGCTATCCCTCCATTATTCATGATAATGCCCGAGAGAACGAAAAACGGAATAGCGATCAGCGAAAAACTATTGATACTTCCCACCATTTTTTGAGCTGAACTAAAAGCAGAAACATCAAACGGTATAACTAACAATAAAGTCATCATCGATGAGAATGCAATACTTATAGCAATCGGCATCCCTAATACAAGCAACACAACAAATACAAAAAATAACACTAATCCGGCTTCTATTGCCATTTTATTCCTCCATTTTTATATTTTTTCTTGAATTGCTGGCTTGTTGCTTAATGTATCGATTAGATTGATCAGGCTATAGATAATGATGAGTACCCCCGATACAGGTACTGACAGATAAACATATCCCATAGGAATACTTAAAGAAGGCGAGATCTGCCCCATTGTCAATGTGACAGCATTCCATCCGCCATACACCATGATCATCGCAGCAAATACCAGAAATAAACTTTGAACAACAACTTCTAAAATTTTACTTTTTTTGCCAGTTAATTTTTCACTTAAAACCGTTACGGCTAAATGTGCTTTTTGTCCCACAACATACGCGGAAGACAACATGGCAAACCAGACAAGACCGAATCGAACAAGCTCTTCCGTGACCGTATTTGGATTTCCTAAAACCGTTCTGGAAAATACTTGCCATAAAACAACAGCGACCATCCCAACAAGCAAAACAGCTCCCAGGATCTCTAATACCTTGTTTAAAATCATTTTCATCACAGCTACGCTCCTTGCTCTTGGATCTTTTGATAAAGGTCTTTGTAGGTAGGATCGTTTTTGAATATATCATGAAGTGGGGCAACTGCCTCTCGAAACGGTGTATTATCTACATCATTGAATTGGACTCCATGTTCTTCTTGTGCTAAAGCTTTTTCTTCTTCAATTGCTTTTGCAAAAGCTTCAATTTCAAAAACCGTTGATTCTTTCGCTGCTTCTTCAATGGCTTTTTCCTGTTCATCAGTTAGCTGTTCTTTGATGGCATCATTCATGATGATGATATCTGGCACACGTGTATGCTCATCATAGGAATAGTATTTAGCTACCCCGCCATGTCCAGCTGTATACAAGACAAATTCATTGTTTTCTGATCCGTTGATCAAATTGGATTGAAGAGACGTGTACACTTCATCACTTCCCATAGGTACGGGCGAACCGCCTAAAAGCTCTACCATTTTGATAGCGGTTTCGCTTTGCATCACACGGATCTTCTTTCCCTTCAAATCTTCCGGCGTATGGATCGGACCGTCTACCATATAAAAGCTGCGCTGACCAGAATCATAATAGGTCAATCCGGTAAATCCTAAATTTTTGGTCGATTGGTAGATTGGCTCCATTATTTCTTCATTATCCATCACCTTAAAGAAATGTTCTTCATCATTGAATAGATAAGGAACGGAAAAAATCGAATAATCTTTAGAGAAACTTTCCAACGCTGAGGCACTTACTTTTGTGAAATCTACTGCTCCTGACTGTGTCAATTCGATCAGTTCACGTTCTCCACCCAGTTGTCCATCTGGGAAATACTGGATCTGTACGGAACCATCTGTTTTTTCTTTTACTAAACGCCCAAATTCATTCATTGCATCAATTACTGGCTGGCTGTTGCTTGCATAAGCAAAGCGCAAGGTAACTATCTCATTTACGTCTGCATCTGCGACAGTTGCCACACTAGAATTATTTCCGCAGCCGCTTAGACCTAGCAGACCTAGGCTAAGCGAACTTGCTGCAAACAGCAGTGATGTTTTTTTCATATGGGTTTCCTTTCTTTTAACAATAAGAGACGAGCAATTCTGTCAAACAAAGCACCGTTAACGACTGTCCATAAGGCATTGCTGTGATTCCGATATTCCGATAAAAATCTAAACTGTCCCCCATTCCTGTCCCGATTGAAACGTTTTGAACTTCTCCTTTTTCATCGATTTGTTCAAGCAATCCTTGGATAGCACGATAAGCGACTTCTTTATATTCTTGTGGTAAATAACGTTTATGGACCGCTTTCAAAATACCGTAAGCAAATCCTGCAGTTGCAGAAGATTCTACGTAAGAAGAAGGATCATCCAACAACGTATGCCATAAACCGCTTTCAGACTGATAAGTTTTTAATGCACGCACTTGTGCTTCAAGTGTTTCGATCAATAATTTGCGCAATGCATCTTCTTTCGATAATTCTAAGATTTCAATGATCTCTGGAATAGCAATCGTCAACCAGCAGTTTCCACGAGCCCAAAATGCTTCGGCATAGTTATGATTTCCTTCAAACGTCCAGCCGTGATACCACAATCCTGTTCGTTTATCCATCAAGTATTTGATATGGATCATAAACTGGTAACGAGCTTCTTCTAAATATTCTGGGCGATTCAACAGTTTCCCGATTTTTGCCAAAGGAAGCACTGTCATCATCAATGTATCGTCCCACAACTGATTCTTATTTTCCGGTCCATATGTGGCATGCTGTAACCCGTCTTCATTTGTCCGAGGCATGTCATTCATGACCCATTCTGCCCATTGTTCTAAATAAGGCAAATAGCGTGAATCTTTCGTGTCTTCATACAAGTAAGCCATAGTCAATAGCGGTGCCATTGTATTGACGTTTTTGGGCGGAGCGCCTTCTTCCATACGATCCTCAAACCATTCATTGACCACTTGATAAGCGCGAGGATTTTTTGTCATCTGGTAATTTTTATAAATACCATATAGACCGACACCTTGTGGCCAATTCCACACTGTCCAGCTCTTGTCATCTACTTTCAGTCCATCAAAGCCCAACAAAAATTCACCATTATCGTCTTTGATCGTTGTCAGGTTTTCAACGAGCAGGTCAATTTTTTCTTTCACTAATTCTTTAGGTACAAAAATCTCTTCTTTAATAATCATCTTTACGCCACCTTTTTAAACGCTTTCATTTTATATCCTTAATATATCAGTAATACCGTCCACTATAAATATCGCTTTTTGAACAAAAACTGTCTAAAATTGACCTAAATGTTAAATAACAAAAGTAACTTTCAGTTACTTGGAAATTAAAAAAAGAACTTGGAGAAACAACGTTTTCCAAGTTCTTTTTCATCTATTTTCTTATCTTTTTTCTACGCTTTCTTTTGCTTATCCGTTGTAAGCATCAATGATGATCTGTTTCAATTCAGAGATCAATGGTTCTTTCGGATTAGCTGTCGTACATTGGTCTTCGTAAGCTAATTCAGCCATACGGTCTACGGTTGTATCTAGTGTTTCTTGTGTGACTCCTTGAGCTTTTAGACTCATGTTGATGCCGACAGATTTTCCTAATTCATAAACAGCCGTTGCTAAAGCTTCGACTAATTCCTCTGTTGTTTCGCCTTTCAGACCTAAGAATTTTGCAATATCTGCGTAATCTGTATCTGCACGGAAATAGTCATATTTAGGGAACATCGCATGTTTTTGTGGATCTTTTGCATTATAGCGGATAATATGCGGTAAAAGAATCGCATTTGTCCGTCCATGAGGGATCCCGTATTCCCCGCCGATTTTATGTGCGACTGAGTGACAAATACCTAGGAATGCGTTAGCAAACGCCATACCAGCCATTGTAGAAGCGTTGTGCATTTTTTCACGTGATTCCATATCAGGTGTTTTTACTGATTTTTCTAAATAGTCAAAGACTAACTTGATTGCTTGTAGGCTCAATCCACGTGTATAATCTGAAGCCATGACTGAAACATAGGATTCGATTGCATGTGTTAACACATCCATCCCGGTATCTGCTGTGACAGATGCTGGAACTGACATGACGAATTGAGGATCGACGATTGCGACATCTGGCGTCAATGCATAATCTGCTAACGGATATTTCACATGTGTTTCACTGTCAGTGATGACCGCAAATGGCGTTACTTCAGAACCAGTCCCTGATGTTGTCGGGATACATACGAATTGTGTTTTTTCTGGTTTGTCGATCTTATATGTCCGTTTACGGATATCCAAGAATTTTTGTTTTGCACCAAAGAAAGATGTGTCTGGGTGTTCATAGAACATCCACATTCCCTTAGCTGCGTCCATTGCAGAACCACCTCCAAGAGCGATTACTGTATCTGGCTTGAAGTCTGCCATCAGTTTCGTTCCTGCGTATACGGTATTTGTCGATGGGTTCGGTTCAACATCTGAGAAGACTTCGATCTTCACATCATTTTTACGTCGTGCCAATACTTCACGAACTGTATCGCAGTAACCGAATTGGACCATACCAGGGTCACAAACGATCATGACACGTTCAACGTTTTCCATTTTCTCTAAGTACAATAGAGAGTTCTTTTCAAAGAAGATTTTTGGCGGTAATTTGAACCATTGCATGTTATTTCTCCGTTTCGCTACAGTTTTGACATTGATTAAGTTTACAGCAGAGACGTTACGAGAAACAGAGTTCTTACCATAAGAACCGCATCCCAAAGTCAATGACGGAATCATTTCGTTATAGATATCACCGATGCCGCCTTCTGCAGATGGTGTATTCACTAAAATACGACAAGCTTTCATTCGAAGACCGAATTTGACATGCAACTCTTCGTTTTCTGAATGGATAACTGCTGTATGTCCTAATCCTCCAAGATTCAACATACCTTCACACAAATCAAACGCATGGTCCGTGTTGTTAGCTTTGATCATGGCAAGAACTGGAGAAAGTTTTTCTCTTGATAGCGGATAATCTGGGCCTACGCCTTCCAATTCAGCAATCAGCATTTTCGTTCCTTTTGGTACACTGATTCCTGCCAATTTTGCGATTTCCATCGCAGAATGTCCAACGATTGATGGATTGACCGCATATTTTCCTTCGTTCATCGCTGCATCTTCTAATTTTTGCAATTCATCTGGTTTTACGATATAAACTTGGTGTGCTTGGAATTCTGCTTTTACTGCTGCATAGATTTCTTTATCCACGATCACAGCTTGTTCAGAAGCACAAATCATTCCATTATCAAATGTTTTCGAAACGATCAAATCGTTCACTGCACGTTTAATTTTTGCTGTTTTTTCAATATAAGCTGGTACGTTACCTGGACCTACACCTAAAGCTGGTTTTCCTGTAGAGTAAGCAGACTTGACCATTCCAGCTCCACCTGTCGCTAAGACGATCGCGATACCTGGATGGTTCATTAGCATAGAAGTCGCTTCGATCGAAGGATGTTCGATCCATTGGATACAATTTTCAGGAGCTCCGGCAGCGATAGCAGCATCACGTACTACTCGTGCTGCTTCTGCAGAAGATTTTTGGGCACTTGGATGGAAAGCAAAAACGATCGGATTTCTTGTTTTCAACGCGATCATTGATTTGAAAATCGTTGTGGAAGTCGGATTCGTTGTTGGAGTTACTCCGCAAACCACACCGACTGGTTCAGCAATTTCAATCAATCCTTTTTGGACATCTTCATTGATCACACCAACTGTTTTATCATGTTTGATATTATGCCAAATATATTCGGACGCATACATATTTTTGATTGCTTTATCTTCGTAAACACCGCGGCCTGTTTCCTCTACAGCCATCTTCGCTAATGGCATATGTTGATCTAAAGCTGCCATTGCCATTTCATGCACGATATGGTCCACTTTTTCTTGATCAAAGCTTTCCATTTCTTTCAATGCTGCATTTGCTTTTTCTGCCAAATCATCAATCATTGCTTGTACGTCAATTGTCTTCGTTTTTTCTTTTTCCATTACTTTAGCCATCATTATCCTCCTAATGGGTCATGGTTATTTGTTAAATCATTCACATGTATATCATACAATATTTGTTTTTCTATGTAAACACTTTTTTGTGATTTTTTTAACAGTTATTTTTAAACATAAAATTGCTTTATTTACAGGTGTTTGTATAGAAAAATATATAAAGTTATTTATTATTATTTATATGACACACCCGATTATTCAATATTGAGCAATATATCCTATACTCTTATCTCTTTCTTTTTTGAATAAAAAATGAGGTAGGACATCTTTCTGCCCTACCTCGTCTTTAAATAAGCTTTGATACTTATTTTTCTTTCTTCTCTTCTGTCTCTTCCAGCGTTTCTGTTGTTTCAGTTTTTACTTCAACTGTCTCAGCTGGTTCTTCTGTTGTTTCAACAGTAGTCGTTGCATCATTTGTTACGACAGTCCCTGGTTTGACCGTTTTGATTGCTGCACGATCGTACTCAAGGAAGATCCCTTCGCAGTCTAAAACAACTGTCCGTTTGTCATTGTCGATTTCTGAAACAACTCCATGTAATCCGCCGATAGTTACGACTGAATCACCTGGTTTCATGCTATCCAACAAGTTTTGACGTTCTTGCTGTTGTTTTTTTTGCGAACGTGACATAAAAAACCACATTGCTAATAGCGCGATAAACATCACAAGCATTGGTAATGTTCCCATTTTTTTCACCTCACTAATTCTGTATCTACAAAAAACACTTTAGCAGAAAAATGCTGCTAACACTAGTTTTTTACTTAATTTTTAAAAGATTTTCCTTTAGAAGCTTTTTGCGTTTTCTTTATTAAACCCGTATTCTTCAAAAAAGGCTTCTCTAAATTCAAGCAAATTATCATCCATGATTGCTTGACGTACTTGTTTCATTAGATTCAACAAGAAGTATAAATTGTGGTAAGAAGTCAAACGAATCCCAAATGTTTCATCACATTTGATCAAATGGCGGATATAGGCACGTGTATAGTTTTTACATGTATAACAATCACATTTCTCATCAATTGGACGGAAATCATGGGCATATTTCGCATTTTTCACTACTAGACGGCCTTGAGAAGTCATACATGTGCCATTTCGAGCGATTCGAGTAGGCAAGACACAGTCAAACATGTCTACTCCACGGATAACACCATCGATCAATGAATCAGCAGCACCGACACCCATCAAGTAACGTGGTTTGTTTTCGGGGATCAACGGTGTAGTGAATTCTAATACACGATTCATTTCTGATTTAGGTTCCCCGACAGATAACCCGCCGATTGAGTAACCAGGGAAATCCATCCCGACTAGATCTTTCGCGCTTTGACGACGAAGATCTTCAAATCCTGCTCCTTGGATGATTCCAAATAATCCTTGACGGTCTGGGTTAGCATGAGCTTTCAATCCTCGTTCTGCCCATCGAGACGTACGTTCTACTGATTTTTTCACGTAGTCGTAACTTTCATCGAATGGTGGACATTCGTCAAAACTCATCATGATATCAGAGCCCAATTTATTTTGGATGTTGATTGCTTTTTCTGGTGATAAAAACATACGCGAACCGTTCAAGTGATTTTTGAAATGCACGCCTTCTTCTTCGATATTCCGCATATCACTTAATGAAAAAACTTGAAAGCCGCCTGAATCTGTTAAAATCGGTTGATCCCAGTTCATAAATTTATGCAGTCCGCCAGCTTCTTCTACTAAGTCTTCACCAGGGCGTAGCCATAAATGATATGTATTACTTAAAATAACGCCAGCACCCATTTCTTTCAACTCTTCTGGGGACATTGTTTTTACTGTAGCTAATGTTCCTACTGGCATGAACATTGGTGTGGGGAAAGTTCCGTGTGGCGTGATCAATTCCCCTAAACGCGCGCCAGTATGTTTTTCTTTCTTGATTAAACGATAGCGAATGGCAGGTTGCGTCATTCATTTCCCTACTTTCTATATAAAATATCTTGACAACTCCCACCATCATAATCGTTTCAAGTGCTTTTTGCAAGTTCCCTCGGCTTCCTTCTATTTTATTTAATATTCTTTTTTTTATCCTTTTTTTATGAATAACAAAAAAAGAAAAACATTATGACAGAAATATTTTTTGATACATGGTATATTGGTGTTATTAAAGAAAAGGAGGGAAAAATCATGCAATCTTCTGCAGAATTAAAACGCCAAGCAAAAGAGAGTCTAAAAGGACGTTGGGGACAAGCTGTTTTACTAAATCTAATCCCTACATTGATTGGTATTGCTGCTATTCTTCTTATTATGATTCCTATTATCTTATTTGCCACCACCATATATGATGGATCAGCGAGCGTCTCAGATGCGACAACTTCAGGAGGCGGTAGTTCAGGAGGCGGTGGCGGAATTATTTCCAGCATCATTAGCGCTTTGTTCATGAGCGGTATTTCTTGGACTTATCTTGATATTTTACGTGGACAAAAAGATCAGATCGAACCATTCAAAGATGCATTTCGTGGATTCAAAGGTTTGTTTATCGGCGGAGTGATCGGCTTAGCTGTGCTGATCTCGATCTTTACAACATTATGGGGTTTGCTATTAGTTATTCCTGGAATCATTAAAAGCTATTCTTATTCTCAAAGCTATTTTATCTACTACGATATCGTCCAAGAAACAGGACAAACACCTAAAGTACTGGATACGATCACTGCAAGTCGAAAATTGATGGATGGTTATAAAGGACAACTTTTCTGGTTAGATCTTTCATTTATCGGCTGGCATATCTTAGCATTAGCAACTGCTGGTATTGGTTATCTATGGCTCAGCCCATACATTTCTGCAACAAAAGCAGCATTTTATGAACAATTGCCAAAAGATATTTAAAAGAGAGTGTGACTTGTGACCGAGGGGTTGGCAGGAGAACACCGTTTATCGAGAGGCAGTAAAAGAAACATTCAGCCCATTAGCAAAAAGGAGGTGTGACAACATTCATGTCACACCTCCTTTTTGTATAGTTCCAGTAAAAAGAAAATCAACTTAGAAACAGTTAATCATTCCTCTTCTTCTGCTTCCGGTAATCGATGGAACTTGATCAGTTCATTCACCGCGATTGGTACGATAGACAAAATCCCTACCAAGAACCAGTGATTCAAACTGATGTGTACTAGGCCGAATAGTTCTTGCGTAAACGGCAGCAAAGCAACAGCCGTTGTAATAGCTAATGCCAGTAACGCCATTTCTACCAAAGCTTTATTGGTTGCTAAATTGACTTTGAAGATCGATTGGCTGCTGCGTACATTGAACACATGCAAAATCGATGAATAAGCTAAGATCAAGAATGCAACAGTTTGACCGACATGCTGACTTGCATCTACCCATGGGCTAATAGTATCGACATAACTACCTAAATAGTAACCAAACAGCGTTACGATGGTGAAGACTCCTGCGTTTATGGCGATTTTTTGCAACAAGCCTCGAGCAAAGATCCCTTCGTTTTTCGGAATAGGAGGCTGATCCATGATGCCGTGTTCTGCTGGTTCTCTTCCCAAAGCAAATCCTGGAAGACCATCGGCAACTACATTGACAAACAGTAGTTGCACAGCTGTGAATGGCGCTCCCCAGCCTAACAGCATCGCAATCAAAACAATAAAGATCTCCGAAATATTACAGCTTAGCAAAAAGTTGATAGCTTTACGAATATTCTGATAAACCGAACGTCCTTGACTGACAGCGTCTACGATCGTCGCAAAGTTGTCATCCGTCAAAATCATATCTGCGGCACTTTGCGCCACATCTGTCCCTGTGATCCCCATGGCACACCCAACGTTACTTGCTTTCAACGCTGGTGCATCATTCACACCATCCCCAGTCATCGCTACGACTGCACCCGTACGTTGCCAAGATTTGACGATCCGGATCTTGTCTTCTGGCGTTACCCGAGCATAGACAGAGAGAGCTTTGACACGCGCATCTAATTCTTCATCTGATAATTGATGCAGTTCTGATCCTGAGAGTGCTTCTGACGGATCATTCAAGATACCTAATTCTTTCGCTATGGCACTGGCAGTTACCACATGATCTCCAGTGATCATGACTGTTTTGATGCCAGCCTTTTTCGCTCGCTTGATTGCTCCTTTACTTTCTGGACGTGGTGGATCGATCATTCCGATCAGACCAATCAAACGTAAGTCTTTTTCCAGTGCTTCAGAAGAAATATCTTGCGGTTCTTCGTCATAAGTAACATAACCAACAGCAATCACTCTCAGTGCCCGTTTACCAAAGCGATCATTGACGATAGCTGCTTGTTCTACATCGCCTGAACTAAAGCGCGGAGCCAGAACATCGAATGCTCCTTTGGTGATTGAGATGTATTTTTCGCCCATTTGGTGAACTGTTGTCATCATTTTTCGTTCAGAATCAAAAGGAAGCTCGTTTACTCGTGGATATTTTTCTTCTAATTCTGCTTTTGTATGATAATTCTCTTCAACAGCCCTAACGATGGCTACTTCTGTTGGATTACCTTTGATAACAAGGTCGTCATCTTCTTGCTCGACCGTCACATCTGTACATAGTGCAGCCATTTTCAATATTTCCATCGCGCTGTTCGTCATTGAGTCTTCGATATTCGTTACTTCATCTTCTTTGCTCCATACCCGGCGGACGCACATTTCATTTTGTGTCAGCGTTCCTGTTTTGTCTGAGCAGATAACATTAGCGGTTCCTAGCGTTTCAACTGCTGGCAACTGTCGGATGATCGCATGTTTCCTCGCCATCTTCTGCACACCGTATGCAAGTGTCAACGTAACAATAACAGTCAAGGTTTCCGGTACAGCTGCAACAGCCAAGGAAATCGAAGTCATGAACATCTCAAGGAGTGGTTCTCCTTGCAGTTCACCAATCACAAATACTAAAGCCGCAGCCGCTAAAGCGATCATACTGATTCGTTTGCCTAGCTGATTCAATCGGACCTGTAAAGGTGTTTTTTGCATAGTATTTTCGTTCAAAAGATCCGCGATCTTACCCATTTCTGTAGCCATACCAATGGCAGTGACGATCGCTTTCCCACGACCTGCAGCAACCGTACATCCTTTAAATACCATATTAAGTTGGTCACCTAATGACTCATCTTCTTCAGCAATAAATGCTGCATCTTTTTCAACTGCTTCACTTTCTCCAGTCAACGCCGATTCTTCTACACGTAATTGTGATGCTTCGATCAAACGGGCATCGGCAGAAATAGCATCACCGGACTCTAAAACAAGAATATCACCCACTACCAGTTGCTCTGACTCAACAGTGGTCACTTTGCCGTCTCGTATGACAGTTGCCGTTTGTTTATTCATATCTTGCAAGGATTCCAGTGCTTTTTCTGCGTTTCCTTCTTGGACAATCGCCAATACCGAGTTGATCACAACGATAGCGATGATCAGCAGTCCTTCAAATAAATCCCCATGTTCTGTAGCAAATGCGGTATAAAAGGAAATCACCGCTGCTACAAGAAGGATTATCGTTGTAAAATCGGACAAGCTTCGAAAGAATTTTTTGATCATCGATTCTTTCGGCGCCTCATCGAATTTATTCAATCCCTGCTTTTTTCGCCGTTCATCCACTTCTTGTGAAGACAACCCAGTATCTGGATCTGCTTCTGTTACCTTCTTTACTTCTTCTATTGTCTGCTTGTATTCTTCCATCCTATTCCTCCTTTAAAATCTTCGTACAAAAAAAGGTACTTATTTTACTATAACATCCTTTTTTTATTTACTTCAAATAAAGGGCTTATCGATTATTTGTTAAGAAAGCGTAAAATTTAAAGTGCTTATATTTGCAAACGCTACCAAAGGATGCTATTATATAGATGTAAGGAAGGAGGATACCGTCAAATAGACAGAAGAATTTCTCGATAGAACAGTGTAAGCAAACAAAGTTGTTAGAAGTACAGGTTTCACCCAGACATGCGTGTAGAGTACAAACCTATAAATAGTGAATGCGTATGGATGTTTGGATCACGAAGTATCCGAAACAAGAAGTAATGCGATACGTAACAATTGAATAACGTAAACGTCTGAAAATTGAATAGGAACAAGAGATGTTTCAAATGTTGAAGATGTAACGAAAACAAAATTTTTGTTTAACATGAAGAAATTCAACACCGTGCTTTGCATGTATGATGGAAAGTTACAATCATTTCTGTTTATTTGAATCCTTCCGAGGTACAAGAAAGCCGAGCTTATCGAGAGCTCGGCTTTTTCTTTGTCATAAAATCTTTGTAAAGCTTTTTTGTTATTCAAAACTAGCGGTTTTTCATAACCTTATTTCACGAACATCGCATCTCCAAAACTAAAGAAACGATAGCGCTCTTCAATCGCATGCTGGTAAGCAGATAAAGTCAATTCTCTTCCTGCAAAGGCACTAACTAACATGACTAAAGTCGATTTTGGCAAATGGAAATTAGTTGAGAAAGCTTCTACCACTTTGAATTCATAGCCAGGCGTAATGAAAATATCAGTCCATCCGCTGTCTGCTTTGATTTCTCCATTAAATTTCGTTCCAATCGTTTCTAATGTTCGAATTGAAGTTGTTCCGACAGCCACGATTTTCCCGCCATTTTTACGTACTTGGTTCAATCGCTCAGCTGCTTCTTCCGTCAAACGGTAGAATTCACTATGCATATGGTGTTCTTCAATTTTATCTACGCTGACAGGTCGGAATGTACCTAACCCTACATGTAGTGTCAGATAGACTAATTCAACACCCTTTGCTTCGATCTCATCAAGTAATTCTTTCGTAAAATGCAATCCAGCTGTTGGCGCTGCAGCAGAACCATTTTCTTTCGCATAGACAGTTTGATAGCGATCTGGGTCTTCCAGACGTTCTTTGATATATGGAGGCAATGGCATTTCTCCCAATGATTCAAGAATCTCTAGAAAAATTCCTTCATACTCAAAGTCAATGATCCGTCCGCCGTGTTCCAATTCTTCTTTCACTACTGCTTGCAATCTGCCATCACCAAAAGAGATTCTTGTCCCAACTTTGGCACGTTTCGCAGGTTTGATCAATGTCTCCCACGTATCTCCTTGTGTATTCGTTAGAAGAAGGACTTCTAAATGCGCACCAGTATCTGGTTTTTCTCCATATAAACGAGCAGGCAGAACTCGTGTATTATTCATAACTAGCGCATCACCAGGCTGTAACTCTTCAATGATTTCATGGAAATGTTTATCTTCCATCTCTCCAGTTTTCCGATCCAAAACAAGTAAACGAGAATGATCGCGGTCTTTTAATGGTGTTTGTGCGATTAATTCTTCCGGCAAGTCAAAATCAAAATCTTCTGTTGTTAACATATCGTCACTCACTTTCTATCATGTGCTTCATCATTCTATCATGTTTTTCGTTCTGTTGGCAAAATCAGCACTTTTTCACTTCTATTTTTTGTTTTCCTAAATAAAAAAACTACCCTATTTGTATTTTTTCATTGTTTTAGGCATACTAGTAATAGATAGTTCTTCATTGAAAATAGAAAAAGAGGTGGCACCATGATTGAATTTCAAAATGTGTCAAAAATTTATAAAGGTGGAAAAGTCGCTGTAGAGGACGTCAATCTTTCATTTGAAAAGGGTGAGTTCATTTGTTTTATCGGTACGAGCGGAAGCGGAAAAACGACGACGATGCGGATGATCAACCGAATGACTGATCCAACACAAGGGAAAATTTTGATTGATGGAAAATCCATCCAAGAAATTGATCCAGTGGAATTGCGACGTCAGATCGGCTATGTTATCCAAAGTATTGGATTGATGCCTCACATGACGATCCGTGAAAATATCACTCTTGTCCAAAAATTGTTGAAAGTCAGTCAAGAAGAACGGAATAAAACAGCTGAAAAAATGATTGATCTTGTGGAATTGCCCCGTGAGATGTTAGATCGCTACCCACATGAATTATCTGGTGGGCAGCAGCAGCGTATTGGAGTCGTTCGTGCCCTTGCAGCGAATCAAGATATCATCTTGATGGACGAGCCATTCGGTGCGCTTGATCCCATCACTCGTGATTCTTTGCAAGACCTTGTCAAAGATTTACAAGAGCGTTTGGGAAAAACGATCGTATTTGTAACCCATGACATGGATGAAGCGATTAAGCTAGCAAGCCGTATCGCCATCATGAGTGAAGGCCGTGTGATCCAATTTGATACACCAGAAAATATTTTACGTCATCCTGCAAACGATTTCGTAGAAGAGTTGATTGGAGAAGATCGCCTACTACAAGCCAAGCCAAATGCGACAAGAGTCGGAGAAGTTATGCTAAATACAGCAATCACGATTACACCGGAAAAATCATTACAAGAAGCAATCAAACTGATGAGGGAAAAACGTGTAGATACGTTGTTAGTTACCGATAATTCGAATGTATTAAAAGGATTTATCGATGTAGAAACGTTGAATAAAAAGCGAGGAAAAGTATCCAGTGTCGGCGACATTTTGAATAAACATGTTTTTTACGTAAAAGAATCCGCCTATCTTCGTGATACCTTGCAACGCATTTTAAAACGCGGACTGAAATACGTGCCGGTCGTTGATGAACAGAACAAAGTCGTAGGTATCCTGACTCGTGCATCATTAGTGGATATCGTCTACGATGTGATTTGGGGAGAAGATCCCGCAACTACTGATGTTGCAGAGTCAGCTACTCCTGAAGAATCTAAGGAGGTCTGACCTATGCAGCAGTTTTTTCATCAGCACGGTTCAGAAATTCTCTCAAAAGGTTTTGAACATCTTTATATTTCGGGACTTGCTTTGATCATTGGTATCATCATTGCTGTACCGCTTGGTGTCTTACTGACACGTTTTCCAAAAGCTGCCACGATTGTGATTGGCTTAACCAGTGCCTTGCAGACAATCCCTTCTCTTGCTTTATTGGCATTGATGATCCCGCTATTTGGCGTAGGTAAATTACCTGCGATTATCGCACTCTTTATTTATTCATTATTGCCGATTTTACGTAATACGTACATTGGGATGAAAAATGTCGATTGGAATTATCGGGATGTGGCAAAAGGCATGGGAATGACTGAGTTCCAATCCATTTTTTCCGTTGAATTGCCCATTGCTATGCCAACGATCATGGCTGGTATTCGTTTAGCTGCCGTTTACGTGATTGCATGGGCTACACTTGCCTCTTATATCGGCGCTGGTGGTTTAGGCGATTTGATTTTTAGTGGACTGAATAATTACCAACCAGATCTCATTTTGGCAGGTACGATCCCTGTAACAATTTTAGCACTATTGGCTGATTGGCTTCTAGGTCTCTTGGAAAACCGGCTGACACCGATCGCACTTAGAGAGGAGAATGAAGAATGAAACGTATACTAAAAATGACCATGGTTCTTTTCTCTCTTCTTATACTTGCGAGTTGTTCCTTCCCTGGTCTTGCCAGCAATACAGATGAAGACACCATTTCGATCACAGGTGGAATCACTTCAGAAGCACAGATCTTAGCAAGCCTAGTTGCCGGAATGGTTGAACATTATACAGATAAAAATACCGCAATCATCAACAATCTGGCTACCACAACTATCAACCATCAAGCGATGGTGAACGGAGATGCTTCAATTTCAGCGGCTCGCTACACAGGAACAGATTTAACGACTACATTGAACCTTCCTCCTGAAAAAGATCCGAAAAAAGCGTTTGCTACCGTGAAAGATGAATTTGAGAAAAGATACGATCAAACGTGGTTCCCGTCCTATGGTTTTGAAAATACGTATGTCTTTCTTGTTCGAAAAGACACCGCACAAAAATACCATCTATCTAAAGTCAGCGATCTGAAAAATGTAGCGGATGAATTAGTAGCTGGTGTAGATACTTCTTGGATCAATCGTAAAGGAGACGGTTATGACGGCTTCCAAGAAACTTATGGCTTCTCCTTCAATTCGATATTACCTATGCAGATTGGACTTGTTTATGACGCAGTCGAAGCAGGAAAAATGGATATTGTTCTTGGCTACTCTACGGATGGACGGATCGCCAGTTATGATCTAGTCATGTTGGAAGATGATCGTCAATTCTTCCCACCATATGATGCTGCTCCAGTTGTAGACAACAAGATATTAGCTGATACGCCTCATTTAAAAGAAGCCTTAAATAAGTTAGGTCATACCATCAGTACGGAAAAAATGCAGGAATTGAACTACGAAGCAGATAATAATCTAGTGGAACCATCAGTAGTAGCACAACGTTTCTTACAAGAAAACCACTATTTTGAAGGGAAGTGAAGCAATTGGATAAAATGAATGTCTTTCAACAATTTTTCTATTATTTCCAGGAAAATGGCTCCTATATCTTTGCACAATTTATCCGTCACTTCCTGATTTCTATCTATGGTGTCCTCTTTGCAGCAGTTGTCGGGATTCCGGTTGGGATCATGATTTCTAGGAGACGTAAATTAGCAAACTGGGTGATTCGTTTGGCGAATATCATCCAGACGATCCCTTCTCTAGCCATGATCTCCATTTTAATCATTGGATTAGGCCTGGGAGTCAATGTCGTGATTGTTACTGTATTTTTGTATTCCCTTTTACCGATCATCAAGAATACGTATACCGGGATGATCCAAGTAGACAAAAACATCCTTGATGTCGGCAAAGGCATGGGGATGACTGCTAGACAACGACTATTCATGGTAGAGTTACCACTCTCTGTTTCTGTTATCATGGCAGGCATAAGAAACGCGTTAGTTGTTGCCATCGGGATAACCGCGATCGGTGCATTCGTCGGTGCTGGTGGTCTTGGAGATATCATTATCCGAGGAACCAATGCAACAGATGGCACATCGATTATTTTAGCAGGTGCATTGCCAACTGCATTAATGGCGATTATCACGGACTGGCTTTTAGGTATTTTGGAAAGACGGCTAGATCCAGCCAGCCGTACATCACGCTGATGTTATTGTAAAAAACAAAAGCTTCTGCGACCATTTGTTGGTCGCAAAGGCTTTTTTAGTTCTGTCATTTTTTAAGGCAATAATCCACTCTGATTCTTCCCTCCTTATGGGCAAAGAGTTGCTTTTCTTAGCTATTTATCCATTCCGTATACTCCAGCTTCATACTGCCAACGGGTTCATCTCTGCATCCACCGACTAAGTTTTTTTCTTATCCGCTAAGGCATTTTGCCAATCCATTTTCCCATCACTCGTCATGGAATTCATACCACATGATCTCTAAATACTCGTCTGCTTGTTCTTTGAATTGGGCATCAATTCTTACATCCTTTGGCGTGGCTTTCATTTAAGCCTTTTCCATCAGTCCTCGATTGTTCGATGCCTTCAGCTGCATCATCAAAACTGGTGACTGCCGTATCGGTAACTTCGATCATCTTTTACACAATCGGGAACTTGCCATCCTCATCCTTGGCTAAAAACATATCTAGCCATTCCAGCTTCTCGCCATGGGAGGTTTGCGGTTCCTAAAACCGGTACACGATTCTTATGGACTGCATCCGTCGCAACTAGACTTGGCGATACGATGATCCTTCACCAGAAGAGCACCCCCGTAAACCAATTGATCGATATATTGCCAATAAGAAAAGACATTGGCGTAAAAGATATCGATCCCTCGTGATGCATTGCCGTTGATACTGCTATTCATGGCCGAAAGCGCCACGACTTTGACTTCTTCCGTTTGAGTAACATTCATGTTCGGCAATGTCGCTTTGGATACCCGCTCTGCTAAAGGAACGACACTGGTATTGTATTTCGTATCTGTATCTTTTCCAAAAGACCATGCCAACGAATCCTCTGGGAACCAATAAGACGACTCCGGTTGATTGTCCATTGCTTTTTTCAACATACTTTTGGCTGTTTCTCGATAAACGACATTTCCAATTGTCTTCGCCTCACTTTGGCGATAATCGATGGTCGTTGCCACTGCCAACACTAACAACGATGCTCCAATTTTACTGATTTTCCTTGTCACACTTCTTCCTCCTTGTTTTACATAAACCCGTCAACATTCCATTCCTAAACTCAAACAATGACCCTTCAAAGGTGGAGATATAGGAACAAATTAAAGAAATCATGCAATAAATCCAAGAAGGTTGGTTTTAGAACAAAAAAAGAGTCTCCTTTTTGGGGAGACTCTTTGTGAACTATCTAAAAAGGTTGGCTCTTCTCACTTCACTCATAATGTGTCCAGGCAGAATAAATTTCCGCAACTTTATTTTCCTCATCAACTTTGTAAACCACTCGATGCTGTCTATTCAGCCTGCGTGAATATCTGCCTTCATGTGTAGGTCTCAGCTTTTCAAAAGACTGCGTGGGCATATATGGATCTTCCTTCAATGTCTGAATCACTTCTTCAAATTGTTTCTTTAAATTCGTTTGCTTGATTTTTCTTAAATCCACTTTCGCAGAGTTTTTGATTGCGACTGTATAGTTACTCATCAAAGAGCTTCCCAATCAATATCATCGATATTCGTAAAGCCACTGTCGTCTTTTTCGCGGTCTCGTACTTTATCTAAAGTACCTGTTTGCTCAAGAAAAAGGGTTTCTTGAATCGCTCTCCAGTCTTCTAGCCCAATCAATACAGCATTGTTTCCACTACGATCACTAATAATCTCGATTTCAGTATGATTTTCATTTACCTCTTTCAATAACTGATAAAAATTTTTACGAGCAGTGCTAGGATTCATCGTTGTATTAGCCATTGTCTCTCCTCCTTTTTCTGATATAATTATAGCGTACTTGATTAAGTACGTCAAAAAATACAATAAAGCACTTAAATTCAGCAAACTTTTCCTCTTTTTTACATAGAGAAAAAGACCCCTTTTTAGGGAGGATCTTTGTCCACGCTCACTTCTTACTCCTTTACGACTAGCGGTAGCCAAACGTAAAGTAATTGGTAACAACGTATCATCTTTAGCAAAGGTCGAATCCAAAGCCTGTGAGTCTATGCAACAACACCAATACATGAAGGTTCCTCGTTGCAGTGTGACTTGATTGATATCTTGAATAACCTGAGGATACGCACGAAAGATTTGTAACGGTTATTCAAAACTGATTTTGGCCGTCAAGTCTTCTACTGCCTCAAAAATGATTGCCTCTTTCGTCTCCTGTCATTCATGTTCACTATCGATTTGATACTTGCTTAGACCGTTGGGTTTGTGAATCACCAATTAAAAATGGCACTGAGTTATGGTAACAAAAAATGGTCACTTGACGAGGCTGAGATTTCTACTTATGAAGACACATGGCACTTAAGAGTCGAGGTAAAGGAAGAAGCTGAAAATATAGGAGGCTGTACATTATTTGGCAAAGGATTCGGAAATTATGATCAAGACATCAAAATCAAAATGTTTTACAGCTAAATAGGAAGAATAATAACATTTCATACGCTGTTCCCATCTTTAATGGCTTATAGAGGGCACCTTTAGCTGAGAATAAGACAAAACAGACCCTCTAGCTTCAATTAAGAGCTAGAGGGTCTGTTTTTGATTTTAAAACTTGGTTTATTTCTTCAAATGGTAGCTATAGGTGCTGACAACGATATTTTCACGCCAAGACAATCGCAATCTTAACCGCAAACTTGTTTGGTTATGGAGAATATTCTGCCAGCGTCTGTTTGGTACAAATTGAGGAATCAACACAGTAGTTGTATAGTTTTGTTTCGCTGCATTTTTACTTACGATATCTACATAACGGATAATTGGATTTTCAATCGAGCGATAAGAAGAGTGGACGATTGAAAAACGGACATCTGGGAAATGCTTTTTAAATTCTGCTTCGATTTCTTTTTCTTTTTCGACATCTTCATCTAGTGAAACATGCATCGCAACGACATAATCACCGATCGAACGTGCGTAATTCAACGCACCGATATTTACCCGTGTCACATTCCCGACTAATACAAGAACGGTATTCCCGTCATAATCATGTAGTTTTGCATCATTTTCTAAACGAAGCTGTTCTGCTACTTTTTTATAATGATCATGGATCTTATAAAAAATGAACATAACGATTGGCATAATGATGAAGAAAGGCCAAATGTCCCCTAACCGATAGACAAACAAAATCGCAATGATTGCATATGAGATGAACGCACCTGTAATATTGGCAATCGATTTGCTTAACCATCTTTTTCCTTCTTTTTTCCATTTGACGACCATCCCTGTTTGAGATAAAGCAAATGGAATGAACACGCCGATAGAGTATAACGGAATCAAGCGTTCTGTTGAGCCATGGAAAATAAACAGCAATACGATCGAACCTAGCGCTAGTGTGATAATCCCATTGGAATAGCCTAGTCGATCCCCACGATCTTGATACATGTGAGGCATGAATTTATCTTTTGCCAGATTGTATGCAAGAACTGGAAAAGCAGAAAAACCGGTATTGGCAGCAACTGCTAAAATCAGCGCTGTAGCAAATTGAAGGACGTAATACAAAATACCATGACCAAAGACAGCTTTACCGATTTGAGACAAAACAGTGACTTCTTTTTCAGGAACGATCCCATACCAATAGTTGATAAATGTGATCCCCACGAAGAAGAAACCTAAGATCAATGCCATCATCGTCAACGTAGCAGCGGCATTTTTTGCTCTTGGCTTCTTAAAGAATGGTACAGCATTACTAATCGCCTCCACCCCAGTTAAAGAGGAAGAACCAGAAGAAAATGCTCGTAAAATCAAAGCGATAGAAACACCCGGCACAGCCGCTCCTGGAAGTGCAGTAGCTTGCAATGGCACAGCACCTGTCACGATATTATATAAACCAACAACGATCAGTAACGAGATCACAAGGATAAATGTGTACACCGGAAATAATAGGAACGATGCAGATTCCCTCAGCCCACGAAGATTCAGCATCATCAGTAGCAAAACGATTGTCACAGAAATAGCGACTTGATGACCGTAGAGTGCTGGCACCGCTGATGTGATCGCTTCAGCACCTGCTGAGACAGATACTGCTACTGTCAACATGTAGTCGATCAATAAAGAGCCACCGGAAATCAAGCCAGCATTCTTTCCAAGATTCTCACTGCTGACGACATATGCTCCCCCGCCATGAGGATAAGCATGGATGATTTGACGATATGATAGCGTTAATGAAATCAATAAAATAATAACAAAAGCGGCAATGGGTAGCGAATACCAGATGGCTGCAGCAGACAAAGCGACTAAAACGACAACGATTTGTTCCGTACCATATGCAATAGATGATAACGCATCAGACGACAATAATGCCAAAGCAGCAAATCGGGTTAATTTGTGCTCATCATTTTCAGCAGATTTTAAAGGCTTACCTACTAACAACCTTTTTAAGTAATCCAATTTCTAAACTCCTTTACACACAATTTTACTTCAAGTTTTATAGTCGAAAATTTATAGTAAACAAGATGTTATAGTACGCTCACTGACCTTAAAAGTCAATAAACTTTAAGAAAATAATTGGAAAAAAACAGAAAAATATCAAGCGCTTTTTCAAACACTTTAATACAGCAAAAATCTAACATTTTTTTATGGGCTTTTTCTTTGAATTCTATAATAAAAGGATAGAACTTGACTTAGAAAATCAAGTTCTATCCTTTTTGATATCTTAACTTTTGAAAGAGAGATGTAAGGTTGCTTTCTACCCATCATTCTTACTACTCTAAGCATAGCGCAGTTGTCACAACCTCTTGATAAACGGTGTTCAATCAGCTGACCCTCGGCATTAGCTCAAAAAACGGCAAAATATGAGGAACTATTTTTCCATTTTTTTCTCTAATACTCAGGTCAAAACGCTGATTTCACAACCTCTTTTTTTAATGAAAAATATGGCTCTCATGCGCCGCTTCTTTGAATTTCGTCATTTTTTCTTCGATGAACGGATAGATTGCCGTTCCTACGATTCCAAAGACAACAAACAAACCGATCATGATCCAGATTGCTTTCGTAGCATTTGGCCAGTAAATGCCTCCTGCAGATTCCCGCAACAAGTTTACCGCATGCGTAAATGGCAAGAACGGATTGATCATTTGGAAGAATTTCCCTGAGACTTGGATCGGATAGTTCCCGCCTCCGCCAGAGATCGACAGTACTAAGATGATAATAGCGATCCCTTTACCGACATTATCGAATAATGCAGCCAAGACATAGACGATCATCATGAACGCTAAGGCGATCAAGACAGCAAATGACACGCTGTAGACCGGATTTTGGACATATACTCCTAGTAAGAAAATATTCCCTAATGTAACGATCAAGCTTTGCGCAATCGCCATTGTCAAAAATGTCAGCATACGAGCAACGAATTGTTCTCGTTTCGTAAAATTGTTTCGGTCTTTCTTTCCTAAATAGTATTCTGTCGTAGCAACACTTGAAAGAAGAACAGCGCCGACCCACAGACATAGTGCAGTATAAAACGGGGTGCTAGCTGAACCGTTATTTGCGATTGGATAAAGCGCATTGGTTTGTAGCTCAACAGGTTGTGTAAAGAAGTCACTTTCTTTTGTTGCATCTAGTTTCAATAATTTGATGACTTCGCCTAGATCGACTTCTTGTTCGCCTTTTCGGATCGCGTCTGCTGCTTTTTGGATGCCAGCTTTGATATTTGGCCAGTCATTGTTGATCAAGTCCGCAGCAGCGTTCACAGCTGTTTCGACCTCTGGCATTTTTTCATTTACTGTTGTCAATGTACCGGTGATTTCATTTTTTAGTGCTGGCCAATCATTTTGGATAAAATCAGCGGCCAATCCTAATTTTTGCTGAAGAATCGGTAATTCATTGTTGTATAGGTCTGCCCCTTCATTGATGCCATTGACGATGGTATCCATATTTCCATTCAGCATTGTATTGGCATCATGGATTTCTTGTCCAATTGCAGGCATTTCTTTTTGATATTTTTCTAAAATTGCCACTGCATTCGTTACAGTTGCTTTCGTTGAGCTTAGCAGAGATTCAAAATCGATCTGGTCCGCTTTGCTTAGCGCCCCTTGTGCAGTCCCAATCGTATCGATGACTTGGTCTAGTAGAGAAGTGACGGTAGAGCTGACATTGTTTACATCAATACCATTGATTAAACTATTAACATTAGAAACTGCTTGTTTTATCTCATTAAAGAGATCTTGACTGATACTTCCTGCCTGAACAGCAGTATTCAAGGCGTTTTTTAATACATCCAATAACGTTTTGCCTTGAGTCAATTTGTCAATAATTCCCTGTAATTTATCATTACCGGCGTTATTCTGTAACTCAGTCAAAAACTGAATCAATTTGTCAATCGTAGCTTGTTGCTGTGGAATACCATCAATGATAGTTTGTATTGCTTGTTTTTGCTCATCCGTTAATTCAGTTCCAACCTGGATAGAGTCAATTAGCGAACCTGTCGTTGTTGCCACTTGTCCAATTGACTTCAATGTGACATCTACGCTGTTTGTGATGCTTGGTATCGCATCTTTCAGCTGAGAGGCACCTGATTTTGTTTGGTTTGCTAGATCACTTGCCTGATTTTCTAAATTTTTCACATCTGGCAAGATATCCTGTACTTGTTGGATGATCGTCAAGCCTTGTTTTGCTTCATCGATTCCTTGGTTCATTGTCTCTTGGATCGAAGCAAAATCGCCGTCGATCTCTGCTAGTTGTTTACCGGCATTTTGGATCTCTGGGATTTTTTCTTGCAAATCAAGGATGATTTTTGCTTGGTCTTTCAACTCAGGCATTTTGTCATTCAATGCAACGACTTTTTCACCCATCTCATCTACTTTAGGGATGTAATCCACGAATTCATTTGCTTTATTCAGTTTTTCCTTGATTTCAGGTAGTTGACTTTGTAATTCGAGGACTTGTTTTGTGTAGCCGTCGATCGTGTCCAAATTTTCATCTGTTGATAAAATCATATCTTTGACTTTATTGATACTTACTAGGTTCGTATCGATGTCGTAACCTATCTCATTGAATACTTTCAATAAAGTCGAACTGGCTGTTTTGATAAATTCATTTGTGATTTGCGATTGGATCGAACTTGCTCCTTTATCGGTGATTTTCGGTGCAATCGCATTGATTTTTTCATTTACCGTATATTCGATTTTTGGTTTCTTGATATCACCACTAGTAAAACTCAGCAGATCTTCTGAGAAATCCTTTGGCAAGTAAATACCTGCGTAATACTTTCCGGAACGGACTCCGTCTTCTAATTGTTCTTTTGAATCAACGAATTGCCATCCTAATTGTTTATTTTTATGAAGCGATTCGATGACTTGCTCCCCAATGGCCACTTCTTTACCTTGAAACTCTGCTGGCTTGTCTGCACTGTAAACAGCAATTGGCAGCTCTCCAGTATTTCCATATGGATCCCATAATGCTTTGATGTTAAACCACGCATATAGCGAAGGGATGATCATGATCGCGATGATCAGAAGTGTTGCAATCGGGTTTTTGAAAATCCGTTTCCAGTCAAGCAAATATAATCGAAGCGTATTTTTGATTGACTGCATAGTTCTCCCCCTTCTTCTTTTTTCAGCTGAATTACTTTACCATGTATTTCATACTTTTTTCAATCGGCTTTTTTCAAAAAAGTCGAATTTTTGGACATATCACGGCAATTGTCTCATTGTAATCTCTTACATATTGAGAAATAATTAAGGATTACAGCCTTTACTTTATCATGAAATAAAAGGGAAAGATAATTTTATGCCAAAGTTTTTATCTATTATACGTATACGCAAAAAAGCTAAAACATTTTTTGTCTTTGCCCCTACAAAAATGTTTCAGCTTTTTTCGTTTTTTATTCCTGTATTTCTTATTTTTCGAATGACAGGATGATTTTCCCAGCAGGAGGATGTCCTTCAACTAGCTGATGTGCTTGGATGACATGCTTAAGTGAAGCAGACAGATTCATTGAAATAAAAACATGAAAGGCTCCTTTTTGGTAGGCTTTGATTATGCCAGCAAAGGCTTCTGCATCTAGATATTCCTTTCTTGGAACAAACGATTCATAAAAGCCTTCCTTTTTTTGCCGCAAATCTAGATCTGGGAGGTCATTTAATGCAACATACCTGCCGCCTGGTTTCATGATCTGGATGCCGGTTTCTCCTTTGATACTTCCTTTCGTTGCATCGATTACAAGGTCTGCCTGATCAGCAAATTGCAGACCTGGATTTGTTTTATCATAAGCAGCAAATGCTGAAGCTCCTAATTTTTTTATCTTTTCCTCATTTTTACTGGATGCACTGGTTAAGATTCGGATTCCCTTTTCATGGAGAAGCTGGATCAGACTTGACCCGACCGCACCTGATGCTCCTAGTATCATTACAGTATCTGTCGGCTGGATCTCCGTCAAATGGTTGATTAGATTATAAGCCGTAATTCCTGGCGTGACCATTCCGGCTGCTTCTTCCCAACTCATTTTATCTGGAATTTTTGCTACTTTTGCTGATGGCAACACGACTTCTTCTCCGTAAGTCCCGCCGACTGCATGGACAGCTACTCGATCACCTACATGAACAGTTGTGACATCTGAACCAATCTCTGTCACAATACCAGCGCCATCATTACCTGGTACATAAGGGAATTTCAATGTTCGTATCTCTTTCATTTCTCCTAAACGCAAGGCAACATCATAAGGATTCACACTGAATGCTTTTATTTCTACACGAACATGTCCAGAACCGACTTCTCTGGGATGAGCATCGATTTCTTCAAAAACATCTTGTGCTTCTCCGTAACCGTTAATTGCAAATCTTCGCATGGTCACCATCTCCCTTTTTCTTTAAGTTTACGTTTATGCCTTTATTTTGACAAAAAAAATGTCTTTTCGTTTTGGCGCATGATTCAAAACAAAATAATTGTCTTTTTTCGCGAAACGTGTTAAATTATTTATCTAAAAGCGTAAAGATTACGATTTACGCTAATAAAAAATAATTGGAGGAATTTGTTGATGGCTAAAAAATCAAAGATTGCCAAAGCAAAAAAACAGCAAGAAACGATTGAACGCTATGCTGCTTTACGCCAGGAATTAAAAGCGCAAAAAGATTACGAAGGCTTACGCAAACTTCCTTTAGATGCTCGTCCAGAACGATTGAAAAATCGTGATTTGATCGATGGACGCCCTCGCGGATACATGCGTAAATTCGGGATGTCCCGTATAAAATTCCGTGAATTAGCACATAAAGGTTTGATTCCAGGAGTAAAAAAAGCCAGCTGGTAATCCAAGTCTGGCTGTAATGTAAAGGAGGAGGGCGCATGGACCACTCCTTGGATCATCAAAAAAGATACGTTCGCTTCTTCTAGCAGAAATGCTGGTACTAGAAGCAGACGTATCTTTTTTTACGCACAGCTGGTCCTTTTTTATATGTAAAGGCTGCATGGTTACTTCGCTATATTTATTTAGTAACAGGAGTCAGTGCTTCGATACCCACACTAATTTTCAATGCTCGGTCAACTTCTGCCATAATGGGTCGATCCAAATGGCAGACCTTTTCTTTCAATCTTGATTTATCGATCGTTCTGATCTGCTCCAACAGGATAACGGAGTCTCTTTCTATTCCTGTTCCAGTAGCTTTGATCCCAATATGAGTCGGAAGCTTAGGTTTAGCCATTTTTGCCGTTATGGCCGCAACAATGATCGTCGGGCTAAAATGGTTACCTAGATTATTTTGAATAACCAAAACTGGGCGTGTTCCGCCTTGCTCCGATCCCACGACTGGAGAAAGATCAGCAAAATAAATATCTCCTCTTTTTACCATAGGATCCTCCTTATTCTTGATATTCTCTTGGTATCCGCTGTCCTAATCCGCAAGCCACTTCATAGTGGATCGTACCTAATTGATCTGCTATATCCTGCATAGTGATTTCTTTGTCTGCATTTTTGCCGATAAGCGTCACTTTTGTTCCGACAGGAAATTCTTGAGGCAATCGGATCATCAGTTGATCCATACATACACGCCCAATCGTTTCACAGTAGTTCCCTTCTACCAATAGAGAAAAACCCTGCATCTTTCGTGGCCAGCCATCTGCATAACCGATCGGTATCGTTCCGATCCACTCTGCTTCAGGAGTGATATATGTTTCTCCATAGCCGATTCCTTCACCTGCTGGGAGTTTTTTGACTTGAATCAATTCAGAAACCAGCTCAAGTGCTGGCTGCAATGGATAAACTTCCGGTAGTGCGTGCCCAGAGGGATTAAGTCCGTACATTGCTACTCCATAACGAATCATATTGCCGATTGTTTCATCATGCCATAAAGCCGTTGCACTATTGCTGACATGTATATATCGAGGAAGTTCGGGAAGTTTTTTCAGCACTTCTATAAAGCGTTCTTTTTGCAGATTCCAATATGTATCATCTGCCTGATCTGCTGTAGAAAAATGGGTAAATAAACCTTCCCATTCTAATACACGACTTTCTTTGATGAATGCAGCTGCCTCTTTTACTTCTTCAGGTGTACAAAATCCGATACGACCCATCCCAGTGTCTGCTTTTAGATGAATCGAAAGAGGCGTCTCTAGCTTACTTTTCTCTAAAACAGCAGCTGCTGCCTGCAACCATTCCCGTGTACCTGCAGTTACTGATAAATCATGAGCAACAGCTACAGTCAGTGCGTCGTAAGGAACCATATTCAAGATAAGGATGGGCTGAGTAAATCCAGCTTCTCTCAACTCGACTCCTTCATCTAAATTTGAAACACAAAAGCCCGAAGCTCCACCTGCAACTGCTGCCTCAGCTGTTTCAATAGCTCCATGACCGTATCCGTTCGCTTTTACTACTGCAAACAATTCTTTTCCTTGCGGAAGTCTTGCAACTTCATTTGCTACATTTTCAGTTATAGCTTTTTTATGTATCACTGCTTTCGTTGGGCGGTGCCAAGCGACAACCATCGTTTTTCCTTCTTTCTAGTCTTCCAAAATAATTTGTGCAAAAGCTGTTTCATTTGTATGAGTAATACTGACCCATACATTGCCTTCATGAGGTGAACGCGTCACAACAGGCTGACCATTTTCATTTTTTAAAATCTCGACATCTTGAAAGGTAACTTTTCCGATCCCAGTTCCCCAAGCTTTAGAGAAAGCCTCTTTGCAAGCGTAACGCCCGCCTAAAAATTCTACTTGGCGATGAAAAGGCAAGGACTGGAATAGTTTCATTTCATCAGAGGTCAAGATTCGTGCAATGAATTTTGGTTTTTCTTCGATCAGCCGAGTGATCCTAGGAAGTTCGACTGCATCGATCCCAATTCCTTTTATCATATGCTTTTCTCTTTTCAATAAATTTAGAACACTCTCATTCTACCAAATTATAACCATTTTGCCACAAATAAGTCCACAAATAACAAAAATGAAAGTTTCTCTTAAAAAAGAGAAACTTTCATTTTATGTTTAATCGTTATTTGAACGGATTACAAATCCGCGTTTTTTATCATTGTGACGTTTACCGCCATCTTTTTGGCTGTTATTGTTTTTGCTATAACCGCCTTTTGATTTGTTTCCACGATAATTACCGCCGTCACGACGATTACGGTTGTTTCCGCCACCACGTTTGCCATTTTTATTGTATCCTTTTTTCTGCATTGGCAATGGGCGTTCTGGTGTGATCTTCACTGGCACTGCATCAGCTGGATCTTTTGCTGTCGTTTTTAGCAAAAGTGCAACTAAATCTTGTGCAGAATATTCTTCTAATAATTTATCTGCTGTTTGCAGGTATTTATCTAGACCATTTTCTGCAAGTTTTGTTTCGATTTGTTCAACTGCAGCACCTAATTGACCTTTGAATGCTTCTTTTTCGGTTGGTGGACGTAAAGTCGTCATCCGTTTTTTCGTCAAGTTTTCAATCACATGCAAGTAGTCCATTTCATTTGGTGTAACGAAAGTCACAGACATACCGCCTTTTCCGGCACGGCCTGTACGTCCGATACGGTGAACGTAGCTTTCTGGATCTTGAGGGATATCATAGTTGTACACATGAGTGACACCTGAAATATCTAATCCACGTGCAGCAACGTCTGTCGCTACAAGGATATCTAAATGACCGCTCTTAAATGAACGCAATACGCTCATTCGTTTTTGTTGAGACAAATCGCCATGGATTCCTTCTGCACGGTAACCGCGTGCTTCTAATCCGCGTGCCAATTCGTCTACACGGCGTTTTGTACGTCCGAAGACGATTGTTAGTTCAGGTGTTTGAACATCAAACAAGCGAGTCATGATATCGAATTTTTCGTATTCTTTTGCGCGGACATAGTATTGATCGATCAAGTCAGCTGTCATTTCTTTCGCTTTGATCTTCACATGATGTGGATTTTTCATGAATTTAACGCCAATATTCTTGATAGCTGGCGGCATCGTTGCTGAGAAAAGTAATGTTTGTCTTTGATCAGGAACTTGTGAAATGATTTTTTCGATATCTTCCAAGAAGCCCATATTCAACATTTCATCTGCTTCATCCAAAACTAATGTTTGAACGGTTCCAAGTTTCAATGTGTGGCGGTTGATGTGGTCAAGCATACGTCCTGGTGTACCCACAACGATATGTGGACGATCTTTCAAGCCACGGATCTGACGGCCAATATCTGCTCCGCCGTAAACGGCTTGTACACGTACTTTTTTGTCGCGCCCTAAACGATATAATTCTTCTTGTGTTTGGATAGCTAATTCACGTGTTGGTGCGATAACTAAACCTTGTAATTCGTGACGATCTGGATCGATTTTTTCTAACATTGGTAATCCAAATGCAGCTGTTTTCCCTGTACCTGTCTGTGCTTGTCCAATAACGTCTTTTCCAGCTAATGCTAGTGGAATCGTTTCTGATTGGATAGGTGTTGCTTCTTCAAAACCAGCGCGTTCGACTGATTTCAACAATTCTGGTGATAATTCTAGTTCTTTAAATTTCAAATGAATCCTCCTATATGGTTGTTAACTGAGGATGTAGCTTTTTTGCTACCCCGTCGATTTGTTCGGTCAAAGTGTATTGTTTCTTTTTGACAGTGGCCACGCACGTTTTTATCCATTCTTAGCCCCTGTGGCACCACCGAAAAATCACTTTGCGAAGTTTAGGCATTAGAAAAGCCAAACGGGTCGCGTTCAGCTTTATCATTATTATGACATCTGGCTTCAACAAGTTGTTTCTATGGCAAAACCAGTCCAATTTCTCTTCATCTTTCGGCAATAGGTTATTCTAACATAGTTTTTCGTTTTCTGCAAGTTTACAGATTTTTATTTCATTTGCTGAAGCTGTTCTACCACTTCAAATAAGCCCATGCTGTTGCTGCCTTTTAGCATAATACTATCTGTTGCTTCAAGATTTTGTTTTACAGCATCAATCAATTTATTCTTTTCTTTTTCAAAATAGAACACAGGTAGTTGGGGGTATTTTTGGTTCAATTCTTCTTTTAGTGCATGCATTTGTTCCCCATAAAGGAAAATCATGGCGAATTTCTCAGGATCGATATGTTCACTCATTTGCGCATGCATATTTAAAGACTCTTTCCCTAATTCCAGCATATCTGCTAACACAGCGATTCTGCGTCCTTTTGTTGGCAGATTTTTAAAAGTATCTAATACCAGTCCCATGGCTGTTGGATTTGCATTATAGACATCGCTCAAAATAGCTGCACCATTTCCTGCCGTTAGCCATTCGGTTCTGTTTTGAGTGATAGAAACATGGGCGAGCCCTTGGCGTATCTCAGGTATGGACAGTCCAAAGAAGCGCCCGATCGTATACGCAATCAAAGCATTCGTTACATTATAACTTCCAGGCAGCGGGATCGTAAATGTTTCTCCTTCTACTACAAAATCGGTTTGTGCTTTTCCTTTTGCTGTCACTTCCGCATGAACATCGCCATTTCCAATACCGAATGTTGTGACTGTTTGTACTAATGTTGCCGTTAAAGGTGTCAGCAACGGTTCATCTGCGGGCACAACGAGTAATCCGTCTGGTACAAGTCCGTCAGTGATTTCCATTTTGGCTTTAGCGATTCCTTCTCTCGACCCAAGATTTTCTATGTGTGCTTCACCGATCATTGTGATTGCTGCAGCTTTTGGTTGAGCCATAAGTGAAAGTTCCGTGATTTCATTGGCGTGATCCATGCCCATTTCCAAGACGATCTTTTCTGTATCTTGGGGCATGTGCAAAATCGTGTAAGGAAGACCAATATTATTGTTGTAATTTCCTTGCGTCTTATATGTTTTGTATTTTTCAGACAAGACAGACGCGGTTAGATCTTTCGTGGTGGTTTTACCATTGCTTCCTGTAATTGCAACGACTTCTGCGCCTACTTTTTCCAAGTAATAGGTTGCCAATTGCTGCATGGCTTTCAAAGGATCTGCTACAGGAATAACTGGAAAATCTTTTGGAGCTTGTTCAACAGGCAAGCTCCAAAATGAAGCAGATGCTCCGTTTGTGATCGCTTGCTGGATAAATTCATGTCCATCTCGCGTACCAGCAAGAGGAACGAATAAACTTCCTTCGGTTATCTTCCGGCTGTCAAATTCGACATTGGTAATCTTTGTCAGTGCAGAGCATTCGCTGCCCACGGCTTGTGCAATTTCTTGTATTGTTAGATTCATTGAGATCTCTCCTAAAAAAGGTTGTGAAAAAAGCGTTTGGCCTAAACGGCGGGTTCGCATGACTCTCACTTCCAAGTAAATTTCTCTATTCGTATTTAGAAGCTAGAATGAACGCGGTTACGCGTTCACTCCAGCTTCTTCCTTTATTTTTTCTTTATTCATTTTTTTCAAAAAAAGATTGACGCTGATGGTATCGATTCATTCCTAACTGGATCAGTTCTTCAATCAGATCGCCGTATTTCAAGCCCATATTTTCCCATAAAAGTGGGTACATACTGAACTCCGTAAATCCTGGCATAGAGTTTAATTCATTCAGGAATAATTCATTTTTATTTGTCAAAAAGAAATCGCACCGGCTCAATCCGCTTCCGCCTAACATCGTGTAAGCTAACTTCGCGTACTCTTGTGCTTTTTGATAAACTTCTTCTGGCACTTCGGCTGGAATCTGCATTTCGATTTTATTATTGATATATTTTGCTTCATAATCATAGAATGCTACGTCTTTTACGACTTC
The DNA here is from genome assembly GCF_030910025.2 of Enterococcus sp. SB12. Taxonomy (NCBI): domain Bacteria; kingdom Bacillati; phylum Bacillota; class Bacilli; order Lactobacillales; family Enterococcaceae; genus Enterococcus; species Enterococcus sp. SB12. The sequence continues at coordinate 175,373 of NZ_CP175675.1, read as the reverse complement.
GCCAGGCAAAGTCGTCCGAACATCTTCATTTCCTAATACAGCAACTTCGATTTCGCGCGCTTCAATTCCTTGTTCAACGATTGCTCGAGAATCATACTGATAGGCTGTTGCTAAAGCATTTTGCAGCTCTTCTCGGTTTTCTGCCTTTGTAATGCCGACACTAGAACCCATATTCGCCGGTTTGACAAACATCGGATAAAGCAAAGAACCTTCACATTGATCAAATACTTTTTTAGGATTTTCTTTCCATTGATTCTTAAGTACTGGTACATAAGGAACTTGCGGCACACCAGCAGCTTGTAAAATATATTTGGTCATGATTTTATCCATGGCACATGCACTGGTCAATACGCCTGCGCCGACATAAGGCATATTCAATGTCTCTAAGAAGCCTTGGATCGTTCCATCTTCCCCGTTTGGCCCATGTAAAACTGGAAAAACGATGGCTCCTTCTTCTTTGATTTCGCCCGGATTGATCACTTTTCCTGTAAAGCCTTCCTCTGTCTGTCCACTTGGGTCCCATGAAAGATGCAAGACATCTTTGCTTGCAGGTTTTTCTGTTAGTAATGGACCTTTGACCCATTGTCCTTCTTTTGTAATAAATATGAGTTGAACTTGGTAATAATTATAATAAATGGCATTTAAAACTGAAAATGCGGAAAGAATGGACACTTCATGCTCTGCGCTGCGTCCGCCATATAGTAAAGTAATCTTCAAAAGATTGTCCTCCTGTATTCTAAATCGTTCAGTGATTTACTCTCATATTTTAGCACAAAACAAAAATAAACGAATAACTTATTTATAAAAAAACGAGTTGGTTTCTAAAAGAACAAACGTCATTTATTTTTTGTCAGCTAGATTATTTGTCCCGTTTTTTATAAAAAGTTATGATAAAGAAAAGGAGGGATGATGATGGCGCAAACAAATCCACGTAGCCGCTTGGCAGAAATCATTCGAGTGTTCATCAATTACAATGTAGTGCCAAACTTTGTACAGCAAAAAAATCCCGAACAGGTAAAAAAAGCCTTTGAAGAACTAGGCCCCACCTTCATCAAGATAGGACAAATGCTTTCTGTTCGAGAAGATTTGCTTTCTTCTGCCTTCACTCAAACATTCAAAACATTACAAGATAGTGTACCTAGCGACACATTTTCAACGGTCAAAAAGACGATCGAAACAGAACTTTCTCTTTCATTATCAGATATATTCGATGATTTTTCAAAATCGCCTTTTGCCTCTGCTTCTATGGGGCAGGCTCATCGTGCCAAGCTGAAGAACGGTGACTCGGTCGTCGTTAAGATCCAACACCCTAACATCGCCGAAGAGATCCGACTTGATCTTCAACTATTTGAACGAGCGATCCCTTTGATCAAATACATTCCTGAAACTAGCGTAGTTGATCTAAAAGGGGTACTCCAAGAAGTAAAACGTTCCTTGATCAATGAAATGGACTTCTTAAAAGAAAGTCAAAATGGCGAACAATTCTATCAAAAGAACAATGGCTGGAAAGAGATCCGCAGCCCCAAGATTTATGACGCTTTTTGTTCGAAAAAAGTGATCGTGATGGAAGAAATGTCTGGTAAAAACTTGAATCATTTAATGAACGCCGAAAACAAAACTGAAACTTTTATCACTGGAATTCAAAACAAGCAGCTGAAACAAGAAGTTGCAAAGCTTTTAGTTGAGAACTTTATGAAACAGGTGTTTGATGATGGTTTTTTCCATGCTGATCCTCATCCAGGGAATCTGCTATTCCATGTACTAACAAAAGAAGAACAGACACAAGCTAGCCGAAAAACTGAAACAGTCCATGAAAAAGAGTTCGGTTCCTTTGCTTTTCGAGCCTCCACTTCTACAGAAGACCCTGTTGCGCCATATACCATCAACTACATCGATTTTGGTATGATGGGGCATCTTTCTGCAGGACTTAGGCAAAAACTCACACAAGCCGTTTTAGCGCTGTATACGAAAGATGCTTATCGAATCGAAAAAGCGGTCCTTCGACTTTGTCAGCAAGAAGGCTCGTTTGATGAAAGTCGGTTCCACCAAGAACTGACAAGTTTTCTTGAACAGTATTATGATTCTCCTATTGATGAAATCAACTTGCAAGAAGTATTCACACACGTCGTGACGATTTGTCATCAAAATAATCTGCAGTTCGATCGTGATATCACGCTTTTGCTGAAAGCATTTGGGACATTAGAAGGGGTGATCCGCGTCCTTGACCCTGAAGTTTCCCTCATGGAAGTCGCTTCGCCTTTTGCCCAACATTATTTTCTCACTCATCTGGATGTAGAAGATACATTGAAACAAAGCGGATTAGACTTATTGGAAGGGATGAAGGCTGCGCCTAAGATCCCTCAACAGCTCCACCATCTATTAGAAATGTGGACTTCGGGACAAGGAAAAGTCAATTTGGAATTGAAAAAGCAAGACAAATTATTGAGCAGGATCGAAAGTATGATCAATCGGCTTGTTTTCGGTATGATTTTAGCTGCATTGATCGTAGGGTCCTCCCTGCTTGTCCAAGCAGCACCTGTAGAAAACGCAGAGGTCGTTTCCTTATTAGGGATATTTACGTATGCTATTGCCGCATTCGTCATTATTTTTTTGGCAATCGATGCATTGATCCAAATGTATAAGAAGAGGAAAAAGTAGAAAAAGGTTGTGACAGAAAGAATCAGCTTCAAGAAATAAGAAGGGATTTTGCATAAATTGTTTCTCAAATTTTTGTGAAAATTCGGCTTATTTTTCGAAGAGGCTACTTCTGAAGCACCGAGAATAAAAAATGTGAAAAAGCTGTTCTGCACCCAGTAATAAGAACAATCAAAAAGGAACATGGAACACATTTATCCTGTTTCCCTGTTCCCTTTTTGATGTATTCGAGCATAAATAAAATACCTTCGTTACCTACTATCTTCTGTACTTGGTAAACCTTGGTCAATTGCCTTTTTTAACGCTTGACGAAAAGACATATGATCTTTCTCCGTAAAGGGTTTTGGACCCTTTGTCCTTATGCCAGCTTTTCTTAACTTTCCACTATGATAACGTTGTTCTAGAAGCGTGCCGATATTCGCTTCGTCAAATTCTTTTCCAGAGTGATGGAACACTCGCACACCCTTCGGCAATACAAGTGAAGCTAAACCATAATCTTGCGTGATCAAAAAGTCATTCTTCTTAACCATACCGACGATTTTATAATCCGCACTATCAGCTCCGCGGTCTACGTAGACGATTTGGACATGATTAGCGTATTCTTTGGTCGTATAATGGTCCACACTGGTTACGATAATCACGTCGAGACCATAGGATTCTCCTAATTTTATGACATCTTCTTTTACTGGAGAACCATCTCCATCAATGAATATCCTCATTCTTTTTCGCCTTCTTCCATAAATGATAAACAGTTACTAATCCGCTCAGTAAAAGACCAACATTGATCCATTTTGCCAAGATAAGCAGTTGTACACTTTCTATCGGCACTGATTCATGGTTCAGCGTGATCAATAATAGATGGATTGGCTCTCCCATTTCTTTTGCTAAAATAAACAAAAGCGTCATCAATAAAAACTGGTGGATCACACTCCCTTTATTTTGAGTAGTATACTTGACAACGATCCGGCGATCCATTGGAATAGCTGCATCAGTTTGATAATATTCCTTATTTAGCCAGCTGCCTGTTACTACGTGCCAGAAACTAAGCAGAAAGACACCTATCGCAAAACCATTTGGAATCAAGAGGACCAATAAAGAAGAACTCAGTCCAAGCAATTGTATAGCCAATGGAGACCATGTTAAACGTTTCAAAATCCATGGTCCGACTATTTTTGCTGCAATCAAGCCTGCTGCATAAGGCAAATACATAAAAATCGAAAGTTTTTCTAATCCGTACAGTATGCCAACATAAAAACTGCTAAATAAAAAAAGGAAATTCCCTAGCATTCCATTTAGAAAAGTAAACAGATTTAGCCAGCTTGGCAACTTCCATTCCTTCTTCTGGTGTCCTAAAACAAACACGAACAAGATGAACAGCAGCAAGAAACCATAAATAGCAAGATCAAAAAGCCTTTCATCGAATAACAATCGGGCATTTCTCAAAAGAAACAATAAGCCAAAGAATATCAAAAATAAAACAAGCTCTCGCGTAGCTACCAGATTTCTTTTGAGGTCTTTGAAATCCAGTTCGTAACGCGGATAATGACTAACCGTATGGTAGGCCATAACGTAAAAAAGTGTATAAATAGTAAAGCTTGCTGCAATCTGAGTCGGTGCAGGCAACTCAATCGCTTGATACAGGAGAAATAGCCAGATAGCTGCAAATAAGTACTTTTTCCCATCCATATTGATAAAACCTTGCGTCTTTTCGTGAAAATTGACCGTGGTATTAGCAGGTACAAGCCATGCTGCACTCAGCCCTAGCAAAACACTTGAAAAATAAAATAAAGGAAAATAAAATACGCCTAATATTCCAAGCAATGAACCAGCACCACCAATCAGCAGAGCGATCATCAGCAACGTGTAACTATCTAGACCAAATCGTAGACTGTTGACTAAAAATAGTCCAGTCATCCGAAAGGCATAAAACAGCGTAAATGGCAAAATCGTCAGCCAATTATGCGAGTCTGTTAGTCCCAAAAATAAAAGATAAGGAATAAAAATAACCGTGTTACTTAAGATAAAGGGCGTTGTTTGTGTAAAATTACGCCCAAATCGTTTGAGTTTTTCGAACATGACAATGGCTCCCTTAAACAGTCTTATAACTAATCTGCTCTTCGATTTTAGCATTAAAGGGGAAATAAACCAATTTTACAGAATATATTCTTGTAAAAAAAAATGCAGAAAGAAGCATAAGCTTCTTTCTGCATTTTTACGGTACTTGATTACTCAAGCAGACAAGCCCTTCTCCACAAAAGTCTTGCCCGACACCCCTGCATCCGGCAGGTGATAAAGATAGAAATCAATTATCCTGTGCCTCCAAAATCAATTAGGAGCTCTGTAAACCAGAGTCCTTCTCGACCCGTCGCATAAATTTACTTTAACACAGTTCCTATGTTTATGCGAGAGCTTTTTTCATTTTATAATCGACCATTTGAAATCCTTGACCGATATCTGAAATAAGTTCTTCTGTAATCTCAAATCCTTCATGCTTATAAACCTCGATTGCTTGATGATTCCCCTGATTCACTCGCAAAAAGATCTCTCTTTCCTTTGTTTGCGCAGCAAGTTCTTCATACCAGCGAAAAACTGAAGAAGTCAATCCTTGACCACGTATTTTATTTAGCAAATATAATTTACTTAAATAAATTTTTCCATTTATCTCTTCATAAGCAGTGTAACCGACAGTCTTTTCTTCGCTTTTTAATAAAAAGTAGGACACACCTTCTGTCAGTTCTTTTTGAATCTGTTTTTTTGACTGATAAGTTTTCAGCATGTAATCCACTTGTTTTTGACCAATGATCGGCACAAAAGCTTCCGGCCATACTTCTTGTATGACTGCCATCAGCTCATCCAGTTCATTTTCTGTTACTTTTATTTTTTCCATACACCCACGTCCTTTTTTACATTATAAATGACCTTGCGCTTGATGGAATAAAAAGAGCATGATCATGCTATACACACCTACCGACCATGGTTTCAAGAAAATCACAATCTGCATAAATTCCCTAAAAGATAATTTCGTCAAACCAGCTACTAGACAGATCAAGTCGTCTGGCGCAAAGGGAAGCAGCAAGGTAACGACTAGTACTTTTTTGATATCTTTCGTTTTTCTTGTCAGCAATTCATCAAATTTCTGATACTTTTTTGGCGATAAAATAAGCTGGACAAAGGCTACGCCATAGTAACGGACAAGTAAAAATCCGATTGCTTCCCCAATCACTAGGCCAATACAACTATATAAAAGCCCAAATCCATTGCCAAACATCAGCATGCCCGCTACTGAGGAGATCCCTCCCGGCAAAATAGGAATGATCACTTGGATCACTTGCAGCAGAACAAATATCATCACTGCATACTTGCCAAATTGCTGGATAAACGCTTGCAAAGACGTGCTCGATCGAAAAATCCCATGATGATAAGCATAAAGAATCAACACAAAGAAAAACAACAGACCAATAATGGGCATGATCTGAAGACATTTTTGTAAAACTGATCCTTTTTTAGACATCTATATTCCCCACATATTTTTTCATTTATTAAAACTGCCTCCTTAGGGGGTGCGACAAAAGAGCTTCTTCAAAAAAATAAGTCGAAATCTCACACAAATTCGAGAAATAATTTTCGTAAGTTTCTTCTTATTTATTGGATCTGACCACTTCTGTTACAACCTCTCGTTAAACGGTGTTCAAAAGCTTGCATCTACGATAATAAGTCCAACCCAACGAAAAACGTGAGGAGCTGTTTTATTTGGATGCTCTTATCGCTTGATGCAAAGACAGCTTTTTTACAACCTCTACTTCACGGTGCTCAATCAGCTGACCTTCGGTATTAGCTCAAAAAACGGTAAAATATAAACAGCTATTTTCCGTTTCTTCTTTTAATACTCAGGTCAAGATGCTGTTTTCACAACCTCTTGTTATAAATAAAAAAACAGTTGGCTGGTGACTGTTCAAAAAGCAGAATCCTTGCTTTTCAAACGGTCGCAGTCCGTTCAACTGTTTCGCTGCGCACTATTTATGGTTTAAGAAACTAGCTACTTTTGTTGTAATCAAATCAATAGCAACGTGGTTTTCTCCGCCTTCTGGAACAATGATATCCGCATAGCGCTTCGTTGGTTCGATAAATTGATGATACATCGGTTTAACAACTGTCAAATATTGTTCGATCACGGAGTCCAATGTGCGTCCCCGTTCTTCCATATCCCGTTTGATACGACGAATGATACGAATGTCATCATCTGTATCTACGTATACTTTGATATCCATCAAGTCACGCAGACGTTCGTCTTCTAAAATCAGGATTCCTTCTAGAATGATCACTTCTTTTGGTTCCTGAATGATCGTTGCCTGACTTCTTGTATGCGCTACATAGTCATACACGGGTTTTTCAATGGCTTTATAGTTCAGTAAGTCGCCTACATGCTGAATCAGCAGATCATTATCAAAGGCAAATGGGTGATCGTAATTTGTGTTCAATCGTTCTTCAAAACTCAAATGGCTCTGATCCTTGTAATAAGAATCTTGTTCAAGCATCATGATGGAATGGTCCGGGAAGTTGTTGAAAATCGCACGGCTGACACTTGTCTTTCCGCTTCCGGATCCACCCGTCACACCAATGATAATTGGCTTGCTTTTTGTCATTGACTAAAACCTCTTTCGTATCCGTTTTTTCATTCTAATCTATTATAGCGAAAAAACACGAAAATGCTATATTTTTCTGAAAATTAATCCTTTTCAATTTCCAATAATGAATAAAGTTCCTCTAATGAATCGATTCGATAAGTAGGCTGGATTTCTTCGATTTCTGGTAATTTATTTCTATTGAACCAAATCGTATCGATCCCTGCCATATTTCCTCCTTTGATATCAGAAGTCAAAGAATCACCAATGATCACAGTTTGCTTTTTATCAAAATTAGGAATGTGGGAAAAGACATGATCAAAAAATTCTTTCATCGGCTTTTGCGCTCCGACAGCTTCTGAGACAAAGATATCCTTGAAGTAATCAAGCATTCCTGCATCTGTTAATCGCCGATGTTGCGTGTGCGACACACCGTTCGTCACAATATAAAGTTCAGCATGCGGATGGACCTTTTTCAGGATTTCTAGACTTCCTGGAACAAGATCATGACCTTGGTTCAAGTAGTGGCGGTAGCGTTTTTCCATTTGATCACTATCTACTGTTTTCCCAAATTGCTGGAAAAGTAACCCAAAACGACTGCCTATTATTTCTTCTCGTGATAGTCTGCCTTTTTCAAACTCCTGCCATAAATGATGATTCAAAGCCTTATAGCTGGTTTCGATTTCTGGTGTCAATGTGATTCCTTGTTCTGCAAACAAAGCACTTAAAGCATTGGCTTCAGTTAATTGAAAATCTAACAATGTATCATCTACATCGAACAATAAAGTTTTATATTTCATCTTTTTGACCTCCTATTTAAAATAAATACTTAACTTTTTCATCTCTGCTAATGTCAACGATCGATACTCGCCTACTCCTAGCTGTTCATCTAATTCCAATGGTCCCATGCTTAGCCGTTTCAATGCGGTCACTTTCTTTCCTTGGGCTAAGAACATTTTTTTGACTTGATGGAATTTTCCTTCTTGGATCGTCAATAAAACCGTACTTTGGTGCTTGTCTGCTTTGAGTATTTTTAAATCAGCCGGCTTACATTGATACCCATCAGCGAATACGATTCCATTTTCAAATGCTGTTACGTCTGCCGGTGTCACCCTTTCGTTCACAACTACTTGATAAGTCTTTGAAACCTTTTTTTCTGGAAGTAGCATTTCATATCCCAATTGTCCATTCGAAGTGATCAGCAATAGTCCTGTTGTATCTCTATCTAGTCTTCCCACTGGATATAATGGTTGGAAACGATCGGCACTTGCAATCAGATCGATTACTGTCGTCTTTTCTGGATCTGATACAGCTGTAACAGCTTTTTCAGGTTTATTGAGAAGATAATAGGACTCATTTGTTTCTAAGTGTTCACCTGCTACTTCGATTTGATGCAGTAAACTATCTACATTTCGATTTTGTCGAAATTCGACTGTGCCATCTATCATCACTTGCTTCAAAGCAAACAGCCGCTTCATTTCCTTGCGTGTTGTTTCTAATTTTTCTTCTATTAATTTATCTAAACGCATGCTGTTTCCTTTCTTATTACTACTAATTAATTATACCTTGAATATTCTTGCTTGCAAATACATCATCATAGTTATTCCTTGACTTAATTAACAGTTCACGTTACGGTTAAATAGTAAAGTGAATTGGATTTCTCATACACAGCGTAATGACCTGGTGGAGAAAAGTTGAATCCTGACTTTCTAAGGGGAGATGCGCGCATCTCTCCTTTTGCGCTTTTTTAAGCGCCCTGCCTTCGATGATGTGCACGAGATTAGCCTTTAGAATTCACTTAAATAAAATCTGTCCGTTACCAAAGCAGACAGTCACATTTTAAGGAGGAATTTTGGTTATGTCAGTATCATTAGAAGTAAGTAAAAGAGAAGTACGTCCCCGTTCATTAAGAAACAAACTTCGTCATGAAGGGAAAGTTCCAGCTGTTGTTTATGGGTATAAAGTAGAAAGTACCCCTATCTCATTCGATGGTTTGACACTAAGCAAATTGTTGCGTGAACATGGAGCGAACACAGTTATCACGATGGACATCGATGGACAAAAAGTCAATACATTGGTTCACAAGATCCAAACGAACACTTTTACCAATCATTTCGAACATGCAGAATTTCTATCTGTAAACATGTCGGAAGAAACAGAAGTCGAAACAGAAGTCGTTCTTGTTGGCGAATCAGTGGGTGCTAAATCTGGTGGAGTGTTAGCTCAAAACTTGTATACAGTAGTCGTATCTGCTACACCAGACAAATTGCCTGAACGAATTGAAGTTGACGTGACAAACTTGGAATTAGGTGATTCTATTACAGTAGCCGATCTTCCAAAAAACGATGATTACAAATTCGTGACCGACAGTGAAGAGCAAATCGCTGCTGTAGTCGCTCAAAGTGAAGAAGAAGAAAGCACAGGTGAAGGTGGCGAACCAGAAGTGATCGGTTCAACAGAAGAATAATACTGAAACAATCAGGTGGTGTTAGAAGCGGCGGGTCAGCAGCTTTTAACACGCCTTTTTTTCTTTCTAATCGTTTATTTTCATATGAGGCTTCCACTTTTACAAATAGCTTTGCAAACGAAAAATCCTAATTTACCAAGCTTTTCCTCGCATACTTTTATCGTACCTTTATAAAAATTTATACTTTGAAAAAAAGTATTCAATTATTGTTGCATTTTTCCTGATTCTTTATTAGAATGAACCCTCGTTAAAGTAAGTATTTCTAGTTTATCCTATGATTGATTATAAAAATAAAAACATTCGTTGATTCGAAGGAGGTTAAACAGATGTTTGAAAGTTTTGATAGCAGCCGCAACCGTTACGCTTCAGTTGGTGTCGTATCAAGTTTGCCAGATGAATTGATTGACAGTATATGGTTTATTATTGACCTAGATCTTAAGGGAGTCATTCCATTAGAAAATATATTAACCTTTGATTTGATCGAAAATCGTGGAAAAGTGACGATGCATTTTTCTCAAGCAGGAAGCAATGTGGAAATGGATATTGATTTGCCGTTTGCCTATTCGAACCAATTCCCTGCTCAAGTATACGCCTATGATGACGGTACGAGAGAAACGATCCTTTTACCAAGTGAGATTAGACAATATTAAGGTGATAGATAAACGTGGATGTCCCTTATTTTACAGACCAGGCCAAGTTGTTGATTCTTTGACTCAATTCTTGGCTTCTTTTTATGGAGTTTCATAAATTATCATTGATTTCTAATTGGTATTCTCAGGATAAACGCTATATACTACTAACTAAATTTTAAAGATATAAGGAGTTTAAAAGATGCGCGATTTAACAAAAGGAAGCCCCGCTAAACTGATTTTGATGTTCACTGTTCCTTTACTGATCGGAAATGTTTTTCAGCAGTTCTACAATATGATCGATATGATCATCGTGGGTCAGACGCTAGGTAAAAATGCGCTGGCAGCGGTTGGTGCAACTGGAAGCCTGACATTTTTGATCATTGGCTTTGCCCAAGGTTTAACAGCTGGTTTAGCCATTATTACCGCACAACGTTACGGTGCAAAAGATTATCGGGGTCTGAAGAAAAGTTTTGCTGCTAGTGTTGTCATTAGTCTTGTCGTCACTGTGATTTTAACTGTCCTAAGTCTCCTGTTTATTCGTCCGATGCTTCAATTGATGCAAACTCCTCCTGAAATACTTGATCAAGCACAAACATTTATTTCAATTATTTTATTAGGGATCTTTGCATCAGTCAGTTTCAATTTGCTTTCTAATGTCATTCGCGCACTTGGTGACAGCCGCACACCACTATTCTTTCTGATCATTGCGGTCATCATCAACGTCGTACTTGATTTGATCTTTATTATCTATTTTGGCATGGGTGTGGAAGGTGCAGCTATTGCTACAGTAATCGCACAAGTTTCTTCCAGCGTACTGTGTCTAGTGTATATCAAGAAAAAAATGCCTTTGTTACAGTTACGCAAAAAAGATTTCAAATTTGAAAAAGAAGAGTTTGCTGTACACCTAAACGCTGCTTTGCCAATGGCGTTTCAATCTTCGATCATCGCTGTTGGTGCTATCGTGTTACAAGCAGCACTAAATAGTCTAGGGACAGATGTCGTAGCTGCTCAAGCCGCTGCTGGTCGTATCGACCAATTTGCAAATCAGCCGATGATGTCATTTGGTATTGCAATGGCAACTTTCACTGCACAAAACTATGGTGCGAAAGAATATGGCCGAATCTTGCAAGGGGTACGTCAAACTTTACTGATGAGTGTCGGATTTAGTCTCTTAGCAGGTGCTATCGTCATTTTCTTCGGTCATTTCTTTGTTCAATTGTTTGTTAGCCCATCAGAAACACGTGTATTTGAATTAGCACAAACCTACTTCAATATCAATGGGTCTCTTTACTGGATCTTAGCAGTCCTGTTCATTTTACGCTACACACTTCAAGGGCTTGGACAAAGCAAGATCCCTACGATCGCCGGTATGATGGAATTGCTTATGCGTTCTTTTGCAGCTATCGTTCTTACAGGAATGTGGGGATACCCAGGAGCAGCAGCAGCTTCTCCTTTAGCTTGGATCGGTTCTGTTGCCGTGTTGCTTTACTCTTATATGCGTTCGATGAAACAATTGAAACACATGGGTGAAGAGGAACATTTCACATTAGAACATGCAGAAGCAAGATAGCCTTGATTAAAAGAAATCGTTGCGGCTAAAAATGAAAACTTTTATTGAAAATATCTTCTTCGTTTACCGAAAACAGGTTTTTTAGATAACAAAAAGGCTGTGACAAAAAATGTCACAGCCTTTTTTCTTTTATTCTGTTTTTCTTTCCGTGGACTCTACTTTGAAATAATCGATATGTGCATGCTGGTATTCTAATACCGTGAAACGGAATGATGCAATCTCAATGATTGTTCCTGCTTTTATTTCTTTATATCGGCTAGAAGCAAAGCCTGCAAGTGTAGTAAAATTCGTTTCTTCAAACTCTGGAATCTCTACATGAAAATAACGCTGGAAATCATCTAATGTTAGTTTGCCGGAGATGATATAAGAGCCATCTGACTGTTCCGCTATCAATGCTTCGTCCAAATCTGTCTCATCTCGGATTTCCCCGACAATTTCTTCCAAAATATCTTCAATTGTCACTAAACCGCTTGTTCCTCCGTATTCATCTTTTAAGATAGCAATATGCTTTCCCTTTTTTCGCATGATCGTCAATAATTTTTTTATAGGGATCGTTTCAGTTGTTACGATCGGCTCTTCAATCAACTGTTCTACTGTCAGCTGGTCATCTTTATAAGATTGCTTGATCAAATCTGGCAAGGTGACATAACCTAAAACATTGTCTTTTGATTCTAAGATAACCGGATAGCGAGTATGTCCTTGTTCAATCGAAGCTTTTATCGCTTCTTTGACGGTTTCTGAAGCTTCGAATACTTGCATGGACGTACGGTCTACTTGTATATCTTTTGCCAAGGTATCATCAAATTCAAACACGTTTTCCAAATAATGATATTCTTCTTTGGTCAACTCTCCTTTTTCATAAGAATTCAATGCGACTAATGTCAGCTCTTCTTGAGACAATGTCTCTTCTCCTTCAGATACGAGACGCACACCTAATAGCTTCCCTAGCCCTGCAGCTGAATGATTCAATACCCAAATAAAAGGAAACATTACTTTATAAAAATAATGAAGTGGTTTAACTACGAACAAGACGACCTTCTCCGTATTGACGATACTATAGCTCTTAGGAAGCAGTTCGCCAATAACCACATCGATATACGTAACTAAAATAAATCCCAGCGCCACAGAGATTGTACTGCTAATAGCCGAACTAAAAGGTAGTTTACCGATCACTGGTTCTAGTAAAGCCGCGACAGATCCTTCACCGACCCACCCGATGATCAAACCGGTTAGCGTAATTCCTAATTGACTAGCTGATAAATAGTTATCTAAATGGTGTGTAACATGAAGAGCTAGCTTGGCGTTCTTTACATTTTCCTTTTCCTTTTCTAGTTGTTCCAATCTTGATCGTCTGATTTTCACTAAAGCAAATTCACTTGCTACAAAAAATGAAGTAATTGCAATCATCAAAAATAAAATAATGAAATTGATAACCATATTCTCCCGCCTTTCTCTTTTTCTATTGTACCCTTTTTCTACAAAAAGATTGAAAATAATGCGTATTCATATTTAGGAATAAAAAAGGAGATGCGGCATTTTTCAGCCACATCTCCTTATCACTTCAAAATCATTGCGTTACTTGTTGCTAAACAGCTTTTTCATGACCTCTGATAAACGGTGTTCAAGTAGCTGACATTCGACATTAGTTCAGGTCAAAGCGCTACTTTCACAACCGCTCTTTCAACCATGTTTTCCGAGTATTTCCAATGATAAGCGGAACAGTTTCATGTTTTACTTCGCTGTACTCTAGCCCAAACCATGTTTCTGGCGAGGTAGCGATTTTTTTGATTGCCAGTTTTGCCTGCATGATTTGACGTTGCCATTTTCCTAGAGTTGTCACATTGGAAACTACTTCATAAATCAGGACAAATTGGAAATCGCCAACTTCTCGCCCTGGTGTCAGAGAGTATCTTTGTGGCTGTTTTGGCAAACGGCCTTGTTTCATCAAATCATGGATGACTTGGCGAACATATACGTTGATTTCCTGTTGGACCCTGAAACCTAAGAACAGATTCACTTGGACAATAAAATCAGTGTCCATCATATCTACTTGATATTCTTTCGTATATGGCTCATCCGTCACTTCCACATGAACAAACCAATAGACTCGTGCTCTTTTAGGCCGTTTATCTAAAATCGAATAAATGAACTGTCGGCCAACTTTATCTTCAGCCATATCAGGAACCAAGAAGACCACATTTGTCTGATAGATTGGTAAAGAAGTATCATCACGTAATTCTCTAAGCTGCGGGATATAATCTCTCAAAGACACATCCTCGGTTGACGATTCGCGAATAATGTTCCCTTGTTCCCAAATAAACATCACGACTAAGATGATCAAACCAATCAAAACGGCTACAAAACCGCCTCGGAAGAATTTGACAACACTTGAGATAAAGAAAACGACTTCTATCGCACCGAAGAAAAAGGTAACTAAATATGCAAGCCAACGAGAATGCCCATTTTGGATAAGATAAAAGTAAAGCAGTGCTGTTGTCATCAACATCGTCACAGTGATCGATAGACCGTAAGCAGCTTCCATATGATGAGACGTTCGGAATGTGACAACCACTAGAGAACAGGCGATCCATAAAATCAGATTGACTGCTGGGATATACATTTGCCCGATACTGTTCCCAGGATACATGATCTTTAGCCGAGGCAGCAGTTTCAACTTGATTGCTTCTGAAACTAGCGTAAACGAACCTGTAATCAATGCTTGCGAAGCAATGACTGCAGCGACTGTTGCAAAAGCAACGCCGATCACGATCCAACTTTGAGGCATCATTTGGAAGAATGGATTCAGGTTCTTGATTTGCTGTGCTTCAGGGTTTTGATAAACATTCAACAACCACGCAGCCTGCCCAAAATAATTGATAACCAAACAAATTTTGACGTAAGGCCAGCTCAGACGAATATTTCGTTTGCCGACATGTCCAAGATCGGAATAAAGCGCCTCTGCACCTGTCGTAGCCAGGAAAATATTTCCAAGAATGAACAAGCCTAATTTGTTATCTGCACTAAAAAGTAGCTGGATAGCATAATAAGGATTCAGTGCACGGATAACTGTCCAGTCTTGACTGAAGTTCATTAATCCCATTACGCCTAAAAAAGTAAACCAAGCGAACATGATTGGTCCGAATGCTTTTCCGACAATATCTGTACCAAAGCGTTGGACCATGAATAAAACAAAAATAATCACTAAAGTGATAATGACGATCACGTTCTGGTTATTACCGAACCGGTCAAAAAACTGCGGAATTCCTCGCAAGCCTTCAATCGCAGTCGTTACCGTCACAGCAGGGGTCAATACCCCATCTGCTAGTAAGGCAGCTCCTCCGATCATTGCAGGAATGATCAAATATTTCCCACCTTTTCGGACAAGTGTGTAGAGTGAGAAAATTCCACCTTCACCATGGTTATCTGCATTCAATGCAATCACGACATATTTGATTGTTGTCAGTAGAGTCAATGTCCAAAAAATCAATGAGACTGATCCGATAACAAAATCAGGATTGATTCCTGACAATCCGCCATTATCTTCAACAATCGATTTCATAACGTAAAGCGGACTTGTCCCGATGTCTCCGTAGACGACTCCCATCGCTACAAGCAGGCCAGCCATTGATATCTTTTTGGTATTGTGCGTTGTTGCCACGTTTTTCCCTCATTTCTTGTTATATGGATATCCTTTAGGTAAGCTTGAATGATAGATGATATTCTTATCCATGACACCCGCTTTCCTAAATTGCTTCTAATTATCCAAGTAACACACTGAAGTGTCAACTTATTTGAATAAAATTATTCTTTCTTTGGACGTTCTCTGATACGTCTTGCCACAAATGAATAAAGTGCAAGGCAAAAAATTGCACCCAATAATGCTGGTATCAAATAAAAACCGCCGAGTTCCGGTCCCAGTGGTCCTAGTAAAAATTCGCCGAGCCAACTACCTAAAAAACCGATAATGATATTTCCAGATACGCCTCCCGGGACTTCCTTTCCTAAAATTGCGCCAGCTATCAAACCTAATATACCGCCGATAAATAACGACCATAAAAAATTCAGCATCTCCTTTCCCTCCTTTATCCATATTTCTCACTTTTATTTTACGCTTTATTCAGAAGGACTCCAAAAATATGCGCCAAGAAACTCCAGAAAAAAAGAAGTTGTAACAAAAGTGTTCAGCTTATTTCCGTAGAAGCTGCTTCTGGAACACCGTGAATCAGAGGTTGTGAAATCAGCGGTTTGACCTGAGTATTAGAGAAACAAACGGAAAAATAGTTCCTCATATTTTGCCGTTTTTTGAGCTAATATCGAGGGACAGCTGATTGAACATCGTTTATTGGAGAGGTTGTAAAAAAGCTGTTCTGCATCAAGTAATAAGAACAGCCAAGTAAAAACAGCTCCTAATGTTTTTAACTTGGCTGGACTTATTACCGCAGATGCAAGCTTTTGAACACCGTTTATTCGCAAAAAAAGGACTGTGACACGGCTTTTGTCACAGTCCCCTTTTTTCGAATAATTATTGTCCCCCTGTCACCTTCACAATCACAAGTACATTATTCCTATGAATTAAATTATTTTTCTTCATTTTTCGTTGAACCATCTTCGTTCAACATTGCTTTTCTTGACAGATTTACGCGTCCTTGTTTATCGATTTCAGTTACTTTCACAAGGATCTCATCACCTAGTTTAACAACATCTTCGACTTTATTGACACGATCGTTTGCTAATTGGGAAATATGGACAAGTCCATCTTTTCCTTTGATCAAGTTGACGAATGCACCGAATTTTTCGATACGGACAACTTTCCCTAGATAAACTTCACCAACTTTGACTTCTTTGGTCAAATCTTCGATGATCTTGATAGCTTTTTTGATCATTTCTGCATCAGCTGAAGCAATACTTACTTTTCCATCTTGATCGATATCGATTTTCACACCAGTTTCATCGATGATTCCGTTGATCGTATCGCCGCCTTTACCGATAACATCTTTGATTTTAGCAGGTTCGATCTGGATCATTTCGATTTTTGGTGCATATTGGCTTAATTCTTCACGTGGAGCAGCAATCGTTGAAGTCAATTCTTCTAAGATTTCCATACGTGCTTGTTTTGCTTGAGTTAATGCTTCAGTTAGGATTTGTTCTGTGATTCCTTGAATCTTGATATCCATCTGTAAAGCAGTGATACCATCTTTTGTACCGGCAACTTTAAAGTCCATATCGCCAAGATGATCTTCCAGCCCTTGGATATCAGTTAGGATCGTATAGTTTTCACCATCAGAAACAAGTCCCATCGCAATACCGGCGACTGGTGCTTTGATTGGTACACCTGCATCCATCAATGCTAATGTGCCAGCACAGATACTTGCTTGGGAAGAAGAACCATTTGATTCCAATACTTCTGCTACTAAACGGATCGTATAAGGAAATTCTTCTTCTGAAGGGATTACTTGTGCTAACGCACGTTCACCTAATGCGCCATGTCCGATTTCCCGACGCCCTGGAGAGCCTGCACGTCCTGTAGAACCAACAGAAAATTGAGGGAAATTGTAGTGGTGGATGAATCGTTTGCTGACTTCCACCCCTAAACCATCAATGATTTGGTGCTCTCCTAGAGGTGCGAGTGTACAAGCTGATAAAGCTTGTGTTTGTCCTCGTGTGAACAAACCTGATCCATGTACACGTGGCAATAAGCTGACCTCTGATGACAATGGACGGATTTCATCCAATTTACGCCCGTCAGGACGGATCTTATCGATGGTGATCAATTCACGTACGACATCTTTTTCAAGATCTTCTGTGATTTGTTTAACTTCTTTCAACAAGTGATCTTCATCTTCATGACCTGCAAATTTCTCAGCATAAGCTTCGCGGATATCGATCTTCACTTGCTCGATATTATCTTCGCGAGCAAGTTTTTCTTCAGTCATTACTGCTGCTTTCATTGTAGCGTAAGAAGCATCAAAGATTTCTTTTTTCAATACTTCATCAACTTGCAGTAAAGTCACTTCCATTTTTTCTTTCCCTACTGCTTGAACGATTTCTTCTTGGAAAGCAACTAACTCTTTGATAGCGTCAAAACCAAACAGCAATGCACCAAGCATGTCTTCTTCTGAAACTTCTTTCGCGCCGCTTTCAACCATATTGATGGCTTGTTTCGTTCCGGCAACAGTCAATTCGATATCTGTTTGTTCTGCTTGTTCTACTGTTGGATTCAAGACGTACTCGCCATTTACACGACCAACTTCTACGCCTGCGATTGGGCCGTCAAATGGGATATCTGAGATTGATAGTGCTAAAGAAGAACCTAGCATTGCTGCCACAGCTGGCGAGCAGTCTGTTTCTACACTCATCACGATGTTCGTTACTTGGACTTCATTACGGAAGCCTTCTGCAAACATCGGGCGAATTGGACGGTCGATCAAACGGGCAGTCAATGTTGCTTCCGTACTTGGACGGCCTTCTCGTTTGATGAAACCTCCAGGGATTTTCCCTGCTGCATACATTTTTTCTTCATAATTGATCGTTAATGGGAAAAAGTCTGTATCTTTTGCTTCTTTAGAGGCCACAGCTGCACTTAAGACTACTGTATCTCCATAACGGACTAAAACGGCTCCGTTTGCTTGTTTTGCTAGCTGACCGACTTCGATTTGTAAGGGACGGCCGCCCCATGTCGTTTTGAATACTTGTTTTTCTGACATAACTTCTCCTTTTCCTTCTCGTGAAAGCAAGACGCTACTAAACAAATGAAAACTGCCGAAAGCCGTCTTTTGAGCAGCTTTCATTTGGTTAGTAGGAGTCCATCTAGCTTGATCACGGAATTTTACTTAATTGATATACGAGTAAAAAAAGTGAGATTCATGTGAATCCCACTCTTTTTGACTAAAATTAACGACGCAAGCCTAAACGTTTGATCAATTCGCGGTAACGTTGAACGTCAGTTTTACGTAAGTAAGCTAACAAGTTACGGCGGTGACCAACTTTTTTCATTAGGCCGCGGTATGAATGATGGTCTTTTTTGTGCACGCGTGCATGTTCATTCAAGTGGTTGATTTCTTCAGTTAATACAGCGATTTGTACTTCTGGAGAACCAGTATCCCCTTCATGGCGAGCGTATTCGTTGATGATTTCATTCTTGCGTTCTTTTGAAATTGCCATTTCTTTCACCTCTTTCGATTATTCCCCTGCGACTGAGTAAAACGTTGGTGATTCGCTTAACCAAGTGGCAGGTCATGTGCCTAGAGCACACAGCTATACTTTACCTGAAACCGGGTTGAAAATCAAGTAGTTAATCATTAAGAAAAGGTAGTTTTCAAACAATCTTACTACTACTTTTCCATTTTTGTGGTAAACTATAATGCGAAAATAGACTTGAAACACAGTCTTTTAAGAAAGGGGTACATATTCCATGATTACAATGGATGATATCATTCGTGAAGGAAATCCGACCTTACGCGAAGTTGCAAAAGAAGTTTCTCTTCCATTAAGCGAAGAAGATATCTCTTTAGGAAAAGAGATGCTTGAGTTCTTAAAAAACAGCCAAGATCCAATCAAAGCTGAAGAACTACACTTACGAGGCGGTGTTGGCTTAGCTGCTCCTCAATTAGATATTTCTAAAAGAATCATTGCTGTTCACGTACCAAGTCCTGACCCAGAGGCAGATAGACCTTCTCTAAGTACTGTTATGTATAATCCTAAAATTTTGAGCCATTCTGTTCAAGATGCTTGTTTAGGGGAAGGTGAAGGCTGTTTATCTGTTGATCGAGAAGTACCAGGATATGTTGTTCGCCATGCCAAAATCACTGTGTCTTATTATGATATGAATGGTGAAAAACACAAGATTCGTTTGAAGAATTATGAATCGATCGTCGTTCAACATGAAATCGACCATATCAACGGTGTGATGTTCTATGACCACATCAACGATCAAAATCCATTTGCACTAAAAGAAGGCGTATTGGTAATCGAGTAGAGAATTGGCAGGTTCCTTCGATACTATGCTACAAGAAAGCTTTATAAAAAAGGGGAGTGCTCAAAAGCTGCACTTCCCTTTTTTATGTTTCTCCACTAATCGAAATTTAGATAGACATCTAGAAATCGCAATTCCAAAAAATTCTGTGTATTGGATACGCATCTTTTCTTATTTTTTCTTATTTCTTCCATATGGGTGTTTATCTCAGAGATGATAGAATAGTTTCTAGGATAAAAAGTAGCAGCTACGATGTTATCCTTCGTAGAGGATTCCTGCTTCAGCTAGTTTTTGTTTGATGTTTTTCAGCATATGCTTTTCTGGGTAGCAGATCGTATGCAGATGGATGCCGCCTGTTAATTCGGATAACAAAGTAGCATTACTTTTTTGATAACGTCTCATAAAGGAATCGATATCTTGTGGCGTTTTGATGTGCAAAGTTCCTGCTAACTCACCGTAAAGGGGATGTTCCACAATTACATCAATGATTTCACCACCATTTTCAACGATTAGTCTCAGTTCTTCTTCTGTTTGATCTTTTCCATGCTGGACAGCGATTTTACTGATGTGCCCAGTATTGGTTTCTTCTGTTTCGAGGATATAACCTCTTGCTGTTGCCACGATACTTTTACCTGCAGCTCGTAGTAAAGCAATATCGCCTACAATGATCTGACGGCTGACTCCAAAAGTTTTCGCAAACTTGCTAGCACTCACTGGTTTTTCTGTATTTGCCAAGGTTTGCATGATTTGTTTTCGCCGTGTCTCTCCTTCGATCACACTTATTCCTCCTTCATTTTGTTTTGGTATTCGCGCGAGTGTTTCATCAAATCAACATACGTGTCTGTTATTGTTTCCTTATATCCCTTATTTTTCAGAAGACTAACAACTTTATCCAATACTTGCTGCTCTCTTTTTGCATCATAAACTGCTTGGTTTTCTTCTTTTTTCACTTGTCCTATTTTAGTTACCGTATCCATTCTTTTTTCTAATAAAGCAACCAACTCTCGATCGATCATATCGATCTTATGACGTAATGTTTCAAGAGACTCTTCTGTTAGTTCTTCCTCTACTGTCTTGATGATACGAGCAGGATTTCCTGCAATCACTACATTGTCGGGAAAAGATTTGGTCACAACCGAACCTGCGCCGACTACTACGTTGTCCCCTAGAGTGACACCCGGCGTGACGATAACTCCTCCGCCTAACCAAACATTATTACCGATTTTAATGGGTTTTGCGTACTCCAGACCGCTGTTACGTTTCACTGGATGTAGTGGATGCGTCGCCGTGTAAAGCTGGACATTCGGAGCGAACATGCAGTTATCACCGATTTCAATCGTGCTGACATCTAAAAATGTACAATTGAAATTTGCATAAAAATTCTCCCCAACAAATATATTATATCCGTAATCAAAATTGATAACTGGCTCCATATAGATTTTTTTCCCTGTACGGCCAAAAGTCTCTTTCAACAATTGGGATCGCAGTTCCGCTGATTCTGCTTGGTTGATGATTTGGCTTTGACTTCTTGCAAACATACGGTCGGCAACCAGCTCAGGATCATTGGCAAAATAAAGCTCGCCTGCAATCATTTTTTCTTTTTCGGTTTTGAATTCAGTCATAATCTGCTCCTAATTCTTGTATTTTTTTGAAAACAACCGCTCCGTCTTCTTGAATAAACGTATAAGGCTCCGCTAAATAAACAGGCGTTTGATTGATTACTAAGATTTTGGCTGACGGCTGGCGAAACTGTACCAGATCACAAAACGGATGAACTTGAAAACTCGTTCCAACAATGACGATCAGCTCTGCTTGGCTGACGGCATAAGCCGCCTGCTCCATGACTCCATCTTGAAACCCTTCACCATATAACACGATGTCTGGGCGTATTTGTCCTCCGCATGCTTGATGTTTGTCGCTGTGAAGATATTCTTTCCAGTCTACCGTTTGTTGACACTTTCGACAATGACATTGATACAGACTCCCATGAAAATTGACGAGTTGCGGGCTTTTAGCCTTTGCGTGCAAACCGTCGATGTTTTGGGAAACAACCCAAACATTTTTTTCTTTCGCTAGATGTGCTATTTCCAAATGAATGATATTGGGTTTTGCTTCAGGATGATAAATCTTTTTGACAAATTGATAGAATTTATCCGGTTCATTCACCATTGCTTGATGACTCAGCAAGTATTCCGGCTGCTCCATCCCGTGGTAGATTCCTGACAAAGATCGATAGTCTGGCACTCCAGAAGGTGTGGATACCCCTGCACCGGTCAAAAATGTAATTTGCTGATAAGCTAATATCTCTTTTGCTGCTTCGTCTACTGTTAATTGTTTCATGTTTTGTCACCTCACTTTCCATTATAGCCCATACTCGAACAAATTTATTGTTGAAAAGTCAGAAAAATGGGAATAAAAAAGTGTTATGGGCATTTGAACAATTTATCACAATGTCCACTGACAAAAGAATGAAAACGTGTTACAATACTGCTGTATAAAAGTGAGGTGAATCGATATGTTACCATTCTTTATTTATTGGGGCGTTATTCTGGCTTGTATCGCCTGGTTAGCGTTAAGCGTTTATTTCTCTGTTTTTTATCTTGTACGCAAAGAAAATGGAAATCTTTGGGCTTTTGCTTTATTCAACGTGATTGCCGCAATTGTTTTAGCCATTACATTAGCCGTATATCGAACATGGGGCTGGGGAATCACCCAATACTCAAGTTTGATTTATCTAATATTAGCCATTTATGGCGTCGTTGTTCTTTTGCAAGCGATCCTAGGACGTGAGCCAAAGAAAGCGGCAGCTTAAATGATCGAGATGGAACTGGACACAGGAAATTTTCTGTTCTAGTTCTTTTTTTATTGTATTACATACATTTTTGTGTATAATTATACTATCGTTTACAATGGATAGATGATTCACATTTTGATTGTTTTTTCGGTAAAAGTAAAGATTTCTATATTTATCAGTATTTTTTCAAAAAACAGCAGTTATAGATTGACAAAGCCTCTCGAGTATCGTAAACTTTTTTTGTATAAATAACTGAATACGAGATGCCTCAATCAATGAGGTAGAGGTCGCGAGAATCATTAACCCTGTGGAGTGAAGCAAACATGGAGAAGCAGGAATAGGGAGGATCGCCGAAATGTGCACTTTTTTGCTTGGAGTGTATGTTGGGACGCAAGTTAAGAGCTTGCGGACTGTCTTAGCAGTGATGCTAAGTTGCGCTATGTTTTGTGAGAGGTTTATCACCTTATGGAATTTTAGCGGCCTTTTTATATCTATAAATCGGTCGCTTTTTATTTTTTCAGATAAAGCTTTACCGCATTTCATCTAGACCGCTCGTGTATCATATAATCAGAAAGGGAGAAAAAAATGAAAAAAAATATGGTTTCAGTTGCCGTACTATTTGCTTTTGTCTTCTCACTATTCAGCGTGGGATCTCTGGCAAATGCAGATGAAAAAACACCGAGCGATGAGTTTCGCGTAGGTATGGAGGCTGGGTATGCACCCTTCAACTGGTCTCAACAAACAGATGAGAATAATGCCTTGCCAATTCAAGGCCAAAATAGTTACGCCGGCGGTTATGATGTTCAAATCGCTAAAAAAGTAGCAGATGGTTTAGGGAAAAAATTAGTCATCGTCCAAACGAAATGGGATGGTCTGGCTCCTGCCCTTCAATCAGGCAAGATCGACGCGATCATCGCCGGAATGAGCCCTACTGCTGAACGACGAAAAGAAATTGATTTTACCGATCCTTATTACGAATCACAATTAGTAGTAGTAGTTCAAAAAGATAGCAAATATGCAAAAGCAAAAAGTTTAGCAGATCTTTCTGGAGCAAAGATCACTGCTCAGTTAAATACATTCCACTATACTGTGATCGATCAGATACCAGATGTGCAGAAACAACAAGCAATGGATAATTTCTCAGCAATGAGAACAGCTTTAGCTTCTGGAATGATCGATGGTTATGTCAGCGAACGTCCGGAAGGTGTAACGGCAACTAGTGTGAACAAAGACTTGGAAATGCTTGAATTCAGCGGTGCAGATGGTTTCCAGACAAACCCGGAAGATGTTCAGATTTCTGTTGGTATGCGTAAAGGCGACCCGGATATCCAAAAAGTAAACCAGATTCTTTCTGGCATCTCTAACGATGAACGAACCAAAATTATGGACCAAGCAGTCAAAGATCAGCCTGCTGCAACTGATAGTGAAGAAAAACCTGGCATCATTTCTGATTTCACTACGATTTGGAAACAATACGGCAATATGTTCTTACGAGGTGCTGGACTTACCTTGTTCATCGCATTGATCGGGACAGTTGTCGGTACTACACTTGGATTACTGATTGGTGTCTTCCGTTCGGTACCTGAATCAGGAAATGCACTGACTCGCTTCTTCCAAAAAATCGGAAATGCACTTCTTTCTATCTATGTCGAAGTATTCCGCGGAACACCGATGATGGTACAAGCAATGGTCATCTTCTACGGTCTGGCACTCGCTTTTGGCATTTCATTGAACCGAACGATTGCCGCTTTGTTTATTGTCTCTCTCAATACTGGAGCTTACATGACAGAGATCGTTCGTGGGGGGATTTTTGCAGTAGATGAAGGGCAGTTCGAAGCTGCGCAAGCCATTGGTATGACCCATGGCCAAACGATGAGAAAAGTTGTTATTCCACAGGTTTTACGGAATATCTTGCCAGCAACAGGAAATGAGTTTGTTATCAATATCAAAGATACAGCAGTTTTAAGTGTAATCGGCGTAGCTGATTTGTTCTTCCAAGGAAACTCTGCTTCCGGTGCGAATTTCCAATTCTTCCAAACATTTACGATCGTCGGGATCATCTACTTAGTCATGACCTTTACGATCACCAGAATCCTGCGGGCGGTAGAAAAGAAAATCGATGGTCCTTCAGCTTATACCAAGCTTGAAGAAATCGACAATTCAAATTTGCAGGAATAAGGAGGAAGAATCATGAATGAAAAAATTATTGAAATCAATCATCTAAGAAAAAGCTTCGGTGAAAATGAAGTATTGAAAGATATCAGCGTAACAGTCAATAAAGGTGAAGTTGTGACGATCATCGGTTCTTCCGGTTCTGGTAAATCTACTTTCTTGCGCTGTATCAATTTACTGGAAAAACCAACAGGCGGCGAGATCATTTATAATGGAGAAAATGTATTAGCTCCTAAATATAATTTACCTAAATATCGAACGAATCTAGGTATGGTTTTCCAATCCTTCAACCTGTTCAACAATATGAATGTCTTGGAAAACTGTATGTCTGGTCAAACAACTGTCCTGAAACGTGATAAAGAAACTGCCAAAAAAGTAGCAATCGAAAATCTGGAAAAAGTTGGTATGGATCGTTATATCGAAGCCAAACCAGCACAATTATCTGGTGGACAGAAACAGCGTGTCGCAATTGCTCGGGCATTATCAATGAATCCAGATGTATTGCTATTCGACGAACCTACTTCGGCGTTAGACCCTGAAATGGTTGGTGAAGTGCTTAATACGATCAAAGACTTAGCACATACTGGCTTGACGATGCTTATTGTAACGCATGAAATGGAATTTGCAAAAGATGTATCTGACCGTGTCATTTTTATGGATAAAGGTGTGATTGCAGAAGAAGGTACACCAGAAGATATCTTTGTCCATCCGAAAGAAGAACGTACAAAAGAATTCCTTTCACGTATTTTAAATGCTTAGGATCAATAGCTGATCGAGACAGGGAGCTGCGGTGTTTACCGCAGTTCTTTTTTATGAATTACTCATAAAAGGTAAATTTCTGAAAATTTTGGAATCTTAGTTGTGTTTTTCAGAAAAGTCTCTTAATATGGAAGTAATTAAACTTTTTTAGTTAGGATGATTTAAAAATGAATGAAGATCAAGAACTGCAGCGTGGACTGAAAAATAGACATGTCCAACTGATTTCTATTGGCGGAGCGATTGGAACGGGGTTGTTTTTAGGTTCCGGAAAGTCTATCCAGCTAGCTGGCCCTTCGATATTGCTCGCCTATCTTATTACTGGATGCATCTGTTTTTTCATTATGCGTGCGTTAGGCGAACTTCTGTTATCAAACACCAATAACCATTCTTTTCTGGATTTTGTTGCAGAATATCTTGGCAAAAAAGCGGCTTTCATCACTGGCTGGACGTATTGGTTCTGCTGGGTATCGATTGCAATGGCCGATTTAACAGCCATCGGAATGTATGTACGCTACTGGGCGCCTGGTGTTCCTCAGTGGCTTCCTGAACTGATTGCATTAGGTCTTCTTCTTTGCTTGAATATGGTGGCTGTCTCATTGTTTGGTGAGTTAGAGTTTTGGTTTGCATTGATCAAAGTTGTAGCGATCATTGCCTTTATCCTCGTAGGAGCTTATATGATCCTCACCCACTATACGACAGATATTGGCACAGCCAGTATCACGAATCTATGGTCTCATGGCGGATTCTTTCCAACTGGTGCAAAAGGATTTATCTTAGCTTTCCAAATGGTAACCTTTG
Source organism: Enterococcus sp. SB12 (assembly GCF_030910025.2). NCBI lineage: Bacteria > Bacillati > Bacillota > Bacilli > Lactobacillales > Enterococcaceae > Enterococcus > Enterococcus sp. SB12. The sequence continues at coordinate 148,932 of NZ_CP175675.1, read as the reverse complement.
CTTTTGCTGGGATAGAATTAGTTGGATTAGTCGCTGGAGAAACAGAAAATCCTGAAAAAGTGTTGCCGGAAGCTATCAATAATATTCCTATCAGGATCATCTTATTTTACTTAGGATCTCTTTTTGTCATTATGGCAATCTATCCATGGAACAGCTTGAATCCAGATAACAGTCCATTTGTAGAAGTATTTTCGGAAATTGGGATCACGATTGCTGCTTCCTTGATCAATTTAGTCGTATTAAGTGCAGCAGCTTCTGCCTGCAACAGTGCAATATATAGTACAGGACGTATGCTTCGTTCTTTAGCGCAAGAAGGCAGTGCCCCTAAAAAATTCAAAAAGTTAACAACACATCATGTGCCAGGGAATGCTTTGACATTTTCTACTATCGTCATTTTCATTTCTGTTATCTTGAATTACGTGATGCCTAGTGAAGTATTCACACTAGTAAGCAGTATTGCCACTACTTGTTTCTTGTTTATCTGGAGTATGCTTGTCTACACGCACATGAAATATCGTAAAAGTATCCTCGGCAAAAAAGCTCATTCATTTAAAATGCCGTTGTACCCATTTAGTAATTATCTGGTATTTCTTTACATGGCCTTTGTGTGTGTCGTCTTGTTCCTAGGAAAAGATACGAGAATCGCTTTATTACTAACACCTGTGTGGTTCTTGCTTCTATTACTGATCTATCATATGAAATATGAACGTAAGAAGTAAGAAAGTAGTTGTGACAGAAGTGGTCAGCTTCGAGAAATAAGAAGGAATTTACGAAAATTGCTTCTTAAATTTTTGTGAAATTTCGGCTTATTTCTTGGAGTTAAACGCTTCTGTCCCAGCCTCTTTTCTATTTCCCCGGAAACAACCGCTGATAATAGGCATCTGCTTTTTTATAGGAAAAAATCCAAATACCAGATACAAAAAAACGTCCGAATAACCCGATCAACGGTACAAAAAAGACACCGGCAATCAAGCATAAGTTAATCATCATGGAGATAAGACTTCGACGGTCCTTTGACAAAACTCTCACGACATGGGAATCTGGTTTATTTGCTTTCATGATTTGCCTCATCAAGATACCAAAAGAAAAACTCCACATCGTGTATACTAAGACATAAGCCATCTCAGGCCAAAAAGCTTCAGGGTTACGCCCGACCCAACTAGTAACAGAAGGACATAAAGTCAGCCAGAAGAGCCAAAAGATATTCGACCAGACCACTCGGTAATTAATTCGTTCTGCCATCTGAAATATACGATGATGGTTCACCCAGATCACCGCAACAAATATAAAGCTGATGGTATAAGCTAATAATGTATTTCGGATGACCCATAAAGAATGAAAGCTAGATGTATTAGGGATCTTGATCTCTAATACAAGAACTGTCAAAACAATGGCTACCACTCCATCAGTAAATGCTTCTAATCTCGACTTTGTCACGATGATTCCTCCTCAGATGATTCAGCGCTTTTATTTTATCACTTACGTTATTAAATAACCATCGTTTTATATAGGAAATTTTCTGAAAATTGTTGCATATTTTTCGAAATTTTGTTACTTTTAAAAAAACCGTAAAGGAGTTATGTATGACAAAAAAATTATCATTTAAAGACTATCTTTTTATAGGCTCCATGCTTTTCGGTCTATTTTTTGGTGCTGGAAATCTTATCTTTCCCGTTCATTTGGGTCAAGAAGCAGGCGCTGCTACCTTTTGGGCGAATCTAGGTTTCTTGGTTACCGGTATCGGTCTTCCCTTCTTAGGGGTGATTGCCATTGGTGTATCGAAAAGCTCAGGTGTATATGAATTAGCAAAACGGATAAATCAAACATATGCGATGGTTTTTACCATCTTGCTTTACTTAGTTATCGGACCGTTTTTTGCTTTACCTCGCCTTGCAACCACATCTTTCGAGATTGGTTTAGCACCATTTATCGATCCTAGCAGACAGACGCTATATCTAGCAATTTTCAGTATTGTATTTTTTGTGCTGGCTTGGTGGTTTTCAAGAAAACCGACAAAGATATTAGATTATGTTGGAAAGTTCCTGAATCCTGCATTTTTGGTTTTATTAGGTGCTTTGCTTCTCCTTGCTTTTTTGAATCCACTAGGTTCTGTAAATCAAGCGCCTATTCAGCCAAATTATCAAGAGCATGCTTTTTTCACAGGGTTTACTCAAGGATATAACACATTAGATGCGCTTGCTGCTTTAGCATTTGGGATCATCATTGTCACAACAATCCAAAACATGGGTGTAACAAAACCTGCTGAAATCGCTAAAGACACGATCAAATCTGGTGCGATCAGCATTATATTGATGGGAATCATTTATACTTTGCTCGCTTATTTAGGTGCTATGAGCTTAGGTAGCTTTGCTCTAAGTGAAAATGGCGGGATCACGCTGGCTCAGATTGCTGATCATTATTTAGGTACTTATGGCAGTATCTTATTAGCATTTATCGTTATATTAGCTTGTTTGAAGACCGGTATTGGTTTGATTACAGCTTTTGCAGAAACATTCACAGATTTGTTTCCGCAAAGAAATTACGCATTCTTTGTTGCACTTGCTAGTATCCTTCCTTGTTTAGCTGCAAACGTAGGCTTGACGAATATCATTCAATTTTCGTTGCCTGTTTTGATGTTCATCTATCCATTAGCAATGACACTGATTTTACTAGTGTTAGTTGGTCCTTTGTTTAAGCAGCGTACGGCTGTTTATCGAATGACTACTTATTTTACATTGATTGCTTCGATTTTTGATGGGTTGAACGCTTGCCCAGAAACTATCAAACAAACACCTATTGTTCAAAATCTTTTACATGTTGCGGAAAGCTACTTGCCGTTTTTCAAATTGGGGATGGGGTGGATCGTACCAGCAGTTATCGGTTTTGTTATCGGACTGATTTGGAGTTTCGCTAAGAAAGAAGAAGTAGCAGATTGATAAAAGAGGTTGTGAAAGAGACGTTCAGCCTTGAGCAATAAAAAGTAATTTTGAAAAATAGCTTCTCATATTTTACAAAATTGTGCCTTATTGCCGATAGGCTGTCTCTTGAACACCGTTTATTGAGAGGTCGTGAAAAAGCCGCTTAGTTTCGAGTATTAAGAAATATTTTGTGAAAATGGCTTCTCACATTTTTGCATAAATTTGACTTAATACCGAGAAACTGGCTTTTGAACACCGTTTATTGAGAGGTCGTGAAAAAGCCGCTTAGTTTCGAGTATTAAGAAATATTTTGTGAAAATGGCTTCTCACATTTTTGCATAAATTTGACTTAATACCGAGAAACTGACTTTTGAACACCGTTTATTGAGAGGTCGTGAAAAAGCCGCTTAGTTTCAAGTATTAAGAAATATTTTGTGAAAATGGCTTCTCACATTTTTGCATAAATTTGACTTAATACCGAGAAACTGGCTTTTGAACACCGTTTATTGAGCGTCTATAAACTGACCTGAGTATTAGAGAAACAAAACGGCAAAGTAGCTCCATATACTTTGCCGTTTTGTTTTGAACTAATACCGAAGAGAAGCTGATCAAACAACATTTCTTTTATAATATAGATTTTAGACATATATATGATATAAAAATAGTTTTCGCAAAAAAACTTGAGAGTATAAAATATTTTGTGTAAATGAAAAAATCCATACAAAAAAGGAAGTCCCTTCTGTAGAATAAAGTTAACGACAACCAATTCACAGAAAAGAGGACTTCCCTATGAATGATTTTACTACAGAAATTGTGCAAACTCTAGTCACTAAAGGCGATTTAAATGAATTATTCCGTTCGCACTTAGAAAAAGCGATAAACACACTCCTACGGACTGAATTAACGGCTTTTTTAGATTACGAAAAATATGATCGCACTGGTTTTAATTCAGGTAATTCGAGAAACGGTTCTTACTTTCGATCAATCAAAACCGAATATGGTGAATTAACATTGGAAATACCTAGAGATCGTAATGGTGAGTTTAAACAACAAACTTTACCAGCCTACAAAAGAACAAACGATACATTGGAAACCACTATTATCCATTTATTCGAAAAAGGTGTTACGATGTCTGAAATTGCTGATTTGATCGAAAAAATGTACGGTCATCACTATACTCCACAAACCATGTCCAACATGACTAAAGTTCTGACTGAAGAAGTAAATGCCTTTAAATCCAGAGCCTTAAATGATAAGTATGTCGCTATTTTTATGGACGCTACTTACATTCCACTAAAACGTCAAACTGTATCCAAAGAAGCGATTTATATTGCCATTGGTATACGAGAAGACGGCACTAAAGAAGTACTGAGTTATGCGATTGCTCCAACTGAATCAACATACGTTTGGAATGAGCTACTACAGGATATTAACTCCAGAGGAGTTCAAGAAGTCTTGCTTTTTATTACGGACGGCTTAAAAGGCATGAAAGATACTATCCATCAAATTTATCCTAAAGCAAAATATCAGCATTGTTGTATCCATGTATCTCGTAATATCGCTCATAAAGTACGTGTCAAAGACCGAAAAGAAATCTGTGATGACTTTAAGGCTGTTTATCAAGCTAACTCAAAAGAAGAAGCGAATACCTTCTTATCCGGCATGATTGAGAAATGGAAGAAAAACTATCCTAAAGTGACGCAGTCACTCATAGAAAACCAAGACTTATTAACTTTTTATGATTTTCCACCTAGCATTCGTAGAACCATTTACTCAACCAATCTAATCGAGTCTTTCAATAAGCAAATTAAAAGATACAGCCGTAGAAAAGAGCAGTTTCAAAATGAAGAATCACTAGAACGCTTTCTAGTCAGCATTTTTGATACATACAATCAAAAATTTCTAAACAGAAGCCATAAAGGTTTTCAACAGGTAACCGATACATTAGTTTCAATGTTTACTGAGTAACTAATTATTTTGCAGGAGGACAATTTATTTACACAAAATTATTGACGCTCCCAAAAACTTAACAACTTTCGAAAACTTTCGTCACAAAATATTCACAACTAATGACTATTATATAAGCATACCAACAAACAACCCTAACAACACTTTTTCATTTTTAACTCCTTATCCTGCTAGCTCCCCGGCTAGCAGGACCTTTTTTTATCAAAAAAACTTGTCCCATACAATCGATTCAACTAATCAACCGAATGCTGTCATGCTGTGATACTCATCGTAAAACGCTCCGTTTTACCGATATCCGTTTAAAGCATTCGGTTATTTTTGATTAGTAATGATTGATGGTACAAGCTCATACGTGCTTTTCTATCTGGTATACATTATTTTGATAACCGTTCCTGTTCTCCTGCTGGCGAAAGGATTGTTATTTTTTCAATTTGTTCTACGGGAACCATGCGGATCTGCTGCTCTTCGTTTTGTAGGCGGATCATTACTCGGTCTTTTTCGACCGTTTTTGTCGCCACCCAACCTGAGATTGTTTCATACTTGCTACTCAAACGATTCGCTCTTACTTGTAAGATAACTAAACTATGTTCAGTCGCAGCTTTTTTCAGCTCAAGAATAAACTTTCCTTGCAATCGTACATTCTTAGCATGTTCTTCAGTGTCATTTACAAAAGAATCAAAAAGTTGATACGAAGTATGAGTAACTAACTTCGTAAGCTTCTTCATTGGTGATACTGTCTCTTCGTTCATCGAATGCACTCCTCCTTTAGCTAAGAAAGTGTTACTTAATTAATTTTATTTTACCTAACATTTTACAAAAAAACAAGGAAATGCTCTAACATCGCCTTAAAAAGAAAGCGTTAACTTTACAAATTGTTCGTTATTTTATTTTCGTCAATCCAAATATTCCACCAATGATTCAGGCCTTCTGTGATCAAGTGATATGTCTCATCAAAGTTATTGGTATAGTATGGGTCGGGAACATTTTCTTTTTCTTTTCCAGGAATGCTACTTAAAAACAAATGGATTTTCCCCTGCGCTGAGCGTGGTGCTCTTCGTTTCAGTTCTTCTACATTTTCTTGATCCATGCCAATGATCCAATCAAAAGTTTCAAAATCGCGGGGTGTGATTTGCCGAGCAACCATATTCGTCATATCTACTTTTTCTTGGTTTAATATTTTTTTCGTTCCAGGGTGCGGTGTCTTTCCAACTTCATACGTGCTTGTAGCAGCAGAATCCACAAAAAATTCTGCTTCCCTTCCTTCTAATGCTATTCGTTTTCTCAGCAAGCCTTCTGCCATCGGTGAACGGCAAATATTTCCCAAACAAACAAATAAAATTTTTGTCATTTCCCCATCTCCTTTTAGCGATCATTGCTTTTCCAACAAAAAATTTTTCTATTACTGTTCTTCCAACTCTTCTTTTGCATAAAGACGATAAGAATATAATTCCGTATCCTTGGCTAAACGGAAAAGCTGCATAGCGATTTCCATCGGTGTTTCTTCATATTCATTCGTGATCCAATTGACTAATACACCACTGCAACCGTAAGAAAAAAAACGAGCATAAAATAGTTTGTCTCTTGCAGAAAGTTGTCTTTCTTCATCCATTTGTTCAAAAATCTTGATAAATGATTTTTGGATCAGTTGAGAAAACTCTTTTTGTAAAATTTCTGGGTCAGAAAGCACAGTATTTGCATAAAATTCTTTCTTCTCAGCAATTGCTTTCAGCATTTTCAATGCTTGCTCTTCCCAATTATCAAGTGAAAGACATTGTGGATCTAAATAATGCAATGCATCCTCACAATAGACCCAACGAAGCAAATCGTATTTATCTGTAAAATGATAATAAAATGTTTGTCGATTGATTTTTGCTTCATTTGCGATTTTTTGGACGCTGATTTTTCGAAAAGATTGCGTTTGGCACAAATCAATCAATACGTTTTTGATCAATTGTTTCGTACGTGTTGTATCACTCATTCATTTTCCTCCAATCTAAAAGCAAAAATCATATATGATAGTCGTAACCAAAATGTTCATAGGCATAAGCAGTAGCAATTCGCCCTCTAGGTGTACGCTTTAAAAATCCTTTTTGGATCAGATACGGTTCATACATATCTTCTACCGTCTCACGCTCTTCTCCTATGTTTACTGAAAGCGTACTTAACCCTACTGGTCCGCCGCCATATAACTCGATCATTGTTCGCAACAATTTCTGGTCAACATAATCCAATCCAGCCTGATCGACCTGTAGCAAAGTAAGTGCCTGATCCGCTATAGGACGATCGATTTTCCCGTCTCCTTGGACTTGCGCAAAATCACGAACCCGTTTGAGCAAGCGATTAGCAATTCTAGGCGTTCCTCGTGATCGGCGAGCAATTTCCAATGCCCCTTCTTCAATGATCTCTGTTTGAAAAATATCCGAAGAACGTAAAACGATCTCCTGCAGATCCTGTTCGTCATAATATTCCATATGAGAAATGATGCCAAATCGATCTCGTAAAGGTGCAGAAAGCATACCTGCCCGTGTCGTCGCACCAATCAAAGTAAAGGGAGGAAGAGGGAAATGAACCGGATGTGCGGTTGGCCCTTGTCCTACCATGATATCTACATAGAAATCTTCCATAGCTGAATAAAGCATCTCTTCTACCACTCTAGGTAATCGATGGATCTCATCGATAAACAGGACATCCCCTGCTTCCAGTTCATTCAAGATTGCTACTAAGTCACCCGGACGTTCGATAGCAGGGCCACTCGTCGTACGAATATTTACGGTCATCTCATTAGCAATGACCATGGCCATCGTCGTTTTTCCTAATCCAGGAGGCCCGTACAACAGAACATGATCTAAAGGTTCTTCCCGATTTCTGGCAGCTTCAATGTAAATCTGAAGTTCTTGTTTGACTTTTCTCTGTCCGATATATTGAGAAAGCAGCTGTGGTCGAAGAGATTTTTCCAAACTCAGTTCATTTTCGCCAGATTCTGGTGATAACAAGTATTCATCTGTCATTTGGTCTCCTCCTTATTTTTTCATCATTAGCTTGAGTGCTTGGCGTAGATACTCATCCGTTGTCTGATTATCGACTTCTTTTAATTGTTTTTCTACACGTTTGATTTCTCGATCACTGTAACCAAGAGCCGAGAGAGCTTCCATTGCTTCAGATAGAGCTGTAGCGTCTTTTGTGTTTGCTTCATCAAATAGACTAAAAGGTGTATCGATACTCAGCTCACCGAATTTTCCTTTTAGATCCAAGATCATTTGTTGTGCTGTCTTTTTCCCTACTCCTGGAAATTTCGTCAAATAAGTGACATCACTGGATTCTACTGCTTGAATCAAACCGGAGTGGTCTTCGCTTGCCATGATTGCAAGGGCACTTTTCGGACCGATTCCTGAAACACTTACTAATCGCAAAAACAGTTGCTTTTCTTCTAGCGAATCAAATCCATACAGAAGATGCGCATCTTCACGTATTACCTGATGGACATAAATTTTTATTTTTTGATTTAGTTTGCTACTGTAGCGGTAAGGATTTCCTAGTGCGATCTGGTAGCCGATACCATTGGTTTCTACTACTATGTAATAGGGGTTGATAAAGGTAACCACACCTGTCAGATATTCATACATATTCTAGTCCTCTTTCTTTTGCACACATACGTTCCCTTTATTGTAGCACATTTCACCTTGTGAAAAAAGGAGTCTGGGGAGCGTTTCTTTCAAATAGCAATCGCTTGAATAAAAAAAGAGCGGACGATCGAGTAAATCCCCGTATTGTACCGCTCTTTGTGTATTTCCATTATTCTACAAGTGATTTGAATTCCCCATAACCTAATTCATCCATCTTTTCATATGGAATGAATTTCAGTGAGGCAGAATTGATGCAGTAACGTAGACCACCTTGATCTACTGGTCCATCGGTAAACACATGTCCGAGATGAGAATCTGCTTCTTTGCTTCGAACTTCTATTCGATGCATGCCATGAGAAAAATCGGCTTTTTCGCGCACTTGTCTTTTCGTTATTGGTTTGCTGAATGATGGCCAGCCACAACCTGCATCATATTTTTCTGCAGAGCTGAATAACGGTTCACCGCTGACGATATCTACATAGATCCCCTTTTCGTAAAAATCATCATATTTCCCGCTAAATGGTCGTTCTGTTGCATTTTCTTGTGTGACTGCATAAGCCATGGGTGATAACTTTTCTTTCAGTTCTTCTTTTTCTGGTCTTATTGGTTTATCCATTAAAAATGCCCCCTTTGTGATCCTATCATAGCGCCAAAGTGGACAGATGCCAACAATTTGCTTTCTTTTGAACTATTTACACTTTTCGGCGTCGGGCAAACTCAACGAAACGGAATTTATCTAATCGGTGAACCGACTCAGAATACTCGAAACAGCGGGTATCTTCCAGATGAACGAGGCTTCTGACTACTACTGCATAAGTGTCATCGTGAAGATCCATCGCTGTTTTCATGATTTCCGTTACTTCTTCTACTGTGATCTCCTTTTGCGCGTAAGCAATCGTCAAAGAAAGCTCATTTTCAAAATATTCATAGATCGATCCTTGTGCTTGTGCTGGAGTTAAAATAGGAACGATTTCCTTTAATAGATAATCGGTGTCTAATATAACTACTTCGCCATTGATTTTTCTTTCGCGTATCAAATGCCAAACAGGCGCACCGATCTCCCAGCCAGTGATCTCGTTCAATGCTTTTGTCACTTCTGTTTCTTCTAACGTATGGATGATCGTTTCACTTGGAATACGTTGGGTCTCCTGTAGCTCTTTATAGCTAGTCAATCCAGAAATAGGAAAGTCGAAGCGATTCCGATCCAGTACGATCGAACCTTTTCCTTGTTTTTTTTGAATATAACCTTCCGTAGTCAAAAGATTCAGCGCTTTTCTAATTGTTTCTCGTGAAACACCATAAATTTTGATCAATTGGTTCTCACTGGGTAAAAGCGAATGCGGAGGATATTCTTTCGCTAAAATTTTCTGTTCCAAATCTAAAAAAATTTCATTGAACTTATTCATGTTTTTTCCCTCACTCGTTCTTCCATCATTTCTTCACTATACTACAGCTCTTTTTGTATTTCAATGTTCCTATTTTTAAGAAAAGCTTATTTTAAGCTTTTTAAAACGATATCATTTTCTCTCGTACTTTTTAATAAAACGCTTGCAATTCTCTCCGAAAAAAAGTATAGTAAATGAAGAAACAACTTGCATAGACAAGTTAAGAGAAAGGGGTTTATTGATATGGCAAAATATCAAGCAGATGCCGAGAAGCTGTTACATGATATCGGCGGAAAAGAAAATATTGCTGCAGTTAGTCATTGTGCGACTCGTATGCGTTTTGTCCTGAATGATCCAGGAAAAGCGGACGAAAAAGCGATCGAAGATATACCTAGCGTAAAAGGGATGTTCACGAATGCAGGACAGTTCCAAGTCATCATAGGAAACGATGTTTCTACTTTTTATAACGACTTCGTTGAAGTATCTGGAGTTGAAGGGGTTTCCAAAGAACAAGGAAAAGCAGCTGCAAAACAAAACCTTCATCCCGTTCAACGTGCTATTGCCGTTTTAGCAGAAATCTTTACACCACTGATTCCTGCAATCATTGTCGGTGGATTGATCCTTGGATTCAGAAATGTACTTGAAGGTATCCAGTTTGAAAGTCTTGGTGGAACAATCGTTGAACACTCGAAGTTTTGGAATGGTGTCAATGCCTTTTTGTGGTTACCGGGTGAAGCAATTTTCCATTTTCTTCCAGTAGGTATCACTTGGAGTATTGCAAAAAAGATGGGTACTACACAAATATTAGGAATCGTTTTAGGAATTACGTTAGTTTCTCCGCAATTATTAAATGCTTATAGTGTAGCTTCCACAGCCGCAGCAGATATTCCATTTTGGGATTTTGGTTTTGCTCAAGTCCAGATGATTGGTTATCAAGCGCAAGTTATTCCAGCCATGCTGGCAGGGTTTATGTTAGCGTATCTAGAAATCTTCTTCCGCAAATATATCCCTCAGTCGATCTCGATGATTTTTGTTCCATTGTTTTCATTGTTACCAACTGTTTTAGCTGCACACGTTATTTTAGGTCCTATCGGCTGGACAGTCGGAAGCTGGATCTCAAATATCGTAAATACTGGATTGACGTCTTCTATCAGCTGGTTGTTTAGTGCCGTATTCGGATTCCTGTATGCTCCTTTAGTGATTACTGGTCTCCACCATATGACCAATGCCATCGATATGCAGCTGATTGCAGATTTCGGATCAACGAATTTATGGCCGATGATTGCTTTATCAAATATCGCCCAAGGCTCTGCAGTCTTAGCCATCATCTTCTTACATCGTGGGAATAAAAAAGAAGAACAAATCTCGATTCCAGCAATGATTTCTTGTTACTTAGGCGTAACTGAACCTGCTATGTTCGGAATCAATTTGAAATACGTCTATCCTTTCGTCGCTGCAATGGTCGGCTCTGGATTAGCTGGCATGTTTGCTAACTTGATGGGTGTTCGAGCCAACGCGATCGGAGTAGGTGGTTTGCCAGGAATACTAGCTATCCAAGCAGAAACATGGGTACCTTTCATCATCGCAATGATCATTGCTGTCATCATTCCATTTGGCTTGACGATCATCTTTAGACGTCAGGGAATTTTGAATAAGATTGATCCTGCTGTTCCTGAAAATGCTGCTGATGTACAACTTCAAACAGCAAATGGCGCAACAGCAACGCCACAGTCTTTCGAACCTGTTTCAGCAACTGGTACGGCAGTTGCAACAAAAGAAACATTATTCGCAGTCGCTGCAGGGACCATCAAGGAAATAACTGAAGTAAATGACCCAGTTTTCTCACAAAAAATGATGGGTGACGGTTATGCTGTCGAACCGTCAAACGGCAAAGTCTATGCACCAGTAAACGGTAAAGTGACGAGTGTCTTTGAAACAAAACATGCCATTGGTATTCTTTCTAATGAGGGGCTGGAAGTACTTGTTCACATGGGATTAGATACTGTTGAACTAAAGGGTGTTCCTTTCAATGTATTCGTGAAAGAAGGAGACCTTGTCACACCAGAGACCCTGATTGCTGAAATGGATTTGCCAGAAATAGAACAAGCTGGCAAGAAAACTGACATTATTGTTGCTTTGACCAATAATGAAAAAGTTGCAGGACTTTCTCTTGACCAATCAGGACTTGTTCGCCCGGGCGAAGCAGTCGGTAAAGCTGAAGTAAAATCTTAGTCAGAGTAGATAAGTAATCTTTTCAATAAAAAAAACGGGCTATCATGGATTTTCAATCGAAAATCAGATAGTCCGCTTTTTTGTTTAAATGAATGTTTTCAGTGCCTGATTGACAGCACCAATCGGAAATCCTACGATACTGTAATAATCTCCAGAAATTTCTTTGACGAATACACTCGCAGCATTTTGGATGCCGTATGCCCCTGCCTTATCCGCATAATCCCCCGTCTCCAAGTAGCGTTTGATCTCTTCGTCTGTCAAAGGATAAAAAGTGACATGTGCTTCTGCTAGTATCCGTTCTTCTCGTTCCTTTGTTTTTAAAACAACAGCTGTATATACAGTATGTGTTTCCCCGCTTAGTTTTTTCAGCATGAATTCAGCCTCAGCCAGATCTTCTGGTTTACCCATGATCTCTTGATTGAGAACAACAGTCGTGTCACTGGCAATCACTAAATGGTCTTCTTTTTCAACTTGTTCCCAGACAGTTCGTGCTTTTTCTTCAGCCATTCTACGAACATAATCGACGGGCTGTTCGTCTGGAAATGGCGTTTCATCGATATCAGCAGGTTCAATCTCGAATTCTGAAACGATATGAGCCAATAACTCTTTTCTTCTTGGTGATTGGGATGCTAATACAATCTTCATGTTTTCCCTCTTCTCTTTGACTTAATGCGGGTCTTGGATTCGTTTGAACATCCTTTCCATATCCGAATTGGTAAAGTGAATCAATACTGGACGGCCATGGGGACAATTGAAAGGATTTTCGCATCGTGCCAGATCCTTCAGCAGCACACGTGCTTGTGCTTCATTCAAATAATGGTTGGCTTTAATCGATCGTTTGCAACTCATCATGATTGCTGTTGCTTCACGGAATTTTTTTACACTCACATTTCCAGTTGTCAGCAGCATATCGATCATCTCCCGAATAATCGATTCTTCTTCTCCATTGGGATACCAAGTAGGATGGGCCCGTACAATAAAGCTGTTTTGACCAAATTCTTCTAAATAAATCCCTGCATCTTCTAGCAAGTGTTTTTGCTCTTTTAATTTCAAAGCATCACTGTTTGGATAGTCTAACACAAATGGAACAAGCAATTCTTGCAGATCATCAGATACTTCCCCAATTTTTTCCCGGAAATATTCATACTTAATGCGCTCTTGGGCAGCATGCTGATCAATGATGTACAACCCATCGCTACTTTGGGCAAAAAGATACGTTCCGTGCATCTGTCCAAAATATTCCAACTGAGGAAAACGTTGTACTGGTTTTTCCGTTTCTAATTTCTTGATGGCTTGTTCTAATGTTTTGTCGTTTCCTTGAGTGAAATCAAATTCAGGGTGGAGTGTCAATTCTTCCTCGTAAATCTGTTCTTCCTCTTCTACGGATTTATCTGCTTGTTCTTCATTTGTTTTCTCCATGTTATCCACAATGGGAAATTCTTTCTTTTCAGATTTTTCCACTGTTTTTTCTACAAAGTTATCAACATTTTCACCAAACTTATCCACCGTTTTCGCTGTTTTTTCTGGATAAGTGGTGTTTTCTTCAGAAAAACCAGAATAGTTTTCAACATTTTCCACAGACTTATCAACAATTCTGTCAACAAATGTGTTCTTTGGTTCTTCTACGAAAAAGGTTCCTGTCTCTCGATCAAAATTCAAACTACTTGGCTTTTTAGGTTTTTCTTCTTCAAAAGCGTAGGACAAATCGATTTCGATTTGTTCTGTTTTAGGCTGATCGGGTACTTTTTTCTTAAACCGTAGATTATCCGCTGCACTTGGAATCAGATTTTCTTGAGACAATGCTTTTTGAATGGCGTTACTAATTAGCTCTGTTAGTTCTTTTTCCTTCGACAGCCGGACTTCCTGCTTCGTCGGATGAACATTTACATCTACTAAAAGCGGGTCCATTTTGATTTCCAATACAGCAATAGGGAAACGACCGACCATTAATTTTGACCCATAACCTGCAACGATTGCTTTATTCAAGGAAAAGTTCTTGATAAAACGTCCATTGATGATCGTCGATAAGTAATTCCTACTGGCACGAGTCACCTCAGGCAATGAAACATAGCCAAATAACTCAAAATCTAGATCTTTTCCTTCGATTTTCAGCATTTTTTTTGCGGTAGATAATCCGTAGATTCCCGCAATTGTTTGTTTCAGATCGCCATTTCCAGCAGTTGCCAGCATTTTGTTTCCATCATGTACTAAACGAAAAGCAATCGATGGATGACTCAATGCCAGTCGATTGACGATGTCCCCGATGTTCGCTAATTCTGTGTGCAGTGTTTTCACGTATTTCAAGCGGGCTGGCGTATTGAAAAACAGATTGCTGACGGTAATCTTCGTTCCTTGACGCAGTGGTGCTGGTCGATGCTCAATAACTTCTCCGCCTTTCAGCGACAGATAGGTGCCTTGTTTTTCTTCCTGATTTGCCGTTTCCAGAGTCATTTCAGAAACCGAGGCAATACTTGGCAAAGCTTCACCGCGAAATCCAAGCGTTCGTATGCGGAAAAGATCGTCGCGATTATGGATCTTACTTGTCGCATGCCTCTTGAAGGCATTCTCTACGTCGTCTGCCAAAATGCCTTCTCCGTTATCAATCACTTGGATCGTCCGCAGTCCCGCTTCTTCAACTAAGATATCAATCTGAGTACTGCCGGCGTCAATTGCATTTTCCACTAATTCTTTCACAACGGAAGCTGGTCGCTCCACTACTTCTCCCGCAGCGATCTGATTAGCTAAACGTTCAGATAATTCTTGGATTTTGGCCATCGATATCCGCCTTCTTCCTACAGTTGTTTTTGTAATTCATATAATGTATTTAGTGCATCCATTGGCGTCATTTCTAGTAAATTTATTTGCTTCAGTGATTCAATGACTTCTGTTTCATTTTCGGATAATTCACTGAATAAAGAAAGCTGTTGGTTTTCTTCTTTTACACGGTCTTGTATATGGTCTTGATTTACTTTTTCTGCAGGTGGTTTTATTTGCTCCTGTTTGGCTGTTTTAGTTTTCTCTTCTACTTCAGCTGGAACAGTATGGTGTCCGTTATCACCATTTTCTAGCGTATGCAGGATATCTGCTGCTCGTTCTAGTAGATTGGAAGGCAATCCTGCGATCTTTGCCACATGTATGCCATAGCTTTTATCCGCAGGTCCATCCATCATTTTATGCAAGAAGACAACTTCTCCGTCTTTTTCAACGGCTCCAACATGGACATTTTTAAGCTGCGGAAGTTCTTTCTCAAGTACCGTCAGTTCATGATAATGAGTAGAAAAGAGTGTTTTTGCTTGTACATGACGATGGATATACTCGATGATTGCTTGGGCCAACGCCATTCCGTCATAGGTTGCTGTTCCTCGCCCTAGTTCGTCAAACAAAATCAAACTGTTTGGCGTAGCATAACGCAGGGCTTGATTGGCTTCCATCATCTCTACCATAAAAGTACTTTGTCCAGCAATTAAGTCGTCACTTGCACCGATTCGGGTAAAAATCCGATCAAAAATAGGTAAAACTGCTTGTTTTGCCGGAACGAAACAGCCCATTTGCGCCATCAGAACAGTTAATGCCAACTGTCGCATATACGTACTTTTACCAGACATATTCGGTCCTGTAATCAGCAAGATCATTTCGTCTTCTGCCATTTCTACGCTGTTAGGGATATATTCCTGATGTCCTAATACTTTTTCTACTACAGGATGTCGTCCGTCTTTGATCAGAAGCTGATGCTTGTCACTGACAAGTTCTGGCCGAACATACTGATAGCGTTCGCTGATCGTTGCAAAACTTTGTAGCACATCTACTGCACTGATTGCTTTTGCAAGTACTTGTAGCGGCTGGATAGCCTTTTTGACTTCTTCTCTCACAGCTAAAAACAACTGATATTCTAAATCAACAGATTTTTCTTCTGCTTCGAGGATTTGTGTCTCCAATTCTTTTAGTTCTGGTGTGATGAAACGCTCTGCATTTGCTAAAGTTTGTTTTCGTTCATACTTCTCCAGTTCTGCATTTCCAAGATTTGCTTTTGTAATTTCTATATAATAACCGAAAACGCGGTTAAATCCGATTTTTAAGTTCTTGATTCCTGTTTCTTGACGCTCTTTTGCTTCAAGTTCTGCCAACCATTTCTTTCCGTTTCTCATAGCAGAACGGTACATATCGAGCTGCTCATTGAATCCATCTTTGATGATGTTTCCTTCCGTTATTTGTAACGGCGGATCATCTTGGATAGCTTGGTCGATCAATTGGACGAGATGGTCCATCGGCTGCATTTCTGAAAGCAGACTTTGCCATTGACCTTGATCGATTCCTTCAATCAACCCTCTGATCATTGGCACTTGTTCTAAAGAAGTTTTCAGCTGGATCAAGTCTCGCCCATTGACATTACCGAAAGCTACTCGACCTGCTAGGCGTTCCAGATCATAGACTTTCGTTAATGCTGACTGCAAATCGATACGTTCAAAATAGCTGTCTAGCAAAGAAGCGACCATTTCTTGTCTTGCTTTAATTTGTTTTGCCTGGATAAGCGGACGGTCTAGCCATTGTTTTAGTAAACGGCCACCCATTGCTGTTTTTGTTTCATCTAACAACCATAGGAGAGTGCCGTGCTTTTTCCCAGTCCGAATAGATTGGCTTAATTCTAGGTTGAATTTTGAATAATAATCCATTTTCAAAAAATGATCTGGTTGGTATTCTACTGCTTTTTGGATATGAGCTAAACTCCGCTTTTGTGTCACCGATAAATAAGTCAATAGTTTGCCGGTTGCTTCTTTTTCCAGCGGATCGACTAGTTCGCTTGTCAAAAAGCTAAATTCCGCGTTTTCTTCCATCTCATTTTGTTGAGAAAAGACTAGCCCTAAACGCCCGCTTAGCTGTTCACGAAGGGTATCAGTGATCTCACTGCCTAATACGAGTTCTTTTGTCTGCAATGCAGAGGATTCATTTAAAACAGCTTCTTCATCATGCAACCGAGCCGTCTTCAATTCTCCCGTACTTAAATCGGCATAAGCAAAGCCAAATTCATTTCCTTGACTAACTACAGCTGTTAAAAAATTGTTGTCTTTTGCCGACAATCCTTTGCTGTCCATGACTGTACCAGGAGTGACTAGCTGGATCACTTCGCGCTTGACCATCCCTTTAGTCGTCTTTGGATCTTCTACCTGCTCGCAAATCGCTACTTTATAGCCTTTTTCAATCAAGGCATCGATATATCCTTGTGCTGCATGGTGAGGTACACCGCACATAGGAATAGGTTCTTCTGCATTTCGATTTCTGCTCGTCAACGTTAATTCCAAAAGCTGTGACGCTTTGATCGCATCTTCGTGAAATAGTTCATAAAAGTCTCCTAAACGATAGAACAAAAAAGCATCTTGGTATTGGGCCTTGATGCTTAGATATTGTTCCATCATAGGAGTATTTTTAGTTTTTTGAGGCATGTTTTTCCTCCTCTATTTGTCCATTGATTTCTTCTTGTATCATAGTTGTTAAATGATGAAGCAGATCATCTGCTTCCAACAGCTGTTTTCTATAAGCTACAACAAGCGGATGCTGATCAAATTCTTGCATGAATTGATCCGCTTGTTTGATTGCTTCTTGTTCTGCTGCTGGTTTGTCATAGTGGGCAAAATGAACAGCATCTTTTTGCGCTTGTTTGATTTTTTCTCTCAACTCAGCTAAATACTGGTTTTGCTGGATCTTTTCTTAAAGTTCTTTGTAGCGAATGATCGTTTCATTCTCTCTTAAAAGTTTTGTCAGTTTCCTTACTTCTTTTTGAATTTCCGGCTCCTGCTGCAAAAAACTGCCTCTCTTTCTACTCCATGAACGGTCGATCATCGTTGATCTGAATCAGCTGGATTTCTTTTGCATGACCTGTCGTATCATCCAATTCCAAGATACAGCCGCTTAAAATCGATCGGCCTTGTTCCACAACTTCAAAACGTTTTGGTAATGCGGTCAGAAACTTTTCGATTACAGGTTCTCTGCGCATACCCAAAATACCATCATAGGGACCTGTCATCCCAACGTCTGTCAGATACGCTGTTCCTCTTGGCAAAATTCGCGCATCATTTGTCTGAACGTGTGTATGTGTACCGACCACTGCTGAAACTTTCCCATCTAAAAACCAGCCCATTGCTTGTTTTTCACTTGTTGTTTCTCCATGAAAATCTACAAAAATGATCGGCGTACGTTTTCTGGCTTCTTCTACCAGCTCATTCATTTTACGAAAAGGATCATCCAAGTCCACCATAAAAGAACGAGCCTGCATGTTGATCACTGCCAGTTCGACTTGGTTCACTTTGACAAAGACCATCCCTTGTCCAGGCGTCCCTTCCGGAAAATTTGCCGGACGAACCATCTTTTTAGCTTCATTTACAAACTCAAAGATTCCGCGGTTGTCCCACGTATGATTCCCCATCGTCACGACATCTACGCCGTCTTGCAAAAATTTTTTATAGATTTTTTCTGTGATTCCACGTCCAGAAGCGGCATTCTCACCATTTACAATCGTTACTTGCGGACGGTACTTCTTCTTCAATCTAGGAAGATATTCAGTAATCATCTCTCGTCCCATTGAACCTACTACATCACCAATAAACAATACCCGCACACTAAATTCCTCTTCTCTTTTAACATCACTCTATATTATAGTTGTTTTCAATAAGAAAGAAAAGGTCAAACAAAAGGAACTCTTTCCTGGTATTTCTTAGTTTTGAAAAATAAAATAAAAAAATGGGACTATGACAAACATCTTGTCACAGTCCCATTTCCCGAATAAACGTTGTTTCATCTACTTCTTCAGAAATAAGCCGTAATTTTACAAAAATTTGAGAAGCAATTTTCGTAAATCCCTTCTTATTTCTTGAAACTGACCACTTCTGTCACGACCTCTTCCTTAAACGGTGTTCAAAAGCTTGCATCTGCGGTAATAAGCCCAGAAAAACGAAAAATAGGAGGAGCTATTTTTGTTTGGCTGGGCTTATTACTTGATGCAGAACAGCTTTTTCACAACCTCTTTTAAATCACGCTTAACTCTTTCAATGCCTTCCAAATTCCATCCTGATCGTTTGTATCAGTGACCATCTTAGCTTCTGCTTGTACTTCTGGCACAGCATTCCCCATAGCTATCCCAATTCCTGACATGCGCAACATTTCACGGTCGTTTTGTCCATCGCCAAAGCTGATGATGTCTTCATGAGGGATGCCTACTTGTTCTGCTAAGTGCAGAATTGTCGCTGCTTTAGAACCATTTTTAGGTACGACATCTACACTGTTCTCATGCCAGCGGACAAATCGAATTTTATCATATGAAGAGAACTTCCCATCATATGTTTGATCGAAAAATGCTAACGCTTGGTATATTTCTTGTTCCTCTGCAAAAAACTGATCTAATTCAGGCAAGACAGCACCGAAAGAATGCATCGCTTCTTCCATCACCGTTACATCATTGGAAGAAGAACGCTTGATATTGTCTAAGCTGACAAAAGCTGTATCGATCTGCTCATGATGCGCTTCTTGAACGAACGCATCCAACTGGTCGCGATCTAGTAAATTCTTATATACTTGTTCATGGTCTAAAAAACCGGCCGCTCCATTACATAAAATGTAGTTCGTAAAATCAAGATCGCGAATGACCTCTTGCGCATGAAATCGGCTCCGCCCTGTAGCAATCGTGACCAGATGACCGGCTTTGCGTAATTTTTCCAATGCTTCTCTCGTGCTATCTAAAGCTTGTTTGTTTGAATCTAACAACGTTCCATCAATATCAAAAGCAAATAATTTGCGTCTCATCTCTTGTCGTCTCGCTTTCTTATAAATACTTACTTGCCTCTCGAACAGCTAACTTACTCAAATCTGTTGTCAGCTGTCTTTTTACCCAATCGGCATCGGTCTTACTGTAATCGCGTAATGCCCAACCAATTGCTTTTTGGATAAAGAATTCCTTTGTTTGACGATCTTCGTCTATTGCTCGGATCAATAGTCCTGTGTCTGTTTGCTGTTTATAACCTAATTGCAACGTGATTGCTATTCGACGTAGCCAAAAATCTTCCTTTTTTTCAAACAATTGAAAGACTTCTTCACGCTGCTCTGGGTAGGCTTTACACCATGTGCTGTATACTTTTCTCCAAGAGTCGATGCTGTCCCACCATTCTTTTTTCTGAACTAGTGGCAACAATACGACTAAGTCTTCAAATGTAAGCCGTTTGATGTTTTTCTGGACTAAATCGATCGCTACATACTGATACTCTCTTTCGATTTGTTCATAATAATAATGAACAAAAGCTAAAACTTCAGAAATAGATAAATTTTTGCTCTCATCCAGTAACGGTTGTTGTAAAAGAGCGCGTTCCGGCTTAGGTACTCCAGCAAAGGAAAAAAGATTTTTCATGTACTTTTCCATTTGTAACGCTTTTTCCTCATTTTTTGGAAAAACTAAAACTTCCATGGCACTTCCCCTTTAATGAACGACTTTTTAGTCCACATAGGATGATTTTGACTGATTCAGCCAAGCATATCCCAGTCCCATTACTAAACCGCCACCAATATAATTTCCTGCCAAAGCAAAAAACAAATTATGTAACACATTGCTGACTGTCATTCCATCCATCTGTCCTTGAGAAGCAAAGTAAGCAAGCGTAAAGGCAGGAAAATTCGCTATCACGTGTTCATATCCTAAAAAAGCAAAAATGAAAATGATGAATACGACTGTGATCACTTTCCCGGCATCCTCTTTCATCCGCATGCTGATCAGTACAGCGGTATTGACAACGATATTCGCAAACATCCCTTCCACCAAAATCGTTGCTGCAGGTTTTGCTAGTTTTACTGCTATTGATTCTAACATAAAGTTGTCCAACGTTAAATCTTGAAATGGCGTAGTCATAGAAATTAGAAATCCACATAATATACCGCCAATCATATTGAAAAAAATACAGGCAAATAGAATCTTGGCTGCCTTACTTAAAGCAAGTCTCTGCCGAAAAACACCCACGGTCATATAAAGCATATTCGATGTTCCTAATTCGGCGTTCATGTATAGAATCATGACCAGACCCCAGCTGAACATAAATGCGTATAAAATCTTTCCTAGACCATGCGCGATATCTTCCCCCTTCATCGCGATCGCAAATGCCACAGCCGTTCCTAAAGTCAAAAACAAACAGGCGAGAACCGCTCGAACAGCGTAACGTGAAAAGCTGTTTTCAAAAAGATTCGCCTTCTTTTCAATTGAAGCATCGATTTTCTCAAATAATGGTGATACCGGATTCATTGATTTTCTCCTTAAACTTCCTTCGCTTTTTTCCATTTGCACATACCCTCTCATTTTATAAAGACAGCCTAGGTTTGTAAAGCGTTTTTATGTACTAATTATCTTGACATTCATGGATGATCTATCATATACTGTAGTTTGTGTAAAATAATGCAGCAGAAAAATAATAACTCATCCCTAGTTTGTTGCCCCGTCTCGGGTTCGATTGTGTAACCGCGGCTGCAAAGGTGAAGATTGAAGAACAAACTATATGATTATGAATTTTTCAACGGATTATTTTACTCCAAAAACTTATATTCATTGGAGGAAATTTTAATGTCTCGTTATACAGGACCATCATGGAAAATTTCTCGTCGCTTAGGCATCTCATTGTCAGGCACAGGAAAAGAATTAGCACGTCGCCCTTACGCACCAGGTCAACATGGACCTAACAGCCGTGGCAAACAATCAGAATACGGCATGCAATTAACTGAAAAACAAAAACTTCGTCACATGTACGGAATGAACGAACGTCAATTCCGTAACTTGTTCGTAAAAGCTAGCAAAATCAAAGAAGGTAAACATGGTGTTAACTTCATGATCTTACTAGAACAACGTTTAGACAATGTTGTTTACCGTTTAGGACTTGCAACGACTCGTCGTCAAGCACGTCAATTAGTTAACCATGGTCACATTTTAGTTGATGGCAAACGCGTTGATATCCCTTCATACCACGTAGAAGTGGGTCAAGTGATCTCAGTTCGTGAAAAATCACAAAACATCGTAACAGTAAAAGAAGCTGTAGAAGCAACTGTTGGACGCCCAGCATTCGTAAGCTTTGACGCTGAAAAATTGGAAGGTTCATTGACTCGTTTACCAGAACGTGACGAACTATATCCAGAAATCGACGAAGCTCTTGTCGTTGAATACTACAACCAAAGCTTATAATTTCAAAAGCTTTCTTGAAAAAGACCGCTATCTATTGGATTGCTGGTCTTTTTTTATATTTTCTATTTACAAAGTAATCACTTTGTTTTACAATTTCGTTAACCAAATAAAAATATTAAGTTAACGAAAAGAGGGCGTTATGAACCGAACATTGAAAGAATTGATACTTGCTGCGGAATTTGCCGCGATTATTTCTGTCCTTTCTCAGATGACCATTCCTTTTGGTTTGGTTCCTTTGACAGGGCAAACATTTGCTATTGGATTAACAGCAACTTTTCTCGGAAGAAAACTAGGATTGATATCTGTTGGAGTTTATCTTTTACTTGGCTTGATTGGTCTTCCTGTATTTTCAGGGATGACTGGAGGTATAGCTGTTTTATTTGGGCCAACTGGCGGATATTTGATTGGATTTCTCTTACAAACGTGGATAACTGGTTGGATGATCGAAAGAACGGATGCTCATTACTTATATGCAATCTTTGCCAATCTAATGGGCTCTCTTGCTGCATTGATCTGCGGAACGATCTGGCTGAAAATAAGTGGTGATCTTACTTTTACAACTGCATTTGCCAGTGGACTACTGCCGTTTTTACTGCCGGAAGCAATCAAGGCAACTGGAGCAGCTTATATCGGTATCTTGATGAAAAAACGGCTAAATCGATTTCTTCATACAAATTAATCAAAAAAGCAGCATGGAAGAAGACTCAACATTCAGTCTCTTCCATGCTGCCCTATTTTAAAGGCTCTATACTTTTTGATGTTGGTGGATGACACCAGCATCTTTTTTATTTTCCAAAACATATAGAAAAGACACCTTGAAATCCTTTAGAATTAATTTGGCGAACCAACCCAAAAGGAGGAATCAAGATGTCTTACACTCACCTTATCAAAGAAACATTAGATATTCTAGACTTATCAGTTACTTTTAACGAAAATTGTCTCACAAAAGAAAAATACAAAGGGCAAATCTGTCATATTTATCGTGGAAACTTGATTTATACAGCCCAAGAATGCATCCACTGTAAACACCAGATTGCTTCAGATATTGTGCGTTGGGGTACAACAACCGTCCGGTTGTTAATGAACGATGTTTCTGAATACCGTACCTACCTCGAATTGAAAAAGCAACGCTTCAAATGCAAAGCTTGTCAGCGGACCTTTGTCGCAGATACTTCTGTTGCGAAAAAACATTGTTTCATCAGTGAGAAAGTCCGCTGGTCTGTCGTGACTCGTCTGAAAAAAAATACCTCAATGACAGAGATCGCCGCTCAGAAAAATCTATCGGTCTCTTCTGTTTACCGTATTATGAAGCGATTTTATCGTCCGTTGAATCCTTTTCGGACACCGTTACCTAAGGTACTTTGTTTTGATGAATTCAAATCAGTTCGGGGTGTTTCAGGTGCTATGAGTTTCATCATGATGGATGGACAAACACAGCGCTTATTGGACATTGTCGAGAACCGACAACTGCCTTTTTTAAAACGTTATTTTAGTCATTTTTCACGAGAAATTCGTGAAGCGGTCGAATGGATCGTGATTGATATGTACGCTCCTTATGTATCGCTCGTTAAAAAGCTGTTTCCAAAAGCACAGCTGATTATTGACCGGTTTCACATCGTCCAACATATTGGTCGTACCTTTCGCAATCATCGAATCAAAGAAACGAACCAACTATTAAAAAGCAAAGAACAAAAACACTATCAATTAGGTAAGCAATTAAAAAGATACTGGAAACTTCTTCAAAAAGATGAACGCAAGCTTGATTATACTCGACGCCTTTGGCGACCTGGCTTCAAAGCTCATTTAACAGAGACCGATATTGTGGATCGCTTACTGAAAGGGAGCCCTGCTTTGCGTGTAGGCTATCAGTTATATCAAGACTTTCTTTACGCTGTAAAGGAACGAGACTACGTATCGTTTGAAGAACTACTTACCAATAATATCATGCTTCCCGAAGGCTATCAGACGACCTTGAGAACGTTCCAGAAATTTCTGCCACAAATCAAAAATGCTTTACAACAAAGTTATTCAAATGGCCCACTTGAATGTCTGAACAACCATATCAAAGTGTTAAAACGAAATGCATATGGCTTTCGTAGCTTTTATAATTTCAAATTGCGCATCATGATTCGTCATGGCAACGCATTGATTTTCAACTAAAAAAGATCAAGAGGAACTGATCCACTTGATCTCCAATTATTCTAAGATTTCTCTTTACCAACATCATTTGACAAAGAGCCATTTTAAATTAAACAGATCTTTATTTTGACAAATCCACTTTTTTACCGATCCAATAAATAATTATCCCACCGACAATCATTGATGCCAATTCTCCTAAAGCAATCACCCACCAATTCAAGAAAAAAGGTAGTTGATATAAAATCGTTAGCTGACCAGCTACTGTAAACATGGAAAAAGCAAATACGCATGCTGTCACGGCCATTTTGATTTTCATGTTTTTGATGCGACTAGTGATTTTATAGTTGATAAGCAATACAAGCAGCGTGCTGACGCTTCCTACTACAACATCTATCAGTCCAAGAGGAGAAGCAATATTAGCCAAAGCTACTCCCGCTGTTACCGCGACGATGTATCTTTTGTTATACAAGGACAGATAGTTGAACATCTCCGAGAGACGAATCTGAATCACTCCAAAGCTAAAGACAGACAAAACCAGCGTCACTGCCACATATAAACCAGTGACTAGCGCCATCCGAGTCACATCTGTCGTTGTCCAGCGTTTGGCTGAACGGGTATTATTTTTTTCCATGTTCTATTTCTCCTTTGCAAGATAATTTTATCTTGGTAATGACCGCGACCAAAGGATGGGAAGAAAATTCCAACTGAAGTGTCGCAGAAGGTAGTGAAAAAGCTGCCCTGCAACAAGTAATAAGAATGGTCAAATAAAAATAGCTCCTTATATTTTTCATTTGGCTGGACTTGTTACCGCAGTTGCAAGCTTTTGAATAACGTTTATATCAAGAGGTCGTGAAAAGCCGCTTAGTTTCGAATATTAACGATTATTAAAAAGAATTTTTTGAACTGGCTGTTCGGCATCGAATGTCGGGAACAGTCATCGACTTTTTTTATCATCAACCGTTGTTTCTCTCTTTAGTTTTATCATACAGAAGCTTGAAAAAAACACAAGGTTATTTTAACAACCATCCGCCGTCGATTGGGATGATCGTTCCTTGTATGTAGCTTGCTTGAGGAGAGGCAAGAAATAACGTCAGCTCAGCTACTTCTTCCGGCTGTGCCCATCGCTTGACTGGTGTTTCATTTGCCACCCACTCTGCCATCTCACCTTTCCCTTCAAAATCAGCCGCATTCATTGGTGTTTGGATGGCTCCTGGAGCAATTCCTTTTACTCGGATACCCTGTCCTGCGTAATCCAGAGCGAGTTGTTTGGTAAAACCGACGATTGCATGTTTCGCACTTGTATAAGCGATTCCACCTCCGCCAGCAACCAAACCCGCAATCGAAGCCATGTTGATGATTGTTCCGCTTTTTTGGCGGATCATATCAGGAAGGATGATTTTTGTCAGCTGATACATGCTTTTCACATTCGTCTCATAAATAAGATCCCACAGCGATTCGTCAGTTTCCATCAATGGTTTGTAAGCATCCAGTATCCCCGCTGTATTCAGTAAAATCGTAACTTCACCAAAACGATCCTGGCATTTCGATATCGCTTGTTGGAGTTCTTTCATTTGTCGAACATCACCTAGTGCGTAGGCAAAAGTTTCAGGAAATCGCAAAGAGAGTTCTTCCATTTTACCGAACTTTTGATCTAATCCAAATACAAAAGCATCTTGTTCAAGAAACGCTCGGGCTTGCGCAGCACCAATTCCAGAAGCAGCTCCTGTTATAAATACAACCTGTTTAGCTAGATCTGGATACTGGTTTTTCATTCTACGATCGCCCAATCATCTGCTAAAATATCACAAACTGTAGGAGCGAAGCTGGAAAAACCTTCGTCACTTGTTTTGATCAATAAATACGGTGTCACTGGACAGCCATCAAATTCATCATCGGATACGAGAACAACATAAAGTTCAAATCCACTCCATCCTTTACGAATAATTTTTGCACCTTTTTTCAATTCTGGTAAAATTTCTTCAAATGTCATCTTTTTTCTCCTTCTTTGTTATTGTTTTAATAGTTTTTTTTTAATCATTTCAAATTTTTGAGATAGTTGGATGTAATCAATTAATTTTAGTTCTTCGGTCACAATAAAATAGTCAAGATCCGCCCATGGTTTGCGGTGGACTTTACTTGTCGAAATCAGAAGATCAACTTCTCTCCCCCGATAATCTGTTGGCAGAAAAATCAGCTGATACTCATTACGGAAAAATGTCCGTAATCCCTCCTCTAACAGTTGCTCTTCAAATAATGGGAAATCTGTCATTAAAAGGATCGTGATCTTTGGAAGTTGCGGAGTAAATGCTCCTAATGTTTTAAACACAGTCAGATACCTTCCCATCAAAAAAGCATGATTTTTAAATGCCAGATGATTGGGATGTTTGTGTCTACTTTCAAAAAAATGTACGAGCCATTGTTTCAATTCCTTGTTTTCAATAACTAAATGATTAATAAAATCACTACTATTGCCATCAATCGTTTTTTTCGCATTAGGAAAAAGATAGGCGAAAAAATGACTGCTGAATAAATAGTTTTCTGCCTCGAAGGTTAGATTTTCTGCTGGCAGCCCCTGCTCTTCCTGATAAAGAGAAAGAGCGGCTTTTGCTTCTGAAAGGGCTGTAAAGGGCGGTGTTTTTGCTTGTTGATGAAAATCAAAAATTTTCTTCCGTATCTTAGGATCACTATAATATTCTTCACGAGTCATCAGTACAAGAAATAATGCGCCTAACTCGTCTTCTACTTGAAAATAATTAGGAAATACCGGCTCCATGACTTGGCAAAATCGCTGGAACAACAGATTGTCAGAAATCAGCCGTCTTTTTTTCTCATTCAATACAACATAATGCTTCTGTGATTTTCTTAAAAAAAAGGCACCTAGCATATATTCCAATCGTCTTTTTTTGATCTCGTTCAGACGAACATTAAAAAAAGCCATGATATGTTCTGCCATATTCTTTACGTCCATTTGAGAAATTGTTTCAAATGGCCAGATTTTCCCTCGAAACAACTGCCAGAATGTCATATGCAAGTAAAGTCGAATGATTTCTTCTTCGCCTTGAGCGATATATGTACCTCGTTGCAGCCGAATTCCGTAAGTTTGCAGTTGCTGTTTCCATTCATTGATTTTTCGATGAGCAGTAGATTCACTAATGTAATGCTTTTGCGCAAATTGGTACATTGTATGGAATTCTTCAAAAAAAATGTCGTGCAGCAACTGGAATTTCAGCGTACTTTGCACGAGATAGATCAAAAAACGCTCATGTTCAATTGAATCGAGCGTATCATAAAAGTTATAACCAGAACGGTGATTTTTTGTAAACAAAGGGTGTGTCTTACCGCTAAACTGCTGATAGTTTTTAGACAGCTCGTTCAGGTATTTCGACACGCTGCGGGCATCCAGCTGAACAACTTGCGCTAATTGTGCAGCGGTATGCCAAGCTTGATCCTCAAAACTTTCTAGGAGGAGAATCTTATAATATAGATCTTTATCAAATTGTTTAAGATACTCGGAAGACAAATACACGTCTTTCCCTCCTTTTTTATGCTCGAACGTTTTGGTTATTGTAGCATAAAATAGTGGTTTTCGCATCAAAACAAGCCAGCAAAAGGCTGAAAGAATAACGGTAGCAATAAAACGGTCAATATTCCGTTGACGCATATCGCAAGTCCGGAAATGATTCCTTCTATTTCGCCAATCTCGATTGCTTTTGCTGTACCAATAGCATGAGAAGTACTTCCTAACGCCACACCGCGAGCAACTGGACTTTCGATCTTGAATAGGCGAAAAATATGAGTGGCGATCAGCGAACCAAAAATACCTGTAGAGACAACAATAGCAAGTGTCACGGCATTCACCCCGCCCATCGTATGAGATAAATCGACAGAAATAGCCGTCGTTACAGATTTAGGTAATAATGAGATCACCATCTCTTTATGAAGAGAGAAGAAGTAACCGAACCCTACACTAACCAAGCAATTTGCGACTATTCCTGCTAAAATCGCAGCCATTACAGGATAAAAATTCTCTTTCAGTAAACGGAAGTTTTTATAAAGAGGGATGGCAAGTGCCACTGTCGCAGGAGTAATCAGCATAGTCAAAAAATTGCCCCCGATATTATAGTCTTTATAGCTGATCCCAGAAAAATGCAAAAATAAGATAATAACAACAATCGATAATACGAGAGGATTCAAAACAGGCAGTTTATATTTCCGCAAAAATTTATCAGATAATACATACACTCCTAAAGTCAAACTTAAGCCAAATAGTGGATTCACAAAAAACTCAGTCAATTTGATTTTCCTCCATTTCGTTTACAGATACCCTTCCTGCTTTTTTCTTACGGACATAGCCCAGCAAAGCTTCTACACCTTCTGCCGTTTTTCCCGCTGCAACCATCGTGACGATGGAACACACGACGACTGCTCCCAGTAAAACAGGCCATATCGAAGCAATATCATCAAAATATTCCAATAAACCTACACCAGCAGGAACAAATAAAATAGCTAGATTATTCAATAAAAAATCACCAGTTGCTCCGATTTTTTCAGGATCAACAAGATGCATTTCAAATGCTAAAAATAAAAAAAGAATACCTAAGATACTTCCAGGAATAGGTAAATGAGCAAAAATCCGTATGCCTTCTCCTAATACAGAAAAGAAAATAATAATGAAAAACTCTTGAAAAAATTTCATCAAACAACACTCCTTACGTATAGCTTTCATTTTACTAACAAACCTTTTCTGAAAGTTTCAAAACATGCTGTTTCTAAGATACAATTTTTGATAAAAAAAAACGTTTTTTTTTTGGTATATTTATAGTTAAGCTTGGTGATTTGTGGAGAACTTTTAAAAAGAGTTGGAGTTTTACTGTTGGTCTGGTTTCTTATAAGTAATGGAATTCATTTTTTTATTCACATTTGTTAAGACTGCAGAAATCCTTCCGACACGAAACACTGCACCGATGCTTTTCGTGTTGATGTTTCTTTTTTTTTGCATTTTTATAACTTTTGGAGGTATTTATGGATTACTCACTAATGACCCGTCTTGCGGCGGAAATGATTGGTACAGCATTACTAATCGTTCTAGGTAACGGTGCTGTAGCAAACGTAGATTTAAAAGGTACAAAAGGATATGGCAGTGACTGGATGCTGATTGCTGTCGGGTATGGATTCGGGGTTATGATGCCAGCAATGATTTTTGGTGGAATCAGCGGTAACCACATCAACCCAGCATTTACAATTGCTTTAGCATCTAATGGTCTATTCCCTTGGGCTGAAGTTGTTCCTTATATCATTGCACAATTGATTGGTGCAGCGATTGGACAATTGATCGTAGTAGCTTGTTACAAACCTTACTACGACCAAACAGAAGACGTGAACCATGTGTTAGGTACATTCTCAACAATCAACAGCGTTGGTTCTAAATTCAATGGTTTCGTCAATGAATTCTTTGGTTCATTCGTTTTATTCTTTGGTGCCCTAGGTATTACAAAAGCACCATTCTTCCAAGATAATCTTGGTACAGCTCACTTAGCACTCGGTTTCCTTGTATGGACATTAGTTGCTTCACTTGGTGGTCCTACAGGTCCTGGACTAAACCCAGCCCGCGACTTTGCTCCACGTCTTGTACACGCACTTCTTCCATTGAAACATAAAGGTTCTTCTCAATGGGGATATGCATGGGTACCAGTTGTAGCACCTATCTGTGCTGGTGTCGTAGCAGTATTCTTATATAAATTATTATTTATGGCTTAATCAAAAGCTAAATAAAAAAACTTGGTACAGCGATTGCGTGCCAAGTTTTTTTATTTTTAGAAAAAGCAGTCGGACTTTCTAAAAGAAGTTCACTATTCGATCCTGTCGATGATTTCTTCAGGAAAATCGTCTATTTGCTTGTCAATTTTGCTGTCTTTGTATTTCTCTTCTTGGATAGTCAACAAAATCTTTGTAAGATTCCCCCAGTCTACTGCTCTTGGCGGATCGAGCCAAACCACTACTTGAGATGCACTTTCTTCATATAGATTATTCCTATTCGTGATTATAACATCCGGGAACTCAGGCTTTCCTGCCTCTATCACTTCCGTGTTCAGATTAATGTACAAGCTTAAATTTTTCTTGATAAATTGATTATAGGCAGCACCATAAGAAAAATCGATGATGATCTTTACTGGTTCAGAAATCAGTTGAATGGGTATGTGATTGATCAATAATAATAAATAACTGAAAAAAAGAAAAAATTTATCTTGAAGCAACTCTTTGCGTTTTGACGTTAGATCATTTATATACTCTATCAAATAGCAATAAAATGCTGGATAGTTTTCTCTAAAAAAAGAAACATCAAGTGGAAATTCATCAGCTTTATTAATAGTGTAATGCAAAAGTTTAAAATGTATTTTGGTTAACTCTCTTCGGATCAATTGGCTCGTCTCTCCTCGCAACAGATTAAACTGATTTTCAAAACTTTCAATGAATCGTTCATTCAACCATTCGATTGTTTCATCTTCATTTTTTCTCAAGTATTTTTGATCCAATTTATCATGAAGATAAAGCCAAGAGAGTGTCTTATTGATAAAAATAACGGATTTTTCTCCTAATACTCCTTTTAAGTGGTAAAATCCTATATCCGAAAAAAATAGCGACTGATTGCTAGCAATATCTAAAGAATCAGCTTGTTCAGCCAACAGGTTGATTGCTAAAAAGTGGAATAATTTCTTTTTTTCATAAGCAGACAGAGGATAATACTGTTTTAAATCTTTTAACATTTTTTCTGTTTTTATAATTATAGGTAGCGTATACAATTCCACAAAACTTATCTCTGTTGAGTTAAAAAGATTATATAAAAAAAGCCGAATGTTTTTAGGATTCCCTGTCAACTTTCTCTTTTCAAAAAAAATTTGATATTTTTTAAGATTTCTTTTTAGTCTTTGTAATACTTTATAAGCCACAGAATAACTCACGTGATGCTGTTTAGCAAAATTTTCTACTGAGATATATTTTTCCTGAAAGAAAGCCAATACCATTTTCATAGATAAAGAATCCGTTATATAACGAGATAACAGAGCTTTGCTAGAACATTTTCCATTAATTTCCAGACATATATCCAATTCACTGACGGTTACTCGCAAATTTTTCTCTAGATCGAACTTTTGTAAATCATGTTTCAGCTTATCGATCGTTTTTTTCAAGAGAAATGTCGATAGCGACAACTCTTCTTGAACATTCGATATTGACTCTGATAAATTTGAGCTTGCTTCTAAATATTTAAGTAATGAATAACTTCTGTGATCTTCTTTGCTTAAAAAAACTCATAATTCATTAGTCATCAGCTCTTTCTACGTATATTACTTTCCATGCATTCACCAACTAGCTGGGGATAAAACTGATTTCCTGGATCCGAGTCACTGTTGTCAGCGATTCTTGTTTGTATAATATACATCGTCCTGTCTTTTTTTTAACTTTTTGGAGAGCGTTTTATTTGGCCTTTCTCGCGATCAAACCTGTTATAAGAATTATATCATTTACTAGTATGCATTTTTATTAATAAAATGGTATATTTTTTATTATTATAAAAAGAGCCCAACCATCCTACAATAATAAAAATTTACTATTTGTTATCTTAACCTTACTTTTCTTTCTCTTCTTTTTTTCTCAAAACAAACAAAAGTATGCATAATAAAATAAACAATAAGAAAAGTGAAGCTACTAAGATATAAATCCAATTATTGTCTTTTTTAATCGTAACATCCGTCGTGTTCAATTCCTTGGCTACTTTTCCGTCTATTGTAAAATCTTTTTCAAATACCCATTGATTGGTATAGTTGATCGTAGTATTTCCTTTTTTTCTCGAAAATTTTCCATTTTCGTTTTCATTTCCTAAAACAGTCATTGTACGGTGATATTCACCTGGGGTTAGCGGTTGACCATTCAAAGCTGTTGGAAAAGAAAAGTTTGTATTCGGCGCAATCTGCAATCCTTCTTTTTCCTCTTGATATAAAACTTCAGAATGCCCTTTTTTTGTAATTTTTGTTTCAATAACTACTTGATTGATATAGGTTTTTTGATCATTTTGAACGTTTGCTAAGATGACATTTCTTGCATTGATTTGATCTGGTTTAACTTCATGAAGAGTAAGGTTCGGAGCAACTTCGTTCAGTGTCTGTTGCATCAACAAAGCAATAATATAGGTGTATTCATTCTCAATCGATAAGCTTTGATCCTTAGTTTCTGTTTGGTCCTTTTCCGTCTGGATTTCTTGGAATGTGATCCCACCAGCCAATACACCATCAAATCGCTCATTCGGCATCCTGACATGAAAAGCAACGGTTTGGACACTTTTAGGTTTTAGCGTCACTATCTGTGGATAGCTCACATAATCTACCAGATCAAAGATCAGGCTCATGTCTTTTTCAATCTCGTTTTTTCCGTATTCAACCATCACATTTGAATTGGTGGTTGCGCTATTCACAGAAATATCGATTTTCACTTCTTTTTCTGTATCATTTCTCAATTCCGCTTTTACTTCTACTTCCTGATCCGGATCAAGTTGAAGATCGAAGTAAGTTTTTCTCTTGTCGATTTGATTCTCTGAAGTTATCGGCGTCACTGAAAAATTAAATGCACTAGCTGACACTGATATATTGTTAAAAAGTGCCCCTAAAATAACTAGGAGTGTTATAAATAATTGTTGTTTTGGTCTCAAGAAAATCGCTCCTTTAATCATATGTAAGAGAAGACTATAACAAAATCTTGTCTCTGTGGGACACAAGAGCCTATGGTACCTGTGCCCTTCTTGAAACTCAATAATTTTGTTATATTCTTCTCTTCCTGTTAATTTCCTGGGACATCTGCAAGTATCCAAGATAGTTTCCCCTCAAAGGTTCCGATTCTTTGGTTTTCTACAGGAATATCTATTCTGATTCCACGATGAGCTGTAGAATCTAAAAGAGAGGACAAATCGCTTTCACCCTTTTGATCACTTTCGAAAATCGTAACAGCGGATGTCCCTATAACCGTTGTATTTTCAGAGGTAACAAAGGAAAGAGCTTCTGGAAGCTCAAAATCTCCATTTGTAAGAACTTTCTCTTGTTTCAATTGTAATTTCCAACTTCCAAAAGCCCGTTCATCTATAATTTTCAACCCACCTGAAAACTGTCCGAATTCACTTAATGGTCTACTGGATATTTTATGTTTTCCAAAATTGACATATTGAGGAGCAGTTGAGAGATAAAGTTTGCCTTTTCTGTAATAAAAATAGATATCCTCTGTATTTTCGGAGAAGATGCCTTCTGTATTCGCTGAATCCGAGTCAAAGACATACCCTTCAATATCAATAGGAGTTTCTTTATACTTCTCTCCTATTTTCCCAGTGATTGTTTTCATTTCAGCAATATCAATCTGACTGTCTTTATCTTTATAATAAACATGGATATCTATCTCCTTCAGCTTTGCGATCTTTAGGTTTATTTCATTCGATTGCTCAATCAAATTCCCGTTTTCAAGGTATTCAAAATGCATAGTGAGTACTTTTTCAGGAATTACTTCCTGCAAAGTTGTCTCCAATTCGATTATTAACGTATCTCCAGCAATAAAATAATCTGTCAGATTTAGCGTGACTCGATTTCCGGTTATCAAGATATCTTTGGCATCAATTTGATTTCCATTGATCAAGATATGCTCGGGAATAGTTAATTCTTGTGGGAGGTCGATACTAGTCTGCATTTTCTTATATTCAAGAAAATCCCCCTCGACCTTCAATGTATTTCTGATAGTTATCTTATCGTTTCCTCCAGCTTCAGCGATGGCTCCATAATCACTATCGTTGACTTTTACATCAGCTGTTGATGTGACATTCGATGGAAGTCGCGTGACAGCGACAGCATTTTCTTGAAAAAAAGTACCTGTTGAAGAAGTAAACCCCCAATTTACTTCTGTAGAACCGAACTGCCTAATGAGATCAGGTATAATCCGAGAAGAGCGACCGACCCTTCCAAATCATAAGTAAGACTTCTTTGCTCCGCGTCCCATTTAATTATTAACAAGCGCCATGTGCCATTAGAAAGAAATGTAGGAGCTACCGTCACGCCAGTATGCTCTCCAGAATAATTATTATTATTTGGTTTAGGCGTGACAAAAGCGACATGTCCATGCCCTCTATTATCAGCAGTTATCTCTCGATCCATTCGATCAGAAGAACCACTATTTTTATACGTATCAAACTCTATCGAGAGCGCATTCGCAATGTAAGGTTGGCCAGAACGAGTAGAATATGAGCCAATTCCCATACCTGGCGATCCAATAACTTGACTGGGATTACTAGCCATTCTAGGATCGCCAGTCAATGTAAAGGTCATGCCATCTCCCGCTCTATCTCGTTGATTTCCTAAGTATAAATAAGATTTAAATGTAAAATCCGAGAGTAAACTAATCTTCTTATTTGACCAAATAGCACCTCTTTGAGACCTTTCTGCTGGGTTCAACTGCAGTAACTTCCCATTTTCCAATATGGACGTGCTAGTACCGATAGGTGTTTGAAAAATTTTATCGATAGAAATAATATTGGGATCGTCAGGCAGCTCAACCGCAGAAATTGGTGCATCTTCCAGTCCTTGTTTGTCCGAACCCTCAGCTTCTACGTTGTCAGTGGTCTCTCCACTACTCGAAATACTTAAATCCTCACTGCTTTCTTGTGTCTGGTTGGATTCTATTAAACTGTCGAATGTCGAAGTGAGTTTGCTTTCTTCGTCTCTTCTATTTCCATGCTCCAACTGATTCAATTCCAAAGAGTACCCTATGATCGGAAAGATATTAGTCACTAAGAGACTGCTTAAAATGAGCACGATCCTCCTCTTTTTCAATATATCTTTTCCTCCTGATCGTTAAATTCCTAGATGAACTATTCGTATCCAAACAAATTTAGCCTAGCCTTTGACAATTTTTGCTCGATTACCTCGCAAGACAATATGACTACGTATTTATTTTTAACAGTTCTTTTCAGTAAACTAGTTGTTAGGTGTATCTTCTAATGTCCAAACTAATTTAGTGGAATATTGTTGCGCTAACTTGACAGATTTACCGGGTACCGAAAGCTGTACCGCATCTTGATTTTCATTTTCATTTGCACCAAATCGATAGACCCAAGTCCCCACACCTGTTCCTGATTTAGCATTAATTGCTAACGTATTGTTTCCTCCCGGTGTCAACGTTAATTCAGAATTCACCGTTTGCGGCGTATATGTTGAATCAACCAAAGAAACAGCCTGCCCTTTCGTAAATTGCAGCTGTGCTCCAACTAGTTCATTCCCACTGGCAGTTTTAAACTGTTCTGGTTGAGAGACACTTAATTTCCACCCAGATAAGGTACCTCTCCTATCTGTCACTTGGACATATGTCGGTTTTCTAGACCCATCGTTCATCACATCAGCAGCTGCATAATACGTTTTATCCGCAGTAGAAATTTTTTGAGTCCCAAATTTGAATTTTGATCCATAATCAATCGATAATGCCCCTCCTGTTCCAGGGCTTGGAGGATCTGATGGATCGACAGGTTTATTGGGATCAGGATTCTCTGGATCAACAGGAGGAGTTACACCCTCATCTCCTGCTTCAAATGTAATCGTTCCTTCTGTGTTATATTCCTTTGGGTATACTTCAGTTGCAGAAACAAAAGTCGTACTTGCTACCATGCTGAATAACATCGTTGTTGCTGTTAATACGATTTCTTTTTTCATCATTGACATTCCTCTTTCTTTATTTACTAAACATATCAGTCGATTGGATTAATCCATAGCAAAATTCTGTTTTACGATACTTATGAAATAAAAGAACATAGACCTATATTTGGTCCTATGTATCGATTAGTTATAAATGATTATCAGCCCGATTTGATTTCTAGTTTTTATTGCAACTTGATGCAAACACAATCTAGAAATACAGCTGTCATAGCCTTTAAAATAATTCGTAAGTCCCCCTCCTATCTATCAAAATGTGACTTGACTGCCTAAGACTTGGGAGCGTCAATAATTTTGTGTAAATAAATTGTCCTCCTGCAAAATAATTAGTTACTCAGTAAACATTGAAACTAATGTATCGGTTACCTGTTGAAAACCTTTATGGCTTCTGTTTAGAAATTTTTGATTGTATGTATCAAAAATGCTGACTAGAAAGCGTTTTAGTGATTCTTCATTTTGAAACTGCTCTTTTCTACGGCTGTATCTTTTAATTTGCTTATTGAAAGACTCGATTAGATTGGTTGAGTAAATGGTTCTACGAATGCTAGGTGGAAAATCATAAAAAGTTAATAAGTCTTGGTTTTCTATGAGTGACTGCGTCACTTTAGGATAGTTTTTCTTCCATTTCTCAATCATGCCGGATAAGAAGGTATTCGCTTCTTCTTTT
Organism: Enterococcus sp. SB12; assembly: GCF_030910025.2. Taxonomy (NCBI): domain Bacteria; kingdom Bacillati; phylum Bacillota; class Bacilli; order Lactobacillales; family Enterococcaceae; genus Enterococcus; species Enterococcus sp. SB12. The sequence continues at coordinate 112,073 of NZ_CP175675.1, read as the reverse complement.
GAGTTAGCTTGATAAACAGCCTTAAAGTCATCACAGATTTCTTTTCGGTCTTTGACACGTACTTTATGAGCGATATTACGAGATACATGGATACAACAATGCTGATATTTTGCTTTAGGATAAATTTGATGGATAGTATCTTTCATGCCTTTTAAGCCGTCCGTAATAAAAAGCAAGACTTCTTGAACTCCTCTGGAGTTAATATCCTGTAGCAGCTCATTCCAAACGTATGTTGATTCAGTTGGAGCAATCGCATAACTCAGTACTTCTTTAGTGCCGTCTTCTCGTATACCAATGGCAATATAAATCGCTTCTTTGGATACAGTTTGACGTTTTAGTGGAATGTAAGTAGCGTCCATAAAAATAGCGACATACTTATCATTTAAGGCTCTGGATTTAAAGGCATTTACTTCTTCAGTCAGAACTTTAGTCATGTTGGACATGGTTTGTGGAGTATAGTGATGACCGTACATTTTTTCGATCAAATCAGCAATTTCAGACATCGTAACACCTTTTTCGAATAAATGGATAATAGTGGTTTCCAATGTATCGTTTGTTCTTTTGTAGGCTGGTAAAGTTTGTTGTTTAAACTCACCATTACGATCTCTAGGTATTTCCAATGTTAATTCACCATATTCGGTTTTGATTGATCGAAAGTAAGAACCGTTTCTCGAATTACCTGAATTAAAACCAGTGCGATCATATTTTTCGTAATCTAAAAAAGCCGTTAATTCAGTCCGTAGGAGTGTGTTTATCGCTTTTTCTAAGTGCGAACGGAATAATTCATTTAAATCGCCTTTAGTGACTAGAGTTTGCACAATTTCTGTAGTAAAATCATTCATAGGGAAGTCCTCTTTTCTGTGAATTGGTTGTCGTTAACTTTATTCTACAGAAGGGACTTCCTTTTTTGTATGGATTTTTTCATTTACACAAAATATTTTATACTCTCCTAGACTTCAATCAATATTAATTATAATTAAATAAAAAATGTATATTATATTTTTTTTGTGATTATCGTTCAAAAAAAGAATAAACGCTTGCATCTAGTACTCTGCGAGTTACAAATCATCCGATCAAATAAACATTCGCTGATTATTTTCCACAAAAAAAGCAGCATATCCACGATAAATGGATCTACTGCTCTTACTTATCCTTATGTTTTACAAAGTATTTTCTTTTACACATTACTAATGCTGTCTCAATACGGAACGATTGTCATCGCCTGTTCAAATTCCTCTTGCAAATGTTGTGTTTGATAGGCTTGAAAGGAAAGGCCGGATGATGGGCACGCAAGAGGACACGTAATTTCATGGGTTCATAGCTATCTAACAGCTGTTCTTTCAAGACAAAATCTCGGGTCAGCTGCCATTCATAATAATAACCAAAAGGTCTGCAGCTGTAAATCGTGTGACCGATGGATTTATCTTCAAAGCGACGATGCGTATGGCCAAAAACTACTTGTTTGATATTTGAATAACGGTCAAGTAATTCTCCGAATGATTCTGATCCTAAAAATGCATTTAATTTGTTCCAACGCTCATAAGGAGCAGATTGATACATGATAAATGCCCGTTTAGGAACGAAATGAGTGGATAAAATCACCTCAAGTTTTTTTGCTTCCAGCTGGTCTAGCAAATTTTTTGCAGCTGCAAGCATTTCTGCATTGACCTCGAGATCTGTTTTCCCACGCTGGATGAACCGATCATACCAATACAAACGCTTCATTCGTACGATTGCCTCGTAATCTTTCAATTCGGAAAACTGATAGTCGTACCAGCCATTCATCCCTAAAAGAACGGTCTGCTCATTTAAAGCAATATACCGTTCATTTAAAAAATGTGGGTCTGGAAAATGGTCCATCATCTGTTCATTGGGCACATCTGCCAACTCGTGATTGCCGAAATGAAATGTCGTAGATAATCCTTTATTGGCGAAAAATTCGACAACCGCTAGGCAGCGATCTACTTTATTAGCCGTATCTCCGGCTAGATGAAGCCGAGTGATTTTGTGCTTTTGCAAAACTTGCCAAAGCTGCATTAGCTCTGGTTCGCCAAATTTATTGATGTCCACATGTAGGTCGCTGATGATCGCCAATTTTCCCATTTTATCCCTCTAGTCTTTTCGAACAACTTGCAAGTTGCCTTTTCTCAAGCCGCTTGGTCCTTTTAATTGTAAACTATTATAAGTTGGTTCTAAAGCAAGTGTGGATGGATCATCCATGTAAAGTATTGCACTGTCTTTGATTTTGATTGGTCCAACTGGTGTATCAGCCACTACAGAATAAAGACTTAGATCTGTTTGTGTATCTTTTTTGACAATGATCAATCGAAATGCCGTGTCCAATTGGCAACTGACTTGGCTTTCTGCAAATGGACCGTCACCGTTTTCGATATCTAATAAAAGTTGATCGTCTGCTTCTAATTTATTCTTCAATACTTCTTGTGCTTCTTTTGTCACTTCTAATTTCATCTGTATCACCTCATGTCATAGAATAATCACTTTATTCATCAGATGCAACTAATTTGTCTGGTTCTGACTGTTCTCAATTTATTGGAAAGTAAGTCATTCGTTTATTATGATTTCTCATATCACAAAAGAGACAACTTTCCCTTTTCTTCGTTCAGTTTCTTGAACGGAAAAAGACCCAAAAAGCAACCTGTTATTTGTTTAACCTTATTCCTTTCTTAAATAACAAAAAATACTATAAAAAATAAAAAACCTTTAACAACTATTGGAAAAAGAATTACTTTTTGTTCACGGATTATTAACAACTCTTCGGTAGAGTAAACTTATCAAATAAAAGACTTCTTTGGAGGAATCACTATGAAGGAATATATAAAAAACATCTATTTTATCGAAGAAACACAAAATATCGAGGGTTCTTATATTGAAGTAAAAACACTCTTTGTCAATGAAGATAAAACCAAAGCATTGGATATTTATAAAAAATTAGCTTCAAAAAAACGAATAGTTTTGGATTGATATTAAGCGAATATAAAATCAAAGCAGAAGAAAGTTATTTCTATCAATTATTAAAACGGTGGAGTAAGCTTCCCGCCGATTTTTATCGAAAAATGCAGATCATCAACTATCAACCGCTTGCTGAGACACATGCCTAAATAGAGGTTATGAAATCAGTGCTTTGAGCTAATACCGAAGGTCAGCTGATTGAACATTGTTTAGAAGAGATTGTGACAACTGCGATTTGCTTTGAGTAATAAGAACGCTGGACAGTAAATAGCTTCTCATATTTTCTAGTCTAGTGGACTTATTGCCGAGAAGCAGCAGATGGAACATCGTTTAGAAGAGATTGTGACAACTGCGATTTGCTTTGAGCAATAAGAACGCTGGACAGTAAATAGCTTCTCATATTTTCTAGTCTAGTGGACTTATTGCCGAGAAGCAGCAGATGGAACATCGTTTAGAAGAGATTGTGACAACTGCGATTTGCTTTGAGTAATAAGAACGCTGGACAGTAAATAGCTTCTCATATTTTCTAGTCTAGTGGACTTATTGCCGAGAAGCAGCAGATGGAACATCGTTTAAAGAAGAGATCGGTACAAAATAAAAATATCTAAATTTAAGTTTTATCTAAGTTTCGCTTTGTACCTTTGATTCAAATCAAAGGAGGCGATCTTGATGCTGAAAAAATGGATCACACTATTTTTTGCCACTCCCCATTCTAGAATCAACCCGTATGATGTAGAGAATGAATTCACGTTGAAAAAAGATTTCCCAAATAAATAAAAACCATCCGTAAAATCATCAATACGATTTTACGGATGGTTTTTGATAACTTCTTTGAGGATAGGCTCTTGCTATTTAAGAATGTAAGAAACATTATTGTTACATAGTATGAGAGTTTAATCCTCTGTTATTTATGCTATTTAAATGCTTGATTCACATCTTCGATCATCAGTTTCATTGATTCTAAACCGCCCCCGCTTAAATACCAGACATCTGGTTCAAGGGAGATGATCTGCTGGTTTTTACCAGCATTCGTTTGTGCTACCAGTTCATTGGCAGAAATATCATCTTTGCTGTCGTCTCCACCAATAGCTTTTGTTCGGTCTACCACAAATAAGATATCCGGATTTTTTTCTAGCACATATTCATAAGAAACACTTTGACCGTGAGTGGATGCTTCGATTTGATCATCTGCTTGTTCAAAGCCAAATAAATCATGGATGAAACCGAATCTAGAACCAGATCCGTAGGCTGATAATTGCCCTTCATTCACAAGTGTGACTAGTGCTTTTTTGTCAGTAGCTTCTGCTTTCTTTTTCGTCTGATCGATTGCACTAGATAATTCCTCTAATTGAGTTTTAGCTTCTTCTTGCTTACCAAAGATCTCCCCTAAAATAGTGACATTTTGCTGGAAAGATTCCCATGGATTTTTCGCATCTAAAGAAAGGAAAATGGTCGGAGCAATTTGACTTAGATCTTTTTGAAAATCTCTTTGCCGGCCAGAAATGATGATCAGGTCTGGCTGAAGCTGATTGATTTTTTCTAAGTGTGGTTCTTTGATCCCACCTGCTGATTCCACTTTTTTATAGGATGAAAGATACTCAGGAAGGCTGCTTGTAGCTGCTCCAACTACCTTATCTCCAACACCAAGAGCATCCATCGTATCTAAAGAACCATTGTCGAATACGACGACTTTTTCTGGATTATTTGGCACCTCGATTTGGTCTCCATTACTATCTGTTATCGTCAATGTAGTTTCAGTTTGTGTGCTGCTTTTTTTTGTGTCCGACTGACTGGTGTTATCACTATTTCCACATGCTGCTAAACCAAATGACGCTAGAATCAAGATACCTACTACTAATTTTTTCATCTCTTCTCTCCTAATGTTAGTTTTAGAAATAAAGACAGAATCTGCGACCTTCAATCTCACAAATTCGTATGTCCATTTCGTACAATTCGTCCAGTACATCTTTTTTTATCATTTCTTGGGTCGTTCCTTGCGTAAATAACTGTCCATCTTTCATTGCAACAATTTCGTCTGCATAACTTGCAGCAAAGTTGATATCATGAAGAACGATAACAATTGTTTTCCCGATTTCTTGTACTAATTTTTTTAAGATCTGCATGATTTGAACCGCAAAATTCATATCTAGATTGTTCAAAGGTTCATCCAGTAAAATATAATCCGTGTCTTGCGCTAGTACCATTGCAATATACGCACGTTGGAGTTGACCGCCTGAAAGAGTGTCAATCGATTGATCCGCTATTTCTTCTAACCCAAGGTGTTCCAGTGATTCCTGAACGATTTCCTCGTCTTTTGTCGTCAATTTTCCTTTCGTATAAGGAAATCGTCCAAATTCTACTAATTCTTTCACGGTGATTTGGACATTTATTTCATTCGATTGTCGTAGGATCGATAATTTTTTGGCTAATTCATTGGATTTCCAAGCCTTTACTTCGTTATGGTCTAAATAGATTTCACCTGTATCTTTTGGTATCAAACGACTGATCATCGACAACACCGTTGACTTTCCAGCACCATTTGGACCGATAAAAGCAGTCAACTTCTTTTCAGGAATCGTTAACTGTACATCTTTAACCACTGATTTTCCATGGTACAGTTTATTGACCTTTTGTAAATCAATCATAGGATACTCTTCCTTTCGCGAATCAATTTTGTGACAAAATAAATTCCTCCGACAAATTCAACGACAATACTCACTGTTGTATTCCAGCCGAAAATCTGCTCTACTGCGAGCTGTCCTCCTGTCAGAAACAGCATAGCTACCAGAAAGCTTCCGATAAATAGCTGACCATGACGATAAGTAGAAAAGACACGATAACTGATATTTGCGACAATAAACCCTAAAAAAGTAACTGGACCCACAAGAGCCGTTGATGTCCCTGTCAAAAGACTGACACAACATAAAATCAAAAATTCAAAACGATCTGTGTCTATCCCGAGGTTTACTGCTTGTTCATTTCCGAGATGGAAAACGTCTAGCACATGTCGATATCGAAATAACAGGTACCAGCAGCCGATAATGATCAAAGAAGCAGGCAAAAGATACTGACTCTGGATATTGCCAAAGCTTGCAAATAATCTGCCTTGAAGCAAATCATATTCATTCGGATCCATGATGACTTGTAAAAAGGTACTGACACTACCAAAAAGCGTACCTAAAATCATCCCTGACATCAGTAATAAAAAAAGATTCGCTCTCATTTTTTTCAAAAGAAAGAAAAATAACAACAGACTCAGCCCGACCATCAGCCCAACGTTCAATAAGAAAAAACCTGTGCCTGTCTGCTGAAGCATCGTCACTCCTCCGATAAAGAAGAAAAGGACCGTTTGGACAAGGACATATAACGACTCAAGTCCCAATACTGAAGGAGTCAAAAACTGGTTATGCGTAATTGTCTGAAAGCTGATTGTGGCACTGCTGACAGCTAGCGAGACAAGGATAAATGCAAAAATTTTCTTACTCCTCAATGCCCATGCAAAATGCCAGTTTCCATATGTATGGATCGTCAAGTACATTCCTGTAACAAATAAAACAAGAACAAGCATACCAATAAAAATAGATGGCTTTTTTTTAAGCATATCGTCGCCCCCTTATCAGAAGATAAAGGAAGATAGCCCCACCGATGATTCCAACGATCACACTGACTGGTATTTCATAAGGAAAAATCAACACGCGAGCGACAAGATCGCAAAATACTAAGAACAAACTACCTGCTAAAGCAGTTACGCCAATTGTTTTGTGCACTTGATCTCCATATATTCTAGAGACAAGATTCGGAATGATCACTCCGATAAAAGGAATGCTTCCTACCATGATCAACATGACTGCACTAGCCAATGATACTAAGCCAATGCCTAAAAACTGCATCTTCTGGTAATCTATTCCCAAATTTACTGCAAACGATTCGCCCAGACCAATGATCGTAAATCGGTAAGCAAATAGCCAAACCAAGAGCAACAATGGAACAACAGCATACAATAACTCATAATTTCCTCGTATCACAGTTGCAAAATTCCCTTGAAGCCATGAAGTCATATTTTGTACCAACTGGAATTGATAAGCAAAAAAAGTAGCAACTGAACCAATGATATTCCCTAACATGACCCCAATCAACGGAAGCATCAATTGATTTTTCTGGGGGAACAATCGCGTAAGGGATAAAAAAAGCAATGTTCCTGCAAAAGCAAAGCAAAATGCTGTCAAGGATCGGACAATCAAGGATGCACCAGGTAGGAAAATCATAGCCACTAAAATACCTAAACGCGCACTATCCATCGTGCCCGCAGTCGTTGGTGAAACAAATTTATTTTGGGTCAAATGTTGCATGATCAACCCACAAATACTACTGGTCGCTCCCACAAGGATCAAACAAATCGTTCGTGGCAAACGAGTCGCTAGCAAGATTTGTAAGCTTTGCCCATCTAACTGGAGCAGTTCTGACAATTGTACATTCGATACTCCGATGAACAATGAAATACTACTTAAAATAACTAATAATGCTACTAGTCGTCCGTAGCGCATCCAATCCACCTTTCTAACTGAGAATGATTTTCATTCTTATTTTAAGTGAATCGTTGAACAAAAGCAACCGCTTTTTCATATGTTTTAGGTATTATTGGGAATATGCTATAATCGTAAGAAAGACAAAGAGAAGAAGGAGGGTATTTTTTATGGCACAAGATGATGTAAAAAGCCATTTGGATAAGGGACTTTATGGCACACCTTTAGTGAACCCTGAAGAACAGCATAAATATTTAGGGACATTCAGGGAACGCTGCTATCTTAGTATGACTGTTGCTGAAATGATCCAACCAAAAAACAAAGAAAACTTTTTAAAAGAACTCAAAAAACATCCAGATGCTTCCATACTCTTGAATGGGGCTCTACCCCTTTCTGTCCAAAACCAATATATCCAGCTAGCAACGAAAAACAATAGCCGATTTACTGTAGTCAACGATTACGTCACTGCAAATCCTGAGGAATTCGGATTGCTCTTAACAGCAAAAGAAGCAGTAAATGAACCTGTGATTGATATCGAAAAAAAATACCCAGAAGAAAACTCTTCGCCAGCTGAAAAAGAAAAACCAAAAAAGAAAAAAAGCTTCTGGGATCGTTTATTTTAAAACGAAAAAACACATAAATTTTTACATGCAAAAAAGCTTTTGATCAGATTGACATCAAATAGGACAATCTGTCAAAAGCTTTTTCTTTTAAAATACTTCAGGATATAACAATTTCAATACATTCATCGTCAATCTTCTGCCTTTTCCTGCAAAGGGATAAACATGCATATGCATCGCTGGATTGAAATTTGCTTCGATGATCCCATATGCTTTTTTATCAGTTGTAGGATCGATTTCTTTATCTGGTATAATCAAATCAATACCACTAATCTTAGCTCCTAGTGCTTCTACCGCAGAAACGGCGATTTTTTTGTAAGCTTCAGAAAATTCATCAGTCATATCGATCGAATCACCACCTGTACTGATATTTGAGTTCTCCCTTAGATAAACAATTTGATTGGCTTGGGGAACTGATTCGATCGTCAACCCTTGTTCTTTCAACATCAATTGTTCTAATTCACCTAATTGGATCAATTCTAAAGGTGCACGATGATTCGTTCCACGCAAAGGGTCACTATTTTTTTCTTCAACAAGTTCTTTCACTGTTCGGATACCGTCACCAATAACATTAGCAGGGACTCGCAACATGATGGCTTGGACTTCTCCGTTGATCACAAAGAAACGATATTCCGTTCCCGGCATAAATTCTTCTACTAAAACCGAACTGTCTTCACGAAAAGCAATGGCTAAACCTGCTTGATAATCTTCCAGACTAGCTCCTTCCTTGAAAATCGTGATACCTAACCCGTAATTGGTTGATTTAGGTTTGATCACAAATGCCTGCTCGGCAAATCTCGGATAAGCTTTTACCGCTTCTTCCATGGATGAAAATTCTGCGCCTCCTGGTACCCGGAACCCAGCTTCTTTTAAGACTTTTTTCGTTACTGTTTTGTTTTCCATGATAAGTGGGACGATATAGCTGTCCTTACTTGTCATGTTTGCATTTTTCACATATTCTACATGGTCTTGGAATTGCAGACGCAAAAATTGATCCGACTCATCTAATACTTTGACTTGGACACCTTTTTGGATGGCATCGAACATAAATATCTGAGTAGAAAGTTCCATTTCGCGAAAACCGGCCAACTGATAGGGACGTTCATGGCTTTCTTTATAATATTGATGTCCCAATGCCACAGCAACTTCTTGCTGACTCGATAGCTGTGCTTCTTGATAGAGTTTCGCTGCTAACGTTTGTTCAGGATGATCCATTTGAGACAATGCTTCCTCTACTAAATAAAGAGAATCCAACCAATCCAATTCAACCAGCATTTGCTTCATCCCTTCAAGAATTTCTCTACCTTCTTGATGAAATTCTGTTTGATCTGATGGTTGTTCTAGTGCTACTTTGTTATTTCGAGTCGTACCTTCTGCTACCCATTGGTCACAGTCTTCTTTTTCTTCTGTCCATAACATGTACATCAGGAATAATTGTAAGAACCGAACTTGCTCTGGATTGATACCCAATCTTGCATAAGGATTCAAATCGATATTCCGCAATTCAATATAACGAACACCTGTTGTTGCTAAATCTGCGACTTTCTTTCCGCCTCGGAAACGAAGCGGTGTATAAAATTCTTTCTCCTCCGAAAGTTTCCCTTCTTCGATCATTCGCTCGATATCTGCTAAATACTGTTTCATAGAAGCATAGGAAACTTTCACATTTGGATGATTCGTATAGCCCAGCGCACTGTTGCGAATACTGCGAACAGGTTCTTGCGGATGTGATTCATCTAAAAAGTAGTTCTTCTCACTCATTGGTGAAGCACCGAATAAATAAGTGATCATCCAGCGATAGCGCATAAAGTTTCTCGCTGTTTTCAAATAAAGTTCTGTTTTGAATTCGGAAAAATCTTGAAATTCTTCCTGATGGCTGAACAATGTTCTTAGCAACTCATCGCCAAATTCAAAATTGAAATGGATACCGCTTACCATCTGTTTTCGCTTCCCGTATTCTTTTGCTAAATAACGTCGATACAAGACATCTTCAAAATTTTTTAATTTTGCAATAATGATCTCTTCGTCTTTTTCCGGTAAGGCAGGTGGCATACTTAATGGCCAGATCATCTCTTCTTTCGGTATAGAACGAGCAGTCACATCATAAACAGCAGCGAGATACTGAAATAATTCGGGAATAGAATCGGTAACAGGAGTGATCATCTCTGTTTGTGTTTCGCTAAAATCTGTTTGGATATAGGGGTGATAGGATCGATCGCCAAAGATTGCTGGATGATCGGTTTTTGCTAGATTTCCTGCAAGATCAACCCGCTGTCCTTCCCGTTCTATACCAAATCGAGCTTGGTCGATAAAAGGGCGCGCATTGACATGCAATAATAATTGCTTAAAATTCATCATTAAGTGACCTCCAATTCATATGAATCTAATTATAATCAAAAAGTCTAAGAAAAAGAACGAAATTGTTTGAGGACCGCTTACAAATAAGTATAAAAATGAAGGCATCAAAAACACAGCTATGTTAAAACAATCATTCAAACAAGGAGCTGCAACTTTTGTCACAGCTCCTGCTTTTTAGACATGGGTTATTCTTCTTTTAGTAATCCTTTGAACAATCCAACGACAAAATCATTTGGATCAAACGGCTCCAAGTCATCGATTCCTTCACCAAGACCGACCAATTTCACTGGTAAATGCAATTCATTACGGATAGCAAGTACGATACCGCCCTTTGCTGTACCATCTAATTTTGTCAAAACAAGACCGGTCACATCTGTTGTTTCTTTGAATTGTTTTGCTTGAACCATCGCGTTTTGACCAGTTGTTGCATCTAGTACAAGAAGTGTTTCTTGGGGTGCTTCTGGTAATTCCCGCTGGATTACTCGTTTTATTTTTTCTAATTCGTTCATCAAGTTCACTTTATTTTGCAGTCGGCCTGCAGTATCAACTAGTAAAACATCTGCCTGCTCTGTCTTTGCTCTTTCCAAAGCATCGAATACGACAGCTGCTGGATCGCCGCCTGCATTGCCACGAACAACTTCAACACCAGCGCGTTCGCCCCAGACAACTAACTGGTCGATTGCTCCAGCGCGGAAGGTATCTGCTGCTGCCATCAATACTTTTTTACCTTCTTTTTTGAACTGATGGGCAAGTTTACCAATACTTGTTGTTTTCCCTACACCATTAACACCGACAAACAAAATAACTGTTAGTCCGTCTTCTTGGATATTTAGTTCATTTACTTCATTGATTCCTTCCGCTTCATAGAGATCCACAAGTTTCTCGATGATCGCATTTTGGACTTCTGCCGATTTTTTCGCATTTCTGAGTTTCACTTCTTGACGTAATGCTTCGGTTATTCGTATCGCTGTTTCAAAACCTACATCTGCACCGATAAGTGTTTCTTCTAATTCTTCAAAAAAGTCTTCATCGACTGTTCGAAAATTGGCAAACAACTCATTCATCCGTTCACCAAATGTTTTACGCGTCTTTTCTAAACCCTTGTCGTACTTCTCCTGTACTTCAACTTCTTCTGTTTTCTCTTCGCCAGTAAAAGCACGCTTGATTTTATCAAAAAATCCCATTTGACTCCCCCCTACTCTAATACAAATTTTTGGATCACTTTGGCTACGCCATTTTCTTCATTGCTGGCTGTCACGAAATCTGCTGCTTCTTTGACGAAAGGCACAGCATTCTCCATCGCTACGCCTAGTCCAGCGTATTGGATCATCGGTAAATCATTTTCTTCATCACCGATTGCCATGATTTCTTCTTGTTTCAAACCAAGATCTTTTGCCAATAAAGAAATACCATAAGCTTTTGTAACACCTTTTGGCATAAATTCCAAAAGCATACTTCTCGTTTTGATGATCTCATACATTTCATGGAATTCTGCTGGTATTTCTTTGATTTTAGGATCTAATTCTTCTTGGTCATAAGCGATTACTGCCTTATTAAGCACAAATTCATCTGTAATATCGCTTATATCCGCTGGTTGGAATTGCAGCAGCTTATTCAACACATTGTACAAGGATTGCTTCCTTGGGGCACTAGGCAGCTGTAAAACCACATTGTCAGACAAAACATCTAGTGGCAGATCCAATTGCTGAGCCAGTTTGTATAAGCGTTGGATATCTGATACTTCCATCACTTTCTTTTCCATGATTTCACCAGTATCATTTTTTTGTACCAAACCGCCGTTGAAAGTGATGCTGTAGTCACCTTCATCTACCAGTCCTAATTCTTGCAGATAATGCGCCATCGCAGCTAAGGGGCGTCCTGTACATAGAACGATCTTGACCCCTTGCTGTTTTGCTTGTGCTAATGCTTGTTTATTCTCATCTGAAACCAGCTTTTGTTCATTTAATAATGTACCGTCCAAATCGATTGCTACTAATTTGATCATTTTCGTTCCTACACTTTCGTTTCGTTGATTTTCGCCTCTTCATTGATATCTTCCATCCGTACAGAAACGATTTTTGATACACCGGATTCCTGCATCGTCACTCCGTACAGTACATCTGCTGCGACCATCGTTCCTTTGCGGTGTGTGACTACGATAAATTGTGTGTCATCTTGGAAATCACTCAAGTAACGACCAAAACGTTTCACATTTGCTTCATCTAACGCTGCTTCTACCTCATCTAAGATGCAAAACGGAACAGGACAGACACGGATAATAGAAAAGAGCAGCGCGATGGCTGTAAGTGCTCGTTCTCCTCCAGAAAGCAAACTTAGACTTTGCAGTTTTTTGCCAGGAGGTTGTACTTCAATCTCAATACCTGTTTTCAGCAAATCAGTTGGTTCTGTCAGTACTAATTCAGCTTTACCGCCGCCAAACATATTTGGAAAGACAATTTTGAATTCTTGACGGATAGCTTCAAATACTTCTTTGAATCTTGTCCGCACTTCATCATCCATCTCATCCATCGTTTCAAACAATTGGTTTTTCGCTGCTAACAGATCATCTCGCTGTGTCGCTAAGAATGTATGTCTTTCACTGACTTGTTCGTATTGTTCGATTGAATTTAAGTTTACTGGTCCCAGTTTTTCAATCTGTTCTTTTAAGGATGAAACCTTTGTTCTACTGTCTTCGATATCGGTTGTTTCTTGATAGTCTTGGGAAGCTTTCTCAAATGTCAGCTGATATTCTGACTGCAGATAGGTCAAATGATTATCTAAAATCATTTCAGCTCGGTCTTTTTGGACTTCTAATTTGGATTGTTCCGACAGTCGTGCTTTTTGCTCACGATTACGCTCTGCCAAGACTGCTTCAAGCTTATCGATCTCCTTTTGCCTTCTATCTCGCTGCTCTTTGGCTTTTGCCAACTCGACTTTTAATGTTTCTCGCTGAGCAGATAATTCGTTAATTTGTTTTTCCAAACTTTCTTCTGTGACTTCATGATCAGAAAAGTCTGCTGTCAATGTCGCCAACTGCTTTTCTATCGCTTCTTGACGTTCGGTTGCCTCTGCTTTTTGGACTCGGGCACCGCGGAGCTGGATCTGCAGATGATTAAACTGCTCTTTCAAGACAGCAAGATCTGCTTGTTCTTGTGCTTTTTGACTTTGTACTTGTGCTCTTCTGGCTTCCATCTGGTCGCTTTCTTGACTTAACGATTTGATTTCTTCGTCGATTTTTTGTCGTTGCGATTCAAGATCTGTTTGTTTGTCTTTCAATTCGTTCGTTTGCTTTTCGTAATCTTCGATAAACTGCTGCAGTTCACGTGTCTCAAAAGTTGAGATTTGCTTTTCTTTTTCAAAACGTTCAAGTTCATTTATGATGTTTTGCAGCTGATTTGTCGCTTCTTGTTCTTCAAAACGTAATTGTTCGCCTCGTGTACGCAAAACTTCTTGTTCTTCGGCTAAACGAGCTGTTTCTTGTTGCAGCTCCTGAACTTTTTTTTCTTGTGCTTGGAGTTGTTTATCTGCTGCTTCAAATTCACTAGTCAACTGTTTCAATTCTTGATTTTGTACAAACAAACTGCCTTGGTTTCCTCGTTTATTCGCTCCACCTGTCATGGATCCTCCGGCATTCATCACATCACCTTCTAAGGAAACCACTCGATATTGATAGCGGATCGTTTGCGCGATTGCATTGGCACTAGTTAAGTCTTTGGCTAAAAGGATCGTTCCTAGCAGGTTTTGAACCACAGTTTGGATTTGATCGGGATAACTGACTTGTTCACTGGCAATCCCTATAAACCCTTCTACAGCTGCTGCTGGTGTCAATATATGAGCCGGTAATTGTCTTGGTTTGATTGTCGTCAGTGGAAGGAACGTTGCTCTTCCTCCTCTTTGCTGTTTCAAATACGTGATGGCTTGCCGAGCATCTTTTTCATTTTCAACGATGACATGCTGGGCTGCCCCACCTAAAGCTGTTTCGATAGCTAACGTGAAATCTGCAGGAACATCGATCAGTTCAGCCACTGCTCCGACAATACCCGAAAGCTGCTGTTTATGCTGCAAGACCAATCGAACCCCTTGGTAAAAACCAAAATAGTTTTCTTGGATCTCTTGAAGGCTTTTCTGACGAGCACGCAGCTGCTGGACTTGATTCATTAATTGATACATTTTAGGCTGTTCTTTTGCTAATGCTTCTTGGAACTTTTTCCCGTTTTGTTGGATCATTTCTAACTTCTCTTTTGTTTCAGTTAAAGATGATTTTAGCTGCGCCTGCTTTTGTGTCAATTCTTCTTTTTGTAAGATCAATCGGTCTACTGATGCTTCTACTTCCGATTGCTTGGCTAACGTCTGCTTACTTTTTGCTGTTTCTTGTACATATTGACGTTCTAGATACTTCAGTTCGTTTCCTACAGCTGCTTGCTCTTGCATCAAATCAACATATTGATCTCTTAGTTCTGCCAGTAATTCTTTCGTTGATTTTTGGTATTTTTCTAATTCTTGCTGTGTTTTTATGAGACTTGCTTCAGCTTTTTGGATTTCTGTTTCTTTTTCTGCTGCTTCTTTCAACAAGCTTTCTTGAAGCTTTTCAAAATGTTTAACCTTTTTTTGTGCTTCTGCTAATGAAGTTTGATATTCTTGCGAGCTTTTTTGTGTATGCTTTGTCCGCTCCTGCAAAACATCTTTTTGTCCTTCTGTCTGCTTCAGTTTTTCCGAAAGATCTAATAATACTTGCTGATTTTTTTCGATCAGACGGTCGGCTTGCGCATTTTCTTTACGCTGCTTCGCCAAAATGGATTCTTGTTCTTGGATCGACTCAGATAGTTTGCCTAATTCTAGATTGAATTTCGCAAGCTGTGCTTGTTTGTTGTCCCAATCTTTTTTTGCTGTCTTGATTTCGGCAACCATCAAAGAGACATCGGTTTGAGTCAGTGTTTCTTTTAGCCGTAAAAACTCCTTTGCTGCCTCACTCTGGGCGGCCAAAGGAGTTAACTGTTCTTCCAATTCGTGGATGATGTCTTGGACGCGGCTGAGGTTGTCTTCTGTTTCAAAAAGCTTCTGTTCTGCTTTCTTTTTCCGCTGCTTGTATTTCAAGACACCAGCTGCTTCTTCAAAGATCCCACGACGGTCTTCCGGTTTACTACTGAAAATCGCTTCTACTTTTCCTTGAGAAATGATTGAGAACGATTCTTTTCCTAATCCAGAATCTAAGAACAATTCTTGGATATCTTTTAATCTGCAGCTTTGTTTATTGATGAAAAACTCGCTTTCCCCAGTCCGTCGATAACGGCGGGTTACACTGATCTCATTGTACTCCAATGGCAGATAATGATCACTATTGTCTAAAATCACTGTGACTTCTGCAATATTCAGCTGCTTACGGGTATCGGAACCGGCAAAGATGATATCCGGCATTTTTCCGCCTCGCAGACTTTTAGCAGATTGTTCTCCTAATACCCAGCGGATAGCCTCTGTAATATTGCTTTTTCCGCTGCCATTTGGTCCAACCACTGCTGTGACGCTGTTTTCAAAATCAATGACTGTCTTGTCTGCAAATGATTTAAAACCGGCTATTTCAATTCGTTTCAAATACAAAGCTTTCCCTCACTTACTTTTACAGTGCTGCCAATGCATTTTCCGCCGCAGCTTGTTCTGCTAATTTTTTCGATTTTCCTTGTCCAGTGCCAATCAATTGATCATCTACATAAACTTCGATCCAAAATACTCGTTCATGAGCTGGACCTTCTTCATTGATCAATCGGTATTCGATTGATACATCACCTGATTTTTGCAAGACTTCTTGTAGTTTTGTTTTATGATCCATCTCATGTGAAAAAGCACCTGCTTTGACTTTAGGAAAAATCACTTTTTCGATGAATGCATGGGTCGTGTCGAATCCCTGGTCAAGATATAACGCGCCTAAAAAAGCTTCGAATAGGTCGCAAAGCAATGCTGGTCGCGTACGTCCTCCTGAATTCTCTTCTCCCTTGCCCAACAGAACATATTGATCAAAGTGACATTCTTTGGCAAATTTCGACAAGCTGTCTTCGCGAACGATCGCAGCTCGTGTTTTTGTCAATTTTCCTTCTGGCAAATGAGGATATAAACGGAATAAATACTGAGAAACCATCAGTTCTAAAACGGCATCTCCTAAAAATTCAAGTCGCTCATTATCCGATAATTGCAGATTGCGATGCTCATTCACATAGGATGAATGGGTAAAAGCTTGTTCAAGCAAATTTAGATCGTGAAAAACGATGTTATAGTTTTCTTTTAGTTCTTTTGTCAGCTGGTTGTCCATTTTCCACATTCCTTTTATGGATATTTTTTCGATACTTCCTTATTATACTGGTTTTTTGTCAAATTTGAAATGGTTCGGTCAAAAGGTAAGTAAAGCTTTAATAATCCTAGTGATTGTCGAAAAGTTGTGAAAAATTCGTTTAGTTTCGAGTATGAAGAAAAAATTTTGTGAAAATGGCTTTCCATATTTTTGCATAAATTTGACTTAATACCGAGAAACTGGACTTTGTACACCGTTTATTGGAAAAGTCATGGAAACAGCGCCTTGACCTGAATATTAGAGAAATAAACAGAAAAATATTAAAAAACCGAAAAAGGACATCGCCCTTTTTCGGTCATTTTTAGTGATTATGAACGTGAATCTGCTGTAACAGAAACATTTGCCCATGGGTTTGGTACATCATAAGACCAATCCCAGTCTTTGACACGGTCGTTGACTGGCAATACTTCATTACGGAACAACGTTGGAATCGCAAATGCTTCTTCAAACGCATATTGTTGCCATTTTTGATATGCTTCTTTTTGGTACTCTTCATCAAATGCTTTGCTTGAACTGATATCGTTGATCAATTTTGTATTTTCTTCTGATTCATAACGAGTGTAGTTGAACGCAGCATTTGGTCCCCATAGTCCACTTGGATTTGGATCAGTTCCTGTATTCCAAGCAGCTTGGTAAACATCGATTTCAGGATCATCGTTTTCTAATTTATCATAGAAAGAGTTGAATTCGATCAGACGACCTGTTGTGTATTGGACATCCAAACCAATTTCTTTCCATTGTTGGATATAGTAATCTGCCAATGGTTGCGCTGTTTCCCCACCGGACATCGAAGCAAAGTTGATTGTTAGTTTATTTCCATCTTTGTCTTCTCTTAAACCATCGTCATCCACATCTTTGTAGCCAGCATCATCTAATAGTTTTTTCGCTTTGTCTAGATCTTGTGTGAATCCTTTCATCTCATCATCATGATATGACTGGAATACTGGAGGAATCAATGAAGTCGCATTGCTTCTCAAACCTGCATAGAAACGTTCACCTACTGCATCATTATCTAGTGCATAGCCCATTGCTTGACGTAATGATTTATCAGCCATTTTTGAATCTGGATTGTATTCCACACTCTTTGTATCTGCATTCCATTTACCTAACTTGAATCCTAGATAAGTATAAGAAGTTTGTTCACGGCCTAAGTTTGTATAGCCAGCAATTTCTTTATAGGTATCGTAAGTATCTGTTGGCATTTGGAAAATCATATCATATAATTTAGAGTTCAATGCTTCAGTTGCACTTGCAATCGGTACAGATTTCATCGTGATCTTTTTCAATTTAGGCGTACCATTCCAGTAGTGCTCGTTTGGCAAGTATTCTACTGATTCTCCTGCAACGATATTACTCATGTAATAAGGGCCAAAAGTCACTGGATTTTTACGTACTTGATCGCTTGATTCCATATCTTTGATTGCTACACCTTCTAACGTATGTTTTGGTGCTGCATATGACCAGATACCACCACCCGATTGAAGCATGCTTGGGTTTACTTCTTTATATTCGATTTCAACTGTTTTGTCGTCTATTTTTTTGATTCCGGAGATTGTGTCGGCACTTCCATCATGATATTCTTCCATACCTACGATGTTACGGAATTTGTCGTCATAACGGATACCAGTGTAATCTTTATTCCCAATGATTTCGTAAGGGAAAATCACATCGTCCGCCGTTACATCTTCACCATCTGACCATTTGACGTTGTCTTTTACTTTGATTGTCGCTTTTTTCGTATCTTCATCTAGATCAAGCGTTGCAGCTCCGTCGTCTGTGATTCTGAAATCGTCATCGTTTGCAAATAGCGGTTCATGAGAAGGAGCCATAAAAGCTGCATCATATGAATCTTGGTAAAACTCCCACTGGAACAATCCTTTAAACTGACTGTCCGTTGCGACCGCAGCTTCTAATTCGCCGTCTTCGATTGCATCATCATTATTTTTTGTTGCAATTGGAAAAGTTAATTCCTCTTTGTTATTGCCGTTGCCTCCAGAGTTGTTTCCAGAGGTATCTGTACCTCCGCCCCCGCATGCTGCAAGAACGACAGCAGACATCAGCGCTGCAAATCCAAAAATCGTTTTCTTCATTCCTATTTCCCCCTTCGCTTCTATACTAGCCTAACCGTTGGCGCGCATCTGCAGAACGCTTGAATGCTTGTCCAACATAATTGATACTCAACATCAAAACTAAAATAAGGATTGATGCGGGTAACCAGATCCATTGCCGATTCACTAAGACTTCTCCGTTACTTGCATAACCGATCAATGTACCTAAACTAGGTACATTTGCCGGCAAGCCGAAACCTAAGAAAGTCAAAGTTGTCTCGATACCGATGTTTGCCGCAAAGTTCATCGTCAAATTAGTAATGATTAATGAACTTAGATTCGGCATGATTTCGCGGAACATGATTTTAAAATCATTGGTTCCCATTGTTTTTGAGGCACTGACATAATCTCTTCTTGCTTCAGATAATGTCTTGCTTCGGAATAATCGGGCTTTAGCTACCCAATAAAATGCACTCATGATGAAAATAAAGGACCAGACATTGTATCTGGAAATAATCGATACGAAGACGATAATGATCAGCATGATCGGTAGAATCATGATAAAATCAACGATCCGCATCAAGATGTTGTCAATGATCCCTCCGTAGTAGCCAGAGATGATCCCTAATCCAACCCCGATGATCGAAGTAAGGATCGTGATCGCAAATCCGATCGTAACAGAGTTTCTAGCACCTATGATCAATTGTCCTAATACATCACGTCCGCCTTCATCTGCTCCCAGAATGAACTTTTGTCCTTGTGTCGAAACTGTTCCTGGTGCAGCGTATTTGTCGAAGATACTAACATACATCACTTTGTCTTGATCGGTCAGCATCGCACCGATAAAGATCACTAATAATAAAACCACTAGCAAACCTAATGAAAAAATAGCAATTTTATCTTTTTTAAATTCTCGAGCAATCATTCGTATCCCCATAGGAGGAATACTTTCTTGAACTGCTGTATTGTTTTTTTCACTCATCGATCCATTCTCCTTTCTGATTGGTTTTATTGAATCCGAATACGCGGGTCAACGATACTCATGATGATATCTGAAAGTAATGTCCCCACTAGCGTCGCGATTCCTAAAATCAATACTAAGGATGTGATCACGGTATAGTCCCGTTGGCCGATGGAATCAATAAATAGTTTTCCGACTCCCGGATAACCAAAAATCTTTTCGATAACTACAGAACCAGCAATCAACGAAGTGATTTCATACCCCATTTGAGAAGCCATCGGCAACGCTGCATTTCGGAAAATATGTCGACTGAATACTTTATTCGTCGGTACCCCTTTGGAACGGGCTGTTCTGACAAAATCGAGCGATTTCGAATCGATTACTTCACTTCGCAGATATTGGATTGTGACGGCAGTCGCCAAAAATGCTTGGGTAATTGATGGTAACAGAATATATTTCAAACGGTCTATCCATTGAGTGATAAATCCACCTTGCAAACCTAGTGTTTGTGATCCACTTGTTGGGAACCAGCCTAAACGATAACCAAAAACAAATAGCATGATCAAGCCGAAGATAAATAAAGGAACAGCAAAACTAAAGAAGTTGTAGATTACGACAATCTTATCCAAGATTGAATTTTGATACCGGCCAGCAAGCATCCCCAGAGGCACAGCAATCAAATAAGTAAGGACAACTGTCAAGATCGATAGATATAAAGTGTTGATGATCCGTTCGCCGATCAAGTCAGCAACAGAGCGTTTGTATAAGAAACTTTGACCAAAATCGCCTTGCAAAGCATTTCCGATCCAACGGAAGTACTGGACATACCATGGGTCATTCAAGCCAGCTGCTTGTCGCATCTGTTCGATCACTGCCGGATCCTGATTTGGATTGATCAAACCGGTAAATGGATCCCCCGGCATCGCTTGGGCTAATAAGAAGATCAGAACACTTAAAATAATAACTTGCGGGATCATCAATAAAACACGTCGCAGAATCGTTTTCCACATTAGCTTGCACCTCCATCTTTCAACGCCACTTTGTGTGTAGTTGTGATCGTACGCAAATCGTAGACTCGACCAGTCGCATCATAGTATTCTTTTTGGTTTTGGATATACTCTTGTTCTACTCTTCGTCGATTTTCTTTGTGGGTTTCCCTATTTTCTACATCGATTTGCGGAATAGCTGAAAGCAGACGTTTCGTATAGATATGTCGCGGGTCATTATAAATGTCTTCTCTTGTACCGATTTCTACAAATCGACCTTTGTACATAATTGCGATATTGTCGCACATGTGTTTTACTACACCTAAATCATGTGAAATGAATAAATAGCTGAGGCCGTATTCTTGCTGGATTCGTTTCATGAAATTCAATACTTGCGCTTGAACAGATAGATCCAGAGCAGATACAGGTTCATCGGCTACGATCAGTTTTGGATTGGTAGCAACAGCACGGGCTACTCCTAGACGTTGACGTTGTCCGCCTGAAAATTCATGAGGATATTTATATAGCGCATCTTCCGGCATCCCAACGATATCTAGCAGTCCTTTTACCTTTTTCTTTTCTTCTTGATCGCTTAACCGTTCAAAATTTCGGATGGGTTCAGCAATGATATCCAACACTCGCTTTTTAGGATTCAAACTGGACATTGAATCTTGGAAGATCATCTGCACATCCTTGTTATAACCCATTTTTTTGCGGTTGCTTCGCTTCGTTACATCTTTTCCTTCATACATGATTTGTCCGGCTGTCACCTTTTCTAATCCCACAACGGCTTTTCCCGTAGTAGATTTTCCAGAGCCAGACTCTCCCACTAAACCATATGTCTTTCCTTTTTCGATAATAAAATCCACACCATCTACAGCATATACATGATCCGTTACTCGATTGAAGAATCCACTGCGAATAGGGTAATGAACTTTCAGGTCTTTGATTGTGATTAATTCTGTCATCTACACCTCTCCTTTTTCGTCTCTAAAGTGGAAATGCTTATAGCAGGAGCAACGTACCAAGTGGTTCGGTGCGACTTCATGAAGGATAGGCTCTTCTTCATGATCGCTTGCTGGTATCCATGGAATACGTGGTGCAAACCGACAACCTTTACGAGGCATGTTTTTCAGAGAAGGAACGACACCTTCGATCACATGGAGTTCTGCATCATGATTTCCTTCTTGTGGTATAGAGTTCAGTAAAGAGCGTGTATAAGGATGCTTAGGATGATCAAACAGTTCTTTTACACCTGCTACTTCAACGAACTGTCCGCCATACATCACTGCCACTCGATCAGCCATTTCTGCTACGACTCCTAAGTCATGAGTGATCAAGATGATCCCTGTTTTTGTTTCTTCCTGAAGGTCTTTCAGTAAATCAAGAATCTGTGCTTGGATGGTTACATCTAGGGCTGTCGTCGGTTCATCTGCAATGACGATTGGAGGTTTGCAGGCGATTGCGATTGCGATGATGACACGTTGTCTCATACCGCCTGATAGTTCATGGGGATATTGGCGTCCAACTCTCGCAGGATTAGGAATCCCTACTTGTTCTAGCAATTCTAGTGCACGAGCTTGACGCTGTTCTGCATTCATCTTTGTGTGATAGGAAAGTCCTTCTTTGATCTGGTCTTCGATTCTCATGAGAGGATTTAATGCAGACAACGGATCTTGGAAAATCATTCCGATATCATTTCCGCGGATTTTATTATAGAGCGTTTCGTTCAGGTCGATTAAATTCAGATCGTTATATAAAATCTCACCTGTAATTTTTGTGTTATTAGGATCAAGTAATCCCATAATCGTAGTAGCCAAGGTACTTTTCCCGCACCCAGATTCCCCAACGATTGCTAAAATCTCGTTTTTGTCTAAAGTAAATGAAACGTCATCTACTGCATCGTAATAGTCATCTTTGAGTCGGAATCCTGTATGTAGGTTCTGAACTTCTAATAATTGGTTATCGGACAATCGAATACCCCTCTCTGCTTCCTAAATGGAAGTTTTTCTTAATAAAAAAGGACATTACACAGAATAAAGTGTTTTATAACAAAGGTTATTCTTATCTTTGTGTAATGAATTATTAATAATTATATAGAAAACCGCTTTACTTTGCAACATAATTTCTGTTTATCGCCAGAATTATCAGAAAAATGATTTTTATGTGTCAAAAAGATTAAAAAAAGAAGGATAAAAAGGGCTCTATACTTTTTGATGTTGGTGGATGACACCAGCATCTTTTTTATTTTCCAAAACATATAGAAAAGACACCTTGAAATCCTTTAGAATTAATTTGGCGAACCAACCCAAAAGGAGGAATCAAGATGTCTTACACTCACCTTATCAAAGAAACATTAGATATTCTAGACTTATCAGTTACTTTTAACGAAAATTGTCTCACAAAAGAAAAATACAAAGGGCAAATCTGTCATATTTATCGTGGAAACTTGATTTATACAGCCCAAGAATGCATCCACTGTAAACACCAGATTGCTTCAGATATTGTGCGTTGGGGTACAACAACCGTCCGGTTGTTAATGAACGATGTTTCTGAATACCGTACCTACCTCGAATTGAAAAAGCAACGCTTCAAATGCAAAGCTTGTCAGCGGACCTTTGTCGCAGATACTTCTGTTGCGAAAAAACATTGTTTCATCAGTGAGAAAGTCCGCTGGTCTGTCGTGACTCGTCTGAAAAAAAATACCTCAATGACAGAGATCGCCGCTCAGAAAAATCTATCGGTCTCTTCTGTTTACCGTATTATGAAGCGATTTTATCGTCCGTTGAATCCTTTTCGGACACCGTTACCTAAGGTACTTTGTTTTGATGAATTCAAATCAGTTCGGGGTGTTTCAGGTGCTATGAGTTTCATCATGATGGATGGACAAACACAGCGCTTATTGGACATTGTCGAGAACCGACAACTGCCTTTTTTAAAACGTTATTTTAGTCATTTTTCACGAGAAATTCGTGAAGCGGTCGAATGGATCGTGATTGATATGTACGCTCCTTATGTATCGCTCGTTAAAAAGCTGTTTCCAAAAGCACAGCTGATTATTGACCGGTTTCACATCGTCCAACATATTGGTCGTACCTTTCGCAATCATCGAATCAAAGAAACGAACCAACTATTAAAAAGCAAAGAACAAAAACACTATCAATTAGGTAAGCAATTAAAAGATACTGGAAACTTCTTCAAAAAGATGAACGCAAGCTTGATTATACTCGACGCCTTTGGCGACCTGGCTTCAAAGCTCATTTAACAGAGACCGATATTGTGGATCGCTTACTGAAAGGGAGCCCTGCTTTGCGTGTAGGCTATCAGTTATATCAAGACTTTCTTTACGCTGTAAAGGAACGAGACTACGTATCGTTTGAAGAACTACTTACCAATAATATCATGCTTCCCGAAGGCTATCAGACGACCTTGAGAACGTTCCAGAAATTTCTGCCACAAATCAAAAATGCTTTACAACAAAGTTATTCAAATGGCCCACTTGAATGTCTGAACAACCATATCAAAGTGTTAAAACGAAATGCATATGGCTTTCGTAGCTTTTATAATTTCAAATTGCGCATCATGATTCGTCATGGCAACGCATTGATTTTCAACTAAAAAAGATCAAGAGGAACTGATCCACTTGATCTCCAATTATTCTAAGATTTCTCTTTACCAACATCATTTGACAAAGAGCCATAAAAAGCTGTATGCAGCTTTTTATCCTTCTTTGCTTTTATTTGAAATTATTTAAGATGGCTGCTGATATAATCTACTGCGCCACCGACTGTTTCAATTTGTTCAGCATCTTCATCTGAAATTTCCGTACCGAATTCATCTTCAAGCTCTAAAACGAATTCCATAATACTAATTGAATCAGCTTTTAAATCATCTTTGATGTTCAATTCATCCGTCACTTTATCGGTATCTATCTCAAAATGATTTGAAATAATTTTCGCTACTTTGTTAAATACTTCTTCGCGAGTCAACTTTTTCACCTCCAAGAATCATACACTTGTCAATTACCTACGCCATGGCTAATTTTACTGGCATTTTTCAGGAATGTCCACCTTTTTTTCAATGGAACGGATCGCTTCAGATATCCAAATGCTATTCTTCGCTTTTTTCAAATTGTTCGACTAATTGTCCAACTACATCTGTCTCAAGCATTGTGTGGATTTGGCGGATCGTATAGCGAACAGCATCGGAGCCTGTTGCTCCATGAGTTTTAATGACTGGTGCTTTCAAGCCAAACAAAACGGCACCGCCATGTTTGGAATAATCCATTTCTGCTTTCAAAGAACGTAAGCCGTCTTTTAAAAGCATAGCGCCCATTTTTCCTTTGATCCCTTCATTTAGAATAGCAGATTTTAATAGATTCATCATATTCATTGCTGTTCCTTCAATAGATTTCAAAACAGCGTTGCCTGTAAATCCATCTGTGACCACTACATCAGCCACACCATTGAGTAGCTCACGAGCTTCTACGTTTCCAATAAAATTCAAGCTTGTTTCATTCTGAAGGAGTTCATAGGCTTTTTTCGTCACTTCACTACCTTTTGTTGCTTCTGTTCCGTTGTTTAAGAGTGCGACACGAGGACGTCCGATACCTCGGACTTTACGTGCATAAAAAGAACCTAAAATACCGTATTGCAACAAATGTTCTGGTTTGTTTTCTGCGTTAGCGCCAAGATCCAGCATATCGAAACCGGCACCTTCTTTCCCTACTACTGGCAAGGTAGACATCAAGCCAGGGCGTTCGATATTTTTGATACGTCCTACGATGAACAACCCTGCTGCTAGTAGCGCGCCTGTATTCCCTGCTGAAAATACAGCATCTGCTTCACCGTTTTTCACTGCTTGTGCAGCAAGGACCATTGATGCAGTCTTTTTTCGTCGAATTGCTTTTACTGGCTCATCATCACTATTGATTTTTTCGTCTGTATGGATAATCGTGATGTTTTTTTCATTTGTTAAGTATTTCTTGATTTCTGCTTCTTTTCCGTAAAGTAAGAATTCTACTTCTGGAAAATCTTGCTGCGCTAAAGCCACGCCTTCTACAATTGCTTGAGGTGCGTGATCTCCGCCCATTGCATCTACGGCAATTTTCATTGTTTCCACTCCTTTTTCCGTCATCAGTATAAAGTATAGCACAGTCTGCTAATCGAAATAACGATTATCCTGATTTTCTATTTGGAGGCTTTGCGCTAAAGGCTGATACTCAGGAAGCATCTGCCAATCCTTTATCTGCCAAAGGGCTGCAGCCTCTTCTCTGGCTACCTCCAAAACATTTCCATCCGTCACCAAGTCAGCAATCGCAAATTGAGGCAGACCAGATTGACGGAAGCCAAATACTTCACCAGGACCACGTAATTCCAGATCTTTTTCGCTTAGTACAAAACCATTGGTGGTCTCTGTCATGATTTTCATCCGTTCCACACCTAGTTCATTTTTAGGATTAGCAACTAAGATACAGTAGGAAGCATCACTTCCGCGTCCAACACGTCCACGAAGTTGATGCAGCTGTGCCAATCCAAATCGATCCGAATCCATGATCAGCATGACGGTCGCGTTCGGCACGTTTACCCCTACTTCAATTACAGTAGTCGAAACTAATATCTGCATCTGGTTGTCTTTGAAGGCTTCCATAATCACTTCTTTTTCCTGATTCTTCATTTTACCATGTAACAAGCCAACTTCATATTTTGGTGCAAATAGTTCACGAAGTTTTTCATAGATTTCCACTGCATTTTTTACATCTAATGCTTCTGATTCTTCAATCAGCGGACAGATGACATACATTTGATGTCCTCTTGCCAGTTCTTTTTTCGTCCAATCCAGTACACTGTCCAATTGAGGTGTTCTTACCCAGCGTGTTTCGATCGGGATACGTCCAGCTGGAAGTTCATCAATGATAGATACATCCATCTCACCATATGCTGTAATAGCTAATGTTCTAGGAATCGGAGTCGCTGTCATAAATAAGACATCTGGTCGCCAGCCTTTTTCACGAAGTACTTTCCGCTGGTTCACGCCAAAACGGTGCTGCTCATCCGTAATAACTAGACCTAAATTCTGAAATTCGACTCCATCTTGGATCAATGCATGTGTGCCGATCACGACGTTAATTTCCCCTTGCCCTAGTTTTTCAAGGAGCTCACGTCGTTCTTTTGCTTTCGTTGACCCCGTAAGCAATGCGATGGTTACTTCATTGGGATCAAACAGCTGTTGCAAGCTTTCCATATGTTGTTGTGCCAAGATTTCTGTAGGCACCATCAACGCACCCTGGAAACCTGCTGTAACGGTAGCGTATAACGCAATCGCGGCAACCACTGTTTTTCCGCTACCTACATCTCCCTGCAAAAGTCGCTGCATATGCTGCGGACTGCGAAGATCCCGACAGATTTCATTCGTTACACGTTTTTGTGCATTTGTCAGTTCAAAAGGTAGCTTTTGAGTAAATTCTTTCAATTTTTGGACATCATAAAGGATCTCCAAACCATTCGTTTCTGCTTTTTCTGCTTTTTTCAATCCTTGAAGACGCATTTGAAATAAAAAGAACTCTTCAAAAACGACACGTCGTTTGGCTTGATGGTTTTCTTCGTGGTCTTTTGGAAAATGCATACTTCTTACAGCAGAAGCACGGTCAAGCAGTCGATATTTCTCCACAAGGTTGTTTGGCAGATTTTCTTCAATCAATGTGCCGTATTCTTGAAACCCTTTTTTGATTAGATCAACTAATGTCGTTTGACGAATTGATTTGTTGACGTGATATATCGGGGAAAAGTCATCCATTGTTTGAGAACCTAAAATCTTCATCCCGTTCAAGGCTTTACGCTTTGCATCCCATTTACCGTATACGGCGATTTCCTCCGATAAAATGACTTTTTCTTTTAGATAAGGTTGATTAAAAAAAGAAACGTTGAACACATCATGTTCTTGCATCATACGAAATTGCAATCGGCTTTTTTTATAACCAAATCGATTCATCACCGGAGGCGAGACTACGATTCCTTTCAAAGTAACCTTTTCTTGATCCTGGATCTCGTTTAGATTTCTTTCCTGAATATCTTCGTAGCGAAAAGGATAATAAGTCAGTAAGTCTTCAATCGTTTGGATGCCCAAGCTGGCAAGACTAGCTGCTCTTTTTTCTCCGACTCCTGCCAGCATAGTGATTGGATCATCTAAAGAACGCATAAATTTTTCCTCCCTCCTTTAACAAAAAAAGGACTTGGTCAGCGATCATACCTGATCACTAACCGAAGGCCTTTTATGAATGAATACTGTGTTAGAAAGATATTCTGACACAGAAATTATTCAGCAGAAAATAGATAAGGATAGACAGGCTGATCTCCTTGGTGGATCTCGATTTCCAAATCAGGATGTTTTTCTGTTAGTTTCTCAGCAAATTCATTTGCTTGTTCAACTGTTCCTTCATCACCTGCCAAGATCGTTACGATCTCTGTGTCCTCATTGATCATTTGTTCTAGTGTACTTAACGCTGTTGCTGTGATATCTGGGTTAGAGATCAGGATTTTTCCATCGATCATGCCCAAAAAGTCTCCTTCTTTGATCTCTACACCGTCAATTGAGGTATCTCTGATCGCGTGAGTGACTTGACCGCTCACAACGCTAGACAACATTTCTGTCATCGTTTCTTTGTTTTCTTCTAAAGAAGCTTGATCGTTGAATGAAAGCATAGCTGTCAATCCTTGGGAAATCGTTCTTGAAGGAACAACTGCTACTGGGATATCTGCTACTTCTGCTGCTTGATCAGCTGCCATGAAGATGTTCTTATTGTTTGGCAAGACAATCACTTTATCTGCGTTTACTTCTTGAATCGCTTTAACAATGTCTTCCGTACTTGGATTCATTGTTTGCCCACCACTGATAACATAATTAGCACCTAAACTTTCAAACAGCTCTTGGACGCCTTTACCAGCAGCGATCGCTACGATACCATACGGGATACGTGGTGTTTCTTTTTTCGCAAACTCGTTCACTTCTTCATCGTGTTCCAAAATCGTCTCATGCTGCAAGCGCATGTTGTCGACTTTGATTTTGACTAATGAACCGAATTTTTGTCCATAATTCAAGACTTCTCCTGGGTTTTCTGTATGCACGTGGACTTTGATGATCTCGTCATCATTGACCACAAGTAAAGAATCTCCTATACCATCTAAATAGTTACGGAATTCTTCGTAATCGAATGTACTATCAACTGTAGGTCCTTCTCCGATTTTTACCATGATTTCTGTACAGTAACCAAAATGGATATCTTCTGTCGCCATTTGACCTTGGACACTGCGATGATGTTCTGCATTGACCATATCATCCATTTCTGCTGGAGAAGGTTCATATGTTTCATCCGCTTGGAATTCTCCATTCAATGCACTTAAAAATCCCTCATAAACAAACAGCAGTCCTTGCCCTCCACTGTCTACGACACCGACTTCTTTTAGGACTGGAAGCAAGTCTGGAGTTTTAGCTAAAGCACGTTTTGCTCCTTTTACAACAGCTGTCATTACTTCAACGACATCATCAGTACTTTTTGCTTTCTTTTCTCCAGCTTTCGCTGCTTCTCTAGCTACTGTCAAAATCGTTCCTTCTACTGGTTTCATTACTGCTTTATACGCAGTTTCAACTCCATGAGTGAAGGCTGCAGCAAGATCAGAAGCATTTAATGAGACAACATCTGGAATTTGCTTAGAAAATCCACGAAACAATTGAGACAAAATAACGCCGGAATTTCCGCGCGCACCCATCAGCAATCCTTTTGAAAGCATTGCTGCTAATTCTCCTACTTTTTCTGAGGTTGAATCTACTACTGCCTTAGCTCCACTAGTCATAGATAGATTCATATTTGTTCCCGTATCGCCATCTGGCACAGGGAATACATTTAATGAATTGACGTATTCTGCATTTACTTGCAGACGATTCGCACCTGCCTGGACCATTTCCTGGAACTGGCTTGCACTTATTTCTGTTACACTCACCTAGATAATCCTCCTTCAGATCGACTGCTGAGTTACCAGCCAGTCTCCTGCCTAGTCTGGCAGTACACGAACACCTTGTACAAAGACATTAACTGAATTGGCAGTTACGCCTAATAATGCCTCTAGATTGTATTTCACTTTTTCTTGGACGTTGCGGGAAACTTCAGAGATTTTCGTACCATAGCTGATAATCGTATAAACATCTACAGCAATACCATTATCTTCTTGGCGGACAACTACTCCTCTTGAGTAATTTTCTTTACGCAAAATCTCAGTAATATTATCTTTAATTTGATTTTTGCTGGCCATTCCTACAACACCGAACACATCTGTCGCGGCGCCACCAACAACTGTTGCAATTACATCATTGGTAATTTCAATGGTTCCAGCTGACGTTTGAATTTTTACAGCCATGAATGAGCCTCCTTAACGGGTAAAAAACTCCCATTTTTCTTCTATCATATTTTATCATAGCGCAACTTGAAATAAAAGGCAGTTACCCAAAGTACTCAAAAACCTTGCAAAATTTCAGGTATAACCTTGTTTAATTTACAATTATTCTTCTCAATTGTCAATTGTATCTATGAAAATGTACTTGCAAATTCCCATTCTATATGATATGTTAGTCTGGTATGAGCTGAATTATTCTATTGCTCCAAATCAAGGCAAAGGAGGAAATTACCATGGCAAAAGTTTGTTACTTTACAGGTCGCAAGACAAAAAGTGGAAACAACCGTTCACACGCTATGAACTCAACAAAACGTACTGTTAAACCTAACTTACAAAAAGTTCGCGTTATGGTCGACGGAAAACCTAAAAAAGTTTGGGTGTCAACTCGTGCTTTGAAATCAGGAAAAGTTGAACGCGTTTAATTGAATGATACTTGGACCGTTCAGATAGTGAACGGTTTTTTATTTAATAAAAATTTTTGAGGGTGGGACTTTTGATTCCTACCCTTTTTTTTGCGTTTATTTTTGTTATACGAACAAATTATGAAGTTATTTATTCTAAATTTTATTTTTTTGTGAAAACTAGACTCTTTTTAAGCAGAGAAAAACAAGGATATGATAAACTAAATACAACTTCATAGAAATTTGGTGGAAAATAAATATGAAAAAAAATTTAAAGTCATTCTTTAGAGAAAACGGACGCTACGCAGCAGCTAGTTTCCTGATTCCGTTTTTGATTTTAGCACTTGTTTATCTAAGTATCGGGATCTATCCTGGAAGCAGCAGAAGTATTTTGGCAAGTGATGCCTTTTCACAGTTTTCTAATTTTCATGCCAGCTTCCGAAATGTTCTTCTTGGAAAGCAAAGTATTTTTTATACATGGAATGCTTCTCTAGGATTGAATTATTTATCTTTAATTTCTTACTATCTAGGCGGGATCTTCACGCCACTGGTGTTCTTTTTTCCAAACCAGATGATGCCAGATGCACTGTATGTTCTGACTTTGCTTAAGGTCGGCTGTGCCGGATTGGCTTTTTGGTTTCTTGCACGTACGTTCAAGATTCCTCGCTGGGGGCATGTTGCACTTAGCGTCAGTTACGCATTGATCTCATTTATCACTGCACATTCGGAGATCATCATGTGGCTGGATGCATTTGTTTATCTTCCATTAGTGATTTTGGGGATTCATCGTGTTATGGATCTTAAACGGCCGAAACTTTTATTTGTCAGTTATTTACTCTTGTTTTTATCCAGTTTTTATATGGGTTTTATGATTGGCGTCTTTTCTTTCTTATATTTTATCGCCCGTCTATTGACAAACTGGTCAGAATATAAAAATACGATTGTTCCTTATGGTATCACTTCTTTACTGGCAGGCGGCGCTTCAATGATCATTGTATTGCCAGCAGTGCTGGATCTTCGGTCAAATGGCGAGGCACTGAGTCAGATCACTACGTTGAAAACAGAAGCGGCTTCTTATCTGGATCTAATCATGAAAAATATGATTGGTGTTTATGACACGACAAAATACGGATCGATTCCGTTCGTTTACGCAGGTCTGCTACCATTAGTCCTCTGTCTGTTTTATTTTGCCAGTCGGAAAGTACCGTTGAAAAATAAATTTTTGTACGGCAGTCTTTTCGCCATACTTATCGCAAGTTTTTATCTTGTTCCATTAAATTTGTTCTGGCATGGTATGCATGCACCGAATATGTTTTTATTCCGTTATTCCTATCTGTTCTCTTTCTTAGTGCTCCTGCTTGCAGGAAAAGGATGGGAAAAGATAGAACAAGACGATCGTGGGCTGTTGTTAGGAATCATTTTGGTCGTAGCTGCTCTCTTTGCGGTGGCATGGGGCATCAAACCTGAAGGAAGCTACACCTATGTGACGATGACTTCTTTTGTATTGACAGTGGTTTTCTTAGGGATTTATGCTTTTGCTGTGGGATTTTATCAGCATAAAAAACTTTCATTCAATCATCTGAGTATATTGTTATTATTGATCATGTCTGCTGAAGCACTGGTCAATACGAACAGCATGATCCATGGTATCCTTGATGATTGGAATTATGCTTCCCGCAGTCTATATACTGATCCTTATCCTGACTTGAAAGCTCTTGTAAATGAAACAAAAAAAGATTCCGACTCGTTTTACCGCTTGGAAAATCTGGATCCAGTATCTGCAAACGATTCGATCAACTATGGTTACAGTGGTATCAGTTTGTTTTCTTCTATAAGAAATCGTAATTCTTCCTCTTACCTGGATAAATTAGGTTTCCGTTCAAGAGGGACAAATTTGAATATCCGTTATAACAATAATACTTTGCTGATGGATGGGTTTACAGGAATCAAATATAACATTTCTAAAAACGAAAGCACGTTCAGTAAATATGGCTTCCGCCAAGCTGGTCAAAGCGGCGACTATACACTGTATCAGAATGTCAATGCATTGCCACTAGCATTTACTGCACCGTTGTCCGTTAATGATGTTGAGCAGCCAGTGACAGATAATTTGACCAGTCAGACAAACTTGATCAATACATTGTCTGGTCTAAATGAACAGTATTTTACATTCTATACACCTACTTTGAAGAATCAGTTGAATACGACGATCACAAAGACAACGACTGGCGTCACTTACTCAGAAACAGCAGATAACCAGCCAAAAGAGCTCACTTGGGAAGTCCATGTGCCTGCAAATACACAAGCTTACTTAAGTTTGTTCCCAACCAATTTTGCACAATTAGAAAGTTCTAGTGCGACGATCACTGTCAATGGTACATCGCGAAAAACGCAAATCAACATTTCTGGTCAATACTATGATCTTGGCTATTATCCTCAAGAGACAACAGTGACATTTACTGCAAGTTTTTATGGGACGAAAGAAATAAGTTTCATGGAGCCTAAAGTCGTTGGTCTAGATGTTGTAGCCTATCAAGCCGCAATGAATCAGATCAAAGAAAAAGGTGTCGAAATGGAAGCCACTGGCAGAAAAGCTTCTGGGACTGTAAATACCGCTGAAGATTCCATGTTGGTGACAACTATTCCTTATGACAAAGGATGGAAAGCTAAAATTGATGGGAAACCAGTCAAGGTCAGCAATTTCAAAGACGCATTCTTGATGATAAAAGTTCCAGCAGGTAAACATACTGTCACTTTCAGTTACCTGCCTGAAGGATTTACGATAGGTGCAATCCTTTTTGTCCTATGTATTGCATTGTTTATTCTTTATGTCTGGTATCTTAATCGCAATCGCCCCTTTCATGGTACGATTGATCCAGCAATAGAAGAACAACCACGAAACACACACAGAAGAAGACGTAGAAAATAAAGAAACGATGGGACCTGTGTCACTCTTCTATTTAAATGGCAAAAATTTCAATCTTTAAATGACAAAAACCACCTGATTTTTGGTGGTTTTTTATATACCTATGACTAAACTATCTCTTGCTGCTTCGACAACTTCTACAGTGATCTTATCCATTTGATTGATTCTTAAAATCCGATCAATCTGCGCAAATAAACGATGAATAAGCCTAAAATTTCCTTTTGTGATCTTAATGATAGTTGTGATAGCCTCATAATCAGAAAAATCTTCTAGCTTGATATCAATTCCTAAATCTGCCCATTTGTATTCCAAAATATGATGTGTTTCGTCCTTACTAAGGTTATCAAATTCATGTGCAAATCCTATGCGAGAGTAAAGCTGCGGATAACGAGACAATCTTTTTTCAATACCAGGCATACCGATAAGAACCATTGCCAGATCATTTCTATCGTAAATATCTCTTAGCTGTTCTAAATGCTGAAGCTTTAAACGATCAATTTCATCGACAATAATTAAGTCAATTGCTTCATAGGTTTTAGGCACAGGAGGATCTTCTTGATTGTATTTTAGTACCATATGCATTGCTTTAGTCAGGCCTATTCTACTAGTTATTGTGTTAATATCCGAACTGACACGAGACATCTTTTCAGCTGGTACAGTATAAAAAACTTTATTTACACTTAATATTTCATCTGTTGCATTTATCAAAAACAAGAAAAAGTCTGAATATTCAAAAAAATAACGGTGTACATTTTTAAAAGGAGATGTATAATCGAGATTGAGAAAGCGTTTTTCTCAAAATTTAATGAATTAGGAAGTGATTACTATGAAAAAATTATTTAGCGCACTTTTTATTCTGTTATTTGGTTTTATTGGTATTGGGACTTCTGGAAATATAGTTAAAGCTAGCACGATGGTTGAACAAACAAGTGAAATGGCAAAAACTTTTAGTCAATTAACACCAGAAGAACAAAGTTACTTCAAATCCAAAGGATTTAGTGATAAAGATACTTTTTACACTCAAAAGATAGAGCCTCAAGATCCGAAAACACGTTTTTCTGCAAATGTATTGCGGTTAACCGCATCTACTAAAAAAATTACTAATACGCAGGGGCGGACAGAATATATTATAACAAGTCCCAATTCGGCGATGTATCGTATTTCTACACGCTTGAGTTTAGGTAGTGCAAAATCATATACTCAAACAGTAAACCTAGCTAATTCTTATGGTTATGGTGGAGGAATGTATTTTACATTTACTGGGAAAAGACAATATTACAGTGTAAAATTAGCTATGCAAGTTTATAATACATTTGGTGTAGGGTCAGTCTCTTGCACTGCGGGAGGATTGACAATAGGAAAATGATAATTTCTTACTATGTCTTAAATAGAAGTGATGATGAAGGACTCTTCGTTTTTCAATCATTACATGAGGATACGATGCTAAAAGAGTTTTATAATCGGATTAAGAATAAACAGATAGAAACAAATTTATATTTTTTAAGTGACTCTATCTTGCCTTTTATTAGCAACCCTAAAATTCTTAACTTGTTGCAGACAAAAGATTTGAAAAGTTTACCGATTATTGTCATTGATGAGGAAATTGTAAAATATGGCGCTTATCTAAGCGTAGAAGAATTAGAAAAATTAACTAACATTGGAATGAGTATTCAGGAGGATAATGGGGTACATGGAACATAGAATGAATATGCACAGTTGAGAACGGAATTTGACATTTATTTAGTCCAACAAGGTATACCCTGTTGGTCTTTTTGTGCGTTCATGATATACTTGGTGTCATTTTTATATTTAAATGGCACAAATATTTCTAATTATTTGTCATTTAACGCTGAAAATTTTTGCTATTTATCTAAAAAAGTTACAGGATACTCATTTGGCCTTCATAGAATTTTCTAAATATGAATCATCAATGAATTTAATTAAAAAAATAAGTAGGGCAAAATATAAATGTTTTTGCCTTACTTGTTTCCATCAGTTTAGTTTTAAATTGATAAGTTATATAGTTATGGTTGAATGTGTGTCTCGCATATTAGTATTTTTACCATCTGCTAGTTTTATTATTAATCTATAACAATAGATAATTTATAATTCGCATATTCATTAAGCTGTTCCAAAAAGCTGTTCATTGATTTTTTTGAAGTAAATCTACATTCCAAAAGATAACAGCCCCCTCCACTAATCTTATAATTTCTAATCAAGAATTTTTCATGATTTTTAATAAATGATAAATAGGGTTTATGATTTAAATTTTGCGTAATTATACTTAAAAAAGCGTGAATCGAAAACCCTAGCTTTTCCATATTTAATTTTACTGTATAATTTTCAATAACTCCACTTTCCTCTAGTTTTGTCACTCTCGCCGAGACAGCGGGTCCAGTCAAATGTACTTTTTCTCCAAGTTCTTTCATTGTGATTCGACTATTTTTTGATAGTTCCTCAATGATATTTATATCTGTTTGGTCTAACATGGTAAACAACCTTTCATAAATTAAGTAAAAATAGTAAAAGACTTTTTTTGTTCGGTTTATTTATTGTATGGAATTGAATTATACTAAAAATATTTCATATCAACAAAAAGGAGACAACGTTTATGAATATACATCACATTCGTAATGCAACAGCTATCTTAGACTATGGAGGTAAAAAATTTTTAATTGATCCAATGTTAGCGGAAAAAGGAACACTTCCACCATTTATTTCGAAAGGTCCTTTTCCATCACCAAGAAAAGATCAAATGAATCCTCTAGTTGATTTGCCAATGCCAGTCGAAGATATTATCAACGGTATTGATGCTGTTATTGTAACACATTTACATCTAGATCATTGGGACGATATAGCGAAAGAGGTCCTACCTAAAGAAATAAAATTATTTGTGCAAGATGAAAATGATGCGAATGAAATTCGACTATATGGTTTTAAAAATGTGGAGGTACTACGAGAAGACACAGTTTTTGAATCTATACAATTGGTTAAAACAAAAGGCAAACATGGCAGAGGAGAAATCTTGAATTATGTAGGTAATGTTTGCGGTATTGTTTTCAAACATTCGACTGAGAAGACACTATACTTTACAGGAGATACAGTTTGGTATGAAGCTGTTAAACAAACTATTGATCAGTATAAGCCAGAAATCATAGTAGCAAATGCTGGAGATAATCATTTTTTAGTTGGAGAATCTCTTATTATGGGGAAAGACGATTTATATGAATTGCATAAAGCAATACCAGATTCCACAATTATTGCCGTTCATATGGAAGCTGTAAACCATTGGGGACTGTCAAGAGAAGAATTAAAGTCTTTCAATAAAGAAAAAGGAATTTCCGAAAAAGTTTTAGTGCCTGAAGATGGAGACAACATCTTTATTTAAAAAAATAAAAGATTATTAATAAAGGGATAGATGCTACTGTATCAATCCTAAAGAGTAAAATAAAGTACTTAGTTTAAGTACTTTAAGAATGTAGACAAAAGGATCAGTTTCCTCTTTACTAAGAGTGTAGACTGGTGCTTTTGCTATTTTTGTATAATAAAAGATATGAAGACATATGTTCCAACTGCCAAGTGGACAACTTTTTCAGATTCATTGCAGCAAAAACAATCAGCGTATACACCTGATTGTTTTCCAAGTCTCGATACTTGATGTAGCGCATTCCATGCTTTTCCTTTGCGACTGCAAAAACGCGTTCAATCGTTTTCTTTTTTTTATATTTTTCGCGGTTGTATGCCGTATGGCGTAAATATTCTGCTTCATCTTAAGTAGTTATCACTTTTTTAGATAAATAGCAAAAATTTTCAGCGCTAAATGACAAATAATTAGAAAAATTTGTGCCATTTAAATATAAAAATGACAAACCTGTTCCGACTGTCCTCATTAAGGGCAATCAAAACAACGTTCCATCGTTTTTTGGTTACAGAAAAAATAGGTAACAAAAAGATGATTCACTTATCAACGCCTCGTCCACAAGTCACGATATTCATCAAAGATGAGAAGCTGTTTTTTGAAATTGTTCCTTGTGACTCAGAGTTAAATGACAGGCTCACGACCTCTTTCTTAAACGGTGTTCAATCAGCTGACCTTCGGTATTAGCTCAAAACGCTGATTTCACAACCTCTTCCTTAAACGGTGTTCAAAAGCTTGCATCTGCGGTAATAAGCCCAACCAAACGAAAAATATGACGAGCTATTTTTGTTTGGCTGTTCTTATTACTTGATGCAGGATAGCTTTTTCACAACCTCTGATTCACGGTGTTCCAGAAGTAGCTCCTTCGAAAATAAGCCGAAATTTTGCAAAATTTTGAGAAGTAATTTTCGTAAATTCCTTCTTATTTCTTGAAGCTGACCACTTCTGTCACAACCTCTTATTCATATTTCACTTCATACAAATAAAGTCCTTCAGGATGTGCTGTAGGTCCTGCTGCATTACGATCTTTTTTCGCAATAATATCTGGGATACTATCTTCAGGCAATCGGCCATTGCCAATTTTCAAAAGCGTTCCTACTAAGATCCGTATCATCTTATACAAGAAGCCATTTCCCCTAAATGTAAACAACAATTCGTCTTTTGTTTCATTTACCTCCATCTTAGCCTCGTAGATCGTACGTACTTTATCCTCTATCGAGCTTCCTGATGCACAAAAAGAGGTGAAATCGTGAGTCCCTAATAAATCAGGAAGCGCCCGCTGAATTTTTTCCAAATCAAGAGGGTAAGGAAAATAACTTGCATAATGGCGTCGAAAAGGACTGCGTGGTTTCCCTATATCCACTCGAAATTGATACGTCTTTTCTTTAACCAAATATCTTGCGTGGAAGTCTTCTGAAACAATTTCTACTTGTCTTACAGCAATATCCTCTGGTGACTGGGTATCTAGCGCGAAACGCATTCGTTCTAACGGACGCTCCTCTGGATAATCAAAATGGATTACTTGCCCGATCGCATGTACTCCGGCATCTGTCCTTCCCGAACCAAAGACCGTGATTTCTTTTCCATTTGCCATTTTTTGTAATGTTTTTTCTACTTCTTCTTGAACAGTACGCCCATTTGGCTGTTTTTGGAATCCATTAAAATTTGTTCCGTCGTACGCAATGATTGCTTTGTAACGTACCATGTTTTTCTCTCCTTTGTTCCTAAAAGGTTATCTGGAATAATGATTTTTTTATAAAATTTTTTCGTTCTTTCTTTTCAGATAAAAGAAAGAGGCCTGTGACCTTAGTCTGCCACAGACCCTAATATTTCTTGTCATACACTGCTCGCATCCTTTCTTGCAAACAGATCAGCAAGAAAAGAATAGATAGCGGCCCACTGAACGTTTATCCTCTTAAAAAGATCAGTAGCACAGTTAATAATACAAAAGCAATGATAACCATCGTGTCTCTATTATGCCAATGCAATACACGATATTTCGTTCTTCCTTCCCCACCTTTGTAGCCTCTTGCTTCCATAGCAGTCGCAAGATCTTCCGCACGGTTGAAGCTGCTGACAAATAAAGGAATCAGCAAAGGAATGACTGCTTTCATTTTCTGAACTAGGTTTCCTTCACCAAAATCAACACCGCGAGCGCGCTGAGCGTTCATGATCTTTTCTGTTTCGTCCATCAATGTAGGCACAAAACGAAGAGCAATCGACAGCATCAATGAAATTTCGTGGACTGGGAACCGTACGGCTTTCAATGGACGAAGCAAGTACTCAATCGCATCCGATAATTCCAAAGGCGGTGTAGTAAGCGTGAGTAGAGTCGACATAAAAATGATCAACACGAATCGACAGAAAATAAAGAGGCCGTTCATCACACCAAATTCAGTGATATGGAAAACACCCCAACTCCAATAAGTTTCTCCGCCACTTGTAAACAAGACCTGCAAAGCTACAGTGAAGAGGATTAGCCAGATCAATGGGCGAATGCCTCGGATAAAAAATTTCAAATCTACTTTTGACAAGAAGACAGAAAGTAATGTGAAAAATGCCAACAAAAGGTACGTTTCCCAATTATTTGCTAAAAAAATGATTCCGATAAAATAAAAACTGGCTAATAATTTAGCTCGGGGATCCAATCGATGGATCAAGGAATCTCCAGGCATATAACGACCAAATATCAATTTATTCATCATGGGCATTTCCTCCAGCATAATGGACAATAGCGTCTGCTAATTCTTCAGCTGTCAAAGGCAAGGTAGCAAAGTTCATCCCTTTAGCCATTAATTCTTCTGCAAACTCGGTGGCAGTAGGTACGCCTAGTTGTTTTTCTTTTAGCCATTCAATGTTTTGAAAGACCTCTTGCGGCTCCCCGCTATTAACGATTCGTCCCTTTTCCAACACATAGACATAATCTGCAAAATTGGCTACATCATCCATTAAATGCGTAACTAATACAATAGTGATCTGTTGTTCCTTATGAAGACGCCAAAACATCTCCATCATTTCTTTTCTACCCTGGGGATCAAGTCCTGCCGTTGGTTCATCCAATACAAGTACTTCCGGCCTCATGGCAAGCACACCAGCGATTGCTACTCTACGCATTTGCCCTCCTGAAAGTTCAAATGGCGAACGTTCCAAATAGCTTTCATCCAGCCCAACTTGTTCTAATGTTTCTTTTGCTAGGACTAGTGCTTCTTCTTCGCTGACACCAAAGTTTTTAGGACCGAAAGCAATGTCTTTTGCTACCGTTTCTTCGAATAGCTGTGCTTCTGGAAACTGAAAGACGATACCAACTTTTTTTCGGATGGGCTTTAAATTCTTATTATCCGTATCCGGCTGAATATCTCGTTCTCCAATATGGACTGTACCGCTTGTTGGCTTAACAAGCGCATTCAAATGCTGAAGTAAGGTTGATTTCCCGCTTCCGGTATGCCCTACTAATGCAGTATAACTGTTTTCTTTGATCGTCATATTGATGTCAAATAAGGCTCTTTGTTCAAATGGTGTATTCGGCTGATAAGTGAAGTCTACTTGTTCAAAACGGATGTCCATAACCAATCCACCATCCTTTCTTCTGTCATATATTCACTTGGCACATCAACCCCACGTTCTTTCAGTGCGCTCTTCAGTTTTTCAGGAAATGGTAGATCCAGACCTAAGTCGATCAGTTCAGGACCAGCAGAAAAAATTTCTTTTGGTGTACCTTCGCGGACAAGTTCTCCTTGTCTCATCACTAGTATCCGATTGGCATTAGCTGCTTCATCAATATCATGAGTGATAGATATAACGGTCAATTGACTTTCTTCTTTGATCTTCTTGATCGTAGAGATCACTTCTTCACGACCTTCTGGATCTAGCATACTGGTTGCTTCATCTAAAATAATGATATCAGGTCGTAAGGCAACCACGCCGGCAATGGCAACACGTTGTTTTTGCCCTCCTGATAAACGAGCAGGCTCGCGTGAAGCAAACTCAGCCATTCTAACTTTCTCAAGTGCATCTTTCACACGCACTAGCATTTCTTCTCTGGGAATCCCTTGATTTTCAAGACCAAAAGCAACGTCATCTTCTACTGTCGAACCAACAAACTGATTGTCTGGATTTTGAAAAACCATTCCAACCATCTGTCGGATCGTCCAAATATTTTCTTCATCCAATATTTGATTTCCCACTTTCACGATCCCTGATTCTGGCAGAAGCAATCCATTGATCGTTTTGGCAAGTGTCGATTTTCCTGAACCATTGTGTCCAATAATAGCGATCCACTCACCTTTATCAATTGTAAAGGAGACATCTTTCAATGCGGGGCGAAGATCATCTGGCTGGTATTTATAATTTATCTTTTCTAATTCAATAATTGGCTCCATGATTACTCCTTCTTCATCCTAAAGTTCCTACTAACACTATCAAAAAAAGACAAAATTTTCAATTATTTCTCGCTTAAAATGTTTTTTTATGCCTTCAAACATATCTGTCATGACAGGTAATTGAAGGTATAAAAAAACACTTTATGATGAGTGCTTACTCCCCAAGCGATATTCGCTTGAGGAGCAGCGCTGAGCTAGACTCGGAAAAATATCTTCCAACATCATAACACTCTAAAAGAATCATCTATAAAGTGATGTTATTAGTGTGATTTTAGACAAGTTCTAAGACAACCATTGGTGCACCATCACCGCGTCTTGGTTCTGTCTTCAAAATGCGTGTGTATCCGCCTTGACGTTCTGCGTAACGAGGTGCAATATCGTTGAACAGTTTTTGTAAAGCTGATTCAATGACGATGTCCTCATTTTCTTCACGCACGCTGGCAACTTCATTACGTACGAAAGCCGCAGCTTGACGACGTGAATGCAAATCTCCGCGTTTACCTAAAGTGATCATTTTTTCTGCAGTTGAGCGAACTTCTTTCGCACGAGCTTCAGTAGTCACAATACGTTCGTTGATTAATAAATCAGTTGTTAAATCACGCAACATCGCTTTACGTTGGCTAGATGTGCGTCCTAGTTTACGATAACTCACGTTGGTTTCCCTCCTTCGTAAAAGGTTTTAATCTTCTTTACGTAAACCTAAACCTAAGTCGTGCAATTTTGCTTTAACTTCTTCTAATGATTTACGTCCTAAGTTACGGACTTTGATCATTTCAGGCTCAGATTTATTTGTAAGTTCTTGTACAGTATTGATTCCTGCACGTTTCAAACAATTGTAAGAGCGAACAGACAAGTCTAACTCTTCGATCGTCATTTCCAACATTTTTTCTTTTTGTGTTTCTTCTTTTTCGACCATGATTTCAGCATTTTTTGCTTCATCAGTTAAGTTCACAAAAATATCCAAATGTTCAGTCATGATTTTCGCAGACAAACTCATTGCTTCCAACGGTTCAATTGAACCATCTGTCCAAATCTCCATCGTCAATTTATCAAAATCTTCACGGTGTCCAACACGTGTGTTCTCAACTTGATAGTTCACACGACGAACAGGTGTGTAGATTGAATCGACTGGAAGAACGCCAATTGGCATATCTTCTTTTTTATTTTCATCTGCTTGAACATAACCACGTCCAGGTTTCACTGTTAAGCGAGCATGGAACGTAGCTCCTTCAGAGACACTACAGATGTACATATCTTTGTTAAGAATTTCTACATCACTATCAACGATAATATCGCCAGCAGTTACTGTAGCAGGTCCGGTAATATCGATTTCAAGGGTTTTTTCTTCTTGGCCATACATTTTCAGCGCTAAGCCTTTAATGTTCAAGATGATTTGAGTGACGTCTTCTCTAACACCTTTGATGGTAGAGAATTCATGCAGTACACCATCGATTTGAATATTAGTGATGGCAGCACCTGGCAAAGAAGATAATAAAATACGACGTAGGGAATTCCCTAAAGTAGTCCCATACCCTCTTTCAAGAGGTTCAACGATGAACTTGCCATAATCTTTTTCTTCATCAATTTTTGCGATTCTTGGTTTTTCGAACTCAATCATTCTTATCTTTACCCCTTTCAAAACGAAAAGTGTCTTGTTCAATGACGTTACTGATAAAACTCAAAATGAGCGGCA
Organism: Enterococcus sp. SB12; assembly: GCF_030910025.2. Classification (NCBI taxonomy): domain Bacteria; kingdom Bacillati; phylum Bacillota; class Bacilli; order Lactobacillales; family Enterococcaceae; genus Enterococcus; species Enterococcus sp. SB12. The sequence goes on along the minus strand of NZ_CP175675.1, from coordinate 69,004 downwards.
CTCATTAAACACGACGGCGTTTTGGAGGGCGGGCACCATTATGAGGAACTGGAGTCACGTCACGAATTGCAGTCACTTCTAAACCTGTAGCTTGTAATGAACGAATTGCTGCTTCACGTCCAGAACCAGGTCCTTTAACTGTTACTTCAACAGTCTTTAATCCGTGTTCCATTGCTGCTTTTGTAGCAGTTTCTGCTGCCATTTGAGCGGCAAAAGGAGTTGATTTTTTGCTTCCTTTGAAACCTAATGAACCAGCTGATGACCACGCTAATGCATTTCCGTGAGTATCAGTGATCATGATGATAGTGTTATTGAATGTAGAATGGATATGTGCAATACCTGCTTCTATATTCTTCTTCACACGGCGTTTACGATTCACTTTTTTTGCTGCCATGAAGTTTTAACCTCCTTCACTTAAGAATTATTTTTTCTTGCCAGCGATAGCGCGAGCTGGGCCTTTACGAGTACGTGCATTGTTTTTCGTGTTTTGTCCACGAACAGGCAATCCACGGCGATGACGGATTCCACGGTAAGAACCGATTTCCATCAAACGTTTGATGTTCAAGTTCACTTCACGACGAAGATCCCCTTCAACTTTTAATTTATCTACTTCTGCACGGATAGCATCTGTTTGTTCATTCGTTAATTCACGAACGCGAACATCTTCAGATACACCAGCATCAGCTAAGATCTTTTTAGCAGTAGTGTTACCAATACCATAGATATAAGTAAGTGAAACTACTACACGTTTATCACGAGGAATATCTACTCCTGCAATACGAGCCATATTTATAGCACCTCCAATTATCCTTGACGTTGTTTATGTTTTGGATTTGCTGGGCAAATCACCATAACGCGTCCTTTACGACGAATTACTTTACAATGTTCGCACATTGGTTTTACTGATGGTCTTACTTTCATGATAATACCTCCTGTAGTTTTACGGAGTACAATTATTTAAAGCGATAAGTAATACGGCCACGGTTAAGATCGTATGGAGACAATTCAACCGTTACTTTGTCACCAGGTAAGATACGGATGTAATGCATACGAATTTTACCTGAAACAGTAGCAAGAACTTGGTGTCCGTTTTCTAGTTCAACTTTAAACATTGCATTCGGCAAAGTTTCGACGACTGTACCTTCGACTTCAATCATATCTTCTTTTGCCACGCACAGTACCTCCTTGTACTTGTTTCGCATTTTCACACGATAAAATGGCGGAAACTGCAGTTCCCACCTCAAAATTCTCAAAATGGATCATCTAGAGGATTCTCTAGAAGTCGGACTGACATATTCTATCATAATTTATTGAACTTGACAAGAGTAACTGCATAATGCAAGTCGGCTACGGGCAATCGTGCTATTTTTCAATGATTTTTTGTACATCTGCAAATACAGCATCGATTTCACGAGCACCATCAATAGTGTTTAGCAAACCTTGTTCTTTATAATAAGCCAAGATTGGTTCACTATTTTTGATGTTGATAGCCAGACGATTTTTAACCGTCTCAGGTTTATCATCTTCTCTTTGATAGAATTCATGCCCACCGCAACGATCACATGTGTCTTCAACTTTTGTAGGGTTGAAAATTTTATGGTAAGTTGCTCCACAATTGCTGCAGATAAATCGGCCGGCTAGACGTTCGACCAAGATTTCTTCACCAACATGGATATCGATGACAGCATCAATTTTTTTATTCAAATCTTTTAGCATTGCGTCCAGAGCTTTTGCTTGATCTAGCGTACGTGGAAAGCCATCTAATAAGAAGCCTTTCTCTGTATCTGGTTCAGCTAGTCGCTCTTTCACGATTCCATTTGTTACTTCATCAGGAACTAATGCACCTTTATCCATATAAGACTTTGCTTCCAGGCCAAGAGCTGTTTCGTTTTGCATTGCTGCGCGGAACATATCTCCTGTTGAGATGTGCGGAATACCATAAGCATCAATGATTTTTTCAGCTTGTGTTCCTTTACCTGCGCCTGGCAGCCCCATTAAAATGAGGTTCATTGTTTTCCCTCCTAATAAATGTGTGAGAACGTGTGTTGAGGGAAAACCTCAACACGCTTTCTTACTCAATGAATCCAACATATTTACGTTTCAGCATTAAGCCTTCTAACTGTTTCGCAGTTTCTAAAGCTACACCGATAACGATCAGTAAGCTTGTACCGCCTAATCCGATTGATTGTGGAAGATCCCAAACCATTTGAGCAATGATTGGAAGCAATGCCACTAAACCAAGGAAGACTGCACCAACTGTACTTAAACGCATCAGTAATCTTGAGACATACTCTTCAGTCCCCTTACCAGGGCGTACGCTTGGTATATAACTTCCTTGCTTTTGCAAGTTTTCCGCTAATTTCTCAGGGTTTACTTGAACAAAGGCGTAGAAGAAAGTGAAGGCAACGATCAGAATCGTATAAATCGTAGCACCAGGTGCTGTATTATAGTTAAAGATCTCCATCATCACTTTGTACCAGTTTTCAGAACCGAATCTACCGCTCAATGCTTGTAAAACAGCATTTGGCGTAGCAATAAACGAACTAGCAAAGATAACTGGAATAACTCCAGCTGCATTTACTTTCAACGGCAGATAGCTGCTTGTAGGCGCGCCAGCTACGCGTTTCGTATATTGGATCGGGATCTTGCGTTCAGCTTGTTGGAAAAATGTTACGAATGTCACGATCAACAAGACCGCTACTAGTAAAATGGCCACAAAAATAGCAGATTTCCATATGTCTGAAGGATCAATATTTATAAAGTAATCTTCATAAATTTCTCTGATACTTTCAGGCAATCTAGAAATGATACCTGCAAAAATGATCATTGATACGCCATTTCCGATACCTTTTTCTGTGATCTGTTCTCCTAGCCAAGTAACAAACATCGTACCGGCTGTTAGAATCAAACCGATCGTTACGTAAGTTGCTACGTTAGGATTATTCACGAAACCTAATTGAGCGTATTGATTGAATCCAGCAGTGATACCGACAGATTGGATAAATGCCAATACTAATGTCAGATATCGAGTCGCTTGATTCAGTTTTTTACGACCAACTTCCCCTTGTTTCGACCATTCAACAAATCGAGGCACGATGTCCATTTGAAGAAGCTGAATGACGATAGAAGCAGTAATGTATGGTGAAACCCCCATTGAGAAAATGGAAAAGTTTTGCATCGCACTACCACTTACCAAGTTCAACATGTTGAAAAATGGCAAAGAAGAAAGGTTTTGCAATGAAGCAGCATTTACGCCTGGTACAGTAATATGTGCACCTAGGCGAAATACAAACAACACAAATACAGTAAATAGGATTTTCGATCTAATGTCTTTTACTTTAAAAGCATCTTTTAATAGTCTAAACATTAGATCACCTCGATTGATCCACCAGCCGCTTCAATTGCTTCTTGAGCTGCTTTAGAGAATTTTGCTGCTTTCACAGTTAATTTCTTGTTTAGTTCCCCATTAGCTAATACTTTGATTCCAGCTTTTTCGTTTTTCACGATTCCAGCTTCAACTAAAGCAACAGGAGTTACTTCAGCTCCGTCTTCAAAGCGGTTCAATACATCAAGATTAATGACTGCATAGTCTTTACGGTTCACGTTTGTGAATCCTCGTTTTGGTAAACGACGGAACAATGGTGTTTGTCCCCCTTCAAATCCTAAACGCACACCGCCGCCTGAACGAGCTTTTTGTCCTTTTTGTCCGCGTCCGGCAGTTTTTCCGTTACCAGATGAAGTACCACGACCAACACGGTTACGTACTTGGCGTGAACCTTCAGCAGGTTTTAATTCATGAAGTTTCATAGGTTTGGCACCTCCTTAATGTTCTAGTTATGATTTTTCTAAATTAAATTTCTTCAACGTCCACTAGGTGAGAAACAGTATTGATCATGCCTTTAATTGCTTCATTAGAAGGCTTAACCACTGAACTGTTAATCTTTGTAAGACCTAACGCTTTAACTGTATCGCGTTGGTTTTGAGGACGTCCGATAATACTGCGTTTTAAAGTAACTTTTAATTCAGCCATTATTGTTGTCCTCCTTATCCGATTAATTCTTCAACTGATTTGCCGCGAAGTTCTGCAACTTCTTCTGCACGTTTCAATTGTTTCAAACCTTCAACTGTTGCGCGAACAACGTTGATTGGTGTATTTGAGCCTAAAGATTTAGAAGTGATATCTGCTACCCCAGCTAATTCTAATACGGCACGAACTGGTCCACCAGCAGCAACCCCAGAACCTTCTACAGCAGGTTTCATTAGGATTCTACCACCACTAAAAGCACCGATTACTTCGTGTGGGATTGTTGAACCAACCATAGGTACTTCAACTAAGTTTTTCTTCGCATCTTCAATTGCTTTACGGATTGCTTCAGGAACTTCTTGAGCTTTACCTGTACCAAATCCTACGTGTCCGTTTTTGTCACCGACAACAACTAAAGCAGCAAAACGTAGACGACGTCCACCTTTAACAACTTTTGTTACACGGTTAATTGCAACAACGCGGTCTTCTAATTCCAAATGTTTTGGATCGATATAAACCATGAATGGTATTCCTCCTTCTTCTAAAATTCTAGTCCATTTTCGCGAGCAGCTTCAGCTAAAGCTTGCACACGGCCATGGTAAAGGTATCCACCACGGTCAAAGACTACTACTTTAATGCCTTTTTCAGCTGCACGTTCAGCAACTAGTTTACCGACAGCTTGTGCTGCTTCTGTTTTTGTTCCACCTGAAATTTCTTTATCCAAGGTAGAGGCACTTGCTAGCGTTACACCCGCTACGTCATCAATAATTTGAGCGTAGATGTTTTTGTTAGAACGAAAAACGTTCAAGCGTGGGCGCTCAGCAGTACCAGAGATATTGTTACGTACACGACGATGTCTCTTTTGACGTGTTTTGTTCTTATCTGGTTTTGTAATCACAATTGTCACCTCTTTATTTTTATTGTACTACTATTTCAAGCAGTAAATACGTTTCGAAAAATAGAAGCTGCGGCACAAGTAAAAATATATTTTTTTGAAGGTAAACTTCAGCCAAATGCCTTTTTCCTGCTGCTGGCTTCTATGCAATTTTTCTAAACGATTATTTACCAGTTTTACCTTCTTTACGGCGTACATATTCGCCAACATAACGAATACCTTTACCTTTATAAGGTTCTGGAGGACGAGTTCCACGAATGTTTGCAGCTAATTCGCCAACTTCTTCTTTGTTCGCACCTTTAACAATTACTTGTGTGTTAGCTGGTACTTCAACAGTTACTCCAGCTGGTGGTGTGATTTCTACTGGATGTGAGTAACCAACGTTCAATACAAGTTTTGATCCTTGTAATTGTGCACGGTACCCAACCCCGATTAGTTCTAACGCTTTTTGGAAACCTTCGCTGACACCTACAACCATGTTGTTGAAGTTCGCACGAGTTGTTCCATGAATTGTTTTCATTTCTTTACTGTCGTTTGGACGAGTGAAAGTTACTTCGTTTCCTTCGATATTCATTTTGATATCTGCTGAAAAAGTACGAGTCAATTCACCTTTTGGTCCTTTAACTGTAACGTTGTTTCCGTCTTGAGTAACTGTTACTCCTTCAGGGATAACAACGACTTTATTTCCGATACGGCTCACTTAAAGACACCTCCTTGTAGATTCTACTTGATTACCATACGTAAGCGATAACTTCGCCGCCGATATTTTTTTCACGAGCTTCTTTATCAGTGACAACACCTTCAGAAGTCGAAATGATTGCGATACCTAAACCGTTCAATACTTTTGGTACTTCGTCAGCTTTGACATAAGCACGCAAACCTGGTTTAGAGATACGTTTTAAGTTTGTGATAACACGTTCGCCGTTTTTACCAAATTTTAGGAAAACACGGATCACGCCTTGTTTGTCATCTTCGATGTATTCAACATCACGAACGAAACCTTCACGTTTCAAGATTTCAGCGATGTCACGTTTAATTTTTGATGCAGGTACTTCTAAAGACTCATGTTTAACCATGTTTGCGTTACGGATACGAGTTAGAAAATCTGCAATTGGATCTGTCATGACCATTGATCTTTTACCTCCTTCTTATGCGAATTTACTTTTTACCAGCTAGCTTTCTTCACGCCGGGAATTTGACCTTTATAGGCAAGTTCGCGGAAGCAAATACGGCAAAGATGGAACTTACGATAAACTGAATGTGGACGTCCGCAACGTTCGCAACGAGTATAAGCTTGTGTTGAAAATTTTGCAGGACGTTTGTTTTTAGCAATCATTGATTTTTTAGCCACGTAGTTCGCCTCCTTTAATTATTTTTGGAATGGCATGCCTAATTGTGTCAACAACTCACGAGATTCTTCATCAGAGTTTGCTGTTGTTACAATAACGATGTCCATACCACGTACTTTATCTACTAAATCATAATCTACTTCTGGGAAGATCAATTGTTCTTTAATACCTAAAGTATAGTTTCCACGACCGTCAAAGGCTTTTTTACTTACACCATGGAAGTCACGTACACGTGGTAGTGAAACAGAAACCAATTTGTCTAAGAATTCGTACATTCTTTCTCCGCGCAATGTAACTTTTGCACCAATTGGCATTCCTTCACGTAAACGGAATCCAGCGATTGATTTTTTAGCTTTTGTAATCATTGGTTTTTGACCAGTGATCAAAGTTAATTCTTCAACTGCTTTATCTAAGTTTTTAGCGTTTGATACCGCATCACCAACACCCATGTTGATGACGATTTTTTCAACTTTAGGTGTTTGCATAACAGAGCTATAGTTAAATTTTTCCATCAATGATGGAGTTACTTCTTTAAGATATTTTTCTTTTAGGCGGTTCATTCAGTAAGACCCTCCTTCCTTAAACTTTTATTTATCTAAAACTTCACCGGTTTTTTTAGAAACACGGACTTTTTTGCCGTCTACTTCTTTGTAGCCAACTCGGCCAGCTACACCAGTAGAGTCAACCACCATCACGTTAGAAACATGAATTGGCGCTTCCATCTCAACAATTCCACCTTGAGGAGCAGCTTGAGAAGGTTTTTGGTGTTTTTTAACGACATTTACACCTTCGACAATAACTTTATCTTTTTTCGGGAACGCTGCTAGTACAACGCCTTCTTTGTTTTTGTCTTTTCCAGTGATAACTTTAACTTTATCGCCTTTTTTAACAAACATAACTGTTTCGCACCTCCTTTGATAAGTGTCTCAAGATTATAAAACTTCTGGTGCTAGTGAAACGATCTTCATGAAGTTGTTTTCACGTAGTTCACGTGCAACTGGCCCAAAGATACGTGTTCCACGAGGGCTTTTATCATCACGAATAATCACTGCAGCATTTTCATCAAATTTAATATATGAACCGTCTGTACGACGAGCTCCTGATTTTGTTCGAACGATAACGGCTTTAACGACGTCACCTTTTTTGACAACCCCACCTGGCGTTGCTTGTTTAACCGTAGCAACGATCACATCACCGATGTTAGCAGTTTTACGACCAGATCCACCAAGGACTTTGATCGTCAAAATTTCACGTGCGCCTGAGTTATCAGCGACTTTTAAACGACTTTCTGCTTGGATCACGTTGTGTATCCTCCTTTCAGATTTTGCATTCAATCTATATAGGAAAATCTCGTGTTATTAGATAATAACTGCTTCTTCGACTACTTCCAACAAACGGAAACGTTTTGTAGCTGATAATGGACGAGTTTCCATAATTCTCACGATGTCGCCAACTTTTGCTGTGTTGTTTTCATCATGCACTTTGTATTTCTTAGAATAGTTCATGCGTTTGCCATAGATAGGGTGGTTTTTCTTTGTTTCGACAGCAACGGTAATTGTTTTATCCATTTTGTCTGAAACCACGCGACCTTGATAAACTTTGCGTTGATTTCTTCCTTCAGTCATACGCTTAATGGCCTCCTTCCATAATTACTTAGCTTGTTCACGCAACACAGTTTTGATGCGTGCAATCGATTTACGTACTTCTTTAATACGTGCAGTGTTTTCTAATTGACCTGTTGCTAATTGGAATCTAAGATTAAACAATTCTTCTTTTAATTGTTTTTCTTGATCAAGCATTTCGGCAGTGGTTAATTCTCTGATTTCTTTAACCTTCATTCGATTCACCACCCATTTCCTCACGTTTTACGATCTTAGTTTTCATTGGTAATTTGTGAGAAGCTAGACGTAACGCTTCACGAGCTACTTCTTCAGGAACGCCTGCGATTTCAAACATGATTTTACCACGTTTTACTGGTGCAACCCATCCTTCAGGTGCCCCTTTACCAGAACCCATACGTACCCCAATTGCTTTGGCAGTATAAGATTTGTGAGGGAAAATTTTAATCCATACTTTCCCACCACGTTTCATGTAACGAGTCATTGCGATACGAGCAGCTTCGATTTGGCGGTTTGTGATCCAATGTGAATCAACAGCTTGCAAACCGTATTCACCGAATGCTACTTCTTTTCCGCCTTTAGCTTCCCCGCGCATTTTTCCGCGGAATTCACGACGGTGTTTTACACGTTTAGGTACTAACATGATTATTTCCCTCCTTTCTCAGTGTTTTTTTTAGTTGGAAGAATTTCTCCACGATAGATCCACACTTTAACTCCTAGTTTTCCGTATGTTGTATCTGCTTCTTCCCATGCGTAATCAATGTCCGCACGTAAAGTATGAAGAGGAACAGTTCCTTCTGAGTATCCTTCTGAACGAGCGATATCTGCTCCGTTTAGACGACCAGATACTTGAGTTTTGATCCCTTGAGCGCCAGCACGCATTGAGCGTTGGATGGCTTGTTTTTGAGCGCGACGGAAAGCAACACGGTTTTCTAATTGACGTGCGATTCCTTCACCTACTAATTTTGCATCTAGATCTGGTTTTTTGATTTCCACGATATTGATATGGATTCTTTTACCAGTTAATTTGTTTAATTCTTTTCTTAGGCTTTCGACTTCAGAACCGCCTTTACCAATAACCATACCTGGTTTAGCTGTGTGAATTGAAATGTTTACGCGACCTGTTGCGCGTTCAATTTCAACTGTTGATACAGCAGCATCAGCAAGTTTAGTTGAAATAAATTTACGGATTCTTAAATCTTCGTGTAAGAACTCAGCATACTCTTTTTCAGCATACCATTTAGCATCCCAGTCGCGGATGATGCCTACACGCATTCCAATTGGATGTACTTTTTGACCCACTGATTATCCCTCCTTATTTTTCTGATACGACTACCGTGATATGACTTGTACGTTTGTTGATTGGAGAAGCTGATCCTTTTGCACGAGGACGGAAACGTTTCATTGTAGGTCCTTCGTTAACAAAAGCTTCGGTTACTACCAAGTTTTCAACATCTAAGTCAAAGTTATTTTCTGCATTCGCAACTGCTGACATCAATACTTTTTCAATGATTCCAGCAGATTTGTTTGGTGTGAATTTCAAGATTGAAATTGCATCTGCGACACTTTTACCTCTGATAAGGTCAATTACTAAACGGGCTTTTCGAGGTGAAGTGCGAACTGTTTTTGCAGTTGCTTTAGCTGATGTGATTTGTTCTGCCATTTGGATTTATCCTCCCCTCAAATTAGCGTTTCGTTTTCTTATCGTCAGCAGCATGTCCACGATAAGTTCTTGTAGGTGCAAATTCACCTAATTTGTGTCCTACCATGTCTTCTTGGATGTAAACTGGTACATGTTTACGTCCATCATAAACTGCGATGGTATATCCAACAAAACTTGGGAAAACTGTTGAACGACGTGACCAAGTTTTGATAACTTTTTTCTTTTCAACCCCTGCTTGAGCTTCAACTTTTTTCATTAAATGCTCATCGACAAAAGGTCCTTTCTTTAAACTACGACCCATGGTGAACCTCCTCTCAAAATGTGCGACACATGGTCAAAGTAATTATTTATTTTTGCGACGACGAACAATAAGTTTGTCTGATTTAGCTTTTTTGTTACGAGTTTTGTAACCAAGAGCTGGTTGACCCCAAGGAGAAACTGGTGCTTTACGTCCGATAGGAGCTTTACCTTCACCACCACCGTGTGGGTGATCATTAGGGTTCATTACGCTACCACGTACAGTTGGGCGTTTACGCATCCAACGAGAGCGTCCAGCTTTACCGATGTTGATTAATTCGTGTTGTTCGTTACCTACAGAACCGATTGTTGCGCGGCATGCAGCTAAGATCATACGAACTTCACCAGAGTTCAAGCGGATCAATACGTATTTGCCTTCTTTACCAAGTACTTGAGCACTTGTACCAGCAGAACGGATCAATTGTCCACCTTTACCAGGTTTCATTTCAATGTTGTGGATAACAGTACCAACTGGAATGTTTTCTAATGGAAGAGCATTTCCGACTTTGATATCTGCTTCTGGACCTGAAACAAGTTTCATACCCACTTCTAGTCCTTTAGGTGCTAAGATGTAAGCTTTCACTCCATCTTCATAGTGTACTAACGCGATGTTAGCTGAACGGTTTGGATCATATTCGATCGTTTGAACAGTTGCAACAACGTTGTCTTTGTTACGTTTGAAGTCGATCACGCGATATTGGCGTTTGTGTCCGCCACCTTGATGACGTACAGTGATGCGGCCGTTGTTGTTACGTCCAGCATGGTTTTTCAATGGTTGTAACAATGATTTTTCAGGTGTTGATGTTGTGATTTCAGCAAAATCAGAACCTGTCATGTTACGACGACCATTTGAGGTAGGTTTGTACTTTTTAATCGCCACGTTTTTCCCTCCTAATTTAATGAGTTATCTATTAGTGCTTATTCAGCAGCTTCGAATAATTGGATTTCTTTTGAATCTTCAGTCAATGTAACGATCGCTTTGCGACGTTTTTTTGTATATCCTGCATATTTGCCCATACGTTTGAATTTCGCACGTACGTTCACGATGTTCACGTTTTTGACTTTAACGTCAAAAGCAGCTTCTACCGCTTGTTTTACTAAAGTTTTGTTTGCGCGAGTGTCCACTTCAAAAGTGTATTTCTTGTCATCCATGGCAAGCATTGATTTTTCAGTGATCACTGGGCGTTTGATTACGTCTAGTAAGTTCATTATGCAAGCACCTCCTCAATTTGAGTAAGAGCAGTTTGTGTTGCTAACACTTTTGTATTTGATACAACGTCTAGCACACTCACATTATCAGAAGTTACTACAGAAACGTTTGGTAAGTTACGTGCTGATAAAGCAGCAAAGTCGTTACCTTTTTCTAGAACAACCAATACTTTAGAGTCGATAGATAAGTTAGCAAGAACTTGTTTGAATTCTTTTGTTTTTGGTGCGTCGAAGTTCAAGCCTTCGATTGCTACCAAGTTGTTTTCAGCAACTTTTTCTGACAATACAGATTTCATTGCTAAACGACGAACTTTTTTAGGAAGTTTGTAGCTGTAAGAACGTGGTGTTGGTCCAAAGACTACGCCACCTCCACGCCATTGTGGTGAGCGGATAGATCCTTGACGTGCACGACCTGTTCCTTTTTGACGCCATGGTTTACGTCCGCCGCCGCGAACAGCGCTACGGTTTTTAACCGCGTGTGTTCCTTGTCTTAATGACGCACGTTGCATTACGATTGCATCGTAAACAACACTTTCATTAGGTTCAATTCCGAAGATTTCTTCGTTAAGTGTGATTTCACCGTTTTGGCTTCCATCTTGTTTGAATAATGCTACATTCGGCATTCCTTAGTTCCTCCTTTCTTCCTACAATTATTTAGCTTTCACAGCTGATTTGATAGTGATTAAAGATTTTTTAGCTCCAGGAACATTACCTTTGATCAAGATAACATTTCTTTCTGCATCGACACGTACAACTTCCAAGTTTTGGATAGTTACGCGGTTGCCACCCATACGGCCAGCAAGACGTTTGTTTTTAAATACACGGTTAGGTGCAACTGGACCCATTGACCCAGGACGACGATGGTAACGAGAACCGTGAGCCATTGGTCCGCGGCTTTGTCCGTGGCGTTTGATAACCCCTTGGAATCCTTTACCTTTCGTAGTACCTGTTACATCAATAATGTCTCCTGCTTGGAAAACATCTACTGTAATTTCTTTTCCTACTTCATATTCTCCTAGCTCAACATTTTTGAATTCACGAATGAAGCGCTTAGGAGCCGTGTTTGCTTTTGCAACATGACCTTTCGCAGGTTTGTTTGATAAAACTTCACGCATATCTTGGTAACCAACTTGAATAGCTTCGTAGCCATCCGTTTCCATTGTTTTCACTTGTAGTACTACGTTTGGAGTAGCTTCTACAACAGTTACTGGAATTAATTCACCAGATTCAGTGAAGATTTGTGTCATTCCCACTTTTTTCCCTAAGATTCCTTTGGTCATGAGTACACCTCCATTATTTTTGTTTTAGTTTTATAATTTGATTTCGATGTTTACACCAGATGGTAAGTCTAGCTTCATCAAAGCATCAACAGTTTTTGGTGTTGGGTTCACAATGTCGATAAGACGTTTGTGTGTACGCATTTCGAATTGTTCGCGTGAATCTTTGTATTTATGAGTCGCACGGATGATTGTGTAAAGACTGCGTTCAGTTGGTAATGGAATTGGACCAGACACGCTAGCTCCAGTTCTTTTTGCAGTTTCCACGATTTTATCCGCTGATTGATCTAAAATACGGTGTTCATACGCTTTTAAACGGATACGAATTTTTTGTTTTGCCATCTTGTTCCCTCCTTCGCCTATTTTGAAAAGTAGACATAGCTCCACGAAAATTTCCGTCACGCTCGTTCGTGGCAAAGCGTCCGGGCGTGTCGCAACCTCTCGTTTCTTAGCCGACGAAATCATTCTGATTACGTCTGTGCAATTCACTAAAGTAAACGCACCTTTGTCATTATAATATATATAAACTCACAAAGCAAGGCTTTTTCTTGTAAAAAACATTTTGTTTTCATAAAGTTTCATTTAGAAAATACTGACTCTTTTATTTCGTGTTTCTTCTATTATAATGCTCCTGTCTTTTTCCCTGATCCTGCAATAAATAAAAAAGCTCGGAACAAAGATCCTGAGACCTTCGTTCCGAGCGTTTACGTCCGAATAAATGTTGCTTTACTTTAAAACTTAAGTGAATTAAGCTTTGATTTCTGTAACGACACCGGCACCAACTGTACGTCCGCCTTCACGGATTGAGAATTTAGTACCGTTTTCGATAGCGATTGGGTGGATTAATTCAACTTCCATTGTTACGTTGTCGCCAGGCATAACCATTTCAGTTCCTTCTGGTAATTCAACAACACCTGTTACGTCAGTTGTACGGAAGTAGAATTGTGGACGGTAGTTAGTGAAGAATGGAGTATGACGTCCACCTTCTTCTTTTGTCAACACGTATACTTCTGCAGAGAATTTTGTATGAGGTGTGATTGTACCTGGTTTAGCTAAAACTTGTCCACGTTGGATGTCTTCACGTGCAACACCACGTAGTAAAGCACCAATGTTGTCTCCAGCTTCAGCGTAGTCTAACAATTTACGGAACATTTCAACACCAGTAACTGTTGTTTTTGAAGTTTCTTCAGCAATACCAACAACTTCAACTTCGTCACCAACGCGAACTTGTCCACGTTCAACACGACCTGTAGCAACAGTACCACGTCCAGTAATTGAGAACACGTCTTCAACTGGCATCATGAATGGTTTGTCGTTGTCACGTTCTGGAGTTGGGATGTATTCGTCAACTGCAGCCATTAATTCAAGAATTTTTTCTTCGTATGAAGCGTCGCCTTCTAGAGCTTTCAAAGCTGATCCAGCAACTACAGGAACATCGTCACCAGGGAATTCGTATTCTGTTAATAGGTCACGAACTTCCATTTCAACTAATTCTAGTAATTCTTCGTCATCAACCATGTCTACTTTGTTCAAGAATACAACGATGTAAGGAACACCAACTTGACGAGACAATAGGATGTGTTCACGAGTTTGAGGCATTGGGCCGTCAGCAGCAGAAACTACCAAGATAGCTCCGTCCATTTGAGCAGCACCAGTGATCATGTTTTTAACGTAGTCCGCGTGTCCTGGGCAGTCAACGTGAGCGTAGTGGCGTGTATCTGTTTCATACTCAACGTGAGCTGTTGAGATTGTGATTCCGCGTTCGCGTTCTTCTGGAGCACCATCGATTTGATCGTAAGCCATAGCTTGGCCGCCGTTTTTCTTAGATAGTACAGTTGTGATTGCAGCTGTTAATGTAGTTTTACCATGGTCAACGTGTCCGATAGTACCAATGTTAACGTGTGGTTTAGAACGGTCAAATTTTTCTTTTGCCATTTTAAAATGTCCTCCTAAAAATACAATATATTTTTTATTTGTCTGATAGGTATATGATGTACACAAGGTACACCACATGCCCATATCATCGATAATTATTTTACACGAAACTATATTAAAAATATAGTCTCTTTGGATAATCTCTTTGCAGGACTATCCGGTTTTAAGAAATTATTCAGCTTTTCCGCCGTTTTTCTTAATGATTTCTTCTTGTACTGATTTTGGTACATCTTCGTAGTGGTCAAATGTCATTGTAAATGTACCACGACCTTGAGTAGCAGAACGAAGAGTTGTAGCATAACCAAACATTTCAGCAAGTGGAACCATCGCACGAACAACTTGTTGGCCGCCAGCGCGAGCTTCCATACCTTCAACACGTCCACGACGAGCAGTTACGTGGCCCATAACATCACCTAAGTAATCTTCAGGGATAACAACTTCTACAGCCATGATTGGTTCAAGGATTACTGGATTAGCTTTCTTAGCTGCTGCACGTAATGCCATAGAAGCAGCAACACGGAAGGCAGTTTCATTTGAATCGACATCATGGTATGAACCATCGTAAAGTTTAGCTTTGATATCTACTAATGGATAGCCAGCTAAGACACCATTTTCCATTGCATCTTTCAAACCAGTTTCAACAGCTGGAATGTATTCACGAGGAACAACCCCACCGACGATCGCATTTTCAAATTCGAAACCAGCACCTTCTTCGTTTGGTGTAAATTCGATCCATACGTGACCGTATTGACCTTTACCACCAGACTGACGTACAAACTTACCTTCGGCTTGAGTGCCAGCACGGAAAGTTTCACGGTAAGATACTTGAGGCGCACCTACGTTAGCTTCAACTTTGAATTCACGACGCATACGGTCAACGATGATATCTAAGTGAAGTTCACCCATACCAGCGATGATTGTTTCGCCTGTTTCCACGTTTGTTTCAGCACGGAAAGTAGGATCTTCTTCAGATAGTTTTTGTAAAGCCACACCCATTTTATCTTGGTCAGCTTTTGATTTAGGTTCAATAGCGACTTGGATAACTGGTTCTGGGAATTCCATTGATTCAAGAATAACTAGATTCTTTTCATCACATAGTGTGTCCCCAGTAGTTGTGTCTTTCAAACCAACAGCAGCAGCGATATCTCCAGCGTAAACTTCAGAGATTTCTGAACGAGAGTTGGCATGCATCTGTAAGATACGACCAACACGTTCGCGTTTGCCTTTTGTTGCGTTTTGTACGTATGAACCTGATTTTAAAACACCAGAGTACACACGGAAGAAAGTTAAACGACCTACGAATGGGTCAGTCATAACTTTAAATGCTAAAGCTGAGAAAGGAGCGCTGTCGTCTGCAGGACGTTCTACTTCTTCATCAGTTTTAGGGTCAATCCCTTTGATAGCTGGGATATCTAACGGTGATGGCAAGTAATCAAGAACAGCGTCCAATAGTAATTGAACCCCTTTGTTCTTAAATGCTGAACCACATAGTACTGGGTAGAATTCTACGTTAACTGTTGCGCGGCGGATACCTTCTTTTAACTCAGCTTCAGTGATTTCTTCACCTTCTAAGTATTTCAAAGTAAGTTCTTCATCAGTTTCAGCTACAGCTTCAACCAATTTTTCGCGCCATTCTTCAGCTAATTCGCGGTATTCTTCAGGAATTTCTGTTTCTTCGATCTCTGTTCCAAGATCGTTTGTATACATTTCAGCCTTCATTGTTACAAGGTCGATAATTCCTGTGAAGTCGTCTTCCGCACCAATTGGTAATTGGATTGGGTGAGCGTTTGCTTGCAAACGGTCATGTAAAGTTGATACTGAATATAAGAAGTCAGCACCGATCTTGTCCATTTTGTTTGCAAATACGATACGAGGTACACCGTAAGTTGTTGCTTGACGCCAAACTGTTTCAGTTTGAGGTTCAACACCTGATTGTGCATCAAGAACAGTTACAGCACCATCAAGTACACGCAATGAACGTTCAACTTCAACTGTGAAGTCTACGTGTCCTGGTGTGTCGATGATGTTGATTCGATGACCCTTCCATTGTGCTGTAGTAGCAGCAGAAGTGATCGTAATACCACGTTCTTGTTCTTGTTCCATCCAGTCCATTTGTGAAGCTCCTTCATGAGTTTCACCAATTTTATGGATTTTACCAGTATAGTACAAGATACGTTCAGTAGCAGTCGTTTTACCAGCATCGATGTGGGCCATGATACCGATATTACGAGTGTTTTGTAAAGAAAATTCTCTGGTCATTCTCCTTGTTTCTCCTCTCTTTACTATCTAGTTGCTAAAAATAAGGACACTATCTGAGGTCGACTTATAAAAGCCGACCAAACAGAGAGAATCTTACCAGCGATAGTGAGCAAACGCACGGTTGGCATCAGCCATTTTATGAGTGTCTTCACGTTTTTTAACAGAAGCACCTGTGTTGTTTGCAGCATCCATGATTTCTTTTGCTAAGCGTTCTTCCATTGTGTGTTCACCGCGCAAGCGAGCGTAGTTTACTACCCAACGAAGACCTAGAGTAACGCGGCGTTCAGGGCGAACTTCAACTGGTACTTGGTAGTTTGAACCCCCAACACGACGTGCTTTAACTTCAAGAACAGGTTGAACGTTTTTCATTGCTTGTTCAAACACTTCTAATGGATCGTTACCTGTAGATTCTTTGATCAAATCAAAGGCATTATAGATAATGTTAGCTGCAATCCCGCGTTTTCCGTCAACCATTACACGGTTGATCAAGCGAGTTACTAATTTTGAGTTATAAATAGGATCTGGTAAAACATCACGTTTTGCAACAGGACCTTTACGTGGCATCCGTAACTCCTCCTTCCGAAATATTGTTCATAGTAATCACTTCTATATAATAGAAGCAAGTTTCATTTGTTTAATAATTAAAATTAAGCTTTAGGTTTTTTAGTTCCGTATTTAGAACGGCTTTGTTTACGGTCGTTAACACCAGCAGTATCTAAAGCACCGCGAACGATATGGTAACGTACCCCTGGTAAGTCTTTTACACGACCACCGCGTAATAATACAACACTGTGTTCTTGTAAGTTATGACCAATCCCTGGGATATAAGCAGTAACTTCAATTAAGTTTGACAAACGAACACGTGCATATTTACGTAAAGCTGAGTTCGGTTTTTTAGGTGTCATTGTACCCACACGAGTTGCTACCCCACGTTTTTGAGGTGAGTTTACGTTAGTTTGAGTTTTCTTAAAGCTGTTATATCCTTTGTTCAAAGCAGGTGAATTAGATTTTTCCACCTTTGATTTACGAGGTTTACGTACTAATTGGTTAATTGTAGGCATTCCTTGTTTCCTCCTTCCCACGATTTGCGTCTAGTTCCACACATCCAGGTGGTTCTTTTTTTGCGATAAAAAATAAATGCAATGTCTGCATCCTTATCAAATATGCTTTGATAAACAGTCAGCACGTTTCTTCACAGAAACCTGTAGATAAAGCACCTTTGTTAGAATATCACGAATGAAAAAACATGTCAACAAGAGATGCAATTTTTTTTTGAAAAAGCTTTATTGCAATAAAAAAGAATGGTATCTTTTTGCCGTAAATCACGCTAAAATAGTGAGGAAAGCACGAAGCTCAAATTAAAAAAAGGTGGATGCAAAGATGAATTTAAAACAATTAGCTGGCATTGAAGCCGCGAAATTCGTAAAGGACGGGATGATCGTTGGTCTCGGGACCGGTTCAACCGCCTATTATATGGTAGAAGAGATTGGTCGCCGTATGCGTGAAGAAGGATTACGTATCACAGGAGTCACTACTTCAAATGCGACAAAAGAACAAGCAGAAAAATTAGGAATACCGCTAAAGAGTATCGATGAAGTCCCAGTAGTCGATCTGACGATAGATGGTGCTGATGAAATCAGTGCTGATTTTCAAGGGATAAAAGGCGGCGGTGCTGCTTTGCTTTTCGAGAAAATAGTCGCTACGTACTCAAAAGAAACGATTTGGATCGTTGATTCTTCTAAATTAGTCCATAAACTTGGGAAGTTCCCACTCCCAGTTGAAGTCATCCCTTATGGCTCCCAACAGCTACTTCATATTTTTGACGAAAAAGGATTCCAACCTGTTTTGCGTACAGACGAAAACGGCGAAGTCCTAACTACAGATGGTGGTCATTATATCATTGATCTGCATCTAGAAGTTATTGAACAACCAGAAAGCTTAGCTACCTATTTAGATGAACTTGTTGGGGTAGTCGAACATGGACTTTTCCTAAATATGGTTTCAAAAGTTGTTGTTGGCTCAGAAAAAGGTGTTGAGATTCTTGATGCCATCCGCCATAAATAAAGAAAAACTGCTTGATCATCCAATAAAAAAAGACAGCGGAAAATTTGCGAAAAAACTATCTTTTTGACGTACTTTATGCTACATTTTTACTGTTATATCCAGTTAGAAAATCACTGCTAGAAAGGAATCACCATGAAAATTATTGGTTATGCACGCACAACCATAAATGATGTTGATTTAACAACTCAGGTTGAACAATTATCTGACTTTGGTTGTCAAGAAATTTTCCATGAGACATATGAAGTGGAACAAAACGATGCTACTGCTGTTCATTTGGAGTCAGTGATTGCTGACATGCAGCAAGGCGATGCACTAGTCGTCTGCCAACTTCATCGATTGGGCAAATCTACACGGCAATTAACAGAACTTACGCAATTATTCAAAGACCGCGGGCTGCACTTGGTTAGCATTGATGAAGGAATCGATACGCGCGAAATGGGGAAAATCTATTTCCAATTGATGGAAAACCTGGCAAACATGGAGTGCGCATTAATCAAAGAACGTACATTAGTTGGATTAGATGAAGCTCGTAAAAAAGGAAAAATCGGCGGAAGACCAAAAATCGATGCAAAAACGATCAAAAAAATCCGGCGTCTCTATTATGAAAAAAAAGAAACAATCCAATTTATTTCTTCAAAATGCGGTGTTTCAGTTGGAACATGTTATAAATATATCAATTTGCCTGAAAAAGAAATCGAGCAATTATGCATCTAATGCCTAAAAACGAACAGTGCTTTCGCAGCTGTTCGTTTTTTTATCTTCTCTACTCGTTTTCTCATAGAATCTTATCCAATTTTTCGATGGAAATCTCTTCCAAAAAATTGTACAATAAAACAGAACTGAAATTTTCAGAAATATAAACCTATCTTAAAGGAGAGCTAAACATGCCAAAATTAGTTTTTTCTCGTCACGGTCTTAGTGAATGGAATGCATTGAACCAATTTACTGGTTGGGCTGATGTAAACCTAGCACCAGAAGGAATCGAAGAAGCAAAAGAAGGCGGACGCAAAATCAAAGAAGCTGGAATCGAATTTGATGTTGCCTATACTTCTGTTTTAACTCGTGCAATCAAAACATGTAACTTGATCTTAGAATATTCAGATCAACTTTGGGTACCACAAATCAAATCATGGCGCTTGAACGAACGTCACTATGGTAAATTACAAGGTTTGAACAAAAAAGAAACAGCTGAAAAATACGGCGACGAACAAGTACACATCTGGCGTCGTTCTTACGATACTCTTCCTCCATTAATGGAAGAAACTGACGAAGGTTCTGCAGCAAACGACCGTCGTTACGCAATGTTAGACAAACGCGATATTCCTGGTGGCGAAAACTTGAAAGTGACATTAGAACGTGCTTTGCCATTCTGGCAAGATAAAATTGCTCCAGCATTACTAGACAACAAAACTGTTTTAGTAGCTGCACACGGTAACTCATTACGCGCTCTAGCTAAACATATCGAAGGTATCTCTGACGAAGACATCATGGATCTTGAAATCCCAACAGGTCAACCACTTGTTTATGAATTAAATGATGACTTAACAGTGGCTAAAAAATACTACCTATAATAGATACTCTATTGTAAATAAGACAGCCCTCTCATCTCCTATTATTGTAAGAGATGAAGGGGCTGTTTTTTTAGATATTGGAAGACGGTTGTCTTGGCTATCTAATGCGAATGACATCAATTTACATAATAACTATATAATTATAATAATAAGTACTGTTTGAATAAACAAAAAATGAAGAGAGAAGGCGTAGCATTGAGAGAAAAAAGAATGTCTGACAATCATTCAGATGTGGAGCGAACATTTTTTGTAGAAACTTATTTAAATTTCATTCTTTTATCCTGTTTCTAAGAGGAAGTTTTCATTTGTATGAGCTATCACCACAACTCTCCGTCTTTTCTTATGTTGCTAATAAATGAAGTTTAGATAGAAGTCAACCTCATAAAACTATTTATTTTATCATTTTTTTCTAATAATAAATGTTATATAGAAAAAAGTGTTTACACGACTGGATTTGAGTCAATATCTTGGACACATTTTAGTAGAGACGGTTAAGCCATTTTTTCTTTTGCTAATTCTTCAAATTCCTGTGGGGTTAGATAGTGAATCGAGCTATGGATTCGATTTCGGTTATAAAATCCTTCAATGTAGCTAAATAGCGCTCGATTTGCTTCTTCAAAATCTGAGTAGCTAGTCGTGTAGACTTCTTCTTTTTTCAATGAGGCATGGAAAGATTCGATTCCAGCATTATCATAAGGTGTTCCTTTTCTACTATAAGAATGCCTTATTTTGTTGGTTTTAAGCCATTGTTCCACTTCTCTTGCTGTGTATTGGCTGCCCAAGTCAGTGTGTAGAATCATTCCTTCTGGAATGTGATAATGTATTTTTGCTTTATTCAATGTTTGAATGACACAATCCACAGTCATTCGTTTTGAAAATGTATAACTAATAATTTTTTTCGTGTGTAAATCCATGATTGAAGATAAGTAACACCAACCATTTTTCTTAGTAGGAATGTACGTAATGTCAGCTGCCCATTTCTCACAGATCGTTTCAGTAGAAAAGTCCTGATTTAAGAGATTCTCTTTTGAAATGATCGGTTTATTAGACCTTTGAGGTCTATATTTTTTAACTACAATCGACCTTAAATTTAATTGTTTCATTAGCTTTTGGACATGTTTAAGAGATACTGAAATCCCTTCTTTTAATAAAACTTGATGGATCTTTGTGGCACCATAGCGTTGTTTATTCGTAAAAAAAATTGTTGAAATCTTCTTTTTCAACTTATTATTTCTGATTTCTGTAGCTGTCAACGGTTTATTCTTATAAAAATAATAGACACTTCTAGGGATTTCTAATAACCGACACAACAAAGAAACAGTGTAATCCTTACACCATTTTTCAATAAATTGAACAAGCGAATTTAGGTTTTCCGAGAGAATATGGCTGCGGCTTTTTTTAAGATTTCAAGTTCCTCATTTAAACGAGCATTTTCTTTTCTCAGTTCAGCTACTTCTTTTCCAGTCAGTCCTGTGGACTGATCAGGTAAATATAAATTCTTCCATTTGTAAATCGTTGCTTCAGATAAGCCATATTCTTTCGCTAACCCTCGAACAGAACGTCCAGTTTGATTCAGTTCAACAATCATTTGTTTAAAATTTTCTTCATATCGGGTCATAAAAATTCATCCTCTCGTAGATAAGTTTAATTTATTCTTGTCTCTACGAAAAGCTGTCTAAGATTTGATACTAACACCATGAATGGTTAAGGTATTCATTTAGACGAAACCACCAACAGAAGATGACTCATTTGTCACATCCTGTTGGTGGCCTAGTTCGGAACAGAAAGAGCGTAACTCGCTTCTTTCTGTTCTTTTTTATTTGATTAAGATTGTGCCATTCGTCTGCAATTTAAAAGGAATGTCGATTCACATTTTAGAGATTCAAATGGTTGACTTTAGGTTGACTTTAGGAGGACTCTCGAAGTAACTGAAGCAACGGTTGTCATTGATTTCAGGTTATGTGAGACAGTTTCTGCAAAAAAATGTGACTGACAAATTTCTATTAATAGAAGTTTAGGCAGTCACACTTTCTTGCTATTTAGCTATTACTTTACCCTTGAATCGCCGTTTCCAATCCTACTTCGATCATTTCATTGAACGTCGATTGTCGTTCTGCAGCTGTTGTTTCTTCCCCAGTAATCAAATGGTCGCTAACGGTCATCAAACTTAATGTCTGCACATGGTATTTCGCGCCTAAGTAATAAAGAGCCGCTGCTTCCATTTCCACTCCTAATACGCCAAGTTCAGCTAATTGGAATGTCTCTGTCAAATCATCTTTGTAGAAAGAATCTTCCGAAAGGACATTTCCTACATGAACCGTATAGCCCTTTTCTTTAGCTATCTCATATGCTTTCAGTAATAGATTGAAATCACTGATTGGCGGAAAATGAAAGGCTTGGAAATTTTTTTCGATCATCGAAGAGCTGGTTGCTGCGCCTTGCGCTAGTACCAAATCACGAACACGGACATCTTTTGACAATGCCCCGCATGTACCTACTCGGATCAATTTCTTTACGCCATATGACTGGATCAATTCATGGGCATAGATGGTGGCTGATGGCATCCCCATCCCTGTTCCTTGAACAGAAATACGTTCGCCTTTATATTTGCCGGTAAAGCCTAGCATCCCACGGACCTGATTGTAGCAAACTGGTTCTTCTAAAAAAGTCTCCGCAATATATTTAGCTCGTAAAGGGTCTCCCGGAAGTAAAATCTTATCGGCGATCTCGCCTTCTTTCGCTTCGATATGCACACTCATTTTGTTGCTCCTCCTATTACAATAATGTCAATGTTTCTTTAACCAATGCTTTAAAAGATTGTTTGACTCTCTGAGTTGTTTCTACAACTTCTTCATGGCTCAGATTCGCCTGCATGCCTGCTGCTAAGTTGGTAATACAAGAGATTCCTAACACTTTTAATCCGCTGTGAGCTGCTACGATGACTTCTGGAACAGTCGACATCCCTACTGCATCGGCTCCTATTGTCCGAGACATCCGAATCTCAGCAGGCGTTTCATAAGTTGGGCCAGAATAGCCCATATATACGCCTTCTTTAAGATCCAAACCTAGTTTTTCTGCAGCTGCTTTTGCTGTTGCTTGATAGTCAGGCGTATAAGCTTGACTCATATCTGGGAATCTAGGACCCATTTCATCTTCATTCGGGCCGATCAAAGGATTTTCACCAGTAAAATTGATGTGATCGGTAATCAGCATCAAATCTCCTGGTACGAAGGATTCATTGACACCGCCACATGCGTTGGTCACAATGACTGAATGGGCACCTAGTCCGGCCATCACACGTACTGGATAGGTCACTGTTTGCATGGAATGACCTTCATAGTAGTGGAATCTTCCTTGCATGGCTAACACTTTTTTGCCTGCTAGAGATCCGTAAACCAGCCGTCCTGCATGTCCAACTACTGTCGAAACAGGAAAGAACGGGATCTCATCATAAGAAATCATTACAGCATCTTCGATTTCATCTGCTAATTCACCTAATCCTGAACCTAGGATCAAACCAAAATCAATTTCTTTTACTCCTTTATCAAGGATAAACTGGGTCGTTTCTTGTAACATCTCGCTTAACTTGGTCATTTGCTTTCTCCTATTTTAAAAAGATTATTTTAATAATTTTAAGAAGCTTTCGCCATTTTCAGTCGAAGAAACACTAAAGTTCTCAGCAATCGTTGCGGAGATATCAGAATAATACCCTTGAGGCAACGCCCCTTGTTCTTTCATTTTTTTACTGTAGACCAATAACGGTACATATTCTCGCGTATGATCGGTACCAGTAAATGTCGGATCGTTTCCGTGATCGGCTGTAATCATTAGCAAGTCGTCTTCTTCCATGGCTTCAAGCAGTTCTGGGATCCGCAAGTCAAATTCTTCAATCGCATGCGCATAACCGACTACATCCCGGCGATGACCGTATAATGCATCAAAATCTACTAAATTGGTAAAGCTGATACCTGTAAACTCTTTTTTCATAACGTTCAGCAACTGGTCGACGCCATCCATATTACTTTTCGTGCGGACAGATTCAGTGATTCCTTGTCCATTGAAAATATCGTTGATCTTTCCTACAGCAATCACGTCTTTTCCTGCTTCTTTCAAAGAATCGAGGACGGTGTGTCCGAATGGATCCAACGCATAATCATGACGATTGCTTGTTCGTGTGAAGTCTCCTGGTTCTCCCACATATGGACGTGCAATGATTCGACCGATCATGTACGGGTCATCTTTTGTTATATCACGAACGAATTGGCAAACCCGGTATAGTTCTTCTAAAGGAATGATTTCTTCATGTGCCGCGATCTGAAGGACAGGATCAGCAGAAGTATATACGATTAAATCGCCTGTTTTCATTTGGTGTTCACCGTAATCGTCAATAACAGCCGTTCCGCTATATGGTTTGTTGCATACGACTTTACGGCCAGAAAACTCTTCGATTTGTTTGATCAGATCATCAGGGAATCCGTTCGGAAACACACGAAACGGCGTCTTGATATTCAATCCCATGATTTCCCAATGGCCTGTCATCGTATCTTTCCCTACAGAAACTTCTTCTAATTTCGTCGCATAGCCTTGATGATCTTTCACTGATTCCACACCTTCAAGAGGACGAATCGTTCCCAAACCAAGCTGCTCTAAATGCGGAATGTTCAATCCTGCTTCTTTTGCAATGTGTCCTAATGTATCAGAACCAACGTCACCGAACTTCTCGGCATCTGGTGCTTCTCCAATTCCTACTGAATCCATGACGATCAGATGTACGCGTTTAAACATGATTATTCCTTCTTTCTTTTTATTTTTATTACCTTTAAAACAAAAAGGGCGAGACGAAAAACACTTCCCGTAACCCACCCTTTTTATTCGCTAAAAGATTATTTTGATTTGATATAGTTCTTCCCGTTTGCTTTTGGTCCAGAAGCTTTCCCTAAGAAAACAACCAACACAATGATTGTCAGCAAATATGGAGCAATTTGCAGCAATACTGGTGGAATCGAAGAAATAACTGGTAATTGTGCACCGATGATACTCAAGCTTTGTGCAAAACCAAAGAACAGTGAGGCACCCATTGCGCCTAAAGGATTCCATTTACCAAAGATCATAGCAGCCATGGAGATGAACCCTTGTCCGACGATCGTCCCAGCTGAAAAGTTACCGGAAATCGACTGAGCAAAAACAGCACCGCCCATACCGCCTAACAAGCCTGAAATCAGCACGCCTGAATAACGCATAGCATATACATTGATACCTAATGTATCGGCAGCTTGAGGGTTTTCACCAACTGAACGGAGGCGTAAGCCGAATTTCGTCTTGAAGATGATCACCCAAGCAATGACAGCAATCAAAATTGCACAATAAGCAGGCAAGAATGTATTTTTGAAGAAAATTGGTCCAATGACCGGAATATCTGCCAAACCTGGGAAAGAGAAATATCCCAGATTCTGCGTGATGTTATCTGTTTGACCTTTCCCATACCATGCTTTGATCAAGAAAACACCTAAAGCTGGTGCCATCAGATTGATCACTGTACCGCTGATGATATGGTCAGCACGCAAGCTGACTGTTGCTACTGCGTGGATCAAAGAAAATAGGATACCTACGACGCCACCCACTAAAATAGCGATCCATGGCGTCATGGAACCAAGTGAGGGGCTCATCGTCAAGTTGAAAACGATGGAACTAAAAGCACCCATGACCATGATTCCCTCTAACCCTACGTTTACGATCCCGCTGCGTTCAGAAAACGTTCCGCCTAGTGACGTTAGAATTAGCGGTGTTGAATAAACCAGTGTTGAAGTAAGAATCAAGGCAATTAATTCGATAGTCGACATTATAGTTCGCCTCCTTCATGGTTTTGATTCGTTGGCTTCGCTTCGATTGTCGCAACGATTTCTTCTTGTTTTTTTCCTTGGAAGAACTTAGCCATGACGAAACGAATCAAGAAATTGATCCCAACAAAGAAGATAATCAGAGCAATCGATACATTGACGATCTCAAACGGAACACCAGCTCCTGTCTGCATGCCAAGTCCGCCGATCTTCAAAATACTGAACAAAATCGCTGATAAAAGAATACCGATTGCTGATCCAGATCCAAGTAAGGAAACAGCCATTCCGTCAAATCCAATAGATAGCGAGGTCGTTTGAACGAAGAAGTTTTGATACGTTCCTAATCCTTCAACCACACCGCCAAGCCCTGCCAAAGCGCCAGAAATGACCATCGACAAAACGATCGTACGTTTACTACTCATCCCTGCATACTCAGAAGCAAAAGGATTCAAACCAACGGAACGGATCTCAAATCCTAAAGTCGTTTTCTTCATCAATAGCCAAACGAAAATAAGCGCGATGATGGCTAAAAACAAACCTGAGTTTACGCGAGAGCCGCCAAAAGCTTGTGTCAACCAAGGTAACCGCAACGATGCATTTTGACTGATCATATTGGAAGAGTCCAAACTTGATCGGTAGCTTTCAGGCATCACTTCATGTAAAGCAAATGTGCTTACGTATAATAAGATATAGTTCATCATGATCGTTACGATCACTTCACTTGTTCCAAAAAATGCTCGTAGCAACCCAGGAACAGCCGCTGCCATCGCACCTGCTAAGGCACCTAGGATCACGCACAATGGAAGCAAAACAACTTTTGGAAGATCTGGAAAAGCAAGTGCCACCCAGACACTGACGATCCATCCGCAAAGCGCTTGTCCAGAAAGCCCGATATTGAAGAACCCAGCTGAGTTAGCTACAGAAAACCCTAATGCTGTAAAAATCAACGGCGTTGCTTGCCTTAATGTTTCACCGATTCCTCTTTGCGAACCAAGAGCTGCATCTAACATAGAAGAATAACCTTGGATGGGCTGAAAACCAAAAGCAGCCATTAATATCGCGCCTAAGATCAATCCTAAAACAACTGAAAGTACAGGCACTAATAAATTACGGAATTTCTCGCTGCGATCATTCATGTGCGCCAGCCCCCTTTTCTAACTCTTTTCGTGCTTCTTCTAAGGTATAGCCCGCCATCAATAGACCTAATTCATTTTCAGATGTTTCTTTCGGATCAACGATCCCGACGATTTCTCCTTCATGGATAACAGCAATACGATCCGAAACATTTAAAATTTCTTCTAATTCGAAACTAATCAATAACACTGCTTTGTATTTGTCCCTTTGTTCGATCAGACGTTTATGAATAAATTCGATCGCACCTACATCCAGCCCACGAGTTGGATTTGCAACGATCAACAGATCAGGATCTCGGTCGACTTCCCGAGCGATGATTGCTTTTTGCTGATTTCCGCCTGATAAAGCTTTTGCAGGAACAAGTTCATTCGTTGTTCGAACATCATATTCTTCGATCAATTCTCTGGCATGTTCATTTATCACTGAATAATTCAGCATACCGTTTTTACTGTAAGGTTTTTGATGATACGTTTGCAGGGCAATGTTTTCAGACAATGTCATATCTAGGACCAACCCGTATTTATGACGGTCTTCTGGCACATGTCCTACACCATGTTCAGTGATCTTTCGAGGTTTTTTATTGGTGATGTCTTCCCCTTTTAGCTTGATATGTCCGCTTTCTGCCTTTCGCAAACCAGTCAAAGCTTGGATCAACTCCGACTGCCCGTTTCCATCGATTCCAGCGATACCAAGTACTTCGCCAGCACGAACCTCTAAGTTCAGGTTTTTCACGGCTTCTAATCCACGATTTTCTTTTACCACTAGATTTTCAATAGACAAAACGACTTCTTGAGGCTTCGCTTCTTTTTTCATCGTTTTGAATGAAACCGCTCTTCCGACCATCATATCAGCTAATTGCTGTGAGGTAACGTCTTTAACGTTGACTGTACCGATTCCTTTTCCACGGCGGATAACTGTACAACGGTCAGCTACTGCTTTGATTTCATCTAACTTATGCGTAATCAAAATGATTGACTTGCCTTCTTTGACTAATTCCTTCATGATCACGATTAATTCATCAATTTCCTGAGGGGTCAATACAGCTGTCGGCTCATCAAAAATCAGTACATCTGCTCCTCGGTAAAGTGTTTTTAAAATTTCTACCCGTTGTTCCATCCCAACTGAAATATCACGAACATAAGCATCCGGGTTGACTGATAATCCATATTGTTCAGAAACTTTTTGGATCTCTTTTCGCGCTTTTTTATGGTCAAGCATCCCTGCACGACTAGGTTCGCTTCCCAACACGATGTTTTCTGTTACAGTAAAGGCATCAACAAGCATAAAGTGCTGATGGACCATCCCAATCCCTAATTGATTGGCTTTTGTCGGGCTTGTGATCTGTACTTCTTTCCCACGCATCAAAATTTTCCCTGATGTCGGCTCTAATAATCCGGAAAGCACGTTCATCAATGTAGATTTGCCAGCACCGTTTTCTCCAAGCAACGCATGAATCTCTCCTGCCTTTACTTGTAAATTGATGTTGTCATTTGCCTTGAATGTTCCAAATTCTTTGGTAATATTCTGCATTTCTATGACAATATTTTCTTGAACCACCTTTTTTTCACATCCTAACGATTTCTATCTAGGGCAACGATTGACTAAGATTCACGCTTAGTGAGCGTTCTTCTTTTGAAACAAACATTACTTCAGGGAGTTGTTCCCTTATCCAAACTGTCTCAAGACAGCTTGGATAAATGAACAATTCTTGTTCTAATCAAACCATAGCCTTGTCAAACATGTGTCTAACAAGGCTATAGAAATGGTTTTAGTTTTCTTCAGGAGTTTCTGGAACTTTTACGTCACCTGAAATGATTTTTTCTTTTGCTTCATCCACTGCTTTTTTCGCTTCATCAGAAAGTTGTCCTTCTGTTAGACCAACACCGTCTTCTTTCAATCCATAAACAGTGTGTTCACCACCAGGGAATTTACCGTCAGCTGATTTTTGTGCCAAATCTTCTACTACTGTTCCAACTGCTTTCAGTGTAGATGTCAATGTGAAGTTTTTCTTTTCGCCGTTCAATGTGTATTCGCCTTCGTTTGATTGGTCGCGGTCAACACCGATAACCCAAACTTTTTTGTCGCCTGATTCGTTCAATGATTTTGCTTCTTGGAATACACCGTTACCTGTACCACCTGAAGCATGGAAGATGATATCTGCATTTTGTGCATACATACCTTGAGCAATTGAACGTCCTTTATCTGGAGCAGAGAAGTCACCAGCATATTGGTTCAATACTTTGATTTCTTTTCCTAGTTCTTTCGCACCTGCATCAACACCGGCTTTGAATCCAGCATCAAAACGATCGATTACTTCACCTTTTACGCCGCCGATAAAGCCGACTACGTTTGTTTCAGTCGTGTAAGCTGCTGCAATCCCTGCAAGATAAGAAGCTTCGTTGTCTTTGAATGTTGCAGATACAACGTTATCTAATCCGTCAATCACATCATCGATGATAACGAAGTTCGTACCTGTATTGTTTGTTGCTTGTTCTTGGATCGCTGGTTTTAGTTTATAACCAATACCAAAAATCGTTTTGAATCCAGCATTCAATGCTTGGTCGATATTTGGGATATAATCTGATTCGTTTGAAGATTGGAAGTATTGGAAGCCATCATTGCCTCGTGAAAGACCTTGATCTTTCCCCCATTTTTGTAATCCTTCCCAAGCTGACTGGTTGAATGAACGGTCGTCTACCCCACCTGTATCTGTGATCAATGCTGCAGTTGTTGTGTCTGATGAGCTTTTGCCACCGGATGAATCAGTAGAGCCGTTGTTGCCGCATGCACCTAAAAATAACCCTGCTGCTAGTGCGACGGCACCTAAACCAAATAATTTTGCTTTTTTCATTTCTGTAAAGCCTCCTAAAATAATTGTTTTATTTTTCAACAGTCAGCTGACTGAATGAACATGAGTTATAGATCTTTTTCAGTAAATGCATAAGGCAGTAGTTCTCGAACGGTCGTTGCCTTCGTCACACCATTGTCTCCCACTAGCGTAACCGGCATATCAGGAGCACAGAACTCTGCCATTACTTGCCGACATGCACCACATGGAGAAATAGGATCAGGGGTGTGCCCTGCTACGACTAAATGGGTAAACGATCTTTCTCCTTCTGATACGGCTTTGAAGAAAGCTGTGCGCTCGGCACAATTCGTTAATCCAAATGATGCATTCTCGATGTTGATACCTTGATAAATCTTGCCTGATTCTGTTACGAGACAAGCACCTACCGGAAAATGGGAATAAGGAACGTATGCTTTATCTAACGCTTCAATAGCTGTGTTGATCCATTCTTGTTTGAGTTCTGCCATGAGTTTCTCCTTTGAAAATTAATAGCCTTCGCCAGTTGAACCAGATACGATTGCTACTCCTGCGCTTGTTCCGATTCTTGTAGCACCCGCTTCGATCATTGCCATTGCTTCTTCTTCGTTATGGATACCGCCAGAAGCTTTGACGCCCATTTCTGGTCCTACCGTTTCACGCATCAAGCGGACATCCTCTACCTTTGCACCACCCGTTGAGAAACCCGTTGATGTTTTGACAAAATCAGCGCCTGCAGCTTTTGCTAATTCGCATGCTCGGATGATTTCTTCTCTATCTAATAAAGATGTTTCGATGATCACTTTGACAAGTGCACGATCTTTTGCTGCTTCAACAACTGCTTCGATATCTTTTTGAACTTTTTGATCATCTTTTGATTTCAACGCACCGATATTGATGACCATATCGACTTCATCTGCACCGTTATTGATGGCATCTGTCGTTTCAAATGCTTTTGTCTCGGATGTGTTTGCTCCTAAAGGAAACCCGATCACTGTACATACGGCTACTGGTTCGCCTTGTAATTGTTCTTTTGCTAGCGCAACCCATGCTGGATTGATGCAGACAGAGTAAAAATGATATTTTTTCGCTTCTTCGATAATTTGCATCACAGCTTCTTTAGATGCGTCTGCTTTCAAAATAGTATGGTCGATCATTCGGTTTAGTTCCATTTCTTTTCCCCTTTTCTTTCAAACGGTAAAATCCGCTTTTTTCCTTTTATTCTGTGATAATGTCATGAATCAATGTTGGCTTCATTGCTGACTCGCCAATTTCAATATTTTTATATAATAATTCAATAACAGAGGAGATTTCTTTATCATTACTATAGATTGTCAATAATGACTCGCCCTTTGTCACAGTGTCACCGATTTTTTTATGCAGTTTCAATCCAACGGCGTGATCAATATCGTCTTCTTTGGTTTTACGCCCAGCACCTAGCATCATTGCAGCAATTCCTAATTCGTTTGCCACGATTTTTGACACGACTCCGCTTTGTTTAGCAGGAAGCTCCATTGTGTAACGTGCAGTCAAAATTCGTTCTGGTTGTTCCACGATCGTTGGGTCTCCCCCTTGATTTTGGATCATTTCTTTGAATTTTGCTAACGCTTTACCTGATTCCAGAGCTTCTTGAAGCAACGTTCTTGCTTCATCGATTGTTTTAGCTTTGCCAGCAAGAACAACCATTTGGCTTCCTAAGGCGTAGCACATTTCTACTAGATCTTCTGGACCATTTCCTTGTAATGTTTCGATTGCCTCGACAACTTCTAGACTATTTCCGATTGCTTCGCCAAGAGGTTCTGACATATCCGAGATTACCGCCACTGTTTCTCGGTTCGCTAGTTTGCCAATGCTTGTCATGGTTTTTGCCAGACGTCTTGCATCTTCGATATTCTTCATGAAAGCACCGTCTCCAGTGGTCACGTCCAAAACGATTGCATCTGCTCCTGCCGCAATCTTTTTACTCATGATCGAACTGGCAATCAGCGGAAGAGAATCGACGGTCGCTGTGACGTCACGCAAAGCGTACAATTTTTTGTCCGCCGGTGCCAAGTTTCCTGATTGACCGATTACTGCTACTTTGCTTTCATTGACAATGCGCACGAATGCTTCATCCGAAAGCTCGATCTGAAATCCGGGAATTGCTTCTAGCTTATCTAATGTGCCACCTGTGTAACCTAGACCGCGTCCAGACATTTTAGCCACTGTCACTCCGACACTAGCTACTAGGGGGGCTAAAATCAATGTGGTCGTGTCACCAACGCCACCTGTCGAATGCTTATCTACCTTTATTCCTTCAAGAGAACTCAAATCGATGACATCACCAGAATTAGCAATCGCCAATGTTAAGTTCGTGATTTCTTCATTTGTCATGTCTTGATAAAAAATTGCCATCAATAATGCACTGACTTGATAATCTGGAATCTTTCCATTCGTATAGTTCGTGACGATGTACTCGATTTCCTCTTTCGACAGCTCGTTTCCATCCCTCTTTTTTTCAATCAGATCCACCATTCGCATTGCCTGATCCTCCTTGTCTTCATTCGGTATTATACATTATTTTTAGGAAAGGTAAACCACTTTAGTAAACTGGTTTACTAAAAATAAAAAAAGCACCAACTCGCCTTTGCAAATGCTTACATAAGCAATATACCGCCGAGTTAGCCCTTTGTCAATACTTTTACGCTCTCACGAATAATTAATTTTGTTTCGAACACTTTGTTCGGAACTTTTCTTTGAGGAAATTCGATCGTATCGATTAGGAAACGCGCAGCATAAAATCCAATATCAAAACTTGGTTGCTGCACTGTCGTCAATTGCGGAATCATGTATTCTGACAGTTTTAATCCATCGAATCCTATGACAGAGATATCTTCTGGGATTTTTTTGCCCAATTCATCTATCGCCTGATAGCAGCCGATCGCCATGGCATCATTCCCGCAAAAAATAGCCGTGATATCTTTATGTTTGAGTAATTTTTTTGATGCAGTATAGCCACCTTGGACAGTCAACTCTCCATGTTCAACAAATTTCCCATTAAAAGGCAGGCCATGATCTTTCAGCGCATGACGATATCCGTTGAAACGTTCTTCTAATTGATAATATCCAGTGGTTTCCTTCAGCATGCCAATCTTCGTATGGCCGCTTTCAATAAATAGTGAAACGGCTTGATAGGCGCCCTCATATTCCTTTACGATAAGCCGTCCGTTATCCCGACGATTCAATCCGCGATCGATTAAAATAATCGGCATTTTTTGATAAAATCCGCTGTCTAATGCGTATTTCTCAGGTAAAATATTTGGTGTTGCCAGCAAGATCCCATCCACTGAGCGGTGGGAAAGCTCTTGTAAATACTTGATCTCATTTTCTTGGCTATGACGAGAATTGCATAACATGATCACATAGCCCAAAGGATTCAAATAGCTCTCTACACCTTCGATCAGTTTGGAGAAGAAGAAATCAGTGACATCAGGGACGATCATTCCGATGGTCTTTGAATGTCGATTGATCACATTTGAAGCGAAATAATCGGGTTTATAATGATGTTCATTCACGATCGACAACACTTTTTTTCTTGTCTTATCACTAAATCGGCTTCCTTTGTTATTCAAAATCTGTGAGACAGTTGTTACTGATACCCCTGCCATTTCTGCAATATCTCTGATGGTCAGCTTCACCCTAGTGGCTCCCTTCTATCTAAATTCCCTATCAGTGTACCAAAACCCCCAAGAAAAGAATAGAGAAAAAAAGAAAGTATGTTTTTTGATAAAAATCTCCTTTATCTACCAACTTGGCAGCGTTCTATACAAGTTCTGTATCTTATTTATTTTATCGTAAAAAACAACGACTCTGTTCCTACTATTTCTTTTTGAAGAAAAAAATAGTTCTTTGTTTTTAAAAACTTCTCAACAAAAAAAGAACTGATACGTACCCTTACATGCACGCCCAGTTCCACTTTTTCGTCGCTCTATTATTTTTCAGCTAGTTATTCTTTCACACTTTTGATAATATAATATCCTTTATCTTTTGTGACGATTTCTGCATTGCCAAATGTTTCTTCCATCTTCTTTTGCGCACTCGGCGCTCCTTGTTTCTTCTGGATCACAATTGTCAGTGTACCGCCCTGCTTCAACCGAGGATATGCGCCTGTCAAGATTTCATGTACGACTTTTTTTCCAGCACGGATTGGCGGATTGCTGACAATAGCTGCATAGGTTTCTTCATGAAGTACTTCATAGATATTTGATTGATGGATGTCCACTTGTTCGATTTGGTTACGCTTTGCGTTTCCTTGCGCTAGACTCACTGCTCGCTCATTAATGTCGACCATTTCAACAAACCGTTGTGTCGCAAATGCCAAAGCTAGCCCAATCGGTCCATACCCGCATCCCACATCTAAGATCTTTCCTTCATCAGGTAACTCTTCCCAATCAAAAGCATCAATCAGGACACGTGAACCATAATCCACTGTTTCACGTGAAAATACACCAGAATCAGTTACAAATTGAAAGGTTCTGCCTTTTAACTCAAAAGCCCATTGTTCAAAATCGTGCGCCGTATCTGGGCGTTCAGAATAGTAATGATTTGTCATGTCTTCCATCCTTCTCGTTTCTTTCATGTCAACAGTCTATCCTTTTATGTATCCGTACGCAAGTCAAGAATAAAACTCCTTTTCTTTCTATTATAAAGATTGTACAAAAAGATTGGCAATCTCTCTTAAGTGGTGGGGTTTGTGTTTATTTTGTGTTAAAATAGTTCCATTGATGGGAGAACGCAGGAGGCTAATATGAATGATCCAATGAACTACTACCGTGTGGCAAGAGAAGAATGGCGAGAATTTTATCGTAATGGGCAAGCACCTTTGACACAAGATGAACTAGATAATATCAAAAGTTTGAATGACCGCATTTCCATGCAGGATGTTCGAGATATCTATGTACCTCTTGCTCATCTGATATATCTATATATGAAAGAATTTGAATCTTTGTTCTTGAGTAAAGGTTTATTTCTTCATAAATACGTAGAAGTACCGCCTTTTATTATCGGGATTGCCGGAAGCGTAGCCGTTGGAAAAAGTACCACAGCCAGACTGCTGCAGACGATTTTGTCTCGTACCTTCAAACGAAGAAATGTTCAGCTGATCACGACTGATGGATTTCTTTATCCAAATCGTATATTAAAAGAGCGTGGAATCATGGATCGCAAAGGATTTCCTGAAAGTTATGATATGGAGATGCTGATCGACTTCTTGAATCGTGTAAAATCTGGTCAGGAAGAGATAAAAGTACCTGTTTACTCACATGATGTATATGATATCATTCCGGATAAGTACGAGCTGATCCAGCAACCTGATATCTTGATCGTTGAGGGGATCAATACGCTTCAATTACCTGCGAATCAGCAAATCTACGTCAGCGACTTTTTTGATTTTTCTGTCTATGTCGATGCCGATCCCGTGCTGATCGAAAAATGGTATTTGGATCGTTTTGGCGCGTTACTGGATACGGCTTTCCAAAATCCAGAGAATTATTATTATCATTTTGCTATCGGAGATCGTGAAGAAGCCTTTAAAATGGCAAAAGATGTATGGAAAAATGTGAATTTGAAAAATTTACAGGAATATATCTTGCCTACACGAGGAAGAGCCGATATAATTCTCCATAAAACTGAAAATCATATTATCGATTCGATTTTCATGCGAAAATATTAGCATTTTAAAATAGTTTGACTATTTTGAGATAAAATTTAAAGGGATAGGGGTAATAAATTTGACAAACGTTGCCGATATGACGAACGTTGAAAAGATTATCGTATTAGACTACGGTAGTCAGTATAACCAATTGATCACAAGGCGTATTCGTGATCTTGGAGTCTTTTCCGAATTATTGAGCCACCGCATTACTGCAGAAGAAGTAAAAGCGATGAATCCAAAGGGAATCATTCTTTCTGGCGGACCAAACAGTGTATATGATGAGAATGCATTTGGGATCGATCCTGAGATCTTCAATTTAGGTATTCCTGTATTAGGGATTTGCTATGGTATGCAATTGATCACATACAAACTTGGCGGTTCCGTAGAGCCTGCTAAAAACCGCGAATATGGAAAAGCCTTGTTAGAAGTAACAAGTGATCAAGCTGTCTTGTTTAAAGAAACACCAAAACAACAAACAGTATGGATGAGCCATGGTGACTTGGTAACTAAAGTTCCTGAAGGCTTTGAAACAGTCGGAACAAGCAAAGATTGTCCGATTGCTTCTATCCAAGACACAACACGTAATTTTTATGGTATCCAATTCCATGCAGAAGTACGTCATTCCGAATACGGAATCGAATTGTTGCGCCACTTTGCCTTTGATGTTTGCCACTGTGAAGGTAACTGGACAATGGATAACTTTATCGATATGCAAGTAGAAAAAATCCGTGAACAAGTTGGTGACAAAAAAGTCTTGCTTGGTCTCTCAGGCGGCGTTGATTCTAGTGTCGTTGGGGTTCTTTTACAAAAAGCAATCGGTGACCAATTGACATCTATCTTCGTTGACCATGGTCTGCTACGCAAAGGCGAAGCGGAACAAGTAATGGAAAGTCTAGGCGGAAAATTCGGCTTGAACATCATCAAAGTCGATGCAAGAGATCGCTTCTTAGACAAGTTGAAAGGTGTATCTGACCCAGAACAAAAACGTAAAATCATTGGGAATGAATTCGTATATGTTTTTGATGACGAAGCAACAAAACTTGCTGGTGAAGAAGGCGTCTCTTTCTTAGCACAAGGAACGTTGTATACTGACGTTATCGAATCTGGTACAGAAACAGCACAAACGATCAAATCTCACCATAATGTAGGTGGACTGCCAGAAGATATGCAATTTGAATTGATCGAACCATTAAACACACTATTCAAAGACGAAGTCCGTGAATTAGGTACTCAATTAGGCATGCCTGATTCAATCGTTTGGCGTCAGCCATTCCCTGGCCCTGGTCTTGGTATTCGTGTTCTTGGCGAAATCACTGAAGACAAGCTAGAAATCGTACGCGAATCTGATGCTATCTTGCGCGAAGAAATCGCAGCTGCTGGACTTGACCGTGATATCTGGCAATATTTCACTGTTCTTCCAGGAATCCGCTCTGTCGGTGTTATGGGTGACGGACGTACTTACGACTACACAGTCGGTATCCGTGCGGTGACTTCAATCGACGGAATGACAGCTGACTTTGCCCGTATCCCATGGGAAGTCTTGCAAAAAATCTCTGTACGTATCGTAAACGAAGTAGCCCATGTCAACCGCATCGTGTATGACATCACTTCTAAACCACCAGCAACAGTGGAGTGGGAATAAACAAAAATAATTGAAAATAGCCGAAAAACGTTTTTTAACAACGTTTTTCGGCTATTTTTTTAGGCTCTTTGTCAAATGATGTTGGTAAAGAGAAATCTTAGAATAATTGGAGATCAAGTGGATCAGTTCCTCTTGATCTTTTTTAGTTGAAAATCAATGCGTTGCCATGACGAATCATGATGCGCAATTTGAAATTATAAAAGCTACGAAAGCCATATGCATTTCGTTTTAACACTTTGATATGGTTGTTCAGACATTCAAGTGGGCCATTTGAATAACTTTGTTGTAAAGCATTTTTGATTTGTGGCAGAAATTTCTGGAACGTTCTCAAGGTCGTCTGATAGCCTTCGGGAAGCATGATATTATTGGTAAGTAGTTCTTCAAACGATACGTAGTCTCGTTCCTTTACAGCGTAAAGAAAGTCTTGATATAACTGATAGCCTACACGCAAAGCAGGGCTCCCTTTCAGTAAGCGATCCACAATATCGGTCTCTGTTAAATGAGCTTTGAAGCCAGGTCGCCAAAGGCGTCGAGTATAATCAAGCTTGCGTTCATCTTTTTGAAGAAGTTTCCAGTATCTTTTTAATTGCTTACCTAATTGATAGTGTTTTTGTTCTTTGCTTTTTAATAGTTGGTTCGTTTCTTTGATTCGATGATTGCGAAAGGTACGACCAATATGTTGGACGATGTGAAACCGGTCAATAATCAGCTGTGCTTTTGAAACAGCTTTTTAACGAGCGATACATAAGGAGCGTACATATCAATCACGATCCATTCGACCGCTTCACGAATTTCTCGTGAAAAATGACTAAAATAACGTTTTAAAAAGGCAGTTGTCGGTTCTCGACAATGTCCAATAAGCGCTGTGTTTGTCCATCCATCATGATGAAACTCATAGCACCTGAAACACCCCGAACTGATTTGAATTCATCAAAACAAAGTACCTTAGGTAACGGTGTCCGAAAAGGATTCAACGGACGATAAAATCGCTTCATAATACGGTAAACAGAAGAGACCGATAGATTTTTCTGAGCGGCGATCTCTGTCATTGAGGTATTTTTTTCAGACGAGTCACGACAGACCAGCGGACTTTCTCACTGATGAAACAATGTTTTTTCGCAACAGAAGTATCTGCGACAAAGGTCCGCTGACAAGCTTTGCATTTGAAGCGTTGCTTTTTCAATTCGAGGTAGGTACGGTATTCAGAAACATCGTTCATTAACAACCGGACGGTTGTTGTACCCCAACGCACAATATCTGAAGCAATCTGGTGTTTACAGTGGATGCATTCTTGGGCTGTATAAATCAAGTTTCCACGATAAATATGACAGATTTGCCCTTTGTATTTTTCTTTTGTGAGACAATTTTCGTTAAAAGTAACTGATAAGTCTAGAATATCTAATGTTTCTTTGATAAGGTGAGTGTAAGACATCTTGATTCCTCCTTTTGGGTTGGTTCGCCAAATTAATTCTAAAGGATTTCAAGGTGTCTTTTCTATATGTTTTGGAAAATAAAAAAGATGCTGGTGTCATCCACCAACATCAAAAAGTATAGAGCCTTTTTTTATTAAGTTTCCTTCTTCTTACCTTTTTCCACTATTTCGTTTCACATCTTTGATGATTTTCAACGCACGTTTTCGTGTTTTGATATTTGGGCTTTTCAAACGGCGATATGCACTTGAGATATCTGTTTTTTCCATATAGACGACCCACTTTCTTCTTTGATTATAGTCATGTTAAAAATACAAATCGAAATAATTACGATTTGTATTTTGAATGGTATCAAATGTTAAAAAGAAAGTCAACCTGCTAAAACGAGGCTATGGCAAAAGTCGTGTCACAATCACTTTTTCCGAATGAATAGTGTTCCAAAAGGTGCTTGTTCGGAAATAAGTTTTATTATTACATATGATCTACCAATTATTCTTCCCACATTCACATCTTACCGTTTCCGATTGTCTTAAACAATTCAGCTACTTCTTTTTGCGAACAGTCGTAAAAACAAAAAATTTTTTGTAACATCTCGTAACTGGGACGCGATAGACCTGTTTCCCATTTGGAAAGTGTTTGTCTTGTGATACCTAATTGTCGTGCAACGAAATCTTGTGTATAACTTCGGTCTTTTCTTTTTTTTGTCAGCCATCGAGCAAATACCATCCAAGCATCCTCCTCGTTGTTAAACCGCATCCATTTCCCTCAATATCAACTATATTAAAAACATTTGTAATTGAAAAGAGTCTATAACGATTGGGATCTTAAAAAAGAAATGGTGTATCCTAGTTCTTTGTTTCTCTTTCTCTTGTAAACAGTTCTGAAATCTCTTTAGCTGAGCATCCATACAAATAAATCAATTTATAGAGCATCTCATAACTTGGATATGACCGGCCATTTTCCCAATTGGACAAACCTTGTCTTGTAATATGTAACTGAAGTGACACCCATTTTTGAGTATACCCTTTTTCCCTTCTCTTCTCACGCAACCACTGATGGATCTCCATCCCTCGCTCCGCGTTGAAAGACTTATCTTTCCATAATTTTTTTATGTATAGCATATCCCATTTTTATACGAAAAATAATATATATATGCATGTAGTTTATATAATTATTAAAAATAATCTTTGAGAGGAAAAAGTGAACGAATAAAAATTACTTAAGTTATATATTTGAATATTTTCTCATTTAAAAGAAACCGGATTCCCAACAAAAAAGCTTCTAATTTTCGTACGATAACTACGTTGGTCCTTAAACTTCATACTTTTTTATGATTTTTCAGCGGTTTTCGATGGTATACTTTTTAGATGGAGGAGATGTCTATGCGGTATATATCAAAATTTTTATTAGGGATTTATTTATTCTTTCTATTATGGTTGATTTTATTCAAGCTATCATTTAATCTTCCACAATTTCTCACTTATTCTTACAGCAATGTCAATCTCGTCCCTTTTTCTACTTTTTCTTTTGAAAATACGACGGTTTTGCGCGAGACCACTTATAACTTCATTGTCTTTTTTCCTTTTGGGGTGCTTTTGAATGTCAATTTCAAAGGGCTTTCCTTTTCTAAAAAATTAGGGATCATTTTCCTTGTAAGCTTCTTCGCAGAGTTTATTCAATTCCTATTCGGTATTGGCGTAGCGGATATCACTGATGTAATTACTAATACAACAGGAGGTCTGATTGGATTATGGTTCTATCAGCTTTTAAACAAACACATATCGACAAATAAGTTGGATCGCCTAGCCGTTATTTTGGGGTACGTTTTATTGTTATTTCTAATCGTAGCTTTTTTATTTTTGACACGTACTATCCGTCTTCGATAAAATCGTTCATAAAAAAGGACCGTCACAGATACATTCCAGTGTGTACCTATGACAGTCCTTTTTTATTCAATTATTGATTCTCAAAAAAATCGATTTTCACCTCTGCTATTTGGAGTATACATCTTACACATTGAAGCAGTCAGGATATGTTTCCCTTTGTTTTTTATCAAAAAATAGTAAAGTAACGGTTATGTCTATTTTCAGATTAATTACATTAATGAAATGTCCTTTTCCTTGAAAAACAAGTATTATCATAACTCCTTCATAATTTAAGTACGCATTTTAATCAAAAATGATTATTTTTTTAGCTTACATGCTTTAAATCTTCGCATTTTCCTATTCGATAATTAAATCGATTGAGAAATCTTCGTTCTTCTTTATACCCCGTATAGGTATATCTATTTATTGTAAAAAGCTTGTTCTATAAATAATTTTTCTTCTTTTCTATCATTTTTCTCTCTTATGAAGGTATCTTTTTCCTTGATTTCTGCCAGTAGATTTTACCTGATCCTACTTTTTGAAGGCATTTCAAAGGAAAAAGTAGCAGTTTTTAGAAGTAGCAGAGAAATCAAAACAAGTGTAT
This sequence comes from Enterococcus sp. SB12, assembly GCF_030910025.2. Taxonomy (NCBI): domain Bacteria; kingdom Bacillati; phylum Bacillota; class Bacilli; order Lactobacillales; family Enterococcaceae; genus Enterococcus; species Enterococcus sp. SB12. The sequence goes on along the minus strand of NZ_CP175675.1, from coordinate 27,814 downwards.
CGTTATTTTTTAACTATTAAATAACACGTAAAATATAGTTGGTTCGTTATTTTTCACTCTTCTGAATTTACTTTTTTAACCCCATCTGAACTCTTGTTAATATTTATTCATTTCTATTGTATATCCCCTGACAAAAGAAATCTATATGCCTCCTTTAACTAATCTATTGTTTTTTTAGCTATCATAAAGTTATCCACTGTGGAAAAACTAACGATTTTTTTCGATACACTTTTTTAAAAATTTTTTCCACAAATAAAAACATGTTTACAGCAGTATGGAGAGTATAAAATATTTTGTGTAAATGAAAAAATCCATACAAAAAAGGAAGTCCCTTCTGTAGAATAAAGTTAACGACAACCAATTCACAGAAAAGAGGACTTCCCTATGAATGATTTTACTACAGAAATTGTGCAAACTCTAGTCACTAAAGGCGATTTAAATGAATTATTCCGTTCGCACTTAGAAAAAGCGATAAACACACTCCTACGGACTGAATTAACGGCTTTTTTAGATTACGAAAAATATGATCGCACTGGTTTTAATTCAGGTAATTCGAGAAACGGTTCTTACTTTCGATCAATCAAAACCGAATATGGTGAATTAACATTGGAAATACCTAGAGATCGTAATGGTGAGTTTAAACAACAAACTTTACCAGCCTACAAAAGAACAAACGATACATTGGAAACCACTATTATCCATTTATTCGAAAAAGGTGTTACGATGTCTGAAATTGCTGATTTGATCGAAAAAATGTACGGTCATCACTATACTCCACAAACCATGTCCAACATGACTAAAGTTCTGACTGAAGAAGTAAATGCCTTTAAATCCAGAGCCTTAAATGATAAGTATGTCGCTATTTTTATGGACGCTACTTACATTCCACTAAAACGTCAAACTGTATCCAAAGAAGCGATTTATATTGCCATTGGTATACGAGAAGACGGCACTAAAGAAGTACTGAGTTATGCGATTGCTCCAACTGAATCAACATACGTTTGGAATGAGCTGCTACAGGATATTAACTCCAGAGGAGTTCAAGAAGTCTTGCTTTTTATTACGGACGGCTTAAAAGGCATGAAAGATACTATCCATCAAATTTATCCTAAAGCAAAATATCAGCATTGTTGTATCCATGTATCTCGTAATATCGCTCATAAAGTACGTGTCAAAGACCGAAAAGAAATCTGTGATGACTTTAAGGCTGTTTATCAAGCTAACTCAAAAGAAGAAGCGAATACCTTCTTATCCGGCATGATTGAGAAATGGAAGAAAAACTATCCTAAAGTGACGCAGTCACTCATAGAAAACCAAGACTTATTAACTTTTTATGATTTTCCACCTAGCATTCGTAGAACCATTTACTCAACCAATCTAATCGAGTCTTTCAATAAGCAAATTAAAAGATACAGCCGTAGAAAAGAGCAGTTTCAAAATGAAGAATCACTAGAACGCTTTCTAGTCAGCATTTTTGATACATACAATCAAAAATTTCTAAACAGAAGCCATAAAGGTTTTCAACAGGTAACCGATACATTAGTTTCAATGTTTACTGAGTAACTAATTATTTTGCAGGAGGACAATTTATTTACACAAAATTATTGACGCTCCCGCAGTATGATTCTGCTGTAAACATGTTTTTATTAAATAGATAGAATATTAGCTTACATAAAGATGTTTATTTTTTTATTGCTGCGAATAATGTCAAAAATACCGTGACACCAACTACTGTCCAAGTCAAATGACCTTGATCCAAATAAATAAGCATCGTGACAAAACTAGTAATCAGTCCTACATGAAGTCTTTTTTGATCCATCTGCATCCCTCTTTGAATACTAGTATCACTCGGATATTTGATCGTTTGTTTATTTTTTCTATATTTTTCTCTTAAATTTTAAACACGGATCATTTTACCGATATTGTGATTCGATGGTACGGCTTGGGATGATCCAAGCAGCAAGAATCACGATGTTTGCGATCAGCACGGCTACTGGCGCTACTAAATAGGCTAAGACAATTCCTAAAACATTCAAGCCAATCGATAAGTATGATTTCTTGTAATCATTCAGCATCGTCTTCAATGCTTTCTCGTGACCCTTATTTGCTTTGACAAGTTCTTTTGCCAAGATATAATACGCAATGTTAGCGGTCAAGGTAACAAAACCATAAGTCATTTCTGGAGCCAGACTATTGATGTACTCACTAATCCGTGAAGTGGCAAATGGAAAAAGTGAAAGCGCAAAAATAAAGAAACTGTTCGCCCATAAGACCCGTCCATTTATCTTATGTACAACTTGAAATAAATGATGATGATTGTTCCAGTAAATCGCTAAGATGATGAAACTGACAATATAGATAAAAAATCGGTAACCTAATGCAGCGAGCGCCTCCCACGTATCTCCGTTAGGTTCATGAAGTTCTAAAACTAAAATAGTCATGATAATGGCGATTACAGCATCTGTAAATGCTTCAAGACGATTTTTAGGCATGATATTCTCCTCCTTTTCCGCTCTATTTTAGATGATAAACAAGGGAAAAAGCAATTGTTTGATCATTTAAGTAGATGAAGTAAAAATCAGTCTGCAGTTGGAGGTGTTTTTAGAGAATCCCTGTTATACTTTTTCTATAGTAAAGAATGAACAAGAGGAGGGTTTTGTATGCGTCAAAAAAATATGTTCTTAAATATCTTCATGGTTCTTTTAGTGTTGATTGCCGCTAGCTTTGTCATCAGTCTTTTTGTTAGTGTTGTAAGTGGCCTTTTATGGTTTGCGGTCAAAGTTTTGATTCCGATCGCACTTATCATCTGGCTCGTTCGTTGGATCAAAGGCAATACACATAGAAAAAACTATTATTAATGAATCACATTATCACTCCGTTATGATATAACTTACTTAAAAATAGGGTCGCGACATAAGTTCGCGGCCCTATTTGATATATCATATATGGATTTTCCCAATTATCCTAATGCCACATCCAAGATCATCATAATGATAAATCCGCTCATGACACCAAAAACTGCAAAATGACGTTTGCTGGACAATGTCTGCTGTGCTTCGGGAATCAATTCTTCCACCACGACATAAATCATCGCTCCTGCAGCAAAAGCAAGTGCATAAGGAAGCAGCAGCTCCACTTTCGTTACTAGTAGTGCGCCAATCACCCCAGCGATTGGTTCAACGATTCCAGAAGCTTGTCCGTAAACAAAGGCCTTTTTACGGCTCAGACCTTCTTGTCGCAATGGGATTGATACAGCTGCTCCTTCTGGGAAGTTTTGGATACCAATACCTAGCGCTACCGAAACAGCGGCTAATATAGCGGCTGTCGGATTATCCGCAGTTGCTGCTGCACCGAATGCTACCCCTACGGCTAAACCTTCAGGAACATTATGCAATGTAATAGAAAAAACAAGCAAGATTGTCCGCTTTAAATGGGTAGGCAATCCTTCTGCTTCATGTTGCGGTCCAAAATGCATATGAGGCAGTGTTTTATCAGCCATATATAAAAACACCCCACCTAAACCAAATCCAATACTTACAACTAGCCAAGCAATATCTCCATTTTCTTCTGCTTTTGTAATCGCTGGATCAAGCAAGGACCAAAAACTTGCAGCAATCATGACACCAGAAGCAAATCCTAACATCAAATTTAGCACTTCTTTTTTGATTTCTTTAAAGAAAAAAACCAATCCGGCACCAAGAGCTGTCATAAAATAAGTGAAAGCTGTCCCAGCAAGTGCTTGCTGCCAAGGCTCAAGCCTCAATAGCCATTCAACCATGCCATTCCCCTCTCTTGAATCTATTTATGTACTACTCTAGCATATTCCCAAAAACATGACTACATTTTTGTGAAAAGACGAATTAGTTGGGATTTTCGATAAAAAGTTCTATACTCTAGATACAAAAAATTTATGGATCATCATTGCTAAAGGAGTGAAACACCATGTCAAAAATCAATGCAGGAGTCGCAATGATAAAAGTTCTTGAAAGCTGGGGCATCGACCATATTTATGGCATTCCCGGAGGATCTTTCAATTCGATTATGGATGCGCTATATCACGAAAAAAACGAAATCAAATATATTCAAGTCCGTCATGAAGAAGTCGGTGCACTAGCAGCAGCCGCAGATGCAAAATTAACCGGGAAAGTCGGCGATGTCTTCGGCTCTGCAGGACCTGGTGCGACACATTTGATCAATGGTTTGTATGATGCACAAATGGACCATGTGCCTCTAGTAGCGTTCTTAGGACAAGTCGCTTCTACATCCATGAACTATAACTCTTTCCAAGAATTAAACGAAAATCCTATTTTCGCAGATGTCAGCGTATACAATCGTACAGTCATGACGCCCCAAAGTCTTCCACATGTCGTAGATGAAGCCATTAAAGCCGCCTATGAGCATAAAGGTGTGGCTATCGTGACGATTCCTGTTGATCTTGGTTTTGAAGAAATTGATGAACAACCTTTCTCTACTGCTCACACTCACAAAACAAGTGTGATATTACCAGAAGAAAAAGATCTGCTGGCTGCTTTGCCTTATCTTGAAAAAGCAAAAAAACCAGTTCTTTATGTTGGTCAAGGAACGCGAAACGGATTTCCGCAAATCAAAGAATTCTCAGAACATTTTTCAGTTCCTATTGTCGCTTCCGTTCTAGCAAAAGGAATTATTCCTGATGATTATGAAAACTTTCTTGGTTTTGCTGGACGTGTCGCTACTAAACCCGGAAATGAAGCATTGGCAGAAGCCGATCTGATCTTATTTGTCGGTAGCGATTTCCCATTTGGACGTGCATTTTTTAATCCAACTGCTGAATTTATCCAAATCGATATTGATGCGTCAAAATTCGGACGGCGCCATGAAACATCGCTGTCGATTCTCGGTGATGCAAACACAGCTTTGCAAAGACTGGTCGAATTAGGTGATGCTCGTCCTGCTGATAGCTGGTACCTAGCAAATCAGGAAAATAAAGAAAAATGGGTAAATTGGTTGAAATCTTTTGAAGATCGTGAGGAAGAACCGATTCGACCAGAGGCTGTCTATAAAGAAATCAATCGGATTGCTGAAGACGATGCGATTTTCGTCACAGATGTCGGTAACACGACTATCCATTCTATTCGCTTATTAAATATGAACGGTAAACAAAAACATACAACCTCTGGATGGTTCGCAACTATGGGTAATGGTGTGCCTGGAGGAATTGCCGCACAACTAAGCTACCCAGAAAAACAAGTATTTACCTTAAGTGGTGATGGCGGATTTGCTATGGTCATGCAAGATATCATTACACAAGTCAAATATCAGCTTCCAATTATCAATGTTGTTTTTTCTAATGATTCTTTTGGTTTCATCGAAGCAGAACAAGAAGATACGGAACAAAAGAAATTCGGTGTATTTTTAGAAGATGCAGATTTCGGTAAAGTTGGAGAAGCCCTTGGTGCAAAAAGCTTTACAGTCACAGAATACTCGCAACTTCGGTTTGCCTTTGATGCAGCCGCAAAATCAGACCGTCCTGTAGTGATCGATGTGAAAATCAATAACAAGCGTCCATTGCCAGTAGAAGATCTTCATTTAGATCCAAGAAAATATTCTGAAGAAGAAATCCAAGCATTCAAAGAAAAATATGAAGTCCATGATTTGCCAGTATTGAATGAATTATATGAAAAGAGATTGTGACAACTGCGCTATGCTTCGAGTAATAAGAACGATGGACAGAAAATAGTTCCTCATATTTTCTAGGACGGCGATCTTATTACCGAGAAGCAGCAGGTGGAGCACCGTGTATCAGAGGTTGTGAAAAAGCTGCCCTGCATCAAGTAATAAGAACAGCCAAACAAAAATAGCTCGTCATATTTTTTCGTTTGGTTGGGCTTATTACCTCAGATGCAAGCTTTTGAACACCGTGTATCAAGAGATTGTGACAACTGCGGTATGTTTCAAGTATTAAGATAAAATTTGTGCCTATTGCTTTTCACATTTTTGCATAAATTTGTCTCGACACCTAAAGATTACCTCGTGCATATTTGTCCATGATAAAAAAGCCAGCTACCAATTGCAACAGTCAAATTGTTACCGGAAGCTGGCTTTTTTATTTGTTTGATTTCACTTATCTAAACGCATAGACGATATTTGTGATGCCGAATAACATAAAATAGAACCCAACTAAAAAGCTTAATGTCAACGCAGAAGAAATTGGATTAAACAATAAGAGAATTCCTAATAAAATTCCTAGAATATTGACGATGATCGTAAACCAATAATATCCTTCACTTACTCCTCTTGCCAAGTCAGCAGTAAATAACGCTAAAACTGAATCAGCAATAAACCATACTGCAAAAACAAAAGGTAATGCTGCGACTCCTACACCAATATTGAATAAGAAAAAGACGCCAACTAGAATATCGATGATCCCGATTATTAAGGGCATCTTTCCTTTATATCCTGTTAGCTCTTTTAATCTGTTACGTACAAATAGTTCAAATATCCCTTTAATAAAGGAAAAAATCGCAAAGACTACTACAATTGCAACTAAATTTCCGACAGGGTCTTGAAATGATAACAATGAGACAAGTACAAATAAAATTCCCAAAATCAATGAGCCCCAGTCGATGGTTCTTTTTTTATCCATTTTCAATCCTTCTTTCATTTCTTTTATAGTTTTATAGTACTCCCTTTTATAAATAACTTCAAAAATTATGCTGTTGCAAACTAAAAAATCCTATAGCAGCTATTTCTACTCCTCTTTTATGTTTATTTTCTTCATTCTGTTTCACGTGAAACACAAAGAATGTTCGATTGCCTTGAATCTTTTACCTTTCCCCTATATAATTCTATAAGACTTGTCAAAAACTAATAATGATAAAAGTGAGGAAAAAAATTGATTACTGTAAATGATGTGAGTTTGCACTTTTCAGACCGCAAACTATTTGATGATGTGAATATTAAATTTACCCCCGGAAACTGCTATGGCTTGATTGGTGCAAATGGTGCAGGTAAATCAACGTTCCTTAAAGTGTTATCAGGGGATCTGCAGCCTTCCACAGGTTCCGTTACTATGGGACCAGATGAACGGATGGCCGTATTGAAACAGAACCATTACGACTATGAAGACTATACTGTACTTGAAACAGTCATCATGGGGCACAAGCGTCTGTATGAAGTGATGAAAGAAAAAGATGCGATTTACATGAAAGAATATTTCACTGACGAAGATGGTATTCGAGCAGCTGAATTAGAAGGAGAATTTGCTGAACTTAATGGATGGGAAGCAGAACCAGAAGCAGCTGTTTTACTGCAAGGTCTGAACATCCCTGAAGAATTGCACCATCAGCAAATGAGTGAATTGACTGGCGGACAAAAGGTAAAAGTGTTGTTAGCACAAACACTATTTGGTAAACCTGATGTTCTTTTACTAGACGAACCAACAAACGGTCTGGATATCCAATCGATCAATTGGTTGGAAGAATTTTTAATCAATTTTGAAAATACTGTGATCGTTGTCTCCCATGACCGTCACTTTTTGAACAAAGTATGTACACATATGGCGGATCTGGATTTTGGTAAAATCAAACTTTATGTAGGAAATTATGATTTTTGGTTGGAATCTAGTCAATTAGCGGCTAAACTCCAAGCGAATGCAAATGCCAAAAAAGAAGAACAAATCAAAGAGCTCCAAGAATTCATTGCTCGCTTTAGTGCGAATGCATCAAAATCAAAACAAGCAACTTCACGTAAAAAAATGCTTGAAAAAATTACTTTGGACGATATCCAGCCTTCTTCTAGACGTTACCCATTCGTTGGATTCAAACCTGAACGTGAGATCGGAAACGACTTATTGCAGGTAGAAAATGTAAGTGTAACGATTGATGGAAAGAAAATCTTAAATGATATATCTTTTAACTTAAACAAAGAAGACAAGGTTGCTTTTGTCGCAGAAAATGATATAACAACGACGACACTATTCAAAGTTATTATGGGTGAAATTACACCAGATACTGGAACAGTACGTTGGGGAGTAACAACAAGTCATTCTTATTTACCAAAGGATACAACGAAAGAATTCGACACGGATCTAACGATTTTAGACTGGTTGCGCCAATATGCAAGTAAAGAAGAAGATGACAACACCTTCTTAAGAAGTTTCTTAGGAAGAATGCTGTTTTCTGGTGAAGAAGTATTGAAACCAGTGAATGTTTTATCTGGTGGAGAGAAAGTCCGTTGTATGCTCTCAAAAATGATGCTTTCGAAAGCTAACGTACTTGTATTAGACGATCCAACGAACCACTTAGACTTAGAATCAATCACCGCATTGAATGATGGCTTGATGGCATTTACTGGCTCGATCCTGTTTGCCTCTCATGACCATCAATTTATCCAAACATTGGCAAACCGGATCATTGCTGTTTCAGATAAAGGTGTGATTGATCGGGCTGATACGACATATGATGAGTTCTTGGAAAACACAGATATTCAAAAACAATTGAATGAGTTATGGGCGTAACGGCCTATTTAGCTTAAAAATTTGATTTGTCAAATTAAGCTAGACAAAATATCTTCATTCATGTAACTCATAAATACTTCCAGGGGTGTTTGATAATCCAAGGACTTTCGTGGAATATTGTTTCTCTTATTCGCCACTGAAGAGATAAAAGCTTGGTCGACTTGATTAAAATCCATGTTTTTTGGCAGACCATCTTTTCGCAGCAAGCCATTGGAATTTTCATTCAGTGCTCGTTGCGAAGGAGTCCCTGGATCAGCGAAATAAATAGCGATGTCATGTTGGTTACTTAAAGCCTTCCAATTAGAGAATTCTTTCCCACAATCAAAGGTAATGGATTTAAATAAATGTCTGGGAATCGATCCAAACCAGTGGTTCAGAGTATTCTCAATATCGATCGCCTTGCGCCCCTCGGGCTTCAAGGTGATGATGATTTTCGATAGACGTTCTACCAAAGTTATGACAGCACTCTTATGATGAATGCCTACAATGGTATCGCCTTCGATATGGCCGAACTCTTCTTTAAATGTCGGGCAATCAGTTTCTCTTTCAACGATATTCCGTTTAAAAGCCTGTTTTCCTCGGCGTTCTTGATGTCCATTTGGTTTCCGCTTACCCTTCATGGGCAAAGTCGATTCATCGAACACCTTTTCCTTGAACTGGCGATAAAGGGTTCTTACGGAACAGCTGATTGGTTTCTCTTTACGCCCAATGATAACGTCTGGCGTCCAGCCTTGGGCAATTTTTTCTTTAATGTAGGACTGTTGTTTCTTTGGCAAGACGATGTTTCGTCTGCCACACCGTTTCTTATTTTCTTTATACTGTTGGTAGTATTCGAGGGCCGTATGGCCTTCTTTCAAGAAATTAATGACGTTATAAATCGGTGTTCGAGATCGTTTCAGGTACTCAGCAATTTTCACAATTTTGATGTTTTGGTGGTAGTAAGACTCTATCATCACCAGTTCATCCGTGGTAAGATGGGTGTAGGTCATTCGTGATCACTCCTATGTTTTCTTTAGTCGGAATTACATTTTGAGTGTAGCACGAATGGCTTATTTATTTGTCTAGCTTAATTTTACAATCGGCGAAAACAAAAAAACAGCGACCTCTAAGAGATAAGATGCTCATCTATCTTTTAAGAGTCGCTATTTTGGTTACATTCAAATCCTGGGCTTTTTTACAGAATGAGTTACTGCTTTTATCGACTGATTCCCATCGAAAAAATCGCGATACAGCCATAGCCTGTGTGACTGGCTATCGTTGGTCCTAAGGGATAAAGCTTCACATCTTTCATCTTTATCTGCTCTTCCAAAAGCCGTTTTGCCTTCTCCGCGCTCTCTAGATCCCCAGCGTAAGCCACATAAACGATTTGATCAAGTGGCGCAACGATTGTTTTTACCGTCTCATTGACGATTGTTTGGATCGACTTGTTCCTTCCGCGAACTTTGTCAACATTCGTCAGCCTTCCTTCTTTATCTACCGTAATAATAGGCTTTACACTCAATAGACTGCCCAGAGTAGCACTTGCTTTGGAAATCCTACCGCCTCGTTCTAGATACTTCAAATCGTCTACAGTTACCCATGAATGGACTTTCAAATAATTTTTTTCCAGCCACTCTAAGGTTTCTTCGATACTTTTCCCTTCTTTTTTCAATCTTGCAGCTTCCAACACTAAAAGCCCTTCCCCGATACTTGCAGCTTTTGTATCAAAAACATAGATCTCAGGGTCTTCGTATTCTTCCTTCAGTAATTCAACAGCTTGAAGCGCACTGCTGTAAGAGCCGCTTAATCCACTGGAAAAAGCCACATATAAGACAGGAATCTGTTTTTCCGCATAAGAACGGAAAAATTCTAAATATCGGCCAACATTGATTTGTGATGTCGTAGGCATCGCACCATTTTTCAGCTGATTCATGTAGCGGTCATAATTGAATGTCTTTCCGAGATCATCTACTAACTCTTGATCATTCAATTGGAGATTCATTGATAAAAAATCAATTTTTTCTTCTGCTAATACATGGTATGGCAGATCACAACAAGAATCTGTTACAATTTGATACACATTTTTCAACCCCTTCTCGTTACATTTTACTCTTATCGTCTATTATAGCAAATCTCTTGCGCTAGACACACTTTAACCGGTTTATTTTCGCAAGTTCTAATCAAAATAAGAGGTTGTGACAGAAGTGGTCAGCTTCAAGAAATAAGAAGGAATTTACGAAAATTGCTTCTCAAATTTTTGTGAAATTTCGGCTTATTTCCGTAGAAGCTACTTCTGGAACACCGTTTAGGAGGTTGTGAAAAAGCTGCTCTGCATCAAGCAGTAAGAACAATCAGATAAAAATAGCACTCCATATTTTTCATCTGATTGGGTTTAGTGCCGTAGATGCAAGCTTTTGAACACCGTTTAAGGAAGAGGTCGTGAGCCTGCCGTTTCACTCTGAGTCACAAGGATCAATTTCAAAAAACAACTTCTCATGTTTGTTGAATATTGTGACTTGTGGCCGAGGAGTTGGCAGGAGAACACCGTTTATTCAAAAAAAGGGAACTGCGACAAGACTTTTGTCACAGTCCCTTATTCTGAATAAACAGTGTTCAAGAGACAGCCTATCGGCAATAAGGCTAAACGTCTCTTTCACCACTACCTCTTCAAGTGATTATTATCGTATAGATAAACACTTCGACTCGCTCTGGTAAGAACGTCCTGATTCAGTCGTCGTTTTTATCCTTAGATTTGCGCCCAGACGCTTTCTAAGATGTTTGTTTGTGTTCTATCAGGTCCGACAGAAAATGTTGAGATACGTACACCAACAAGCTCTGAGATACGACGTACATAATTACGTGCGTTTTCTGGCAGTTCTGCAAGTGTTTTGCATCCTGTAATGTCTTCTGACCAGCCTGGCAACTCTTCATAGATTGGTTTGCAGCGGTTCAACTCTTTCAAGCTTGCTGGATAGTGGTAGATTAGTTCGCCATCTAATTCATAAGCCGTGCAAATTTTTACGGTTTCCAATCCACTTAATACATCGATTGAGTTTAAAGATAGGTTGGTAATACCTGACACCCGTTTAGAATGGCGCATAACTACAGAATCAAACCAGCCGACACGACGAGGACGTCCTGTTGTCGTACCGTATTCTCGTCCTACTTTGCGGATTTGTTCACCTGTTTCATCAAATAGTTCAGTTGGAAATGGACCATCACCGACACGTGACGTATAGGCTTTGCAGACGCCGACGACTTTATTAATTTTTGAAGGTCCTACACCGCTTCCGATTGTAACACCACCGGCTACTGGATTAGAAGAAGTAACAAAAGGATAGGTTCCTTGGTCGATATCCAACATGACTCCTTGCGCCCCTTCAAACAACACGCGTTTACCTGCATCTAAGGCATCATTCAAGATAACCGAAGTATCTGTGACGTATTGTTTGATTTGTTGTCCATATTCATAATATTCTTCAAAAATATCGTCAAAATCAAGTGGTTCTGAATCAAACATTTTTACAAATTGACGGTTTTTATCATCTAGATTCAAACGAAGACGTTCTTCAAAAATTTCTTTATCCAATAAGTCTGCGATGCGGATACCTACACGAGCGGCTTTATCCATATAAGCTGGTCCGATTCCTTTGATCGTTGTACCGATTTTGTTTTCACCTTTCGCATCTTCTTGTAATTGGTCCAATTTGATATGATAAGGCAAGATTACGTGTGCGCGGTCAGAAATACGCAGATTACTTGTTTCTACACCTTTTTCATGTAAATAAGCTAATTCTTTGACCAATGATTTAGGATTGACTACAACGCCGTTTCCAATCACACTGATCTTGTCTTTATAAAAAATCCCAGAAGGAATCAAATGCAGTTTATAAGTCACACCGTTGAATTTGATTGTGTGCCCTGCATTGTCGCCACCTTGGTACCGTGCAATCACTTCAGCATTTTCACTGAGAAAGTCTGTGATTTTTCCTTTCCCTTCATCGCCCCATTGCGTACCTACTACTACTACAGATGACATGTGAACACCTCGTTCTATATTATTTAATCCTGAACCATTGTATCAATAATAGATACATAATTCAAATAAAATCGAATGATTTTTATTTTTATTTTATAAAAACGCTTAAAAAACGAACTTTTATCCTTTTAGAATGATTATTAAAAAAGAGGTTGTGACAGAAGTGGTCAGCTTCAAGAAATAAGAAGGAATTTACGAAAATTGCTTCTCATATTTTTGTGAAATTTCGACTTATTTTCGAAGAAGCTACTTCTGGAACACCGTGAATCAGAGGTTGTGAAAAAGCTGTCCTGCATCAAGTCATAAGAACAGCCAAACAAAAATAGCTTCTCCTATTTTTCGTTTGGTTGGACTTATTACCGCAGATGCAAGCTTTTGAATACCGTTTAAGGAAGAGGTTGTGAAATCAGCGTTCTGATCTGAGTATTAGCTCAACAAACGTCAAAATAGTTCCTCATATTTTGCCGTTTGTTGAGCTAATGCCGAGGGTCAGCTGATTGAACACCGTTTATTCGGAAAAAGGGATTGTGACAAGACTTTTGTCACAATCCCTTTGGAGATCTGTTTTAATTAAGTGCTCTAGTCACTCTTGCAGTTACTCGTCGCATCTTATACGAGTGCCCTTGGTCATTGCGCAAGGCTGAACGCTGCTTTCACAACCTATTCTTTAAAATTCTTCTCTTGGCGAAAGCGACGAAAATTTATTGTATTCTTTGATAAACAGCAGTTCAACTGTTCCTCGCGCACCGCTTCGGTTCTTCTCGATGATGACTTCGATGACGTTGTCATTTTTTGGCTCATTTCCATCATCGTCATCTCCGCCTTCTCTTTCATAATAATCATCCCGATACAAGAAGGCTACGATGTCCGCATCTTGTTCGATTGATCCGGATTCACGAATATCACTTAGTACTGGACGTTTGTCTTGTCGCTGTTCTACTCCACGAGACAACTGCGAAAGAGCAATGACAGGTACTTTCAGTTCTTTTGCCAGTTTTTTCAGTTGGCGGGAGATATCTGATACTTCTTGTTGACGGTTCTCTTTACCGTTCCCTTCAATCAACTGCAAATAATCGATCAATATCAAGCCTAGGTTGCCTTTTTCTTGCGCTAGTTTCCGACATTTCGCGCGGATCTCAGAGATCTTGATCCCTGGTGTATCATCGATAAAAATATTTGCTCGAGAAAGACTTCCCATCGCAACGATCAGATTCGACCATTCTTCTTCCGAAAGCTGACCTGTACGCAAATGGCTAGCTTCAATCGAACCTTCTGCACAAAGCATCCGATTTACAAGAGATTCCGCCCCCATTTCCAGACTGAATATCGCAACAGAACGATCTGTTTTGGTTCCTACATTTTGAGCAATATTCAATGCGAACGCTGTTTTACCTACCGCTGGACGGGCAGCCAGAATGATTAGTTCTTCGGGCTGGAAACCTGCTGTCATTTTGTCCAGACCTTGATAGCCAGTTGGTAGGCCTGTGATTTCTTCATTGTTTTGAGCTAGTCGATCGATATTTTCAATCGTTGAGTTCAGTACTTCAGCAATGGATAAAAAGCCGCTTCGATTTCTTTTTTCCGAAACCTCCAAGATACTGCGTTCTGCATCATCTAAGATCGTCTGAACTTCTTCTCCTTGCTCGAATCCTTTTGTAACGATCCCTGTTGCTGTCTGAATCAATGTACGCAATAATGATTTTTCTTCAACGATTTTCGCATAGTAGACGATATTTGCTGCTGTCGGAACTGCTAAAGCCAAATCTGATAGGTAACTTAAACCACCGGCATCTTCTAACAAATTTGCTTGTTCTAGCCGGTCTTTAACAGTAACAACGTCAATCGCTTCATTACGATCGTTCAACTCGATCATTGTCTCAAAAATAATTTGATGGCCGCGACGATAAAAGTCTTTTGGCTCTATGTACTCCATGGCATCAATGATCGTTTCTGCATCAAGAAAAACAGAGCCTAGAACCGCTTGTTCAGCTTCAATATTTTGCGGTGGGATTCGATCCTGCCACACTTCATTCATACGTATCGCTCCTTGTCTTCAATTGCTTCATTTTACAAGAAAATGATGGAAAAGTCATCATTCGCATCGAAAGTATCATAAAAAAATAGCTCTCTTTTATTATACTCGTTTTCTTCGTGCTATTTTACTGTTCTCAAAAAAGAAACCGAAATCAATCTGAAATCGATATGCAGCTTGTGCTTTTGTTGCTGCAGCTGCTTTTCTCAGATAAATTTCGGTTTGTCTTTTCTCCTTCTGGTTCTTCTTACCAGCTGAACATCACTATCAAGACTTGTTATTCTTGTACGACATGAACTTTGATCGTAGCCGTCACCTCATGATGCAACTTCACAGGTACGTTTGTGTAGCCTAGTGAACGGATTGGGTTTTCTAGTTCGATTTTTCGTTTATCTAATTTGATTTTGTATTGTTTGTTTAGCCCTTCAGCAATTTGTTTTGAAGGAATCGATCCAAACAAACGGCTGTCTTCCCCTGCTTTTGCTTTTAACTCGACTACCGTATCTTCTTTTTCCAAGAATTCTTTTAATTTTTTAGCTTCTTCCAAGATTTCAGCTTCGTGTTTTTCTTGGGCTTTCTTCTGTCCAGCTAACTGACTGATACTACTTTTCGTTGCTTCTTTTGCCAAGTTATTTTTGATTAGATAATTTTGTGCATAACCTGCTGGAACTTCTTTGATGTCCCCTTTTTTACCTTTTCCTTTTACGTCTTGTAAAAAAATTACTTTCATTTGGATTACTCCTTATCATATATTTGATTCATATTTTCTTTGATTGCAGCAAAAAGCTTCTGTTTTGTTTCTTCAACTGTCGTATTCTCCAGTTGAGTAGCTGCATTTGTGAAGTGTCCTCCACCACCTAAGGATTCCATGATGATTTGGACATTGATCGTACCGGTACTTCGGGCACTGATCCCAATCAATCCGTCTGTCCGCTTCGTAATGACGAAAGCTGCGTTGATATTGATCATCGAAAGCAGTGTATCTGCTGTTTTTGCCGCTATGACACTATTATACTCTTTTTCATCTGTTCCTGCCGCCACAACAATATCAGAAGTCACATACTCGCTTCCAGCAATCAAATGACTGATTTCCAAGTATGTCGCTAAGTCCGAGCTCAATAAATATTGTACTAAGGATGCGTCTGCTCCACAAGACCTTAAATAGCTGGCAACATCAAAAGTTCGTGCAGTTGTACGAACATTGAAACTATTCGTATCTACAACCATCCCTGCAAGTAATAGTGTGGCCTCAAAGCGATCTAAGCGATTCGTTTTGCTGCTTTGGTATTGGATCAGCTCAGAAACTAGCTCTGAAGCGGAAGAGGCTGAAGATTCGATATAAGTCAGCAAAGGCTTGCTTGGAAACTCTTCCCCTCGGCGGTGATGATCAATGATCACGATCTTATCAAATTGCTCATATAGGCTCTGAGAGATCGATAGAGAAGGTTTATGATAATCCACCATCACGATGAGGTCTTCATCTTTTTTCAGCTCTATGGCGCGTTCTGGAGAGATCAATTGCATTTCTAATTCTGGATGTTTATGGATTTCTTCGAGACAACGTTCTACATCTGGAATGATTTCGTTCTCGTTGATAACGATATAAGCCTTTTTCTGGTTGAAGCGTGCAAGACAACTGACACCAAAAGCAGAGCCTAAAGCATCCATATCCGGAAATTTGTGTCCCATGATGAACACATCGCCTGTTTCATCAAAAATCCGGCGCAAAGCGGTACTCATCGCTCGAGAACGGACGCGCGTGCGTTTGACATTCTTAGCTGATTTACCGCCATAATAAACAGGTTTTGCACCTTCTTTTACCTCTTTCACGACAACTTGGTCGCCTCCGCGGACTAGAGCAACATCTAAATTGTTCTGAGCTTCTCCACCGATTTCATCGAGGGATCTCGCGCCATAAGCAATCCCCATACTCAAGGTGATAGGTGAGCTCTGTTTTTCAGCTTCTGCTCGAAAGCGGTCCAACAAATCAAATTTTTTATCCATCATCTTTTTCAGATCGATCATCTGTGCGACGAAGAAAAACCGTTCTGCGTTGATTCTTTTGAAAAAGACATGGTATTCATTCATCCAGTCAGAAACAAGTGTAGTGACGAAAGAGTTCAAATAAGAAATCTCTTTGTCATCCAATTTATCAATAGCATCTGCATAGTTATCAATAGATAAAATACCGATCACTGGCTGACTGTTCGCCTGATGAAGTTTCAATAACTGGTTTTGGGTGATATCATTAAAATAAACGACACCCTTTACTGTATCCATATCAAACTGAAATGTTTTATCTGCTAGATAGACTTGGTTTTTCTTTTTTTCTTTTGCAGTAAAAAAAGTATCTAACAATTCTTCCTCTGTTAATCCACTTTGATCTTTGACTTTCAATGCTAAAGGATTGAGCCATTCGATTTTTTGGCTTGATGGCTGATAAGCAATCACTCCTACAGGCATGACTTCTGAGACATAAGCCAGATTTGTTTCGGCTACGGTCGAAGCCTGCTGGATTTTTTCACGTTTATTTAAAGTAAGCCAGCGTTTCATTTTCAACCAATAGCGAACGCCCCATAAATTCATCAAAAGAATGACCGAAGCGCTAACAAAACGAAATGGTAAAATTAAGACTACCAATACTTCGATTAGTATAAACAGGATAAGGAAGAGAGGTTTTGGGGATAAATGATTGTTTTTATTTTCCATAATTTTCCTCCCATATATGACTAACTTGATTTTACCATAACTTTCGTCATTCAAGCGACTAAACGAATATCGGTTATTTTTACAGAAAAAAAAGAATTGAATAGCTGATCAAAAGGATCAGTCATTCAATTCCTCGGATTCATTAGTCTTCGCTAACGAAAGGTAGCAAGCCCATGATACGTGCGCGTTTGATTGCAACAGTAATTTTACGTTGGTTTTTAGCGCCTGTACCAGTTACACGACGTGGCAAGATTTTACCGCGTTCTGAAATAAATCTTTTTAGTAATTCGATATCTTTATAATCGATATATTCAATATGGTTAGCAGCAATGTAGTCTACTTTACGACGTTTACGTCCGCCTCTTCTTTGTTGTGCCATTCTATTTCCCTCCTATCAAATTCGTTTAGAATGGTAAATCATCATCTGAAATGTCGATCGTTGAACTTGAGCCGAATGGGTCAGAAGTATCACGGTCGAAATCAGGCATACCGTTGGATGATTGAGATGTTTGATTAGAGTTATTGTTTCCGCCAAATCCGCCAGCTGATTGACCAGAACTTTGGAATCCGCCGCTTTGTTGGCGATTTTCAGATGCAGAACGACTTTCCAGCAATTGGAAGTTGTCAGCTACTACTTCTGTTACGTATACACGTTGTCCTTGCTGATTATCATAAGAACGAGTTTGGATACGTCCAGTAACACCTAAAAGTGTTCCTTTACGAGCATAGTTTGCTAAAGTTTCTGCTGATTTGCGCCAAATCACACAGTTGATAAAATCAGCCTCGCGATTGCCGCTTTGGTTTGTAAAATTACGATTCACAGCCAAAGTAAATGTTGCGACTGCCGTACCACTTGCTGTGTAACGCAAATCTGGATCTTTCGTCAGACGTCCAACTAATACAACATTATTAATCAAAATAGTCATCTCCTCTCATCGTTTTTCTATTGTTTCACATGAAACAACAATTAAGCTTCTTCTTTAACAATCATGTGACGAATGATATCGTCGTTGATTTTAGCAAGACGGTCAAATTCACTGACAGCATTTGCTGATGATGGAGAAGATACTTTAACGATGTGATAGATACCTTCACGGTAACCGTTCATTTCATAAGCGAAACGGCGTTTTTCCCAATCTTTTGATTCGATAACTTCTGCTCCGTTATCTTTCAAGATTGCATCGAAACGTTCGATTAAAGCAGTTTTTGCTTCTTCATCAATGTTTGGACGAATAATGTACATGATTTCATATTTCGTGTTTTCCATTGATATTCACCTCCCTGTGGACTTTCGGCTCTTAGGTTCCTAAGAGCAAGGAGAGTTATCTAATTAATTAGACTACTCACAAGCTTTGATTATACACTCTATTTTGGTCAAAAGCAATACAGAATAAACAGTTTCAAATATTTTAAGAGAAATTCAATTAATCAAAAAAGCGAGCAAGGGAACTGTGACAAAAGTCTTGTCGCAGTTCCCTTTTTTCGAATAAACGGTGTTCTCCTGCCAACTCCTCGGCCACAAGTCACAATATTCAACAAACATGAGAAGCTGTTTTTTGAAATTGATCCTTGTGACTCAGAGTGAAACGGCAGGCTCACGACCTCTTCCTTAAACGGTGTTCAAAAGCTTGCATCTACGGCACTAAACCCAATCAGATGAAAAATATGGAGTGCTATTTTTATCTGATTGTTCTTACTGCTTGATGCAGAGCAGCTTTTTCACAACCTCCTAAACGGTGTTCCAGAAGTAGCTTCTACGGAAATAAGCCGAAATTTCACAAAAATTTGAAAAGCAATTTTCGTAAATTCCTTCTTATTTCTTGAAGTTGCCCACTTCTGTCACAACCTCCTTGCTAACTTAAACACTTCATCTTTATGATTATTCTTCTGTTGCTTGCTCTTCAACTGTTTGTTCTACCGCTTCTGGCTCGACTGCTGCCATTGTGACGACTTTCGTATCAGCTTCCATCTTCATCAAACGTACACCCAATGTTGAACGTCCAGTTTGAGAAACAGTCGATACGTTGAAACGGATAATCACACCTTTATCTGTAATCAGCATGATGTCTTCATTTCCAGAAACAGTGGTCAATCCGGCTAGTGGACCATTTTTTTCAGTGATATTCGCCGTTTTGATTCCTTTACCTCCGCGGCCTTTCACTGGATATTCCGATACTTTGGTCCGTTTTCCGTAACCTTTTTCTGTAATCACTAGTACTTCTTGGTCTTCCTTCATCAGGGCTGCCCCAACGACGTAATCTTCCTCACGCAGACGTATCCCTCTGACGCCGGAAGCTGTACGTCCCATATCGCGGACTGCTTCTTCTTTGAAGGTCACAGAGTAACCGTTATGTGTGCCAATGATGATATTTGACTGTCCGTCTGTCAATAGAACATTGACTAATTCGTCATCTTCTTTCAAACCAATTGCAATCAGG
The DNA here is from genome assembly GCF_030910025.2 of Enterococcus sp. SB12. Taxonomy (NCBI): domain Bacteria; kingdom Bacillati; phylum Bacillota; class Bacilli; order Lactobacillales; family Enterococcaceae; genus Enterococcus; species Enterococcus sp. SB12. The sequence continues at coordinate 8,120 of NZ_CP175675.1, read as the reverse complement.
CCATTGCTTCGGATGTTAGCGAAAGCAGTGACAGACGTACGTTTAACTGTACCTTGACGCGTCGTAAAGAAGAGATAGTGGCCTTCTTCTGCTTCTCCCGTCACCGCAATAATTGCTTGGATGCTTTCACTCGAGTCGATACCCAGCAAATTGATGATTGGGATTCCTTTGGCTGTACGCCCGTATTCTGGAATTTCGTATCCTTTTGCCCGATACACTTTTCCGTTATTCGTAAAGAATAACAATGTATCATGGGTAGAACAAGAAACTAGATTCTTGACGAAGTCGTCATTGTGGATACCCATTCCTTGGACACCACGCCCGCCTCTTCGTTGAGCTCTGAATTCATTATTTGCCAAACGTTTGATATAACCATTGTTTGTCAATGTAATAACGATTTCTTCTTCTTCAATCAAATCTTCATCTTCTAGACTTAAGACCTCACCGACTAGTAATTCTGTGCGTCGTTTATCACCAAATCGTTGATTCAAGTCTGCTAATTCATTCTTGATGATTTCTGTGACACGTTCGGGTCTTGCCAGAATGTCAGTCAAATCTTCAATCAGTTTCAATAGTTCTTGATATTCATTTTCGATTTTTTCCCGTTCCAAACCGGTCAATCGACGCAAACGCATATCTAAGATAGCTTGTGATTGGCGATCGGATAAATCGAACCGTTCGATCATTGTTGCTTTTGCTTCGTCATCTGATTTAGACCCGCGGATAATCGCAATGATTTCATCGATATGATCCAAAGCAATACGCAAACCTTCTAAGATGTGTGCTCTTGCTTCTGCTTTTTCTTTTTCAAAGACCGTCCGTCGTGTGATGACTTCGCGTTGATGTTCGATATAATTTTCAAGGATTTGTTTCAAACTTAAAACTTTCGGCACGCCTTTTTCGATTGCCAACATATTGAATCCAAATGAATTCTGCAAGGATGTCAATTTGTATAAGTTATTCAAAATAACTGATGCGCTGGCGTCACGACGAACGTCAATGACAATTCGCATGCCTTCACGGGAAGATTCATCCCGCAAATCCGTAATTCCTTCGATACGCTTGTCTCTGTGCAACTCAGAAATCCGTTCAATCAATTTTGCTTTATTGACCATATAAGGTAATTCCGTCACGAGGATCCGTTCTTTGCCATTTGGCATCTCAGTGATCTCAACTTTTGCACGTACGGTAATAGAACCTTTACCTGTTTCATACGCTCTTCGGATTCCTGATTTTCCCATGACCAAACCACCTGTTGGAAAATCTGGTCCAGGTAATACTTCCATCAATTCATTGGTCGTCACATCAGGATTATCCATCAGCAAATCGATAGCCGCTACTACCTCAGACAAATTATGAGGTGGGATATTCGTTGCCATACCCACGGCGATCCCCGTCGTTCCGTTCACCAAAAGATTAGGGAAGCGAGCAGGTAATACAACGGGTTCTTTTTCTGTGTCATCATAGTTGCTTTGGAAATCAACAGTGTTCTTATTGATATCACGCAGCATTTCTGTAGCGATTTTGCTCATCCGTGCTTCGGTATAACGCATAGCAGCGGCACCGTCACCGTCAACAGAACCAAAGTTTCCATGACCATCCACTAGCATATAACGGTAGCTGAATGGCTGCGCCATCCGTACCATTGACTCATAGATCGCACTGTCTCCATGAGGATGGTATTTACCCATGACATCTCCGACGATTCTGGCAGATTTTTTATGGGCTTTATCCGGTGTTACACCTAATTCGTTCATGCCGTATAAAATACGGCGATGAACGGGTTTCAGACCATCTCTGACATCAGGAAGTGCACGTGCGACAATAACACTCATCGCATAATCGATGAAGGAGTCTTTCATTTCGCTGGTTAGATTTACATCATGGATGTTTTCTCTGATTTCTTCACTCATTCTTTTTCCTCCTTCATGATTAAATATCTAAGTTCTTCACATAGTGTGCATTTTCCTCGATGAATGCACGACGTGGTTCTACTCGATCCCCCATCAACATTTCAAATATCTGATCTGCTGCAATAGCATCGTCCACACTGACGCGGGCCATCATCCGATTGCTTGGGTCCATAGTTGTTTCCCATAGTTGATGATCATCCATTTCTCCAAGTCCTTTATAACGCTGAACGCTTGGTTTTGGTGAGGCAGGAAGTGAAGCAACGACTTGTTTCAACTCTTCTTCTGCATTTTTTCCTGGTTGTACATACGTAATATTCTTCCCTTGTTTTACCCCGTATAAAGGTGGCTGAGCAATATAGACGTATCCAGCTTCAACAATAGGACGCATGTAACGATAAAAAAGAGTCAGCAGCAATGTACGGATATGCGCGCCGTCGACATCGGCATCAGTCATGATAACTAATTTGTGGTAACGAGCTTTCGATACATCAAAATCTTCTCCAAACCCTGTACCCATAGCAGTAAATAAAGACCGGATCTCTTCATTTGCCAAGATCTTGTCCATGCTTGCTTTTTCAACATTCAAGATTTTCCCACGAATAGGCAAGATGGCTTGAAACTCTCGATTACGACCTTGCTTAGCTGATCCGCCGGCCGAATCTCCTTCGACGATGAACAATTCGCATTTTTCAGGATCGTTGCTAGAGCAGTCCGCTAATTTTCCTGGTAGATTACTAATCTCTAAAGCACCTTTACGTCTCGTTACTTCACGCGCACGTTTCGCTGCTAGACGAGCTCTGGAAGCTAGTAATCCTTTTTCAACAATTTGACGGCCCACACTTGGGTTTTCCAGCAAGAATTTCATGAAATGTTCGCTAAATAACCGATCAGTGACTGTCCGTACTTCGGAATTGCCCAATTTTGTTTTTGTTTGTCCTTCGAATTGAGGGTCAGGATGCTTGATAGAAATAACAGCTGTCAATCCTTCTCGCACGTCTTCACCGGTCAAGTTGTCGTCATTTTCTTTCATCAGCTTTTGTTTTCGGGCATAATCATTTATCACACGAGTTAAAGCAGTCTTGAATCCTGATTCATGTGTTCCGCCTTCATACGTATGGATATTGTTGGCAAAACTCATGATATTGGAATGGTAGCCGTCTGTATATTGCATAGAGACTTCAACTGCGATATCTTGCTGTTCACCTTCCAAATATACAGGTTCTGGAAAAATCACGGTTTTGTTTGCATTCAAGTATTCGACATAACTTTTGATCCCGCCGTCATAATGGTATTCATTGATGACTGGTTCTTCTTCTCGTTTGTCTTCAATCGATATACGCATCCCGCGGTTCAAGAAAGCAAGTTCACGGATCCGGGTAGCCAATTTTGAAAAATCAAACTCAGTTGTCTCTGTAAAAATTTCAGGGTCTGGCGTAAAGTGAACCGTTGTTCCATGGCGATCCGTTTGTTCGATAATCTTTAAGTCGTCCACTACAGCTCCACGACGATATTCTTGATAGTACACATTTCCTTCTTTGTATACTTTGACATCAAGCTGTGTAGAAAGCGCGTTAACAACAGAAGATCCTACTCCGTGAAGTCCACCAGAAACTTTGTACCCACCACCGCCGAATTTTCCTCCAGCATGTAAAACAGTAAAGACCGTTTCAACTGCAGGACGTCCAGTTTTTGCCTGGATATCTACAGGTATCCCCCGACCGTCGTCAATAACGGTGATACTGTTGTCTTTTTCAATAATCACATGGATTTTCGTTGCAAAACCTGCTAATACTTCATCGATCGAATTATCGACAATTTCCCAAACAAGGTGATGCAGACCCTCAGAACTAGTCGAACCGATATACATGCCAGGTCGTTTACGAACGGCTTCAAGTCCTTCAAGTACTTGAATCTGACTGGCATCATACTCTTTAGCGCGTTCTACTAAACTTCTTTCTTCTGTCATTCAGTTTCTTCTCCTTTTAGTTTCCCTTGTTGAACATAAAAAATCTCAGGTTCAACAGTCATTTTATTTTTTACATGGTCAAGTGTCGTTGTTGTTAAGAACGTTTGAACTTTTCCTTCGATTGTTTCTAGCAGATGGAGTTGACGACTATCATCCAGCTCGCTCATCACATCATCTAACAAAAGGATTGGATATTCCCCTGTCTCTTCTTTAATCAAATCGATTTCTGCTAATTTGACACTTAGTGCAGTTGTTCTTTGCTGTCCTTGCGATCCATAAGTCTGCACATTTTTCTGATTAATAAAAAAGGAAAGATCGTCACGATGAGGACCAACTGTCGTTGTTCCCCGAAAAAGGTCTTTCTTTTTATTTTGGTTCAAAAGTGCGAGAAATTGTTCTTGGATTTGCTCTTGCGTATGTGTTTCTAAAGAATCGACTGCGGTGAGATACTCGATTTCCAGCTGCTCTTTTTGATGGGTGATTTGCTGATGCAAAGAATTAGCCCAAAACTTCAATCGCTTGACGAACTGTGCTCTTGCTTTCAATACTTTGCTGCCAAACGCTGCTAGTTGTTCGGACAAAATATCCAAATAAAGCAAATCAGTTTGTTTTTTTTCATTCAATTGCTTTAAATACTGGTTTCTTTGTTTCAAAATTGCTTGGTATTGGACAAGATCATAAAGATAGATTGGATTGATCTGGCCTAATTCCATATCTAAAAACTTCCGCCTGATCTGCGGGCTGCCTTTTACTAAAGAAAGATCTTCTGGTGCAAATAAAATGACATTCATTTGTCCCACGTAAGTACTTAACTTTTTTTGTTCGATATGGTTGATCTTGGTTTTTCGGCCTTTTTTAGATAATAAGATTTCTAATGGAAGAGTGGATGAACCTTTTGTGATCTCTCCTTGAATCATCGCCTGATCGTCAGTCCAGCCAATCAATTCCTGCTCACTACTTGTCCGATGACTTCGCGTCATAGCTAATACGTAGATACTTTCCAAAAGATTCGTTTTTCCTTGCGCATTTTCTCCTAAAAAGATGACGAGGTTCTTGGAAAATTCGGTGTTCAGCTCTTCGTAATTTCGATAATTTTTTAAATACAGCTTATTCAGCCTCATTATCGTCGTTTCCTTTTTTTACCATAAAAAAAGTTCCTACTTCTGGAACTTCAACCATCATGCCGGGATAAAGTTTACGTCCACGACGATTTTCTGGTTCGCCATCGACTAACACAGTGTTTTCTGCCAAATACCATTTTGCTTGTCCGCCACTACCGATAACTGTGACTTCTTTCAACATTTGGCCCAACGTCATGAATTCCGTATTTAGAATGACTTGTTGTTTCAATGCCCATCCCTCATTTTCATTATTAAAAGTATACTCTATTATACCTTTTTTTTCGCAATAAAACAAATTTATCCATATATTTTTCCATATAAGACGATTTAATCTAAAAAAGGTGATTTAAACAAAAATAAACAGAAAGCCTTAAAAGAGATTTTAGGGCCTTCTGTTTAAAATTTTATTTTTTCTATTTCTTTTCAATTAAATTTTCAAGAACATTGAAAATCATTGTTAATTTGTACGTACAGGAGTAATCAGCTGAATAAATTGAACGCCATCTTCCGTTGGTTCCAATGTAAATGGACGAATAGCAGAGATAAATTTCACTTTGATGCTCATATCTCCAAATGCACGCAACGCTGCTTTCATATAATCCGGATTGAAAGAAATATCTAATGGATCGCCACTGCTTGCTGTATAACTCAAGCTTTCTTCTACTTTCCCGATTTCTGGCGAATTTCCGTATAAAACAACCGCATCTGGACGAATAGATAAACGAACGATGTTGTTACGGCCTTCATGAGAAAGTAAAGAAGCCCGTTCGATCGCCGCTAAAAAGCTAGGAACAGAAAATTCAACCTCTGTATTAAAACTTGAAGGAATCAAACGATTGGTATCAGGATAGTTTCCTTCTAGCAAACGGGAATAGAAATACATCGTTTCTGTTTTGAACAACACTTGGTTTTCCATAATGCTGATTTCGACGATTTCTTCTTCATTTGTTAATGAGCGAGATAATTCGATCAAACTTTTTCCAGGAATAACAATATCAAAATGATCAGCCGCTTGTTCTACTGGAATCACGCGTTGACTTAGACGGTGAGAATCAGTAGCTACAGCCAATAAAGAATTATCAGATAAAATGAAATGCACACCTGTCAAGATTGGACGACTCTCATGTTGTGAGACAGCAAAAACTGTTTCGTTGATTAGTTTAGTCAATACGTGTACAGGTAATTTCATCTGGTTATGGCTTTCGACAACAGGAAGATGAGGATAGTTATCTGCATCTAATCCATTTACGATAAAATTCGCTTTTCCAGAAGTGATCGCTACTTGTTTATTTTCTAAAACTTCTAAAGTAAATGTTTCTTCAGGAAGTCTCCGAATGATTTCGCTAAAGAAACGTGCTTGTAAAACAATGGAACCAGTAGATTCGATTTGCATATTTGCTTTTTCGTTTTCAACAGACAAAAAAGTTTCAATTGATATATCAGCGTTGCTCCCCGTCAAAGTCAAACCTTCTTGTGTCAGTGTGATTTTTACACCTGTCAAAATAGGGATCGTGGTTTTGCTTGAAATAGCTCGTTGAACAGTTTGCAATTCCTGCATAAAGCTAGCTCGGTTTAAAGTAACTTTCATGATGTATCTCCTTTGAATGTTTGTTTATTTATTATTAGTTAAAAAGAATAATAAAAGTAATAGGGCATGTTGATTCTGTGGAAAACTCAAAAAACGTAAGAGAGAACCGAAAAAACAGCTGTGGAAAAAGTGTGTATAACTTTTGAACGTTTTTTTCTTTTATCCACATGCTATTTTCAGTTGATAGAATCGACAAATTAATTTAGTAAAAAGTTTTTGATTTCTGATACTTCATTTTGCATACTGACACTAGAATCCATCAGCTGCTGGATTTTTTCATGAGCATGGATAACCGTTGTATGATCCTTGCCACCGAATTCAGCTCCGATTTTCGGTAAAGAATTATCTGTGAGCTCACGTGCCAAATACATAGCGATTTGTCTAGGAACAACAATAGATTTGACGCGTTTCTTTCCTTTGAGATCTTTCAATTGGATGTGATAATACTTTGCCACTTCTTCTTGGATCTGCAGGATTGACAATTGAGGATGTCCTTTTCCTGATTTTAAAGTTTTCAGTGCGTCTGCAGCTAGACTAGTCGAAATATCTTCACTATTCATCGCAGCAAAAGCTTGCACTCGAACAAGCGCACCTTCTAATTCACGAATGTTAGAATCAATTTGTCCTGCGATGTAGCTTAGTGTGTCATCTGGGATCTCTAGACGTTCAGCCGCCGCTTTTTTACGTAAAATCGCTGTTCTTGTTTCAAGATCCGGCGGTGTAATATCAACAGACAGCCCCCATGCAAAGCGAGAAACAAGGCGTTCTTGCAGTTTCGGAATCTCGTTTGGCAACCGATCACTGGTTAGTACGATTTGTTTCCCTTCATTGTACAAGGCATTGAAAGTATGGAAAAACTCTTCTTGCGTAGCTTCTTTTTCTGCAAAAAATTGAATGTCATCCACTAGCAGTAAATCAACATTTCGATATTCTTGACGGAACTCTTCTGCTGTTTTGTTTTGGATCGAATTGATGAAATCATTAGCAAAAGTTTCACTGCTTACATATTTTACTTTGGCATTAGGCTGACTTTGCAGCATTTGATGACCAATTGCATGCATCAAGTGAGTCTTACCAAGTCCCACGCCTCCATAAAAGAAGAGCGGGTTATAAATAGAACCTGGATCTTCTGCTACAACGAGCGCTGCTGCATGAGCCATCTGGTTTCCTTTACCAATGACAAACGTATCAAAGGTATATTTAGGGTTCAGCATGGCTTTTTTTAGCGGACTAGGTGCCACAACTTTTGGATTTTTTTCTTCTATAACTTCTTCTTGCTCTGCTTCTTCGCCAGTAATAAAGCGAGGGATAATCTCATTTCCTGATAACATATAACCGACTTCAACGATTTTTGTCGCCAGGTTTTTTTCCCAATATTCTTTATGAATCTTGCTAGGAACCTCAACAACGAGCTGGTTTTGATCAAGGGTTCGAGGGTTCGCTGTTTCGATCCATGTATTATAGCTAGCAGGCGATAAATCCTTTTGGTATGTTGCTTTTAATTCATTCCATAAAGCATCGAGGGATACCAT